>NZ_JBQFNX010000002.1:0-1119351 GCF_056532915.1 Ruegeria sp. H9 | reverse complement strand
GCGCAACTTCCATCAGTTGAACTCCGGACTTCAGATCGTGGGTCCAGCCATGGGCGCGGATCAACATGGACCGGAGGCGGGGATCGGGTTGCGCCTTTGGTATCTTCGCCTGTCATATTAATAGGTTTTTTTGCGCTGTTTTCCTCCGGGGACACAGGCGCGTATCCCATTGTCTTTCAATGCTTCACGGAACCAATTGGTATCGTACGCGCGATCAGCGAAGGCAACACTTGCAGGTATCGAAGACACACACATGATCCGCGGAGGATAAATTACGCCTGGACTCGGTTAGTTTCAACGCATCGCGGATTTGGCTGCTTGACCTGTTGATCCGACGAAATTTCCACGCTCAGCGATAAATTTCGCGACAGAAATACGCCCTTTGAAAGCAGGCCCACTTCACTTTCTTTCAAGCGTTTCTGGGGAAAAGGCTATATTAAACCGTGGGCTAATGATCTGCTTTGGTTTTTTTGGTTCGGGCCTCGGCTTCGCACTGTTCTCCGAGCGGCGCGCAGAAAACATCTTAGCAAGTTTGCGCTTAATCTTTCGTTTCATCCATTTACTCCTTAACGAGGCGTTCTGTCATGGCCGCGAAATACCGCCATTGGTCGAAGCCAAAAAATATTCTATTGAATCGTACTTTTCCGGCTCACCGTGATTATCTGAATTAGCCTCACTAATTTCCAACATTGCGTCGACAACCTTCCTTAGATTGCCTCCAAGTTTCTTTTGCTCTGCTGTACCTTGACGAAATAGATCTTGAAACGCGTCATATTGTTTGCGCACAGTTTCATCACGGAACAGCGACGAACACCCAAACCCATCCAAAAACTGCGGGCTGCCACCTGTCCAATGGGCAATTTTCATTGCAATCAGTTTATCTGCGATTGACCGAGCTTCTTGATTGTCAATTGCCGTAGTTGAGGCAATTTTTTCAGTATAGTAATCTCTCAGGTTTAAGGTTTCTTGTGCATGCTCCAGATAATGCAGACGGCTGGGCGGTCCAAACCTACTATGAGTGGCTAGTTTTGTGGTGAAGTAGCCAATTTCTGGCAAGGCCTTGATTTTTCCAGCCAGACAGTCGTGGAGGCCGACATTATAGTCGCCAAATATTTTCATGGCATTAAGCTGTAAGTTGTTACATCTTTCAAGGTAGTGATCGCGGCGTGTCGCAGCATAACTGGTCGCGAAGGCCCATTGGCTGTATTTAGACAGACGAGAAACTATGTCTTCGTCTTGAAGGCTGAATGCATGAAGAAATTTCGCGTTGAACTGATCTTCGTCTAACATTGACAGGCAAATGATCCCGCCGATAGCGACGACGTGGTCGTGGTTTGCGCGCAGGAATTCAACACCTTGATAGAGTGTATCAAGCACAGGAAAATCATCATCTGCTCCGACGAAGATAATGTCATCATCCAACCCGCTCACACAATCAACCATGCGGTCCCGAAAATGCAGATCGGAATCGTACTCCTTATATTCGATCTGCAAAAGACTGTCGTTGTCACGTACCGCTTCCTCATAAGCAGCAAGGTATGAATGATGACTGCCATTGGCGATCACCACACGTTGTCCCGGATTGAACTCGCCCAGATACTTAAGGAGAAAGGACAAAGACATTGGACGGTTACGTGTGGGAATAACTAGAGGGACCATGGTGCATCCTTATACGGCTAATACCGGAGATCTAGTGGGCTACACGGCGTCGAATTATGGTCTATTAGAAATTTGACGGTGTAGATATGCGGTCCAGCGCGGCTCATAACTTGATATTTTCGCATGTGTCCAACCCCAAAACACGATCGAAGTCAATCTGTGAAAATATAGGTGCTGGCAACTGAACTGGAATTATTCCATGCTAACCAGATTCTGACTCTTGAATTTTTGGCTTGTTCGGGCGGGAGCAGCCTCACTTCGTTGCGCTCGATCAGATACGCTCAACCTCTGGGCTGACTACTCCGGTAGAATGGCGGCATGAGACAACATCTGCGAATAGATCGCAGTCTGCCGCAGACAACTTGGCAATACCCGAGTTCAATCAGGAACGCCAACTCAACTCACGACCGAACTTTGAGCTGACCCAAAGTGGCAGCTTTGATTCACATGGGTTTTCAAATTATGTAGCAAACTGAGACCAGCTCGACGCGTCTCACACCACTCTCCTTGCTAATCAAAGTTATCATGCTTAAAGGGAATTCAATTATCTGCGGCCTGTTGGTCGATTAGAACAGAGCGGAGCGATGATTTGAAAGCGGTAATTCTAGCGGGCGGGCTTGGAACTCGGATTAGTGAAGAATCTCACCTCCGCCCAAAACCCATGATTGAAATTGGTGGTTTGCCCATATTATGGCACATCATGAAAATCTATGGCGCCCATGGGATCACTGAATTTGTCATCTGCTGCGGCTACAAAGGCTATCTGATCAAAGAGTATTTCGCGAACTACTTTCTACATACATCCGATGTCACATTTGATCTAAAAGACAATAAGATGAAGGTGCACAATCGATACTCGGAGCCTTGGCAGGTTACACTGGTCGACACCGGTCAGCTAACCCAAACCGGTGGCCGCCTAAAGCGTGTGAAGGAGCATCTGACCGAAACGTTTTGTCTTACATACGGCGACGGTGTGACGGACCTTGATATTACCAAGCTTTTGGCCTTTCACAAAAGAACTGGCAGCCGTGCGACCGTTACCGCCTTGCAACCAGCAGCGCGGTTCGGAGCCTTGGAGATCGAGGGTGATTTTGTGACCCGGTTTAACGAGAAACCCGATGGAGATGGCTTCTGGGTTAACGGCGGTTTTTTTGTCTGTGAGCCTGAGGTGATTGACTACATCGACGGAGACGAAACGATTTGGGAACGCGCTCCATTGGAAACTCTGGCAACTGAGCGACAGCTTTCAGTGTTCAAGCATTCGGGTTTCTGGGCTCCGATGGATACGATGCGGGATCGTGATTACCTTGAAGAGCTTTGGAAATCCGGCGATGCACCATGGAAAACTTGGTGATGAATGCGTTCTGGAAAGACAAACGCGTTCTGATTACCGGACATACCGGGTTCAAAGGTGCATGGCTTGCGCTGTGGTTGACGCAACTCGGTGCCAAAGTCACTGGCATAGCACTGGCACCTGAAAGTCCCTTTTTTTCCTCTCTGAAACTAGAAGATACCATCAGGCACATTATCGGTGACATTCGAGATTCGTCTGTCGTGACAAACGCCGTAACAGTGTCAGACCCCGAAATCGTTTTTCACATGGCAGCACAATCTTTGGTTTTACGTGGATACGAAACCCCGATTGAGACCTGGTCCACCAATGTGATGGGGACGCTCAATCTGATGGAGGCGCTGCGTGATCTGACCGGTCCACGCGCCGTGGTTATGGTAACTACAGACAAAGTGTATGCCAACGACGAACAAGCGCGGCCATTTCGCGAAACTGATCCCCTAGGTGGTCATGACCCATATAGTTCCAGCAAAGCCGCGATGGAAATTGGCGTCGATAGCTGGAGAAAATCTTTTTTTGCACAGACAGAGATCCGTATGGCTTCGGCGCGCGCAGGCAACGTTATTGGCGGTGGCGACTGGGCCGAGAACCGCATCGTGCCCGATATTGCACGTGCACTGGCGGCCGACATTCCAGTCAAAGTGCGCAACCCGAATTCCGTTCGACCATGGCAACACGTCCTGGAGCCTCTGCGAGGGTATTTGATACTCGCGGAAAAGCTGTTTACGTCGGCAGATCCCGATCTCCAAAGTGCGTTCAATTTTGGTCCACCATCTGAGGGGGTAAGAACCGTAAAGGACGTTGTTACAACGGCACTCTCCATGTGGCCGGGCGCATGGGAAGATACTTCTCGGAAATCCAATTCTGCCCACGAAGCTCAGATTCTCCGGCTTGCCACTGACAAGGCAGAGGCACTGCTGGGTCATTTCGCCTGTTGGTCTTTCGAAGACGGCATCCGCGCTACAATACAGTGGTACCAGTCTGTTGCGGAGGGCCAGTGCCCTCGTGCGGTCTCACTTAAACAGTTGCAATATTATGGTGAATCTTGAAGCTTATCCCTCAAGATATTGATGGGCTTTACGAAGTCCAGTTGGCGCGCCAGTCCGATGCCCGCGGTGCTTTTGCTCGTACATTCTGTGCTGACGTTTTTGCGCAAGCCGGTCTGCTGACCAATTGGGTGCAAATGAATATGTCGCAAACCAAGGGGCAAGGTACTTTGCGCGGTCTGCATTTTCAGCGTGCGCCGATGGCTGAGGCAAAGCTTATACGTGCAACCGAAGGAAAGGTATTCGATCTGGCGCTTGACCTGCGCGAAGGCTCTCCAACCTTTGGTCAAAGCAGAGCAATCACATTATGCGCTGAGGCTGGGAACGCAATCTACATTCCTGAGGGCTGCGCTCATGGTTTCCAGACATTGACCGAGACTGCGACGCTACACTATTGCCACACTGCTCCGTACACACCGGAACTTGAGGGTGGTGTGCGTGCGACAGACCCCGATCTGGGCATTGATTGGCCCTTACCTATCACGCTTATGTCGGAAAGAGATCAAAACTTGCCTGCCCTGCTGGATGTTCGCCCCTTATGACCAATACCTGCCGACATTGTCTGTCTTCACGCACTATGGCGTTTCTTGATTTGGGATATGCACCCCCGTCAAACGATTATCTAAGTGCGGAAGCGCTTTCTCGTCCCGAACTGACCTATCCGCTGCGGCTTTTCGTGTGCAAGGAGTGCCGCCTTGTACAAACGGAAGACTTCTCGTCGGGCGAGGCGCTATTCACCGAAGAATACGCTTATTTTTCTTCCACCTCGACCTCTTGGCTTGCCCATGCCAAAGCCTATTGCGACACGGTTATCGAACGATTTGCTCTAGATGCGGATTCTCATGTGATCGAGGTTGCATCCAACGACGGTTATCTGCTGCGCAATTTTCGGAAGGCAGGGATCCCCTGCCTAGGTATTGAACCCACACATTCCACCGCCTCCGCAGCGACGGCAATCGGGATCAATGTTGTAGAGGAGTTCTTCGGGGAAGGGTTGGCTAAGGGGCTGGCCAAATCTGATCTTGTCATAGGTAACAATGTCTTTGCCCATGTACCCGACATTAACTGTTTCTCGCGAGGGCTGGCGGTTTGCCTAAAACCTCAGGGCGTGGTCACACTCGAGTTTCCGCATTTGTTGAACCTGGTGACGCAAAACCAGTTCGATACCGTGTATCACGAACATTTCTCCTACATTTCTCTTCTTTCAGCCGAGCGTATTCTGGCGGCGGCAGGTTTGCGGGTGTTCGATGTTGAACAACTAACAACTCATGGCGGCAGCTTGCGTCTCTTTGCCTGTCTTGAAGGAGCCAGACATGCGCAAACCGACGCCGTGAAGGCCATGCGTGATCTCGAAGCATCTCACGGAATGAATGACGATGACTTCTACACAGGTTTCCAACTCAAAGCGGAAAAGGTCAAAGACGATTTCTTGCGGTTCGTGCTGGATGCTAAGGCGGAGGGAAAGTCGGTAGCAGGATACGGCGCAGCCGCGAAAGGCAACACGCTTATGAACTTCGCAGGCGTTGGTCCAGACGCCATTGAATTCGTATGTGATGCTGCAGAATTTAAGATCGGCAAATACCTACCGGGCAGTCATATCCCCATTCTGGCGCCAGACGAGCTACAGAACCGACGTCCAGACTACCTGGTGATATTCCCATGGAACCTGAAAACCGAGATTATGCAATCACTTGATTGGCTTGTAGATACCCGTTTTGTAACTGCTGTGCCAGAACTGCAAATCCTATGACCGACCGCATCGTCTATACCCGACCCTCTATCACCGATCTCGAGGTTAGTTATGCCACTGATGCCGCCCGCACTGGTTGGGGGCCGAAATGTTATGACTACATTCATCGCTTCGAGGCGACCTTCGCAGAGTATGTCGGAACAAAACATGCTATTTCGACTTCCAGTTGCACGGGCGCGATGGAGATGGGTCTGGCTGCGCTAGGTATCGGTCCGGGCGATGAGGTCATCCTTGCCGACACAAATTGGATCGCTACGGTTGCTCCCGTCGTGCATTTGGGCGCAACACCGATTTTCGTTGATATCTTGCCAGACAGTTGGTGTATTGATCCTGATCAGGTCCGCGCGGCGATTACATCGAAAACCAAGGCCATCATAGCCACACATCTCTACGGTAATCTCTGTGAGATGGACACACTGTTGAGCATCGCAGATGAATGTGGAGTGGTGCTTATCGAAGACGCGGCCGAAGCGTTGGGTGCGCGATATCGCGCCATTCATACAGGCGCGATTGGAAAGTTCGGGACCTTCTCTTTTCATGGTACGAAAACGTTGACCACCGGCGAAGGCGGGATGCTGGTGACCGATGACGATGCTTTGGCGGATCGCATTCTGACGCTGTCCAATCACGGACGTGACAAGGCGCAGAAAAAACAATTCTGGGCTGATACGGTCGGCTACAAATTCAAGATGTCAAACATTCAAGCTGCAATAGGAATGGGGCAGATTGAGCGCATTGAGGAACTGACGAACCGCAAAGCGGAGATACTAGCGGCCTACAAAGAGCGGCTGTCGCATCTAGGGCTATCGATGAACCCTGAGCCTCCTCACGTTCGGAATGGCGCGTGGATGCCCACTGTTGTTTTTGACAAGGCACTTGGCGTCTCCCGTGAGAGGGCCTTGGCAGCATTCGAGGCAGCAAACATTGATGCGCGTGTATTTTTCTACCCGCTTTCCAGCCAGCCTATGTTCGTAGAAGCGCCTACCCCGCATGCCCATGATATTTGCGAGCGGGCACTGAACCTGCCCAGTTTTCACGACATGACAGACGGGGACATTGATCGAGTCTGTCGGGTAATCGAGACCTTGGCCTCTCCTTAGGCTTTCACAATCTCGTCAATACGCCCGTTGATCTGGGCGCCTTTGGCAAGTCCGCGATACATGAACTCTTCGTACCCGCGCTCTTTCATCGCGCGTATCGTGCGGTCGATGTCATAAACGACTCTGTGCAGGGCAATCTGGCCATCTGATAAGATTGCGTAAGCTGCACGTGGGTCTCCATCGCGCGGCTGTCCGACCGAGCCCGGATTGCAAAAGACGTGCGTACCGAAGTCTAGAATGCATTGCACATGGGTATGACCCGCAAACAGCCGTGTTACGCCTTTGGGAAACGTATCGATCCCCACTTTATAGAGGTATTCATCGACATGATCCTGCGGTCCTCCGTGTACAAACAATGTTGTGCCATCCTGGATGCTGTCCATTGATCGGCTCAACCATGCCACGCTGTCCGAACTTAGCTCTGTCTGATGTTTGTCTATGATACCCGCGACGACCTTAGAGCGTTCGCAATTCTGTCCCGACGTAACGTAGCTGTCGTGATTGCCCAGTATATTGCGCACCCCTTCTGCCTTGAGCAGTTGTACGCATTCTTCCGGCTGACCATTATACCCGATAACGTCGCCAAGGCACACAAACTCTGTCACCCCTTTGGACTTCGCGTCAGCCAAAACCGCCTCAAGCGCGGCCAGATTGGCATGAATATCAGAGATCAGGCCCAGCATAACGTATCCGATCTGCGTTGTGACGCTGCGCAATCCCTTCACGCAAGACAGGTTGCGCAGGCCGTCGTCGGTTCAGGTAAAAGTCAACACACATCTCAGCTTCGTTGAACCCGAAAGCGGTTCGCAAGGAACAACTACTTGAAAACCGAGGGTTGATTTCAAGAAGATAGGCATCCTCACCTTCCAAACGGAATTGTAAGTTGGTTGGACCCAGCGGCTTGTAGTAGCGCATGATTGTATCAGTTGCTTTGGATACGGCTTCATGAGTGACGGTCTTTGCCTCGCCAGTGTTCCCGGCACGTGTCAATCGGCGCTGAAAGATCAGTGGGCCAATGTAATCGCCGTCGCCAAAGCCAAATGTACCGACAGTATATTCATCGTCGTCCGTACCAACAATCCGCTGCACAAGAAATTCGCCCGAGGTTTTTCCGCTCCAATAATCAAAATCTACTTCGTCATGAAGAAGTACAATGCCAACGGAGCCTTCCCCAGTGCTGGGTTTCAAAAGAAATGGCGGTTTCCCCAGCGCCGCGCAGGCCGCTTCCCAAGTGCCACCTCCTGTAATCGACGGGATGACTGGCAACCCCAACTGCGCATAGTCGGCTGCAAAATCCGACTTGTTTTCAGTCAACGCGATAAGATGCGATGTGTTTAGGGCCAACGCTACCCCGAGGTCTTCGAAAAAACTTCGGTGGGCGTCTAGAAACGCCATGTCGATGCTGATACCTGGAATAATCAGTTCAATTCCGTGATCCTGCACCAAATCTTTCCAGAACGTCAGATACGCATCTGAGCTTTCGTCTAGCTTGGGTTTCAGCAGAGTTTCATCGCACAGCTCTGCGCCGAATAGCGACATGCGCCGGTCAAGTCCAATTAACCACGACCGCCCGTCATCCCGCAGACTGCTGGCGATGCCCTGGCCTATGAGCGCTCCTACGCCGGTGACCAGAATACGTCGGCGCTCGTTCACAACTCAGGCCCCGCACAAACAGCTCTAGTCATGAGACACTTCTACAAGAAGACCAACACAAAGATCTGGAAAGTCAACGCCAACAGCCATCATCGCGCGCATGTTCTCTTCAAAGTTATCTAGCGTTCTGAGAACACCCAATGGAAGAGGCTTCAGGTAAAGCCCTTCCTCATGCGTTACTCTGTACCCGGCCAGCTCGATGGCGCTTCGCAATGTATCGCGGCAAAAATTGCGTTGATGTCCGAGCATTAAATCCGTTTCGTTCAGATCATAAATGTCCTCGATCATCCCCATCTCAAGCCCGAGGCGCCGGTTTAACGATTTTGCATTCGGTACAGCAATCCAAATGCGACCGTTGGGAGCTAGAAACTTTTTGTACCGGCTTAGAATGGCGACTGGATCATCCACATGCTCGAGCACGAATCCCATGACAATCAGATCGAAGGTGTCGGTAGGTGTGTAAGTTTCGAAGTACCCCGCCTCCAATGATCCAGTATACCAAGGGTTCTTGGACTGAAAATTCTCGATGACCTTTTGAGAGCCTTCAACGACGACGTGCTGGTCACTCATCTTGAAAAAGAAGGGAACTGTGTAACCATGCCCCAACCCAAGCTCTAGCAAACGCCCAACATGTCCCGCACGCTCAAAAATCCTCTCGGGATACCACCGCATAATGAGATCATTCTCAATCTCGACACTAGGTGGCTGCAAATACTTTGATGCGACGTCGTCTAGGTTTTCCATCAGATAGTCAGCCCTTTCGAATACACGTCATGACAGGTAGAGGAATTTCCGATCAGGGGTCTGAAAATTTGGAATTCCTTCAATTATTCGGCGCGCGTGACGTGGGTTTAGCCCCACCAAAATTGCCGCGGGCTCCGATTGCAAATCTCGCGGGGGGACTATCGGAATGCCATCAATCTCCTTGCCATGCAGAAACGGATTCTGATCGACAAAATAGCTGACGCGGCAGGGTTCTTTCAGACAGGAATAGATGAAATGGCCATAAATCCCGGCACCATATATCGCCAAAGGCATGTCCACCTCGACTGTCTCCTCGAATGTGGTGATCCGTGTTTTGATGTCGCTCCAAAAAACGGCCAACTGCTTGGCATCATCTACCCGGTTCGGGAATTCTGGTGGAGTTAGAACTTTCGCGTCAGTTGCGGTAAGCCGACCTGAAACGACGTAAGCCGACGCATGAGCATCTGGATCAATATCAATGTTATCGAACCCAGCATCGGTCATGAGACGCCACAAAGACGACTCGGAGAAGTGATTTACGTGATCTGCGACTACGAAATCAGCCGCGTTCTGATACATGTCCGGCACGATAAAGTAGAAATACCCTCCTTCTTTGAGCAGTATGCTGACCTCCGCCAGTATCCGATCAAGATGCGGGATATGTTCCAGTGCGTAGAACGAAAGAACGACGTCCATCTGCCGTTGCCAACTCGGGTCAGGTGCATGAGTGGCCCATTTGGCGCTAGTTGGAAAGCGTTCCCAAAACGGTATGTATTTGTCTGTCACATCAAACAAATACGGCTCTATCTCTGGTATTTCTTTGCAAACGGACCTTAGAGTGGGCGCCTTGGCGCAGCCGTAATCTAGTACCTTTCGATGTTTTGAAAGATCAATTTTTGACATCAGCACATTCGCCTGATGTTGCGACCGATAAACTTCCTTGCCGTCTACGACGGCGTAAAGCTGATCATCGTCTTCGCTGTCAATACTGATCTCATACTCGGTGGAATAAAACGCTTCCAGATCGGGCAGTTCATTGGTTTGAGCGTGCTGGCAAACCTCACAGAAATAAACAGTAGTGCGACCCTCAATGAGGTTGTTCATTGTGGTAAGTGATCTGTTTTCGCTGCTTTCAAAAATCGGAGCACCGGAAGGCGTACCGCAGACATTACATGTTGTCGTCATATCTTACGTCTCGTCGTTGTCATACCTTACGTCTCGATAAAATGATCGGGAAACACCTGTGCGACGTCAGTACCGGATGTCACCGACGCTTTCCAACCTACTTTCTGTCCCACAGGATCGCGGTAGTTAAAAAAACGGCTTTGCACTGACCAGCGTGCTCTTTCTGCTCGATTCACGCCTGAGCCATGGAGCGTCAAAAAATCCATTAACAATAAGTCACCGGGTTCCGTCAGTGGGGCAGCTTGTTCGTATTTGCCGATAATCTCGTCCTCGTCGTGCAGGCCGATCTGATATGCGCCTTGCTTGTCAGCGTAGTTCGCTCCGCGAGAATAAACGCAAAGTCCGTCGCGATGGGATTTGGGTAGAACAATCACAGGGCCATATTCATCAGTTACCGGTAAAAGCGGGGTCCAAAATACAATTCCATCAATGCTTTGAGGCTGGTACATGAATTCTTGATGCCAATGAGAGCGAAATTTGTCTTCGTATGGGACATCAATCCGAATGCCATAAGACGCCGCACCAATCCCCGAATGCGTAGTATTGCGCAAGCTACGAAATAGCGCATCTGATCTCTCGTTACAAACCAAGCGCAGGAACGCCGGTATTTGCTTAACCAGATCGTAAATCTCGCCGCCATAGCTACGGTTCCTAGCAATAAGGGTGTTGTAACCTGCGTCAAATTGTTCGGGCGTAAATCGGGGGCGGTTCAGATCTTCACCATGACGCTCTGCCACCAGACCGATAATTTCATATATATCTTTCTGAATCGGTGTGATTTCTTTAGCGACGTCGTAAAAGCCCTTGATTATCAAATACCCTTCAGCTTCGAAGAATTTCCGGTCCGCTTCGGATAAGATCGCTGTCACGTCAAAGCTCCTCATACCTCAGGACTTCGTCTTTCATAATGTCCCGAGACCGTCAATACCAGACCGACGACCCCAAATAGACGGCGAATTAGCGAGTTCTTTTGTGGTAGGACAGTTAAAGCTGAGGACATTCGAATTGGCTGAACTGATCATGGGCCAATTCATAAGAGACACCGACGCGGCTATGATGTAACGATAGCTACATGGCCCCGGTAGTAGCTAGAACGTTCTAAGAATTCGGCACACTTATTCAAAGTGGGATGCTCTATTGTTTTAGTAGAGACCTTTGAGCTATTGATTTCGGAAGCTAGACAAAAAAAGTGTTCGGGTTGTTCAAAAGCGTGTCGGACCGACGCGAATGTTCGCGATATAAAACCTACTCACACAATGGATGGTGACACGACCTGCAACAAAGCTTAGATGAGAGCTCCAGAGCGTGGCAAATCACTTAAAAATGCTGAAGGCAAATCATGACGTCAAAAGACGACCGCAAAGAGTTTGAAGCTCACAAGAAAAAGCAATGCTTGGCGCTTGGGCAAGACGAGCAGGTTTTTCAAAGTTCAATTGCACATATGTTGCAACTTGATCCTTATGACTACTCTTATCTGTGGAGCTGGATGGGTGCACCCATCATTCAGATGCCTGCAGATGTGATGGCGACACAGGAAGTGATCTGGAACACGAAACCCGATGTCATTATCGAAACTGGCGTGGCACGCGGTGGCTCGGTGCTGTTTATGGCCTCACTATTGCAGTTGATTGGCAACGGCACCGTGATTGGAGTCGACATAGATATCCGCTCTCATAACCGTGACACGATCAACAAACACCCTATGTCGGAACGAGTCACTCTAATTGAGGGGCCGTCGACCAGCGAGGAAACATTGGCCGCTGTGCGTGCCGAGATCCCTGAAGGCGCCAAAGTCATGGTAGTTCTAGATAGCGATCACAGCCGCGATCATGTTCTGACCGAATGCCGTGCCTACGGTCCGTTGGTGACACCCGGCTGCTACATGGTCGTTGCAGATACGATGATCGGGCATGTCGCCCAAAAGGACAGTCCGCAAAATCGGTCGAAATCGTGGTTTACTGGAAACGAGCCGCTATCAGCGCTCAATGACTATATGTCAGAGGCAGACTTATTCGAAATTGATCCGGTGTTGAACGGCAAGCTTGTGCTATCCTCTTCGCCTGGCGGGTACATTCGCCGCAAACCAGCATGACCACCGTAGTCATTTCGCAACCAATGTATTTTCCTTGGCCGGGGTTTTTGGCTCAACTCGCCTTGGCCGACATAGTCGTTTGGTTGGTAGATGCGCAGTTCTCCAAGGGTTCGTTTACCAATCGGGTGCAGGTAAAGCTGCCAACAGGTACCTCCTGGCTCAGTGTACCGGTAAAACACACTGGCAGTAGCACCAAAATCGCTGATCTCACCGCGGCCAATCCACACTGGCTTGAAAGTCACGTTGCTAAACTCAAACAATCGTTGAAAGACACCCCTTATTTGGACACGACATTGGCGTTGGTTCAAAGACTGGAACGATACGACAAGCTCTGCGACGCCCTGATTGCCAGCAGTGAAGGACTGGCCTCTAGATGTGGAATTGCGCCCAAAAGCACCTGTCTCAGCACTGATTTGAATATTGGCGGACACGGGTCAGAACGGGTCATGCACATCGTAAAGGAATTGGGCGGAACGCGCTATGTCACCGGACATGGCGCTCGCAACTATCTGGAGCACAAGGGGTTTGAATTGGCAGGGATCAACGTCGAATACATGGAATATGATGTCAGGCCGTGGGGGTGTGTTGAAGATGATTTTTCGCCGTTCGTGACCGGGCTTGACCTGTTAGCACATGTAGGCCCTGCTCAAGCTGCATCTTATCTAAACCCGCGCACACGCCACTGGAAAGAATTTCTTCAGAACCACCAACAGACATAGGCTTCCTAATATGGAATCGTTTCCGGTTTGGAACAGGATCGCATCATAGCGTTGACGGCTCGGAGTGTTCTATCTGTACCCCCAACTGTCCGGGGCAGAGGAGGTGATAGCCAAAGGATTGACGCCGCCCGAAGTGAGCTCCCACGCCCAATCTTACTGTGCCGTTAACTATTGGGCGCTAACTTGAGTAATTTAAAAAAATCAGTGCCTTATTGTGGTCCTTAGTTCTGGTCTATATCATTAGCTCCCGGTGTCTGACATCAGTACCATTGGGACAGTATTGATCGATTTGATAAGAGTAGATTTCTGGCTCATCGTAGCTGCCAAGGAGTGGAGATGAGAAAGAACCCCTAAAACAAGCAGAGTCACGGTGAGAAGCCAGCAAAGGACATTTGGCGTTCGACCCGTAAACAGTATTCCGCACAAGAAATGATCCAGATCGTACTGGTCGGCCAAATAGGCGAGGAAAGTATTGCAGAGCTGTGCCGTCATGAGGGCACCGCGCAAAGCCTGTCCTGGGCGGACGCCTGTGGGCGCACCACCCTTTCGAACTATATTAAACTTGCTACCCCCCAACCCTCGCCGGGAGCAGGTTTTAGAGACGAGCACCCTGAAGGGCTTCGCCCAAAACCAGTTGTTAAAGGGAAATATGTACGACGCAACCACTTGGCAGAAGGCATGGCTGTGCGGCGTAATGGAAAATTTCTATCGCAAAAGGCAAAACTATTTGTCGCACATAGGGAGTAGGTGGCGGACCAAGGGGGAACAACCCTATTTGAGTAACCATTTTTCATGCAAAAAAATAACTGCCACAATATGTACCACGAAGTGGACAAGAATCGGTGGCGTGATCGGTCTACCACTCAGGACTTCGGGCTTTGTGCGGCCTGCCTTGTACCCAGTTCAAAATGCAGCTTGATGCATGGATCAATCCGAATTGGTAGATTCACTTTCAAGACTTTGGTTTCACTAGGGCAACCTGGGCTCTACAACGCTATAGATTCTAACGCGCGAGCACAGATATTCGCTATAACCAAGCGAATGAATCTTCGCTCAGATCCATAAATGCCAGATCCTCAACTAAGACTTTGGCACCACTTAAATTAAGCAGCACCCCGTCATCCAGATCCCGGTACTTAATGTCAGAGATATTGTCTGCAAATAGACCTGAGCCAATCCCAATCTGATCAATCCCAACTTCAAAATCAGTCATGATGTTGAAGCCATCAAAAAAGTGAAACTCAAGAAGGTCAGCTTCCTCTCCACTAATATGAACACCGCGGCCTGGTCCGCCTCTCAGGATATCGGCGCTTTCCCCACCATCCAATTTGTCTCTTCCGAAGCCATCCTCCAGGATGTCAGCTTCATCCAAGCCATTGATATGGTCTCGTCTCCGACTTCCCGAAAGCGATACGCTGTCATCCAGTATGTTTACAGAAATGAGGGCCGTGGCTTCGGAAGTTCTACCGAACGTGTCTACAAGTTCATACGTGAATGTCTGGACTATCTCGTCACCGGGGGCGACCAAATCAAGACATCTGAATCTGCTTCATATGTAAACGATCCATCATTATTCAGGTTTGGTAGCCTCTCTTCCGGACCTGAAAGCAGGGATACGGTTAGTCCTCTGCCTGTGTACCAGTTGTCGTTGGCTAGGATGTTTCCAGCGATGACATCGTCTTCGTCAATGTGAAAAACATCGTCTTGTGCATTTTGGTGGAAATGAAGCTGCTATGGCCGTCGCCCCATCGAGATCTTTCACCGTAGATTCCGAACCGGAATAATCGCCCCCTAGAACGATGGTTGTATCGGCAAATCCATCATTGTCTGTGTCTATGCCCAAAATTGCGGACCCCAAATAAACACTCAAATCACTTCGATCAAAACTGACACCATTCAATATAAAGACGTCATCAATCCCAAAGGTCTCGTCGGTAGACCTTGCCTTGAGGCGGGCAGGGGGCTTTCTCAGCATTTACCCAAGACAAGACCTGCTTCTTTCAAATACTATAAACACCAGTCCTGAGATCATCCGCCTTGCGGTGATGCAGTACATCCGCTTCCCGCTTTCGCTTCGGAATGTCGAAGATCTGCTGCACGAGCGAGGTATCGATGTCAGCCACGAAACTGTCCGATATTGGTGGAACAGGTTTGGCCCGATGTTTGTTGCTGAGATAAGGCAGAAGCGTGTTCAGCAACTCCGAGCCTTTTCAAAATGGAAGTGGCACGTTGACGAGATTTTCGTGAATGTGAATGGCAAGCGGCATTACCTCTGGCGGGCCGTAGATCATGAGGGCGAAGTACTGGAGGCCGTTGTCACCAAACGCCGAAACAAAGCTGCGGCGCTGAAATTCCTCAAGAAATTGATGGAGCGACACGGTAAAGCGGAAAACGTTGTCACAGATCGCTTCGCCTCATACAGAACCGCTTTCAGAGAGCTTGGTGCTGACAAAAAACAGAAAACGGGCTGGTGGCTCAGCAACTGCGTCGAGAATTCGCACCTGCCTTTCCGACGACGCGAACGCGCCATGCAACGTTTCAGGCGGATGCGAAGTTTGCAGAAGCTCGCCGCCGTCAGCTCCTCTGTTTACAACCACTTCAACGAGAAAGAGCGCTTGCCAGCCGAGGCACCTTCAAGCTGATACTCACCGCCGCTCTCGCCGAGTGGCGGGGTCTTTGTGACGAATGAAGGACAGCTATACTGGCCTAGCTGGGACTGGTTCGAATTCGCCTGACTGCACTGTTGCAGTTAAAAAACTGTTCCTCGGGTCGGGCGGTTGTTTTCGATATTGAACTTCATTCCGTCTAGCAATTCTTCAAGATCCGGGCGCGCAGCAGGGCCATTCGAAATGTCGACCAACATCAAACTGCCATCTGGCCGAATTCCGAATGCGCCGGGCTCTGCAAACAATGTGGTTGTCTCAGCCTCCGAAAGAGGGTCCGACACGTAGAGTCCAAGTGATCGCATCTGCGTTTCGGTCAATCCAAAGCCCAAGTTAAATGTCCAACCGAACTCTTCCTTGTCGGCCAAAGCCTTTTCTTTAGAGTCAGCGGAAACGACCACTACATCCATGACGCTGCTCCAATCAGCCAGCATGGCGTTCAATTTGTTGAGAAATCGCTTGCATCTGGGACAGTGACGCCCGCGATAGACGAAAAGCATCGTCCATCGATCTTTGGGCCGACCAATCTCTATTTCGCCACCGCAGACATCAAAAACACTGATCTGCTCGACGGGAGCATTCACTTTGGGTTTTTGCGACATGTCAGCTTCCTTTTTTCATTAAGAGAGAAACTCGAACACAAGCTTAGCTTCAAGTGTCTGCCTTTAAACTTGAATGTACTTTATTCACCCAACCAAGCTTGGCAGTGTTAGTGAAATCGCGGGTACAAAAGTGATAAGCATTAATGCGAAGAGAATTGCCAAGTAGAAGGGCCATATTGTTCGCACGGCTTTCTCCATTGGCAATTTACCCACGGCGCAACCGACAAACAGGCAGGATCCGACCGGTGGTGTACACAATCCTAATCCCAAATTCACGAGCAAGATCATCCCGAATTGCAGCGGATCAATCCCAAGGCTGTTGGCAACGGGTAGAAAAATGGGTGTGCAGATCAGAATTAGAGCTGCCATATCCATAATCATTCCAAGCAACAACAAAACCGCATTTACCATCAGCAGGATGAGTATCGGATTTTCTGTCAACCCAGTAAGCAGATCTACGGTTCTGTCCGGAACTCTGTAAAAGGTCAGCATGTAGGCAAACGCACCAGCGCATGCGATTAATATCATTACCATCGCCGTCGTGCGCACAGCAGAAGCGACGGCAATACAAAAGTTTTCCCACGTTATGCTTTTGTAGACGATCAGTGTGACCACGAATGCGTAAATGGCCCCAAATGCTCCGGACTCCGTAACGGTGAAAATACCCGACAACACACCGCCGACGATAATCACAGCCGTCAAAAGTCCTGGAATTGCACTGAAGAAGCTCACTACGAGCGCTGGCCAACCCGGGAAAGTCTCAGCTTGATAACCTCTGCGCACCGCTACAAGGTACGCCGCCACAGCAAGGCAAAGGCACATTAAAACTCCTGGAACAACGCCTGCAAGAAACAGCTTCGAGATCGATATTCCACCCCCGGCTGCGATCGCGAAAATGATCATATTGTGACTGGGTGGAATAATTATACCGGCAATCGAGGACGTGACGGTCACGTTTACGGCGTAATCTGCATCGTAACCTTTCTCTTTCATCACAGGAACCAAGATAGACCCCAGTGCGGAAATGTCTGCGATGGCCGACCCTGAAATCCCCCCAAAAAGCATCGAAGAAAACACGTTCACAATTCCCAAGCCGCCGCGCACGGCCCCGACAGCGGCTGAAGCAAACCTGACGAGACGCATGGCTATCCCGCCGTGGAACATCAGTTCACCTGCAAAAATGAAGAACGGGATCGCCATCAACGAGAATACATTGATCCCGGAGACGATCCGCTGAAATCCGATCATCAAGGGTAAGCCTTCGAACCAAAATGCCGAAATGGCCGCTATTCCAAGCGCGAATGCTACAGGCGTTCCGATCAGAACGCAGAGGGCGAACACGCCAAGCAACAGAAGTATTCCCATCATTCGCCTCTATTCGATGCTGTCATTGCGCTCGTCAAAACCGACATAGAGGCGGATTAGATGACCAACGGAAAAGAGCAATATGAGGCCTCCGCCAATTGTGAGAGGCAATGAACGCAAGCCTTCGGGGACTTGAATCAATGGGATTAGCGATCCCCACTTAAAGATCGTAAGTCGAGCTCCGAACCACAGCATCAAGGCGCCGAACCCAGACATAAGCACGTCTGTGCAGATAACCAAAATGGTCCTCACACGTGGAGGAACTGCGGAACGCACGAGAGACACGGACAAGTGCGTGTTATCGTGTACACCTACAGCCGCCCCGAGAAACGCTATTGTCATGACGAGTAGCAAGGCGACCTGCTCGACCCAGGTCGGCGTCGCATTCAGGACATAGCGACCAAATACAAGCCATCCGAATATGACCGTGATGACAACCAGTGCGACACCAGTCAAAACCCGGCAAATATCGGCGATCCAATCCAGGATCTGGATCATCTTGCGCACTGGTGCCGGGGGCAGGGAAGTATAACTCATTGGCTCACAACTCTTGATCAGGCGTCCGGACCCGCATGTGCGGGACCGGACAATATCAGACCCAATGTAGCTAAATCAGTCCGTCGCCTGGATAGTCTCGACAAGCGGGCGTAAATCGGGGTTCGTAGTAAAGTAGGCTTCGTAAACCGGGCCCATAGCCGCTTGAAACGGGGCTTTGTCGGCCACTTCATTCACGACCACACCAGCTTCTTCGACGGCTGTACGGCTGGCTGCTTCGCGCTCGGCCCACAATTGCCGCTGAAGTTTTGCAGATTCCTGAGCTGCCTCTCGAACCGCGGCCTGCATCTCAGGTGACAGTGCGTTGAACGTGTCGGTATTAATGCAGATACATTCGGGTATGATCAGGTGCTGAGACAGCGAATAGAAACCTGCAACTTCGAAGTGGCCAGTTGACTCGTACGATGGCCAGTTGTTTTCGGCACCATCGACGACACCGGTTTTCAGCGCCTGATAAACTTCGGCAAACGCCATTGGCGATGGGTTGCCACCAAGCTCAGAAATCATGCCTGTAAAGAGGTCATTATTCATGACCCGAACTTTCATTCCCTCAACATCGGCAGGTGCGTTGATTGCCTTTGTTCCGTTGTAGAAGGAGCGAGCGCCAGCGTCATACCACGCAAGAGGTGTCAAGCCTTTGGCTGCCATACCTGCCGCAATTGCCTCGCCACCATCACTGTCCAAGACGCGGAACATGTGCGGGACGTCTTTGAATATAAAGGGCAACGATACAACATTGGCCTCGGCGACAATCGGGCCAATTGGGCCCAGGTTAAAGTTGCCGACTTCCAATGCGCCTGCGCGGACCTGTTCAACCGCGTCGGGCTGACTGCCCAGCGTGCCCCCATGGAACATTTGAAGGCTGATTTCACCGCCAGTTTTTTCCGTAATGAGTTCTGCGAATTTGTCCATCGCGATGGTGTTTGGGTAACCATCCACGTGGATATTCCACCCGCGCCAATCCTCTGCGAAGGATGCGCTCCCGGTAATTGCGACCACGGTCGCGGCGCTCATCAGCGTTTTAGTCAGTTTGATATTCATATTTTCCTCCCTAGAAAACAGACAGTTGACTCGATGCCCGGCGAAGGCCGGTTATGAAAAGAGCAGGCCTCCGTTGATGTCGATGTTCGCGCCCGTAATGAAAGCAGCGGCGTCTGAGGCCAGATAGGCGACCAGATTGGCGACATCCTCAGATGTGCCTTCGCGTTTAAGCGGCGTGGCGCCGGCCACGTTGGTCCGCACTTCGCTTTTTGTGAAGACATTGTGAAAATCGGTGTCGATCATGCCCGGGCAAACCGAATTTACCCGGATGTCCGGCCCCAGTTCTTTGGCCAATCCACGCGTCATCGTCATGACCGCACCCTTCGAGGCCGCATAGGCGACCGCGCCTGGGCCACCCCCGTCACGCCCCGCCTGACTCGCAAACCCGACGATCGCGCCGCCTTTTTTCATATGCGGCAACACGGCCTGAACAGCGCGGGCAAAAGAAGTGGTGTTCAGGTCCATGACATGGCACCAATGCTCCATATCCATCTCAGACAGGGTCTTCCGGGCCAGCAATCCGCCGGTCACGTGGGCAAGAATGTCGATCCGAGGTCCGAATGTCGCAATAGTCTCCGAGATCAGCCTTTCCACATCCGCACCGGAGGTCATGTCGCCCTGTATGGCAATCGCCTTACCTCCGGCAGCCGTTATTTCCTGAACCGCCGATTCCGCACCCGAAGATGAGCTGTGATAGTTGATCGCGATCGACGCTCCAGCCTTGGCCAGTTTCATGACGCAGGCGCGGCCAATGTCCCGTCCGCCGCCGGTTACGATCGCAACCTTCCCTGCCAGTTCCATGTTCGGGCCAATCTGTTCAGCGTTCAATTCGGTCATTTTCTTGCCCCCTTTGCTCCCCGGTCATCCAGTCAGTGCGCCCGTTTTGGTCTTTGAGCCTTAACGAGCATTCAGCCGTGTTGCCTATTGTAGTCGACTAGGATACTAGTATTGTCAACAAATTTGTTTGGGAGCCGCAAAAGGCTTCGTACGGCCCGTGCTAAATGGATTGGCTGGAGATACATTGAGGAGTATCGGAGGGAGAGGCCTAGTGGCCCAGAATGCCGCCGGTGTTAGTCACGCGCAGAAAAAGGCAGGAAATGCAAAGTATTACGGATAAAATCGAGCGGCGCACAACCACTGACATCGTATATGAGAGTTTGTACGAGGCGATCGTTTCACTGGAAATTCTGCCGGGAACAAAACTGTCCGAAGCAGATATTGCAAAAAAGTTCGAAGTGTCGAGGCAGCCGGTCCGCGATGCTTTCAACAGGCTTGAAGCGCAGGATTTGCTGCTGATCCGGCCACAGAAAGCCACGCGGGTACGTAGTTTTTCCATGGAACGCATCGGTCATGCGCGCTTTGTTCGCCTCTCGGTCGAGTTGGAAGTGGTGCGCGATGCATGTCGGAACTGGAAGCCCGATTATTCGAAGCTGCTGGAGGACAATCTCAAGCAGCAGAAAGACGTTGTTTCAAGGAACGAAGCCGAGAAGTTCCATCAGCTCGACTATGACTTTCACCGTCTGATTTGTGAGTTGAGCGGCAACCCGCTGGCCTTCAACACGATTCAGGAATGCAAAAGAAAGATCGACCGCCTTTGCCTTCTAAGCCTTGGGCGCGAGAGCGAGGCCGACATTCTGGTTCGGGATCATGTTGAGCTGGCAAAAGCGCTAGCAGACCGCGACGAGGCGACTGCGACCGAGATGATACGCCGCCATCTGGGCCGCATCGACAAGACCATCGAGGAGGTTCACTCGAAACATGCCGAGTATTTCGAATAAATTGAACGCCGCCAACTGACTAAGGACCTCGCATTATGACCAAGAGCTATCCGATTGTATCACCTGCATCAGGTGTCACGCGCCAGGTTTTGGCGGATAATGAAGACCTCATGATGGTTTCATTCCGGTTTGAAGAAGGTGCCGAAGGCGTGTTGCACGACCATCCGCATGTGCAGTCGACATTTGTGCGGTCCGGGCGGTTCAACTTTGTCATCGGAGATCAGGAGCGAGCGTTGGAACCCGGTGACAGCCTGATTATTCCGTCCGGTGTAAGCCATGGTTGTGTTTGCCTGGCTGCCGGAGAGTTGATCGACTGCTTCACGCCCAGGCGGGACGATTTTCTGTAAGGCGTTTTCCGTCCGCGCCATGACCTTTGGCCACGTTCTGCGCATTGAGGCAGGGTAGTCTACTTTCGGTGGGTCGGGCAGGGCGACGCCATATTCTGCGTTAGAAATCGGATCAATGACGGGCGACGCCGCAGCTCAGGTTAGGAATTGCGTATCTCGCGGGCTGATCCGATGCCGAGGATCAGGTCGGCGCATCGTTCGCCCAGCATCATGGCAGGTGCGTTTGTGTTGCCGGCGTTGATGTCGGGCACGGCTGACATGTCGCACACCCGCAAGCTCTCGATCCCGCGCACGCGCATTCTGGCGTCCAGCACGGCCATTCCGTCGCCGTCCCGGCCCATTTTGGCAGTGCCCGCCGGGTGATAGTTGGTTTTTACGAATCGCTTGCAATGTGCTCGTAGCGTCTGGTCGTCGTCCGCTGTGGGAATGACGATTTCGCGAACCCTTTGAGCAAGCGGGCCCGACGTGAATGCCCGGCGAAAGAACCGCTGCCCCCGGATCATCTCTTGCATGTCGTCTTCATGCTTCAGAAGGTTGGGCGAGACCACTGGCATGGTGTGAGGATCGGCCGAGCGAAGCCGGACCTCTCCGCGTGATTTCGGTTTGACCACGACGGTCGTAACGGTCAGGCCAAAGTCATCCTGCACCTCGTCCAGAGCGTCGCGATCCAGATAAACAATTGGCACGCAAAAAGCTTGAATGGTTGGTTCTCCATCAGGAATCGACGGATTGACAAACGCGCCGGCTTCGACTCCGGCGGAAGTCACCGGTCCGCTGCCGAACAGTTTGAACTGGATGCCGTTGCGAAGCATCCGCCAGCCCTCACCTTGTTTGAAGTATCCGTAGGGACCGTTGGCAAAGGCGGTAATTGGAACTTCGGGGTGGTCGATCAGGTTCTGGCCAACCCCAGGCAATGGGCAGATCACGGGAATACCGTGATCGGCAAGATGTGCATCAGGTCCGATGCCTGATAGCATTAGGATTTTTGGCGTCACCAGAGCGCCCGCCGCAACGACAACTTCACCATCGCACCGGACCGTGTGGGCTCCGCGTTTGTCTCGATACTGCACGCCGACGGCCTTATCGTTTTCGATGATGACTTTGCTGACCGTTGCGCCAAGCTGGATGGTCAAGTTCGGGTTCGTCTCGAGAGGGGCGAGAAACGCATAGGCAGACGAACTGCGCTTACCGGCGCGATTGGTGAACTGATAGAACCCGACACCGCGCTGCGTTGCGCCGTTAAAGTCCGTGTTGAATGGTTCGCCAAGGGCCTGCACCGACTGAACAAACCAACGTGACATGTCGTCGATATGCCTCGGATCCGAGACCTGCACCGGACCGTTGCTGCCATGCAGGTCATTGTGAAGCCTGTTATTGTCTTCCATTCTACGGAAGTAGGGCAGCACATCATCCCATCCCCAGCCGACCCCGTCGTTGGTCTGTCGTAGCAGGTCGTCCCACGCGTCATAATCAGAAGGGCGGCCGCGCATATAGACCTGGGCATTCACAGACGACCCGCCACCCAGCACGTTGGCCTGCGGAATGTCATGCACGCGACCGTCCAGGTGGTCCTGCGGTTCGGTCTGGTGGTAGGTCATGAACTTGGACCCGTTGATCATCTTGAAGATACCCGGCGGCATGTCCAGCAACGGATGGCGGTGCGAATGCCCGGCCTCCAGCACCAGAACCCTGCACTTGCCCTGGTTGACCAGTCGCGCTGCAGCGGCTGCGCCGGCAGAGCCGCCGCCGATGACGATATGATCGAAGGTTTCCGTCATGAGTTCGCCTTCAGGCCCGGCGTTTGGGTTCGCTGATCGAGTCGCGCTCCACCAGTTCGCATTCAAGCTTCACGAGAGGGTGTCGCTGACCATCCGTCGGACCGTGGAACAACTGTTCGATGACCCAGCGTCCCATCGCCCTAGTTGGAAGGATCATCGAGGTCAGGGGGGGCGACAGGTGTCGCGCGGTTTCGTCATCGTCAAATCCGATGACCGAGATGTCTTCGGGGATGGATAGGCCAAGTTCCTTGAGCGCCTCATAGCAGCCGATCGCCATTCGGTCATTCTGACAGAAAATGGCGGTTGGCGGAGAGGGCAGGTCCATCAATTCGCGCGTGGCAGCATATCCTGCGCTGGGCAGCCAGTTGCCCTCGATGACCAAATCCTCGTCAAATGGGATGTCGGCGGAAGCAAGGGCGTTTCTGTACCCGGTCGTTCGCCCTGCGGCGCATTCCATGAACGGCTCACCGGTGATGGTGGCGATTCGTTTGTGCCCCGCCTTGATCAGGGCGTTGGTCGCCGTATGTCCAGCAGCGACTTCGCCGGGGATCACCGCAGGAAAAGAGAGGTCGTCGCAAAAGCAGTTCAGCAGCAGAACCGGGGTTGCGGTCTGCCTGAGTATTTCCGGAACGACCACCCGCCGGGTGAAAACGGTTGCGTAAATGATGCCCGCAACCTGTTGGTCGAGGAAATACCTAAGCGTTCTGGGTTCGACCTCGGGGTCGTTTTGGGTTTCTGCCAGCAATACAAGATTTCCCGTGTCACGAACGGCCTGTTTCACGCCATTAAACGCGTTTACCATTTCGGGGCTCGACGCCAGATCGTCCACGACAAAAGCGATGGTGCCGTCTAACGCCGAGGGTCGAGGCGCGCTGTCCTGGGGTTTCCTGAGTTGAGAGGGCATGGCGTATCCAAGCGTGTTGGCGGCATCCAAGACTCTTTGCTTTGTGTCCTCGGAGATTTTGACGGAATCGTTCTTGTTTAGAACCAGCGATACTGTCGTCTGTGAGCACCCGGCGACGCGTGCAATATCATGCATCGTTATGCGCTGCCGGCCCGCGACTCGTCCCACGCCCCTGTGCTGCCCGGCCTTGTTCGCTTGATCGTTCATTGCTCAACCTTTTTGTTCGCTTCCTTTTTATCGACTATACGGAGGACGCGCAACTAATATTAGTGAATAGTAATTAATATTAGTGTTGACGAAATAATATTATTAGTGTTTTGATCGACGGTGCGGTCGCCAATGTGGTCTGACCGAGTAAGCGCGGGAGGCGAAATTGCGGTCTGTAGTGGGGGAGTTGGGTCAGGTGGTTCGGCATTCGATGTTCATCGATGGCCGCTTTACCAACTCTGACGCGGACATGGTTGGTGTCGAGAACCCTGCAAATGAAGAGATCTTTGCGCAAGTTCCAGATGGCGGTGCCGCTCATGCGGATGCGGCCGTCGAGGCGGCCCATCGTGCTTTTAGCTCGTGGTCCTCGCGCCCGGCGATCGAGCGGGCGCGACTGGTTCAGCGGTTGGCCGAAGCCATTCGGATTGACGCCGGGCGTCTGGCAGCCTTGATCACGGTCGAGCAGGGCAAGCCGATCACGCAGGCCCGAAGTGAAGTTGATGCCGCTGTTACCTTTCTTTGCCATGCGGCTGAAGAGGCCCGGAGGATTTCGGGTGACATAGTGGCATCGGACAACAAGTCCGAGGAAATCCAGATCCGGCGTCATCCTTATGGCGTTGTTGTTGCGTTGACGGCCTGGAACTATCCGCTGGCATTGGCCGCCAGGAAAGTCGGGCCTGCGCTGGTCGCGGGCAATACTGTTGTTCTGTTGGGGCACGAAATCACGCCGCTGTCCGGTCTCGCGATCGCCGAGCTTGCCGAAAAGGTCGGTTTTCCGTCCGGTGTTCTGAATGTTCTGACAGGCAAGGGGCCGGTGGTAGGGCAGCGGTTGGTCGAACACCCCGATACCTCACTGATCACAATGACCGGCAGCACACGAGCCGGTAAAGAGATTTTTCGCGCCGCGGCCGACCGGATCAAGGTTGTCCGGCTCGAGCTTGGCGGTAAGGCTCCGTTCATCGTGATGGAGGATGCGGATATTGACGCTGCTGTTTCGGCCGCCATTGCCGCCCGGTTTGCCAATTGCGGCCAGATTTGCACCTGCAACGAGCGTATGTATCTGCATCGCGGCATTGCGGATCAGTTTCTTGAAAAATTCGTGTATGCGGCCCGCGCTTTGTCGATCGGGGATCCGATGGAGGACTGCGATCTGGGTCCCAAAGTAAGCAAGGCCGAGGTGTCCAAGGTCGACGAAATCATCAAGCGCAGCATCACGGAAGGTGCCACGGTCCATCTGGAAGGCGGGCCCCTGTTGGACAGCGCGCACCGCAAAGGACACTGGATGTCCCCGACGGTTCTCGAGGTCTCCGACAACGGCAATGCGGCGATGCAAGAGGAGGTCTTTGGCCCTGTAGCGACAGCCATGCGAGTCGATGATTTTGATCAGGCGATAGACGTAGCGAATGACACATCATTCGGGCTGTCTGCCTATCTCTTTACGGGATCGCACCGGCGATTGATGGAGGCCCCGAGCCGTTTGAAGTTCGGCGAATTGTACCTGAACCGCTCCAATGGTGAGGCCGTACAGGGATTTCACACCGGTTGGGGTTTGTCCGGGGTTGGGGGCGAAGACGGCGCGTATGGCTTCGATGGCTATCTGAGGAAACAGACGACATACATGAATTGGGCATGACCTGAGAACTCGCGGTCAAAACGGAGGCGACCGCACCAATGGAGGAGGAATAACCATGAAACGCAGAACTCTTTTGATCTCGACGGTTGTCGCGGGTGCGCTGTTGGGCACCACGGTGATCGCGCAGGATCTGCCACCGCTTGAGCAGAAGGATCGCTACAAGGTCGGCTTTGCGCAGATGGAATCGAACAACCCGTGGCGCATTGCCGAAACGAAATCTTTCCATGACACAGCCGAGGCCTGTGGCTGGGATCTGATCGCGACGGATGCGGCCGGATCTGCGGCCAAGCAGGTTGCGGATGTGGACAGCATGATCGCCCAAGGCATCGACGTTCTGTTCCTGCCCCCGCGGGAAGAAAAGCCGTTGATCCCAGCCGTTATGAAGGCCCGTGCAGCGGGAATCCCGACCTTTTTGGTGGACCGCTCGGTTGATCCGGCCGTTGCCAAGCCGGGCGAGCATTTTGTGGCGTTCCTTGGGTCGGATTTTATTGATCAGGGCAACCGGGCCGCACAGTGGCTGATGGAGAATTTCGACGGCGACAATGGCGTCATCGTCCAGTTGGAGGGCACGACTGGTTCTTCACCTGCAAATGACCGCAAAAAAGGTTTCGACGACGCGATTGCAGCGGATGACCGCTTTGAGATCGTGGCTTCTCAGACCGGTGACTTTGCGCGCGACCTGGGTCGTCAGGTGATGGAAACCCTGCTGCAGGCGCACCCCGATGTGAACGTGGTCTACGCCCACAATGACGAGATGGCAATCGGTGCGATCCAGGCTCTGGAACTGGCCGGCCGCAAGCCCGGCGAGGACGTGACCATCGTTTCGATCGACGGGACACGCGATGCACTTCAGGCTATTATCGATGGCAAGATGGGGGTGACGGTGGAAAGCTCACCCTTCTTCGGCCCTCTGGCTTGTGAAGTCATGAAAAAATACGCAGCTGGCGAGGCGATCCCGGAATGGGTGAAAGTCGAAGATCGCATCTTTACCAAGGACAATGCGGCCGATCACATCGACGAAGCCTATTGATTCTCCCTGGTGGGTGGTGCTGGCCTGTGGTCGGCGCCGCCTGCAAGCAATCGGAGGAAGACATCTCATGAATGCGCTCGTCTCGATGTCGGGAATTGAAAAGTCCTTTGCCGGCGTGCCGGCACTTAGCCAGGCCAACCTGGAAATCGCGCCCGGCGAGGTTCATGCGCTGATCGGCCAGAACGGTGCGGGAAAATCGACGATGATCAAGGTTCTGACCGGAGTTTACGATCGGGATGCCGGCGACGTTCATCTGGCGGGTGTGCCGAGCCGCATCTCCACTCCGCGCGAAGCGCAGGAATCCGGAATTGCCACAATCTATCAAGAGCTCAACCTGGTACCGCTGCGGTCAGTGACCGAGAACATCATCATGGGGTACGAGCCCAAACGTCTCGGCTTTCTGGTCGACTGGCGCGAGGGCAACAGGCGCGCACGCGAGGTGCTTACGCGCTTTGGCATAGATATCGACGTGACCGAGCCGTTAGGAAATTTCTCGACAGCGATCCAGCAGTTGGTTGCAATTGCGCGGGCTGTATCGCTGGATGCGAAACTTGTCATCATGGATGAACCTACGTCGTCGCTGGATGCCAGCGAAGTCGAGGTGCTGTTCGGTGTTGTGCGCGAGTTGAAGAAACAGGGCGTGTCTGTTCTTTATGTTTCGCATTTCCTCGATGAGCTGTTCCAAATATGCGATCGAGTCACAACGATGCGAGATGGGCGCACCGTCAGCACGCGTAACGTCCAGGATACGACCAAACTGGAAATGATCGCGGACATGCTGGGCCGCAACAAGGATGAGATCGCGGCAGACGGCTTGACGGACTTCGCAGGTGCCAAGGCCAAGAAAGGCGATATCGTTTTGCGGGCGGACTCTGTTTCAACAGGCCCGCGGCTGACGCATTTCGACCTCACACTCCACCGCGGGGAAATCGTCGGGTTGGGCGGATTGCTGGGCTCTGGCCGGACCGAGGCGGCGCGCGCTTTGTTCGGAGTGGACGGGAAACGCAGCGGCGCAATCGAGTTGCATGGCACGGTCGGTCAACCGTCCGGACCGGGTGACGCGATCGCGAACGGCGTCGGCTTTCTGACCGAAGATCGCAAGGCCGAAGGGATCATTCCAGACATGTCCGTGCGCGAGAACATGACGCTGGCCCTGCTGCCGAAACTGGCCAGCCGTGGTCAGATCGACTTTGCCCGCGAGCGCGAAATCGTTCAGGCGTTCATCGACGATCTGGGCATCAAGGCGGCGCATATGGACCAGCCCATTCGCGAGTTGTCCGGCGGCAATCAACAAAAGGTGTTGCTTGCCCGCTGGTTGGCGACGCAGCCCGACATCCTGATACTCGACGAGCCGACCCGAGGCGTGGATGTTGGCGCCAAGCGAGAGATCCAATCGTTCATTCGGTCTTATGTCGAGAAGGGGTTTGGTGTCGTCCTCATCAGTTCGGAATTCGAAGAGCTGGTGGAAGGCGCCGATCGCATCGTGGTCATGCACGAGGGACGCTCGGTCAAGGAACTGACCAACCCCGGGGTCACCGAGAACAAACTGGTGCGCGCGCTTGCACATCATGAAGAAGGAACTGGTTCATGGACCGCGCAATGAAGTTGCCGCAACGGGTCGCATCAATGCCCTTCCGCTTTCACGGCGGCATCGCCGCGTTAGTCGCCCTGCTGGTGTTCAACGCGTTTTTCACACCTAATTTCCTGCAACTGCAAACCCTGTTCGTAAATATCAGCCAGGTCGCTACAATCGCCATCGTGGCCATGGGGATGACGCTGGTAATCGCCACGGGTGGGATCGATCTGTCGGTTGGGGCGGTCATGGCGCTGGCGGGGGCGCTTGCTCCGCTGATCTTTCTGTCGGATCTGGGTGCTGCCAATCCGATGCTAGGCGTCACTTTGGCCATTGTCCTGCCGCTGTTCATTGCGGGGCTATGCGGGGTATTCAACGGCGTGATGGTTGCCGTGTTGAACGTGCAGCCCATTGTTGCGACGCTCATTCTCTTCATCTCTGGTCGCGGTATTGCCCAAGTCTTGACGAACGGGAACCTGCAGACGTTTTCAAACCCTTCATTCAGTTATCTTGGAACTGGTAAAGTGCTTGGATTGCCGTTCCAGGGCTGGCTGGCGCTGGCCATTGCCTGTGTGCTGTTTTGGGTGATCACCAGAACCACATGGGGCCGTTACCTGCTGGCCATAGGGGGCAATGAACGCGCGGCCTATCTGTCGGGTGGTCCCGTCCGACGGGTCAAGATCGGGGCCTATGTCATCTGCGCGGTGCTTGCGGGCCTAGCCGGTTTGATCGTGGTTGCAATCAACTCGGCCTCGGACGCCGCGCGCAACGGCAATCTGATGGAGCTTGATGCCATCGCGGCCGCGGTTGTTGGCGGGGCTCTTTTGCAAGGCGGGCGAGCGCCGATCTTTGGTGCCATACTGGGTGCCGTCATCATCCAGTTGGTCAAATATACATTGTTGGCCAACGGGGTAGAGGACGAAGTTGCACTGATCGCCAAGGCCGTCATCATTATCCTGGCCGTTTGGGTCCAGCAGTTTCGGAGGACTTAATCGATGTTGGATGAAACGGCTTTTGACCTGCGAAAATACCTTCGACGTAATTCGGCCTCGGTGACGGTGTGGATCGCACTGCTGGCTTTGATTCTGTTCGGGCTGATGCGCTATGACAACTTTGGCAGCGCCTACAATTTCTCGTCTTTCCTGAATTACAACGCGATGTTCATCGCGATTGCGCTGGGCATGTGTTTTGTGATCATGACCGGCGGGATTGATCTGTCGGTCGGATCCGTGGCGGCCTTTACCTCGGTTGTTGCGGCCTATCTCAGCCCGTATGGGATTCAGGTTGCGTTGCCGGGGGCCGTTCTTGCCGGGGTTGGTTTCGGGGCGATCAACGCCTTTTGCATAATCATCCTTCGGATCCCGCCCTTCATCGCCACGCTGGCCACCATGCTGGCCGCAAAAGGCGGCGCATTGGTGATTTCGGGCGCCCAGACAATTTCGGTCGATTGGGGGTCGAACTTCACCAAGCTTGGCATGGGGCAGGCGTTTGGCATGTTTCCATGGGCGATCGTCATCGTGGCCGGACTGACTCTGGCACTTTGGTTGGTGCTGGAAAGAACAACCATCGGGCGGACCGTCTTGGCGATCGGTGGCAGCGAGGATGCCTCGAACCTCATGGGTCTCAAGGTCAATCGCGCCAAGGCTTTTGTCTACCTGCTGTCGGGGGGCTGTGCGGGGCTGGCCGGAGTCTTTCTGGCCTCGGGTTTTGGAGCTGGGCAACCCCTTGAAGGCATCGGATGGGAATTGTCAGCCATCGCTTCCGTGGTTGTAGGCGGTACTTTGTTGACGGGTGGGATGGGATCGATCCCTGCGACGGTCGCCGGAGCGCTGTTGCTGGGGCTGGTCTTCAACGTTCTAAACTTTGAAAACGGCCAGGGCACCATCAGTTTCAGTGCCTATTGGCAAATGGTCATACGTGGAGGCTTTCTATTTGCGGTCATCCTTTTACAGTCTCGGGTTATTGCTAGGCAGCAGAAGGTCTTAGGTTAATGAATCGCATAGAAAGTGTATCAGCGCGGCTGTTCAACGTTCCGCTCGCCGAAGTCCTAGTCGATGCCAAACATGGGGATCACACGTTTTTTCAATTGATCACTGTCACCATTCAAACCTCTGATGGGGTCGAGGGGGTCGGGTATACCTACACCGGGGGCAAGGGTGGTCATGCCATCTTAGCGATGATCCAGCATGACCTGGCACCGTTCCTTGTTGGACAAGACGCCGAACAGATCGAAAGCCTGTACGATGCCATGCAGTGGCACGTGCACTACGTCGCACGGGGTGGGATCGCCTCGTTTGCCATCTCGGCCGTGGATATTGCACTGTGGGATATTCGCGGCAGAACGCAGAATGCGCCATTGTGGCAGATGGCCGGTGGAGCGTCCAAACGGTGCAAGGCCTATGCCGGCGGGATCGACCTGAATTTCTCGTTGGAGAAACTGCTGCGTCAGACCGAAGGGTACCTTGCGCGTGGGTTCAACGCAGTCAAGATCAAGGTCGGTCAACCAGACCTGGCCGACGATCTTGCACGTGCCCGGGCGGTACGCGAGATGCTGGGGCCGGACCGGTTCTTCATGGTCGATGCGAATTACTCTATGAGTGTCGAACAGGCCATCGTCGCTGCCAGAGGGTTCGCCGACTGCGATATCCTGTGGTTCGAGGAACCGACAATTCCAGACGACTACAAAGGTTATAGCCAAATTGTCGAAGCGACGGGCGTTCCCCTTGCCATGGGTGAAAACCTGCACACCATACACGAATTTGAATACGCCTTTGATGACGCGAAACTGAGTTTTATCCAGCCCGATGCCTCAAACTGCGGTGGAATCACCGGCTGGCTGCGCGTGGCCGCGCTAAGCGCACAGCACGGCATTCCGGTTTGCAGTCATGGGATGCAGGAGCTGCACGTCAGCCTTGTTTCTGCGCAACCCAACGCAGGCTGGCTAGAAGTACACTCATTCCCGATAGACCAGTACACGACCCGTCCACTAGTTGTCGAAGACTGTCTGGCCGTGGCCCCGGATACCCCGGGAACCGGAGTGGAATTCGACTGGGACAAATTGAATGCGGAACACAAGGAGATGCATAGATGACGACCCAGACGATCACTGCCGCATACTACAGAGGTGAGAAGAGCTTTGCAGTAGAGCAAGCCCAAGCGACAGATCCGGGTCCCGGCGAGGCTGCCATTCGTGTTGCCTATTGTGGGATTTGCGGGACGGATATGCACGTCTACCACGGCAACATGGATGCCCGCGTCGGCCTGAACCGGGTGATTGGGCATGAGATGTCAGGTGTGGTCGAGGCGGTGGGCGAGGGCGTCGATACGGTCGAACCCGGCCAGAAGGTCGTTGTCCGACCGCTAGATCACTGCGGAGAATGCCCAGCTTGCAAGCGGGGGCATCAGCATATCTGTCAGAATCTCAAGTTTCTCGGCCTCGACACCGATGGCGCTATGCAAGAGATCTGGACTGTTCCGGCCCACACGTTGCACGTTCTGCCGGATGACTTGCGCATGGATCATGCGGCGCTGATCGAGCCGGTTGCCGTTGCCTGCCACGATGTGCGGCTGTCTGACCTGCAACCTGGAGAGGACGTTGTCGTTATCGGCGGCGGCCCGATTGGCATCCTGGTTGCCATGGTTGCGCGGGACGCGGGTGGAAATGTCGTAATTTCCGAAGTGAATCCGAACCGTCTTGCGATAGCTGAAAAACTTGGCTTTGACACGATCAACCCAATCGAAACCGATCTGGTGTCCACAATCAACGCGCGCACGGGCGACAAAGGGGCAGATGTAGTTTTCGAAGTGTCGGGAACGCAGCCCGGTGTTGATGCGATGGCCGCTGTTGCAGCGACTCGGGCCCGGATCGTAATGGTCGCGATCCATGCTCAAAAGCCCCAGATCGACCTGTTCCAGTTCTTCTGGCGAGAGCTGCAACTGATCGGTGCTCGGGTCTATGAGCCAGAGGATTACGAGAAAGCCATTGCAGTTGTCGCCTCGGGCGGAGTGGACGCGGATGTTGTGATCACGGACGTCAGCCCTCTGGCAGACATCCAGGCCGCGTTCGAAGCACTGGATCGCAGCCCAACCGCAATGAAAAGCCTGATCGAAGTAGGACCGCGTTCATGAGTGTTTTGCAAAGTTTCGACCTGACGGGAAAGACGGCCCTTGTGACCGGGTGCAAACGCGGTATCGGGCGCGGTATGGCCGAAGCATTGGCATCGGCCGGAGCCAATATCATCGGAGTGTCCGCCTCGCTCGAGCTGTCTGGCTCGGATGTCGAAAAAGCCGTGACGGCGATGGGACGCAATTTCCGGGCCTACCAATGCGACTTTTCGGATCGCGCCGCGCTGCATGGGTTCATTGATCAGTTGAGGGCCGACGGACAAACCCCTGATATACTTGTCAACAATGCCGGCACGATCAAACGCAAACCCGCCGCCGAACACCCGGACGACTGGTGGGACGAAGTGATGGAGGTAAACCTGTCCTCGCAGTTCGTTCTGTCACGCGAGATCGGCAAGGACATGCTGGCGCGCGGCTCGGGGAAGATCATTTTCACGGCATCGCTGCTTACTTTTCAGGGCGGCATCACCGTTCCGGGCTATGCGGCCTCGAAAGGCGGGATTGGACAGCTGACCAAAGCCTTGGCCAACGAATGGGCCGGGCAGGGCGTAAACGTGAATGCGATCGCGCCTGGCTACATCGCGACCGACAACACCCAAGCCCTGCGGGATGATCCGGTCCGGTCGAAGTCGATCCTGGAACGAACACCCCAAGGCCGTTGGGGTACGCCTGTTGATTTTGCGGGACCGGTGGTCTTTCTGGCCTCGGCTGCGTCGGACTTCGTCAACGGTGAAATCCTTGTAGTCGACGGGGGCTGGATGGGGCGTTAGCACTGCCAACGCTCCATGTGATCCAAGGCATCACGTCCCGATGTAGTGCACCTTCAATCGGCGTGCCTTGGGTGCTTCCCGATGTTCGAACAGGTACAGGCTTTGTACGCGACCCAGCGGAAGCTGCCCCTGTTCGATCGGGATCGATACCTGAGTTTGCGTCAACAGCGCCCGCAGATGCGATGGAGCGTTGTCGTCCTCGGTCGGGCGGTGGTGATACTTGCCTGGTGACTTGGGTACGAGTTTCTCGAAGAACGTCTCGATATCCTTGAGCACTTCGGGATCGGCATTGGCCTGCACCAACAGCGCGGCACCGGTGTGGACGCACCAAAGGGTCAGCAGGCCCGAGACAAATTCGTGTTCGGACACCGCACGCTGAACGATCCCGCTGATGTCGATGAGGGATTTGCCCGGCGTTTCAATGGACAGGTCAAAAAACTGTTGTTTCATCCAGCAGGCCCTTTCCTTGATTTCACGCGAGCGCGCCCAGCTTTCTACATCTCACTTGGCATTCAGCAATGGGGGTCAAACTTTTGATTTTAAACGCATATTGACTGCATATTCATGCAAACAGGCTTTTAAACTGGTCCACACACAGACGAAAACCATCTTCGAAGTTCCCGTTGCCGGGGTGATAAACGCTTTCGAAAGAAATGACGCCATCATAGCCGTCGGATCTAAGCGCGTCCGCGATGGGTTGGAACAAAGGCGCAAGCTGACCTTCCCCCATGCGGCGCACTTCCAGCGTTGCCCGTGGCGTGTCGACCTTCACGTCCTTGATGTGAATGTGACCCAGATAGCCGCCGCGCAGTTCTTCATAACCGTCCGGATATGCCAGTTCATGGCACCAGCAGTTGTTTCCGGGGTCCCACAGCACTTTCAAAGAGTCTTTTGCGTCCAACTCGTCAATCAGCTTGCGGGCTGTATAGTTGGAATTGACCAGCGTGCCGTTTCCGGTTTCCACGACAAGCGTCACGCCCTCAGCTCTTGCCAGTTCAACCGCCGGCGCGATCAGCGGCGGCATCGAGTCCCATACCCCATGCGCTACGTTCCACTTCTCGGCGCCGTTTTTTCCCCACAGTATCTGCTCTTTTCGTTGGGTCATGATCCGAACCAGCGGAGACCCAACAACATGCGCCATGTCGATTACGCGTTTCAAGGCGTCCATATGCCGAGTGTGCAGGTCGTCGCCGGGCCTATTGGCAGCTGTCATCCCCGCAAAGATATGGCGCGACAGACATGACACAGGCTTGCCCCGGTCGCGCAAAAGCGCGTCGATCTCGGCAATTTGCTGCGGGGAATGATCCCCGACCTCCGCATCGCCAACGAATTGAAGCTCTGCATAGTCCAGGCTGAACTCGTCCATCACGTCCACGGCATGCCGCAGATCGCGGGAAATGCCGTCGCAAATTACACCCAATTTCATGTCCGGTCCCCTCAGCGATGCAATTCTGCGCCAACGATCTCTTCGATGACGCGAGTACACACCCAGTTGTCGCCATTCGGGTATTTAGTTTTTCCTGCGTGAAAGATCTGCATAGCGGATGATGCTGTGTGCATTGGAACGCCCAACGCACCGGCCAGTGCCAGCGAGATCGTCAGGTCCTTGTGCATGGTTGCGATATGGCTGCCGGTGGCCTCGAACTTGCGATCAATGATGTTTTCAAGGGCGGAATTCACGACGCCGCACCCCGCGCTGGATGAGGAGAACACATCAAGTAATGCCTGACCGCTGACACCGGCTTTGGCCGCCAGGGCTGCAGCCTCGAATGTGGCGGAAAAGATCGATCCGATCAGGGATTGCAGGCAGGCTTTCACGGTTTGCCCGTCGCCAGCGTTTTCTCCGACTCGATGAATTGTTGCAGACACTGCCTGCATGACTTCGGCATTTCGGTCCAGCACATCCGCAGCACCGGCAGCCATCATCGTCAATGTGCCGTTCTGCGCGCCGGGAAACCCACCTGAGACCGGCGTGTCGATTAAGTTAATCCCCGAGCCTTCCATATCCTGCCCGATGGCGCGGGCTTCGGCCGGGGTAATGGTCGCCGACAGGATGACCGTTCCGCCTTTGGCCATGTTCGCAACCAGCCCGTTTTCACCCAGAATGACATCGCGGGCCTGATCTCCGTTCATTACCATGACAAACACACTGGCGGCGTGTCGACCGACCTGTCCCACGCTGTCCTTGGGCTGGCCGCCCATGTCAGCAAATGCCGTCAAGCGCGTCTCGCTCAGGTCGAAACCTGATGTTTCGAAGCCATTCTTGATCAAGTTCTTGGCAAGGCCGCTGCCCATGTCGCCAAGACCTATTACGCCTGCAGTATTCATTTGGGCTCCTCCCGATATTTCGCCGTTGCCGTATGGCAGGCGTTTCGAAAAATGATGCCTAATCGCATCGGTTTTCGCGGGAGTTTCACGCGTCTTGAACAGACGTCGGGCGAGTCCGGAAGACACCCCGCTGCCCGTTTACGTAGCGTAAGTAAACGAAGAATGCGGCGCTCAGGCAAGCAAAGAAGTGTTGCGGGCGAAAAGAAACCGCCTGATCCGACGCGTTAGGAGAACGCCGCCATGATGCCGCGCAGTTCCGCAAGCCCGCGCATACGCCCGATCAACGGATAGCCGGGAGTACTGTGTCCACCCAGATCGCTCAGCAGTTCTTGTCCGTGGTCGGGCCGCATCGGAATTTGCCAGTCGCGACGCCCTTGGGATTTGCGGCGGCGCTGCTCGTTCATCAGTTCGCGAATTGTGCCGACCATGTCGGTGTCGCCCTCCAGATGCGAGGCCTCAAAGAAGTCCGGCTTCTGGCTGTCTGACCCGGCGATGCGTTGGGTATTCCGCAGATGGACAAAGTGAATTCGGTCGCCATGCCTGCGCACGAAGTCCGGCCCATCAAATTCGGGAGACACTCCCAGCGATCCGGTACATAACGTTGCGCCGTTCGCCAACAAATCAACCGCATCCAGAACGGCGCCGTAGTCATCGGTACTGGACATGATCCGCGGCAGACCAAGCAACGAGAACGGCGGATCATCTGGATGACAGCACAAGCGTAGTTCCAGTTCTTGGGCGACTGGGGCGACTTCTGACAGGAAGTCGATCAGGTTTGCGCGAAGCCGGTCACGGTCGATATGTGCATAGGTCTGCAACAAAGCGCGCACGTCCTGCACGCTCCACTGATCGTTGGCGCCGGGCAACCCCGCTGTGACATTATGCTGCAACTGGGCCTTGGATTTATCCGACATGCGCAAGAAGCGATCCTTGGCCGTTTGCTGGACGTCGCTGGAATAGTCTTCGGACGCGCCCGGACGTTCAAGAATATGTATGTCGAAAACAGCAAAATCGGTCAGGTCGAACAGCATGGCCGTTCCGCCGTGCGGCTGCGGTGCGCGAAGGGCGGTGCGCGTCCAATCCAGGATTGGCATGAAGTTGTAGCAAACGACTTTGATGCCACGGGCGGACAGGGACCTGAGGCTGGACTTATACGCCTGCAGATGTTCAGCCATGTCTGCGGACTGTGTTTTGATCGCCTCGGAGACGGGCAGGCTTTCGACAACGTCCCAACTGTACCCGGCAGTAGCCAGAACTGCTTGCCGATCGGCGATGCTTGGTTCATCCCAGGGCTGTCCCGGCGGGATGTGATGCAGCGCGGTGACGATGCCCTGAACCCCGACTTGATGGAGAGCGGCAAGGGCGATCGGATCATCGGGTCCGAACCAACGCCAGCATTGTTTCATGGCAGCCATCCTTCATACAGCGGGTGATCGGACCCGATGGGAAGAGCAACGCGCTGCCCGGTGCGCGCCGCGTGATAAATCGCTGTCACAAGGCCGATGGATGCAGCGCCATCCTTCAGCGTAACGGCCGAATTTGCCTCGGACCGCAGCGCCCTGCCGACTTCGGTAAAGAACCCTTCGAAACCTGTTGGCTCGTCAGTGGCGGCTGCAAGGGCCTCGTCGATAGCGGCTTGATTCACAGGGTCTCGCGCGACGAATGTCCAGGGCGTTTGACCCGGGGCATAGGGTTCGGTGCCAGAGGTGGCGGTCACCTTTTCAAAGACGAACCGCAGGCGGGTTTCGTCCGTGGCGGCGCCCAAGGTGATATTGCTTGTGCACAAAGCACCGGAAGTCATGCCAAAACAGATCGCGGCGCAGTCTTCGGTCTCGATCGGGTTGACCCGCGTTGTCGCCATTGCAGACACCCAGGCGATATCACCCGCAATATGAGTCAGCAGATCATGGTTGTGGATGGCATGGCCCAGCACTGCGCCGCCGCGTTCACCGGCCCATGTTCCTCGCCACGGCACTGCGTAATAGTCAGCCCCTCGGGACCAATGAGTTTCAAGCGCGGCAGTTTGGACCGCTCCGGTCAGGCCTGCGCGTTGCAAGTGGCGCAATTGGGCAAGTGACGGGCCCCACCGGTATTGAAACACCGGAAACACCTGCTTGCCCGCGTTGCGTGTGGCTGCCGTGATCCGATCCACATCTTGCATCGAGGTCGCAAGAGGCTTTTCGCAGACAACGTGTTTTCCTGCGGCCAGTGCCGCAAGCGTGGTTGGTACATGCAGATGCGGCGGCAGGCAGATGTCGATGACATCAATCGCCGGATCATCCAGAGCGTCCTGAATGTTGGTTAGTGCTCGAAAATCCGAGTTCTGCCGTATCTGTTCGATCCGGTCCGTATTCTGGTCGACCACGGCGGCTACGCGGAAGGTGCGGTCAAGCCGTTCCAGAGCGTCCAGATGTTGCGCACCGATACCTGCGCCAAGGATCGCAACGTTGATCATCTGCGTTCCGCCATTTCCTGCGCGTGCAGTGCCAGTTCCATGACCGTAAAGCAGTGGGTCTGTGTCATCGCGGTTTCGGTCCGGTTGCGGATGTCATCGGCCAGGCGCGCGAAGTAGGGAAGGCCGGCGTCGGCTGCGTCGATCTTTTGGCAGGTTTCACCATTGACGAGGATCAGATGGTCTGTCCCTGAGGCCCCACCCACATCGACGTATTTCCGCAACTCGATATATCCTTCGGTTCCGAGGATCGTCAGACGACCATCCCCCCAGTTTGGCAAGGCATCCGGCGTGAACCAGTCAACCCGGATGTACCCGGTGCCATTCTCGCTTCTTAGATTGAGTTCTCCGAAATCCTGCAATCCGGGATCTTTGGGGTTTGCGTAGTTCGCCACATAAGCGTTCGTGATTTCTGCGGTTTTCGAACCTGTGTAATGCAAGAACTGATCGATTTGATGCGAGGCGATGTCGGTCAGAATGCCGCCATAGCGGTCACGCTGAAAAAACCAATTCGGCCGGGTTGCCCGGTTCAATCGGTGCGGGCCAAGCCCAACCGTCTGGATCACGCGCCCGATGGCACCGGACTCGACCAACTCGGTCGCCCGGGTGCTGACGGGCGTTTCAAATCGTTCGGAAAAATTCACCGACCAGATTCGACCGGTGTCGGCGACAGCTCGCTTGATCTGGTCGAGTTGCTCGAACGTCGTGCAGCCCGGCTTGTCGCTCATGACATCCATGCCGTTTTGCATGGCGCGGATCGTCAACGCGACCCTATCTGCCGGTATTGCCGAAATCAGCGCCAGATCCGCCCCACAGGTTAGGGCGTCTTCCAGTCGGGCCAGCCGCGGAATATCGGGAAACCTTTTGACGTAGCCCGGTAGCGTTTCCGGATCGCCTTGTGTCCAGTAGCCAACGCAGTCCACGCCGATTTTACGCATGTTTTCCGTCATGCCATAGATATGGCGGTGGTCCAGGCCAAGGGCGACGCAGGTCAGGCTCATGAGATGACTCGTGTTTTCTGGCCGGTTCGATTGGCGATCTGCATCGCGTCTATGACGGCGTGGGTCAAAAGGGCACTGCGTCCGGTGGCCATGGGCAGCGTGCCATCGGCAACAGCCTTGGCGAAATCCTCGATGACCGCCTGATGCCAAGCATGGGTGAACGCCATGGGATCGGCCCCTCCGCCTGTGGCGGACGTTTCGCCAACCGTGGATTTATGACCATCGAAAGTCGTTAAGGTCAGGACACCTGACTCCAAATGCGCTTTGGCGCGTGTGCCTTGGATGGTAATGGACTCAGCGGCCCCGGGATATTCGGCAGTAGTCGCCATCATAGTGCCCACGGCGCCTCTATCCGTTTCAAAGACTGCACCTGCCCAATCCTCAGCTTCGAGATCGTGTAACGGAGTTTTTCTCATCATGGCTTGAATGTCCGAGATCGGCCCCAGCAGCCACATCGCAAGATCAAGCGTGTGGATTGCCTGCGAGATCATGACACCGCCTCCGTCGCGCGCATAAGTGCCGCGACCCGGCTCGTCATAGTAGCTCTGATCGCGCCACCAGGGGACACGGATCTCCACCGTGGCGATCGCGCCCAGCTCACCCTGTTCAATGGCTGATTTCAGCGCCTGCGAGGCGGCGCGGGCGCGGTGCTGAAAGACGATGCCCAGCGGCACACCGGATACCTCGCACTGCTCGACGATGGCTGTCGCGGCGCCCAGCGTTCTCTCGATGGGCTTTTCCATTAGGATCGGTTTCGAAGCGCTCGAAAGAACCCGAACCAACTCTGAGCGCTGATCGGGCGGTGTTGCGATGATCGCAAAGTCGACGTTTGGGTCGTTTGCGATTTCCTCGATCGAGCCGAATGCGCGGGTGCCGTTTCGCTGCGCGAACTCAGCTGCTTTTTCAGAGTTGCGCCCGAGGACGCCGGCAAGACTGAGGCCTTGATCCGATGCTTGAATGGCAGCGACATGCGTGCCCGAAACCATCCCCAAACCAATCAGCGCAATATTCATTCATTCCCCCGGATCACTCGGTCAGTCTGCGGGTTCGAACGGGAAAGATGCAACCATTAAAAACTGTGTTAACAATTGCGGGCAGCAGTATCGGAGGCAGAATTGACTGGCAATTTGAATGGCATGGCAGAAAACCTGTACTTGGGCATCAAGGACCTGCCAATCGTGTCTCCGCATGGTCACTGCGATCCGGGGTGGTTTGCAACCGATGAGCCGTTTCCCAACCCGGCAGAGCTGCTTGTGGTTCCCGACCATTACGTGTTCCGTATGCTCTATTCGCAGGGCGTTCCTTTGTCCGAACTTGGCGTTGGGGAAGAGGGGCGAAAGAAGGATCCCCGCGCCGTTTTTCGCACCTTTGCCGAACACTGGCATCTGTTTCTGGGAACGCCATCCCGGATCTGGATGAGCTACGTGCTGCACGAAACGCTGGGCGTGTCTGAGGCGTTGTCTTCTCGCACGGCTGACCTGATTTATGATGAGATCTCAGAAAAGCTGACGCGTCCCGAATTTCGCCCGAGGGCTTTGTTCGACAGGTTTGGGATCGAGGTTCTGGCCACCACAGATTCGGCTCTCGACGGCCTGGCTGAGCATCGGGAGATTCGAACAAGCGGTTGGGGCGGGCGGGTTGTTCCGACGTTCCGCCCAGACGGGGTTTTGGATGGGTCGGACCCGGAGTTCGTACAGAACCTGAACAAGTTGGCCGAGCTGACAGACTGCGATCTGGGCAGCTATGATGGCTACCTCAACGCGCTGCGAATGCGGCGGGCTTACTTCATCCAGCTGGGATGTACTGCCACCGACCACGGTATCGAACGTGTGCAGACCGAGTGGCTGGACGACCCGGAAGCGCTGTACCAGCGGCTGAGACGGCGGGAAGGTAGCGAACAGGATGCTCGCCGGTTCTATGGGCATATGCTGATCGAAATGGCGCAGATGTCTGTCGATGATGGTCTGACAATGCAGATACATGCTGGCAGCAAGCGCAACACGAACCACGCGGTACTGCGGGACTTCGGACGGGACAAGGGGGCCGACATTCCAATCGCGATGGATTGGGTCACGGGCCTTGAGGCGCTGTTGAACCGGGTCGGTAACTCGGCGGAACTGCGCATCATTCTGTTCACACTGGACGAAAGCACCTATGCCCGCGAACTGGCCCCGATGGCGGGACATTGGCCGTGCCTTCGGATCGGGCCGCCTTGGTGGTTCCACGACAGCCCAGCCGGGATTGCGCGGTATTTCGATCAGGTCGTTGAAACGGCCGGATATTACAATCTGGCCGGATTCAATGACGACACGCGGGCTTTCCTGTCCATTCCTGCACGTCACGACCTGTGGCGACAGGGTGTGGCGATTCATCTGGCGGAGCAGGTTGCGCGCGGCTATTTCGATCGGGACAGTGCCGAGCATCTGGCGCGATTGCTGGCGGTCGATCTGGCGAAACAGGTTTACAGGTTGCAAAGCTAGATGGGTACAGTTCTTCATTTCGGCCTTGGAAACTTTGCCCGGGCGCATTTGCTGGATTACACGGATCAAGCGGGCGGATGGGACGTTGTCGGCGTCAGCCTGCGTTCATCCTCGGTTCGGGATGGATTGGCCCGACAGGGTTTTGAGTACGATTTGTGCGTACAGGGGCAGGGTGTCCGGCGCATCAAAGCTCTGCGAGACGTTCTGGTCGCGCCCAAGGATCGCGCAGAGATATTCGATGTGATGGCGGATGCCGAGATCATTTCGGCAACCGTAACCGAGAAAGGTTATCACTTGGACGCCGCGGGCAAGCTGAACCTTCAGGACCCGGCGATTGCCGCCGATCTGGCAGGGCAAGGGCCTGCGACGCTGATCGGGTTTTTAGCTTATGGCCTTGCGGAACGGCGCAAGCCAGTAACGGTACTAAGTTGTGACAATCGCATGGAAAACGGCAAGACGCTCGAAACGGCAGTTGCCGATTTTGCGGAAGCAGCCGGTCTGGACGTGAATTGGGACTCTGTTCGCTTTCCCAACGCGATGGTCGACCGGATCACCCCGGCTACCACGGACGCCGTTCGCGCAATCAGCGGCGATCCTATGGCTGTTCCGACCGAGGCGTTCTCGGAGTGGGTGATCGAAGACAGTTTCGCCGGTCCACACCCGGATTGGCCGGGAGTGCAACTGGTCGATGACGTAGCCCCGCACGAGATGCGAAAGCTGCGCATGCTGAACGGTGCCCATTCCCTGTTGGCTTATGCCGGGTTGGAGCGGGGCCTGACCTACGTCCACGAAGCGGTTCAAGACCCGGTTTTGCGCCCGCTGGTTTCTGAGTTGATGAAGGATGCGGGCGCAACGCTGCCCGCTGCACTGCAAGCACAGGTTCCGGATTATGCCGAGGCTTTGTTACGCCGCTTTGAAAACCCCGAGCTGGCGCACCGTCTGGACCAAATCGCAATGGATGGCAGCCAGAAGCTGCCGTATCGGTTTGTTCCCACACTCCGTGAGACCGGCTCTCAGGCGGTGATTGCAGGGATGCGGGCCTGGATCTCTTTTTGCATGTCCGAGATCGCAAAGGGCAGGGCGCTGAACGATCCTTGCGCGTCGGAAATTGCCACGGCCGTCAAGCAGCCGGACCCGGTAGCGCTGCTTTTGGGTCTCGTTGGCGCTGAGGATCTCGCGCCACTTATCCGGGAATGATCGCGCCGCGGAATTGAACAACGGTGGAAGCCAAATTGTGCCCAGCCATCAGGGCGTCGGCCTGTGATTTCCCCATCAGCAAGGCCGCGAGGTACCCACCGTTGAAACTGTCGCCCGCCGCTGTCGTATCCAGCACGTTTTTGGCAGGTTCATAGGTTTGGTCAGTGTTCTGACCGATGGACAAAGGGCCATTCTCTCCGCGTTTCAACGCACCAACACCGTGATGATCGGCAAAGCGTGCAGCCACCTGGTCCGCGCTTTCCCCGAACAATGCCATCTCGTCGTCAATGGACGGCAGGGCAATGTCTGCACGTTGCCAAAGCCGTTGGTTAATCTGCCGAGCGTGTTGGACGCTGTCCCAAAGACGCGGACGAAAGTTGCTGTCATATACCAACCGAACGGAAGAGCCTTCGAGCCAGTCCAGAAGCGCAAGCCTGACTGCATGCGGAAGAATGGCCACGGAAATCCCTGACAAGTACAGCACGTCGTAACCGTTCAGCGGGCTGAAGTCGTGATCGGCAAAAAGCTGGCGGGCGGCCGCCTCGCTGCGCCAATAGGTAAAGCTGCGTTCACCGTCCGCAGATGTCGTGATCGCGTATAGTCCCGGAGAGGCGTTCGGAATGATACGGATGCCGGATGTTCCGATACCATGACTGGCGATGAAGTCCACGATACGCCTTGAGAACGGATCGTCGCCTAGACATGTCACATACTCCACCTGCAGGTCAGGCGCGGCACGGTGCATGTAGATGGCCGTGTTCAGCGTATCCCCCGCGACGCCCACCTTTGCGCCGGTTTCCAGCATGGACAATTCGATCATTGCTTCGCCGATGCAGGCAATTCGCGTCATTTCTTTTCTCTTTTCCAGATGATGAGACCGGCAGCCATGATCAGCGCAGCCCCCGCCAACGTGAATGCGTCCGGTACCGTGTCAAAGAACAGATAACCCCAGATTGCCACGTAGATTAGGAACGAATAGGTGAATGGCATCAACTGGTTCGCCGTTCCAAACCGATGCGCGTTCGTCAGCAGCTGATGCCCGCACCAGCCAAACACACCAAGGCCGATCAGTACAATCAGGCTCCACGTGTTTTCTGGCTGGACCCAAAACCAGATGGCGAACGGCAACAGGACCACCGTACCGGTAAGCCCGAGGTAGAATTGCATAGTGTCCACGGCAACGACCCCGGACAGCTTGCGCGTCATGATCGAGTACAAGGCCAAAGCGGTGGCATTATATACGAGCAGCAGCATGGTCGGATGAAAGGCCGAACCAAACGGCCGTACGACAACCAACACCCCCAGAAAGCCCAGGATGATAGCCGCCCAACGCCATGGGCCCACGCTTTCTTTCAATACAAAGACGGACAGAAAGCACACGATGACCGGGCTTGAGAACATGATTGCCGACACAACGGTCAGTGGCAAAAACCGTAGGGCATAAAAATTGAAAACGGTCGCCGAGATCAGCAGCAAGGCCCGGCTTATCACCTGCCATGGATGGTCAGTCTTGAACCGACCGGCCTCTATCCCGCCCTTGGCGATCACGCCCACTGAGATCACGAAGTGCCCCGCATAGCGCATGAACGCCAACTGAAATGCCGGCACTCCGGCCAACGCCAACCACTTGGCCCCAAGGTCAACCAACGAAAAGAACAGCCACGCCATCAACATCAGCACAATGCCAAGGCGCGGCAGGTCAGCGGTGGGGTTGGCGGAGACGGCCATCGATCAAGTGTTGAAACGCTTAACGTAGTAGTCAACCATCTGGCTTACCATGTCATCCGCCTGACCGTGGTCGCGGGCGTCATTCAGCGCCGAAAGCGCGCCCTGCGACATCACGCTGGTAACGCCCGCCTCGCGCGCCATTCGGTCATAATACCCGAGGTCTTTTGCCGCGTTCTTGATGGCAAAGGCCAGCTGATTTGGGTCGCTCTCAACGCCATAGGCTTTGACGAAATCCATCATTCCGGAATGCAGCGGCCCTGCGGCCATCACATCATAAAGCTGCTTGCGGTCAACACCGGTGATGTCAGCCATGGCAAAGGCTTCGGCCATCGCGTTCGCAACGGTCATTCCGAAGAAGTTGTTGATCAGCTTGATCGTGTGTCCGGACCCAACGGGGCCAAGGTAAAAAACGTTTTCGCCCAAATCTTTCAGTATCGGCTCTGCCTTGTCAAAGGCAGCCTTGTCGCCAGACGTCATGATGTTGAGCTTGCCTTCCAGCGCGTGTGAAGGTGTCCGGCCAAGCGGTGCATCAAGATAGCTTCCGTCGGCTGCAGCAACCTCCTCGGCCAAGGCGCGTGTGCTGCCAGGAAGCGAGGTGCCAAAGTCGATGACAATCGCGCCGGACTTCAATCCCGCAATCACTCCATCTGCACCGTGCATTCGGCTCTCGACCTGTTCGGAGGTGCCCATGCACAGCATCACGATGTCGCTGGCCTGAGCCAGTTCTTGGGCGTTTCGCATCTCGCGGGCGCCTCGGTCAATCGCGGCGTCCAGGTATGTGCGGTCGCGGTTTCCCAATACAGCGACCGAATATCCTTGGTCCAACAGTCGGCTCACCATGGCTCCGCCCATTAGTCCCAAGCCGATAAACCCGATTGATGGTTTGCTCATTGGTTTCCCTTTCCGTGAATGTGTCTGGTTTTTATTCTTGTGTTTGTTGCGGGCGGCTTTGCTTTTTTAATGCTCATATTGCCCGGTGGATAATCATTGGTTTTTGGGTGGTCCGGCATTTGGCCGGGCCGCATGTCCATCAGGCCGGCGCCCGCGCTCGGGTCGTTCGCGCCTTTAGCCCCTGTTCAATCCGTGATGTGACCTCGAGCGTTCGGGCTGCATCCTCGACGTCAATCAGTGGAGGAGCGCCATCGATCACGTCAAGGAAGTGATCCAGCTGCACCTCTAGCGGTGCGCGTTGTTGTTCCGGTCGTGTAAGTTGGTCTTTTTGGGCCGCAGTGCCCCAATCCTGTCCGCGCCACAGGGTCATGGAGGGAAAACTCACAGCGCCACTGGTTCCCGTGATCCAGATCATGTCCTGATGGGTCGTGCCGATGTTCGGGTTCTCGCCGGTTCCGGCCTCAAACCCCCAGGGGCTGGGTGCGGTATCGGCAAAGCTGATAGTGCCCGTCGCGCCGTTTTCGAATGCGATCGCGACAGCCCCGCTTTCTATCCTATCCGATCCGCGGATGGGCGCTCCGGGCAGGGCGACGACATCCGAGATTTCTCCGATCACAAAGCGCAGGACATCGATATCATGCACCAGATTGATCATGACTGGGCTGCCATCGGAAGTCCGCCAGTTCTGTTCAAAATAGCTGTCGGGTTTGCGCATGGCCCACAGCAACGAGACATTGATGACTTGTCCGATCGTACCTTGCGCGATCACCTCCTTCAGGTGTTGCAAGATTGTATGATACCGCCGATGGTGGCCTACAAGACTGCGGACATTGGCCTGGCGAACGGCCGTCTTCAGGCGCAGTGCATCACCGACCGACGCGGCAACCGGCTTTTCGATCAGCATGTGCCAACCGCGAGATGCGGCCAGAATGCCATGTTCGGCATGCAGTCGGGTTGGCGTCGCGATAATGACGCCATCTACCGGGTCCTGCACCTCGTCCATACTAGCAAAACGCGGCGCGTCGATCTGGATCGAGCCATCTGGATCGGCCAACCCGACCAACTGGCAACCGGGATGCTCAATCACGGCGCGGACGTGGCGGATACCGATTAATCCGCCGCCGGCTACAAGGATCCGTTTCACATCACCGCTCCGATTTGCCAGGGAACAAATTCGTAGTCACCCAAGCCCTGCGCCTCGGACTTGGTCCGCGCGCCAGAGGCGACTTGGAGCAGCCGTCGGTATATTTCCTGTCCTTTTTCCTCGACGCTGGCGCCTTTGGTCAGAATGTCGCCCGCATCCACGTCCATGTCTTCGGGCATGCGTGCTGCCAATTCAGAGTTGGTAGCGATTTTCAGCGTGGGTGCCGGCTTGGACCCAAATGCAGAGCCGCGTCCCGTGGTGAAGCACACAAGGTTGCACCCAGCCGCGATCTGCCCGGTCACCGAGGCCGGGTCATATCCGGGGCTGTCCATGAAGGTGAAGCCTTTGGCGGTGATGGGTTCGGCGTATTTGAATACACCGGTCAAAGGGGTGGTGCCGCCCTTCGCCGCTGCCCCCAGCGACTTCTCTAGGATGGTCGTCAGACCCCCTTGCTTGTTGCCGGGGCTTGGGTTGTTGTCCATCGAACCGTGATTGCGAGCGGTATAGTCCTGCCACCAATCGATCAGTCCGATCAGTTTTTCCCCAGTTGTGCGACTAAGGGCGCGGCGGGTCAAAAGGTGTTCGGCTCCGTAAATTTCGGGTGTTTCCGCAAGGACACCTGTGCCGCCTTGCGCAACCAACAAGTCGCAGGCATGTCCGAGCGCCGGGTTCGCGGTCACGCCGGACCAAGCGTCCGAGCCACCGCATTGCAGCGCAACCATCAGTTCGGACGCCGGGGCTTCGCTGCGCCTCGCCTCATTGGCAATGGGAAGCATCTTTTTGATCTTGTTGATGCCCATTTCCACGGTCCGACGCAATCCGGCGACGTTCTGGATGTTCATCGTCTGGAAGGTGGGACTTTGCTTCAGCCCATACGCGTCCAGCAGCCAGTCGATCTGGTTCATCTCGCAGCCTAGACCGACCATCAGAACGGCAGCGTGGTTGGGGTGTTTTGCAAACCCCCACATGACCCGTTGAAGGGCTTCAAAACCGTCGCCGGAATCGGCCATTCCGCAGCCCGTTCCGTGTACAAAGGCCACCACGCCGTCGACGTTCGGAAACTCGGCCAGCTTGTCCGGCGTGAAGTGATTGGCGATCATGCGGGCCGCAGTTGCCGAACAGTTCACGGTGGTCAGAACCGCGATGTAGTTGCGCGTACCGACCCGACCGCTATCCCGGTGGTAGCCCATAAACGTATCGACCGAGTTGGCGGGTTTCGTGGGTCTGTGATCCGTCGCAAACTCGTAGTTCACGCTGGTGTTGCGGAACTCGACATTGTGGGTGTGTACATGGTCGCCGGGTTCGATCGGTTGGGTGGCGTAACCGATGATCTGGGCGTACTTTCTGACCGGATCGCCGAGTGCAAGATTCCGCGTGGCGACCTTGTGCCCCGAGGGTATGCGCGCATTGGTCGTGACATCTTCGACCATACTGCCGGCCTCCAGGTGCCGAGTTGCAACCACCACGCTATCCGTTCGATCTAAACGTACAAAAGTCATAATCAGCTTTCTTGGCGGCAGCAGCTAGGCGCAGAACGGTGAGTCCGATGTCCACCGGTGAATATCTATATGCGGCTTGCCGGACAGTCTTGCTCGCGCCGCCTCCCAATTGGACTTGCAGACGCGCCAATCTCGCAGCTCGGTTTCGGGGCGCGATCTGGACCTCGCGATGAAGCTGGGGAAATGATCTCGACCGGTCGGCTGGCCTGCCGCGCTAAAGCGGATGTCGAACGACCAGCGGAACCGGTCCGTTTTATTGATCAGCGAAGCGTGTGGCGTCAAAGGGTGAAACAGGATTATCCCGCCGGCCTTGACAGGAAGGGGTACGGCGCGGCCTTCATCAATGAACCCGTCAGCAATGCCTGTCTGCGTCCGGGCACAATGCGGCAGGATGGTTTGGTCCTGTGCCTTCGGCAGCACTTGCAGGCAGCCGTTTTCGACGGTTGCATCGTTGACGGCAATCCACACCGTGACCATGTCGGTCTGATCAGCATCCTCCAGCGCAACCGCTCGGTCCTGGTGCCAGTCCGTTGCGGTGATGTGCGCGCGCACCTCGTCCTTGGACAGCTTCAGGGCAGGTGGCTTCAGCCGAACGTGCTGGATTGGATTGCTCACCAACTCTGGCCCGATCAGCTGCTCGACGATGTCAAGCATGGGACGGGCCGTCAGCAAGTCGAACACTGCGGGCCCAATATGGAACGGTGTGTCCGCCATGATCCGATCGCCGGGCAGCGAGATGTCCAGCGGCTGGAAATAGTCGCATCCGGCCTGATAGGCGGACAGAAGTTTGTCCCAGAAGGTCATTCCGGACGGCTCGTCCTTGACCAGCCCTTTTCCGTACCAACAGTCATAGAGCCGGTTCAGGACATCCGAGTATTCCGCTTGCACCCGACCCAGGACATCGCGGGGAATTACATCCTCAACCACGAGGTATCCATCGGTCTGGAACTTGCCAATCGCATCTTGTGTCAGCATGGGTGCAACCTCACAAAAGCAGCGCGATGATACCCGGCCAGATCAGAAGAACGGAAAGCGCCAGCAACTGGATCCCGATGAATGGCAGGAAGCCGCGGAAGATATCCGTCAGGCTGATATGCGGCGGAGCCACTGACTTCAGGTAGAACGCGGCCGGGCCGAAAGGGGGCGAGAGGAAGCTGACCTGCATGTTCATACAGAACACGACGCCGAACCAGATGGCGACATGACTCGGCTCCAACTGGCCAAAGACTCCGATTTCCTCGATAGGAAGGCGCAGGACGATCGGCAGAAAGACCGGAATGATCAACAGTACGATGCCGACCCAATCCATGAATGCGCCCATGAACAGCAAGATCAGCATCATTACCAGAATGACCAACATGGTCGGCAGCTCCTGGCCGACGATCAGGTCGGCCACGTATTGGGGCCCTCCAGCAATGGTATAGGCACCCGCCAGCGCGGCGGCCCCGATCGTAACCCAGATGATGGTGCCTGTGGATTTTAGTGTCCGCATCAAGCTGTCCCAAACCAGCTCGAACGATCCTTCGCCCCTTAGGATGGCGATGATCAGGACTGCGAAGGCGCCCATGCCTGCAGCCTCAGTGATACCTGTGATCCCGCCATAGATCGAGCCGAGCACGACGCCGATTACAACCAGCGGCGCGACGAGACCCTTGCCCATTTCCCAACCGATTTTTGAGCGTTGTCTGCCAAAGACGAAGAAAATCAGCAGAAGGGCGACGATCGTGATGCCGGCAAACCAGGGCAGGTAGTCAGCTGTCCCCAATCGCGCTGGTTCGCCCTGGCTGGCAGCGTTGGAGCCTGACAGCTCGAAAAACGCGGCTCGGATAAACAGAACGGTGGAAAATCCGGCGACGACGATGCTCATGAAGGCACCAAACAGTTTGCGTTTCTCGGCTGGTTCGGGGTCGTTCGGGTCCGGTTCCGGCAGCGGAGCGTGATGAGGATTCAACCGCGTGCGGATGATGATGTACAGGATGATCATCGAGGCCAGCATGAAGCCGGGAATGAAAGACGCGGTGAACAGTGACTTGATCGAGGTTTCGGTGATCAGCCCGTAGATGATCAGAACGATCGAAGGAGGGATCATGGTTCCCAGCGACCCAGAGGCGCAGATGACGCCGATCGCGAGATTCTGATCGTAGCCCAGGCGCAGCATTTGGGGCAGGGCGATAAGGCCCAGCAGGACAACCTCACCGCCGATGATGCCGGACATGGCCGCCATGATCACCGCCATGATCGAGGTCACGATCGCGATGCCGCCGCGTGTTCTGGACAGCCAGACATTCAGCGACGAATACATGTCGCGCGCGATCCCGGACCGCTCTAGCAGCGACGCCATGAAGATAAACAATGGCACGGATATGAGCACGTAGTCCGTTAAGAGCCCGTATATCTTCTGCGCCAGGATATAGAGCGGCCCAGTCCCAGGCCGACCTGTGAGAATCCCGTCGCCGAATGAAAACGGGTTTAAAAGCAGTGTCGGTTCGAACTTGAGCACAAGAACCAGAACCGCAAGCGAAGCCGAGGCCAGACCCAAGGGCATCCCGATCGCCAGAAGCACAATCAGGGCGACCATCAGGATGAGTGAGATTGTTCCAATGTCCATCAGTCTTGTCCCACCGCCCGTTTGATCATTTCAATTTCGTCTTCGTCCGGTTCATCTGTGTGGATTTCCGGTTCTTTGTTCCAATCCGCGACCAGGTTCAAAATTGCTTGCATTGCGACGAGCGTAATCACGATCAGCACCATCGGCTGCAACGTCGCCGGGATCGGCGGATTGAAGGCAGAGCCATAAAGCTCCCATTTGTAGAGCTTGTTGACGAACACCTGTTTGTAGCTGCCGTAGACAAGAAAGAAGGCAAATAGCACGATCAGTATAGTCGAAACCGTATCAAAAACGCGCTGAAGCCAACGTGGAACTGCGTCGTACAGCAGGAATATTCGAATGTGACTGCGTTGCTGCATGGCGTAGTAGCCAGACATCAAAAACACAAAGCTGGCGAACCAGAGTGTCATTTCGTTCGCCCACTCGGTCGGCTTCTCCAGGATATAACGCATGAAGACTTCGTAGAGCATCACGACAGTCATGATTGCGATCATCATCATCGTCACTCGACCTATGAACAGGGCGAAACGGTCCATAACCGTCGAGCCTTCGAACTCCATCGTCGCCGGGCGCACGGTCTTGGTACCAATCACTGCAAGAAACGGTAGAAGGACGAGCGCGGCCATGTCGATGATGTCGACATACCCCCCGAATACGCCAGACAATTCGGGCGTAACGTCGCTGCGCAGATATATTTCAGTTACCTGACTTTTGAGGGACTCAGAGGTGTAAGGCAGCCAGTCCAATAGGAATGCGGGAAGATGCCAAACAAGCCAGCTGGCTGTTGCGACGAAGGCCAACGGTATGAGCCATTCAATTAGTCCGCCTGAGTTCTTGTGCATCGCGTAACCCTCGTCCCTATCCTTCGATCCTGTAGTGATCGATAAAGTCTCGGTCCGGCTCGACACCCAATCCGGGGCCAGTCGGGATCGTGACACGGCCGTTGTTGGCCTTGACTTGATTTTGAATTTCCAGCGGTTCGGTCAGCAGATCGTCCCGAAACTTGTTGTCCGTTGTGTCGAACTCCAGCATCGGCTCCCATGGATGCAAGCCGCCTGGAATTGCGGGCATGGCCGCTAGTAAATGCAGATTAGTTGCGACGGCGATGGCGCTACCCCAGACGTGATTTACGACCGGAGTGAAATGTGCGTGGCATAGAGACAGTACCCTGAGATACTCTGAAACACCGCCCAAAGCACAAACCTCTGGCTGCGCGATATCGATGCCACGGTTTTCAAGAAGATTGCGCCATGCCCAGCGATTGAATACCGCCTCTCCGCCTGAGATGTTTACTTTAAGCGAAGTGCGCAGTTCGCGGTATCCGTCAATGTCTTCTGGCGCGACCGGTTCTTCGAACCAATATGCGTCCAGTTCTTCCAGCGCCCGACCGACAAAGAACGCGTCTGAAGTCGTATAGGCATGGTTTGCATCGACCATAAAAGGAAAGTCGTCACCAACTCCGCGTCTAACTGCTTCGCACAGTTTCACATCAGGCTTCGGGCCAAAGCCCGTTTTCATTTTGGTGGCGGTAAATCCCATTGACTTGATCTTAGCGGCTTCATCCTCAAAACGGCTTGCAAGACTAGAAATCGGTTCATCCCGGAGCATCATGCCGTAGCCGTAGCAAGGAACGCTTGCGCGATGAGCCCCGCCGACAAGCTTATGGAGGGGGAGGCCAGAGATTTTGCCGGTGATGTCCCAAAGTGCGATGTCCACCCCGGACAAAGCCTGTATTGGCATTCCGCTTTGGCCATGGTCTCGCAAAAGATTGTACACCTTGTGCCAGATCACGTCTTTGTCCAAAGGGTCCATGCCAAGGACCATTGGTTGGATAACCTTTTCCACGATGGATTTGTTCGCAATGGCTACGTTTCCGGGACCAAAGCACTCCCCCCAACCGGTTACCCCTTCATCTGTCTGAATCTCGACCAGATGGGTTGTACGCTTGTCATAATACTGTTGCGAGTAGCCCAGAACTTCCGGCATGTCGTACTGCAGTACATGACTTATTATTCTGGTGATTTTCATGAAGTTCTGGATCCCGGCGCCGATCCGGAGAGGCCGCAAGTGCGGCCTTTCCGTGTGTCGTAGTTCGATCGAAGCCTGATTACTGCATTGCGCCCAGGTCACGCAGGAAGTTGATGTGGCTTTCCAAAAGCGCCTGTGCTTCAGGTGTCGTTGCGAACTCCGTCCAACCGACCTGAACGGCCGCGCGATACGCTGCCAGGTCTTCAGGCGACCATTCGTACAACTGAACGCCTTTTGCCTTCAGGTCTTTTGCAGTCTGAGCGTTCTGCACTTCATTGATTGTGGCATTGTGCAATGCCAGGCTATCCATTGCGACTTCCATGATCTTCTTGTGATGCGCGGGCATCGCTTCCCAGACGTCTTTGCGACAAGCTAGGTGATCTGCAGGCATCGAGTGGAAACCGGGATAGTTTGTGTGGCCTGCGATCTCGTACAGACCGAGGCCCACATTGTTCGTCAGGTTCGCAGCATCCGCACCATCAATGATACCGGTTTCCAAAGCCGTGAAGATTTCGTTGAAGTCCATCACGATCGGAGAAGCACCAAGTTCCGCGAACACCTTGGTAGCAAGGCCTGGAGGCGAGCGGAACTTCCAATCTTTGAAGTCTTCCACTTTTGCAATCGGCTTGGTCGAAGACAGCGACTCTGGCCCGGGAATCCACCATCCGATGAATTCCATGTCGTAGCCGTTGTATAGATCATTTACAGCTTCTCTTCCGCCGCCATGAAGAAGCCAAGCCATTTGCTGATATGGGTTCTGATATCCGCCGAGCAGGTCGCCCGCAAACTGGAAGGCCGGGTTTTTACCGGTCTGATAGCCGCCGCCCGTCATGTCGCAATCCAGAATTCCTGTAGCTGCGGCATCGAAGGTTTCAACTGATTTGACCACCGAAGAGGAATAGAACATTTCAACTTCGATTTCGCCGTTCGACATTTCCTGAATGTCTTCAACGAATTTTGCAGCCATCTGGCCTGACAGAGTTTCGGGCGAAAAATGGGTTTGAATTCTAAGCTTCGTTGTTTCAGCCATCGCGAAACCGGCTGCCATTGTCGTGGCTACGGCCGCCAGGGCCGCTGTCTTGACTATTTTCATATTGTCCTCCCAGACGTTGAGCGTGCGCGGTGTGGAAGATCTTGCCGCCTCCTTTGCTGTCGCGCAGGTAAACGTTAAGCCGACGAATCGAATGCAACAAGAAAAAATTGAAATTTCTAAAAATTTCGAGATTCTTGCGATAATTCGAAAATAAGGTTAGGACGCTACTTGGACAAAACTTGAAGGTGCATACTGGAATGAACGACGAAATAGATATTTATCAAGATCTTAAGATGCGCCTGATCTCTAATGGATTCGAGCATGGAGCGAAGGTGCGGGCTGAAGAACTTCGTAAAGTGTATGGCTGTTCTGCGAGCGCCGTTCGTGAAGTCCTTTTTCGTTTGGCCGCTGTTGGTTTGGTGGACTTTCAGGAACAAAAAGGTTTCCGCGTGCCAATGCGATCGCCGCAGAAGCTTATCGAATTGACGCACGTCCGTGTTCTGTTGGAGGCCGAAGGCACCGCAATGTCGATCCGTAATGGCGGGGTGGATTGGGAAGCAAGATTGACGGCCGCACATCACAAACTCAGCCATATCGAAAAACGCATTCACGCCACAGACGACCCGAGCGGCCTTATCGAGATATGGTTTGCCTCGGAAAAGGAATTTCACCAAACACTTATTTCTGCCTGTGGCTCGGAAACTTTAAAACAAATGCATAGCCGAGTTTACGCGCAATTCAGACAGCAGTTGATGGTGGCAGACCGGAACTTTGAATTCATTTCTCAGAACATAAGACACCATGCCGATATACTTGAAGCAGCATTGTCAGGGGATGAGCAGTTAACACGAGAGAAAATTCACGATCATCTGGAACGCCACCTAACTGGAAAGACGATGGGCGACTAAAGCCGAAAATCGTCTTCTAAATACACGCGAATGATTTCGTCGAAGCTTGATTCCGCCTCGAACCCCAACTCCAGAGCGCGATCTGTTTGAAAGTCTCGCGGCCAATTCTTGACTATTCGTTCGATTGTCTCGTCGGGTTCTTGCCTGATTAGGCCAACCGCTTCTTGGCCGGCCACTTTGCGCAGAGCTTCGATTTGTTCGGCGACGGTGCAACTTACGCCAGGCATGTTCAATGCGCGTCTGTCATTCAAAAGCTGCGTGTCCATTGTTGCTGCGTGGGTCAAAAAAGTCGCAGCGGCGCGGGGGCTGGCGTGCCAATGGCGAACGGTTTCGGCAACTGGCAAGACAGCCTCATCCCCATTCAATGGCTCTCGGATTATACCCGAAAAGAAGGACGAAGCGGCAGCGTTGGCTTTGCCCGGGCGCACACACAAAGTGGGCAAGCGCAAGGAAATACCGTCGATATATCCTTTCCTGCTGAAATCCGTGATCATCAATTCAGCGGCCGCTTTCTGCGCTCCGTAACTTGTCAAAGGTGCCGAAAGGAACTCATCGCTTATCTTTTCGGGGAATGGTGACCCGAAAACTGCTATGGACGAGGCAAAAACCAGACGAGGTGTGTACTCGTTTCCTGATGCCTCGTGTTCATCCTTAAGTTCGTTCAGCAGTGCCCACGTTGCCATAAGGTTTACATCCCAACCCAACGCAAAGTCTGTTTCAGCTTGGCCTGAAACGATAGCTGCAAGATGGAAAATGACGTCTGGTCGCTGCTTAGCAAAAGACTTAGCTATGCCTGACGCAGTCAAGTCCCCCACAATTTGACTACCTGCCGCACTGTCGGGCGGGAACGAGAGATCGAACAGTGAGACTTGGGCATCGGCTCCAAAGGTTTCTTGGGTCGACACGCGATGGGCCAGTTTCTGGCCCAGCATTCCTGCGCCGCCTATAATCAGGATCCGCGTCACAGCATTCCGTTCCGTTTTTTGAGTTCTAGATACAAAGCCGAATGATCCAGTTCGGCCCCATCCAATTCGTCTATCAGATATTCGAAACGGTCGCGCACAGATCGGGTGCTAGGTAGCTCAACGCCAAGGCTTCGTGCTTCCTCCAGCGTGTTGTCCAAATCCTTTAGTTGAAACTTAGACAAACCTCCGGGTGCAAAATTTCCATCAGACATGCGTTCGCCATGTTGTTGCAAGATAATACTATCCGCAAAGCCCCCCTTCAGTGCGGCCCTCAACGCGGTGGGGTCCGCACCACCTTGCTGAGCCAGTAGAGTCGCCTCGGCGACTGCCGATATTGTTACAGCGACAATTGTTTGATTGGCCAATTTGCACAATTGACCAGAACCACTTGGGCCAACATGTACAGGCCGGCCCATTGCTGTCAGAACCGGTCGCACGCGCTCCATAACGTCCTGATCGCCACCGACCATGATCGCAAGGGTGCCAGCTTCGGCACCTTTGGTGCCACCGGAAACCGGGGCGTCCAGATGCAGCACCCCCATCGAGGAAAGCTGCGCGGATTGCTCTCTTGCGTGTTCGGGTTTGGCGCTCGACATATCAATCCAGATCATCCCCGGTTTGAGTTGCTCGCGGAAAGCCTCGTCAGCAAGTAGCGCGCCGGTCGCGTATCCATCCGAGAGCATGGTTATTATTACGTCTGCACCCGAAACCGCCAGCGGGGCAGTTTCCACCAATGTCGCGCCTTCTGCTGTCAACGGTTTGGCCTTTTTTAAGCTGCGGTTCCATACAGTGAGCGGAAACTCGGCGCACAAAATATTCCGCGCCATAGGAGCTCCCATCAGGCCGGTTCCCAACAGAGCCACTTTGAACTGCTTGCTCATCATCTACTGTCCTTCCGAAGGTGCGCCACGCATGGTTATGGCCAAACCAAAATCTCTGTCATACGCTAACGGCTCTGTGCCCACATGCCAGAAGTCGTTGCAAATCCGCCAAGGTTTCTTTGCTTCTCGGTTGATCTGTGGGACGACGTAACACTTGTCCAGTCGCCACTTTTGAGGTCGGAATATTTATATGTCAGAAAGACTTAAGGGAAAAAGCGTCCTGGTCACAGCCGCCGCACAGGGGATCGGACTTGCAAGCGCAATTGCAATGGCAAGAGAGGGTGCAAAAGTCTATGCGACGGATATTAGCCCCAAAAAACTAAATTTGATTCGCGGTCAGAATCTCGAAAATCTCGAAATTTTCGAGATGGATGTGACGAATAATGACAGCATTCATCATGGGGTCGCGCGAGCGAAGCCGGACGTTTTGTTCAACTGCGCAGGGTTCGTGCATCACGGAACTATTCTGGATGCAACCGATGAAGAGTGGGATTTCGCCATGGACCTTAATGTGCGCTCAATGGTGCGCACGACAAAGGCTGTATTGCCGGGAATGCTAGAGCGCGGAGGAGGCTCGATAATCAATATGTCTTCCGCACTGGGTTCCATAATCGGTGCGCCAAATCGTTTTGTATATGGAACGACAAAAGCCGCTGTTGTCGGGCTGACGAAATCGGTAGCCGTGGACTTCATAACAAAAGGAATCCGGTGCAATTGCATTTGTCCGGGAACAGTCGACAGTCCCAGTTGGCGTGACCGCGTAGATGCGTTGGGCGAGCAACTGGGCAGCAGAGAAGAGGCCCTTGCACAATTTGTGGCGCGACAGCCTATGGGGCGTGTAGCGAAAGCAGAAGAGATTGCTGCATTGGTCGTCTATCTGGCGAGCGATGAAAGTGCATTCACCACAGGACACACGCACATAATTGACGGGGGTTGGTCAGGCCAATGACAAAAGTATCAAAAAACGATTTGCGATCTCGCAAGTGGTTCATGAATTCTGAGAACCTTGAGATGACTGCATTGTATCTGGAAAGATACCTGAATTACGGATTGACCCGTGAGGAACTGCAATCAGGCAAACCGATCATTGGCATTGCTCAGACCGGCAGTGATTTGAGCCCCTGTAATCGGCATCATATCGAATTGTCCAAACGTGTTCGCGATGGAATCATCGCCGCCGGGGGAACGTGCATCGAAATACCGGTCCACCCGATACAAGAGACAGGTAAACGGCCAACGGCGTCACTCGACCGCAACCTGGCTTATCTGTCCTTGGTTGAGAGTCTATTCGGGTATCCGATTGACGGCGTTGTTCTGAACATTGGTTGCGACAAGACCACGCCCGCGCTTCTTATGGCCGCTGCGACCGTCAACATCCCAGCGATCGCCCTGTCGGTCGGTCCCATGCTCAACGGCTGGTGGAAAGGTGAGCGCGCCGGATCGGGAACGGTTATTTGGAAAGCGCGCGAAGACCTTGCGGCTGACGAAATCGACACCGATGAGTTCATGGAAATCGCAGCCGCCGCAGCACCTTCGGTGGGTTATTGCAATACGATGGGAACAGCAACGACCATGAATTCGCTTGCTGAGGCCTTGGGTATGCAATTGCCCGGATCAGCAGCCATTCCAGCCCCGTATAGAGAGCGCGGTCAAATCAGTTATGAAACGGGTAAACGCATTGTGGACATGGTCTGGGAGGATCTACGCCCCAGCGATGTGATGACACGTCAGGCTTTTGAGAATGCGATTGTTATCAACTCTGCGATTGGTGGATCGACGAATGCGCCGATCCACCTGAATGCAATCGCTCGGCATCTTGGTGTTCCGTTGACCAACGATGACTGGCAGAAACTTGGCCACGACGTTCCACTGTTGGTTAACATGCAGCCTGCGGGTGAGTATCTGGGCGAAGATTACCAACAGGCCGGAGGTGTACCCGCCGTTGTCGGAGAGCTTCTTGATGCTGGATTGCTGCCGCATCCCGATGCGATAACGGTGAACGGCAAGACAATGGGCGACAATTGCTCGGCACGCCGGTCTCAGAATAGCGACGTAATCAAGCCCGTCAGTAACCCGGTTAAGCAACAGGCGGGGTTCATCAATCTCTCAGGCAACCTGTTCGAGAGTGCGATTATGAAAACATCTGTGATCTCACAGGCATTTCGAGAGACCTACCTGTCGAACCCGGATGATCCGGATGCATTTGAGGGCAGGGCGGTTGTGTTTGATGGGCCTGAGGACTTTCACCATCGGATTGATGATCCTGCAGAAAACATCGACGCAAACTGTATTCTGATTATGCGCGGAGCGGGACCAAAAGGATACCCTGGTGCTGCTGAGGTCGTGAACATGCGGCCGCCCTCATATTTGTTGAAACAGGGCATCGAAGCCCTTCCTTGCATCGGTGATGGACGGCAATCCGGTACATCAGGAAGTCCGTCTATCCTGAATGCCTCACCCGAAGCTGCAGAGGGTGGTGGATTGGCTTTGGTGCGAAATGGTGACCGACTGCGCATCGATCTTGGCAAAGGCACAGCAGATATGCTGGTTTCGCTCGAAGAACTGCATCAACGCGCCCGCGATCTGGAGGCAAAGGGTGGTTATTCAACCCCGCCCAACCAATCCCCGTGGCAGGAATTATTCCGCGAAAAAGTAGATCGGTTGGATCGCGGTATGACGCTCAAGGGTGCAGAAAACTACCGCGATATCGCGCGAGGCTTCATGCCACGCGATAACCACTAAAAGGAACAGAAATGAAACTTGTTCGTTACGGAGCCAAGGGCTCGGAAAAGCCAGCCCTGGTCGACTCTGAGGGTCAATTGCGGGATCTGTCCGCTCATATCAATGATATCACGGGGGATATGTTGGATGACGGAACGCTTGATAACCTGCGGTCATTGGATCCGAACAACCTGCCAATTGTAAAGGGTGACCCTCGTATCGCTCCGTGTGTCGGTGACATCGGCAAATTTCTTTGCATCGGTTTGAACTACTCGGACCATGCTGCAGAAACCGGCGCAGATATTCCCGAGCATCCGATACTTTTTTTCAAGGCGAACTCGGCTGTCATTGGTGCTTATGACGATGTTGTTATGCCGCGGGGGTCTACACATACCGACTGGGAATGCGAACTGGGGGTCGTCATTGGTAAGACAGCCAAATATGTTTCCAAGGCCGACGCACTCGAATATGTTGCGGGCTATTGCATTGTAAACGACGTGTCGGAAAGGCATTTTCAAACGCAACTGACAGGTCAATGGACCAAAGGAAAATCCTGCGACACTTTTGGCCCTACCGGCCCGTGGCTAGTGACCCGGGATGAGGTGCCGGATCCTCAGAGTCTTGGTATGTCTCTGGATGTAAACGGTCAGCGCATGCAAACCGGGAATACTGCCACGATGATCTTTTCCGTTGCCGAGATCATTGAGCATCTAAGCCAACTTTTTACACTGCACCCCGGTGACGTCATTTCAACCGGAACACCGCCCGGTGTTGGAATGGGGATCAAACCGGAACCAGTTTATCTGAAAAAGGGCGACGTCATGGAGCTTCGTATCGATGGGCTTGGTGTTCAGCGGCAAAAGGTTGGCCAAGATGACTGAATTGTTGCAAATCGGAGGGATCACTGAACGGATGCGAGAACGCCTGTCCTCAGTGTTCAATATTCAACAATTGGACGATTTCAACGCGGAAAGTATTACGCATATCGTAACGAACGGGCATGATGGCGTTCCGCATGACCTAATGATTTCACTCAGTAATTTGAAGGTAATCAGCGTCAATGGAGTCGGCTACGACGCCGTCGACGCAAGTGCTGCGGCTGAGCGAGGAATTGTTGTGACTCACACGCCCAATGTGTTGAACAAAGAAGTCGCAACCACCGCCGTTCTGCTGTTGCTGTCTTGTTATCGAGAGCTCACACGTGACGATAATTACGTTCGGTCCGGACGGTGGGAAGTTGAAGGTAATGCCCCTTTGACGCGATCAGCGGACAATCAAAAAATAGGCATTCTTGGTCTTGGTCGCATTGGTCAGGCGATTGTTGATAAGTTGGAGCCGTGGGCACCCGAAATCTCATATCACACCCGCAAACAAAAGGATGTCCCGTACCGATATTTCGACAATTTGGTTGAAATGGCAGAGCATGTGGACGTCCTCATATGCATCACGCCCGGCGGCCCGTCGACCAATAGGCTGGTCAACGCTGAGGTGTTGCGCGCGTTGGGGGCAGGCGGCACTCTGATAAACGTTAGTCGAGGTTCAGTTGTCGACGAAACTGCCTTAATTAGTGCATTGCAAAACGGTGAGCTCGGGTGGGCAGGGCTTGATGTCTTCGAGGACGAACCGCGCGTTCCAAAAGCATTGCGCGAGTTGTCCAATGTCGTTCTGCTCCCTCACGCTGGTAGCGCGACTTTTGAGACGCGTGCAGCAATGGGTGACCTGACTGTCGACAATCTGCTGCAACACCATAAGGACGGATCGGTGATCACAGCTGTGCCGGAATGCAGAGATCTGTAATAGGCCAATCTGAAAAGTGTTTGAGTTTGCTGTCGCGGTTTTCTTTCTACTGATTACGCCGGGCCCGGGTGTTCTAACAACCGCGGGTATTGGATCAGCTTTTGGTTTTCGAGCTGGACTCGCCTTTGTGGCTGGTCTGATGCTGGGCGGGTTCATCAACATGATGTTAGTTGTCTCTGGAGTCGCTGCGGTTGCTTTGGCTGTACCGGTGCTTAGAACTTTGTTGCTATTCGCCTCTGTCGGGTATTTGGTATTTCTCGCCTGGCGTATTGCCAGCGCCGGCTCAAAGGTCGGATTTTCTCCTGCGGTTTCGCCGCTTGGTTTTGCGAACGGTCTGACACTTCAGTTCATCAATCCCAAGGCTTACGTGGTCGGCACAGCATTGTTTTCAGGGTTTGCCTTTTTGCCCGATGCGCCCGTTTGGGAGGTCGTCATAAAAATCGTAGTATTCAATATGATTTGGGTGCCAGTGCACATAATCTGGCTGGGTGCTGGCGCAAAGCTGGGTAGCCTTGATTTAAGCGAGAGATCGCATCAAAGGATCAATATTGCGATGGCCGCTTCATTAATGGTGGTTGTGGTGATTGCCTTGGGGTCGGCGCTATGAACGATATCTAAGTCGGTCTTAATTAGCAGGCGATTGGAAGCTGCAGATCAAAGTGACGCCGTTATTCCACCATCGACATAGAGAGTATGACCATTGACGAAACTGGATGCAGGGGAGGCAAGGAAAATGGCGGCGCCGACAAGTTCTTCTACATTGCCCCAGCGACCGGCCGGGGTACGTTTCTCAAGCCATGAGCTAAACTCTGGGTCGGCAACCAAGGCGGCGTTCAAAGGTGTATCGAAATATCCAGGTGCAATGGCATTGCAGTTTAGGCCATACTTAGCCCAATCAGTCGCCATTCCTTTTGTAAGGTTGGTCACGGCACCTTTTGTCGCCGTGTAAGGCGCAATACCCGGTCTTGCCAATGCGGATTGAACCGACGCAATGTTAATGATCTTGCCTGACTTTCTTTCAATCATGTGCCGTGCCACAGCCTGACCGACATGAAAGACGGACGCTACATTTGTCTGTAGTAGGTGCTCGAAGGCATCAGCGGGGAAATCCTGTAGCTCCGTCCTGTGTTGCATTCCGGCGTTGTTTATCAGGATGTCTATGGGGCCGACATTGTCTTCAAAGTTGTCCACGGCAGATCGGACACCTTCATGATCGGTTGCATCGAACGAAAGTTCACGTACCGAGGCGCCTGTTTCGCTCAACTCGGATGCTGCTGCCGCTAGTTTCGCGGTGTCGCGCCCGTTCAAAACGACTTGCGAACCGGCGGCAGCCAAGCCACGGGCCAACGCAAATCCAATGCCTTGGCTAGAGCCTGTTACTAGTGCGCGTGTTCCCTCTAGGTTGAACATTTCAAGCATCATGCAAAAACCCCTTGGTTGTCAGCACCGACTATCCGTATCTTTTGGCAATATGTATAGGGAGTCTGTGCAATGTCTTCGGCCAATGTTGCTGTTGTTATCCATGCCGCAAAAGATCTGAGGTTGGAAAACCGGGACGTACATGACGTGGGGCCAGACGAAGTCTTGATTGCCATGCGCGCGGGTGGGATTTGCGGCTCCGACCTGCATTATTATAACCACGGTGGTTTCGGTACGATCAAGTTGCGTCAGCCGATGGTGCTAGGACATGAAGTCGCCGGAGAAATCGTGAAAGTCGGGTCAAGTGTGCAGGGGTTGCATTTAGGTCAACTGGTTGCAGTTTCTCCATCCCGACCTTGCCAATCCTGCAGTTATTGTCTGAACGGGCAGCAAAACCACTGTCTTGATATGAAGTTCTATGGCAGCGCGATGCCGTTCCCGCATATCCAAGGCGCTTTTCAAAGCAAACTCGTAGCGAAAGCCAGTCAATGCGTTCCAGCAGATGGGTTAAGTCCTGCGCAGGCCGCTATGGCCGAACCTTTGGCGGTCTGTTTGCACGCGATTAAGCAAGCCGGGAGCCTCTTAGGTAAAACGGTACTTATCACGGGATGCGGTCCAATCGGCTGCCTCACGATCTTGGCGGCGCGTCGTTCTGGGGCGGCCAGAATAGTGGCGACGGATATCTCGGACCAGACCCTCGCTCTGGCGCGTGAATGCGGGGCAGACGATGTCATCAACACCTACACCGATCCGCAAAAACTGGAGCAGTTTGAAAACGACAAGGGTCAGGTTGATGTACAACTGGAGTGTTCCGGGGCTCAATCGGCTCTGGCTTCTGGCGTCGCATGCTTGCGACCGGGTGGAACATTGGTTCAGCTTGGTCTGGGCGGAGATATGACTGTGCCGATGCAGGCGTTGACTGCAAAAGAGATAGTGCTTCGCGGGTCTTTCCGTTTCCATTCCGAGTTCTCAGTCGCGGTCGAGATGATGCGAAGCGGACTAATAAACGTCGACCAGTTGGTGACGCATTCCTTCGAGGTTGGCGAGGCCATCACTGCTTTCGAGGTCGCGTCTGATCGAACCCAATCAATGAAGGTGCAGTTAACGTTTCCAGAAAATGACGATGGATAGACGAATGAGTGATATTGCAAAGACTTATGAAAGAGACGGTTTCGTAGCTCCGCTGGATATCCTGACAGCTTCTGAGGTCCAAGCGCTGCGCAATGATTTTGAGAAAGCTGAGCGCATTCTCAGAGACGACCCAGATAAACTCAAGCTTCTATATTCTTATCCGGACAGGCTGATACCATCATTCGATGCACTACTTCGCCATCCGAAGCTGATTGAGGCTGCTTCAACGGTGTTAGGGCCGGACCTCATGGTTTGGAGCGGTGCACTTTTCGTAAAAGAAGCGCGATCATCGAAGATAGTCTCGTGGCACCAAGACTTGACCTATTGGGGATTGGATGATGCTGAAGAGGTTACCTGTTGGGTTGCGATTTCAGAAGCGTCCGAGCAAAGCGGGTGTATGAAGTTTGTTCCTGGCAGCCATACAAGCCGGATCGTGCCTCACGTGGACACCTTCAGCGAAAACAATCTTTTGTCACGTGGGCAGGAAATCGCAGTCGATGTGAACGAGAAAGATGCAGTTGCTGCCGAATTGCGTGCAGGGCAGGCCTCCATGCATCACGGGCATCTCTTTCACGCATCAGGGCCCAATAACACGGACGATAGACGCATTGGTGCGGCGTTGCGTTTCATAAAGCCCTCAATGAAACAGCAGAATGGCGTGAAAACTTTGGTTGCGCTAGTCGCAGGGCGAGATGATTTTGGGCATTTCTTACTTGCGTCCTCCCCTCAGGGCTTTTTGCATGAGAACGATTTCGTTTTGTGTCAAAGGGATGCAGACCGCAAGAAACAAATACTCTTCGCCGGAGTGAAGTGACGCCCTTGGCATGCCAAGAACCATTGCTACATCGACCCGGAAGCAGACCTGAATCGCGAAAACTGGTGGACTTACAAGGGTTACCATCGTCGCTCAGCTTTTCTTCCATCGGGCAAAAAGCTGAGGAGGTAGTCTACGGCAAGCTCGAAATTAGACTATTCATCGCTAGCTCATAAGGCATTCTGTTTGGTCTTGTCAGAAGAAGTTTGATTAAGCGGGGTAGGGGTGTTGCGTAGCTTTTGCGCATGACCAGACCTGCCTCTTCAAGTACTTCAAAACCAGCCCAGAGATCATCCGCCTTGCGGTGATGCTATACATCCGTTTCCCGTTCTCGCTTCGGAATGTCGAAGATCTGCTGCACGAGCGAGGCATCGACGTGAGCCACGAAACTGTCCGATATGGGTGGAACAGGTTCGGTCCGATCTTCGCCTCTGAGATCAGACAAAAGCGGGTGCAACAACTGCGTGAATTCTCGAATTGGAGGTGGCAGGTGGACGAGGTTTTCGTGAAGGTGATTGGCAAGAAACATTACCTCTGGCGGGCCGTAGATCATGAGGGCGAAGTGCTAGAAGCCGTTGTCACCAAACGTCGAAACAAAGCTGCAGCATTGAAATTTCTAAAGAAATTGATGAATCGACACGGCCAAGCGGGAGCCGTCGTCACGGATCGCTTCGCCGGATACAGAGTCGCGGTCAGAGAGCTGGGCACGCTCGAAAAACAACCGACGGGTAGATGGCTCAACAACCGGGTCGAGAACTCGCACCTGCCGTATCAACAACGCGAGCGCGCGATGCAGGGTTTAAGGCGCATTCGAAGTTTACAGAATTTCGCTTCCGACCATTCCTCCGTATACAACCACTTTAACCAGGAAAGATCCCTCACCAGCCGAGACTCCTTCAAGCTGACGCGAACCGCCGCTCTTGACGAGTGGCGTCAACTTTGTTCCGGATAGGTTCACGATTTTGAGTCAAATTGAGACTGGTTCGAATTTGTCTGACAGCACCAATGGAGTTTGAAGCCTAGGACCCACCCAGTGTTTCGTTGTAAGATGATACTCGGATATTCGCGCTATTATTTGTCGTGCGGTTATCCACGCTTGGATTGCCAGAATCCACTCATCTGACGAATGACGGGCTTCATGATCCGCGCCGCCAGTTGTGGAAATGGGGCAACTCTCTGAGATTGGTTGTTCAATACAAGCCAGAATTGGACGCGCAAAAGCGGATGAACCTAACTATACCACGCAGTTAACTGCGAGGTGTTTGGCGAAGTAATTTGGGAACCACTTCCTCAACGAACAGGGCGACGATTGGCTTCATGTTTGCGATGCGCAGGAACAAGACGGCTGCGCTTGTTGTGATGTGCGCTACTGATCAGAGATACGGATTTCGCCGTTTGGTCGATAAATCTGCAGTGGTGCGGGGTTATCTCACTGAGAAGCCAACTTGCCTGAAACTTTTGTTGACAATATCTATCCGGCTATTAATTTTAGCAACTAAAATAAAGGTAGGTGAGTTCAAAGATGTATCTTGGATTGGACTTGGGAACATCCGGTCTCAGAGGGATTCTTGTCGACGACGCAGGTTCCGTCGCAGGTAGCGCTGAGTCCATTATCCTTACGTCTTCCTCAAAACCCGGATGGTCCGAACAGTCCCCTTTGGATTGGGTGGAAGCTTGCAAAGAAGTCGTCAGTCAGCTTCGGGCTGCACACGGAAACGCGTTTTCTGCGCTGCGCGGCATTGGTTTGAGCGGGCACATGCACGGTGCGACCCTTTTGGATGCCAATGGTAACGTGTTGCGACCGTGCATTCTGTGGAACGACACGCGGGCATCTAAAGAGGCAGAAATTCTTGATCAACTGCCGGGTATGCGTTCGAGTTCAGGCAATATCGTTTTTCCGGGGTTCACGGCCCCCAAGTTGGAATGGGTCCGCGCAAATGAGCCTGACCTGTTTGCTAAAACTGCCAAGGTCCTACTACCGAAAGACTACCTGCGGCTCTGGCTGACCGGAGACTACGTCAGCGATATGTCTGACAGTGCCGGAACTTCATGGCTGGACGTTGGTGCGCGGCGATGGTCGGAAACCGCACTGGAACAGAGTCACATGAACATCGAACAAATGCCTCGACTGGTCGAAGGCAGTGATCCGGGCGGGGAGTTGCGGTCCGAGTTGGAGCAAGAGTGGGGAGTGTCTGGACCGGTCGTGATTGCAGGGGGAGCAGGGGACAATGCCGCTGCCGCCTGTGGGATAGGCAGTACAAGCGATGGAACTGGCTTCTTGTCCCTCGGAACCTCAGGTGTGTTGCTGGTGTCCAGAGACATCTATGCTCCAGCGCCAGAAACGGCGATACATTCTTTTTGTCATTCTGTCCCTGACAGGTGGATTCAGATGGGTGTTATCCTTTCTGCGACAAACAGTTTGAACTGGCTTTCCCGCAATCTGGGCCAGTCCGTTGGGGACATGATCGCCTCGCTGCCTGCCGATCTGGATGGCCCATCAGAGATCACGTTTCTGCCTTATCTTTCAGGTGAGCGGACGCCTCACAATGACAGTGCAATCCGTGGTGCGTTCCTGGGTGTGGATATTTCCTCGGAGACCACTGATTTGACGCGGGCTGTCATGGAAGGCGTCGCCTTTGCAATGCGGGACTGTTTGGAGGCCCTCAAGAGTACCGGAACAAAGCCAACCAGCCTTTTGGCCGTTGGCGGCGGTGCGCGATCTCGGTATTGGTTGAAAAACCTGGCCACCGTGCTCAATACGCCCCTTGCCTTGCCCCGGGGCAGTGAATTTGGTGCCGCCATCGGCGCCGCCCGCCTGGCAATGTGCGCCGTCAATGGCGCAAACCCGGACTCTGTGATGATGTCGCCCAAAATCGACACGGTGATCGAGCCTCGTGGGGATCTGATCGATGCATTCGAAAATGAATACCAACGTTACCGGCAATATTATTCGGCCTTAGCACCTTTTGCGAAACGATGAACAAAAGGCGGGACATACCTCCTCAAATCGAACGAGCCGTCCTGAATGATGGCGACATGCGCGTGTCGCTACTCAGCTACGGGGCGACAACTCAAGGTTGGTGGTACAAGGGGATGCCAATGATCCTTGGATACGAGAACCCGCGGGACTACGCCACCGATAATAATTATCTGGGCGCAATCGTTGGGCGTGTCGCCAACCGGATTGGAGCAGCGCGTTTTGACATGGAAAATGTTCGGTATGAACTGGACGCAAACGAGGGTCGAAATTCCTTGCACGGTGGGCGGGCAGGCCTATCGCATCAGAATTGGGCTCTTGAGCAGATGACAGCAAACGAGGCCGTATTGCGCCTCACTTCCCCGGAGGGTGCCAGCGGTTATCCGGGAACCGTCAGATTTGAAGTGCGAGTAAGGCTGGACTATCCGCGTCTGGTTTATTCGATTTCAGCACAGCCGGATCGGCCGACACCCGTAAGTATAGCGCAACATAATTACTATAGCCTGGGTTGCGTAACGGGCATTTCAGAACATTGTCTGCGGCTGACTTCAAACCGTTATCTTGAAGTTGACAATCAGGGTATTCCCTCGGGCAAGATTGTGGACGCAAGAGATAGTGGTATGGATTTTTCCGCGCCGAAAGCGATCAGTGCCGTTTTGACGGATTTGGACAACTACTTCGTTTTCAACAGCGCACGAGAGAAGGGGCTTCCGGTCGCCGACCTTACTACACCCACGGGTTTGAAGCTATCTGTATGGTCAGACCAGGCAGGGGTGCAAATATACTCCGGGGCTCACCTCACGGAACCCTTTTACAAGAGCGCTGGCGTGTGCATCGAGCCATCGGGTTATCCCAACGCGCCCAACATCCCCGAGTTCCCGTCGATCATATGCGCTCCTGAAGCCCCTTACGAGCAGACATTGATTCTGCAGATTTCAGAGGGTGTGACATGAAGCTTGTTACACCGATTGTTGCTTTTAGCGTGGTAATTGCGTCCATTACGGTGGCAGCGGCTCAGAACCTTGGGCCAATCCCAGAATTTGTTGAACCTGGCGTGAAAGAGGTCCAACTTGGGCGACTGCTTTTCTACGACCCGATCTTGTCCGGGAACAGGAATATCAGCTGTGCGACTTGTCATCACCCCAAACTCGGCACGTCCGATGGGCTCTCGCTTGGGATCGGTGAAGGTGGTGCGGGTCTGGGGGCAAAGCGGAAATTCGATGCGAAAAACCCGCCGGAGCAACGAATCCCGCGCAATTCGCCGGGTCTTTGGAATCTTGGCGCAACCGAGTTCACAGTCTTCTTTCATGATGGGCGCCTTGAAACTGATCCGACACGCGCGAACGGTATCAGGACGCCGCTGGGCACTCATATGAGGTCAGGTTTCAAATCTGCTCTGGCAGCTCAGGCAATGTTTCCGGTGCTGTCTCCTGATGAGATGGCAGGCCACTATTCCGAGAATGACGTCAGCCAGGCTGTACGCCTCGGGTTGCTTACTCAGGAAGGCGGGGCGTGGGATTTGATAGCGGCTCGCGTCGCGGCCATCCCGGAATACGAACAGCGTTTTTCTCAGGTTGCACCGGGGGATACGATCACCTTTTCCGCTATTGCGAATGTAATAGCTGATTTCATTGCCTTCGAATGGCGCGCTGTCAATAGCCCGTTTGACCTTGCGATGCGGGGGGAATCTGAGTTGCCGGAAGATGCACAGCGCGGCATGCAGTTGTTCTACGGGAAGGCAGGGTGCAGCATCTGTCATTCGGGCTGGTTCCAAACAGACCACAAATTTCACTCCATAGCGATGCCGCAGATAGGACCCGGAAAAGCGGCGCGGTTCGAAAGCCATGTCCGGGATGATGGGCGCCTACGCGTGACTGGTGACGCAGAGGATGCGTTTGCGTTTCGCACGCCCTCGTTGCGTAATGTAACGCTGACGGCCCCGTACGGGCATAACGGTGCCTATGCGCAGCTTGAAGATATCGTGCGCCATCATCTCGACCCAGAGGATTCCCTGCGTTCGTACTCCTTGGAAATGGCTGTGCTTCCTGACTTTCCGGGTGCAAAGGATCAGCTGCCATTGTCTAACCCGGAGAATTTGGATGCGATTGCCAGAAGCAGCGACCTGTCAAGGATAAGTCTGACGGATCAGGAGATCAGCGCGCTACTGAGCTTTCTGGCCAGTCTGGAAGATCCCGCGGAACGTCTTGGTGTTCCAGATCAGGTTCCAAGTGGACTGCCGGTTGACCAATGATCATCGCTCAATTTGAATGATCTGATTTGATTGGATTTCCTGCCATCCTCCTTCTTCGCCATCAGGCCAAATAACCCGAACTTCGATTGCCTTCGCATCCCCCAGTCCAAAATGATGAAGCCCTGCGATACCGCTGATGTGCCCTCCACCGATTGTGATTTCCCGGGTTACCACACCTGACTCGGTCCTGGCCTCGATAAAGCCGCCGACCGCGAAGCGGTTTGGTTTATCTTGGGAAATGTCCAGCATCACCCAATTCCCGGTGTGGGGCTGGTTTTGATAGACCTCAAGTTCCGAGCCCCGGTTAATCACCACCAGATCAAGCCAGCCGTCATTGTTGAAGTCAGCCAAAGCCGCGCCACGCGACTTGGCCATAGAGGCAACGCCAGCCTCGACTGAAGCTTCTTGAAATTGACCATTCTCCAGTTGTAACAGTAGGTTGTTGGGGTCATTCAATGCTGCATCTGGCATCTGCTCGACATTTCCCTTGGCGACAAAGATATCGTCTAGACCGTCGTTGTTAACGTCGCCAAATTGCGCATGCCATCCAGTTGATGGGCGACCGTCGTCTCCAATATGTGGCCTGTGAGCGGTTGTGCCTTTGCTGTAAGTGGCGTCTCGCCAGGTTGGGCCGCCAGCTTCGGGGTCAAAAACTTGAAATTTTTGGTCACCCATAGAAGTCAGGTAAACTTCGGGGAAGCCATCGCCTGTTAGATCTCGTGAAGCGATGCCCATGCCCCAGATCGAATATGCCAACCATCCGTCTTCTTTCGAATAGGGGCGTGGAGTTTTTTCCATTGCCCACAATTGCTCGTGGCCGCCACGTACATAGTAATGGCGATCGTTACTGACCCGCAGATCCGCTTGCCCGGTGCGGGACCAGTCAGAAAAGAGAATGGACAGCGCGCAATAGCCTGGTTCGAGATGTTCCGGTGGCTGGTAACTGCCGCCACTGGGCCGGTATAGGACCGTGGGTCCGCAAGTCTCAAACGGGCCGTCGGGATTGTGACGATCAACATAAGTTCCGTAGGCCAATGTTGGCAAAGTCTGATTAGCTTCCCAGGTGGCAGAGAACCCGGTTGTCCAATGATCCTCTGATCTGAAGCCAAGGGAGCTGAAAGGGCGGAACTTGCAATCAGGCTCACCTTTTATAAGCAGATCGGGGCCGACGCGCAAAACAGCCAGATCCATAACGCCATCACTGTCGACATCCAGCGGGTAAGCCCCAGTTACGTCGACCATGGAAAGCAGCTCGGGGGTATCAGCACGAAATGAAACGCTTTCGTGCGATGTGTTTCTAAACAGTTTGGATGTGTTGGTGCCACCCGCTGCAAAGAGTTCGGGCAACCCATCACCGTCACAATCGAAAACGGCGACTCCGCCGCCAACAAAGTGCTCCCAGCCGCCGTCATAAATATGAGCGCCGATGTCAATCTTTTGGAATTGCGGAGCTTGAGATTCTGCGCTGGCCGCAGATGCAAAAGCGAATAGGATACAAAGCTCAGGGCGCATTTGTCGACAGCTCCTTTACCTTGAGGATCGAGACCTGCTCAATCCCGTACGCCGCAGCTCCCTTAGCCCACATAAGGTCGCCCCAATGATGGGCTGTGATTTCCGGCAAGGGGGTATCGACATTCACGACGCCACTGCGAATTCGGGTCATCACCTCGTCCGAATTCAGGTGTTCTAAGTCCATCTGAGCTCCGGACAAAATAATGCGTTCGGGATCAAACAGATTGATCAGATTGGATATTCCCAGACCAAACATCTGGCCCGCGCGGGCCAGAACGGATTTCGCCCTTTCGTCTCCGGATCGAGCATTTTCGTGGATCTCTTTAATAGTTTCCGTTCCAATGCGTTGATCGGCGACGGTTGCTTCCCGGATCAGTGCATAGTCCCCGACATAGGCCTCAAGGCAACCCCGCTGGCCGCACTGGCAAAGCGCGCCGTCCAGTTGGACTTTTGTGTGGCCAAATTCCGCTCCGCAGCCTCTTTCCCCGCGATATAGCTTACCGTCCAGGACAATTCCAAGCCCAACGCCGTGTTCGATCGTGACGACAAGAAAGTTCTTAAAACCCTTGCCTAACCCAAAGAGTTGTTCCGCCTTTGCTACCAGGTTGGCGTCGTTTTCTATAAAGGCGGGGCAGGGCAGCTCTGTTTCCAGAAATTGGCTAAAATCGACGTTTCTATCGGTAAGGGAAGAGGACCAGTGTACGAAGTTCCTTTCTGCGTCCACGAGACCGGCAACCCCAATTGACACTCCGGATAAGGTGTCGAGGGTCTCGTTGATCTGAGCGCAGGCCTCATCCAAGGCCTTGCGAATGGTTGCCACTAATGCGCCTGGCGTCATCCGGACGTCGTCCAACGGATGTTTGTATGACGTGACCTCGTTGCCTTTGAAATCTACAAGGATGACCGAGATCATGTGGCGCGCCACTTTGAGGCCCGCAACAAGGTAAGAGCGGCCATCCAGCTGAAGTAAAACTCTGGGCCGACCCCTTTTGGCGGATTTGGATTGCGGTTCGGATTCGATCTCTTTGATCAGCCCCGCAGATATGAGGTCGGCTGTGGCTGCAGTAACCGTCGCAGGGCTGGTCTGCAAAGCGCTGGCGATATCTATCCTGGAGATCGAGCCTCTTGTCCGAATGTGTTCCAACACCCGCAGGCGCGTAATGTTCCGCTGGTCCGCGGCATTTTGAGAAGCTTTGCTTTTCAGCATCTTGGCCTCACGAATCTGGTTCTTACCTCAATCTATTTGGATTTCGCCTGTCCTAACAGACTAAATATTTTACCGGCTGAAATAAATATGGTATTCAAGTTTGTGAGAGCCGCGAATCGAAATGCGATGGCTCGGCAAATGGGAGGAAATCATGAAGAGAATTCTCAGCTTTTCGGCTGTGGCCACTTTGTTGGCTTCGACCGCATTCGCAGAGCCAGTGGTCGGCGTGAGCTGGTCGAACTTTCAGGAGGAGCGTTGGAAAACAGACGAAGCGGCCATCAAGTCGGCACTTGAAGCAGGCGGTGCCGAGTACATTTCGGCAGACGCGCAATCGTCCTCCGCAAAGCAGCTATCGGACATCGAAAGCCTGATCGCCCAGGGTGTGGACGCGCTTATCATCCTAGCGCAGGACGCGCAGGCCATTGGTCCCGCGGTTCAGGCCGCGGCGGACGAAGGTATTCCTGTGATAGCCTATGACCGTCTGATCGAGGACGACCGAGCATTTTATCTGACCTTCGACAACGTGGAAGTCGGCAGAATGCAGGCTCGGGCTGTCTTTGAGGCCATGCCCAAAGGCAACTACGTGATGATCAAAGGCTCTCCTACTGATCCGAACGCAGATTTCCTGCGCGGTGGTCAGCAAGAGATCATCGGAGCAGCCGTCGACAGCGGTGACATTGTAATTGTTGGTGAAGCCTACACAGATGGTTGGTTGCCCGCGAACGCGCAGCGGAACATGGAACAAATCCTGACCGCGAACGAGAACAACGTGGATGCAGTCGTTGCGTCGAATGACGGTACTGCAGGCGGTGTTGTTGCGGCCCTAACAGCACAGGGTATGGAAGGCATTCCAGTGTCAGGTCAGGATGGCGACCACGCAGCGTTGAATCGTGTCGCACTTGGAACGCAGACGGTTTCAGTTTGGAAGGATGCTCGCGAACTTGGAAAGGCCGCTGGCGAAATCGCTGTCGCATTGAGCGGAGGGACAAGCCCTGCGGATGTCGAAGGCGCAGTTAGCTGGACATCACCGGGTGGGACCGAGATGAACTCGGTTTTCCTAGCGCCTGTTCCAATCACTAAGGACAACTTGTCCGTGGTTGTTGATGCCGGATGGATCCCGCTGGAAGATCTTTGCCAAGGCGTTGAAAACGGACCTGCCCCTTGTAACTAAACCACTCAGCCCTGGGCCCTTTAGTCCGGGCCTGGGGCAAATGCTGAATATGAAAGATCGGAAATGACCGAAACTTCGTCTCAGCCGGTACCTGAAAAAGCGAAACCCAGCCTGTTCCAGCAACTGGAACTGGATATGCGGCTTTTGGGAATGATCGGCGCGTTTGTCATCCTGTGCATCGGGTTCAACATCTTCACAGATGGGCGCTTCCTGACCCCTCGTAACCTGTTCAACCTGTCCATCCAAACGGTTTCGGTCGCCATTATGGCATGCGGGATGGTATTTATTATCGTCACACGGCACATCGACTTGTCGGTTGGTGCACTGCTGGCAACAACCTCGGCCGTGATGGCGATGACGCAAACCGAGCTTTTGCCACAAGTCCTTGGGATGGGTTTGAACAATCCAGCAACCTGGGCGATCACCATTGTTGTCGGGCTGTTTGTCGGCACGCTGATTGGTGCGTTTCATGGCTGGATGGTCGGATACCTGACGATACCAGCCTTCATCGTTACGCTTGGTGGGTTTCTGGTTTGGCGAAACGTGGCGTGGTATTTGACTAGCGGTCAGACGATTGGTCCTCTGGATAGTACATTCCTGATGTTTGGCGGGACCAACGGGACATTGGGAACGACGACAAGCTGGCTGTTCGGCTTGTTTGCTACCGCAATCGCGATCTGGGCTTTGTGGAGCAGTCGTCGCGCAAAGGCGGCACATGGATTCCCCGTCAAACCTGTCTGGGCCGAAGCCACTTTGGCCGGGATAATCGCAATCGCCATCCTTGGGTACGTTTACATCGTAAACAGCTACGCCATACCGACGCGCCGACTGCAACGTATGTTCGAAGCACGCGGAGAGACAATGCCAGAGGGGCTAGTTGTAGGATACGGCATACCGATTTCTGTACTCATCCTAATCATCGTGGCTGTCACGCTGACAATTGTGGCGCGAAAAACCCGGTTTGGTCGGTACATCTTTGCCACTGGTGGCAACCCGGATGCGGCAGAGCTTTCGGGTATCAACACTCGGCTGCTGACCGTGAAAATCTTCGCTTTGATGGGTTTCTTGTGCGCGGTGTCCGCGGTGGTCGCCTCGGCTCGCTTGGCGAACCATTCGAACGACATCGGTACGCTCGACGAACTTCGGGTCATAGCAGCTGCAGTGATCGGAGGAACCGCATTGTCAGGCGGCATCGGCACTATCTATGGCGCGATCCTGGGTGCATTGATCATGCAGGCGCTGCAATCGGGCATGGCAATGGTTGGCGTTGACGCGCCGTTTCAGAACATCGTCGTCGGCAGCGTCCTCGTGTTGGCCGTCTATATCGACATCGTTTACCGCAAGCGACTGGGGGCAAAGTGATGCAAGCTCAGGATACGCAGAAAAAACCTTCTGGCACTGGGCGCGGTTCAGGCGCGCCGCCATTGGTCGAGATGCGCGACATCTCGATTTCCTTCGGTGGGATCAAGGCCGTCGACCATGTGTCGGTCGATCTCTATCCGGGTGAAGTCGTTGGCCTGCTTGGCCACAACGGGGCCGGAAAGTCCACGTTGATCAAGGTATTGTCCGGCGCCTATCAGATGGACCACGGCGAGATTCTGATCGATGGCAAGCCGGTCGAGATTGGCAATCCTCGTGACGCCCGGGCGAACAATATCGAAACGATATATCAGACGCTCGCCTTGGCCGACAATCTGGACGCGACATCAAACCTGTTCCTGGGGCGCGAGATGACGACGCCTTTTGGCTTGGTCAACGACGCAGCCATGGAGGCCGAGTGCCGAAAGATCATGGCGCAGCTCAACCCGAACTTTCAGAAGTTCAATGACCCGGTCTCCGCCTTGTCGGGTGGGCAAAGACAATCAGTGGCGATTGCTCGGGCCGTCTATTTCAATGCCCGCATTCTGATCATGGATGAACCCACTGCGGCGCTTGGGCCGCATGAAACCCAGATGGTGGCGGATCTGATCCACCAGCTGAAGGCGCAAGGAATTGGGATATTTCTGATCGATCACGATGTGCACGCCGTCATGGAACTGTGCGACCGCGCCTCGGTCATGAAGAACGGAAAACTGGTTGGGACGGTCGATATTGCAGATGTCACTGACGATGATCTTTTGTCGATGATCATTCTCGGCAAGCAGCCAGCACAAAAAGCAGAGTAGGGGGCAGAAATGCCAAGTGGATTTTTTGAAGGGATCGAGAAGGTCCAGTTTGAAGGCGTGGATAGCAAGAACTCGTTGGCCTTTCGTCACTACGACCCGGATGAAATCATCATGGGCAAGCGTATGGAGGACCATCTGCGGTTTGCTGTGGCCTGGTGGCATTCATTCGCGTGGGAGGGCGGAGACCCCTTTGGTGGACCTACGTTCGAACGCCCATGGTATCCTCAGGACGATATGGGCCGGGCCCGTCAGAAGGCAGATATTGCATTCGAATTGTTTGAGCTTTTGGGGCAGCCATTCTTTTGCTGGCACGACGCTGACATCCGGCCCGAACAGGGAAATTTTGCCGATAACCTGCGCACATTAGAAGATATCACCGATTATATCGGTGAAAAGATGCAGGTGTCTGGCACCAAGCTGCTTTGGGGCACGGCCAATATGTTCAGCCATCGTCGCTGGATGTCTGGTGCCAGTACCAATCCTGATCCCGACGTTTTTGCGTTTGCAGCTGCGACAGTGAAATCCTGCATGGATGCGACCCACAAGCTCGGCGGAGAAAACTACGTTCTATGGGGTGGCCGAGAAGGCTATGAAACCCTGTTGAACACGGATTTGAAAACCGAGTTGGACCACATGGGCCGTTTCTTGAACATGGTCGTTGAATACAAACACAAGATTGGGTTCAAAGGAACTATTCTCGTTGAGCCCAAGCCTCAGGAGCCGTCCAAACACCAATACGACTACGACGCCGCGACTTGTATTGGATTTCTCAGGAAGTACGGGTTGGAGGACGAGGTCAAGTTGAACCTCGAGCAGGGGCATGCGATCCTGGCCGGACACAGTTTCGAGCATGAAATTGCGGTCGCCGCTGCCGAAGGGATGCTTGGCTCGATCGACATGAACCGAAACGATTACCAATCCGGATGGGATACGGACCAGTTCCCGAATAATACGCCAGAGGTTGCTTTGGCATATTACTACATCCTGAAAGCTGGTGGCTTTACAACTGGGGGCACAAATTTTGACGCCAAAATACGTCGGCAGTCGCTTGATGCAAAAGATCTTGTTGCAGCCCATGTCGGTGGAATGGACATTTGTGCACGAGGCTTGAAAGCTGCGGCTGCTATGATTGAAGACGGTGGCTTGGAGGACGCGCTGACGGAACGGTATTCCGGTTGGAACACGCCGGAAGCAGTGTCTATGTTGGGTAGCAGTCTGGAAGAGATTTCTGCCCGGGTTCTGCAGGAAAATACCAACCCGAAACCACAATCTGGGCGTCAGGAGATTCTGGAGAATTATGTGAACAGGTTTGTGTGACCAAGGAAAACTGCAATCGGGGAACTGTCAAAAGAATCTTGTCAGAAGAACTTTGCTTGGGCGGGGTAGGGGTGTTGCGTAGCTTTTGCCCATGACCAGACCTGCATCTTTCAAATACTATAACAACCGGTTCTGAGATCATCCGCTTGACCGAGATGCTGTACATCCGATTCCCGCTCTCGCTTCGGAATGCCGTAGATCTGTTGCACGAGCGAGGCATCGACCTGAGTCAAGAAACCGACTGCTACTGTTGGGACAGGTTCGGTCCGATGTTTGCCTCTGAGATCCGAAGAATGCGGATGCAACAACTGCGCGCACTCTCGATATGGAAGTGGCACGCCGACGAGATTTTGTGGAGGTGAATGGCAAGAGACATTGCCTCTGGCGGGTTGTTGATCACGAAGGCGAGGTGCTGGAAACCGTTGTCACCAAACGCCGAAACGAGTAGCCGCTTATTTCGGGATCAAGATCAGTGGTTTTGGGACTGGTTAAACAACCTACTTTCTTCACTGCAGCGATCAGTCAATATTTAGTGCGAACTAAGGATTACAGCGGGCATTGACGCTTAGCTATCGTCGGACAAGCGCCAGATGTCTTGCTCTCCAAACCCACGGATTGTTCGCGCGCCGACATTCTCAAGGTCAAACTGATCTTTGAGGACCTGCGCGACTTCGTCCTGGACTGAAATCTGCATCGGGTCAGAGAATTCCTGAAGTCTGGAGGCCAGATTCACAGCCGGACCAAAGATATCGTACACATACTTCTGGATGCCAACGACCGACCCGACTACCGATCCCGTGGCCAGTCCAATTCTGCACCGCCACTGATGCGGATGGCTCAGGTTTCGGCGGGTCAAATAGCGTACGAAACGAATGGCTGTGTTTGCGATTGCCTTGGCGTGATCCGGAGTCGGATCGGGCAGACCAGCGACGGTGATATATGCGTCTCCGATTGTCTTGATCCGTTCGCAACCGAATTGCTCACCTATGCGATCAAACGCGCTGTAGATATCATTCAGTTCGGTGACCGTGACGCTTGGGTCCTGCGAGGCGACCATATCCGTGAACCCCACGAAATCGAGCATCAGGACGGAGACGGGATCATAGAGTTGTGGCGTGACCACGCCGAAAGTCTTGTACTCTTCGTAGACCGACCGGGGCATCAGATTTAGCAGCAGTTTTTCAACCTGCTCCTTTTCCCGCTTCAACTCGCGCGTGTTCCGTTCCACCATCATCGAATAGGAGTCGATCATGGACTCCAGCTCTTTGATACGGGTGATGTTCTGACATACCAGAACCAGCACATCGTCATGCGCGACCGTGAAATCGAGTGCGATCACCAGTGTGCGGCGTTTCTTTTTGAACGTGATTTCTGATGTATGTCGCCCGGTGCCGGACAGGCTTGTTTGCACTGTGTCGATATCCAGATCAGGAAAGAGCTGCTGCAATTGGTCTGAAGGGCCATCGGCACTGAACCACTCGTCAAACGTATCATTGCGGAACCCAAACTTCAGCGATTGACGGTCCAGTAGGGCAACGCCCACACCAATCGCGCGAAGGAGCTGTTCATTGATGGCTTCGATGGTCATGATTTATCCAACAATCAAGGGGCGACGTTTACTGAATTCCGCGACAACGATATCGATATCCTCGGCATCCACGCCGTGTCTTTGCAAAGCGTCACGGAGCACGACCTCCAATTCGTCGAAATGGTCATCGGTAATTTCGAGATGAGAGTGTAACTGGCGCAGTTGATTGTCGGTGTAGGAGGCCGGACCGCCAAGGAGCGATGCTATGAACTTGGTCTGATGGTCGACCATGCGGCTCATATCCACGTTGTCGAAGAAGGGTCCAACCTCGTCATTGTCCAGCAGGATGTCATAGAACGAGAACACGATCTTGCTGATCTGTGAAAACCCACCGTATTTTTCATAAAGTGTGCGCTCGGCCATAACAAAATCCCCCTTAAACAAACTAATACCAAGAAAATGGTGGATCGACTACACCGGGTAATCTTCATCGTTCTTTGACGGTTGGGTCAAAGAACGATGAGCCAGTGATTCACGATCTCAGCCACGCTGCATGACAATTTCAGCGTACTCGGATGAGATGCAAAGTGTGTCATTGCCTGAGATATCGAACTTCTCGATCAGGGCCATGATATCGCGCTGCAGCGCCTCTTGTCCCGGTGCGTCCAGTGCATCGAAGGCCTTTTGCATCGGACCATAGAAAGTCCGAAAATACTCTAGGAAGTGTTCGGCTGAACGGTAGCGGAACATGAAGTTCTTGCGTCGGAACGAAACGATGGTGCTGCGCGATCCGAAGGCTTCTTCAATCCAGTCCCGGCTGCCCCACAAAGCCGGAGAGCTTACGCCAGCAGGTGGAGGCACATGTTTACCGATCGTTTTGAACAGAAGGCCGATGAAGCTGTCCGGCGTCCAGTTGGCCAGACCAATCTTGCCGCCGCGTTTGACGACCCGTTGCAGCTCTGCTGCTGATTGTTGTTGGTTCGGTGTGAACATCACGCCGAACGTCGAAACCACCGCGTCGCAGGATTGATCATCGAAAGGCAGGTTTTCGGCGTCGGCAACCTTGTAGGTCACGAACAGACCTTCCGCTTTGGCGCGCTGGCTGCTGGCGTCCAGTAGGGCTTCTACATAGTCGGTCGATGTAACATCACAAAAGCGCCGGGCGAAGGCCAGGGTGGCATTACCATTCCCGGCGGCGACATCCAGTACCTTGGAACCAGGCATCAGATCCATGCTTTCAGCCAGTTCCTCGCCCGTGATTTGCAGCGTGACACCCACTTTGCTGTAGTCGCCGGAGCCCCAGGCGACGTTTTGCTTTGCTTTGATTGCCGCAAAGTCTGTGGTGGCGTTGATCGATGTTTGAATACCCATGATATTGCTCCTTTTGATGTAGCAGTGGTTTGATGAAGGCCGCATTGCTAAATGCGGCCCCGGTCAGGCAGCTTGACGTTCTGGCCAGCTGACAGTTTCAACGGGCCGCTCCACATTGGCCACGTGTTCGAAAATCCTTGAGTTGATCCATTCGGGCTGGAAGACCGGCGCCATATGGCCCAGCTCGGGCAGCAACGCGATCCGCGCATTGGGCAAAGCCTTCGCGATCTCGACCGAGACGTGCTGCGCAATCTCAGGTGACTCCAAACCAGTCATTACCAACGTCGGTATATCAAGCTTGGACAGGTCCTTCAGTTGCCAGGTTTCAGCAAAACCTTTTGCAAAATCAGACATGACTGATGGGATCATCCCAATGAACCGGTCTCGGGGCTGCGCGGGCAGCGAGTTCCAAAACCCCTTCTCGTTCCAGAAATCCAAAAAGTGATGCATACCAGCAGCGGCATCGCCATCCGCTGCTGCGGCGCTCACCACACCCGCGAGAAGCTGGATTTGCCCGAACAGTTTCTTGCTGGCATCATTGCCAGCCTGCAGAAAATGAAAGGCTGCAGGCTCATATACCGTCAGGCTTTTGACAAGATCAGGACGCATCAACGCGACCTTGATGGCGACGCCTCCGCCGTTGGAATGCCCAACCAGATGCACGGGGCGTCCCAGCGCTTCGATTTCGCGGATTACCGGTATGGCAGAAAACGCCGCACCGTTTTGAGAGTTATCTCCAGTTAACGGGCTACGACCGTACCCGGGAAGATCAACAGCGTGAACACTAAAGCGACCTTCCAGATCCGCCGCCAGTTGGTTCCATTGCCCACTATTGGACGCCGAAGAATGCAACGCAAAAATAGGTGCGTTAATCATTTCAGTAGTTCTAAAAGAAATAGTCATCGTTCTTACCCAATCGCACTTAAGATGGGCAATAACTGACCTTTCTATGTTTCATTGTGATGTCTGGAAGCGGTGCCAAGTGTTTCAGTTGTTGCTCTGTGAAGCAGGTCACACAACTTGCTATCTGGCTCAAAAACAAACAGGTTTATCGGCCTGTACTTGGCTGAGTTGGCACCTATTGAAACAATTGAAACACGCGATGCTGATTTTGAAATGGCATTGAAACAATGGTATCCTAAAAATTCAGGATGACGATGGGCATGGCGAACGAATTTGAAGAAATCGAGAAGGCGCGGGACCTTCTTCGTGATGCGATCGAATCTCTCAAAGAAGGGTTCGCCCTCTATGATGATGATCGCCGCCTTGTCCTGTTCAATCAACGATATGCCGAGATGAACAAGGGGGTTGCCGACCTGCTGCAACCCGGACTGGACTGGGAAATCCTGATGCGCGAGACGGCGCGCCGTGGAATTTACGCTGATGCGATTGGCAATGAACAGCAGTGGGTTTCGGACCGTTTGGCTAATGGGGTCGAGTTCATCCAAGACTTTGAGCTGACGGAAACGGATGGGCGTACCTATCTGGTTTCTGTTCATCCTACCAAGTTCGGCGGATTTGTCGTAACGCGTGAGGATATCACCGAACGCAAACAAGCCGAGGTCGAAGAGCGCGACGGCGATCTATTGATCCGAAAGGTGCTGGATGCCAGTTCGGCAATCGTAACTATGGCGCGGATTGGTGATGGTCAGATACTGTATCGCACGCCTGCTGCGCTGCAGATGTTTGGACCTTCCAAATCTGCAAAACAGCATTATCAAAAGCCGGAAGAGCGCGCGGATTTTGTAACCCAGCTTTTGGCCGATGGTCGTGTCGATGACTACAAGCTCGACTTAATAAATGCGGCTGGCAAAACCTTCCCTGCGTCGATTTCGTCTCAATTGATCGATTACAAAGGCGAAGAAGTCATCGTGACCAGCGTGATCGATCTAACCGTCCAGAAAGAGGCTGATGCCCTGATCCGCCAAGTCATGGAGGCGTATCCAGCAGCCATCAACATGACGCATGCCGACACCGGCGAGGTGCTGTTTGCTACGCCCGAGATAAAGGCGCTGTTTGGTGAAGCAGAAAGTTCGAAATCCTACTATGCGGACCCGAATGAGCGCCAACGGTACCTGAAAGACCTCCGGCAAGCGGGGGCGCTTAAGGATCGGCGAATGGAGTTCGTCGATGCAAGCGGACGAAAGTTCTGGGGGGCGGATTCTTCACGGCTGATCGAGTTCAACGGTGAAGAAGTAATCGTTTCCAATACCCGCGATCTGACCGATGAATTGGCCATTGAGGCTGAGCTTGAAAAGCAACGAGAGCTGCTGTTCCAGAACGAAAAGATGTCTGCGCTAGGCGAACTACTCGCCGGTGTCGCGCATGAGCTTAACAATCCATTGTCGGTTGTTGTGGGTCATTCGTTGATGTTGAAGGAAGAAATTTCTGACCCCGATCTCGGTGTCAGGATTGAAAAAATCGGCAATGCCGCAGAACGCTGCGCGAAGATTGTTAAGACCTTTCTGGCGATGGCGCGTCAGCAGCCCAGCAAGATCGAGCAGGTTGATGTTCCCAGCATGATCGAAACAGCTGCGGATGTCGCCGGGTACGGTAGCTCATCAGGCGAAATTCGCATTGAGCAAAGTGTGCCAGAAGACCTGCCCGCAGTTGCCGGGGATGCGGACCAGCTTACGCAAGTCGTCTTGAATCTTATCATCAATGCCGAGCAGGCCATGACCGCATCCGGCATCGGCGACCACATCATGCTGTCTGCCGAGGTCAAGCTTGACACCGGAATGGTTGAGATCACGGTTCAGGACAATGGCCCCGGTATCCCTAAAGCCATACGCGCACGTATCTTCGAGCCGTTCTTCACCACAAAGGAGGTGGGTGACGGCACCGGGATTGGGCTTGCTTTCTGTCACCGGATCATTCTGTCCCATGGCGGTCAGATCAGGCTTGATCAGGCCGCAGTGTCCGGTACCTGCTTCCGGATAACTCTGCCCGTCGCAAAGATGCAAAATGATGTGGCTGAAGAAAAACCCGAACCCGCCGCGAATTTTGCCAAGCACCGTGCATTGGTCGTGGATGATGAGGTCGAAGTGGGTGAGATCAATGCCGAGATACTGCGGAAGGATGGCTTTCACGTAGATTTCGTTACCTCAGGGAAAGAGGCGCTCAGGCAACTGCAGTCCACCAGCTACGATGTATTCCTAAGTGATATGAACATGCCCGGTGTTGACGGACGCAAGATTTATGAGGCGCTGGTGGCGCGTTTTCCGAAAATGCTGACCCGGACAGCATACATCACCGGGGACACCATGGGTGAAAGCTCATTGGGACTGCTGAAGGAATCCGGTCTGCCCTATCTGGAAAAACCCGTCTCACCTTCGGAACTGAGAATACTTGTCGGAAAGCTGCTCGCCGATCAGAAGGATCAAACGGATGAATGACCAGAAAACCCATATCCTGGTTTGCGATGACGAGATCGACGTGCGCGAGATGCTTCAGGAATATCTGAGCAAACGCGGGTACGAGGTTTCTGCAGCCGCTGGCGGAGAAGAGCTCCGGTCTGTCATCTCCTCTCGTGCTGTTGATGTCATGATCATGGATATCAATATGCCAAAGGAAGACGGTCTTTCGATCCTCAGATCGCTTCGTCCTGAAAACACGACGCCCGTGATCATGTTGACTGCAGCAGGCGATGTAGTGGACCGGATCATCGGGCTTGAGATGGGGGCAGATGACTATCTTGGAAAGCCGGTTGATCTTCGGGAACTGGAAGCGCGGATCAAGGCCCTATTGCGCCGAGGGGCCATCAACGAAAGTCTGCCCGCAGATGCCTCCGAAGGCAATTTGGCCCTTTTTGGCGACTACACGCTGGATAAAGAGGCAGCCAAACTTCTTGCGCCGGATGGATCCGAGGTCCCGCTAACGGCGATGGAGTATAGTCTGCTCAAGGTGTTTGCTGAAAACAAAGGGCGTGTTTTGAACCGTGATCAGTTGCTAGAACAAGCGCATGACCGGTCCTGGGACCCGTTCGATCGCAGCATTGATATCAGAATATCCAGACTGCGCCGGAAGCTTGAAACCAACCCGGAAAAGCCGGAAATCATCAGAACCGTGCGGGGTATCGGTTATGTTTATGATCCCAAATAGGGTTTGTCGTTCCGGACAAGCAAATTGCGAGTAGCACCGTGGAAACCAAGCTCGTCACGACCATAATTGCTGACATTTCTGACAGCACTCCGTTCTACGAAGAAATGGGGGACGATCAGGCACAGCAGTTGATTCAGTTTGAAATCGATCGATTGCGTGAGGTTCTACTTGGGTTTGGCGGAGTTCCTGTGGGGCAGAAAGGCGATGACGTCTTGTCCTATTTCAAGGAACCCGAGGCCGCCGTAAACGCGGTTGTAGAGATGATTCAGAAACCGCCTGGAACATTACTGTCGGTCCACGCGGGTGTTCATCAAGGTCCTGTTGTTATTGGCGATAATGGGATATTTGGCGAAACAGTTAATCTGACCGCACGTTTGGCGGCCGCGGCCAATCCGGGTGAAGCTTGTGTCAGCGAAAGCGTCGCCAAGGATCTAAGCCCCGAAAGTCTCCAGATGCTCACCCCAATCGGATCGCTTCGCCTGAAAGGTGTGAGTGAACCGGTCAAAGCTTATTCAGTCCTGGCCTCAACGGACGGGTTAAGCACCGTGATGCATCTGCCGACGCAGACGGCCAGCGGATCTGAGGGCATGCAACAGAATGAAAGCTTTGCGCTCATTCTTTATCACGACGATCATACCTGGCGGTGTCGGGAAGGCGGGGAGCTAACGATCGGCAGATCCAGTCAATGCGATGTCATCCTGCCTGAGCCGTGGGTTTCGCGACTGCATGCGGTACTCAGCATGAAAGGCGGGAAGCTGATGCTGGCGGATCGCAGTTCGTCGGGAACTTACGTACAATTCGAGAATGCGCGTGAAATCCAGCTTAAGCGCGAGAACATAATGCTGGCCGATAGCGGGCTGATATCGCCTGCACTATCAATTTTGCACTCTGATGCGCGCCCATTAGAGTTTGAGGTCGTCCGCCGATAAACGACGTGGCACGCCTGAATTCTGGCTTCTGTGGTGAAAGTCTCAGAAAGAAACTCGCGATTGTGCTAGAATCGGCACCAATTGCGTATTTCAACCAAGATTGGGAGGGAATGATGTCATTGAATACTTCAGGAAACCAGCTTCGTCAGGGCGCTCTGATCCTGGGTGCAGCTACACTCTTGTTTGGTGCTGATGCAACTGCCCAGTCAGCGATGCCCAATGCCTGCCCTGTGGATGGATGTGAGGTGCAGATTGTATCGGTCGCCAAAGAGGGCGACGAACTGCTTGTAAACTACGATGCGAATTTCACTCCGGACGTATCGAAGAACCATTTCCATACATGGTGGGGCGAAAGCTATTCCGTTGAGCAAGTCGGCAGAAATGCCCAAAGCGAATTCAATGCCGTTCAGGGCAGGTGGCATCGGCACGATGATTACCCAAGCTATGTGACGAAGGAGGCGGCCTCGACATCGGCGCGCGAGGGAGGGACGACACTGTGCGTTACTGCTGCCGATAGGGACCACAACATATTGGATGCGACCAAGTATCATTGCGTGGATGTGCAAGAGCACCTCTGAAGCGCCAAGAATATCATGACTTTTCCCGCGTTCATCGGCCGTTACGCTGTTGACCGTGAAATCGCGAGCGGTGGGTTCGCGGCGGTTGTCCTTGCGCGGGATGACGAGTTGGAGGTTCCGGTAACCCTCAAGATTCTGCACGCCAACCTTGCGACCAATGACAAAGTCATCACCCATTTTCTCGAAGAAGCCCGTCTGTTGCGGCGCATTCGATCTCCGCGCGTTGTCTCCGTGCATGACGTGGGGCGTTTGGAGGACGGGCGGCCCTATTTTGTCATGGACTACGCGGATCGCGGCACATTGGCCGACCGACTAAAGCGTCTAAGCCCCGCTGCTTTGGCCAAACGCGAAGGTGTGGAAATACTGATTGATGCAATGGCAGATGGCTTGTCTGCGGTTCACGACGCGAATGTCGTGCATCGGGACGTCAAACCCGCAAATGTCCTTCTGCAACGAGTGAAGCGGTCCAAAGACGATAACAGCACGACGGTTTCTGATGCTTTGGTCGGCCTAGACGAGAGGGTTTTTCTGGCGGATCTCGGTATTGCGAAGGATTTAGCGATCGGTGTGACCGGCGCGACCATGATGGCTGGGACACCGCTCTATCAAGCGCCAGAACAAGCTGAGCACGGGCAACCCGTAACGCCGATGACCGACATCTATTCGGCCAGCGCGCTGATGTGGCATGTCCTGACGGGAAAGGCGCCGCCGCCATTCCATCGCGTTACCGAGTATCTTTCCAGCCTGCCGGAAATGTGGCGCGATTGCATTGAGCACGGGATGGCAATGGACCCGCAGGCGCGTTTTCTGGATATGGTGTCCTGGCGCAGTGCAATGAATGATGCGTTGGATCGTGACCGGCGAGAGGCCGCATCCGAAGCGGTGACGCAGATATCGGAAAGTAGGGTGGAATGCCCCTACAAAGGGCTCGCCGCGTTCCAGCCAGAGGATTCCGACTATTTCTTTGGACGCGAGGATCTTGTTGAGGAACTTGTGACCCGGCTTCAACAGAGCCGGATATTGGTTCTGGGTGGCTCATCCGGCAGTGGTAAATCATCCGTTCTGCGAGCAGGGCTGCTGCCAGCGATCGCTGCCAACGCGATATCCGGTAGCGAAAACTGGCGTGTTTGTGTTTTTACCCCCGGGCGCGATCCAATGACCGATTTGTACTTTCAACTCATCGGCGACAATTCTCACCTTACGGCTCAGGTCTCGCTCAACGACTTCATCGCCTATCCGAGTGCGGCGCGCCGTTTGGCCACCGCGAATGAAGGAGAGTTGTTGATCTGCATTGATCAGTTCGAAGAATTGTTCACGCTGGTCAAACAGGAACGCAGAAGCAAGTTCATCGAAGCTTTGTCAGCTATGACAGACCCCGCAGATAGCCGTGTTCGTATCGTGCTGACAATCCGTGCGGACTTTTATGCATCCTGTGCAGAGATACCGTGGCTTGCGGATCGAATCTCGGAAAACCAGTTTTTGGTCGGGCCGATGACACGGCCCGAGCTGCGCCGCGCAATCAGCGAACCGGCACATGCAGCTGGTTTGCACATGGACAGGTCCCTTATTGATGCGATCGTTGATGAGGCCGGGCGCGAAGCGGGTTCGCTCCCGCTGGTGGCGCATTCTCTGTATGAAACATGGAGCCGACGTAAAGGTGCGGTCATGTCTCTGGACGGCTACCGTCAGTCCGGTGGTGTCACAGGGGCAATCAGCCAGACAGCAGAGACACTTTTTACAGACGTTTTTGACAAAGTTCAGCAAGAGGCAACCCGGCGGCTATTCTTGCGTCTGGTTACGCCCGGCGAGGGGACTCCGGACACACGGCGGTTGTTGCCGATCGATGAGATCGAGCGCGACTCGGACCCGGATACAACGCGGCGGGTCGTTGAAGCTTTGACAGATGCGCGGTTGCTGACGCTGGATGACAAAAATGTTCAGATTGCGCATGAGGCGCTGCTGCGTACATGGCCGCGACTTAATTCATGGATCGAAGAAAGCCGCGATGATCTGCGCATGCGTCAGCGTATTCAGCATGACGCTGCAGAGTGGGATGTTGAAAATCGCGAGCCCGATTTACTTTATCGCGGCACAAGGTTGTTGTCGGCTGAAGAATGGTCGGTGAAGAACCAGAATATCCTCGGTGCGTTAGAGCGGGAATTTCTGGGCGCTGCACGAGACGCGCGTGACCAAGCGCAGGCTGCATCCAAGATGCGCCGGCGTCGGCGTCGACGTATCAATCAAGTTGCCGTTGCTGCCCTTGCCTTGCTGGCCATTGGCGCAACGGTTTCGTCTTTCTTGGCTATCCGCGCGTCCAACCTTGCCGAAAGCAACAGACAGATGGCCGTTGCCGCAACAGCTGAAGCCAATGAAAGGTTCGCAAGGGCGCTAGGCGCTGCGGCGAACGGGTTATCGGATACAGATCCCTTGCTTGCCCTGTCACTCAGCGCCGAAGCGATTGTCCGAGCCGAAACTGCTGGTTCGACATCAGAAGCGAGGGCGGCGATGCTGATGGCTCGGCAAAATCTGGGTGAGGGTGGGCTTGTCCCACTGGGCAGCCCGTTTACGGTTGGTGACGCGCAGACGATGGCTATTGATGCATCCGGTACGCGTGTTGCGGTTGGATTGCGTGATGGGCGCATCGTGGTTCATAGGGCTGAATCCGGCGGAGCGGTTATTGCTGAACTGGTGGGGCATTCCGGCGGGATAAGGGATGTTGCATTCTCTCCCGATGGAGAGTTGCTGGTTTCAGCGGCAACGGATGGGGATGTCCGCCTTTGGAATGTTGGTTCGGCCAGATACGGCCCGATCACGACACTGTTCTCTGGCAATGACGTCGCATTTGGCGTGGCCTTTGATTCCACCGGCAAGCGTATCGCGTCGGCGACCGGTGATGGGACCGTTCGCCTCTGGAACGTTTCCAATGGAATGCAAATTGGAGAGCCATTGGCGAGAATGCCGCTGGGCTTCAAAAAGGTCGCGTTTTCGCCCGTTTCAGAAGGACTTGTAGCCGGAAATGTCGATGGTGGCATATTCGGCTGGGTCGACGCAAAGGCTACGCCTGCATTTCCGCCGATACCGGGCGGTCCGCTGGGGCCTGACCCCGATCACCTGTCCTTCAGCCGCGACGGGAGAACATTCGCGGTATCCCATACGAACGGGAAGGTCACGACGATTGGTTTTCCGGATGGTTCTCCAATTGTTGATCGTTTTTCAGATAGTACCGATATCGTAGCAGCAGCATTTACCGCGCCGGACAATCTGCTGGTAGGGGCAGGGGCAGACGGAACGCTGCGATTGGAAAATTCAAACATGGAAAGTGTTGGCGACGTGGTGCAAGCGCACAGTCAGAGGGTTGTGGACCTTGAAGTCGCCCAAAATGCCCCGTTGCTGGCGACTTTGGGCCGGGATCAGCAGGTACGTCTCTGGCGGATTGGGATCGACCCCGGCGGCAAAGACACGCTTGTTTTGCAGAACGGGGCAAAGGCGCTGGGCATCGCTTATACGCCGGATGCAAAGTCTATAGCCATCGGTGACAGTGAGGGGAACATCTGGGTCTGGAAGATGGGGGCTTCCATGAAACCCATGCAGCTGAAGGGGCATGAAAGCCAGGTGTGGGCGATCTCTTTCTCGCTGGATGGCAAAACCATGGTGACTGGTGATCGCGAAGGCGGCTTGAAAATCTGGGACATGGCTGCCATGCGGCTGAAAAATCAACTCGATCTGGGGCAGGCTCCCGTCTGGTCGATCATGCCGGGGTCAGGTCCCGAGGTCTTTGTGGCGACAGGAGATGGAGTGCTGCAAATCGATATCTCAGAGGCTGATTTGGTCAAGAGCTTTGCGCCAGCTGACATTCAGGCAAATCGTGTCGCCGCCTCTGAAGATGGCAGCATGCTGGCAGCGGCCTCGGCGGACGGTAAGGTCTATATTTGGTCGATTGGCGACGGTCAGTTGATCAGAGTGATTGAAGCTGATGACAATACGCTTTGGAGTGTTGCTTTCAGTCGTGATGGCACACAGGCTGCAACTGCTTCCAGCGATGAGGTGGTCAAGGTCTGGGATGTTGAAACCGGCGAAGAGCTTGCCGCTTATGGTGGCCATAAGGGTGGGGCGACGGATGTTGCCTTTTTGGCGGATGAGGCAACCTTGGTGGCAATCGACCGATCTGGGGAACTGCATTGGTGGGATACCGCGACGCACCGTCGGCTCATGCCTGTCGAAAAGATCCATGCAGGCCCGACCTGGCGTATCGCGCTGGCACCTGACGGACATTCTTTTGCGACAACCAGCGAAGCCGGTGATGTTCGGGTTTGGGACAGGTTGAGCTTAGAGGTCGCATGTGCGTTGGGCAGTCCAACCTTCGATGAAGGGCGCAGGGTTCAGTATTTGGGAAGCGATGAGCCAACAACGACCTGTGATGCCTTCGCGAATTGATCACATGGCGAGTATTGAAAAGCACGTGCGGGCGCTTGGATTTGAAGCGGAACTAAGCAGGCGTGATCAGATTATGGTCGGTTCACAACGAAATCCGGCATGATCTGCGCCTGTGTGATTGCGTCATCGACGTCATGCCCTGCGAAAAAACCGTACCCCGAAATCAGGGCCGAGGCGATTCCGGCAGCATGGGCCCCCAATATGTCGGTATGCAAGCTGTCACCAACCATAAGCACGCGAGTTTTATCGACCCGGCCAAGTCGCTTAAAAGCCAAGTCAAAAATATTCTCAAATGGTTTGCCGAAGAATTCGGGTACAACGCCGGTTCGATCGGCAAGACGGTGCGCGAACAGACCGGGTTCGTCTGAAAACCCGTGCTCGCGTGGTGCGACTATGTCCGGATTTCCAACCAATACCGGACGCGGGCGTTTTAGCAGGGCTGCTTCCAAATGAGCCTGACGTGCCTCGGACCAGACGGCTGAGCCGATCATCAGAAACCCCTCAACCGAGTCATAGGGCTCGGGATCGTCATCGAGATAAGTCAGGTTCAAATCTTCCAGATCGCGAAGGCCGGTGCTGGGTGTTGCCATCAAACCCCAATGCAGCGCGCGTTGACCGCCCAGCTCTGCCAGCAGTGTTGCGCGGCTTGTGATGATATCCTCTGACGCAAAATCATATCCCAGCCGGGCGTATTTCTCGACGAGCGCCGCATGAGGGTGACCAGCTGCATTCGAGACGACCAGAACGCGTTTACCCATGGCTCTAAGCTGATCAATCCGCGCGGCTGTACCGGGAATTGCAGTCTCGCCGATATTGAGAACACCGAACGCATCCAGAAGGAATACATCGAAGCCTTCAGCAATATCCATCAAAGTGTTCGCATGCTGATAGGATTGAATAGCTGGTTCAGCAGCCGGAAGCCGATGCCGAACGGCCTCGTAGGCGTCGAAAGCCTCTTGGGTCGTGAAGCGGCTCAAATAATTGCCCCTCGTACTTTGGCAGACACCCATTCGCTGATCATGACGGCAATCAGAATGACGATCAGGATAAGGCTGACCTGCGGCCATGCCAGAACGTTCAGCGACGCCGACAATTGCAGCCCGATGCCGCCTGCGCCCACAAGGCCAAGAACCGTAGACTCGCGAATATTGATGTCCCAGCGGAATACGGCGATCCCGGCAAAGGCGGGCAATATTTGCGGGACGATTCCATATGCCATGACCTGCCAGCGGGATGCGCCGGTGGCGGTGATGGCTTCGACTTGGGTGTGATCAATTTCCTCGATGGCTTCATAGAGAAGCTTGGCGCAGAAGCCGATCGAACGAATGGCTATGGCGATAACACCTGCGAATACTCCGGGTCCAATGATTGCGATTAACAAAAGCGCCCAGATTAGCGAGTTGATCGAGCGGGTTGAGACGATGATCAGTAACGCGATGGGGCGGATGAACACGGCCGACGGCGTGGTGTTGCGGGCGGCCAGAAAGGCGACCGGTACGGCAAGGAACAGCGCAATGATCGTACCAAGTGTGGCGATGTTCAGCGTGTCCCAGATCGGGCGGCCTAACTGCGTGATGTAATCCCACTTTGGTGGTGTCGCGCGGGTCCAGATATCGTTCGCGATCCGGGGTGCGTCCCACACAAAGAACCATGTCGTCGAGGCCGAGATGATCTGCCAGCAGTAGACAAAGACCGCCACACCCAACAGCCAGCAAAACCAACGCACAAGGCTTTGACCGGTCGTGCGTCTGCGCCAGATTTGCGTACCTTCATGTTCAAGCACTGGCATTACTGGACCCTCGCGCGGATGATACCCGAGAGGTATTCGAGCGCCATGACGATCCCGATGATCAGGATCAGAATGGCTGCCGCAGTGCCATACTCATAACGGTCAAACGCCGTATTCAGCGTGGCCCCAATGCCGCCGGCCCCCACAAGCCCAAGAATTGCACTTTCGCGAAAGTTGATATCGATCCTGTACATCGACAGCCCGACCAGTCGCGGCATGACCTGTGGCTGCACGCCGTAGTTGATCCATTGCATCCATCGCGCGCCCGAGGCTTTGATCGCCTCGGCCTGCACTTTGTCCATGGCCTCGATGTCTTCAGCCAAGAGCTTGGACAGGAAACCGATAGTGGCGAAGGACAGTGTCAGGAAGCCGGCCAAAGGTCCGAACCCAAAGATGGCAACCAGAAGAATGGCGACGATAATCTCTTGCAGGGCGCGGCTGATCGCAACAATGCCTCGGCAGATCACATAGACCGGGAGAGGCGCAATATTGCGTGCAGCGCCCAGTCCGATCGGGATCGATATCAGGATGCCCACCACCGACGCTGCAACCGTCATCACGATGCTCTCGAGAAGACCGCTCCAGATATCGCTCCAGCGCGATATGAAATCCGGGCTTGTGAAAGCAAGGACAAAAGCCCAACCGCGATCCAAGCCTTCATAAACCCGGCCCCAATCCACCTCGATGGTCATAAATGCCGCAATCAGATAGGCGACGAATCCAACGATCAAGGTCCAGCGCAGTAAGGCGTTTTTGACGAAGGCCGGTTTCCGCCAGCCTTTGCCCAGCAGGTCATCAAGTTCGGGATGGCTCATTCCGCGGCCTCGATCTCTTCGTCGTCTTCAACTTTCTCTATGGTCGCTTCCCAGTCTTCTTCGCCATAGATTTCGGTCAACTTGTCAGGCGTAAGCCCAGAGGGGAGGCCGTCAAATACGATTTCACCAAAGCGTAGGCCAACGACGCGCGGTACGAACATTTGCGCAAGGGCCACGTCATGAATGTTGATTATCGCGGCTAATCCGCGTTCCTGACACAGCTCGGTAATCAAGCGCATGATCTGACGGCTGGTTTTTGGGTCCAGTGAGGCGGTCGGTTCATCGACCAGCAGAAGCTTGGGATTTTGGATTAGCGCCCGGCATATTCCAACCCGCTGACGCTGACCACCTGACAGTTCGTCCGCTCGTTTGTCGGCCATATGCAACAGACCCACGCGATCCAGCAGGCGGAATGCTTCATCCACGTCAGACTGGGGGTAACGTCGCAGGAAGCTCCGCCAAAACCCAACATATCCCAGCCGTCCCGACAGTACATTTTCCATGACGGTCAGGCGTTCAACCAGTGCGTATTCCTGAAAGATCATCCCCATTTCACGACGTGCTTTCCGCAGCGCTCCCGAGCCGAGTTTGACCAGGTCCACGTCGTCCAGCAGAACCTCGCCACTCGTGGGTTCAACCAAACGGTTAATGCAGCGGATCATGGTGGATTTGCCAGCACCAGAAGGCCCGATCAGCGCCAGAACCTGGCCCTTTGGCACATCTAGATCGATCGCCTTCAGGGCCTGATCGCCGGTTTTATAAGTTTTTGTAAGCTTTTGAAGCCGCAGCATTTACGCCCCCGGTTCGGGTGGTAACGGGCCCCGCAGGGCCCGTTGGATGTAGTATCGATTACTGGCAGGCGTAGGAAACGCCGTTGGCCGCGTCGATCTTGCGGATGACGTCCCAGAACTCCTGATAGGTCATCTCAAGGAACTGACCTTCATTCGATTTCGAGAACTCAGCCTCAAGCGTCGTTCCCTCCCAGTCGAAGCTGAAGAAGGCATTGCGGATTTTCTCCTGCAGTTCCGGCGTCAGGTTGTACACGGTTCCAAAGCCTGTCGTCGGGAAGGTCTGCGACTTGTAGATCGTGATGACGTCGTCTTCGTTGATCACATCGCGCGAGATCATCCGCGATTTGACCGAATTAGCGATCGAGGCAGCCAGATAGTCCTTATTGGCGACACCCAAGATCGAGTTGTCGTGTTTGCCCGAATAAACCGGCTCAAAATCGCGTTCGGGCAGCAGATCAAAGTCGCTTTTCAGGATCGCCGAGGGCGCTTTGAAGCCCGAGTTCGAAGTAGGGGAAGTAAAGGCCAATTGCTTGCCCTTGATATCCTCAACCTTTTCGATGCCTGAACCGGGATAGGTGATGATCTCCATCTCGTATCCGAAGTTTCCGTCTTTCGACGCCATGATCGTGAAGGGTCGGAAACCAGCACAGTTCACGGCTAACGGGTTTGAACCGGTATTGAAGCCCGCAATATGCAGACGCCCCGAACGCATGGCCTCAATCTGGGCCGCGTTGTTCTGAACTGGAAAGAAAACAACGTCTTTGCCAGTTTCCGCTTTCAGATGATCAAGAAAGTCCGACCAAGCAGTTTTGTATACGGCAGGGTCTTCAACCGGGGTGTAGGCAAAGATCAGAGTATCAGGATCAATCTGATCGGCAGGATCAGCGGGGATATCCGCGATCAGATCGCCATCGGCATCGCAGAACCGTGCATCCAGATCACCGCGCGGGCAGTCTTGCGCCGAAGCCGTGCCCGACAGTGACAAGAGCGCGATTGCGGAAGCTCCGATCAGTAGTTTGATATCAAATTTCATTTCTTCCTCCCAGTCATGCGTGGCTTTTCTGTCCACGGTTTGTCGTTCTTTGTAAGGACTGCTCAGCGACAAGAATCTTCACCCCGGCGTCGTTGATCGCGCCAAGCAAATCCCCTGTTGGTTTGGTATCAGTCACGATTGAATTCAGCCCGTCAAGGTCGCCCACACGGGTCAAACCTTTGCGGTCGAATTTATCGGACCCGATCAGAAGATGTCGCGTCGCGGCGCGTGCCAGCATCATCCGTTTGACGGTTGCGAAACCGCGCACGGTCTCTGACGGCCCTTCTTCTGACAGGCCGGACGCGCCAATCATGCAGCGATCGACGTTGAAACGAGACAGGAAATCCAGTGTATCTGTCCCGATCGTGGCGGACTCGGCGGTCAGATATTCGCCTGGGCATAGAATGACTTCAACGGGTGCGTGACCAAGGGTCATGGCCACCGGTATCGAATTCGTAATTGCCGTGCAGTGAATGCCCCGATACGCCAACATACGGGCCATCTCGATGGTGGTTGAGCCGGAATCGATCATCACCGTCTCGCCTTCCTGAATCAGGTCAGCTGCGCATTTGCCGATCTTTTCACGCTCATCAAGGCGGGCGTGGGTGCGCTCATCCAGACTTGGATAACGTCCTTGTATCGGGGCAGAGGCACCGCCATGAGCCCGCGAGATCAGCCCATCATCAGCTAGGGCATCAAAATCCCTGCGCACCGTTTCCGCCGAAACATTGAAACGCTGCGCCAATTCGCTGATCCGGACGTGTGGGCGAAGCTTCAACTCCAACAATATCTCACGGCGGCGGTCGGATTTCTTGAACCGACTCTGGCCCTTGTTGGTTTTCTTATCGCGCGTTTCCGCTTTGGGCATCTGGCAATCCGACTCGGTTTCAATCTCACTTTTGTGGCGTTTCAGTCGTTTTGCAACAATTTCTGTTGCAAAGCCCACGATTCATTGTGAGACTTCAAAGAACTGTTTCTATTTCGAGGCGTAGCAATCGAAGTGCACCGGCGTTCTGAATGTAGCCACCTTGTTCGACAGCACGTAGGTGTTGCCTTTGCCCTTTGCGCGGTGCCAGAGCTAAGGGCGCGCGCATGAGCAAGACCGAATTCACGGATCAGATCGGAGCGCTTCCCGTGCGTTGGGACAAATCCGACAAGCTGCGGGTTCTCATGGTCACTTCGCGTGACCGGGGGCGGTGGGTCATTCCCAAAGGTTGGATGATGGACGGGAAGAAACCTTGGCATGCCGCTGAAATCGAAGCTTTGGAAGAGGCCGGAGCGGTTGGCTTTATTTCCAAGAAATCAATCGGATGCTTTCACTATGACAAGCGATACGAGGGTAAAAGCAGCGTTCCTTGCCGCGTGACGCTGTATCCGTTGATCGTGGAACGGCTGAAACGCCGCTGGAAAGAGCGCGACGAACGCAAGCGCCACTGGTTTTCGCCTGCCAAGGCCGCAAAGCTTGTCGAAGAGAAAGAACTGGCGCGATTGCTAAAGAGCCTGTCAGATAATCAAGAGACGTTGGCTGTCATCGAGAAATTGCGAAAGGCCGCATGAGGAAGGGCAAATAAGAGCCGGGAAATCCGGACGCAGTGAACATAAAGGGAGAGAAGAGAATGAAGAAATTTACATCCACAGCGTTGGGATCGCTTATTGCCCTTGCCGCTTCGATGTCAGCGGCACAGGCTGACAAGTTGACACTTTATTGTTCGGCACAAGAGGATTGGTGCCAGCTTATGGCGCGCAGCTTTGAGGACGCGACTGGCATCGACGTTAATATGACCCGTAAATCCTCAGGCGAGACATTTGCTCAGATCCGCGCTGAAAGCTCTAACCCGAAGGGAGACGTCTGGTGGGGTGGCACCGGTGATCCGCATCTGCAGGCCGCAGAAGAGGGTCTGACAAGGGAATACATGTCGCCAATGCGCGATCAGCTTCATGATTGGGCGATTTCTCAGGCTGAAAGTGCCGGTAACAGAACCATCGGTATCTATTCCGGTGCGCTAGGCTATGGCTACAATGCCGATCTTGTCGCCGCGAACAACCTTCCCGAACCTGCTTGCTGGAAGGACCTTCTGAAGCCCGAGTACAAGGGGCACGTTCAGATGGCGAACCCGAACTCATCAGGTACGGCCTACACGACTCTGGCCTCGATGGTGCAAATCTTCGGCGAGGACGAAGGATTTGAGTTCATGAAGGGGCTGCATTCGAACATCAACCAATACACCAAGTCGGGCTCGGCACCGATCAAGGCTGCTGGTCGAGGCGAGAATACAATTGGTATCGTTTTCATGCATGACGCAGTAAAGCAGGCGGTATCGGGTTTCCCGATCAAAGTCGTCGCGCCATGTGAAGGTACTGGTTACGAGATCGGTTCGATGTCGATCATCGAAGGCGCGCGCAACGAAGATGAGGCCAAAAAGTTCTATGACTGGGCATTGTCGCCCGAGGCGCAGAACCTCGCCCTTCAGGTAAATGCCTTCCAAGTCCCGTCAAACAAAGGTGCTGAAACTTCGGAAAGCGCGCCTGACATGAGCCAGATCAAGCTGATCGACTATGACTTCAAGAAATACGGCTCGTCGGATGAGCGCAAGCGCTTGCTGCAGAAATGGGACGAAGAGGTTTCGGTACTGCCGCAGTAAATGACTGACGACACGACAAAAACGACCCATCCGGTTCTGATCTTCTGGGTCATCGCCGGGTGGGTCGGATTCTGCCTGCTGCCGTGGTACATGGTTGACGGTGGCCTGTGGTCGTTCGATTGGCTGCTGGACGGCTACCCTTTCGACGAAGATTATGCGCCTGCTGCCTTTCTAATCGGGCAGGGTGAAAAGCTGTGGCTTGCTCCGCTTCTTATTGCACTCCTGCTGCCACTTCTGGTGTTAAGACGCGCCAAATCAGATCCGCTTCATGCGCGCATTCTGATCCTGTCAGGGGCACTGGGCTTCGGTTGGCTGATCGCACAAGGGTTCAGCATCGGAATCCGAGGCTACAATTTCGATTGGCTGGAAGCCTTGTTCGGAGAGCTCGGTGATCGGCAATTCGGCATGGGCTATGGCGCGATGATCTGCGCGTCGAGTTTTCTGTTCCTTCTGACCCAGGGTGTCGCCGCACGTGGGGCGATTAACGGAGACGTCTTCGTGGTCAGCGCCATCGGTGGTGTGATCACCATCGTCACCGCGTTTGTATTCTTTCCTATCGCCAAGATGCTGTTCGCTGCCTTTGTGACGGAAGAGGGCGCGTACTCCATCGCAGTGTTCTTCTCGAAATTCTTTGACGACCGGCTTTGGGGGCTGGGATGTTTCTGGGGCGCACGATGCGGGGCGGCATGGAACTCACTGTTTCTGGCCATCCTCGTCGGCTTCATCACCACTGCGCTAGGCTTGTGCTTTGCGCTTGTCGTGACCCGCTCGGGCTTTCGGTACAAGCGCGCGTTGCGCGCACTGACGGTTCTGCCGATTATCACGCCACCGTTCGTGATCGGCCTAGCGCTGATCCTGCTGTTTGGATTGTCGGGTTCAGTAACGCAGTTCTTTGCCGAATTGTTCGGCACCCAACCCACTCGCTGGCTGTATGGCATGCCGGGTGTTCTGATTGCGCAGACGTTGGCATTTACACCCATCGCCTTCCTTGTGCTGATTGGCGTCGTTGAAGGGGTGTCTCCCTCGATGGAAGAAGCGGCCCAGACATTGCGCGCGAATAGATGGCAGACGTTCAAAACCGTGTCCCTACCGTTAATGCGCCCTGGCCTTGCCAATGCTTTCCTTCTGGGCTTCATCGAAAGCATGGCCGATTTCGGCAACCCACTTGTGCTAGGTGGCAATTTCGATGTGCTGTCGACCGAGATTTTCTTTGCAATTGTTGGTGCGCAATATGATCAAGGCCGCGCTGCGGTTCTGGCCATGGTGTTGTTGTTCTTCACGCTTTCTGCCTTTTACGCGCAGCGAGCCTGGCTGGGTAAGAAAAGCTACACCACAGTCACGGGCAAAGGTGACGCTGGCGTACATCCATTGATGCCAACCGGCCTTTCCATCCCGGTTCTAACCGTCGCCCTTGGCTGGGCGGTGTTTACCATCGTCGTCTACGCCATGATCGTCTACGGCAGCGTGGTTGAACTGTGGGGAGTCAATAATTCCCTGACGTTCAAGCACTACGTCACTGCCTTCTCGGTTCGGTTTGAAGCAGAGGGTATTCGCTGGACAGGAGCCGCATGGGACAGTTTCTGGACGACTATCACCATCGCCGCAATTGCTGCTCCACTGACGGCTGCCGTGGGGCTCGTGACGGCCTACCTTCTGACCCGACAGAGTTTCGCGGGTAAAGATGCCTTTGAGTTCGGCACCATGCTGTCCTTTGCCATCCCTGGCACGGTGATCGGTGTCAGCTACATTCTCGCCTTCAACGTGCCACCGATCGAGATCACGGGCACGGGTGTCATCCTTGTTGTGAGTTTCATCTTCCGCAATATGCCGGTCGGTGTCCGAGCCGGCATCGCCAGCATGTCGCAACTGGATCGCAGCCTTGACGAGTCCTCGCTGACACTTGGTGCAAATTCGTGGCAGACTTTCCGGCGGATCATCCTGCCACTACTGCGCCCGGCAATTCTTGCGGCGCTTGTGTACAGCTTCGTGCGGGCCATGACGGCGATTTCGGCAGTGATCTTTCTGGTCAGCGCGGAATATGACATGGCGACCAGCTATATCATCGGGCGGGTCGAGAATAACGACTATGGTCTCGCCATCGCCTATTCCACCACTCTGATCTTTGTGATGCTGTCAGTGGTTGCCCTTATGCAGTTGATCGTGGGCCGGACCAAGATCGGGCGACGAATGACGCAGTCGCGGACCAATGTTTAGGAGAGTTTGACATGAGCCTGCAGTCCAAAGCCGCGCCGGTTCGGTTCGAGTCCGTCACAAAGATGTTTGGCAAGGATGTCGTTGCCGTCGACAATATTGACCTGAATGTCGATGCAGGAAAACTGGTCACGCTGTTGGGCCCGTCAGGCTGCGGCAAGACGACGACGCTGAGGATGATCGCAGGGCTCGAAATGGCCACCTCAGGAAAGATCACCATCGGGGATCGCGATGTGACCAAACTGCCCGCGACGGACCGCGACGTATCTATGGTGTTCCAGTCTTATGCGCTGTTTCCTCATATGAGCGTGCTTGAGAACGTGATGTATGGCCTCACGTTCTCGGGCTTTGCTAAAGACGAGGCCCGCCGCCGCGCGCTGGACGGTTTGGAGCTGGTTGGCCTGAAAGGTTTTGACAGCCGCCTCCCGTCGGAACTGTCTGGTGGCCAACAGCAGCGCGTCGCTGTAGCGCGGGCTTTGGTGTTGGAACCACAGGTGCTGTTGTTTGATGAACCGCTCTCGAACCTCGACGCGAAACTACGCCGCCAGGTACGCGAGGACATCCGGGCCATTCAGCAAGACCTTGGTCTGACCGTCGTCTACGTAACACACGATCAGGAAGAGGCTCTGGCAGTATCGGACGAAATCGTCGTGATGCGGAATGCCGCGATTGCCCAGATTGGCACGCCTCGCCAGCTTTATGACGCCCCAAATGATCGCTTCGTTGCGGATTTTATTGGTGAGGCCAATCTGCTTGCCTGCCAGATCATCTCGGTCGACGGCGACATGGCCACCATCGAGATCGAAGGCTACCGCCATACCTTGGCATCCCGTGGCTTGACCGAAGGGCCTGCGACCGTCGCCATCCGGCCTTCTCGACTTGTGATCGGGGCCGCGCAAGGAGTTGCGGCGACCGTCTCCAAAGCCACCTATGTGGGTGTCCGAATGGAGTACACTCTGACCGGTGCGTTCGGCCAGGTCTTTGCAGTCCATGACGATGTCGATGCGCCGCTAGAGCCGGGTACAGAAGTACAGATGGCCTTCGCCGAGAAAGGTCCGGTGCTTTTGCCCGAATAGATGCCCTGTCTTCTAATCATCACGCACCCCGAGGTCATCATTGACCCGAACACCCCCATTCAGGACTGGGGGCTTAGCGCGGTAGGCCGCCGCCGCGCTGCGGCCTTCGCAACCAGCGGAATTTTTGCAGAAGTTACCCACCTATGGGCCAGCACCGAGCAAAAGGCCCGCGAGACGGCCGACATCCTGGCTGCGCCCCGAAGCCTGCGGATAAAACAAGATGCCGCACTTGGCGAGAATGATCGAAGCGCCACCGGTTTTTTGCCGCGTGACCGGTTCGAAGCTGCCGCTGACGCATTCTTTGCCCACCCCAACACCAGTTTTCGCGGCTGGGAAACTGCCGCTGCCGCCCAGCGGCGGATAAACCAAGCAGTAACTTCAATTATCGAAACGCATGATGGCAGTGACCTCGCCATCGTTACCCATGGGGCCGTCGGGACCCTTCTGTGGTGCTCCTTGTCGGGCCGCCCCATTGATCGGAGGTATGATCAGCCCGGGCAAGGCCATTATTGGCAAGCCGATCTAACGGACCTTAAACCGCTGAGTGGATGGCGCTCAATCGACTAGATTGTCAGGCCAGCCATGCGTTCTCAGAGATTTCACGCAAAGTATCAAACACATCCGGAGTACCAGCGATCACCCGACCGCCGTTGCGGATCATTGCGCCTGCGTCCTGATCTTCGACCACGCCGCCTGCTTCCGCAATCATCAATTGACCAGCCAGACAATCCCAGGCGTTCATATGTTCTTCGACATAGCCAAGCAGCCGGCCCGCTGCGACATAGGCCAGTGACAGCGCGCCACTGGCGTTTCTGTGAAACATGGCCCCACGCTCGATCAGGTTCGCGACGATTGGAACAATGTTACGGTTATCCACCCGGTTCGAATAACCCACTGCCACCGTCCCTTGATGCAGCGCAACACCCGAAGCGACCCGCATTGGCGCATCATTCAGTGTTGCCCCGCCTCCGCGCGAGGCTACGAAGGTCTCATTGATATTTGGGTCATGGATTACACCGATCTCGGTATTTTCCTCAGCGACGCCCGCCAGAACGATGGTCCAGGCCGGAATGCCATTGACGAAATTCGTGGTGCCATCGATTGGATCGATCACCCAGTCAAATCCGCTTGAACCTTGTGTTTCACCATGCTCTTCGCCAAATATGCCATCGTTGGGCCAAGCCTCGGCGATCCTCTGGCGGATGAAGGTTTCGACATTCCGGTCTGCCTCGCTGACCCAATCCTGTGCGCCTTTTTGATCGACGATCAAACCGCCCCGGTCGGAGAAATATCTGAAGGCGATTGTGCCAGCTTCCTTGCAGATCGCGATCGCGAAGTCTTTGCGTTCTTTGAGGTAATCCAATGGGAATCCAAATCATATCTGTTGTTGGCCAAAACTGTGCAGGCTTGGTGATGGAATGGCAAATACCAAATGCTGGTGAACTCGGTCCGGGGCAGCCATTGACAGGCGTGCCTTAAACCGCATTTCGCGTCTTCAAAACGGGGCGCGCAGGTTTCGTGCTAAACACGATGCTGTAAGAATACGTCGCCGGGAACGATTTTGGCATTGAAGAAAATGGTAGCCCGTAGGGGAATCGAACCCCTCTTTCCAGGTTGAAAACCTGGCGTCCTAACCGATAGACGAACGGGCCATTTAGACCAGACAAGCACAAGTGGTAGCCCGTAGGGGAATCGAACCCCTCTTTCCAGGTTGAAAACCTGGCGTCCTAACCGATAGACGAACGGGCCACGCTGGCTTGTGGAGGGCCTTTTACGGTTTACCTTCCCCCCCCGCAAGACGAAAAACGCAAGGCTGTGAAACTTTTTTGGCCGTTCCTGAGCGGCGTTGAAACGGTTGTCAGACAGCTTCTGCCGCGTCTTCCAGCCGCAGCTGCACGCTCTGTCGTCCGCCCCAGGTATTCACCTCAAGCCGACCCGCGAAATGGAACCGCGCACCGCCGTGATTAGACAGGCGATCCCCCAACGGGCAGTCGAACGCGCCAAAGGCGATGGCATCCAGTCCGCCAGACATTCCATCCGAAAGTGACAGCTTCAAATGTGTTTCGCCCACGCGTTTAGCAAAGCGCACTTGCAGATCAGGCAGCGCATAGCGCGGGGCAGGGGCACCGGCCCCGAAAGGACCCGCTTTCTCTACCTGTTCGATCAGATCGACTGTCGCGGCCCCGGGCATCAGCGCCCCGTCCAGTTTCAAGTCGGCGGGACCGCCTTGGCCTGCACCCTGTTTGGCCAGAAGCTCGGACAGGCGCGACATTGCAGGCTCCAACTGATCACGCATCACCGTGAGACCGGCCGCCATCTTGTGACCACCACCCTTGACCAGCAGCCCTTCGGCAGCCAGTCGCTGGATCGACGCGCCCAGATCAACGCCCGAGATCGACCTGCCTGAACCTTTGCCCTCATCCCCGTCGAACCCGATCACGATAGCGGGCCGGTTTGCCGACTCTTTCAGCCGCGAAGCAACGATACCTACCACCCCGGGATGCCAACCGTCGCCTGCGGCCCAGACCAGCGGCGCATCCAACCCACGGTCCTCGGCTTGCGCCAAAGCCGCCGCGCGGACCGCGTTTTCGATCTCGCGCCGTTCCGAATTCAGGGCATCCAGCCGCTCGGATAAGGCTTCGGCCTCAGTGATCGAGTCCGTGCTCAGCAGCCGCGCGCCAAGATCAGCCTGACCAATGCGACCGCCAGCATTGACGCGCGGCCCCAGCAGAAACCCCAGATGATAGCTGTTGGGCGCGGTATCCATGCGCGCCACGTCTGACAACGCGACCAAGCCGGGCCTTTGCCTTTGGGTCATCACTTTCAGGCCCTGTCGAACCAGCGCCCGGTTGGCGTCGATCAACGGCGCAACGTCCGCCACCGTGGCCAGCGCCACCAGATCGAGCATTGCCATCAGATCCGGCCCCTTGGCCCCGGCCTCACGCAACTGACGACCCGCCTCGACCAGCATCAGGAACACCACCGCAGCAGCGCAGAGATAGCCCAGATCGCCGCTTTCGTCCTGTCGGTTCGGGTTCACCACGGCGACGCAATCCGGCAGGGTTTCTGCACCCAAATGGTGATCCAAAACGATCACATCCGCACCCTTCGCCGCCGCGATAGGTTCGTGGCTCAGCGTTCCGCAATCCACGCAGATGATCAGGTCATGGCTAGCCGCAAGTTCCTGCATTGCAGGCACATTTGGCCCATAGCCTTCATCAATCCGGTCGGGCACATAAAGCGTCGCGGCAAGCCCCATCTGGCGCAGCCACACCAACAACAACGCAGCCGAACTGCCCCCGTCCACATCATAGTCAGCAAACACTGCGATCTTTTGGCGCTTGCGCACAGCCTGTAGAAACCGGGCCGCAGCGACGTCCATATCTTTCATCGATCGCGGGTCGGGCAGCAGTTCCTTCAACTTGGGTTCCAGGAAACCGGCGGCCTCCATCACCGGTACACCGCGCCGTGCCAAAACCTGACAGACGGCGCGAGGCAGATCTGTCTGCTGCGCCATCATTTCTGCTGACCGCTCGACCTCAATCCCCGGTCCGATCCAGCGTCGCCCCGTCAGAGATTGCTCTACGCCCAGAAATGCCACATCTCACCTCATGCACTAAGGCCGGACCCCTGGGGATCCGGCCTCTTGGTCTTTTATGAATACTCTTGCTGAAGGCGCTGGCGCAAGCCGCTATGCTTCGTTGTGTGGCCACATCGGCGTGCGGTAGGACATCCGCCGCACCGAGCCCGTTTTTGATCGCATGAGCAGCGTCGTTGTTTCAACCCAACCCGGTTCCCGCTTGATGCGCGGCAGCAGTGAACCTCCGGTGACCCCAGTAGCAGCAAAGATTACATCCGCCGTTACCATCTCGTCGCGCGCATAAACACGGTCCAGATCTGTGATGCCCGCCTTGGCCGCCCGGCCACGTTCGTCGTCATTACGGAACAACAGGCGGCCAAAGATCTGACCGCCCATGCATTTCAGCGCGGCTGCGGCAAGCACACCCTCGGGCGCGCCACCTTGACCCATATACATGTCGATGCCGGTCACTTCGCTTTCGGCGCAATGCATCACACCTGCGACGTCGCCATCTGTGATCAGGCGGATCGACGCACCGGTATCGCGGACTTCAGCAATCATCGCTTCGTGGCGAGGACGCTCCAATATGCATACGGTAATATCCGCAGGCTCGCAGCCTTTGGCCTTGGCCAGCGCTTCAACTCGCGCGCGCGGGCTCATGTCCAAGCTTACGACACCTTCGGGAAAGCCCGGACCAATGGCCAGTTTGTCCATGTATACGTCCGGAGCGTGTAGCATTGAGCCGCGCGGGCCCATGGCAATGACGGTCAGCGCGTTGGGCATGTCCTTGGCGGTCAGGGTTGTGCCTTCAAGCGGGTCCAGCGCAATGTCTACGCCCGGGCCGTTACCAGTGCCAACCTCTTCGCCGATATAGAGCATCGGTGCTTCATCACGCTCGCCCTCACCAATGACAACGACACCCTCAATGTCCAGAAGGTTCAGTTGTTCACGCATAGCGTTGACGGCAGCCTGATCGGCAGCTTTCTCATCACCCCGGCCAACCAGAGAGGCGGACGCCAGCGCGGCCTGTTCTGCCACCCGTGCAAGGCCCAGAGACAGCAGGCGGTCGTTGAAATCGATCTTGGCAGCGTTCATCTTCGCATATCCTTTGGTCAGCTAAGGCGTTTTATCCGGCATAGCCTGCGCGCAGCATAGGCCGCAAGGGGTCAGACTTGTTCGATACGCAGGGCGACGGGTTCTCCGGCCACCACATCGGTGGCGCGCAGGCCATCCAGTGCATGGTCCAGCGTCGCCCGCGTGGTTTTGTGGGTCACGATCAGCACGGGCGCTGTGCTTTCTGTGTGCCCATACTGCCGCATCCGGTCGATCGAGACTCCAGCATCGCCCAGAATCGCCGCGACCTTTGCCAGAGCGCCGGGCTTGTCCAGAAGACCGAGCCGCAGATAGTAGGGTGCAGGTAAGCCAGTAACGGCGGAGGCTGCGTCTTGTAGGGTCGTCGCAGGGCGGCCAAATGTCGGTATATGCAAGCCTCGCGCCAGATCGCAAACGTCGCCCATCACCGCGCTGGCAGTGGGACCTTCACCGGCACCGGGGCCGCGCAGAACGATTTGTTCAACTGCGTCCCCATCCAGCACAACCATGTTTGTTCCGCCTTCCAACTGACCTAGCGGAGAATTGCTCGGCACTAGACAGGGTTGCATCCGCTGTTCCAGTCCGCGCGCCGTTCGCTGTGCTACACCCAACAGCTTGATGCGATACCCCATGTCGTGGGCCTGATGGATGTCATCGAGGCTAATATGCTGAATGCCCTCGATCTCGATCCCATCGAAATTCGGCTTGGTGCCAAAGGCAATCGAAGACAGCAGCGCGAGTTTGTGCGCCGCGTCGATGCCGCCAACATCCAGATTCGGATCGGCTTCGAGATAGCCAAGCTGCGCGCATTCCTGGAACAGGGCGTTATAGCCCAACTCCTGCGATTGCATCCGGGTCAGAATATAGTTGCAGGTACCGTTCATGACGCCCATGACACGCGTGATCTCGTTACCCGCCAGTCCTTCGGTCAGAGATTTGATTACCGGAATACCACCCGCGACAGCCGCTTCGAAGCGAATGACACGCCCTGCGGCTTCGGCCAATTCCGCCAGTTCCTGCCCATGAATCGCCAGCAGTGCCTTGTTTGCGGTGACGACATCCTTGCCACTGTTCAGCGCCGCCTCGACCGAAGCTTTCGCGGGGCCGTTCTCGCCGCCCATCAGTTCGACAAAAACATCGATGTCTTCGCGTTTGGCCAATGCAACGGGATCGGTTTCCCATGCATAATCCGAGAGGTTTACGCCACGGTCCTTGTTGGCATCACGGGCCGAAACTGCGGTGATCTCGATGCGACGCCCGGTGCGGGCGTGCAACAAATCGGCATGACGACGCACAATTTTGACCACACCCACGCCAACGGTTCCCAATCCGGCAATTCCAAGCCTCAGCGCCTGTGTCATTCCCTTGGGTCCTTTCTGCTCGCAATACCGCCCGCGATGGCGAAGTGTCCTTTGCGGGCTGCCTTAGCGGGTTCGAGGCAGGGGTGCAATCCGTCTAATCTTTTGGAGCTAGTGGCGTGGCCGAAATCCTAGTTAATCTCGGCATTCTGCAGCGCTTCGGCCTTTTCCGCCAACGCTTCGCTGCGTGCTGTCAGGTCTTCTTCTACCTCTTCCGCTTCGCTGATTGGATCGGTCGGAGGGCCGAGGGCGGGATCTAAAGCAATAAGCTTGGGGTAGGGTGCCTTGCGCAATGCGGCGGTTTCGCTGCCTTCCAACTCAGGGATATTTGCGCAGCCGGCGGTGGCCAGCACAAAGAGAATGGGCAGCAAAAGCTTCATCGCAGTCCTTCGGGTCGCAGCGTGTATCCCGTGATGCACGTTTTGTCGGAATGGTTCAAGCGGGGTTCTATCTGAACGTCTGTTCAGATACGATCGAAGCATGGCGCGTACACAAGGTTCTCATTCCGATATCACCGGCCCCCGTATTCGCGAGGCCGCACTGGGGCTGTTTGCCCGTCATGGCTATGCTGCGGTTTCAATGCGGCAGATCGCAGGCGAGGTGGGGGTGCAGGCTGGGGCACTCTATAATTACACGCCCGACAAGCAGAGCCTGCTGTTTCGGCTGATGCGCGATCACATGCAGGATCTGATGGCCGCCTATGACGATCTCGACCGGTTTGATAATCCACAAGATGCGTTGCGTCAGTTTGTCGGGTTCCACATCCGTTTTCACCTGCAGCGTCCCGACGAGGTGTTCATCGCTTATATGGAGCTACGCAATCTGAACCCCGAAAATTTTGCCGAAATCGAGGCCCTGCGCCGCCGTTACGAGGACTCGTTAGAGCATATTCTGTGTAACGGGCAGCAATCGGGTCAATTTTCGCTCACCGATACCAAGATCGCCACATTAGCGGTGATTGCTATGCTGAATGGTGTGATCACTTGGTATCGCAGCGGTGGCCGCCTGTCGCTGGATGAGGTCGAGCAGGTATACTGGGACATGGTCCGCAAGGCAGTCACCGCCTGACTCGTGCCTAGTGCGCTGGCCGGATGAACGTGCCGTTTCGCAATTCCCGAAACGCTTGCTGTAATTCTGCCTGCGTATTCATCACGATCGGGCCATGCCACGCCACGGGTTCATCGATCGGAGCGCCCGAAATCAAAAGAAACCGTACACCCTCGGGCCCGGCCTGAACCGTGATTTCGTCTCCGGTCCCGAACCGAACCAACGTCCTGTCTCCTGACATGTCGCGGATGTTGACCTCTTGCCCGGCAACTTCTTTTTCCAAAAGAACACCGGTTGGCTGAGACGCATCAGCAAAGGCAGCACTGCCTTCAAAGATATAGGCGAAGGCCCGGCGGTATGTGTCGATCGGAATGGTTTTTTTCACCCCTGCCGGTATGCTGATATCCAGGTATTGCGGATCGGCAGCGATACCGTCCACTGGGCCCGTGCGTCCCCAGAATGTGCCGACAATCACACGGACCTTTGTCCCATCATCATCGATGATTTCTGGAATATCAGTGCTTTGAACGTCCTGATAGCGCGGGGCGGCCATTTTCTGATCTGATGGCAGATTGCCCCACAGCTGGAACCCATGCATCTGACCGCTGGCCGACCCCTTGGGCATTTCCTGATGCAGGATACCTGACCCGGCGGTCATCCATTGGACATCTCCGGCACCCAGCGTGCCGCTATTGCCCAGCGAGTCGCTGTGTTCGACTGTACCGGACAGGACATAAGTGATCGTTTCGATGCCCCGATGCGGATGCCACGGAAAACCGGCCATATAGTCCAATGGGTTGTCATTCCGGAAATCATCGAACAGCAGAAACGGGTCCAGTTCCGACGGGTCCTGAAACCCAAACGCCCGGTGCAATTTGACGCCCGCGCCTTCCATTGTCGGGACCGCCTTGCGGAATTCCAAAGTTGGTCTGAGTGACATAAACGCCTCCTGATCCTTTGACCGGAACTTATGCGTCGGCCTGAGGCAGTCAATTTGCGCAGGAACACTGAAGCTGTGCGAAGATGCTCAGACAGGTGACGCGGTGCTGTCCTTTGCGTATCAAAGCGGTTAAAGCGGGCGGACAATCAGGAGAACAATATGCAAGAAGAAGTGCTGGCTACGGTCGCGGCCTCGGCACCGCGGCGCTGGACTGGGGTAGGGATGCTGGTCACGGTCGGGGCGTTGGTCATTTACGTCGCGTTGGCATCGCCGCCTGAGTTAGGCTGGCAGGTCTTCTTACTGGTTTCCGGGGCAGCCGCGTTCTGGTTAGCCCGTCGCATGTGGTACGCGACCGAAGACAGGATCGAGCTGACCCAATCCCAATTGCGCACAGGCTCAGGGCAGGTGATCTGCAATATCGAGGATGTCGAAGGCGTAGACCGGGGCGTGTTCGCATTTAAGCCATCAAATGGCTTCTTGGTAACCACTCATGCACGAAGCTCAAACCAGTGGGCGCCCGGTCTTTGGTGGCGTGTCGGACGAAGGATTGGCATAGGCGGCATGACAGCCGCCGCCGAGACCAAATACATGTCGGAAATGCTGTCGGCGATGCTTGCTGAAAAGAGTTAGACACCCAAGCAAGCAGGGTCGGTATTGACGATCTGATCGAAAACACGCGGGTGTGTGAAGACCAGATTATCCATTTCAAAGTCAGCAAATTTGAATGCCATCTGGAATGGCGCTTTATATGTATTGTTGGTTTCGACCAGGATCATTGAGCCGTTATCAGGCATTACCGGAAGCCGTTGTTTGATTTTCACGATCTCTGCGTCGGTCCATTTCTGATATCCGGTGCCCCGCACGCAGGACCATAGAACATCGTGGAGATCGTTATCACCATCATAGGTCAGATAGGTCACACGCATCGAGACCGGTGCTCTGGTATCAACCATGTTTTCCAGAAGGTCGTACATGGTGTTGATATACGCGGCGTTAACATCTTCAGCTTCGCGTGAGAGCACATCCGCAACTGCGTAGGCTCCTTTGATGTTGATCGCGCTTTGGCGATAGCTGTCATAATAGGTGTAAGACGCAAACATTGACCAGAACAGCAGCGGCAATATCAGCATTGCCTCGACCGATAAGGCGCCGTCTTCTCGTTTGAGAAAGCGGTTCAGCAGTGCCTTGGGAAGGTTGCGATTCTCTTTGTTAATTCGAGGCATCGGCCACATCCACTGTTGTGTCAGATGAATCGTCAGGATCAGCTGATGAACCACCAAATGGTTCATGAACAAATACGGTCGTCGCCTGCAGTTCCCATTGGCCGTCGTTGTCCTGCTTCGCAATGCCGCTCAGCATCGAAAGCCCAAAAACAGGTGAAACCTCAAGACAGGCGCGGATAATCATAAGCTCATTTGAAGTCCCTTGTTCAAAAACAACTTCGTCCGGCTTACGAATTGTCTCCGGAGTGTCGACGCAATAGGGGGTTGGATCCAACTGATTGCCGACACGCGGATCAATGGACTTCATCTCGAGCGCAAGGTTTTCCGAGCAATTGGTTATCAGCGCTTCGTCACAGATCATTTTCTTCAGCAGCGCGTGATCCCATTCATCTTCCCCTTCAGGAAGGCGATTAAGCCGAACCTCCCGAATTGTCATATCCAGAGATCGTTCAAGATCGGCATGGTGGAAGGATTGCAATCCCAGATCCATGCCTGAATAAGCGACATACAGGAAGAATGGAAACCAGAAGATAAACTCGATAGACGAGTTTCCATCCTCATTCTTTCGAAATCTCCGAAGCCGATTCCGCAGTGTCTTTGTCATTGGGTCAGCCTCAGGTTTTGAATGGAGGTGCTGATTGAATCGAAGACGCGTTCAATCTGATTGCCGGTCGCTTCATAGTAACGGGCAGGTTTGATCGCGCAGTCTTTCAGCATCTGCTTAACACCGTAGGGTGCCTCAAAAGCGATCGAGAAGATGATGACATTATCTTCTTCAGCTTCTTCGCAGAGATCTACAACATTTGGATTTTTGGTCGAAGGACCAATTTCGGTCGTGGAGTCAGCTGCAAATTCTTCGCCGCGATCCCAGCCATAAGCGTGACGCAACATATTCCGAATTGCGTATTTTTCAGTATGCGCCCAGACATCGGGCCATTCCAGTTCTACCGGATCGGAATCTGTTGAAAGCCCTTCGGAGTCCTCGCGTGTTTGCGATCGATCCATCGAATAGCAGGTGCCGTTGTAGTAATCCGTACAGCGGTAGCGCATATAAGTCCCATTGCCATGGGCATGATCTTGGTATTTGTCGCGGGTCCAGCGCCTGTACGAACTGTCCCGTACAGTTGTGGCGACGTTAGGCCAAGCCCAGCGGTCATACTCTTCATCGTAGATAGAATAAGTTTCGGCATCTTCATTCCAATAGATGTCCGAGGGGCCGTCATTATAAGGCGGATTCACTTTGTGCTGATAAGTGTTTTCACCATCCGTCATCAGCACCAGAACCTTGAGGGTGTCCGTGGTCTTGTTAGGGGCTGGCCGAATTGCGAACGAGTCCGGAATTTCTGAACTGTCCGCAATCTGAGCGATCAGCGGTTGGATACTATCGTCAAGCAAAGTTAGACCCCACTTGAGGCCCACATCGATCGAAGTCCAGCCGCTTGCCACAAGATTCTGGATCTGACCTTTCAGAATGTCAGGATCATTCTGGATTACTGTCATCTCTCGCCGATCTGTGGTGGTTTCAAGACGGCACGTATTGCTGGTTACCAACGTGTCGTTGAACCTTTTGTCGCTGGAGCCATTATCCTTGAAATGAAGAGTTTGCGGGACATAATCCCCTTTTGTGATGATGTTTCCTTCGTCGTCCACGATGTCGTAATAGTTGAAATCGGTCGTTGTGTAGTCCGAAGCCTGGAAATCGATGCAATTGGCCCTTTCGTTAGCCCCGATCGTGTTCAAAGCATTCATAAGGTAGTCAGGCACCGACACCTGTTCCGAGTAGGGCACGATTGAGATCGACAATCTACCATCTTCAGATTTCAGGATCATCTCATCGATAAAGTCCTCAGCGGCACTTTTGAGGTTGGTCAGCTTTGTCCCGCGCATCGAACCCGAGACGTCCAGAACCAATGAAATTTCGACGTTACCAATCGATTCTTCGGCGATGCTGGTGGCGGTTGTATCAATGTAATCGACGCCACTCCATTTCATGAAGTGTGTCTCAATGCTCATGTCGGCGCTGGCTTCGACTTTCCGCTTTCCTTCAAGTTCTGCAACCTGTGTCACGGTTCCGTCGTCGTTTGTCGTGCATGTCTCGGGCTCGACCTTGATATTTTTGATGATATTCGTATCGAAACCTTCTTTGCGAATGTAATCATTCACCACGACCCGTGGGCAAAGCTCTTGGTCCAGGTCAGCTGCGGCAAGGACCGCGCGGTCCAGTGCGTATTGTAGCCTTACCCTTTCGCGATCATACCGCATGACGTCGACCGCGAACCCGGCCACGGTGAAGACTATCACGATCAGGAAAAGGGCAAGGATCGTCATCGTGCCTTCTGTCGAAGAAACAAAGTGCCGCAAGTGCCGCGAACAACTGTTTTCGCGGCAGAGACGGTTGAATTGGGCCTTCAAATCAAACTTGCGCATAATTGGTTCCTCGGTCGATCAGACACACTGATGCCAGCACTTCGCAACTTTAATAATTTACCCACGGATCGTGGCGAGATTTGGGCGCAGTGGACACTATGCTGCTCGTTTTTAACGAGATTCAGCTTTATTCCCGGTGTTATTGGTGGTTTTGTTTCGCGCCTTTGGACAATCGCGCGGCTTTCGTTAACGCCCGACTCACCAATGGAGCTGAAAAGTAAAGTTCACAAACTGATGAAAATACGTGCAGTTACTGATTGCGGTATTTGGCAAGCAGTGCGACAAAAAGTCATGACGTATCTCGTCTACCGGCACGGAGGATTTTATGACCGGCATTAAAGAACCCAGCTTTCGTGAGAGTGTTGATTTGATGTTCAACAGAGCGGCGTCTCTGATGGATTTGCCGCCCGGGCTAGAAGAGAAGATACGGGTTTGTAATGCCACCTACACCGTTCGGTTCGGGGTGCGTCTGCGGGGGCAGATCCACACCTTTACCGGATATCGTTCGGTTCATTCGGAACATATGGAGCCGGTAAAGGGTGGCATTCGCTATGCCTTGGCGGTGAACCAGGATGAGGTCGAAGCGCTCGCTGCGCTCATGACTTACAAGTGTGCACTGGTCGAAGCGCCCTTTGGTGGCTCGAAAGGGGGCCTTTGCATTGATCCTCGCCAGTATGAAGAACATGAGATGGAACAGATCACGCGTCGTTTTGCCTATGAGCTGGCAAAGCGCGATCTGATCAACCCCTCACAGAACGTGCCTGCGCCCGATATGGGAACAGGCGAGCGCGAAATGGCGTGGATGGCTGACCAATATGCGCGGATGAATACGACCGATATCAACGCGCGAGCCTGTGTGACAGGTAAACCGCTGAACGCGGGAGGCATCGCGGGCAGGGTCGAAGCAACCGGGCGCGGCATCCAATACGCGTTGCGCGAATTCTTCCGAAACCCGGAAGACGTCAAGAAGGCGAACTTGTCAGGCACGCTGGACGGAAAGCGCGTCGTCGTGCAGGGATTGGGTAACGTGGGCTATCACGCAGCCAAGTTCCTCAGCGAGGAAGACGGGTCGCGTGTGGTCGGCATCATCGAATGGGATGGCGCACTGTACAATCCCGATGGCATCGACGTAGAAGCCGTGCGGCAGTGGATTGTCAAGCATGGCGGCGTGAAGGACTATCCCGACGCCACGCATTCCGCCGAGGGCGGCGCGGTACTTGAAGCCGAGTGTGACATCCTGATTCCGGCGGCGCTGGAGGGGGTAATAAACCTATCCAACGCCGAACGTATTAAGGCACCACTGATCATCGAGGCCGCCAACGGGCCTGTCACGGCGGGTGCTGATGAGATCATGCGCAAGAAAGGCACGGTGATCATTCCTGACATGTATGCAAACGCCGGTGGTGTGACCGTGTCCTATTTTGAATGGGTCAAAAACCTCAGCCACATCCGTTTTGGCCGGATGCAGCGGCGTCAGGAAGAAGCTCGGCATGAGTTGATCGTCAGCGAACTGGAACGGTTGGATCGGTATCTGGGTGACGCTTGGTCGATGTCTCCGGATTTCAAGGCTAAGTACCTAAAGGGCGCTGGCGAGTTGGAGCTGGTGCGTTCTGGTCTCGATGACACGATGCGCATTGCCTATCAGTCGATGAGCGAAGTCTGGCATGATCGCGCGGATGTCGACGATCTGCGCACGGCGGCCTATATCGTTGCGATCGACCGCGTCTCAAAAAGCTATCGCGCCAAGGGCCTCTGAGCGCACAGACAACAGAAGATTCTTGAGTGGCCAACCATCGGGTTGGCCATTTTTCATTTAGGTCGAAGTCGTCAGAGTGTGTGGATTGGTCGCCCAGCGACAAGTTTTCGTCGAAAACAGGAGTGGAACCGGATTCCGGCGTTGTTACTGCTGGGTGAAGTTGGTTTGATGCCGACACACCTGTAGGGAGTTCTGAATGCGTTTCTCCGGCTTACGTGTCCTGAAAGAGGGCCTGACCGGCAACAAAGGCTGGACGCCGCACTGGCGCGAGCCTGAACCGAAATCCGAATATGACATCGTCATTATCGGCGGCGGAGGTCATGGGTTGAGCACGGCCTATTATCTGGCCAAGGAACATGGTCTGACCAATATCGCTGTTCTGGAAAAGGGCTATATCGGTGGGGGCAATATCGGGCGCAACACCACCATTGTGCGCGCGAACTATTTTTTGCAGGGCAATTCCGAGTTCTACTCGCACTCATTGAAGCTGTGGGAAGGTCTTGAGCAGGATCTGAACTACAATGTCATGCATTCGCAACGCGGGATCATCAACCTGTTCCATTCGGACGGGCAGCGTGATGCCGCTGCGCGCCGGGGCAACATGATGATCAGTCAGGGTGACGATGCTATCCTGCTCAATCGCGATGAATTGAGGCGGATGGTGCCCTATCTGAATTTCGATGACCTTAGGTTCCCTCTGTATGGCGGTCTCTACCACCCGCGCGGAGGTACAGCGCGACACGATGCCGTGGCCTGGGGCTATGCGCGCGGAGCGGACCAGCGCGGCGTGGATCTGATCCAGAACTGCGAAGTGACCGGTATTGATATCGAGAATGGCGTGGTTCGCGGTGTTCAGACCTCGCGCGGGCCGATCCGGGCCAAGAAGGTGGCGACGGTTGCTGCCGGGCGTTCAGGTCAGGTGGCGGCGATGGCTGGAATGAGGCTGCCGATTGAAAGCCATGTCTTGCAGGCCTTCGTGACCGAAGGTCTGAAGCCCTGCATCGATCATGTGGTGACGTTTGGCATGGGGCATTTCTATATCAGCCAGTCAGATAAGGGCGGGCTGGTTTTTGGCGGTGATCTGGATTTTTACGCCTCCTATGCGGCGCGAGGTAACTTGCCCACCGTCGAAAGCGTGATGGAGGCCGGGATGGCGCTGATGCCGATGATCGGCAAGGCGCGGGTGCTGCGATCCTGGGGCGGGATCATGGATATGTCGCCCGATGGCTCTCCGATCATAGACCGAACGGATATTGATGGGCTCTATCTCAATTGCGGCTGGAACTATGGTGGCTTCAAGGCGGTTCCGGGTTCGGGGAATGTGTTTGCGCATCTGATTGCGACGGATCGGTATCACGAGAATGCCACCGGCTTCCGACTGGATCGTTTCCGCACCGGGCGCGGGATTATCGATGAAGAGGGCAAGGGCTCTCAGCACAATCTGCATTGAGGGGCGCGATGTTGGATTTGGGTATTATTGAAAAGATCAAGAAGGGCGCGCGGCTATGAGGATCACCTGTCCATATTGCGGCGAGCGGGATCGGCGCGAATTCTATTATCGCGGGGCGGCAGTGGATCTGGACCGACCGGCCCCGGATGCCGGTGAGGCGGCTTGGGATGATTTTGTCTACCAACGGGAAAACCCGGCAGGGCCGACACGAGAGCTTTGGTATCACGAAGGCGGGTGCGGTGCATGGATCGTGGTCACACGAAACACGGTCACGCATGAGATGATCGACGCGCAGCCGGCATCGGAGGAGCGGGCATGAGGATCGATGGAAAGGGTCTTATCGATCGTACGCAGTCGATTCCGTTTGTTTTCGATGGTGCCAGCTATAGCGGCTATGCGGGCGACACCCTGACCTCAGCGCTTTTGGCGAATGGCGTACGACTGATGGGGCGTTCGTTCAAGTACCACCGGCCTAGGGGTGTGCTGAGCGCAGGCAGCGAAGAGCCGAATGCGCTGATGACCGTGGGGGCAGGCGCAGGTCAAGAACCAAATATTCGCGCCACGATGCAAGAGATCTATCCGGGACTTGAAGCGCGCAGCCAGAATCGCTGGCCCAGCCTGAGTGTCGATTTGATGGGGATCAACGATCTGGCTTCCCCGTTTTTGGGCGCGGGTTTTTACTACAAAACCTTCATGTGGCCGAAAAGCTTCTGGGAAAAGCTATACGAGCCGATTATTCGACGTGCCGCCGGATTGGGAGCACTGTCGGGCGAAGACAATGCCGACAAGTACGAAAGCGCTTATGCCTTTTGCGATCTGCTGATTATCGGGGCAGGGCCTGCGGGGCTGATGGCCGCACTGGTCGCTGGTCGTGCCGGCGCGGACGTCATTCTGGCCGACGAAAACAGTCGCGTGGGTGGGCGTCTGCTGGCCGAGACCTATGAGGTCGACGGAAAACCGGGTCCCGTTTGGGTTGACGAAGTGCTGGCCGAGTTAGCCGCGATGGACAATGTCCGCATCATGACCCGGACCACTATCGCAGGTGCCTATGACCAAGGTACCTTTGCGGCGTTGGAACGCGTTTTTCACCATACGGATCACCGCCCCAACGGGGCGCCGTTGGAAACCTATTGGCGGATCGTGGCCAAGCGGTCAGTTCTGGCGGCAGGCGCGCTGGAGCGCCCGGTCGCATTCCGCAACAATGATCGCCCGGGGATCATGACCGCTGGCGCGGTGCGGGCGTATCTAAACCGATGGGGTGTCAGCCCGGGCCGCAATGTGACGATCTTCGGAAATACTGACGATATCCATCGCACTGCTCGTGATTTGTTGGATGCTGGTGTCCATGTGGCGGCTGTGATCGATAGCCGCCATGACGCGCCCTTGTCTGACGATTACGAGGTTCTACGCGGGGCGCAAGTTTGTAACAGTTCGGGCCGTAAGGGGCTGGAGGCGATTACAGTGCGCCGCGCCAGTGGAGAAGAACGGATACACACGGATTGCCTTGCCATGACAGGGGGCTGGAATCCTTCGGTTCATCTAACGTGTCACATGAATAGCCGCCCGATCTGGAAGCGTGAGATCGAGGCCTTTGTGCCAACGCCGGGGGCCGTGCCGGGCATGGTGACAGCGGGTGCGTGCAATGGATCTTTCTCAACTACAGCCTGCCTTCGTGAAGGGATTGAGGCAGCCAAAGGCGTGCTCGGCGATCTTGGCTACAAGGCCTCGAAGACTGTGCCACCGCAGGCCGAGGATACGCCATACGAGATCACGCAGCTTTGGGCCGTGCCCGGCAAAGGCCGCGCGTGGCTGGATTTCCAGAACGATGTTACAGTGAAAGACGTCAAACAGGCCGCGACTGAGAATTTCCGGTCAGTCGAGCACATGAAGCGCTATACGACGCAAGGTATGGCGACGGATCAGGGCAAGAATTCGAACGTGGCAGCATTGGCCATTCTGGCGGACGTCACCGGGCGCGCGATACCCGAAACCGGAACCACGACGTTCCGCCCTCCGTATTCTCCTATCGCCATTGCCGCGCTGGGCGCTGGGGCTGAAGGCAAGGGTTTCAAACCGCAACGCTTTATCACTTCGCACAAAGCGACCGTAGCGCGGAAAGCTCCGTTGGTTGAGGCCGGGCTGTGGTATCGCCCCAGCTATTTCCCAAAGGATGAAGAAACCACGTGGCGGCAATCCTGTGACCGTGAGGTCAACATGGTGCGTCAGGCCGTCGGGGTGTGCGATGTCTCGACGCTTGGCAAGATTGACATACAGGGGCCGGATGCGGGGGCGTTTCTGGACTTCGTTTATACGAACATGTTCTCGACCCTCAAAGTTGGCCGAACGCGATATGGCCTGATGTTGCGTGAGGATGGATTCGTCATGGATGATGGCACCACCGCGCGGCTGGGAGAGACGCATTACTTGATGACCACCACCACGGCAGGTGCTGGCGATGTAATGAAGCATCTGGAGTTCGTTCATCAGGGCCTGCGCCCTGATCTGGATGTCTCGTTCATCTCGGTCACTGAACAGTGGGCACAGTTTGCCGTGGCCGGACCAAAATCGCGTGAATTGTTGAACGATCTGCTGGACACACTTCTTGATGAAGAAAGCTGGCCCTTCATGGCTTGCGGATCGATCTCGGTGCTGGGTATGCAGGGGCGTTTGTTCCGGATCTCGTTCTCGGGCGAGCATGCATATGAAATCGCCGTGCCTGCGCGCTATGGCGCGAGCCTGTTCGATGTTTTGACCGACCGGGCTGAGACACTGGGCGGTGGTCTTTATGGGATGGAGGCACTGAACGTTCTTCGGATCGAAAAGGGCTTTATTACGCATTCCGAGATCCACGGACGGGCGACTGCCTATGATATCGGCATGGGTCGGATGGTGTCGCAGAAGAAGGATTGCATCGGCAAAACCATGTCGCAACGTCCGGGCCTTGAAGAGCCGGGGCGCGAGCGGTTGGTCGGGCTCAAACCCATTGGCGAAAGCAAGGAATTGCTGGCGGGTGCGCATCTTTACCGGGAAGAGGCCGAGCCGGTGCGGACCAATGATCAGGGCTATCTGACCTCCGTGTGTTATTCCCCGACGCTGGAAACGATGTTGGGCTTGGGCTTCTTGGCGGACGGGCCTGAGAGGTATGGAGAAATCGTGAAAATGGTCGATCATCTGCGCGGCGTGACAACCCTGTGTGAAGTGGTGAACCCGGTTTTCTTTGACCCCGAAGGAGGGCGCGTCCGTGGATAATCTGACCGCCAAAACACCCTGCGACGGGTTGCTGCCTTTGACTATCGGCTCAGTAACGCTCAGCGAAGAGGATGTAGGGGCGATCCATTCGATCTCACCTTTCAAGGGTAAGCAAAAGGCGCTATCCGAAGCTTTGAAAGCAGCGCACGGGATGGCCTATCCATCGGCCAACCGCGCAACGGGTAAGGCTGGCGCGCGGGCGATCTGGTTCGGCCCGGCGCATGCGATGCTGATCGGGCCGTCTCCTGATGCGACCCTGACCGAGAATGCTGCCATTGTGGACCAATCAGATGCCTGGGCTGTGGTCCGGTTAGAGGGTGCTGATGTCGAAGACGTACTGGCGCGCGTAGTGCCGGTTGATCTGCGCAAGGTGCATTTCAAGCGCGGCCATACCTCCCGCACCCTGCTCTTCCACATGACTGCTTCGATCACGCGCGTTGGAGAGGACGCGTTTCAGATCATGGTCTTCCGTTCAATGGCTGAGACGTTGATTCACGATTTGAAAAGGGCGATGGAAGGCATCGCCGTGCGCGGCTAAGCTGCGCTGAAAGAAACGAATCCCGGGAGATCCCCATGTTGCGTATCGCTATCGTTGCGGCCGTGCTGGCCACGCCAGTGGTTGCACAGGAAACCAAGGAACAGAGCTGCAAGTATCAGGCCGACGTTGTTGCAGCGATACAGAAAGCACGACTTGACCGGGTCAAGGAACGCGATGTGGCGCAGGCGGTGGCCGACAGTGGTCCTACCTGGCCCGAGAACTACAATGCCGCTGTTCCGCTGATCACGCCTTGGGTATATGAGCAGAAGATGCGCGACGTGCGTAAGAAGGATCTCGGAGCTGCGTGGCTGGAGTTGTGTTTACAACAATAATCCACAGTCAGATCATTTCTCTGTGGACAACCGCGCGCCATCCCCTTGGCGCGCGTTTTCATTTCTGGCAGGTTTGACCCATGTCTTTGCCCCCCGGATTTCTGGATGAACTGCGCACGCGCCTCAGCCTGTCTCAGGTTGTTGGGCGTAAGGTCATGTGGGACCAGCGCAAATCCAATCAGGGCAAGGGGGATATGTGGGCGCCTTGCCCCTTTCATCACGAAAAGACCGCCTCGTTCCACGTCGATGACCAAAAGGGATTCTATTATTGCTTTGGCTGCCACGCCAAAGGGGACGCGATCAGTTTTGTGAAAGAGACCGAGAATGTCTCTTTCATAGAAGCCGTGGAAATTCTGGCGCGCGAGGCCGGGATGCCGATGCCCGCGCGTGATCCCAAGGCGCAGGAAAAGCAGGACCGCCGTTCACAGCTGGCCGAGGTGATGGAACAGGCTGTGCAGTTCTTTCGTTTGCAACTCAAGACTGGGGCAGGGGCGGCGGCACGTGATTATTTGACACGTCGCGGTCTTGACGCGAAGGCGCTGGACCGTTGGGAAATCGGTTTCGCACCCGAGGGCTGGCAGGCTCTGTGGGATCATCTAACCGGTAAGAATGTCTCCGAGGACCTAATCCTTGGGGCCGGGCTGGCGAAACCTTCGAACAAGGGCAAAAAGCCCTATGACACATTCCGCAACCGCATCATGTACCCGATCCGCGACCCGCGCGGGCGGTGCATTGCGTTTGGTGGCCGGGCGATGGATCCCAATGACAACGCCAAATACCTGAACTCGCCCGAGACCGATCTGTTCGACAAAGGCCGCAGCCTCTACAACCATGGCCCCGCACGACAGGCGGCAGGCAAGGGGCAGCCTTTGGTTGTGGCCGAGGGCTATATGGACGTGATCGCTTTGGCTGAGGCCGGGTTTGGCGCGTCGGTTGCGCCATTGGGGACTGCGATCACCGAGCATCAGTTGCAACTACTTTGGCGCATCTCTGACGAGCCGATCATCGCTTTGGATGGCGATACGGCAGGGCTGCGCGCGGCGATGCGGGCGGTCGACTTGGCGCTGCCGTTGCTGGAAGCGGGCAAATCCTTGCGCTTTGCACTGATGCCCGAAGGCAAGGACCCCGACGATTTGCTGCGCGCCGAAGGTTCGGGAGCGGTGCAGGGTGTGCTGGATGCTGCAATCCCGATGGTCAAACTGCTCTGGCAACGCGAGACGGAAGGCAAGGTCTTTGACAGCCCCGAACGCAAAGCGGCGCTGGATAAATCCCTGCGAGAGAAGATCAAGCTGATCCGCGACCCCTCGATCCGATCGCACTACGGGCAGGAAATTAAGGACCTGCGCTGGCAATTGTTTCGCCCACAGCGACAATCGCAAAATCGTCCGTGGCAACCGCGCGGAAAATGGCAGCCGCAGGCACAGCCTGCCACGCCAGGCGCACGGGCGTCATTTCTGGCCTCGGCCGAGAATGCGGATATTCAACTGCGCGAAGCGGCAATTCTCGCGATTGCCATCCTGAATCCGCAGGTTGTTGTGCAATTCGAAGCTCAGCTGGAAGAAATGGATTGCCACGACCCTGATCATGCGGCCTTGCGGGGGGCAATCCTGCGTCATGCGATTGACAATCCCGATAACCTGCAAGACCACATCATGCAAACTTTGGGGCCGGAACCCCTTGAAAACCTGCTGGCCCTTCGCCATGTCGCAGTGATCCCCTGTGTGTACAAACCGGGCGACGTTGAAAAGGCCGAGATGACGCTGGCCGAGGAACTCGCAAAGATCAAAGCGCTCCGGGGGTTGGATGCTGAGATTGCCGAAGCGGCAGAGGAATTGTCTGATCTGGCCGATGAGGCGCTGACATATCGGCTGGCGCAAGCCGCCGAAGAGCGCAACCGTACAAGCCGCAGCCAGAACGAAGACAGGGCCGTTTTCGACATCGCCGACAATGGTGCGCGAATCAACCGCGATGAGAAAGACGCGTTTGAGGCCATCACGTCTGGCATCAAATTCGAACGGAAACATCGATGAAGTGGTGTTTTCGTAAGGCACTGGAAAAGAAAAACGGGTAAACGGGTGGCCGAATCACTTCTACGCGCTAATGATTCGGTTCAAACGAATCACCCATCCCTGCAGGAGCATTGAATGGCCGCCAAGGATACGAACGAAGACCGCAAATCCGACGAGCAGGAACAGGAAATCTCGCTGGACATGAGCCAGGCCCAGGTCAAGAAGATGATCGCCGAGGCTCGCGAGAAAGGTTACATCACCTACGACCAGCTCAATCAGGTTCTGCCGCCTGATCAGGTCAGCTCGGAACAGATCGAAGATGTTATGTCGATGCTGTCCGAGATGGGCATCAACATCATCGAAGATGAAGAAGCCGAAGAAGAAGAAAACAAAGGCTCGACCGAACTGGTCACCACCGAAGGTCCGCGCGAGGTTGCGCTGGCTGGTGCTGCAACCGAAAAGCTGGATCGCACCGATGACCCCGTACGCATGTATCTGCGTGAGATGGGTTCAGTCGAACTGCTGAGCCGCGAGGGCGAGATTGCTATCGCCAAGCGGATCGAAGCCGGTCGGAACACCATGATCGCTGGTCTGTGCGAAAGCCCGCTGACCTTCCAAGCGATCACCATCTGGCATGATGAACTTTTGTCCGAAGACATTCTGCTGCGGGACGTCATCGATCTGGAAACCACTTTCGGCAACCAGATGGATGAAGACGGCGAGGTTGAAGAGCCGGTTGTCGATACCTCATCGGTGCAGGCGGCCAAGCCTGCCAAGGATGAGGGGCCGGAGCTTGACGCTGACGGCAACCCGATCGCCAACGATGATGACGATGATGACGACGATCAGGCCAACATGTCACTGGCCGCGATGGAAGCAGCGCTGAAGGATCAGGTTCTGACCACGCTGGAACGCATCTCGACCGACTTCGCAATGCTGTCCGAAATGCAGGACAGCCGGATTTCTGCGACGCTGAATGAGGATGGCACTTTCAGCGCGAAGGACGAAGAAACCTATCAGAAGCTGCGCGCTGAGATTGTTGAACTGGTGAATGGTCTTCACCTGCACAACAACCGGATCGAAGCTCTGATCGACCAGCTCTATGGCATCAATCGCCGGATTATGTCACTGGACAGCTCGATGGTGAAACTGGCTGACCAGGCTCGCATCAACCGTCGCGAGTTCATCGATGCTTATCGTGGGCGCGAGCTGGATCCGAACTGGTTGGCCGAAATGGCCGAGAAACCGGGTCGGGGTTGGCAGATGTTCATCGAACGCTCGACCGAAAAGGTTGAGGAACTGCGCAACGACATGGCTCAGGTTGGCCAATATGTTGGTCTCGATATCCCTGAATTCCGCCGCATCGTGCAGCAGGTTCAAAAGGGTGAGAAAGAGGCGCGGCAAGCCAAGAAGGAAATGGTCGAGGCCAACCTGCGTCTGGTGATCTCGATTGCCAAAAAGTACACGAACCGCGGCCTGCAATTCCTTGATCTTATTCAGGAAGGTAACATCGGCCTGATGAAGGCGGTGGACAAGTTCGAATACCGCCGGGGCTATAAGTTCTCGACCTATGCGACCTGGTGGATCCGTCAGGCGATCACGCGTTCGATCGCGGATCAGGCGCGCACGATCCGTATCCCGGTGCATATGATCGAAACGATCAACAAGCTGGTCCGGACAGGTCGTCAGATGCTGCACGAAATCGGCCGCGAGCCAACGCCGGAAGAACTGGCTGAAAAGCTGCAAATGCCGCTTGAGAAAGTGCGCAAGGTGATGAAAATCGCCAAAGAGCCGATCAGCCTCGAGACGCCCATCGGCGACGAGGAAGACAGCCAGCTCGGTGATTTCATCGAGGATAAGAATGCCGTGCTGCCACTGGACAGCGCCATTCAGGAAAACCTCAAGGAAACCACCACACGGGTTCTGGCCTCTCTCACCCCGCGTGAAGAGCGGGTTCTGCGGATGCGCTTTGGCATCGGCATGAACACCGACCACACGCTGGAAGAGGTCGGTCAGCAGTTCAGCGTGACGCGCGAACGTATCCGCCAGATCGAGGCGAAGGCGCTGCGTAAGCTGAAACACCCGAGTAGGTCGCGTAAATTGCGGTCCTTCCTGGATCAGTAAATCGAAAGGCGCCTCATCCCGAGGCGCTTTTTTCTTTCGCCCGCTCACAATGACTGAACTTCAAATCAAATTGGCGGGAATTCGCAAGGAGTCCGGCGATGCCATCTTTATATCGCCGCTGTCCACTCATGGACAGGCCGGGGCGAGGTGATTGGGCTGATGACCCCCGGCCACGTTGTAGCTTCATGAAAGCGGATGAGAGACACGTTTGCGAAAAGCAGTCGGGGCCTGACCCGTCCAACGTTTGAAGGCGGTGGAAAACGCAGCCTGATCGGAATAACCGAGCGAATACGAGATTTCGGACAGATGCATACCGTTCTTGATAAAGGTCTGCGCCAGGTCACATCGTAAATCTTCAACAATCTCACGATATGAGGTGCCTTCATCAGCTAGGCGGCGAGCCAGTGTTCGAGGGCTTAGGCCGAGCTGGGAGGCGGCGTCGTCCACCTGTACGATTCCCCCCGGCATCGCATCTGTGATCAACCCTTCGATCTGTGCTCGGGTTTTCTGTCTTGGCGACTGTCTTTCGGCCAGCAGGCGTTCGCCAAATTCAACCAAATGCGCGCGCAGGCTAGGGTCGTAGGTCGGGATCGGTGTTTCCAGCGAGGGCAGCGACAGGATGATTTCCAAGCGTTCGGCCCCGAAGGTAACTGGGAAACCTCCGATTTTCTGGTAGGTGGCTTGGTGTTGCCCAACTGTGTGCTGAAACCGTATCTCAATCGGATTCAGATTCAACTGAGTCAACGCCCGCATCCGGGCGATCGCGCCAAACAGCAGGAACTCGGTCCGCCGATGATAGCGGGAAAAGCTCGGGTCTTTCCAATCGGCCTCAAGCGAGGCAGCGTTACCTGAAAGGCGCAGATTGAAGGCCAGGGCCGGGTCGATAATGCCATGAAACCGCGCCGTATTCTCGATCACCTGCTTCAGATCACGAGAGTACTTGCTAATATAGGCCGTAATGCTGGAAGAAGAACTGAATTCCAGACCCGCCCGTGCCCCAAAGGTGATATCGCCAAGTGCATCGCAGGCGTGTCGGACAAACAGCGCTTCTTTGTGGGCGCTGTACCTTTTGGCAGGCGGTTCAATATCGCTGCGGGTCAATGCGCAGTCACTCAGGACTTGTTCCACCACGGTCGCGCTTGCGTGATCCTCAAGGGTCCGTGTCAGCAATTGAATGCGTGAAATGTCGACGTCCATCACCCAGCCCAAAAAACGCGTTACTGTAATACCGTTACCCTAGCGGCAAACCGTGGCAATGCGCCAGCCTCGGTGCTGATACCCAGGAATTGACCGCAACTCGCAAAGATATGGCAGAAATGGCCATGTCCGTAGCCTTGGCCAATAGCTACATGACCGGTGTTGTCGGGTCAGCGCCTTTTGGGGAAAAGGTCAGAGCCTGAGCGAGCGGTCCACCAAGCCGTTTCAACGGGTTCCCCGGCACGCCCCTCTCATTCTTCTGGTAAGTCATGTCGCATTGCTGCGGCGCATTCGACGTGACAGCATCACGGGGAACCTTTTGTTATTTCTTGATCTCTCGTGGCTGATGATCTTTCCATCGATACAGATTTGATCGTCTTCGACGGTGAATGCGTGCTGTGTTCAGGGTTTTTTCACTTCATGTTGCGCCATGATCGAGATCAGAAATTTCTATTTGCAACTGCGCAGTCACCGCTTGGGCAGCAGCTTTATACTCTCCTGAACCTGCCGACAGACGAATTTGAAACCAATTTGGTGATCGTCAAAGGAAAGGTGCACCAAAATCTCGACGCATTTGCCGCTGCGATGCGTGCATTATATGTTCCGTGGCGGGTATTGTCCTTGTGTCGATACCTGCCGAGGTTTCTGAAGAACCCGCTGTACCGGATGATTGCCCGTAACAGATATGCGCTATTTGGGCGGCGGGATGAGTGCCTGGTTCCTGATCCTTCTCTCAGATCGCGATTTGCCCAAGATGGATTCTGATCGTGATCCATTCCTGCAGGCGCTGGGTATAGATGAAGCTGTGCCTGGATTGGTCAGGGATTTGCACAGCGGGGAAGGTCGCTACTCTGGTCGATGCAGCATTCAGCGTGGCCGAGGCGTTTTGGTCGCTCTGGCACTTCGCATCGGACGATTTCCACCTGCGGGCGAAGATTTGCCGGTCACCCTTACGATCCGAAAGTCCGGTGCATATTGGCAATGGGAACGGGATTTCGCAGGCCACAAAACGCGTTCACGGATCACTTTTGATCCGCTGTGTGGCATGGTGCGGGAACAGATCGGCGGGCTGACAATATGGTTGCAGCCGGTGCGAACTGATAAGGGGCTGACCATTGAGATCCGCCGCCTCGCTTTATTTGGCATTCCGTGTCCGGGGTTTCTTTTGCCACGTTCCGGATCGACCGAGGCTGAGGACGCACAATTGAGGTTTCGCTTTGACATTTCGGCGACAGCACCGGGATTGGGACACCTGATCCGCTATCAGGGATGGTTAGAGCCTGTTCACGAACCACGTGGGTCAAGCTGACATGATCGTTAGTTCGCTGTGCTGACGATGGCGACGCACTAGTCTATATTTCACATGGAAACAGGAAGATGGTCACGATGAAACAGATAATACTTTGCGCATTTGCAGCAATGCTTATGACCAGCTCTGCGGGCGTCGTCGATGCAGCGCCGAACGGTTATCGAACAGAACCGATGAGCGGCACAGACTTCGAGGTCATTCCAAGGGCACGTCAGGATACTGATGGATATTGGTGCGCCGCTGCTGATTTTGCCCGCCGGAAATTGGGTGCTGGGTGGCAGCAACAAATCTACGTTCTGCGCGGCTACGGCCCTAGCGTGACAACGGGACGCCGGACGGCGGTACAGTTCACACTGAAACAACCCGCCAATGTCCCGCAGAAAGGCAGCTTTTCGGTCACAGCCGGGTTCCAGCCGGGTGACAGCATGTCGGTACAGGGCGCAAATGCACGGTGCGGCGTCCGTCCGTTTATCAATTGACCTGCGATGCAGACAGAATTCTCGATTCAGACACAGGGCGTGGGGCTCTATGAGATTACCGCCCCTTTGCGCAGTTGGCTGAGGCCGGTTTCGGACGGTTTGCTGACGCTCTTTGTGCGCCACACTTCTTGTTCGCTGCTTATTCAGGAAAACGCCGACCCCGAGGTGCAGACTGATCTGCGCGCATTCTTTGAACGGCTGGTGCCGCAATCGGATCATCCGTCGATGGCTTATCTGCGCCACACCTATGAGGGGCCGGACGACATGCCCGCCCATATCAAGGCCGCGATGATGCCTGTTTCGCTGTCGATACCGGTATCAGGTGGGGTGCCTGCGCTGGGCACATGGCAAGGGATATATCTGTTTGAACACCGCAACGCGCCGCATGAAAGAAAGGTCGCTGCGCATTTTGGGTGACGCTTTATATTGGGGTGGAAAATTCCGACTACCCAAACCCTAGAGGCTGTCCTATAGTTGTGGATAAGTAAGCCGCAGCGCTTACAAAAAGTGGCCAGCTAGGGACGAGGAGACGGCGGATGCGCTGCCCGTTTTGCGGAAATATCGATACTCAGGTCAAAGATTCACGCCCGGCAGAGGATCACGTCGCGATCCGTAGACGGCGGTTCTGCCCGGCCTGCGGCGGACGGTTCACCACCTATGAACGCGTGCAACTGCGTGATCTGGTCGTCATCAAAACCAACGGTAAGCGCGAAGACTTCGACCGCGACAAGCTGGAACGCTCGATCCGTATTTCGATGCAGAAGCGGCCCATTGATCCCGATCGGATTGATCAGATGATCTCCGGTATCGTGCGCCGTCTTGAAAGCATGGGGGAAACCGATATCCCTTCGAATAAAATCGGTGAAATTGTAATGGAAGCGCTGGCCCGGATTGATACGGTCGCATATGTTCGCTTTGCGAGTGTGTACAAGAATTTCCAGGCGGCCGATGATTTCGAGGAGTTTGTCCACGAGTTGCGCCCGCCGCAACCTTCGACGGATGAGTGAGCGATACAGATAAGCGATATATGGCGCTGGCCCTATCATTGGGGCGGCGCGGCCAAGGCACCTGCTGGCCGAATCCGTCCGTCGGGTGTGTCGTCGTGCGCGATGAACGCATCGTTGGTCGCGGCTGGACGCAGCCCGGGGGTCGTCCGCATGCAGAACCTATGGCTCTGACGCAGGCGGGTAAGGCCGCGCGAGGTGCCACCGCCTATGTCTCGCTTGAACCCTGTTCACACTACGGAAAGACGCCGCCCTGTGCCGAAGCGCTGATTGCGGCCGGTGTTACCCGTGTGGTCTCGGCGATCGAAGACAGCGATCCTCGGGTCGCTGGGCAAGGGTTTGCCCTGTTGCGCGAGGCCGGGATTGAGGTCACCACCGGCGTTCTGGCGGAACAGGCGGCCCGCGATCACGCAGGGTTTTTCCTGAAAACCGAGCAAGGCCGCCCGTTTGTGACTTTGAAAATGGCCAGTAGCTTTGATGGACGGATTGCCACGGAAACCGGGCACAGTCAGTGGATCACAGGTCCAAATGCTCGCCGCGCGGTGCATGCGATGCGTGCGCGCCACGATGCGGTTATGGTCGGAGCAGGAACAGCGCGCGCCGATGATCCGTCGCTGACGGTTCGTGATCTGGGCGTGCAGCATCAGCCGGTGCGCGTGGTGGTCTCGCGCCATCTGGATCTGCCCTTGATGGGGCAACTTGCGCGAACCGCGTCCGATATCCCTATCTGGCTCTGTCACGGCCCCCACCCAGACCCCGAGCGTGCGCGTGCGTGGGAGGGGTTGGGTGCCCGTCTGATCCCTTGTGCGCTGGATGGTCATCACGTGGATGCGGCTGATCTGTTGCAGCAGCTCGGGCAGGCCGGATTGACGCGTGTCTTTTGCGAAGGCGGATCAGCATTGGCTGCATCTTTGCTAAAGGGCGATCTGGTCGATGAGTTGGTCGGTTTTATAGCAGGGCTGACCATCGGGGCAGAAGGGCTGTCCGCGATCGGGGCACTGAGGCTTGATACTCTGGATACTGCCCCCCGATTTGATCTGATCGAGACACAGGTCGTTGGCGGCGATATCCTACATCGCTGGGCGCGCGTGACGCACTAGCCTTCAGCGCCACCAATGCGCATGCGTCGCCAGCGCGCCCTGAAATTTGGACAAGATGCGATTTACGGGTCCGGTAGGGGATGGTGTGCCCTGCGCAAGCCGTTCGACCGCGATTTCGACGGGGCAGGTCTGTCCCGTCACCGGATCGAGATAGCGGGGGTAGTCAATCAGCGTTGCGTGCACCAATCCCATCAGCGAAGGCCGCGCGCCACGTCGCGCAGGCACTGCCCCCAGATCCGTTGTCAGCCCCCAACCGGCGTAGAACGGAGCGCCGAGTGTGGTGACCCGGACGCCACGCAGCAAAGCCTCGAACCCCAGCAGAGATGTCATAGTCCAGACCTCATCCACCTGTCCAAGCAGGGTGGCAGGATCGGTGCCTTCTACAATGACATCGGCCAGATCGGTTTCGATCTTGCCATCGCGCAACCCAGCCTCAACATCCGGATGCGGTTTGTAGATCAACACAGAGTCGGGATTGGCCTCGCGCGCTGCGCGCAGCAGATCGAGATTGGTGCGGATGTTGCTCGTTCCCAGCCGGATTGAGGCGTCATCTTCAACCTGACCCGGCACCAAAATCCGGTGGCCAGTCGGCAGGTCCGGGGCAGGGTGGCCGATGTTGTACTTGCTTAGTCCTTCGGCCAGCAATCGGGCTGTCAGCCGTTCGGCGCGGAGCCTCTGATCAGGGCGCAAAGTTTCGCGTTTGGTGATCCATTCCTCCAGGCGGCTGGGATGCGTAGGATCGTAGTAGATGCCGATATCATCGGTCACCAGCGATAGCGGCGGCACCAGCTCCGCGCCCAACCCGCGGGATCGTAAAAAGCCATCCTCGATTCGGGTTGCATTCAGCGTCTCACCGGCCCGGCTGGCCCAAACCATATGGGGTTGTTTGGTATTCTCTGGCTGCTCGGCCACGAAACGCACCTTGCCGTGCTGGCCGAACATGCGTTGCAGGTGGCGGCGTTTCCATACCCGCATCCCGGAGGCGGTCCAGCCTTTGTGGTCCTGCCGCCAGGCTCGGGTTTGCGCCTCAAGCGTATCGAGCACGCATTCCAATTCGCACAAACGATCATTGTAGGGATCATACCAGCGCGGGTACAGGATCATCGCGGCGGCAAAAAGCTGCGCCCGCGTAAGATTCCGTTGGCGACGGAGCAGGGGGGCATCATCCTGCGTCAGCCCCCACCCAGCGTAGAATGGTTGCCCGAACACGCGAGGTTTGTGCCCGGCCAATATCGCCTCAAATCCCATCTGCGAGGACAGCGTGTAAACCCCGATGGCCCCTTCAAGCAGCGACCATGGACTTATGGGGCTGTCGAGGATCGATATTCTGTCACTCAGATCCTGATCGGAAAAGTATCCCTTGCGGTGGCCTGCCGTGGTTTCGGGGTGGCTTTTGATGAGGATGCGTGCGCCGGGGTTTTCCTCTTGCGCGATTACCAGCATCTCGCGGAACCGTGCATAGTCGCCGTTGCTTGCGGTGACGGCAGCATCTCCCTGCGTCTGGTCGATCACTAGAACGTAGCCAGGATCGGGAGGCGTCAGATCAAGGTCAAAGGCCGAGTATTTGCTCAGATTCAGCTCTCGGATGCGCGCGATTGCGCCTCGCGCGCGATCCAGCAGGGCGGTGTCGTCCAGCGGATGCGTGGCTAACAGAGTTTCCAGATCCGAAGGCACACTCGGATCGAAATGCAGACCCGATCGATCCAACAACAGACCCATGGGTGCCTCACCGCTTCGTCCAGGGTGCAGAGACCGCAGGAACGCGTCTTCGACCCTCAGGACGGGCACATCGCGTTTCTGCGCGATACCCATTCCCCGATGGGCTGTCGGGCTGTTGCCCCAGACCCCGACCAGATCGTCTGGCTGTGGCAGACCAAGCCGGATGTCATACCCGGCCAGAGATAATATACGACGCAGCCGCGACTGTGTCAGGAACCCACCGTTGTAAACAAAAAGCCGGGAGCGTTCGCCCCCGGCCGTGTTCTCCGATTCAGAGAGCATTCATCAGTTACCCGTAAGCGTCGCCACATTCGCAAATGGCGTCAGACCTCCAGCAATCAGCGAGACAGATTTGCTCCACTGTGCATATGGGGCCTCGGTGACGTATATCGTGTCATCGTCTCGGATCACGAAATCGCGGGCGATGAACAGGCCATTGGGCGCGGTCAGGTTCAGCAAATAGATCATGCGCTGATCACCCTGTAGCTCGGGACGTCCCATGACATTGCGCGCCACATCCTGCCGTTCCTCACGCAGAACAAAAATACCTGTCGGGTCTGAGGATAGCGGCTGTAAGCCTCCGACCTGAGCCAGCGCCTCAAGGGCGGATAGGTCCTGACTTTCAAAGGCCACGCGGGATTGCCCGCCGGTCGAGCCCAGCGCGATGTATGAGCGGCTGTCCTGTTCGACCAGAATGCGATCGCCGCCGCGCAAGGCGATATCGGTTTCCGGGTTGCGGAACAGATCGTCGTACCAGATGGTTCCTCTTTGCTTGCCCCTGATCACAGTGACCAATGCGATATCGGATGCAACTGCCACCCCGCCTGCTTGCGCGAGCATGGTCGACAACGAGCCAGTCGGTCGCTCAATCGGATAGATTCCCGGCGCGCCGATAGTTCCGGTCAGAGAAACGGTCGACCCATCGCCCGGAGTGCGCGACACTTGGACCTGCGGATCCGGAGTCTGTTCCTCCAGCTTCGAGGAAATTAACGTGCGGAGCTGTTCGGGCGTATTGCCCGCTGCACGCAGCCGCCCTGCATAAGGAACAAATATGTAACCTTCGCTGTCGACCTGCACCTGATCCAGAACGGTTGCGCCACCGGCTGCGGAACTTAGCAACCCATCCTCGACATTTTCCCAGATGCTGAGACTCAGAATATCGCCGGGGCGTACGGTATCGGATGCGACGCTTTGCGCGCTGCGGAAGGATTTCGAAAACCCGTATTGCGGAATCACCGATGTGGCCCGCGCAACACGGTCGTCGACCTCAACCACAAAGGCGTTACCCCCGTTTTCGACCGACCCGGCTAGAATTTCGTTTTTGTTCGGCCCGGATTTGGGAAGCTGGCATGCTGCCAGCAGGCCAAGGGTCGCCACAAGGGAAACCCCCCGGATCCATCGGGTAGGAAAGCGCTGCACTGCCGATTTACCTCAATCGTCTTTGTTTTGTGAAGGTTACCCGCATCGCTTCGAAACATCCAGCAGCAGGTTGCCCGCGATCATTCAACAACGCGCAACTGTGGCGTTGTGGCCTCTTTATCGGAGAGCAACCCTTGATAGGGGTCCTGAGCCGATAGCATCATGTCAGCCGCCCGCCGCAGCAATTGACGACGCCCTTGGCGAGAATAGAACCCCCCGGGGACTTGGCAGGTTTCCAGAAGAAATTGGCGATAGGCCCGATAGGCCTTGCCGCCCGGGGCATCTGGCTGGGCAAAGAATGCCTCAATCGATTGCCGAGATACGAATTCGGGCTTGTCATAAACCGACTGCCCAAAAATTCGCAAAGGTATGCCACGCCATAGAACCTGCTGGCCTGCCGTGGAATTTACCGTCACGGCGGATTTTGCATCGTCTAGCAACCTGGCCAGCTTACCACCGGGCACATAGTGAATTCGGTTTGTGATGCCGTGCTGTGCCGCAAGCTGGCGCGCCCGCAGCCGCAGCGGTTCACGGTGGTTCTCAAGCGGGTGTTCCTTGATGACAAGGTGTTGATGCGCAGGGGCGCCTTTGGCGAATCCGGCGATCACCAATTCGAGAAACTCGGACATACAGGAAAAATCCGAGTGGTACTGCACCGAACTGTCATGGCCCAATTGAAGCAACACAAGATGGTATGGAAAACCGCTCCATCTGACCTGTGCTGTGGCCCAACCCCGCTGTAGCCTGTGAATGGGCATCAGACTCAGACGTTTGAAGTACAAACGAAACTCTTTCGAAACCGGCAGCTCTCGATGGGGTCGGAATTTCTGATATCTGCGGTTCAGAAACAGCACAAACCAGTGATAGAGGGCACCGTAAAAGATGTGCTGGCGCATATCGCCCCAATGGGAAGGCGGTGGGGGTGCGTGCCCTTCGGACTGTTCCAGCGCCGTCCGCATCTGCGCCACATCCAGTTCCATCAGGCGTGAGTTTCCGTTCGACCCGTTTCGTTCATACGTCACCCACCATGGGCGCAGGTAGCCTTCTTCAAACACATGAACCGTGATCCCGTGTGCTTTGGCAATCTCAACTGCTCGTGCATGCACGGGCCGGGTGTCGCCATAGAGCACGATATCGGTCACATCATAGTGGGTGAGCAATTCGCTTAAGGTCTCCGGCCAATCATCTGGCGCGCCGCGATATGGAATGTAACTGGATTTGTCGCCCCAGAAAGCCTGATCGCCCGCGTTGAAGCCGACCCGCCAGACCTGAGCACCCGCAGCCCGCAGCATCCGACCAAGCGCGTTAAAGAACGGACCATGCGGTCCCTGTAGAAACAGGAACACACGCTGGTCGGGGCAAGCGGTCAAGGGTGCCATGCAATCTGCTCGTCTAGTGGCCTTGTGGTGCGTTTGTATAAAATTATGCCTCTTTGTCGTTTTCACGGCAAGGCAGGGCTTGCCGGTAGAGCTGCGTGCCTTTACCTCGGCTATTGAAGCTAGGTTCAGAGGGTTAATGATATGTTCACAGGGATCGTCACCGATATTGGCACCGTTACCGAACTGGACCAGCAGGGCGACCTGCGGGCACGGATCAAGACAAGCTATGAAACGGCGGGCATTGATATTGGCGCTTCAATCGCAAGTGATGGCGTCTGCCTAACCGTCATCGCGTTGGGCGATGATTGGTATGATGTGCAGATCAGCGCTGAGACGGTTTCGAAAACCAATCTGGACAGTTGGCAGGTGGGCAAGCGCGTCAATCTGGAACGTGCCTTGAAAGTCGGGGATGAATTGGGAGGGCACATCGTCTCGGGCCACGTGGATGGCGTGGCAGAGGTGGTCTCTGTGATAGACGAGGGTGACAGCACGCGGGTGACATTGCGGGCGCCGGCCAATCTGGCCCGGTTTATCGCTCCGAAAGGGTCCGTCGCGCTGAACGGCACATCGCTGACGGTTAATGATGTGGACGGGTGTGACTTTGGTATCAACTTCATTCCCCACACCAAAGAGGTCACCACATGGGGTGACGTCTCGGTTGGTGATCGCGTGAACCTTGAGATCGATACTCTGGCCCGATACGTCGCGCGACTGGCCGAGATGTCCTGACCTTCAGGTGGAAGGTCCAAATTTGGCCGTCAGCCTCTTGGACAGCCACCAGAAGCATGAAGCCAGCAGGATTGAGACATACCCGTCGATGGCGTAGTGCCAGGCGAGGTGAACCGAGCCTAATAAGATGATGAAGGCAAACACCGACAGCGCCCAGCCGAGCCAACGCGAATAGGTGAAGCCGTAGAACGCCAGCAGCACAGTAGAGGCAACATGCATGCTGGGCATCGCCGAGATTCCGCCTGCTAGCCCATTATTCCGATAACCATCCAACAGCATTTCATGCACATTCAGCGCCCAGACCGGGCTGATTTCGTGTGATTTACGTAACAACTCCATCTGCGGAACGAAGTCAGAGCCAAGATTGAAGGGTTCGTAGTAAACGGGACCAACCGAGGCAAAGATGGTTGCAATCACATTGCCGCCTACAAACCAGCACAGAGCAAACGCTACCAGAAAAACGGTGCTGCGGTTCGGGTCACTGCGGTCCAGACAGGCGACGCAAACCGCGATGTAAATCATGGGAAACCAGATGTGATAGGCGCCATTTATCGCAGTGGTTACGATCGGGGATCCCAAAATGGGCCATAGCAAGGTCCACGGATCGACGCCGCCGTGCAGAAACCGGTCCCATTGTACAAATTGCTCATCCCAGAGTGTCGGATTCACAGCATGTATTTCGTTCTTCAGGAAGGTATAGGTCAGGATAAGAGCGACGATGCTGAGAAAGCAGATAACCGCATCGGTCGCTTTTTCAACATCTGCCATCTTGGATCGCAGATCTTGCAACATCCATTGAATTGGCTTTTTGGGTCGCACGACGAACATGGCAACGCCAAGTCGCCAAAGAACGAAATTTGCGAACATGAAACCAAGCAGACGAACTGAGATGACAATCAGGGAAGAGGTCGAAAAATCCCAATATGACCGTCCTACATAGATGCTAACGGCAATGGCATAGACCATCTGCAGTGCAATGAGTGATAGCAGCAGCCTGTTTCGCCGAAGGGCGCTTACACGCACGAAATTTGCAGCGGGCAGATCAGCGGTCTTAGACACTGGGCTCAAATTCTCGTCTAGCTAGGACATTATACAATGACTGGTGCCCAGGATATCAGGCGATCCAAGGGCCCAATTGGGGCAATTTGTGGACAAAGTTCACGCAACCGGCCTAAAGGTTAAGCTATTGGCAACAATGCGCAGAAAAGGCCTAAGTCAAAACTGGCGCATAGGATTGGTAAACTGAGTTGGCACCAGATTTCATCGCTGGCCCTATAGCGCTGGGCATATCAATCTATCTCGCAGTGCTTACAGGCTGGTCTTTGCGTCCACTCTGGTCTATCCCGCCATTCAAACCCGTTGTGCGAAAGGCTGCCCTATGAGTTTTGAAACCCCCGGACCGGTAGAGGCCCAATTGCGCGAGGCGATCAGTCCGATCGAGGAAATCATCGACGAGGCCCGAAAGGGCCGGATGTACATTCTTGTGGATCATGAGGACCGCGAGAATGAGGGTGATCTGGTGATCGCGGCTGAGTTCGCTGATGCAGAGGCGATCAATTTCATGGCGACCCATGGGCGCGGGTTGATCTGCCTGCCGATGACAGCGGAACGGATCGATAGCCTGGGCCTGCCGATGATGGCGGTGAACAACTCGTCGCGTCATGAGACAGCCTTCACCGTGTCGATAGAAGCGCGCGAGGGAGTTTCGACGGGAATATCGGCCGCTGATCGCGCACTAACGGTGGCGACCGCGATCAACGAGCAAAACACTATGGCTCACATAGCGACCCCAGGCCATGTCTTCCCCTTGCGCGCCAAAAGGGGCGGTGTATTGGTGCGTGCAGGGCATACCGAAGCCGCCGTTGATATCTCGCGTCTGGCCGGGCTGAACCCCTCGGGCGTGATCTGCGAGATCATGAAGCCCGATGGCACAATGGCGCGCCTGCCTGATCTGGTCGCCTTCGCCGAAGAGCATGACATGAAGATCGGCACGATCAGTGATCTGATCGCCTATCGCTCGCGTAACGACAATCTGGTGGTTGAAACTTCGCGCGAGACAGTGAATTCCGAATACGGTGGCGAATGGGAGATGCGGATTTTCACCGACCAGACCCACGGTATCGAACACGTTGTCATGATCAAGGGCGACATCACTACACCCGAGCCGGTCCTGACGCGGACCCACGCCCTGCATGAAGCGCCCGATATTCTGGGTCTTGGCCCGAAATCGTCACGAGAGCTGCCCCGCGCGATGGAAAAGATCGCTGACGAGGGGCGCGGCGTCGTTTGCCTTTTCCGTCAGCCGCGAAATTCGCTGTATGCCGCAGACGACGAAGGCCCGCGCACGATCAAGCAAACCGGTCTGGGTGCGCAGATCCTGTCCAAGATGGGTATTCAGGAACTGGTGTTGCTGACAGACTCGCCTGAAACCGTGTATCTGGGGCTCGACGCGTTTGGACTGTCAATCGTCGGCACCCGCTCGATCCTCAAGGAAGACTGATAATGGCTGAAAAAGACAAACATGGCATTCTGCCGACTCCCAGCTTCGACAAGCCGGTGAAACTGCTGCTGGTGGTGGCTCCGTTCTACCGTGCCATCGCTGACAACATGGTCGCTGGTGCCAAGGCTGAGATCGAGGCCGCAGGCGGAACCTGCGACGTGGTCGAAGTGCCCGGTGCGCTGGAAATCCCGACCACAATCGCCATGGCCGACCGTCAGTGCAACTACGACGGCTATGTCGCGTTGGGCTGTGTCATTCGGGGCGAGACGACGCATTATGAAACCGTCTGCAACGACTCTAGCCGTGCAATCCAGTTGATGGGCCTGCAGGGCCTGCTGATCGGCAATGGCATCCTGACTGTCGAAAACGACGAACAGGCCGAGGTACGTGCAAACCCCGAAAAGATGAATAAAGGCGGTGGAGCGGCGGCTGCGGCCTTGCATCTGATCGCGCTCAGCCGTAAGTGGGGCTCTTCCAAAAAGGGCGTGGGCTTCAAGCCACCGTCCGAGTCCATCCTTGTGGCGGGCGACAGCAACGGACCCACGACAGCATGACCCAGACAGACGCGCCGAAACCGGCCAACCAGAAACGCCTGATGAAATCCGCCGCCCGGCTTTATGCCGTGCAGGCGCTGTTCCAGATGGAGCAGTCGGGCCAGACGACTGAACAGGTTGTGAATGAGTTTCTGGATCATCGGTTTGGCGCGGTCTACGAGGGGGATGAGATGCTGGATGGCGATATCAGTGTCTTCCGTAAATTGGTGGATGACGCCGTGAACTATCAGGCCACCATCGACCAGATGACTGATCGTGCATTGGTCGCCAAATGGCCCATTGCGCGCATCGATCCGACCCTGCGCGCTGTGTTTCGCGCGGCCGGGGCTGAGTTGACCCAGAGCGACACGCCGCCAAAGGTCGTGATCACCGAATTCGTCGATGTCGCACGTGCGTTCTTCCCGGAAGGCAAAGAGCCCAAATTCGTGAACGCTGTGCTGGATCACATGGCGCGCGAAGCCCAGCCCGAGGCGTTCTGACGCCTTTACCGCGACCCAGCATGCGCTAGACTCACCATCACAGCGCAAGGAGGTTCGCCATGCCCAAACTGGTCCGTCTCTACATTACGCAAGTCATCTGTGGCTTTGTGATCTCGGCCGTCTTTGTCGGGGTGCTGCTGGCGCTCAACGTGGCCAATCTACGGCATCTGATCACCAGTTCGGAAATTGGTCTGATCGCGTTGGCTATGATCTGGTTCATGAACGGGATCGTCTTTGCGGGTGTGCAGTTCGCCTATGCGATCATGAGCATGGCTGAGAAGCCGAACAAACCACGTGGTGGAACACCGATTGCTCATGGTTTGAGGCCTGCGCCGATCAAACAGGAAGCGCGCGCAGGGCGCTGATTTATTAGGTAAATATGTGGCGGGACCACCAGTCAACCGTGCGGTTTGATTCCCGAGGACCTGTATGTACAGGTGGGCGCCAGGTAATCAGGCCAGGACCTGAACAGAGCCAGCCCCCTCGGAATTGCTTAAGGCCACCAGAATGCTACCTGTCACAAGAAGGGCAGAACCCGCCACGGGCCTAAGTAGGGCCTGAAGCAGGTTCGCACAAGGGGTTAAGCATCAACAGTTTCGTGCAATGCGGTGCGCATCTTGCCGAAATGTTCATCCCATCCGTCATCCAGCGAAAGGATCAGGCCAAAGGCGTCAGCCCCTTGAGGTAAGCCCTCGTGCAGCAGTCCAAGGCGTGTGCCGCCGGCGACGGGTTCCAGCGTCCACTTGACCACACTTTCGGCGCCGCCCATCGGTTTAATGGTGAATGTATATTCAAGATACTCTGGACGTCTCGCTTCACGCACTTCACCCCAAATCAGAAGGTCGCCGCTGGTCGTCCCGAACATCTCAAGCTTTTGTCCAGCAGCAAGGGGACGTTCGGGTTTGTGAAACCACTCGGCCAGCCGGTCGGGATCAGTCAAATAGTCCCAAACGATTTCTGGCGTAGCGCGGAGAAAGATTGTTTTCTGCAAAACTGCGTCTGTCATTTCTTATTCCCTTCGATAGCTTTCTTCAGATTTGCGAGGCGATCATCCCAGAACCGGTCGAAGTAGCTGAGCCAGTCCAGAACCGGAGCCATTCCTTTGGGTTCAAGGCGATTGATGCGTTCGCGTCCACGAGCTTCGACGGTGATCAATCCTCCGTCGGACAAAACGGTCAGATGCTTTTTGACGGCCGCGCGAGTCATGTCGAAACGCTCGGTTAGTTGAGCGATCGTCATATCCTGCGCTGCCAGCATCTGAACGATGTCGCGGCGGGTCGGGTCCGCCAGGGCGCGAAATGCGTTTTGGGTCTGTGTATTCATCGGGCACCTCTTATTGGATACCATTTGGTTTTATATTATTGAGATACCAAATGGTACTATGTCAAGCTGCTTGATTTTTGTTCATGAATTGTTCACATTCTCGGAATGACACTAATTATGCAGCCTGGACAGAAGCTGGCCCGTGGTGTTTCGCGTCACTTGTTGACCCACGGCTATGTTTCGATTGAAGAATTTGTCCCCACCCGAGGGTTGCGTGTCGATGTGATGGGGCTGGGCCCTAAGGGTGAGATATGGGTGGTCGAGTGTAAATCCAGCCGCGCCGATTATCAGTCGGATTCCAAATGGCAGGGCTATCTTGACTGGTGTGACCGATTCTTTTGGGCGGTTGATACGGATTTCCCGACCGAGCTTCTGCCTGCGGAAACAGGCTTGATCATCGCTGATGCCTATGATGCCGAAATCATCCGTATGGGGCCAGAAAGCAAGCTGGCCCCGGCGCGGCGCAAAAAGATGGTTCAGAAATTCGCGATGGATTCTGCACGTCGGTTGCAGGCCTTGCGCGACCCCAGGGTTTAGCTTTTGATGGCGCGCGCGGCTTGGGCTGCGGCGCGGATTTCCTCGGCGATTTCTTCGGCCTCTTCGGGGTCGAAATCCATTGGAATCTCAATTCCGGCACCTTCAATGAACAGCCGCACCATACCATGATCGGTGGGGCCGATCTGCAGGTTCGCTTCGATATCGCGTTCGGTATTGATGCTCATGTTCGCCTCCGGGAAATGCGCTTTGGTGCTAACGCGCGATGGGTTGAGAATCAAGCCGACTATGGGGTCAAATAGGGCATGGAGACGGCAACGCTCAGACCTTTCCGCGCCGAGGATGCGCCGTGGCTGGTAGAACAGCATGACCTGCTCTATTCCCGTGACGAAGGGTTTGATGACAGTTTCGGCCCGCTGGTTGCCCGCATTCTGACGGAATTCACCGCGGATCATGATCCAACTTGCGAACAAGGCTGGATCGCCGAGTGCGACGGGGATCGTTTGGGTAGTATTTTCTGTGTCAGGCTGGATGATCAAACCGCCAAGCTGCGGTTGTTTCTGCTGCTGCCCGAGGCTCGTGGACAGGGGCTGGGCAAGCGGCTACTGACTGCCTGCATGGGTTTCGCCCGCGACGCAGGATATCGCCAGATGGTGCTGTGGACCCATGAGAGTCACGCCGCCGCTTGCGGGCTGTATCGTGCGTTTGGGTGGGAGCTTGTCGACAGCAAGCCGGTGCATTCCTTCGGTGTCGATCTGGTCGAACAAAGCTGGCGAATTCAGCTTTAATCCCCTTGCAATCCCCGTACGCCTTCGCTAAATCGCCCCTCACAAGTGCCGCCTTAGCTCAGTTGGTTAGAGCGCTGGATTGTGGATCCAGAGGTCCCCTGTTCAAGCCAGGGAGGCGGTACCATCTCCCAAAACCCAAGAACGGTTTGCCGGTTGCAGGTCTTTCTGTATACCCGGTACTTGGCGAAAGCTGCGTTCCGATGACATGAGCAAGATATGCCGGATAAGAAACCTGTAGACGTCCGTAGAAGTGCGAGACTGTCTGTTGCACCGATGATGGATTGGACCGACAAGAATTGCCGGTTTCTGCATCGTTTGCTGAGTTCTGAGACCTTGCTTTATACTGAAATGGTCACAGCGCCTGCTTTGGTGCGCGGCGGCGCGCTGCATCTGCTGGACTTTAATCCTCAGGAGCACCCGGTTGCGTTGCAGCTAGGAGGTTCGGACCCGCAGGAATTGGCGCAGGCGGCCAAGCTGGGCGCGGAAGCCGGATATGACGAGATCAACTTGAACTGTGGGTGTCCGTCTGACCGGGTGCAATCAGGGACATTCGGTGCGGTATTGATGCGCGCACCCGAAAAGGTCGCGGAATGCGTTGCGGCGATGCGCGAGGTGGTGAAGCTCGAAGTCACGGTGAAATGCCGTATCGGTGTTGACGAACAGGAACCTTCAGAAGTGCTACCTGCTTTCCTCGACCAGATTCGCAAGGCCGGTTGTCAGCGGGTGACGATCCATGCGCGCAAAGCTTGGTTGCAGGGGTTAAGCCCTAAGGAAAACAGGGATATTCCACCGTTGGACTATGGTCTTGTGCACCGGATGAAGGCTGATTTTTCGGACATGCACATCTCGATCAATGGTGGCATTACGTCGCTTGCTCAGGCGCAACAGCATCTGGAGGCTGGGCTTGATGGTGTCATGATCGGTCGTGCCGCCTATCACCAACCGACAGATATTTTGGCGGCTGCGGACCCGTTGATCTTTGGAACGGGCAGTGTCGCGGATCCCATTGAAGTGGTGCAAAATATGCTGCCCTATGTCGAGGCGCATCTTGTCGACGGTGGTCGATTGCACCAGATCACGCGGCACATGCTGGGCCTGTTCGCGGGGCGTCCCGGTGCGCGGGGATGGCGGCGGATGCTCTCCGAAGGTGCTGTGCGCGAGAATGCCGGCCCAGAAGTGATCCTGCAGGCTCTGGACTCTGTCGCTGCGCTATCGCAGGTGGAACAGGTAGGCTAAGACGGCTTCGAGCCGCTATGGGGGAATGATGCCCGAGACGATGTTGCTGGCCCAGATGCTGGGCCTTTTGCTTGTGATCGGCGCTTTGGCCGGGGTATTGGCTGGACTTTTGGGCGTTGGCGGTGGAATCGTTCTGGTGCCCGCGTTTTTCTATGCGTTTCAGACACTTGGATATGGCGGGCCTCAGCTGATGCAGCTATGCCTCGCAACTTCGCTGGCGACGATCATTGTAACGTCGATCCGATCGGTTCTTAGCCATAACAAGAAAGGCGCGGTGGATTGGGGCATCCTGCGCGGCTGGGGGCCAGGCATAGCGGTGGGTGCGGTGATCGGTGTTCTGGTGGCTTCAGCTCTGAGGACAGAGTTTTTGCAGGCGCTGTTCGGCATGCTCGGCATGGTCATCGGCGTCTATCTTGGTTTGGGAAAATCCGAGTGGCGGTTGGGGGATGCAATGCCCAAGGGATTGCGCCGCGCTGTGCTTTCGCCTTCGGTCGGGTTTCTGTCGGTACTAATGGGAATTGGCGGGGGCAGTTTCGGCGTTCCATTGATGAGCCTTTATAACACTCCGATCCACCGGGCGGTTGCGACCGCAGCGGGCTTTGGCGTGATCATCGCTGTACCGTCGGTGCTGGGTTTTTTATTTCTCAACATCGCTCCGGAGCATCGCCCGCCGCTGACCATTGGCGCGGTCAATCTGGTGGCTTTCGGTATCGTCGTTGCGATGACAATGATCACCGCCCCGTGGGGCGTTAAGCTGGCGCATGCGATGGATCCGAAGCCGCTCAGGCGGGTCTTCGCGGTATTCCTTACCCTGGTTGCCCTGAATATGCTGAGAAAGGCGTTGGGGTGGTAGCGTCGTTTTACAAGCTAGGTTGGGTAAAGTTTCCTTATGATGGAGCGTTGGCGGATTGGGTGGCGCACGCTCTTCCCACTGCGCGTGCGTCCGTCAGCGATCCGGCTCATGCAGCTTGGCACGATTGCGATGGCACGTGGTTCATTGGCGTTGATGCACTGGACAATGATGTGCAGGGCAGGGTCGCGGGTTCGCCTGCACTGGCGGGCGCGGCCATCGAACTGGCACACCAGCAGTTTGGATCGATTGATCTGCACCAAGGGCAGGTGTCGGTAATATATCCGGGCTACCCTCAACCCCGGCGTGGCGAAAGCGAGGCTGCGGCGCGGTATCGTGCGCGGCGAGATGCGGCGCATGTGGACGGGCTCAAGCCAGCTGGCCCTGATCGACGACGGCGGGTGGATGAACCTCATGCCTGGATATTGGGTATCCCACTTACCGAGGCCAGTGTGGACGCAGCACCAATGGTGCTGTGGGAGGGAAGCCACAAAATCCTCGGCGATGCTTTTCGGGCCGCGATGAAGAAGGTGCCGCGGCATGAATTGAGCGAGGCCGATATCACAGATGTCTATCAGGCTGCGCGTCGCGAAGTGTTCGAGACCTGTCCGCGCCTCGAGCTACCGGCGCGCCCGGGCGAAGCCTATCTGTTGCACCGCCACTGTCTGCATGGTGTTGCACCATGGGGTCCGAATGCCAGCGCTGGACCGGATGGACGGATGATCGCCTATTTCCGCCCTCAGTTGCCTGGTGGTGTAGCGCAATGGCTCGAATCCCCGTAACCTCCTGCCATTGTTTGGCTTTGGAGAGTTGGTTCGATGATTACGGTTCACACGAATGCAGATGGTGCCCTTATTGAGGTCGAGCTTTCGGGCGAGGTCACTAGCGCAGATTACGCGAGCACGCTTGTTCCCGCTATTGAGGCCGCATTGGAAGAGCACGACGCCATACGTCTGCTGGCGATCGTTGGGTCCGAGTTCAAGGGATATGATCTGGGTGCCGCATGGTCCGATACCAAGTTGGGGCTCAGCCATTGGCGCGGATTCGACCGGATTGGCGTTGTGGCGGACCAGGGATGGGTGCAAACAAGCGTCCGCCTGGCTGCCCCGATCCTGCCTTGCCCGGTGCACGTTTTTGGAATGGATGAGGTGGAGGAAGCGCGTCGCTGGATGCGCGAATCTCTCGGGGCGATCCACGTGACGGATCTGGGCGGACCTTGCGTGCAGATCCGCCTGATGGGAAAACTGGATTCACAGGAATACGGTCAGGCTCAAACCGATCTTGATGCGCTGTTGCGCGAACGTGACGGGTTTCGCCTGTTGATCGATCTGCGCGAGTTCGATGGTTGGCAGGGTCTGACTGCAATGGCAGCCCATTTCAGACTGGCGGCTGGTCATATTGGGATGCTGGATCGTGCAGCGATTGTCGGTGACAAGACATGGCAAAAAATGGCGCAACGCATGGCCAGTCATGTTCTGGGAACGCGGACCCAGTATTTCCCGGCGGAGGAATACGAGAATGCAATAACCTGGCTTGCGACTGGCTAAATGCTCTAAAAATGTTTCAGAAACAATGCCTTGTAATCATAGGTATTGTTCTTTTTTGCGTTGACGTTACGGAATGCAACTTTAAGTTAGCGCTATTATTGACTGGTTGGTCAAATAACTTAAAAAGTCCTTACCTGTCCCGGATTTAGAGGGAGAGGCAACAAGCTGTTTCGCGTCGCTGTGGGCCACCACTCACTCAAACACAGCTTCCGGACTCTTCCCCCTCGGTGTTCGGAACGGTCCCGCAGTGGCGCGTCGTTTATTACATATTGGAAGAGCAATGATTTTTCGCTCAGTACTAAAGCGCATTCTTTCGAAGGACATTCCCGAACAGGCTGAAAGCCACGAGTTGGAAGCTGAGTTGCGCCCGCGACCTGCCAAGACGACAACCCAGAACGAGCTGGTTAAACTGTTCGGTTCTGAATTGCGGGATCACGAATCTCTGAGTGATCTTAAGCCTACGCGGAGACCAAAATACTAGGCTTGCGGATCAGGACCCTGCAGCCGGGCGGCACGGCCACCACGGCGCTTTGCCAGACGGGGTTTGCGTTCCGGCAGATCCTGCATGATTTCGGCCCGTTCGGTGCTGTCCATCTTTGACCAGCGCGTGATCTCGTCAATGGTGCGGTAGCAGCCGGTGCAGATACGTTCGGTCGGATGAACTACGCAGATTTGGATGCAAGGGCTTTCGACCTCGTCCCGTTTCCAAACCATATTCGTCATGGGCGTTTTCCGATCCGTCAAAGAAAGCGCAGTCTATCCAGTGCGCCTTGCAGAATATAACCTGCTGCGACGTGATCAATAACCTGTCCGCGACGTTTTCGTGTCGTATCCGCCTCAAGCAGTGCCTTTTCTGCCGCAACGGTGCTTAGTCGTTCGTCCCAGAAACCGATGGGCAGATCGGTCAAACGGGTCATGTTTCGTGCGAAGGCGCGGGTTGACTGGCAGCGCGGCCCTTCGCTGCCATCCATGTTGCGCGGCAGTCCGAGGATAATGCCGCCGATCTCACGTTCGGTCACAATCTCAATCAAACGCGCGGAATCCAGTGTGAATTTCTTGCGTCGCACCGTCTCAAGCGGGGTGGCCACGCCGCGCATCCGGTCCGAGACGGAAACGCCGATGGTCTTTTCTCCCAGATCCAGCCCCATCAGGGCTGACATTGGGGGCAGGGATGCTGCGAAGTCTTCGAACGCGTCGTGGATCATTGAGCGATTCCGGCCTGCAGCGCGGCAGCGTCGATCATCTCCAACGCTTCAGCGTTACCCGCAAATACTTCCTTGGCTTCGTTCCTGATTTTGATGGCGCGTTGGCCTTCGCCCAGCACGCCCAAGGCGGCAATCAGGCGTGCCCACTCCTCGGGTGTCCCGCCCTCGGTCGCAAGGCGGTCCGAAAGGCCATCGACCATACCGCGGATCATTTCTTGTCGTTCTTCTGGCGACATCTCGGCAGCGGCATTTACATCGTCTTGGCTGGGGCCGGATGCAGCAGAAAAGTCGGGTGTGTTGAACACGCCTGCGCGGAATGCCAATTCATCGATCTGTGACCGGATGGCATTCGCCCATGGCGCGCCGGCCGGGGCGTCATTCAGGGTTTCGACCCAAACGCGATAAGCCATATCAGGCCGCCCGGTCTGTGCCAGCATCTGCCCCCAATAATACCGGGCAGGACCCAAGCGCTGATTGCGCTCAAGCGCCTGTCGCAAGGCGGCTTCCGCTTCCGGTGAGACGTAGCCACCAGCGGCCAAAATCATCATCTCTGCCTGATCCGAATAGGCCTGAGCCGAGGCATTGTCACCCGACAGTTCGATCACACGGGTTTGTGCCTCATACCCTGCTTTGAAGTTCCCCGCATTGGTTTCATGCTGTGCCAGCAGGGTATGGCCTTGCAGATCATCGGGGCGTTCGGCCACAGTTTCGCGCAGCCGGTTCAGCAAAGTTGCATAGCTTTCGTCCAGCGGAGGCGTCTGGAGCGGTGTGGCAATGCCCTCGGCCTCAGCCTGGCTGGGTCGATTTTCGCGCAGGTCTTCTGCCATTTCCAGACGAACTGAAAGGGGCATGTCAGGGAAACCAGCAGCACCCAACTGGCGATACATCGCCAACCCGCCACCAACCAGAACGGCGGCCATGGCGAGGAACGCTATTATGGTAACCAAGCGTGATGGCCCGGTGCCTTTGTCTTCATTGCGCATCTGCGCGTCTGCGGCCAGGATACGGCGCGAGATTTCCGTGCGTACACGCTCGGCATCAGCTTTCGCGATCACGCCGCGCGCCAAGTCTTTGTCAACGCCTGCTAGCTGTTCACGATAGACTCGCAGATCATAAGCAGCTGTCGGGCCGGTGCCGCGACGACCGCGCAGCATCGTGTAACCCAGGAAAATCGCGATCAGCAGCGCGATCAAGAAGATGAGAACCCAGAATGGCATGGTCCCTCCAAAATGGTTGCCCTGACTTAGACCTGTCGGCGCATGGAAAAAAGGGACAAATAGCCGCGAAGGGCGCTCATGTCGCAATAGTGCATTATTGCGGCGTTGCGCGGCAGGGTTAAAATGTACGGGCACGGCATACCTGCGCCCAATCATCGAAGACCGGACGGATTCGCACATGAAACACTACTCAGCCTTTGCTGTAGCGCGCGAAGCGCTGCGCTATCACACCGGATGGGAGCGCGCATGGCGTTCGCCGGAGCCTAAGAAGCGCTATGACGTCATTATCGTCGGGGCCGGCGGTCACGGCCTGGCAACAGCCTACTATCTTGGCAAGAACTACGGCATCCAGAACGTTGCCGTAATAGAAAAAGGCTGGTTGGGCGGTGGCAACACCGGTCGGAACACGACCATCATCCGATCGAACTATCTGCAGGATCCGTCAGCGGCGATTTACGAAAAGGCGCGCGGTCTCTACGAAGATCTGAGCCAGGAACTGAACTATAACATCATGTTCAGCCCGCGTGGCGTAATCATGCTGGCGCAGACCCAGCACGAGATTCGCGGCTATCAGCGTACTGCGCATGCGAATGCGCTGCAGGGTGTTCAGACCGAATGGATTGGGCCCGAACGCGTGAAAGAGCTGGTGCCGATCATTAATCTGGAAGGCCCGCGCTATCCGGTTCTGGGCGGGCTTTGGCAGGAACGTGGTGGGACCGCGCGCCATGATGCGGTGGCATGGGGCTATGCCCGTGCATGCTCGGCCATGGGTATGGACATTATCCAGAGATGCGAAGTCACCGGCGTCCGGTCCGAAAACGGTCGTGTTGTCGGGGTCGATACCACAAAAGGGGCCATCGATTGTGACAAGCTGGGGATCGTGGTTGCGGGGCATTCCGGCCAGTTGGCTGAGATGGCGGGTTTCCGACTGCCACTGGAAGCCGTCGCGCTGCAGGCGCTGGTATCCGAGCCGATCAAACCCTGCATGGATGTCGTTGTGATGGCGAACACCGTACACGGCTACATGTCTCAGTCCGACAAGGGCGAGATGGTGATTGGTGGTGGCACGGACGGGTTCAACAACTATACCCAGCGCGGCAGCTTCCACCATATCGAGGAAACGGTACGCGCATTAGTCGAAACTTTCCCGATGATCTCGCGCCTGAAAATGCTGCGCCAGTGGGGCGGTATTGTGGATATGACCGGCGACCGTTCACCCATCCTGTCGAAAACACCGCTTAATGGCTGCTTTATCAACGCAGGCTGGGGCACCGGCGGCTTCAAGGCCATTCCGGGATCAGGCTGGGGCATGGCACAGCTGATGGCCACGGGGCATTCACCACTGACCGAAGCCTTCTCGCTGGATCGTTTCAAAGAAGGCCGCTTCATCGACGAAAGCGTCGCGGCCGGGGTGGCGCACTGATGAAGATTTTTCGTCGAAAAATCTCGCACGCCCGTCACGCAGAATCTGCAGGCAGATACGTCTCGCCTGCTGCCAAGAGGATGATCACATGCTGATCTTGAAATGCCCCTATTGCGGCGTCGAAGCCGAAGAAACTGAACTGGCTGCAGGTGGCGAGGCGCATTTGAAGCGTTATGGCCCGGGCTCGTCAGATGATGAGTTCCACGACTACCTGTTCATGCGCGAAAACCCCAAGGGCGTTCATTTCGAACGCTGGCGCCATGCCAATGGGTGCGGCAAGTGGTTCCACGCCGCGCGCTGTACGAACACGCTTGAGGTCTTTGGCACCTATCCGGCGCAGACAACCGAGCCGCCGCAAGAGATCAAGGATGCCATCACCGCCAAGCGTCCCGGCTGGACGTGGAGAGAGTACAAATGATCCGTACAGCCATCCAAAATACCGCCTGCGAAAGGTCCGCATCATGAGCACCCGTCTCGCAAAACATGGCCGTTTGATTGATCGGTCGAAAAAGGTCAACTTCACCTTCAACGGCACCTCGATGCAGGGCTACGAGGGCGATACGCTCGCGTCTGCCTTGCTGGCAAATGATCAGATGATGATGGGCCGGTCGTTCAAGTATCACCGCCCGCGCGGCGTGGTCGCCAGTGGCGCGGAAGAGCCAAACGCTCTGGTCGGTCTGGGTGAGGGCAACCGGTTTGAGCCGAACCAGCGCGCCACCACGACAGAGCTGTTCAATGGTCTGACATCCGCGTCACAGAACCACTGGCCGAACCTCGAGTTCGACATCGGCGCGATCAATACGCATCTGTCGCGGTTTCTGCCAGCCGGATTCTATTACAAGATGTTCATCCATCCGAAACCGTTCTGGAAACATGTTTACGAGCCGTTTATTCGCCAGTCGGCGGGTTTGGGCAAAGCGCCCGACAAGGACAACCGTGACGCGGACACATACGAGCATTTTTACGCCTTCACTGATGTCTTGGTGATTGGTGGTGGTATCGCGGGTTTGCAGGCCGCCAAGGTGGCAGCCCAAACCGGTGCCAAGGTGATGCTGATCGAGCAGACTGCGCACTGGGGTGGTCGTGCTCCGGTTGATGGCGGAACCATCAATGGTGAGCCTGTGGATAAGTTCGTGGAACAATTGGTTTCCGAAATCGAAACAATGGACAACGTCACCATGCGCAATCGCTGCATGGGTGCGGGGGTCTATGACCATGGTTATGTACTGGGTTATGAGCGTCTGACAGACCACAAACCGGGTGTTCAGGGGCCGCGTCACCGCCTGTGGCGCATTCGTGCGAAGCAGGTCGTGACCGCGACCGGTGCCATCGAGCGTCCGCTGTCATTCGCAGGCAATGATGTGCCTGGCGTTATGCTGGCCTCTGCCATGCGCGACTATGTGGTCAACTGGGGCGTGACGCCGGGCGAGCGTGTGATTGTCGCCACCAACAATGATGACGCCTACCGGACTGCAATTACCTTGAAACAGGCCGGTGTCGATGTCCTGCGCGTGGTTGATGCGCGCGACACCGCCGGACCTCTGGCCGAAGAGGCGCGTCAGCTGGGTATCCGCGTCGATCCGGGCAAGGCGATCGCAAAGGTCAAAGGCGGCAAGCGGGTCAAGAAAGTTGCGATCTGCAATCAAGAGGGGATCGGAGGCGCCCGGGAAGAGGTCGAATGCGATGCGATTGCCATGTCAGGTGGCTGGTCTCCGGTCGTGCATATGTGGTCGCATTGCGGCGGTAAGCTGATCTGGGACGAGGCGAACGCGCATTTCCGCCCCGATCCTTCACGTCCTCCGCTGGGGGCAGACGGTGAAGGTTTTGTTCTGGCGGCAGGGGCTTCGAACGGCCCGCTGGCCCTGGGGGATGTCCTGAAGGATGCAGATACTGCCGGCAAAGCGGCAGCGAAGGCGGCCGGGTTCTCCGCGAAGCGCACCAAAGCGCCAGTTGGTGAGACTACGGCCGAGGCCCCAATGGCCGCTGTCTGGCTCATGCCTTCTAATGCCGAGATTGATCTGCGCATGAAATCGTGGCTGGACTTCCAGAACGACGTCAAGGTCTCGGACGTGCAACTGGCTGCGCGCGAGGGCTATGAAAGTGTCGAGCACACCAAGCGTTACACCACGCTGGGCATGGCAACGGATCAGGGTAAGTTGAGTAATATCAACGGTCTGGCAATCCTTGCTGATGCGCTGGATTCGGAGATCCCGAAGGTCGGTACCACCACCTTCCGCCCGCCATATACTCCAATCTCGATGGCTTCGATTGGTGGTGAAGCGCGTGGTGAGGTGTTCCAGCCGATCCGTCAAACGCCGATGCATAACTGGCACGATAAGAACGGGGCCGATTGGGAGCCGGTCGGCCATTGGCGTCGAACCTATGCCTATGTGCGACCCGGAGAATCCGTGCATGATGCGGTGAATCGCGAGGTTAAAAACACCCGCGAAAACCTCGGGCTGTTGGACGCTTCGACCCTCGGCAAGCTGATCGTCAAAGGCCCCGACGCAGGCAAGTTCCTGGACATGATGTACACCAACATGATGTCCACGCTGAAGGTCGGCAAATGCCGCTATGGCCTGATGTGTTCCGAGAATGGCTTCCTGATCGACGACGGCGTTGTTGCCCGCATCGATGAGGACACGTGGCTGTGCCACACCACCACCGGCGGGGCCGAGCGTATCCATGGCCACATGGAAGAATGGCTGCAGACCGAGTGGTGGGACTGGAAAGTCTACGTCGCGAACGTCACCGAGCAATATGCGCAGGTCGCCGTGGTAGGTCCGAACGCCCGCAAGGTACTTGAGAAGCTGGGCGGCATGGATCTGTCGAAAGAGGCGCTGCCCTTCATGGAATGGCGCGATGGCAAGATCGGCGCGTTCGACGCGCGGGCCTACCGTATCTCGTTCTCGGGTGAGCTGTCCTATGAGATCGCGGTCCCTGCAAGCCAAGGTCAGGCGTTCTGGGACGCTCTGATCGAGGCAGGGCAGGAGTTCGGAGTGATGCCATACGGCACCGAATGTCTGCATATTCTGCGTGCCGAGAAAGGCTTTATCATGATCGGCGATGAGACCGACGGCACCGTGATCCCGCAGGATCTGGGGCTGCACTGGGCGCTGTCCAAAAAGAAAGAGGATTACCTCGGAAAACGCGCCCATTCGCGGACCCATATGGCCGATCCTGAGCGCTGGAAACTGGTTGGTCTTGAGACTGTGGATGGATCGGTTCTACCGGACGGTGCCTATGCGGTGGGCGAGGGCGTGAATGCGAACGGTCAGCGCAACATGATCGGTCGCGTAACTTCGACCTACTACTCGGCCAATCTGGGTAAAGGCATCGCCATGGGCATGATCAAACACGGCCCCGACCGGATGGGCGAAGTGGTCGAGTTCCCGGGCACTGACGGCAAAACCTACAAGGCCAAGATCGTGGACCCGATCTTCTATGACAAGGACGGGGAGAAGCAGAATGTCTGAACCCATCAGCGCACTGAACCACGCCTCATATGATGGCATCGCCAAGATCGAGGAATGCGGCCTACAGGGCATGATCACACTGCGCGGTGATCTGTCGGATAAGGTACTGGCTAAGGTTGTCAAAGACGCCACCGGGCAGAAAGTGCCCGGTCAGCGTGAAGCGTTTGTGAATGGCGACACCGGTGTTTGCTGGATGTCCACCGACGAATTGCTGGTGCTTGTGCCTTATGCCGAGGTCGAGGCCAAACTCGCCGCGATGACCAACGCGCTAAGTGGTACGCACGCACTGGCGGTCAACGTCTCCGACGCGCGGGCCGTATTCCGCGTTTCGGGCGCGAACGCGCGCGAGGTATTGGGCAAGCTGGCTCCGGTTGAGCTGTCGGCCGAGGCATTCCAACCCGGCCAGATCCGCCGTTCGCGTTTGGCGCAAGTGGCAGGTGCCTTCTGGATGGACGACGCTGAGACTTTCCGCATCGTCTGCTTCCGCTCTGCGGCGGACTATGCGTTCAAATTGCTGAAGGTTGCGGCGCAGCCCGGCAGCGAGGTCGGGGTTTATTAAGCCCTGATCGCCTGATGATATGTGGGTGAGGGGGCTTTGCCCCCTCGGCCTGCGGCCTCACTCCCAAGGTATTTCTGTCGAGATGAAGGCCGGATCTCTGGTTCGGGTGTCAGGGGTTCGCGCTGAACAGGAATGTCGGGAATTGAGTGAGTGCACGCTTGCCCGTGAGGGCTGACTTGCCGGTTTCGCCTGTGTGTGGGTCGTGGCAATGGCTATAGAAAGCCAGGTCTTCTGATAGTTTTTTCATGGCCGCGCTGCGGTTGTCTGCGCTCAGATAAGGTGCGTGCGTTGAGAGAAACAGCGCAGGGTTATCTTTTTCTAACCAAGGCAGCATAGAAGGCAGGACCGAAAATTCAGCGCCTTCGATATCCATTTTGACCAAAGAGACATCAGTCAGGTCGACGGATTCAGAAAATTGATCCCAACCGATGGTAAGTGCGTCGGTGCCATGGCTTCCTTCGTGGAGCAATGATGACGTTGAATCGCCTGCCTCTCCGTGCGCTGAAGCCATTCGTGTCACTCCAAACCCATCTGACAAGGCGATGCTGAAGGCTGATACGTTTCGGATGTCGTTCAGCTCTAGGTTCCAGACCAAATGGCGGTAAGCCACTGGGTCAGGCTCAAAACACCACACATGGCGAGCGCGGCGCGCGGCATAGAGGACCGTGGGGCCGATCCATGCACCGATATCAAGATAGTCCTTTTCGGGCGACAGATAGTGGTCCAGCACCGAAAATGTCTCAGGTTCCCACTCCCCGGCTGATACCTTGCGCCAGAATTTCGAGTGATAGGGGTCCAGGCGAAAGGGTTCACCGTTCAAGTTGCCCGCATAGTATCCGCGGGCGCGATAAAACATTTTGCGCGCCTGTGTCAGCATCGCGGACCTCCGGGTTTTTGTGTTGCGGCCCTTGACCTGCGGCGGCTGTCAAAGCATTTAACCTTTGGAACCGCAACATTCATTTTCAACAGGGGGCCGAGATGGCTTTTGAACTTCCTGATCTTCCTTATGCACATGACGCGCTGGCAGCCAAGGGTATGTCCGCGGAAACGCTGGAATATCACCATGACCTGCACCACAAGGCCTATGTCGACAACGGCAACAAGCTGATCGCCGGCACCGAGTGGGACGGCAAGTCACTGGAAGAGATCATCGTTGGCACATACGACGCAAATGCCGTCGCGCAGAACGGTATCTTCAACAACATCAGCCAGCTGTGGAACCACAACCAGTTCTGGGAGATGATGGGCCCCGGTGGCAACGCGATGCCCGGTGAGCTGGAGAAGGCTCTGACCGAAAGCTTCGGTTCGGTTGACGAATTCAAGTCGCAGTTCAGCGCTGCCGGTGCCGGTCAGTTCGGTTCCGGCTGGGCGTGGCTGGTCAAGAATGCCGACGGTTCGTTGGCAGTGACGAAAACTGAAAACGGCGTGAACCCGCTGTGCTTCGGTCAAACCGCACTGCTTGGCTGTGATGTGTGGGAGCACTCGTATTACATCGATTTCCGCAACAAGCGTCCGGCGTATCTGTCGAACTTCCTCGACAATCTTGTAAATTGGGAAAACGTCGCCTCGCGGATGTGATTTCCACTTGGTAGAACTTAATGAATGGCCCGCTGGCAGTGATGCTGGCGGGCTTTTTGTTATGAATTGATGGGTGGCCGGTAAAAACCTGCCGGTACGTCAACTTTCATTATTCCACCTATTGTGCACGGCCTTTCAGCACCTACGTAAAGTAGGCGGAGGGAGAGTACCGCCAATCAACCAAAAACCTATCAAAATGCGAGCGAAACACCAACGCCGCATCGTTAAACAGGTGTGTCTAAGGGACAGGCGAAGGCCAACCTAAGCGATACAGGAGATCACGAATGGCTGCACTTGAACAGGGAACATGGGTTATCATCGCCGATGGGGAAAAAGCGCTGGTGATGGAGAATATCACGGACGCACAGGACCCCAACTTGGTCGTCGTGTCGGTCGAAGAACAGGACGCAGCACCGACCAAGCCAAGTGACAGGGCAGGGCGGCGACCCGATACGGGACCGAACCAGAAATCTGCGGTTGAAGAGGAGACATGGAAGTCCCACGCAAAATCTCTGTTCGTTCAGGATGTGGCGAATCTTCTGAATCGCAAGGGGCTGAAAGGGGCCTATAAACGATTGGTATTGGTTGCCAGTCCGCATGTTCTGGGCCTGTTGCGCCGTCGGCTGCACAGTGAAGTGCTGGCAAAGGTGGTGGCCGAGGTTGACAAAACACTCACAAACCACCCGTTGCACAAGGTCGAACGGATATTGAAGACCCGATTGGCAAAACCTGCCTAAACGAATGCCGACAATCGGGCGGTTTGCGTCGCCCGATTGCCAGTTTATTTAGTTCAGTAATTTGCGAAGCGCGGACATGGTCGCATCCGGTGTGTCGACCCAGGTGATGAATTCTGCCAGAGAACCATCTGCAAACCCCTGACCGATCAGTTGATTCAGCAGCGTGTGCAGCGTGTCCCAGTACCCGTCAACATTCATCACCAGAATGGGTTTGTCATGAAGCCCCAGTTGCCGCCATGTCAGTGCTTCGAAAAGTTCGTCCAATGATCCGGGGCCGCCGGGCAGGACAACTACGGCATCCGCGTTCATGATCATCACTTTTTTACGCTCGTGCATCGTCTCGGTCACGATGAACCGGGTAAGGTCGGTCTTGACGACCTCGCGCTGAAGCAAGTGCACCGGGATCACCCCAAATGTATCGCCGCCGGACGATTGTGCCGCCCGCGCGACCTCGCCCATAAGACCCACATCTCCGGCCCCGTAGACCAGCCGCCAGCCTTCGTTGGCCAACAAGGTTCCAAAGCTGTGGGCAGCGGCGGAGTAGGCAGGATTCACACCATTGCGTGACCCGCAATACACACAGACGGATTTCTGGGACATAGGTAGGGCTCTCTGCTCTTGTGTTAGGGGTTTTGACCCCTGATAGCGGGATTGATAGGTTGGCTCAACCGCTCCATGAAATGCGCGCCAAACTGGGCATTTCCCGGGCGGAGTGAAAGGAAAAGAATGAACGCCAAATCGGGAAGCGGAGGTTCTGGTACCTTCATATGGGGGCTGGTTGCCGGGATCGTTGTGGTGCTCGTTGCGGGCGGGTTGTACCTGTCCGGTCTGTTCGGCGGGCCGGAACAGCAGGCTGAGCAGGAAGCGACTGAAACATCCGAGCCGATTGCGGAGGTCGCCGAGCCGGAAACCCAGCCAGCGGAGGCGCAGCCCGAAAGCCAGGCGGCGGAAGCCGGCGAATCTGTTGCTGAAGACACACCGCCCGAGATTTCCGATCAAACTCCGGATAGCGAAGAAGCGGATGTTCCGGTTTTGGCCGCGCCGGTTCTGGATCAGATATTCGTTGAGTCCGATGGAAACGCGGTACTGTCCGGCAATGCCGAACCGGGGTCCGAGGTCAGTGTTCTGCTGGACGGTGAGACTGTTCACAGCTTCACCGTCGATGACAGCGGCCAGTTCGCCGAGTTTGTATCGATCCCGTTTGCAGACGACGCTCGCGGGCTTTTTCTTGAGACCCGGAGAGGCGAAGACACCAGCCGTTCAGATGATTATCTGATCGCGGCGCTGCCCGAACCGGCCCCACCGGCCGTGTCGGAGCCCGCTGCCGATGAGCCGGTCGAAGAGGTTGCCGAGGCACAGACGACGGATACGGAAACAACCGATCAGCAAGCAGCCAACCAAGTTGAAACCGAAGAGAATGAACCAGAAGTTGCAGGTGCCGCAACGCCACCTGTGAATGAGACCGCGCCCGCGACTGAAACTCAGCCGGAATCAGGCGACGCGCCTGACCAGCAGGTTGCGATCCTGCGCTCGGGCGAAGAAGGGGTTGAACTTTTGCAAGCACCCACTGTTCAGGATACGCCGCCAGAGCAGATTGCCCTGGACACGATTGGCTATTCGGACGCGGGTGATGTGGAATTGACCGGGCGGGCGCAGGATGGATCGGCCGTACGCTTGTATCTGGACAACCAGCTTGTGGCCGACATTGCACCGGCGACTGACGGGCAATGGCGCGGCGAGGTCGAGGGCATTGACCCCGGAGTGTACACTCTGAGGGTGGATGAGGTTGCCCCTGATGGCACTGTGGTCAGCAGGCTTGAGACGCCGTTCAAACGCGAACCCGTCGAGGTCCTGCGCGCGACCGAAACCACCAATCCGGGTGAGGCCTCAACCGACGCTCCGGCGATCCGCTCGGTCACGGTTCAAAAGGGTGATACGCTTTGGGCGATCTCGCGCGACCGGTTTGGTGACGGTGTGCTGTATGTCAAACTTTTCGAGGCCAACAAAGATTCGATCCGTGATCCTGACCTGATCTATCCAGGGCAGATTTTCACCATTCCTGAATAAACATGACCACTGGCCCAACTGGGCCAGGGCAATTCTCTGACCGCAGTTAAGGTACGTGATGAGACAACCATCCGCGATCAAAACCGACACGGACGAGCATCGTTCGGGCTGGCGAACCATCCGCAAGGTTTCGCCCTATCTTTGGCCCGAGGACGAGCCATGGGTGAAACGGCGTGTCATTTTGGCGATGGCGATGCTGGTGCTGGCCAAGCTGATCGCTGTGTATACTCCCATCCTGTACAAAGGTGCCGTGGATGGTTTGGCGGGCGAAGGTGTACCGCCGCTTGCGTTGGGTGCGATCGGATTGACCGTTGCCTATGGTGTGGCCCGCATGATGACTGTTGGCTTCCAGCAATTGCGGGATGCGTTCTTTGCGCCAGTTGGGCAACGCGCGCTGCGAGCGCTGGCGCTTGAGACGTTCCAGCACATTCACCAGCTCTCGATGCGCTATCACGTGACCCGGCGCACGGGCGGTCTCAGCCGGATAATCGAGCGGGGCGTGAAAGGCGTTGAGTTTCTGTTGCGGTTTCTGCTGTTTTCAATCGGGCCGCTGATCCTGGAATTGCTTCTGGTGTCGATCATCCTGCTTTGGTTATTCGACGTCTGGTATCTGGTCGTCGTCGCGGTGACGATTGCGCTTTACATATGGTTCACCTTTGCGGTGACCGAGTGGCGCGTGAAGCTGCGGCGCGAGATGAACGATCAGGATACCGAGGCCAACCAGCGCGCCATCGACAGCCTGCTGAACTTCGAAACAGTCAAGTATTTCAATGCCGAAACCCGCGAAGCCGAACGGTATGATGTTTCGATGAAGGGTTACGCGAAGGCCGCGCTGAAGACGGCCTATTCGCTGGCATTCCTGAATTTTGGTCAGTCGTTCCTGATCACATGTGGCCTGATTGGCGTGATGGTTCTGGCTGCAATGGGCGTGCAGAAGGGGGCGCTGACCGTCGGCGATTTCGTGATGGTCAATGCTTACATGATCCAGATAACCGTACCGCTGAATTTTCTTGGCACGGTGTACCGCGAAATTCGTCAGTCACTGGTGGATATGGGGCAGATGTTTGATCTGTTGGAGCAGCCAGCGGAAGTGATGGATAAACCCTGCGCCCCGAACCTGAAGGTAAATGGTGGGGAGGTTACGCTTGAAGATGTCCGCTTTGGTTACGAGCCTGATCGCGAAATCCTCAAGGGCGTTTCTTTGACCGTGCCAGCCGGTCAGACCGTTGCGATTGTCGGCGCCACCGGGTCTGGGAAGTCCACAATCGGGCGGCTGCTATTTAGGTTTTACGATGTCACCGGCGGGTCGCTGAAAATCGACGGGCAGGATGTGCGCGATGTTAGCCAGTCAAGCCTGCATGCCTCGATCGGTGTCGTTCCGCAGGATACGGTCCTGTTCAATGACACGATCCGATACAATATCGCTTATGGGCGTGAAGGCGCGACCCAGCAGGATGTAGAGGCCGCCGCCAAATCCGCGCAGATTCATGATTTCATCGTCAGCCTGCCAGAAGGGTACGATACCAAGGTCGGCGAACGCGGCCTGAAACTATCAGGCGGTGAAAAGCAACGTGTCGGCATCGCCCGAACCTTGCTAAAAAACCCGCCGATCCTGTTGTTGGACGAAGCGACGTCAGCCTTGGATACGGATACCGAGCAGGACATCAAAGATGCTTTGGCCCGAGCGGGTGAGGGGCGGACGGTGATCACCATCGCACACCGCCTTAGCACCATTGCCGAGGCCGATCGGATCGTCGTTCTGGAACGTGGTGAGATCATCGAGCAGGGCACGCATGATGAGCTGCTCGGCCGTGAGGGGCGATATGCCCAACTGTGGAACCGTCAACAGGCCGACAGCGAAGCGGCCTAAGCTCAACGGCGCTTGCAACTGATGATTGCGCGGATCGGTTCGAAAAAAATCGGCTGCTGCGATACGGTTTTCCGTTTGACGCGGACCCGCCGCCGCGACACTGTGCGGGCCGAAACACAGACAAGGAAGAAACTTCATGAAAATGCGAGCAGCAGCAGCGTTGACTGCAACTCTGTTGATGGCGACTTCGGCGGCAGCCGAGGATCTGGAATTCTTGATTATCAACGAAACCAGCTATGACCTGGTTGAGTTCAACGTGTCTCCGGCCTCGTCCGGCAGCTGGGAAGGCAACCTGCTTGAGGGTGGTTATCTGGGCGCGGATTACGAAATAGACGTCCTTATTGCGGACGGGCTGACCACCTGTGTCTATGACATCCGTGGTATTTTCAGCGACGGGGAATCAATTGAAGACTATGGTCTGAACCTGTGTGATCTGGGCGAATACGCATTCGTCGAGTAACGCTTCTGCCAGAATTGAAAAGGCGAGCCCGAAGGCTCGCCTTTTTTTATTCCGCCGCTTTCAACGGTGTTGTTGGAGGATGATCGGGGCGATCGTCCTGAGCGCTCTGATCAAGGGCAGCTTTATCCTGTTCATCGGTCCAGATCATTTCGGCTGCTTGCACATCTCGCGCGCTTTGGCCGATCGCCATGTCCTGCGCGATTTGGCTGGATCGACCCGCGGTGGCGCGTGCCAGCGCCTTACCCAGCCATACCGCGTAGGTTGTGACCCACACTCGCAGCGCCAGGAATGAAGGCGTGACGATCAGCGTCAACACCGTGGCGGTACCCAAGCCAAAGACCACCGCCGTGGCCAGCTGTTTCCACCACAGTGCCGTGGGGCTGTCGATCGAATACCCTCCGCCGATGAAATCCAGCGACAGGCCGAACATCATCGGGGTCAGACCCGCCATTGTTGTCAGCGTAGTCAGCAGAACCGGGCGGATACGCGCCTCAGCCGTGCGGACGATGGCATCAATGCGAGACATGTAGCCGCTATATTCCTGATAGGTGTCGATCAGAACAATGTTGTTGTTCACCACGATACCGGCCAACGCCACGATCCCGGTCCCGGTCATGATGATCGAGAACGGTTGTTGCATTACCATCATGCCCAGCAACACGCCGGTCGTAGACAGAACCACGGCCAGCAGCACCAGCACCGAGTTGTAGAACGAGTTGAACTGCGCCAGCAGGATCACGAACATCAGACCCAGTGCTGCCAGGAATGCGCTGGACAGGAACGCCTGGCTTTCAGCCTGATCCTCCTGATCGCCGGTCCATTCCCAAGTGATGGTGCGACCAAAAGGATCGGTTTCCAGCCACTCGGTCAGCACGGCAATCCGTTCGTTCGGATTGATCAGGGCAAACCGAGCGTCACCGCTTTCGATGGCGGACCGCACTTCACCCACGTTCTCGGCACCCGTTAGTTGAACGAGTTCGAACTCTGCCCCGTCCGCGCTGGTAATCGTGCTGCCAGTTGGTGTGGCACCTTCACCAATCGCGCGCACGGTTGCCAAACGCAGCTCTGCACCGTCAGGACCGGTGGTCACGATCTTGCTCAGCCCAGGCTCGACATCCGCTTTAACGTCATAGTAGCGCTGTTGATCCGCGCGATTGATCTCGGCGAGCTTGGCCACGGGTTTGCGGGTGACGAAGTTCGACAGGGGGACCAACCCGTCCGGTGTGCGAACTTTCAGCGTATCCAGCGTTGACAGGACGCGATCCTGATCAGGTAGGCGGACGCGGATTTCTACCTCTTCATCGGTTGAATCCGGTCGCATTTCACCCAGCAAGATGCCACGCGTCACAAGCTGTACCATCGCGCCAACGGTTGCGACGTCCGCGCCGAATCGACCCGCCTTGGCCACGTCCACGTCGATCTGCCAGTCGATGCCGGGCAGAGGCAGGGTGTCCTCGATCTTGATCAAGCCGGGTGTGGTGTCAAAGGCTTCTCGTGCTGTGACGGTCGCGGCCGTCAGATCCTCCCAGCTATCGCCTTTGATGCGCAGATGAACGGGCTTGGCGGAAGCGGGACCTTGTTCCAGCGCCTGAATATCAACGATAAAGCCAGGAAGGGTTGCCAGCTCTGCGGTTAGTTCGTCCAGAACAAAATTGCCGTCATATTCCGCCGCGACCTCTTCCTTTGCAAAGCCAAGTAGACCTGCAATCGGTCCCCAGAACCAACCGGTAATCTGTTCAGAGCTGATTGGGCGATCTTCCCAAGGAATGAGCTCGAACTGTACGCGACCAATTGTGTCGGCGGGGGCTTCTGCACCGCCATTGTTCTGATTGAGCCCGCCTTCGCCCGCAAAGGCAAATACGTTGATCACCGCCGGGTGTTCGCTGATTACGCGCTCGGCCTCAAGAACCATTTCGTCCTTTTCAGCCAGAGACAGGTTGCCGCGCGCCCGGACATAGGCCGTGGCCTGTTCCGGTTCGCTTTCCACGAAGAATTCAACGCCGCGAGAGTTTTGCGGGAATATGATGAATGCGACCCAAAACACCGCCGCAAAGACGACTGCGATGGACACCACCGGCATGACCGGATTGCCGACCAGGAACTTGATCACATAACCGAAGGGCGTGTGCTCTTTAGCGGTATGAACATGTTCATCCGGGGCGCGTTCGATCTTGGCAGCACTCAGCGTGACCGACCCAGCGAAGGCGCCGAACAGAAACAGTAGCACGCCAGAAAGTGAACCGCCGGGCAGCAGATAGTTGGGGTTCAAGACCTGCATTGCGCCGAGGAAGATCATATACAGTGAAGGCGGTACCAGAAGCACTCGCAGCCACCAAGGCGTGCGGGCCCGCAGCCAGTTCGAGCTGCGCTCGAAACTGCGGCTCATACGGCCCGAGACACCGCCCACGACCGGCAGGTAGATCAGTGCCACAATCAGCGAGGCCGACAGAACGAAGATCAGCGTGATGGGCAGCATCTTCATGAACTCGCCGGGAATACCGGGCCAGAACAACATCGGAAGAAATGCACACAGTGTAGTGGCCGTCGACGAAACAATCGGCCAGAACATCCGTTGCGCCGCCTCGACATAGGCGTGCATCGGACCAACGCCTTCTTTAATGCGCTTGTCGGCATATTCCACAACAACGATGGCGCCATCGACCAGCATGCCCACGGCAAGGATCAGGCCAAACATCACCATATTCGAGATGGTGACCCCGATCATCGCGAGGAAGGCGAAGCACAACAGAAACGAGGTAGGAATGGCAAAACCCACCAACAACGCGGCGCGTGTTCCCAACGAAGCCAATACCACGATCATCACCAGCGCGACGGCGGTCAGAACCGATCCTTCAAGCTGGCGCACCATTGAATCGACGATGCGGCTTTGGTCGTTTGAGGTGCCCACATCAACAGCGGCCTGCAGTTCGGCTGGCCACTTGATTTGTTCTTCGGCGACGGTGGCTTTGATCAGCGCAACGGTGTCGATCAGATTGAAGCCCTTGCGCTTGACGACCTGCAGCGCGACGGTGGGTTCGCCGTTGAACCGGGCTGTGCCCGCGCGGTCTTCAAACGTATAGTTGATTTCGGCCAGTTCGCCTAAGGTGACCACGCGGTCTCCGTTGACCTTTACGGGCAGGCCATAGACGTCCTGAGCAGTCTTAAATGACGACGGGATCTTGACCGAGAACGTGCCCTGTTCGGTCTCGACCTCACCTGCAGCGATCAGTTGGTTGTTGTTTTGCACAACGTTGATCAGTTCGGCGGCCGTGACGTTGTAGGCCTCAAGCCGCAGCGGGTCGATCACGACCTCAAGCATTTCATCGCGGTTTCCGGCAATGCCAGCTTCCAGCACTGCGTCCAACGCCTCAAGTTCGTCCTGCAGATCTTTGGCAACGCGCGCCATTGTACGCTCTGGTACCGGGCCGGTCAGGTTAACAATGACGATGGGAAACTCGGAGAAGTTGACCTCGGTAATCGTGTATTGCTCAGCCCCATCAGGGAAATCAGCTTGCGCGGTGTTCATGGCATCGCGCACATCCGCGATGGTGGCGGATTTGTCCCAACCGAACTCGAACTCCAGCAGAATGCCTGCGTAGCCCTCGGCGGCGGTGGCGGTCATCGTGTCCAACCCGTCGAGATCGGCCATCTCGGTTTCCATCGGCCTGATCAGCAGGCTTTCGCTGTCCTCGGCTGAAATCCCTGGAAACTGCACCGACACAAAGAGCATCGGGATATCGATGTCGGGTTCACCCTCTTTTGGGAGCCCGACATAAGCATACCCGCCGATAACCAGCGAAATCGCGATGAAAGCCAGCACCATTCTGGCACGGCTTGCGGCCCAACTGACGATACCCGTCATTGCGATGCTTCCCTGTATGTCGGCGCGACCGTCACACCACGTGTGACGAATTCCTGCCCGATCACGATGATATCAGCAGTTTCCGGCAGGCCACCAACCCATACACCATCAGCGGTGTCACGTAGAAGGCGGATCGGAACAAAATCAACGACATTGTCGGCTACCACTGTGCGAACACCAAGCTCACCTTCATTGTTCAAGGTCAGTGCGGATTGGGGCAGCAGATGTGCCTTGACCCCTTCGGCCGCGATCTGAATGTTGGCGGTTTGGCCGTCACGGATCAGCAGTTCCGGGTTTGGCACTGTGATCTCGACCTCGAATGTCCGCGTGGTTTCATCAGCCGAACGGCTGAGGAAGGTCACGCGCCCCTCGACCTGCAGACCCGTAACCAACTGCGCAGTTGCCATCGATCCGACAATGATCCGATTCACTTCTGATTCAGGCACAAAACCCACCAGCTTGATCGGATCGAGCTGGATGACGGTTGCGCAGAGCGAGCCGGGCTGCATCAGGCTGCCCAATTCCGCAGTATCACTTTCAAGCAGACCCTTAAACGGGGCGTTGATGGTCAGGCGATCAATCTCGCGCTGGGCGGCTGCAACTGCTGCGGTGGCGGCTTCAATCCCAGCTTGCGTAGCTTCCAGACCAGCCTCGGCGGATTTGATTCCGGCCTCGGCAGTGCTCATTTCGGCTTCGCTCGAGATACGGCGCGTTTCTGATCCAAACCCGGTTTCCGACAGCTTGCGGGCTGCTTTCAGATTGATTTCGGCTTCAGCCAAACGGGCGTGAGCTTCTTCCAGGCGCGCTTCGGCCTCGGGAACGCGGCTTTCGGCCTCAAGCTTGGCTGCCATGGCTTCGGCCAGGCTCGCGGGCCGGGTTCCGGGATCAAGCTCGCACAGCAGATCTCCTGCTTCGACAAAAGCTCCTTTGCGCTTGGGCTCGGACAGGACTGTCGAAATGGTTTCGGCAAGGACCTCGACCTGGCGGTTTGCCTTGGTCTGACCCCGTAATTGAACGGCGCTGCCGATCTCGCGCGCAGTTGAGCGCAGCACAACAACGCCGATCGAGTCCGGTGATTGCACCGATTCCGAGACCTCGGTCGCGGTCTCGGATGGTTCGTCTCCGCGACCTGCAAATGCAAACAGCGCGTCGCGCTCGAAAACAAGAAAATACAACGCAACAATAACCAAAATGGCGTTAACGAATGAAATCAATCGCATGCGGTAGAATCTCCAGATCTGTTCGCGCGGTCGGCTTTAGCCGCTATCCCTTAAAATGGGGCTGTGGCCATGTCTTTTCCATACTGAACTGAATAGTTCGGTTTAGTTTTTTACGCAAGGGTCACCCACATGGTGGCAAATGTATGAATTCGGGCACTTGGCTTGGCCTGATCGCCGGGGTATGACATGGCGCTAGAAAACCGGACACTTAAGCCTGGGGGCAGGGATGAGCGACGCCGACAGTTTTATTGAAGAGGTCACCGAAGAGGTGCGCCGCGATCGCATGTACCTTCTTTTGCGCCGTTGGGGCTGGGTAGGTGTGCTGGCTGTCGTGGCCATTGTCGGGGGTGCTGCGTTCAACGAATACCGAAAAGCACGCGATACCAACCAGGCCGAGGCTCTAGGTGATGCGATTCTGTCAGCGCTGGCTGAAAACGGATCGGCCGAACGGGCACAAAGCCTGCAGGCGATCGATGCTGCGTCTGTCGGCGGTGACGCGGTTTTGAACATGTTGCTGTCCGCCTCTCAGGCCGAGGCCGGATCGGCGCAAGATGCGGTGAACAGTCTGAACGCGATCGCCACGCAGGGGGATTTGCCTGAAATCTATCGCGCGATTGCAAGTTTCAAGGCATTGCTACTGCAAACTGACACGATGCCAGTGGCGGATCGTCGTCAACAGTTCGAAGCGCTGGCCATACCTGGTGCTCCTTTGCGTCTGCTCGCCGAAGAACAATTGGCCCTGATCGATGTGGCCGAGGGCAATACGCAAGCCGCTTTGGACCGTTTGCAGGCGTTGCGCCAGGACGCCGAGGCCAGCGTCGATCTGCAACAGCGCGCGGCTCAACTGATCGTCGCGCTTGGGGGCGAACCCGAGCCCGTGGCGAACCAGCAGGGTTAACCGGCAGCGAAACGGAACATCACAGGCGAGTTTGTAGATTATGCTATCACGTTATTTCTCAGGCTTCGGATTGCCCGTTGCGGCAGCCGCGCTCACCGTTCTCAGCGCCTGTCAGGAACCCGAAGTCATTCTGCCGGGTGAGCGTGAGGATATTCGTGCCTCCATCGACAACGAAACCGTTGAAACCCGTGGCGCCAAACCGATCAGTATTCCGGCTCAAAGCCGCAACGCCAACTGGTCGCAAAGCGCGGGTACACCCGCCTTCCGCACTACAAACGCAGCGCTGAGTGCCACACCGCAGCGTATTTGGTCTGCTAACATTGGGTCTGGCGATAGCCGAAAACAGCGGATCACCGCAGACCCTGTTGTTGCTGGTGGCCTGATATATACGCTCGATTCCGGGGCAAATGTCTCGGCTGTTACGCCCCAAGGGCAGGTCGCCTGGAGCACAAACCTTATCCCGCCGAATGAAAAGGACGGGGATGCCACAGGCGGAGGGCTCGCCTATGCCGACGGTGTGCTTTATGTCTCGTCGGGTTTCGGTAGGTTGACCGCGCTCGATGCGAAATCCGGGGCGCAAAGGTGGCAGAAACGTCTGAATGCAACTGGCAGCGGTGCTCCTTTGGTTAGCGGCGGCATACTCTATCTGGTGGCCGGGGACGAAACCGGTTGGGCGGTGAATACCAAGGATGGGCGGATCATCTGGCAAATCGAAGGCACGCCGAGCGTCGGCAACGTTCTGGGTGCACCTGCTCCCGTGATTGCCTCGGACCTGTCAGTCTTTGCCTTTGGATCGGGTGATGTCGCGGCAACATTCCGCCGGGGCGGTATTTTACGCTGGAACGCGTCCGTTGCAGGCGGGCGTCGGGGCCGAGCGGCAGCTCAGATCGTGGATGTGACCGCCGGGCCCATGGTGTCGGGTAGTTCGGTCATAATCGGCAACCATTCGGGGCGCACGGTCTCGTTCGACGGGAATTCGGGTGAGCGGAACTGGACTGCACCGGAGGGGGCCGTTGATACAGTCTGGCCGGCGGGGAACAGTGTTTTTCTGATCAGTGATCGCAGTCAATTGGTACGGTTGGATGCAGCCGATGGCTCGACTGTCTGGGCCATCGATCTGCCGGGCTTCGTCAAGAACAAGCCGGGCCGCCGGGGGCCGATCTTTGCCCATTACGGCCCGATCATGGCCGGTGGACGCCTTGTCGTGGCTTCGAACGACGGCTATCTGCGCTTCTTCAATCCCGTCGACGGAGCGCTGGTGCATCAGGTCGAAGTGCCGGGTGGCGCGACCACGGCACCGGTTGTGGCGGGTCAGACGCTGTATGTTGTGTCGACCAAGGGCGAACTGCACGCTTTCCGTTGACGACAAGATGCGTTAAAGGGCGCATCTTGAGTCTTGAAAGTTGAGTATCATGTCGCTGACCCTCGCCATCGTGGGGCGCCCGAATGTGGGCAAATCCACTCTGTTCAATCGCCTTGTGGGCAAACGCCTGGCTTTGGTCGACGACCAGCCCGGCGTAACGCGTGACCTGCGCGAAGGTGAAGGGCGGCTGGGCGACTTGCGTTTTACCGTGATCGACACGGCGGGTCTTGAGGACGCAACCGATGACAGCTTGCAAGGTCGGATGCGCCGCCTGACCGAGCGTGCAGTGGACATGGCCGATGTCTGTCTGTTCATGATTGACGCGCGGGTGGGCTTGACGCCCACGGACGAAATGTTCGCCGAGATTCTGCGTAAGCGCTCCAAACACGTGATCCTGGCAGCGAACAAGGCCGAAGGGAACGCGGCTGATGCGGGCGTGCTTGAAGCATACAACCTTGGCCTTGGCGAGCCGGTGCGTCTGTCGGGCGAACATGGCGAGGGGATGACGGACCTCTATGCGCAATTGATGCCACTGGCTGACGCGGCTGAAGAGGCGCGCGTAGAAGAGACACCGCAAACCGATATCGAGCTGGACGAAGACGGGGAAGGCGAAGCCCCGCTGATCACCGCTGACAAACCCCTGCAAGTCGCTGTAGTTGGCCGTCCGAATGCCGGTAAATCCACCCTGATCAACAAGATCATCGGCGAGGATCGATTGCTGACCGGCCCCGAGGCCGGGATCACGCGCGACGCGATCAGCTTGCGGATCGACTGGGCCGACCCTGACGGGGACAGCACCCCGATGCGGATTTTTGATACCGCCGGGATGCGGAAGAAGGCCAAGGTGCAGGAGAAGCTTGAGAAACTCTCGGTTTCCGACGGGCTGCGCGCAGTCAAGTTTGCCGAGGTCGTCGTCGTGTTGCTGGATGCGGCTATCCCATTCGAGCAACAGGATCTGCGCATTGCCGATCTGGCCGAACGTGAGGGTCGTGCTGTGGTCGTCGCCGTCAACAAATGGGACATCGAAGAAGACAAACAGGAAAAGCTGCGCGATCTGAAAGAATCCTTCGAACGCTTGCTGCCGCAGTTGCGTGGAGCGCCGCTGATCACAGTCTCGGCTAAAACAGGCCGCGGTTTGGAACGTTTGCGCGCCGCGATATTGCGTGCCCATGACGTGTGGAACCGCCGCGTGCCCACCGCTGCGCTGAACCGTTGGCTGACCGCCATGCTGGAACAGCACCCGCCGCCAGCCCCGCAGGGGCGCCGGATCAAGCTGCGGTATATGACGCAGGCCAAGACCCGCCCGCCCGGGTTTGTGGTCATGTGTTCGCATCCGGACAAGATGCCTGACAGCTATTCGCGTTATCTGGTCAACGGCCTGCGCGAGGATTTTGATATGCCGGGCACCCCTATCCGCCTGACGTTGCGCGGACAGGGGGATAAGAACCCCTACAAAGGGCGGCGCAAGAAAAACGCAGGCGCACTGGCCAAGCATCTCAAGGGACGGGCGTAACTGCGCTAATTTCAAGCATTTTCAGAGAGGGGGCGTGACAGCCCCGTTTCTGCGCGTTAGCATTCAAGCACGTGCATTTGTTTTGCACGTGCTGCTTGTTTGCGGGATCTCCGCACTTAATTTTGAATTTGTGATTGGTCGGACCTCCGTGGGGAGCGGGCGTGATGGATCTGAGAGAATATACAAGACAATACGCGGTACAGGACAACAAGCTTGCCGCGCTAAGTTATTTCGGAACATTCGCGGTGTATTTCGCATCGCTTACATTGGCGATCACCTATGTCGACCGCTGGTACATCATGATCCCGGCCGGGATCGTTTTTGCCTTCTCTGCCGTGCGTCTCTATGTCCTGCAGCATGATTGCGGGCACCATTCGTTGTTTGAAACGCGCGAGCAGAACGAATGGGCTGGCCATGGGTTATCGCCCTTCACATTTGCCCCGTTCGAGGTGATGAAGCAGAACCACAATCTGCATCATGCCGGAATCGGCAACCTCGAGCATCGCGAGACCGGTGAAATCCACACCATGACGCTGCGCGAATGGAACGAGGCGGATTGGAAAAAGCGTTTGTTTTACCGACTGTATCGGAATCCCTTCATTCTAGTGCCGGTTGGCGCGCTGTTCACATACTTCATCCGCTATCGCTGGCCCAAGAACACCGTGCGGTTCGGTGTGATGGGCGTGGTGCTGCACAACCTCTCGATTGTTGTGTTTTTGGGACTGCTGTATTTGATCGCCGGTGCCACCGGCATTCTGGTCTGGCTGGTGTTTTCGCTGCTGGGCGGGATGCTTGGGGTGTTCCTGGTGTATTTGCAGCACAATTTCGAAGACACCTACTGGGATCGCCGCCCCGAGCTGGATCCAAAGCTGGCTGCGTTGGAGGGGTCCTCGGCGCTGGATTTCGGCTGGTGGTTCGATAATGCGGTGGCCTGCATCACATTGCATGACATCCACCATTTCAATGCCCGCATCCCATCTTACCGGCTGCGCGCGTGCCACTATAACCTGCCGCCAGAATACACACCGCGACGGATCAAGTTTCCCGAGGCGGTGGCGGCGCTGAATCTGAAACTATGGGATGAAGATGCCAAAAGACTTGTCCCATTTCCCAGCCGGACTGCAGGCCATCGCCTGGCCGAAAGCGGGTAACCTCCTGTCTAATTCTTGAATTGGCGCTCTCGCAGGAACGTATGTGCTGTGCGTTTACAATCTGGGGGAGTTAACGAAAGGAAACGAAATGACCGCAGTTACTGAGGTGCGTGGCGTAGGGCCAGCGCTGGCAAAGGCCTTGAATGCAAAGGGCTACAAAACAGCAGAAGCCATTGCTAAGGCCAAACCGGAAGATCTGTCCGGCACCCCGCGCGTCGGTTCCACCCGCGCAGCTAAGCTGATCGCGGCTGCGAAAGAAGTCGTTGATGCCAAGCCCAAGCCCGCGCCCCGCGCTGCCACCCGCAAGCCTGCAGAGCGGAAATCGGCTGTGCAGCGCGCGACAGCCAAAAGCAATGCGGCTGCGAACAAGGCCGAGGCCGAGCGTAAGGCGGCAAAGGAGCGCGCGGCGGCAGAACAGGCCGCTGCCGAGGCCAAGGCAAAGAAAAAGGCGAAAGCCAAGGCGAAGGCTGAAAAGGCGGCCAAGAAGAAGTCTGAAATGGAGGCGGTGTTTTCCAAAGCTAAGGAAAAGGTCAAAGAAAAGTCCAAGAAGGGTAAGAAAAACAAGAAGCCCAAAAAAGACGTTAAGAAAAAGGACGCCAAAAAGAAGGACGATAAGAAGTCTGACAAGAAGAAGTCCGACAAGAAGCCCGGAAAGAAGAAAGATAAGAAAAAGGCGAAGAAGTGATACTTCTCCGCCTTGTCTGATCGGAAACCGGTGCCTAAATGCGCCGGTTTTTTTATGTCAGCGTGCCGTTGGTCTGAAGGGTTAGCTTGCCGCCCAGATAGGGTGCCAGAACCTCGGGCAGGGTGACCGTCCCATCCGCATTCTGACCATTTTCCAACACAGCTATCAGGCAGCGCCCCACGGCCAGGCCCGAACCATTCAGGGTATGGACATATTCTGGCTTGCCCCCGGCCTCTGGCCGGAAGCGCGCATTCATGCGGCGCGCCTGAAAATCCCCGCATGTCGAGACCGAGCTGATCTCGCGATAGGTATTTTGGCCCGGCAGCCACGCCTCGATGTCGTAAGTGCGTCGTGCACCAAAGCCCATGTCGCCGGTGCACAAGATCACGGTGCGATAGGGGATGCCCAGCTTTTCGAGAATGCCTTCGGCGCAGCGCAGCATACGCTTCTGTTCATCATCCGACTTGTCCGGATGGGTGACCGAGACCATCTCGACCTTTTCGAACTGGTGCTGCCGCAGCATCCCGCGTGTGTCCTTGCCCGCACTACCAGCCTCGGACCGGAAGCACAGCGAATGCGCGGTATAGCGACGAGGCAGGTAACTCTCCTCGATTATCGTGTCGTTGACGATGTTGGTCAGCGACACTTCGGAGGTTGGAATCAACCACCAGCCTTCGCGGGTCTGATAGCTGTCTTCTCCAAACTTCGGCAACTGGCCGGTGCCCTGCATCATTTCCGAGAGAACCAGTACCGGGCCGTTGACCTCGGTCAGATCATTCTCGTTGATATGGGTGTCCAGCATGAACTGCGCCAAAGCTCGATGGATGCGAGCGACGCCGCCCGACAGCAGCACAAAGCGCGAGCCGGAGAGTTTGGCAGCCGTCTCAAAATCCATGCCATTCTGAACGGCATCGATTTCAAAATGCTCTTTCGGCTCGAAATCCAATTCGCGTGGTGTGCCCCAGCGGTTGATTTCGACATTGTCGTTCTCATCCGCGCCTTCGGGCACATCCTCGGCGGGCAGGTTAGCGATGCGGATCAGCTGGTCGGCCAGCAGAGCGTCCAGATCCTTGGCTTCGGTCTGCATCCGGGCCACTTCGGCCTTTTTCTCGGCGACCAGAGCGCGCAGGCGTTCGAATTCAGCTTCATCCCCGCGCCCTTTGGCAGCGCCAACCTCCTTGGAGGCCTTGTTCTGCTCGGCCTGAGCTGTCTCAGCAGCCAGAATCTTGGCGCGGCGGCTTTCGTCCAGCCTCAGCAGGTCTGACGACACCGGCGCGTCCCCACGGCGCGCAAGGGCGGCGTCGAAGGCGGCTGGGTTTTCGCGTATGGCGCGGATGTCGTGCATGGTTCAGATCCTTAACTGCGTGAATCACTGAATCCGCTTATGCACCATCTGAATGGCAGGGTGTAGCACCGGTTACGACTTATCCGATTCCTCGTGGGATTCATGCGCCAGATGGCCATCCCACTCTTCGGTTGGGATTTTCGGCTCGGGCGGGTCGGCCATGTACGAAGGTGTCATGATCTGCACGTTATTCTCATTGAACACGGCCACGATGTTGCGATGCAGGTCCGAGCGGATTTTCGGGATGATACTGCCCCGCGTGGTATAACCGTTGATCTGATAGTTTATCGCGTAATCGGCCAATGCGGTCCATAAAACAAAGGGTTCGGGCTTTGCCTTGATCCCCTTGGTGCGATGGGCGGCTTCTATCAGCATTGCCTCAACTTTCTCGGGTGGCTCTTCGTACCCGATGCCTACGGTCGTGTGCAGCAGCAACCCGCTACCGTCGGTTCTCTTCGAGAAATTAACCACGTCCGAATTCATCAATTGGGCGTTCGGGATCGAGATCAGTTCATTCTTGATGGACTTCAGATGCGTCTCCATCAACTTGATCTGTACCACATCGCCGATATGGTCCCCGATCTGGATCCGATCCCCGATAGAGGTCGAGCGGCGATAGATCACAAACAGCCCCGCCAGCATGTTCGACACGACCGAGTTCGCGCCCAGCGACAGCATGGCACCAACCAGAATCGTCAGCCCCTGAAACGCCGCCGAGTCTGACCCGGGGATGTAAGGGACAGCAAAGACCAGAGCGATCAGGATAACGACGACGCGGGCGATGTTGAAGGTCGGGTTCACCCAGTGGCTTTCAAAATCGCCCATGTCAAAGGTTCCCGCCTCGACGGCGTCAAAGAACACACGCATGCCCCGGATAATATACAGCGTTATCCATGCGATCAGTATCAACATGATCAGGTTTGGGATGTAGCTGAGGATGCCTTTGAAGATTAGCAGGACCGGCTCGGTCAAGTAGGTCAGCAGGAGTTGCGCGAAATAGCGCGTCTCGGCAAAGGCAAGCAGAACGAAGGAGAGATAGTAGTAGAAGCCGAGGAAAAAGATCACCAGCAGGACAAAATTCAGAGCATACCGGATCAACGCGGCGATGGCCTCGGCCTGAACGCTTTTCGCGGTCGCGGTTTCGACATCCTTGAGGTAACGCTTGACCAGTTTCAGCGTACGGCGGCGAATACGCCGATGCAGCCACAGGATAACGACGACAAAAAGCGCGAATCCAGCTGTCCATGCCAAGGCTTCGATGGCACCCGAAACACGCGCCTGTTCGGTGCGGTTTGCGCGATAGCTTTCAATGGATTGTTTAATAGCGTCGCCGTGCAACAAACTGAGAACGTTCAGGTCCATCTGCTCAAGCTCGGAATCGGCATCGGTCACGATCGAAACTTGAACACCATCGGCAAAGATTCGAATGCCGAACTCTGAGTCCTCGAAGGTTATTGAGACCTGCTCGGCGTCTGAGGCCTCGGCGATTTCGATGATCTTGTTCTGTACACTCGCGGCCCGTTCCGGAGCGGGCAGCGCGCTGGAGCCGCGCAGGTGAAACAAGGTGTCGCCGTCAACGATAACCGGAGCCTGAAAAATCTCTGATTCAGTGTCTTCTATAGCAGGCTCTTCGCTAGTGGCGTTCTGTGCCCATACGGGCGACGCCAAAAGACCTATACAGGTTGTCACGAGCATCAGGCGAACAAACGCGCCAAGGGTCTGGATTGATTGAATCATTAGGCCTCCTGCCACAGGACTATATCTGACTGGAAGGGTCTGCCTAGAACATATCTGCAACGTCCGGCAGCAAACCTTTGAACCCGATGATCGAAATGGGGCCAGGTTTGCTTGCAAACCCATGTTTCAAAGCATAGGTTCCCGCAAACTTTGCAGAGAGCTCTCTGCATCATCAGAACAAAGGAATATCCCATGGAAGGTGGCGCAATCGCCCAGTTTCTCCCGCTGATCCTGATCTTCGCGATTATGTATTTTCTGCTGATCCGTCCGCAGCAGAAAAAGATGAAGGAACATCAGGCCATGGTCGAAGCCGTGCGCCGGGGCGATCAGGTTGTCACCCAAGGCGGGCTGATCGGCAAGGTGTCGAAGGTCAAGGAAGGCGACAACGAGATCGAAGTCGAGATCGCCGAGGGCGTTAAGGTTCGCGTGGTCAAATCGACCATCGCTCAGGTTCTGAACAAGACCGAACCTGCGAAGTAACTTCGCGCGACAATTCCTTGAAAAGGCAGGGTAATGCTGCAAATTGATTCCTGGAAGCGGGTTCTGATCTGGTCGGTCTGTGTGATCGGTCTGTTCCTTGCCCTGCCGAATGCGTTTTATACGCGCGTAGAACAATCTAACGATGCCAAGGCTGCGATTGAGCTTGGCATTGATACACCTGAAATGCAGGCCGAGGCCGCGCAATGGCCGAATTGGCTGCCGTCGTCTCTGGTCAATCTCGGGCTCGACTTGCGCGGCGGCGCGCATTTGCTGGCCGAGGTCAAGGTTGATGATGTCTACGAATCCCGGATGGAGGCGATGTGGCCCGAAATCCGCGACGCGCTGCGTGATGAACGCGCGACGGTCGGCACGATCCGTCGTCAGGATTCGGCGCCTGACGAGATTCGCGTGCGCATCAGCCAACCCGAGGGCATGTCCCGCGCATTAGAGGTTGTGCGCGGTCTGGCCCGACAGGTGCAGACGCTGACCGGGGCAGGGGCAACAGATATAGAGGCCCGCGCTGAGGGGGACACTATCGTTGTCCAACTGTCCGAGGCCGAAAAGCTTGCTTCGGATGATCGTACTGTGCGCCAGTCCCTTGAGATCATCCGCCGTCGGATCGACGAGGTTGGCACACGCGAACCAACTATCCAGCGCCAGGGCGCTGATCGTATCCTTATTCAGGTGCCCGGTATCGGCAGCGCCGGGGAGCTCAAAGAGATTATCGGCACGACGGCACAGTTGACATTCAATCCTGTCGCTGGACGCGGGACTGACCCGGATGCCATTCCGGGCGTTGGTGAGAAGCTTGTGCCATCGATCGATGAAGATGGTGTGTACTATACTCTGGACGCCGCACCCGTCGTGACCGGTGAAGAATTGGTCGACGCGCAGCCATCCTTCGACCAGAACGGCCGCCCTGCGGTCAGCTTCCGGTTCAACACCTCTGGCGCGCGCAAATTCGGCGATTACACGCTGGAAAACATTGGCGTACCCTTTGCTATCGTCCTGGATGACGAGGTGATTTCGGCCCCTGTAATCCAAAGCCATATCCCAGGTGGTTCGGGCATCATCACTGGCAATTTCACGGTTGAGGAAAGCACCAATTTGGCCGTTCTGCTGCGCGCAGGTGCCTTGCCTGCAGGTCTGGATTTCCTGGAAGAGCGCACCATCGGCCCTGAGCTGGGTCAGGACAGTATCGACGCAGGTAAAGTCGCGACAATCGTGGCCTTTGTCGCCGTGTTGGTATTCATGGCTCTCAGCTACGGCCTGTTCGGCATCTTCGCCAATGTTGCGCTGATCCTGAACGTGGGGCTTTTGTTTGGCCTGCTCTCACTGATCGGCGCCACGCTGACCTTGCCCGGGATCGCGGGTATCGTGCTGACGGTGGGCATGGCAGTTGACGCCAACGTGCTGATCTTCGAGCGTATCCGCGAGGAACTGAAATCTGCCAAAGGTCCGGCGCGTGCCATCGAACTGGGATACGAAAAAGCGCTTTCGGCCATTCTGGACGCAAACGTGACCACATTCATTACCGCAACCATCCTGTTTGCAATGGGCAGTGGTCCCGTGCGCGGCTTCTCCATTACGCTTGGTCTGGGTATTCTGACCTCGGTCTTCACCGCGATCTTTGTGACGCGTCTGATGATCGTGATGTGGTTCGAACGCCGCCGTCCGAAAACGATCGAGGTTTGACATGAGACTGAAACTCGTACCCCAAAACACCTCGTTCGATTTCTTTAGCCGTTGGAAGGTCTGGCTGGGCATCTCGGGTTTGATGATGGTAATCGCATTCACGTCATTCCTGCTGCAAGGCCTGAACTTCGGCATCGACTTTCGCGGCGGCACCACGATTCGGACCCAAAGCGCGCAAGAGATCGACGTCGGCGCCTATCGCGACGCCATCGCGCCGCTTGAGCTTGGCGATGTGACCATCACCGAGATTTTTGATCCCACCTTTGGCGAGGATGAAAACGTCGCGATGATCCGCATTCAGGCACAGGACGGGGCCGAAGCTGTGGCGGCCGCAACCGTCACAGCCGTCGAAGAAGCGCTGACCGTCGCCGCGCCGGATATCCAGTTCGTCTCGGTAGAATCGGTTGGCCCCAAGGTTTCGGGTGAGTTGATCCAGACCGCGGTCATTGCGGTCGCCTTGGCGATTGGCGCAGTGCTTGTCTATATCTGGCTTAGGTTCGAATGGCAGTTCGCACTCGGGGCGGTCGCCGCGTTGGTGCATGACGTGATCCTGACCATCGGCATCTTCTCGGAACTACAAATCCGTTTTGACCTGGCGATCATCGCCGCTCTACTGACTATCGTCGGCTATTCGCTGAACGACACCGTGGTCGTCTTCGACCGGGTTCGCGAAAACCTGCGGAAGTATAAGAAGAAAGACCTCAAAGAGGTGCTGAACATCTCGATCAACGAAACGCTCAGCCGGACGGTGATGACCTCTGTGACCACGCTGCTGGCGCTGATCTCGCTCTATGTACTGGGCGGAGACGTGATCCGAGGCTTTGTCTTCGCGATGATCTGGGGCGTGATCGTCGGGACCTATTCGTCGGTCTTCGTGGCCTCGACCATCCTGCTGTGGCTGGGGGTCAAGCGCGACTGGTCGAAGCCGTCGAATACGGCGGGCAACCAGTTTGCCAACATTGATGCCTGAGTATTTCGGCCAGACCCCAACCGGTCTGGCCGTTATTATTTTCGCCGCCTTTGTTGGGGGCATCGTGCGTGGGTTCTCCGGCTTTGGGACGGCCCTGATCTTCCTGCCCATCGCCAGCCCGTATCTTGGCCCCTTCGGTGCCATCATCGCGCTGACGGTCATGGACTTATTTGGCCCGATCCCGAACCTGCGCCGCGCATGGACGGTTGTTGACAAGGCAGATCTGATGCGCCTTTTTGTCGGGTGCGCGCTACTTCTACCGGTTGGCTTATGGCTGCTGACCCGGACCGATCCTGAAGTGTTTCGCTATATCGTCAGCCTGATTTCCTTGTCGATGCTGGCCGTTCTGGTTTTTGGTCTGCGCTACCGGGGAGCGGTATCGCGTGGCATGGTTGCTGCGATCGGCGGGGCTGCAGGGCTACTTGGCGGGGTAGCCGGGATACCGGGGCCTGCTGTCATCCTGTTTTATATGTCACGGCCCTTACCGGTTGAGATCATCCGCGCGACGATCCTACTGTTCCTGTTTGCTTTCGATTTGCTGATCCTTGGATATCTCGGTGGGATGGGGCGTCTTTCGATCGCGAGCATCGGATTGGGCCTTGCGCTTGCGGTTCCCAACATCGCGGGCAACTGGCTGGGGGGCTGGATGTTCCGACCCGAGTACGAGAACCTCTACCGCGCCGCAGCCTATCTGGTGATTGCAACAGCGGCCTTGTCCGGCCTGCCGCTTTGGGGCTAGAACCCTGCACATGCGCCTGAACGAGATCACATATACAAACGCTCAGCCGGTTGATGGCTATGGCCCCGGGTTCTTTCGGATAGGCGGGGAAGTTCATGATGGGGCAGTCCTGACCGGCCCCACTGGTACATCGGCTTGGGCGGGTTACTCCGACGCCCAGACCCTGCTGGCCTTGTCCGAACATGTCGATGTTCTGTTCATCGGTACGGGCAAAGAACTGACCCACATCCCAGCCGACTTGCGCACCACATTGGAAGAGGCAGGTATGGGTGTCGAAATCATGAACTCTCCGGCGGCCTGCCGCACCTACAACGTGCTGCTTTCCGAAGGCCGCCGCATTGCGCTTGCGCTGATCCCGGTCTGAGGATCTGTTCTTCCACTGGCTAAAAATATCTCGGTGAGTGTGAGGGGCTGGCCCCTCACTGCGATCCGACCAGCCGCTCTGCGGCAATTCCGACCTTTTGCCCACACGCACAATCCGCTAAGCGGGCTTCATGACTTTAAAGGTAACCGATCTGGCCATCGCACGCGGCGGAGTTCCCGTGCTCGAAGGGCTGAGCTTCTCGCTTGAGGCAGGAAGGGCGCTGATTCTGCGTGGACCGAATGGGATCGGAAAGACAACATTACTGCGTACGCTTGCGGGCCTGCAACCGCCGCTGGCAGGGCAAATCGACGGGGCAGAAGACCAGATCGCATACGCGTCCCATTCCGACGGGTTAAAACCGACCCTGACCGTTGTCGAAAACCTCAACTTCTGGGCGTCGGTCTTTGGCACCCGTGATATCCAGCACGCCCTTGATGCGTTTGAACTGAACGAGTTGGCTGACCGCCATGCGGGCAACCTTTCGGCGGGGCAGAAACGGCGTCTGGGATTGGCGCGTATGTTGGTTACTGGCCGCCCGATCTGGATGCTGGACGAGCCGACGGTCTCGCTGGATCGTCACGCCGTGCAGATGTTTGCGGATGCGGTGCGCGCGCATCTGGGGCAGGGTGGTTCGGCCCTGATCGCGACCCATATTGATCTTGGCTTGGACGGAGAGGTTCTGGACGTTGGCCCCAACAAGGCCAAGCCCAAGCCCATCGACGATTTCGACGGAGGTTTCTTGTGATCGCCTTATTGCTGCGTGATCTGAAATTGGCCTTCCGTGCGGGGGGTGGCTTTGGTCTCGGTCTTGCTTTCTTCCTGATCGTCACCGTTCTGGTGCCATTCTCGGTTGGCCCGCAATCTTCGCTGCTTTCGACCATCGCTCCGGGCGTTCTTTGGCTTGGCGCGCTTTTGGCGTGTCTGCTGTCACTTGATCGCCTTCTGGCGCTGGATTGGGAAGACGGCTCGCTTGATCTGCTCGCGACCGCGCCGCTTCCGTTGGAATCAGTTGTTACCGTCAAAGCGCTAGCCCATTGGCTAACCACCGGATTGCCGCTGGTTCTGGCCGCGCCGTTCCTAGGCGTGTTGCTAAACCTGCCTGTACCCGGGTTTTCGTGGCTAGTGATCTCACTGCTCCTCGGTACTCCGGCGATGAGCGTTATCGGCACCTTTGGCGCGGCCCTTACTGTTGGTCTAAAACGGGGCGGTCTGCTACTGTCGCTTCTGGTTTTGCCGCTCTACGTGCCGACTTTGATCTTCGGAGCCGAGGTCGCCCGACGCGGTGCGACAGGCATGGAGACGCAAACGCCCCTGCTAATGCTGGCAGGGATTACCGCCGCAACGGTCGCACTTTTACCCTTTGCCAGCGCAGCGGTACTGCGCATCAATCTTAGGTGATGGCCACAAAGCTTGACTGAGGTCAATTGAGAACCACGCCGACTCGGACTAGATAGAGCCCATGACAATCGCAGCCAAAGCCAATGCCCTTTGGGAATACGCCAACCCGCGTAAGTTCCTCGCGACCAGCGAACGGGTCCTTCCGTTCTTCTGGATCAGCTCAGGTCTTTGTCTGGTCGTCGGATTGATCTGGGGCTTTTTCTTCACCCCGGATGACTACAAGCAAGGCTCGACCGTAAAGATCATCTACCTGCATGTACCTGCCGCGTTGATGGCGATCAATTGCTGGCTGATGATGCTGGCAACTTCGCTGGTCTGGTTGGTGCGTCGCCACCATGTCAGTGCGCTGGCTGCCCGCGCCGCTGCGCCCATTGGCATCGTGATGACGCTGATCGCATTGGCCACCGGAGCGATCTGGGGGCAGCCTATGTGGGGGACATGGTGGGCCTGGGACCCGCGCCTGACCTCGTTCCTCATCCTGTTCCTGTTTTATCTGGGCTATGTCGCCCTGTGGGAGGCCATCGAAGACCCGGATACCGCGGCTGACCTGACCTCGGTCCTTTGCCTTGTGGGTTCGGTCTTTGCGTTCCTCAGCCGGTATGCGGTGAACTTCTGGAATCAGGGGCTGCATCAGGGGGCTTCGGTGATGCGCGCCGGGGCGATCACAGGCACGGATACTGAAGAGAAAGTAAGCAATATCTACTTCTATCCACTGCTGCTTTGCATCATTGGCTTTGTACTGCTGTTCATTGCGCTGGTCTTCTATCGTACGGGCACAGAAATTCGCGCCCGCCGGACCAAGGCGCTTATGGCGCGTGAAAGGGTGAGCGGATGATCCCTGATCTTGGAAAATATGCCGATACCGTCTTGTGGTCCTATGTCGTATCAATCGGACTTCTGATCGCATTGGTGGGTTTCAGCGTGATCCGGGGCCGTAAGGTACGGGCCGAGATGGAGAAGGTTGAACAAAGGATGTCACGCAATGGCTAAGATTTCGCCCCTGATGATCGCGCCTCCGCTGATTTTCGGCGCCTTCGCTGTGCTCGCGGGCATCGGCATGTTCCGTGACGATCCCAACGCCTTGCCCTCGGCGCGCGAGGGTCAGCCAGCACCGCCGGTTGTACTGACCGAGTTCGCGGGCAAACCGGGCTTCGATGATGCCACACTGCGTGATGGCGAGGTCAAGCTGGTCAACTACTGGGCCAGTTGGTGTGCACCATGCCGCGTCGAACACCCCAATCTGCAGGCTCTGTCTGACGAGGGTATCCCGGTCTATGGTATCAACTACAAAGATCAACTGGACAACGCCGAAGGATTTCTTGCCGAACTGGGCGATCCCTATGCCGGTATCGGTCGGGATGAACAGGGCCGCATGGGGCTGGACTGGGGCGTCTACGGTGTGCCCGAAACCTATGTGATCGACGGTGAGGGCACGATCATCCTGCGCTGGGCTGGTCCGGTCACTCAGCGGGTGATCGAAAGCACGATCCGCCCAGCACTTGAGAAAGCCGCAGGTGGCTCATAAGCGATAGCCACCGGTGACGCCCAGAACCTCACCAGTGATGAAGGATGCGGCATCGGACGCCAGAAACCTGACGACTTTGGCGATATCCTCGGGCTTTCCCGCGCGACCTAAAGCGGTTTCTTTGACAAACAGCGCGGTCAACTCCTCCGACCGGGGCGCTTCGGGGATGTTGATCGCACCCGGCGCGACTGCATTAACGCGTATCCCCTTTGGCCCAAGCTCCTTTGCCATGGCGTGGGTCCATAGATTCAGGGCGGCCTTGCTGGCCCCATAGGTCACCGCATCCCGAGGCGGCAAGACCGCGTTCATGGATGAGATACTGACGATTGAGGCGTCGCGTTTCAGATGTGGTAGCGCAGCAGCCAACAATGCGGCAGGGACCAGCAGGTTCAAATCCAGAATGGCGCGGTGGTCCTCGGCCCGAAATTCCTCTTTGGGGGTAGATTTCACAAGGCCGGCATTGTTGACGATCACATCCAGCCTTCCAAACCTCTCGATCACCTGCGAAATCACGCTAGCCGGCTGGTCGGGCGCAGATAGATCGGAGCGTATGGCCAGAACATCCCCACCCAGTAGCTCGGGCGTGGGTTTGCTCGACAACCAAGTAAACGCGACGCGGTGATCACGGCTGAGGTCTTCGACGATTGCACGCCCAATTCCGCGTGCACCGCCGGTTATCAATGCGACTTTGTCCATAATCGTAGGAAATCGGTAAAATGGCCGGGATTCAAGCCGTTACTTACGGACCAAAATCCAGATCATCGCGCCGATGAATGCAAAGGTGGTCAGATTCATAAGCGTATCCGTCAGATCACCGATCAGCATGGCTCAGCCCCTCTTCTCGTAGCCCTCGGAACAGGCAGACCATCAGCAGAACCGAGATGAACACAAAGGGCAGCGCCCCGAGTGAGATCAGGACTTTGACCGATTCCACCGAGCCCGACAGGATCATCGCGACACTCAACAAGCCCAGCAATGCACCCCAGATCAGCCGCACGCGCGGGGGCGGGTTTTCATCCCCCTGGGACGAGAATGTACCCAGCACAAAGGCCGCGCTTACAACGCTGGTTACGATGAACAGAAACGCCGCTGCTACGGTTGCAAGTATTGTGATCTGCGATAAGGGCAAACGGTCGAGCAGGGCGAAGGTCACACGCTCGATGTTTGTTTGCGTATAGGCCAGCAGTTCACCGGCGCCGTTGAGCGCCTCGAACAGACCGATGCCGCCAAAGGCACCGAACCAAAGGATCGAGAACAGCGTGGGCGCAAAGAGTACTCCGATCACGAATTCCCGGATCGTGCGACCGCGAGAGATACGCGCGACAAACACACCAACAAAAGGTCCCCAGGCGATCCACCAGACCATATAGGTGAGGGTCCAGTCGCTGAACCATTTGGTGACGTCATCGCCGAAGAAGGTGAAGGTCTGAAAGCCCCGAGGGATGACATTGGTGACGTAATCGCCGAACCCTTGAACCACGGTATTCAATAGATACTCGGTGGGGCCGAGGACCACTGTATAGGCCACAAGGCAGATCGCGATCAGCATTGCCGCATTCGACAAGCGCGCCATGCCTTGGCCGAGGTCGATCAACAGAGCAGGGATGTAGGCTGCGACCATCGCCAGGAAAACAACGCCGATCAGAAGGGCACCAACCGTTTCCCGGCCACCCAGAACCGCAATCCCGTCCGCAACCTGGAACACGCCCATGGCCATTGAACCGCCAACACCGATAGAGATTGCAACAATGGCCATGAAATCCGACAGCCACCCGACCCGCTCGGCCCAGCGTTCTCCTGGGAACAGGCTTTTGATCGGTGCACTGACCATCATGCCTGTCCCGCGCCGAAAGCTGAAATAAGCGATGGTCAGCGCGGTCGAACCGTAAATCGCCCATGCGTGCAGGCCCCAATGGAAGTTTGTTGCCAGCATGGCCTGCTGCGCGGCGACATAGTCGGGTGCCATGCCCGAGATGAAGTTGAAATGGGTCAGGGGCTCGGCGACCGCCCAGAACAGCAGTCCAACGCCCATTCCTGCGGAGAACAGCATTGAGATCCAGGTGGCGGTCGAGAACTCGGGCTCTTCATCATCTCGGCCCAAACGGATTTTGCCATAGGGCGAAAAGGCCAGAACCAAACACCCGATCAACATGCCCGAGGCCGCGAGCATCACGAACCAACCGCGACTGTGGAAGGTTTGTTGCACGATGCTGTTGGCCCAAGTCACCAAGCTTTCGATATCGATGACGCCCCAGATCCCGATCACGGCGATGACGCTAAGCGAGCAAACCAGTAGGGCGTTGGGCTTTTTCATGGTGATGGAATTCCGAAGACTGTCTTGCCCAACAGTTTCAGATTTTTGAATAAATGGCCAGAAAACAAAACCCCCGGCGCAGGGCCGGGGGCTGAGGTTGGATATCAACCTGCTGATTTATGACGCTTTTGCGAGATTGCGCAGCACGTATTGCAGCACACCGCCGTTTTCGATGTATTCGATCTCGGGCGCGGTATCGATGCGGCACTTCAGGGTGATCGTCTTTTCGGTACCATCTCCGTAAATGATGGTGCAGGGCACTTCCTGCAGGGGCTCAACTGAATCCAACCCGTGGATCGATACGGTCTCATCACCCTTCAGACCCAGTGTCTTGCGGGTATCACCATCGGTGAATTCGAACGGTATGACGCCCATGCCTACCAGGTTTGAACGGTGGATGCGCTCAAAACTCTCGGCGATCACTGCCTTGACGCCAAGCAGAGCTGTGCCCTTGGCCGCCCAGTCGCGTGACGAACCTGCACCGTACTGTTCGCCGCCAAAGACGACCAGCGGGGTGCCTTGCTCCTGATAGGCCATCGATGCTTCGTAGACCGAGGTTTGTTCACCATCCGGGCCTTTTGTATAACCGCCTTCGACGCCATCCAGCATCTCGTTCTTGACGCGGATATTGGCGAAGGTGCCGCGCATCATGATCTCGTGGTTGCCACGGCGTGAGCCATACGAGTTGAATTCGCGCGGCTGAACCTGACGATCGGTCAGATACTTCCCGGCAGGTGTCGTTGTCGCAAACGAACCGGCGGGCGAGATATGGTCGGTGGTGATCATGTCACCCAGGATCAGCAGAACCTTTGCACCATCGATATTCGAGATTGTGCCCGGCTCAGGCCCCATGCCTTGGAAATAGGGAGGGTTTTGAATGTAGGTTGACGTCGGTGGCCAATCATAGGTTTCCTGTTGTGGAACCTCGACCTCCTGCCATTTCTCGTCGCCTTTGAAGACATCGGCATATTTCGACTGGAACGCCTCGCGGGTCACGGTTGCCTCAACCAATTCGGCGATTTCGCTTTGGGTCGGCCAGATGTCTTTCATGTAGACATCGTTGCCAGCCTGATCCTGTCCAATCGGTTCCGAAGTCAGGTCGATGTCCAACGTACCAGCCAAGGCATAAACCACTACCAGCGGCGGTGAAGCCAGATAGTTGGCGCGCACGTCGGGCGAGATGCGGCCTTCGAAGTTGCGGTTGCCTGAAAGAACCGAAGTGGCAACAAGATCGCCTTCGGCAATCGCTTCGCTGATTTCCCTTTGGATCGGACCCGAGTTGCCAATACAGGTGGTGCAGCCATAGCCAACAAGGTTGAAGCCGATCTTGTCCAGATCTTCCTGCAGACCCGCAGCCTCCAAGTAGGCGGACACAACCTGCGAGCCGGGCGCCAATGAGGTCTTTACCCACGGTTTGCGATCCAATCCCAGCGCGGCGGCTTTACGTGCAACGAGGCCCGCGCCGATCATCACATACGGGTTCGACGTGTTGGTGCAGGAGGTGATCGAGGCGATCACGACTTTGCCCGATTCCATGCCGTAGTTTTCGCCTTTGACCTCTATTTGTTTGCCCATCGGGCGTTTGAAGGTCTCGGCCATTTCCTTGGTGAATGCGGCCTTGGCGTCAGTTAGTGCGACATAATCCTGCGGCCGTTTCGGGCCCGAGATCGCAGGAACAATTGTGCCCATATCCAGCGACAGAGTGTCGGTGTAGATCGGAGCGTAATCGGCATCGCGCCAGAAGCCGTTTTCCTTGGCGTAGGCCTCGACCAATGCGATGCGGTCTTCGTCGCGTCCAGTATTGCGCATATAGCGCAAGGTCTCGCCGTCAATCGGGAAGAAACCACAGGTCGCGCCGTATTCGGGGGCCATGTTGGCGATGGTTGCGCGATCGGCCAAGGGCAAGCGGTCCAGACCTTCGCCGAAGAACTCAACGAATTTACCAACCACGCCTTTCTCGCGCAGCATCTCGACGACTTTCAGGACAAGGTCGGTTCCCGTTGTGCCTTCGACCATCGAACCGGTCAGCTCAAAACCCACAACCTCGGGGATCAGCATCGAGATCGGTTGACCCAGCATCGCTGCCTCGGCCTCGATCCCGCCAACGCCCCAGCCCAGAACGGCCATGCCGTTGACCATGGTGGTGTGGCTGTCAGTACCAACAAGTGTATCGGGATAGGCGACTTCTTCGCCGCTTTGGTCCGTGTCTGTCCAGACGGTCTGCGCCAGGTATTCCAGGTTTACTTGGTGGCAGATTCCGGTGCCGGGAGGCACGACGCGGAAATTGTTGAACGCGTTCTGACCCCATTTCAGGAACTGATAGCGTTCCATGTTGCGCTCATATTCGCGGTCCACGTTCATCTGAAACGCGCGTGGGTTGCCGAACTCATCAATCATGACCGAGTGGTCGATGACCAGATCGACCGGGTTCAGCGGGTTAATCTTTTGCGCGTCCCCACCAAGGCCCTTGATGCCGTCGCGCATCGCTGCCAGATCCACCACGGCCGGAACTCCGGTAAAGTCTTGCATCAGTACCCGGGCAGGGCGATAGGCAATCTCACGTGGGTTCTTGCCACCGTTGGCACCCCATTCGGCAAAGGCTTTGATGTCATCGACGGAAACCGAGAACCCGTCATCTTCGAACCGCAGCATGTTTTCCAGAACCACTTTCAGCGCGGCAGGCAGATTCGAAAAATCGCCTAAGCCTGCTTCTTGCGCGGCTGGAATCGAATAATAGGAAATGGATTTGCCATTCACGTTCAGGCTGCGGCGTGTCTTGGCGGTGTCCTGTCCGACCTTGATGGGCATCTGTGGCCTCCCTCTCAAATGACTTGGAATACGGGCTTCGCTAAGGGTTATCTGCATTACCACACCAGTTGTTTCAAGGTGCAACGGGCAGTTTGGGTGGTTTTTTGTATACCATTGCACACATTTTGTCGAAAGCTTGTGTCTGAGGTCTCAAGAAACCTTGATTGGCAGTTTATTCGGTTCCGACTTAAACCTTTCAGGCAATCATCCTCTATCGAGAGAAAACATGCTCAGATCAGTCGCTGCGACCGCGTTTGTTTCACTCTTTCTTGCTGCCCCGGCTCAGGCGCAGGATGATCCGGTGGTGGTCGAACTGTTCACCTCGCAGGGGTGCTCGTCCTGCCCGCCAGCAGACCGGATCATGCATGAATTGGCCAAGCGGGATGATGTAATCGGTCTGGCGTTGCATGTGGATTATTGGGACTACATTGGCTGGAAAGATGAATACGCCAATCCCGACCACACCGATCGTCAGCGCGCCTATGCACGTGAAGGCGGGCGGACGATGATCTACACGCCGCAGATGGTTGTGAATGGGCAGCAGGATGTGGTTGGGGCCAAGTCAATTGAACTGAACCGGCTAATCGATGCACACCTGACTGCGCCGCCGGAGGCCGAGGTCAGTGCCACGCGTACCGCGAACGAAGTATCCATGAATGTCGTTCCGATCGAGTTACCAGACGACGAAACCTATGATGTTCGGATTGTGCAGTATTCGCCGATGCGTCGCACCTCGATCCGGCGTGGCGAATTGGCCGGACATGATCTGGATTATGCAAACGTGGTCGAGAATTGGCAGATTGCCGGTCGCTGGGATGGCCAAACACCGCAGAGTTTCACCGCAACATTGTCATCGGAATTGCCTGCCGTTGTTCTGATCCAGCGCAGTGGCCATGGTCCGATCGTGGCCGCAGCGCGGGTTAAGTGATCAGGGCATATCCTTTGGCTGGACCCCCAGTCCCCTCCAGGACTTCCAGCGCCGATGAATCCAGAACCATTGTCCCATGTGCTGACGCACCATCGCTTCCAGGTCGTCATTGGTGAACTGGGTCATGGTTTTGGCATCAGTATGCGGGACCGGGTCGTGTAGGACGATCTCAAAATCGATCCCGTTGGGTTGGCGCACTGCATAGCAGGGGATCAGCACAGCCTTGTATTTGATCGCAAGTTCCGCGTTCAGCACCGAGGTGACGGCGGGTTTGCCGAAAAAGGTCAGCTCCTCACCACCATGCGCATGCAGGTCGGATACAATGGCAATGATGCCTCCGCTTTTCAGTGAACGGACCATTTCGACCATACCTCGGCGGCCCTGTTCGAACATGGGCGACCCGGTCTGATAGAATGCCTCGACATACATGTCGTTGAAATATGGATTTGCCATGCGGCGATAGAGGCTGCCGATGGGTTTACCGCTACGCGCCTGCAGCGCGACCCGCGCGGCCAGATAGTGCCCGAAATGCGCAGTGATCATCATCACTGGACGCCCTTCCGCTACGGCGGCATCAAATGCTTCGACACCCGAGCCCGATACTTTGGCCTTGCTTTGTCGCTCGATGAAACCGTCGGCTGAAAAATGCTCCATGATCGCGCGCCCGGCATTGTCAGGCACGGCGCGGCAGATGCGTTTGACCTCGGCCTCGGGCAGGTCTGGGCAGGTGAGTTTCAGGTTGCGGCGCACGCGGGTTCGAAAGCCGACAATGGGGGCAAGCCAGCGCACAATCGCGCCCATCGCTCCGATGCGGCGCTCATATGGCAGCAGGCGCATGCCGCGGATTACGCCGGTCAGAAACAGGTTGGCGACGTAGTATTTTCCAAGCTCAAATCGGCTTAGTTCCGACTTTTCGACGGGCATGGGGAGAGACACCTGAGCGTTGTGAACTGCGCGACGAGACATACAGGCCCCATCGTGCGATCACAAGTGGTCGCGCCTTGCCGGACTATTCTGCATTCTCCTCAGCCTCGACCAGTGCGATCGCGCCCTCGTCCAAAAGCGCGCGGATGGCTGCAACGATCTGCGACATCGCTTCTTCACTGTCGGATTGTTTGACCTTGCCACGTTCGGCCATTTCTTCCCGTAAGTTGTCCGCCATGCGAGAGGACATGTTGGCTAGGAAGAACTCGACCGTGGCAAGGTCTTCGTCGCTATTGGCTCCGGCCAACGCCGTGATGAGAACGGGTTGATCCACACCGCGCAGAATCGCTGGAACATCGCGGGGTTGGATGCGCGAGGGCACATGCGAAAAGATGAAGATCGATTGCCGGACGGTATCCGCAAAATCGGCGTCTTCTTCGTCCAACGCAGTCAGCAAACCATTACGCGTCGCCGCGGCTGACTGGTTGAGGATCGCGCCCACACGCTCACCCGGCCCATCCCGAAAGGCGGGCTCGGGGCGTTGATCCAGCTGAGCGGCCAAGGACCATCCGATCCGCTCAACCGCCTCGGGCGTCACGTTGGCCGTTTTCGAGACTGCATAAGTTATCCGTCGCGCTGTGGGGCCGGGCAGGTGGCCCAACAACTGGGCAGCCTTGGCGGTTTCGAGTTTCGAAAGCATAACGGCGGCGACTTCTGTGCTTTCAGCTTTGGCCATTTCGGCCAGATCTTCTGAGGGTACTTCGCGCAAACGCTGCCATGGGTCACCGATCTGCCTCACGCCAGCTACCTTGCGCAGCCGGGCGGCGGTGGCTGGGGCGATCTTGCCGTTCACCGCGTCCAGAGCACCGGCTAGCCCATGGGGAAATGCAAGCCCTACGCCATCCAGCGCATCGGCAAATTCCTGTGCGACGGCGGCCAACGTTACCCGGTCAACCAACCCCATCTGTCCAAGTTGGTGGGTAAGTTGTTCCTGCAGTGAATCGGGAAGCTCTTCCAACGGGATATCCGCCCCCTCGTTCAGCAGCAGCCGAACCACAACCGCGGCTTTCTCTCGGTTGCTGAGGGCGCGCGGCACAACACGTGGCGCATCATCGTCTTGTTCAACGACCGGGGTTTGCGTGCCCGGCGTCATCTGCACCATTAGGTTCGTGTCCTGCATCTGCCTGCAATGCCTCATTCGCGTTGCAGGCAGAATATAGAGAGTCGGGTAAAGAAACCCTGAAACTCAGTAGCTATATGTCAGCCCTGTTCTGATCGCTTCGCGCAGCGATGTCTCAGCCCATGTGCCTTCGCCACCACGCGCCTTGATCTCGCGCCATTGTGCGATGGCCAACTCGGTCTTGCCCTGGGTAACAAATCCCTGACCCATGTAGCTGCGGGCGAGGATGTTGTCGGGGTTGGATTCAATTGCTTTCTGGTAAAATGCGTCAGCCAGTTTCAGCTCACCCATCTTGCGATAGGTGAACCCCCAATAGGTCTGCACCCGATCATCATCTTGATCCATGATACGCAGAATGCCCTGAGCATTTTCGTACTGCCCGTTGTAAGCCAACTCGCGCACGGCATCATACAGTTGGTCTTCGGTGAAATTTGTCTTGTTGGGTTTGACGCAGCGCCCGGCTGCCTCGTCATAAACGCGGCCAAACAGGCATTTCTTGGTGGTGTTGGTGGGCTTGGGCGGGCTGCTGTCCCCACCACCCGCAGCAATGGCCATGGGCGCGAAGGTAAAGGCCTGAAGAGCGATGGCCGAGGCTAGTACAAGACGCATTTTCCTACTCCGTTGTCAAAGAGACTTGTTACAATCATAGCTTGATCTTCAAAAAAGCTAACGATTGACTGATCGCTTTTATTCACAAGCAGGAAATAAAAATGTCAGCTATTGACGATTTTCATGCAGCTTTGGCTTTCGCTGTCCCAAATTGTGCCTTCAGCACAGGATTGGGTTTGCTTGGTGTTACCGTTACAGGCAAATCCGGCGGTGCCCGCACAGATAAGAGCAATTGCGCATAGAGCGGTTCGTAGCATCGAGTTTTCCTTTCGCGGAAACTGTGCCAACAGATTAACCGATTTTTGCCAATCTGGCAAAGACACAAGGCCCGGCTGCATTGAGCAAGCCGGGCCAAGTTTTTAGCACTGTTTGAGTTTGAATTATTCGCCGAATACGCGGGCGAAAATCGTATCTACATGTTTGGTATGGTAGCCGAGATCGAATTTCTCTTCGATTTCTTTCGGGCTCAGCGCGGCGGTGACATCGGCGTCGGCCAACAGTTCCTCTTTGAAGTCGGTGCGATGCTCCCAGACTTTCAGCGCGTTGCGCTGAACCATGGCATAGGCATCCTCGCGGCTTACACCGGCTTGGGTCAACGCCAACAGCACTCGTTGGCTCATGACAAGACCGGGGAACTTGTTCATGTTCTCGATCATGTTCTCGGGGAAGATCAGCATCTTGTCGATTACACCGGTCAATCGCGCGAGTGCAAAGTCCAGCGTGATAGTGGCATCCGGCCCGATCATGCGTTCGACCGAGGAATGCGAGATATCGCGCTCGTGCCACAGCGCCACGTTCTCCATCGCCGGGATCACGGCCGCACGCACCATGCGCGCAAGACCGGTCAGGTTCTCGGTCAGCACCGGGTTCTTCTTGTGCGGCATCGCGGATGAGCCTTTCTGACCCATCGAGAAGAACTCGGCCCCCTCCAGCACTTCGGTACGCTGCATGTGGCGGATTTCGATAGCGATGTTTTCGATGCTGCTGGCGATAACACCCAGTGTGGCGAAGAATGCGGCGTGACGGTCGCGGGGAATGACCTGCGTGCTGATCGGTTCAGGCACCAGACCCAGCTTGTCGCAGACATGCTCTTCAACCTGCGGGTCGATATTCGCAAACGTCCCGACCGCGCCGCTGATCGCTCCGGTGGCGATTTCCGCGCGGGCATCGCGCATCCGGGACAAGTTGCGGTCCATCTCGGCATAGAAGCGGGCAAAGGTCAGGCCCATCGTGGTGGGTTCGGCATGGATACCGTGGCTGCGACCGATGCGAACGGTGTCTTTGTGCTCGATCGCGCGGCGTTTCAGGGCAGCCAACAGACCTTCGAGGTCTGCAATCAGCAGGTCGGCGGCGCGGGTCAGTTGCACATTGAAGCAAGTGTCCAGCACGTCCGAGGAGGTCATGCCCTGATGCACGAAACGGGCTTCCTCGCTACCCACATGTTCGGCCAGATGGGTCAGGAAGGCGATGACGTCGTGTTTGGTGACGGCTTCGATCTCGTCGATACGGGCGACATCAAACTCCACATCCTTGGCTTTCCACACGGCCTCGGCGTTTTCACGCGGGATCACGCCTAGATCGGCCATGGCGTCGCAGGCGTGCGCCTCGATCTCGTACCAAATGCGGAACTTGCTCTCGGGTGACCAGATGGCGACCATATCGGGGCGTGAATAGCGGGGAATCATTGGCGGCAGCACCTTTTTATGATTGGGATGAGGCGTTGGCGCGGGGTTTAGCCGCGCATTCACCAAGGAACAAGGCGCGAGTGCTGGGATGAGACGGTTTGCCCTGATTTTATTGCTTTGGCCCGGATTTGTGGCCGCCGACGAGTTTCAGCAACTGACGGGTGATGAGATTCTGATGGCGCTTGCTGGCAAGAAGCTCGACTATGGCGAGGGGATCACCCAGACCTTCGATAGCAATATGCAAACGCAGTACTTTTCAGGCCGCCCAAGTTCGGGACGATGGGCCGTTCGTGATGATCGCTATTGCTCGGTCTGGCCGCCTTCGGATTTCTGGGCTTGTTATGATGTTGAGCAAAGCGGTGAAACCATCCGGTTTGTGGATGATTCAGGCAATACAACTGACGGAATCTATTTGAAGTGAGCCTGCCCAGAAATATTTATGATTTCCAGGGGGTTTGGGACCTGAGCCGCCTCATCCGGGACGAGCGTGCAGGCCAGATCATTCAGGCCGAGGGTAAGGCAGAGCTACGGCAAGATACCCAAGGGTTGGTCTATGATGAGACGGTCACGCTGCGTGTTCCGGGGCAGCCTGCAATGACGGGAACGCGTCGATACCTTTGGCGCGACGCCGGTGATCGGATCGCTATCCATTTTGATGATGATCGGTTTTTTCACGCACTCAAACTTGGCCAAACCCGCGTCAAGGATCATCACGATTGCCCGCCGGACAGCTATGATGCAGACTATGATTTCTCAGGATGGCCGCGCTGGACAGTCCGCTGGAATGTATCAGGACCGCGAAAATCCTATGAAATGGAGACCAAATACGCGCTGCGATAGCGTAATCATCTTGCAGCAACGGCCCGGAACGGGCATTGCTGCATGTGCAAACAAGTCCGAATGTGGAGAAATGAGATGAACGCAAACGTACTGGCCAATGCTTTTGGCCCGCGTGAGGGGACGGCGCTGCGCGTCAAGCAGGTGGCTCTGGTTGCCCTGGGTATCGTTGCTCTGGCTGTTGCAGCCAAAATCAAAGTGCCGATGTGGCCGGTTCCGATCACCATGGGCACATTCGCCGTTCTGACCATCGGCACCGCTTATGGCGCGCGCCTTGGCCTGATCACGATGCTGGGTTACCTGCTGGTTGGTGCTCTGGGCTTTGACGTGTTTGCAGGTTCCTCGGCCGAAAAATACGGCCTGACCTACATGATGGGTGGCACCGGCGGCTATCTGGTCGGTTACCTGATGGCGACCATTCTGCTGGGCGCACTGGCCGCGCGCGGCTGGGACCGTTCGGTCGGCAAGCTGGCGCTGGCGCTGGTACTGGCCAACGTGCTGATCTACGTGCCGGGACTGCTGTGGTTGGGTCAGCTGTATGGCTGGGACAAGCCGATCCTGGAATGGGGTCTGACACCGTTCCTGCTGGGTGACGCGATCAAGCTGGCGCTGGCCGCTCTGCTGATCCCTGGCCTGTGGAAGCTGCTGGGCGACGCACGCACCTGATAGCGCGCTCTTGCGCAAGACACACCCGCGTTCGGAGCTTTCCGGACGCGGGTTTTTTATTGTCTGCAGAACAGGATACTGGACAAAGTCAAACTGCATGGGCAACCTGACATCAGAAAACTGATCAGGTTATTGAGATATGCGTATTTTGTTAAGCTTGGTGCTTGCCGCAAGTGCCGTGACTTGGTTGGCTGTAACGCCTGTGCAAGCCGACACGCCGGTGACTTACACCGATGAAGGACGCGCCCTGTTCCGCTTTGAGGTTCCCGACTTTTGGGCATTGCGTACCGGTGGCCCGCGTGAAATCGAGGATACCAATCTGGGCGATGCCCGTGCGGTTTCGCGCGTCATGGGGATCAGACCGGTGACCGACGATAATGTCTGGATGGGCTTCGTCTCACCATCACGGGTTTCCAGCATTCAGGGCGGGCTGAGCTATCTTGAGGATATCGACAAATTCCTCGTCAAAGACCCGACCGTGACCAGCACCAGCATTACAAGGATTGGTGGGCGGCCAGCCCACGTTATTCGAGGCACCGGCAATCGGGATGGGCGAGGCGTATACTTTACCGCCACCGTGATTGACCTGCCGCGTGACCGTGTTGCGATAGGGGTTGCGATCCTGCGTGACGGGGCCGACCCGTCTTATGTTGATGCCTTGAACGCCGTTTTCGCGTCGTTCCGGTCTTTGCAGTAAGGAGGCTCGGATGACTCGCAAACTGTTAAAACGGTCTGTTCTGGCGCTGGGGTTGGGTACTGCAACGTTTACATTGTCCGCCTGCGATGGCGTGTCCGTCGGGGTAGGGTATGGCGTTGGGTATGACCCGTTCTACGACGCGATGCTGTGGAATGATTACTACCACGACCGTAACGTGAATGTAGATGTTGACATAAACCGCCCAGACCGGCCCGACCGCCCCGATCGACCGGTTCGTCCGAACCCTCCACCGCGGCCAAAGCCACCGATCGCCAAACCGCCGTCGCGTCCGCATCCCCCGGTGGCGCGTCCTCCGACGGCAAGGCCACCGATTCACCGCCCCTCACCGAGGCGCCGTTAGAATAAGGGGGCAAAAGCCCCCTTCAATCATTATCATAAGCTGACAAAGGTGGTTTTCAGTCCAGCAGCTCAGTCGTGATATGGGCCGAGCCTTCAAGGGTTCGGTGCACGGGACATTTATCTGCGATCTCTAATAGCTTAGCACGTTGCGCGGCATCCAGCGGCCCTTGAAGCCGTATCTTGCGGCGGAACTGATCGACCTTGCCATCGCTGGCCAGTCCGGCGTCCTGCGCGTGTACCTTGTCGTGGCAGACATCGACGGTGATACCCGTCAGCGGCCATTTCTTGCGCCGCGCATACATGCGAATGGTCATCGAGGTACAGGCGCCCAATCCCGAGGACACAAATCCATAAGGGGACATGCCTCGGTCCGTTCCTCCGTACGAGGTGGGCTCGTCAGCGACCGCATGGTGGCGCGGGCCGGACTGGATGTCTTGCAGGAACCCTGCCGGGTCTGCCTCGGTCACGCGAACAACACCTTCCGGGGCGCCGGGTGGTGGGGCGGGCGGGCACAGTTTGACGTATCTCGACACCCAAGCCGCAATGACATCCGCCGCGTAATCCGCATCAGCGGCGCGCGTGATCAGATGGTCGGCATCGTCCAGCGTGACAAAACTTTTTGGATGCTTCGCAGCCAGAAAGATGGTGCTGGCGTTGTCAATGCTGACCGTGTCATCGCGCGGTGCGTGCAGGATCAGAAGCGCTGCTTTCAAATCTGAAACGGCAGGGCTAAGCGCGGCCTCGGAGATGTCATCGACAAAAGCCTTGCCTATGCGGAACGGGCGACCGCCAAGCGAAACCTCTGCGCTGCCTTGCGCCTGAATCTCGGGCAGGGCGGCCTCGAAATGGTGTGATACGTGGCCCGGGTCAGCAGGCGCACCCAATGTGACGACCGCCTTGACCGACGGTATGCCAGCGCGTGCGCGCAGTACCGCAGCGCCACCAAGTGAATGGCCAATCAGCAGGGCGGGGGCCATGTTGCGGCCGGACAGGTAGTGCGCTGCAGCGATCAGATCTTCGACATTTGAGGTGAATGTCGTATTCGCAAACTCTCCATCCGAGTGGCCAAGGCCTGTAAAATCAAACCTGAGCACGGCGATGCCCATCGCCGCCAAACGCGCCGAAATGCGCCGTGCGGCAGGTATGTCCTTAGAGCAGGTAAAGCAATGCGCAAACAAAGCCGTTGCCAGTACCGGCCCGTCCGGCAGATCAAGGCGCGCGGCCAATTGGCTGCCGTCGTGACCGGCGAAAGTAATGCGTTCGGTGGGCATGATGAATCCTTGGTGGTCCGGGTTTCGACAATACTGTGTGCTGTGTGCGGTTCTCTCAACCCTTGTGTCAGTGGCGTAACGGGAAGGTGAGGGGGAGAGACCACATAGCCCTTGGCGCGTCGCATCAATGCATTGTTGGGGTTGGTTTTTGAATATCAGAAAATGTGATGATAATTCGGATAAACATTCATTTTACTTATTTTTACTTGGACCCCAACTTGCAATCATCCTTCTTATCCAAAGCAGAGGTCAAAATGGCACATACAACATCTGCACCGCTAAGCCCGACACTCCACGCCGGAGTTCTGTTGGCAATTCTCGTGACTGGTGCAATTGGTTTTGCACTGGGACAAAGCTGGCCGCTGACCAATACGTCTGAGGACACGCCAACTCTCACATCGCCTGAGGATTGGCACGGTAATGTCAGACGGTCCCACTGGTCGAACTAGGCCATAGCGCTTAGCCAGACCCCATCAACTGTGCGTCGAACGGATACTTCGTTAGGTTTTCATAGCCGTCTTCGGTGATCAGCACCTGATCTTCCAGCTTGATCGAGAAATCGCCGCCAACCTCGCCAACTGCCGCTTCGACGCACAACACCATTCCGGGTTCAAGTGGATAATCATAGGATCCCTCGACCGCCTTGTCGGGATAGGCTACCAAGGGCCATTCATCGCACAATCCAACTCCATGCATCAGGCAGCCGTATTTCTGTGCCTGAAACTTGTCATCCAGCCGATGGGCATTCGCAGTTAGTTCCGGGATCATGACGCCGGGCTCCAGCATTTCCATATTGGTCATGATATGCTCATGCGCGTGCTGCATGGCATAGATCATGTCGGGGCGCGGTTTTTGATCGCCGATCCACCAGGTTCGTGAGATGTCGACGCAAATGCCGTAAGACCCGATCAGGTCGGTATCGAACGCGATGATTTCATTTTGCCGCGTGATGCGCGGGCCGCATTCCTGAAACCAGGGATTGGTGCGCTGGCCCGAGGCAAGCAAGCGGGTCTCGATCCATTCACCACCGCGCCGGATGTTTTCAGCATGTAGCACTGCCCAAATGTCATCCTCGGATGTCTTCCCGTCTCCGACATTGACACGTGCGAAGCGCTCCATTTCGGCCACTGCGGTCTCGCAGGCGTGGCTGGCGCAGCGCATGGCGAGGATTTCGTCTGGGCCTTTGATGGCACGGGTTTTCTCGGTAAGCTCTTCGCCCTCCATCACCTCGAACCCCTGAGCCTCAAGCGCGCGCAGGCCGTGCAGCATGATCTTGTCGACACCCAGCCGCATGTTGCCGCCGCCGTGTTCTTCGATCAGGGCGCGCACCTCGTTTGAGAACACATCTGCGGCAACGTCAATCTTGTCGCCCCGGTCGAAATAGAACAGATCGGCGCCCGAGCGCTGCTCTCGCACCAGCGGGTTGAATTTCGACAAGAACGGAGAATTCTTGTAGTCCCAGATCACCATATATCCGTCAGCGCAAACCAGAACGGCCCGGAACGGGTTATGGGTATTCCAGAGCTGCATGTTGGTGCTGTCAGTCGCATAGCGGATATTCAGGGGGTCAAACAGCAGGATCCCGCCCCAATCGCGCTGCACGATGGCCTGAGTGAGGCGTTTCCAGCGGTATTTACGCATCTGTTCTAGATTGGGCAGGCTAAGCCCGGCAGCGGCCCATTCGTCGAAGGCAAGCTGTGTCGGTCCGATCTCGATCCTGTCATTGTCGTTCGGTGTCCCGTCCCCGAGGGTGGCGCCCCGGGTCGGGTCAATCTTACGGGTGTCACGATATGGTGTGTTCACGGTTGGACCTTTCTGCTTGCCTGCCCAACCTGCAAATCCAGATGCGCTGCGTCTTCTAGGTTTGCGACCGTCTTCTGGTCGCTTTTTGACCGACAGCGCCAGAGCAGGGTGTTATGCCTCGACTATGACCGTGATATTACAGCAAGCCATTCCCTATGATCCACTCGCCCTAAACCCGCTGCCTGGCATTAAGCCCGCGGACCCCAGGGCTTGGTTGCATCGCGACGATGCATTTTCTGCCCAGATGCAACGACGCGCGGCGCTGTTGGCGCAGCAAAAACAGGATGTCTTGGCGCAAAGCCCCGAGGCGTTGGCACCCGCGCAGGAGTTGCTGGAACTGGTCATTCAGCAAGTTTATCCGAATGTCTCCGATCACGTTGTGCGGCCCGACGGTGTACGGGTTGAGGTTGACCGGGAACGCCCGTTGGAAACGCTATGCCATTTGGTGCAAGAGGATTTCTGCATTCTGCAGAAACACGATGACGAGCATGTTTTGACTGGCGCGATCCTGTGCTTTCCCGCAAGCTGGATGCTGTCAGAAAAGTTCATGCGCCCGTTGATTGGGATTCATGAACCGGTTGACGCCTACGACGCCAATATTGCCCGCAGAGTTCAACGTTTGTTTGACGGCATTCAGCCCAACCGGCCACTCTGGCGGTTCAATGCGCTTTGGTACAATGATGCCGAATTGTTCCAACCGCGCAGTATCATGCAGCGACGCACACCGCGGGACGAAAATTCGGCCCGATATCTGCGTAGTGAACGTCAGACCCTCTTGCGTTTACCTGAGACAAACGCAGTAGTGTTCGCGATCCACACTTATGTAATGGCCGCTGATCAGGTCCTTAAAATGGAAAACCCCGCCTGACGGCGGGGCCTCCAAGGAGGGTCTTGGGTAATTTGATTACATGCCAATCGCGCTGGCGACCTCGGCAAAAGCATTCGTAGCGTTCAGGCCAAAAATCGCTGTGGTAAAAGCCAGAACCTGAGTGTTGAGGCGGAAATCCTCACCCCGGATCAGATTGACTGCTGCCAGGGATATGGCAATCGGTGTCGATATGCTTGCCACAGCACCAGTCATGCCCCAGCTGGTCAGTCGCAGAATATCGCTTGGGCGTTCCGTTTCGTCCTCGGACTGGTGAATGTTGCCGGCGGGCAGGGGAGCATCAGCCTCGGTCCGGAAGGCGATACTGAGCAGTTGGTCGTCACTTAGCTTGATCGGACGCGGCTTGGCGTGTTTGGTCTGTGTATCTTCCGCATCAGGATCGGGGAGATCAAGCCCCGCAAATGGGCCGCTGACTGCTTCGAATATCTGCTTTCGGTTCCGGGCGTTGCGCGGCGCAATTGAATCAAAGGCACTCATGAATTGTTCGATGGTCAGAACCGTTTTGGGCGACAACCATTCGACACGACGGGTCGTACAGATGTCGACCATTCGGTACAGGATCACCACAAGCATCAACTCGGATATTTCACTGTCATCGAGCAGTTTTGACACCGGACAAATCGAGATCGTCAGCCGGTTTCCCGGCAGCGTAACCGCAGCACGCGGCATAGTTTTGAGACCAGCGGTTCGATCCATCCGCTCATGGTGGTTGTGATCTACTTGGGTTGGTTCCGAGTCCAATGTCAGACGCACGAGATATTGGCTGCTGACGATACTGGCCTCCGATGCGCTAAGAAGCGTCTTGCGCTCGACCAGATGGCCATAGTCACCCAGCGTCGTCGAGACGACCTCGCACAGACGCTCAAGCGCGCCATCTGCCGACCCGTCAAACTGGAGGCCACCGTGGTAACTATGCTTTGCAGTCACAGCATGTTCCTTTGCTGTCATAATCTTCACAACAAATTAACAGGCGAAATGGCGCAAATTTTGACCAAAATGGAAAAAAGTCGAAATATTCCAAGATTGATTACGCTTTGGAAACCAAGAAAATCGGGGTTTCCTTAAATCTATGTGGCAACAATGTGGCCGAATTCAGGTGCTCTGACGTCAAGCCTATGACTGCCCTAGTTGTCGATTCGCGCCGCCATGATTGCAATGGATTGCTGGTAGACCGAGGCCGCATTCCATTGCTGTATGACCGCAAAATTCGGCTCTCCGGGTTGATAGCCGCGACCGGGCTTCCACCCTTTCTTACGTAGAAAATTCGCGGTCGAGGCAAGCGCGTCGGTCATGTTATAAAAATCGACCCGACCATCGCCCGTGGCGTCCACACCATAGGTCAGGGCATTGCCGGGCAGAAACTGCGTATGCCCCAGCTCGCCATGTTTTGCCCCTTTTGTCGCCATCGTAAGAGTACCTTGGTCAACCAGTTTTAAGGCGCCGATAGCGTGCGGGATGAAGAATTCGGATCGGCGACAATCATAGGCTAATGTCGTGATTGCGGAAACAACCTGACTATCGCCCATGAAACCTCCAAAGCCGGTTTCCATGCCGTGAATGGCAATTAGCACACCCGCCGGTACGCCATATTGACGCTCGAGCGCGGCGTAAAACTGCGGATTGCGAGCTTTGCGCTTGCGCCCTTGCGCAACGATGGTGTTTGCCCCGCGCACCTGCATGAATTTGTCCAATGAGTATTTAAAGCTCTTCTGATTGCGATCCGCGGCAATCGTACGTGTTGCATATTGCGTTTGTGCGAGCGCCTGCAGACCCTTCTTTTTCACACCCGCTCGTTTGGCGGTTTTGGCAAAGTCGGCTTTCCAGGCCTCGAACCCGCTGCTGGTATTCCCACAAGGGGCGGACAGTGCCACCGAGGGCAGAAGGAACGCGAGTGCAGCGTAAAGGCGAAGTCGAGGCATAGAGGAAATCCGAGTGCTGAAAAAACTACGCTCAGCCTAAGCCGAGTTCGACCTACCGCAAAGTGGTTTAATAGAGATCAAGCTCGTCTGTGCCTTTCAGGGATTCGAACCATTCATCCGGGGTTTTGTCGATCTTGGCATGTTTGACCATCATCGCGTTCATATTTGGCAGACTGGATGAGTCCGGCCATTCATCGGGGTGCCACAGGTTTGATCGAATGATGCATTTGGGACAGTGCGCAAAGACGGTTTCGACATGGATTAACAGGGCCAGCTTGGGAACGCGTCCACCGACGGCCATGTTTGAAAGAAGTTCGGGATCTGCGCTAATTCTCGCGGATCCCCGCAGGCGCAGAGTTTCCAATTTTCCGGGGACAAAGAATATCACGCTGACGCGCTGATCTTTCAGCACATTATGAAACGTATCCACGCGCTTGTTCCCAGGCCGGTCCGGGATCGCAATCATCGAGTTCGAGAGCACCTGCACAAACCCCGCAGGATCGCCACGAGGCGAAATATCGAGATGCCCATCGGGATTGGCCGAAGCGATCAGGCAGAACGAGGACATGCCGATGAAGTCTCGACACATCTCATCAAGTGCAGGTAATTCCTTTGCAATGATCTGCGGCAAGGGTTGCCCGCAAATGCGTTCCAGATCTTTTTCCGAGGTTACAAGTCCTGAATACTCAGAAAAGAGTTTGTCGCTTGCGGGCATGTGCTCTCTCCGCCTGATGTTGAGCTCAAATTTTGAAAGATCATCATCGATCCGTCAAATCTCGCGGAGATACAGAAAAAGGGGCGCCCGATGGGCGCCCCCTGAGAATTTTCGTCGAAAATTCTTAATCAGCAGCTGTAGTACATGCCGTACTCAACCGGGTGAGGTGTGTGCTCGTAGGTTTCTACCTCTTCCATCTTCAGCGCGATGTAGCCGTCGATCTGGTCTTTGGTGAACACGTCGCCTTGCAGCAGGAAGTCGTGATCAGATGCCAGCGCTTCCAGAGCTTCGCGCAGGCTGCCGCAGACGGTCGGGATGTCGGCCAGTTCTTCGGCAGGAAGATCGTACAGGTTCTTGTCCATGGCTTCGCCCGGATCGATCTTGTTCTTGATGCCGTCCAGACCGGCCATCAGCAGCGCGGCGAACGCCAGATAGGGGTTTGCGGCCGGATCGGGGAAGCGGGCCTCGACGCGCTTGGCTTTCGGGCTTTCGGTCCACGGAATACGCACGCAGCCAGAACGGTTGCGGGCCGAATAGGCGCGCAAGACGGGGGCTTCGAACCCTGGGATCAGACGCTTGTAGCTGTTGGTTGCCGGGTTGGTGAAGGCGTTCAGCGTTTTGGCGTGTTTCAGGATGCCGCCGATGAAATACAGCGCCTCATCAGACAGGTCGGCGTATTTGTCGCCCGCGAACAGCGGCTTGCCGTCTTTCCAGATCGACATGTTCACGTGCATGCCGGTGCCGTTGTCACCTGCGATTGGCTTCGGCATGAAGGTCGCCGATTTGCCATAGGCATGTGCAACGTTGTGGATCACGTACTTGTATTTCTGAAGCTCGTCGGCCTGCTTGGTCAGGCTGTCGAATATCAGGCCCAGTTCGTGCTGACACGATGCAACTTCATGGTGGTGCTTGTCGACCTTCATGCCCAGACGCTTCATGGTCGACAGCATTTCCGAGCGCAGGTCCTGCGCTTCGTCAACGGGGTTTACGGGGAAGTAACCACCTTTGACGCCCGGACGATGGCCCATGTTGCCCATCTCGTATTCGGTGTCGGTGTTCCACGATGCATCAGTCGCATCAACTTCGTAGGATACTTTGTTGATACTGTTCGAGAAACGAACGTCATCAAAGAGGAAAAATTCGGCCTCAGGACCCATGTAGGCCACATCACCAATACCGGAAGCCTTCAGGTACGCTTCGGCTTTCTGAGCGGTGCCTCGCGGGTCACGTTCATAGGCTTCACCAGTGTCAGGCTCCACAACCGAGCAGTGCAGGCAGATGGTCTTTTCCGCATAGAACGGATCGACATAGGCGCTGTCGGTGTCGGGCATCAATTTCATGTCGGAAGCTTCAATCGACTTCCAGCCCGCGATGGACGAACCGTCGAACATAAAGCCCTCTTCCAGGAAGTCCTCATCGACCTGATCGGACATGATGGTGACGTGCTGAAGTTTGCCACGCGGGTCGGTAAAGCGGATGTCGACGTATTCGGCGTCTTCATCACGGATCAGCTGAAGAACTGCGTCCTTGCTCATACTATTTGTTCCTCTGATTTGAAGATTGCTGTGTTACAGGGCTTCCGAACCGGTTTCGCCGGTGCGGATACGAATGGCTTGTTCGATAGGTGAGACAAAGATTTTTCCGTCCCCAATCTTGTCGGTCTTTGCGGCGCTAACGATGGCTTCGATCGCTGCGTCAACCTGATCATCATCCAGCACGACCTCGACCTTTACCTTGGGTAGAAAATCGACAACATATTCTGCGCCGCGATAAAGTTCGGTGTGACCTTTCTGGCGACCAAAGCCTTTCACCTCGACCACGCTGAGGCCCTGGACTCCCACGTCCTGCAGCGCCTCTTTCACTTCGTCCAGTTTGAACGGCTTGATGATCGCTTCGATCTTTTTCATTCCGGCTCACCTTGTATGGTTGTCTCGATGGCAATGATCACGTCTAAGATCAGGCGGCAATGGAACTGCGAATATGGTCGCCTTGTGGTGCTGCGAAATCGTGCAACGGGTTAAATTTTGATCGATGTGCACAAAATGTAATCAGAATTGAATCGCGTGAGGGAGCAATATGGCAGAGTTGCTGACAGCGGCACAGATGCGGACGATTGAAAAGTCCGCGATTGAGTCCGGTGACGTGAGCGGACTGGAGCTGATGGAGCGGGCGGGGCGCGGTGTTCTTCAAGCGGTATTTGAAGAATGGCCAGAGCTGCAGCGGGGGCCAGCCCCCGCACCCCCGAGGTATTTGGGGCCAGATGAAGAGGATCCGCTGCGTGCGGTAGTTCTTTGCGGGCCAGGAAATAACGGGGGGGATGGATTTGTTGTTGCACGCTTGCTGCGGGAGCGCGGCTGGGAGGTGGCGGCATTTCTTCTTGGTAATCCGGCGAAGCTGCCACCGGATGCGCGTGTGAATCATGACAGGTGGGGCGAATTGGGGGAGGTTCACCCATTTTCCGAAGTGTTTGCCGCGCATCAAGGGGCTGACCTTTATGTCGATGCGTTATTCGGGACGGGCTTACAGCGACCGCTTGAGGGTGATGTTCTAAAATGGGCAGAAATGACTGCCTCGGATCCAGCCATCGCCGAAAAGACAGTATCCGTTGATATGCCGTCTGGCCTGTGTTCCGATAGTGGGCGTGAGCTGGCCCCGGGGACCGCGACGGTTCAGGCCAGGCTCACGGTATCGTTTCATACTGCAAAGCTGGGGCATTATCTGGGGCTGGGGCCGGTCAGAAGTGGCCGATTGGTCGTCAAGGACATTGGTTTGGAGGAGGGAGTTCAGGGTGCGGTCAAACTGGTGACCACCCCGGATGCTGATTTTTCGAAGGCAACTGCCTTACACAAATATGCGCATGGGCATGCCTTGATTATTAGCGGAGGTGCGGGGGCAACCGGCGCAGCAAGGCTGGCGGCACGTGGTGCATTACGCATCGGGGCCGGATTGGTGACGCTGGGTGTTCCACCCTCGGCTCAGATGGAGGTTGCCAGTCACATCACTGCGCTGATGCTGCAGCGGGTCCAGAGCGGCGATGATCTGATGGAAGTCCTGATGGATGCGCGGTTGAATGCACTATGCCTCGGTCCTGGTTTGGGGCTGGCGCGTGCGCAGGAGCTGGTTCCTGTGGCGCTGGCCTCGGGGCGTCCCGCAGTGCTGGACGCGGATGCTTTGACGGCGTTTGCTGATGCGCCAGAGGTGCTGTTAGACATGCTCCATGACAGATGTGTTCTGACACCGCACGGGGGCGAGTTTGCGCGATTGTTCCCGGAGATCACCGAAAAGCTCTCGGTCAAGCCGGGCAGAGGGCCGGCTTATTCCAAAGTGGATGCCGTGCGTGAGGCTGCCAAGCAGGCTGGCTGTGTGGTACTATACAAGGGCCCTGACACGGTGATTGCTGCACCGGATGGGCAATGTGCGATCAATGCGGCGCTGTTTGACCGGGCGGCGCCCTGGCTGGCGACAGCAGGGTCGGGCGATGTGCTTGCCGGGTTCATAACGGGACTACTGGCGCGGAGCTTCAACCCGATGGCTGCAGCCAAGACCGCAGCTTGGTTACATGTGGAATGCGCCAGGCAATTTGGGCCGGGGTTGATTGCTGAAGATCTGCCGGAACAAGTGCCAGCGGTATTCGCACGGCTTGAAATCAATGGGTCATAGGCAAATATTGGCCGATCGCGGGTCAAAGCGGCAATGTTTCGCCTTATGATTTACCTGTGCGCATATCGGGTGTTTGCAAGCTGCAACACGCAGCGCAAGAATTGTCTTGCAGGTTAGCTGGGTGCTGCTTTCGAACTAGGTCAAAATATTGATTATAAAACGCTTTCCCTGAAGGTCCCCGCCTCCGCCTGTGGCAGAAATGCAATGCCGGGCTAATAAGCTTTAGCAATCATTGGAACCGTTAATCCAGGTGCGCATATCGGCAATATCAAAAAAACTGACCCATCTATGGTGAATGACATGACAGTGAATTTTAAGCTGACTTCGATAGCAGCGGCGCTTGTCGCAACAACGGCAATCCCCGCCGCCGCCGAACTGAAATACGAAAACAACACGGGCGGTTATGTCCTGCTTTATGGTCAGTTGCACCCGGCCTTAATCTCGGTTGACGACGGTGAAGAGACCGAAACGCGCGTTCTGGACAATGACCTGTCAAACAGCCGCGTCGGTTTGGAGCTGTTGCAGCCCTTCGGCAACAACGATTTCACCTTCCGTTTTGAAACCGGGCTTGGTCTGCCGAGCTCGAGCGAGTGGAACCAGCTGGGCACAGATTTCAGCGGCTGGACGCGTGAAGATATCCGTCACGCGGATTTCGCACTTGCCGGTGACTGGGGTAAATTCTCGGCCGGTCAGGGCAGCATGGTGGCCGATGGCGCTGCCGAAGTGGATCTGTCTTACGTCGGAACCGCGCTGTATTCCTTTACCAACGATGAAAATGGCGGGTTCTTCTATCGCGGTACTGACAGTTTTCTGAGCGACATCACCGTTGGCGATTCCAGCAGCAACTTTGACGGTGCGCGCCGTGGCCGCGTTCGGTATGACACGCCGGAGTTCAGCGGTTTTAAGGCCGGCATCGCCTATGGTCAGAACATTCTGTCCAGCAGCGATGACGATGACTATTACGATATCGGCATTCGCTATAACAACACCTTCGGCGGCGGGGTTGAATTTGCAGCGGCGGTTGCATACTCGGTGCGTTCGGCTGACGATGGATCGGGGGACCGCAAGGATACGATCGGGTCGGCCTCGGTTATGCTGCAAAACGGCCTGAGCTTCACCGTAGCCGCCGGTACGCGGGACAATGACGCGGATGGTGCGTCTGACCCGAACTACTTCTACGGCAAGATTGCCTATGAGGATCAGTGGGTATCCTGGGGTAAAACCGGTATCGGGATCGACTATTACTCGGGTTCGGACTTCGTAAATGACGGCTCCAGCACTGATGCTTGGGGCATCGCTGTTGTTCAGCGTATCGACAGCATCAATACAGATGCATATCTGAAATACCGCAATCACGATTTCGAAGATGGCGCTTCGTTCGACAACAACGAGGCGTGGGTGCTGGGGGCCCGCTGGAGGTTCTGATTTCTCAGCTTTCGATGATCGAACGCTCCGGCCTGTGCCGGGGCGTTTTTTCGTCTGTAATAGGGGTAAAACCAGGTTGAAACGGCCTTTGCCTCTTGCACGCAGGCGGCTGTGCAAATAGAAGGCGTCAAATTTGCCCGGCGCGCCCGTTTTGCGCGCCCCGAATCCTATGGGGACTACCAAAATGCAGGTTACCGAGACGCTGAACGAAGGTCTGAAGCGCGGCTACAACATCGTTGTGACCGCAGCCGAGCTGAACGACAAGGTCAACGAGAAACTGACCGAAGCGCAGCCCGAGGTTGAAATGAAGGGTTTCCGCAAAGGCAAGGTGCCGATGGCTCTGCTGAAAAAGCAGTTCGGCCAGCGCCTGCTTGGCGAAGCGATGCAAGAAACCATCGACGGTGCGATGAACAAGCACTTTGAGGACAGCGGCGAACGTCCTGCATTGCAGCCCGAGGTCAAGATGACCAACGAGGACTGGAAAGAAGGCGACGACGTAGAAGTTGCGATGTCCTACGAAGCGCTGCCCGAGATTCCGGAAGTTGACCTGAAATCGGTCGAACTGGAGAAGCTGGTTGTCAAAGCGGACGACGCAGCCGTGGAAGAAGCGCTGAACAACCTGGCTGAAACCGCGCAGAACTTCAAAGCGCGTCGCAAAGGTTCGAAAGCCAAAGACGGTGACCAGATCGTGTTCGACTTTGTTGGTAAGGTTGACGGCGAAGAGTTCGAAGGCGGATCGGCCGAGGACTACCCGCTGGTTCTGGGCTCGAACAGCTTCATCCCCGGCTTTGAAGAGCAGTTGGTCGGTGTGAAGGCCGAGGAAGAAAAAGACGTCAACGTCACCTTCCCCGAAGAATACGGTGCTGAGCATCTGGCCGGCAAAGACGCCGTGTTCACCTGTACCATCAAAGAGGTGAAAGAGCCGGTCGCGGCTGAGGTCGACGACGAGTTGGCCAAGAAATTTGGTGCCGAAGATCTGGCTGGGTTGAAGGCACAGATCGCCGAGCGTCTGGAAGCCGAATATGCTGGTGCGTCCCGTGCAGTTATGAAGCGCGCTTTGTTGGACGTGCTGGACGAGAAAGTCTCGTTCGACCTGCCGCCGTCACTGGTAGAAGCCGAAGCCAAGCAGATCGCGCATCAGCTGTGGCACGAGGAAAATCCTGACGTTGAAGGTCACGATCACGATCCGATCGAACCAACCGACGAGCATAACAAGCTTGCCGAACGCCGCGTGCGTCTGGGCCTGCTGCTTGCCGAACTGGGCCAGAAGGCCGAGGTTGAAGTGACCGACTCGGAAATGACACAAGCGATCATGAACCAGGCGCGTCAGTACCCGGGCCAGGAGCGCCAGTTCTTTGAATTTGTGCAGCAGAACGCCCAAATGCAGCAGCAGCTGCGTGCGCCTATCTTTGAAGACAAGGTTGTCGACTACGTCTTCGAACTGGCTCAGGTTGCGGACAAAGAAGTCAGCAAGGACGATCTGCAAAAAGCCGTTGAGGCACTGGAAGAGGAATAATCCTCTTCCTTCCCCCTTTAGGGGTCAAAAAAAAGCGGAGCCGTCTCGAATTAGACGGCTCCGCATGGGTGGCTTTGTACTATGAGGTGAGGGGGTCAGGCCTCATGAGCAAAAGCACGGGGGGTCTGTAACAGAGCGGTCTTCTGCTCTGGGGTGAATGTGTCGGACAGCGCTTCGATCAGTTTCAGCACTGCCTGCCTTTCTTCTTCCGTCTTGGCCGCACTCATCTGTTCGACAAAGTACTTCTCAAGATCGGTGAGCGGCTTGTGGTCACGATTTGCCGGGCTGAGTTTGGCGGCCTTTTTGGCCTCGAAGAACTCCAACGCCTTTTCTTCTTCGATAAAGACATCGTGGTGAATGTCTGCGAATTCGCGAAGACCCGAAATCCTTTCTTCTGTGCAATCCAGCAACGCCGCCATGGCCGGTACCTTGCCCATCGGAACGGTTTCGCCCACATAGTCGTAAGGCGCACAGTTCGAGCGTTTGAGAACTCGGTTCATAACCGGGTCAATCACGGTGATGATGTCCTGGATACCCGCGCTGCGGCAGTATTCCAGAGATCCGATCATCAGCTCACAGGTTGCGTAAGAAACCGAGTTCTTCTCTTTTCCTCGGGTCAGTCGCTGCGTGTCGACGCAGAAGCGGGTGGATTCCCACATGGTCGCGCTGCGCATCGGCGCTTCGCCGCATAAGATATCCGAGAACACATCTGAAAGCATGTGCGGGCCGGTGGTCTGGAGTGCACGTACTGCGGCTACGACGTTCCCCTCATCGTCGAGACCAATTACGTATGCAGGATCCAGGTGATCGAACTGATCGATTTCTTTGCCGTCTTCGATATGGACGTCCCATCCAAGTCGTCCACCAAAAACCCGAGCGCGCAGTTCGAACATATCGTCAAGAACTTCGGTGAACAGATGTCTGTTCAGCCCATCAACTACCAAAATCATGTTAACCCCCTTCGAGTGATCTGTCTGTGGATAAGACGTTACCCGGTTTCCACAGCGAATCTATTGGGGGTTTCCCGTAATATTGGCTTTTTTTAGCCCAATTTCGGCAAAATTTGGCTTTATCCTGGGTAGATTAAGCCGATTCCGATGGCCCGACCGACAGCCTGCGGAGTCGTCAGTGCATTAAGCTTTTCGCGAGAAGAGCGCAAGTGCACCTCAACCGTGCGGTGCGAAATCGACAGGATATCGCCGATATCTTGTTGCGATTTACCCGCTGCGGCCCATTGCAAAATCTCCAATTCTCGGCTGGAGAGGGTCGGGTGGTACAGCATCCGGCTGATCGTATCCGATGTCATGACATTGTCATGGATGTGTACGGCCAATGATTGCAGGTCACTTATCACGTTGGGCACCAGTTTCTTCCACTCATCCCGGCTGCACTCGCGCACTGCGCTAAGCAAGCCGATATCTCCGTACGGCCCGCGAACCGGAATCGTAATGCCTTGATCTGGAATGCCAAAATCATGTGCATCGCGAAAAACGCGCTGGAAATCTTTACCGCGTTCCAGACGGCTCCAGTCGACCGGAGCGATACTGCGCTGGCTCATGTGCAGCGTCGGATCGATCAGGTGCAGGCCTTGCTCTTGATAGTGGGTTTTCCAGTCGTCCCCATAGGTCACATGGCCGTGAATCGTACCTGCAGCAGGATTCATACCCGCATAGGCTGCGTGGTCCATTTCATATTTGTCACAGACCTGACGCAGGAACTCGTCATACCGAGTATCCTGTTCGGGAAGAGTGCTGAGATCAACAATATCCATACGGTAACGACCAGTTAGACCCGAGTGAGCGGGCGGATCCCCTTGGCCAGGAAAATGATACTGTCTTCCCTGACGTCAAGCAGGACACCACATTTCGCTTGTCAAGACAAGAAGATGTGGGAAATGTCTGCCTTTTATAGGTAAATGTGCCTTTCGGGCACACAATTACGCACCTTTAAAAGATTTAACGTCAGAGTTGTGCAGTAGGTCATGGGATTCGCCGTGGCATTTCGAAGGTTATGTATGTGCATTACAATCGAAATGCGAATTAAACATGCCTATTCTGTGGCAGAAACCAGACCCGTCTCGACGAGCATGCCCCTGGCCTTTGCTTCGGGCCAATATCCTTTGGCATAAAGAAAGATGGCACGTTGTTGATCTCCATCAGACAAAAGCCAGGCGCCTCGCAGGTATTTTCCGGCAAACTCCAGATTGGTATCGGCGTCCAGCAGGCCTTTGGCATTTCCAGTGTAACCCATTGATCGCGCAGTGGCCGGGAGGATTTGCAGAAGCCCATAATAGGGGCGGTTCACCGCCCACGGCCGATGTGTGCTTTCACGGATCGCCAGCTTGTGCACCAACTCCCGCGGGAGCTCGTAGTGGTCAGCCCATTTATTGATCGAGGCGCGAAGCTCGGGTGTTTCATTGGGGTAGAGGGGGGGATCGAACGTATCGCCGGAACCCGAGCTGCCAGGACTGCCACAAGCTGCAAGCGGTGCCATAAGCAATAAGGTTAAGACGCGGCGACGAAGGAGGGGGGTCATCAAAATACTCCTGATTGCGAATGGCGATGATATGAAACCCTCGCCGGTCTGCAAGGCCAGGCGAACAATCGGGCCGAATTTTGCTTGCGATGTAACAAAAAGAAAAAGGGCCGCGTAAAAGCGCGGCCCTTTGATATTGGATATGCAGTCAGATCAGGCTTTTGCTTCGTCTTCTTCGACCGGAGCTTCTTCGGCAACCAGATCTTCGTCTTCCGAAGCGGCAGAGCCTATGTCGTCGAACAGCTCGGCGATCTCGAATTCGGCAGCGGCTTCTTCTTCAGCAGCCAGTTCCTGGATCGATTTGCCCGATGCCTGCAGTTCGGCTTCTTCTTCCGAACGTGCGACGTTCATCTTGATCTCGACTTCTACCTCGGGGTGCAGGTTGACTGCGACTGAGTGCAGACCCAGTTCCTTAATCGGAGCGATCAGGGCAATCTGTTTCTTGTCGACGGTGAAGCCAGCTTCGGTTGCGGCGTCTGCGGCATCACGCGGGGTGACCGAACCGTACAGAGCGCCGGCATCCGATGCCGAACGAATCACGATGAACTGCTGACCGTCCAGCTTTTCAGCCAGCGCTTCAGCTTCTTTCTTGGTTTCCAGGTTGCGTGCCTCAAGCTGGGCTTTCTGGGCTTCGAACGACGCGATGTTGGCGTTCGATGCGCTCAGCGCTTTGCCTTGGGGCAGCAGGAAGTTGCGGGCGTAGCCGGGCTTGACGTCAACGACGTCGCCCATCTGACCCAGTTTCGCAACGCGTTCCAGAAGGATAACTTGCATGTCAGTCTCTCCTTACTTCACGGCGTAGGGCAGCAGGGCGAGGAAGCGGGCGCGCTTGATAGCACGGGCCAGTTCACGCTGCTTTTTCGCCGAAACGGCGGTGATGCGCGAAGGTACGATCTTGCCACGCTCAGAGATGTAGCGCTGCAGCAGACGAGTGTCTTTGTAGTCGATTTTCGGCGCGTTCTCACCCGAGAACGGGCAGACCTTGCGGCGGCGGAAAAATGGTTTTGCGGCCATGGTTTATGTCCTTTCGTCAGGCGTTGATCAGCGGCGCTCGCGGCGGCCTTCGCGCTCATCGCGCTTCTGCATCTGGACCGAGGGGCCCTCGGCATGCTCGTCGACCTTGATGGTCAGAACGCGCATCACGTCATCATGCAGGCGCATCAGGCGTTCCATTTCCTGAACCGCACCCGAAGGGGCATCGGTTTTCAGGAAGGCATAGTGGCCTTTGCGGTTCTTGTTGATCTTGTAAGCCATCGTCTTGACGCCCCAGTACTCGCTTTCGACGACGTTGCCGCCGTTGTCAGCCAGAACGGTGCCGAAATGTTCGACAAGGCTTTCTGCCTGCGCGTTGGACAAATCCTGACGCGCGATCATTACATGCTCATACAGTGGCATGTGCACTCCTGTTTATATCAAGGCGCATTTCAAAGGCGGGGCCATATGGTCCTTCGCGACCCTGCCACGAGAGGCTGCGCGATTCATAACTCCTGCGAAGGATGGCCCCGTATACACGTTTGAGCGGGCGGGGCAAGCCCTGCCACATATGCCTTTGTGAAGTCGCCCTATTTCCACTGGTGCGCCCAATTCCTGACGCTTTTCGCCCCGAGGTTGTTCATGAAGCCGGGAGAACCCGGTAGATTGGAAAACATAGACAGGGCAAGACAATGGCCGTCATGAACACAAACACTTTTGAACAATCGGCACCTGCCGCGATATTTGATAAATCCGTCCCCGTTCTGATTACGTTTGCGCCGAATTGGCGGGCTCGGATGTTTCTTCTGCGTGCCGTTGGTGTCTTTCTGATTGTGTCGGCCTTTTCGATGTGGTTGATGCCGGGTTCGGTTATGGGGGCCGAGGTTTGGCCTATCAAGTTAGTCGCTTCGCTGATGTTCTTGATTGTTGGCGTCAGCCTGCTGACCATCGAGGTGATGGATGCGCGCCCAGACGCCTACTTTGACCCAATCCGCCGCGAGGTTCGCATTCTTCAGAAAAACGAAAACGGTCGGCCGCAAACGGTATTGCGCCGCAGCTACGACTCGCTGGGTGGCGCGCGTTTCGCTGACGACCAGGTCGAACTGTACGATGTAGACGGAAGCCTGCTGATGAAGCTGCCACTGGAATCGGCGGATGTTGGCTCAGCGCTCAAAGGTCAACTCAGCCAAAACGTAACAATTTTCGCCTGACTTTTATTCTGTTCAAAAAGGAACAGAAGTTGTGAATCAAAAAAACTTGTGTGCTGCCCTTGGGCAGCACATTTTTGTTATCGAGCAACCCATTCGGTTTGCATTCACAAATTTGCGGAGATTGTCATGAAATCCACCCTTCTTGCTGCTGCTTTGGCCGTATCAGCGACCTCGGCGTTTGCCAGCGCCGAGAAATACGTTCTGGACCCCAGCCACAGCCAGGTCATCTTCAGCTATAACCACCTTGGCTTTTCGACCACCACGGGCATGTTTTCGGGCTTTGAGGGCGAAATCATGTTTGATCAGGAAGACCCGGCAGCATCGAGCGTGACTGTTTCGATGCCGGTCGTTGAGATGATCACCGGTTGGAAGCCGCGCGAAGATCACTTCATGACCGAAGATTTCTTTGGCGCAGCCGAAGGTGATCTGGTGACCTTCACTTCAACTGGTATTGAGGTCACTGGCGAGAACACAGCCAACATCACCGGTGATCTGACCATGAATGGTGTCACCAAATCCGTGGTTCTGGATGCCAAGCTGAACCAAGTGGGTGAACACCCGATGGCGGGCAAGCCATGGGCCGGATTTGACGCCACCACGACGCTGGTGCGCAGCGATTTTGATTTGGGCCAATTCGCTCCATTCGTGGGTGACGAGGTCGAGGTCAAGATTTCGATCGAGGCGCAGAAGGCCGACTAATCCCTTCATGATCCCAAAAAGAAACCGTCGGGGTTATGCGCCCCGGCGGTTTTTTATTTGTTGTCGCGTTCTGCCGTCAATTCGACTGCCACGATAACCGTGAACCCCAACGAATCTTCGGTGGGTTGCGATGTTCCAACGTCGAAATCCATTCGGTTGAGTTCCAGATTCCCCGACATCGTCGCTGCATCGTCGGCCAGTTCCAGCGTAAATGGCAGGACGACATCGATAGATTTGTCCCGGATTGTCAGAGGTCCTCGCGCCTCATAACCCGCATCCGTTTTGAACAGGTCGGCCTTAAATTGAGCCGTAGGAAACTGCGCACTGTCAAAGAAATCCGCACCCATCGCTTGGTCGGTGACTGTGCCGAGGCTGAGTGAGCCAATGGCAATCGTTACATCGACGGAACCGGCCAACCCCGGCTCGGCGGGATCCTCAAACGCTATCGCTGCAGTCCAGTCAGCAAACTCGCCGCTTACGGGACTGCCCAATTGCAAGATAGTAATCGACAGGGATCCGTCTTCGACCTCCCATTCCGATTGAACTTGCGCAAGTTCGGCCGTGTCTTCGGTTGCTTTGGACTGGTCGTCAAAGACACCGGTGGACCAACCTCCGACCAGCACCGCGCCCCAGATTGCCAAGGCGGCGAAGGCGGGAACAATGGAATGGTGCTGCGCCGGGGGTTCCGGCGCGTCCGATTGGCCGGGCAGCATACGGCGCAGGGTACTGTCTTTGTCCACGACATGGTGTTTCAGCGCGCCCGCTATGTGCAGCACGAGCGCCACACCCAGGGCCCAGACGAAAAGCCAATGCAGGCTGGCGCTGATGTCGGCAAGGAAAGCTGACTTCGGAATAAGCGGCAGGTTCTGACCAAGGGGCCATAGGATCGGCGCGAAGCCGTCGGTGGCGGCGTGGTGGATCCAGCCGCTGAGCGGAGCCAGTACAAGCGAGCCGTACAGCAGCCAGTGCACAGTTTCGGCGGCGAAGGCCTCGGGTTTGTTTTCAGCGTTCAGCAAGCCCGGCTTCGTCTGGGTAACAGCCCAAAGGATTCGGGCCAGTGCGACGAAGAACACGGTAACACCAATGGTTTTGTGCAGTGAAAACAGCTGGGCGGCGCGGGCGATGTCATCCTCGGTCGTGGGAATGCTCGGATCGTAAATCGCATGGGCCAATTGGTTCGCGAACCAGCCCAGCGGCAGAGCCGTCAGGATCAGTAGTGCGGTCAGCCAGTGAAATGCTTTGGTTACACCACCATAGCTGGACCGGGTGTTGGTAAGGGGCATCGATTGGCTCTCCGAGTTTCTGAATTGAGGGTAAGTTAAATGGATGCCGTGTGGACACAAGACAGAGAAATGCACAGTAAAGGTGTCCTGATGCAGAACGCAGGCAATGCTTGTGCCGCGCCGATTGTCAGTTTAAACCCCGCCGAAATCTGACGTCACGCAAGAGGCACCAATGACACGCGCGTTTGTTTTCCCCGGGCAGGGCGCCCAGACCATCGGAATGGGCAAGGCCTTGGCTGAGGCATATCCAGCCGCCCGCGCCGTTTTCGATGAGGTCGATGAGGCCTTGGGCGAAAAACTGAGCGATCTGATCTGGGACGGCGATATCGCAGAGCTGACCCTGACTCAGAATGCACAGCCCGCGCTGATGGCAACCTCGATGGCCGCAATGCGCGCACTTGAGGCCGAAGGCGTTTTGATTTCAATGGCATCTTATGTGGCGGGTCACTCGCTGGGTGAATACTCGGCGCTGGCTGCGGCCGGAGCCTTGACGGTTGCCGATACTGCCCGCCTGCTGCGGACGCGCGGGCAGGCGATGCAAAGTGCCGTGCCGGTGGGCGAGGGCGCAATGGCCGCCATTCTGGGGCTCGATCTTGAAGCGGTGCGCGCCGTTGCGGAAGAGGCCGCGCAAGATGAGGTCTGTCAGGCAGCCAATGACAACGACCCGACCCAGGTTGTTGTGTCTGGTTCAAAGGCCGCTGTTGAGCGCGCAGCCGAGATCGCCAAGGAAAAAGGTGCCAAGCGTGCAATTATGTTGCCGGTAAGTGCTCCATTTCACTGTGCGCTGATGCAGCCTGCGGCAGATGTAATGGCAGAGGCTTTGGCCTCGGTTGAAATCAAAGCGCCTGCCGTGCCCTTGGTTGCGAATGTTCGCGCCGAAGCTGTGGCTGATCCAGATATGATCCGTCAGTTGCTGGTGGAACAGGTCACCGGCTCGGTTCGGTGGCGTGAGAGCGTACAGTACATGGTCGCGCAGGGTGTGACCGAAGCGTGGGAGATCGGCGCGGGCAAAGCTTTGTCGGGCATGATCCGCAAGATCGACCGTGCTCTGGTCTGCACAGCGGTCGGGACGCCTGAAGATGTACAAAAAGCCGTTAACCCCGGCGCATGAACAAGGGACAGCCGCCGGATTCGGCGGCCAGAGAGGAAACATAGATGTTTGATTTGACAGGTAAGAATGCGCTAATCACCGGTGCTTCGGGTGGTATTGGCGGCGATATCGCCCGCGCGCTTTACGACGCTGGTGCAACTGTTGGCCTTTCCGGAACGCGCGTGGAGCCTCTGCAAGCTCTGGCCGACAGCCTTGGCGATCGTGCGCATGTCTTGCCGTGCAACCTGAGCGATCCCGAAGCCGTCGAGGCCCTGCCGAAACAAGCGGCTGAGGCGATGGGCTCGGTTGATATTCTGGTGAACAACGCAGGCATCACACGCGACAACCTGTTCATGCGCATGTCGGATGAAGAATGGCAGAGCGTGATCGACGTGAACATGACCGCAACGATGAAGCTGTGCAAAGGCGTGATCCGGGGCATGATGAAGGCGCGCTGGGGTCGGATCGTCAATGTCTCGTCCGTTGTGGCTGCGATCGGGAACCCGGGTCAGGCGAACTATGCCGCTTCCAAAGCGGGCATGATCGGCTTTTCCAAGGCGCTGGCGCATGAGGTTGCGACCCGTGGCATTACCGTTAATGCGGTTGCGCCGGGCTTTATCACAACCGCGATGACCGAGAAGCTGACGGATGAGCAAAAGAAGGGTCTGCTGCTAAAGGTTCCGGCCGGTCGTATGGGTGATCCGCAGGAAATCGCAGCCGCTGTGCTGTATCTGGCAAGCCCTGAAGCAGGTTATGTTACCGGAAGCACCTTGCATGTGAATGGCGGTATGGCCATGTTGTAATCGCAATTCAGGGTGGGCGCGAAAGCGTTTGCCTTGTGCGTTGTCTGTGCTATAGGCGGCGCATATGCGCAGGAACCGGTCCAAGGGCCGGTTCTCTGATTTCCCGGGGACCCGGGACCCAAACCGCCCGGAAAGGGCAAAACAAGTCCACCCCGAACGGGCAAGGGCAGAACCGGGCGGACAGCCCTGAAATTGAAATGAGGAATAGACATGAGCGACGTCGCAGATCGCGTAAAGAAGATCGTTGTTGAGCACCTGGGTGTTGAAGAGGACAAGGTTGCCGAAAACGCCTCGTTCATCGACGATCTGGGCGCAGACAGCCTGGACACCGTTGAGCTGGTAATGGCGTTCGAAGAAGAGTTCGGCATCGAGATTCCGGACGACGCAGCCGAGACCATCCAGACCTTTGGCGACGCGGTCAAATTCATCAGCGAAGCTTCCTAAGCTGACCTGACTGAGACAAAAACGGCGCTTCCGGGCAACGGAAGCGCCGTTTTTTTATGCTCTGCCACATTTCGCGCTTGCTTTGAGGCGTTGAGGCTCCGCACTCTGACACCTGAGGCAAGTTTCTGAGCGGGCAAGGGCATGATAAGATCCACCCCGATGATCAATACGGCGCGTCTGACCTTGTGTGCAATGCGCCCCGAGGATTTCAACCGGTTCGCCGAAATCTGGCGCGACCCCGAAGTTGTACGCCATATCGGAGGCACCCCGAAAACGCGCGGCGAGGCGTGGGATTCTTTCCTGCGCAACGCTGGACATTGGCAGATGACCGGGTTCGGTCAATGGGGTGTGATGCTGCAGTCGAATCGTACTCTGATCGGGCAAGCCGGGTTCTTCTATGGCAACCGGTCTCTGGGCGATGATTTCGATGGTTTTCCCGAAGCCGGCTGGGTTCTGGCCCCTGACATGCAGGGGCAAGGATACGGGTGTGAGGCCGCGCAGGCGGCGCACGACTGGTTCGACCGGATCATTCCGGGCCCGTTGGTTGCGCTGATCGACGCGGACCATGCAGCCTCACAGCGATTGGCTGAAAAGCTGGGCTACAAGCTGTTGCGCGAAGCTGAATACCGCGGCACCCCCGTTCATCTGTTTCGCCGTGACGGACCTCCTACACGGGTGTGAAACGCATTAGGCAGTGCGATGCCGCAAAATGGACGAGCTTTGCCGATCTTGTGAAACAAAGCGGCAAACTGAGACTCTATGCTATCGTGGAATTACGGAATGATTCAGCGGAGGATATGAATCATGATGATTTACCCCACGATGGAGTTGCAGAACGGTCGGTGCGTTACGCTGGACAAGGGGCGTCTGGATGAAGCGATGATCTGGCATGTAGATCCAGTCGAGACCGCGCGCGGCTGGTCTGCGGCTGGAGCGGAATGGATGCAGCTTACGGATTTTGACGCGATCGAAGGCCGGGATACCAATTCCGAACTGATCGAAGAAATCATTCGCTCCTCTGAAATGTCAGTGCAGCTGGCAGGGGGGATGCGGACCCGCGAGCATGTTGAACATTGGATCAACAAAGGGGCCGGTCGAATCGTGATTGGCACACTTGCGGCCTGGGACCCGCAGTTGGTTAAGGAACTGGCGAAGCTTTATCCCGACCAGATCGTGTTGGCGGTTGATGTTTGGCAAGGGCAAGTGATGACCGAAGGTTGGCGCAGCCAAAGTGCGTTTACCCCGGAAGCCTTCATCGAAGCTTTCGCGGATACGCCTCTTGCTGCCATTCTGGTGACCGATATCGATAGCGATATGGAAGACGTCGAGGCGCAGCTGGGTCTGATTTCAGGACTGGCCGAAAAATCGCGTACACCGATCATAGCCAGCGGTGTCGTGCGTACCAGCGACGATATCTCTCGTCTCGCCTATATCTCGAATATTTCGGGTGCGATCGTTGGCCGGGCACTGTTCCGCAAGTCCGTCGATCTGTCCGAAGCATTGGAAGTCGCCCAATCGGCACACGAGCCAGTCGCCGAGTTCCAGTAAACTTCAGTACCAGACGACCCGCCTTTCCCGTTGAAGGAAGGGCGGGTTTTTGCTTTTCAGGCATCGTTCAACTCAATTGACAGAGGATTTGAACAGGTTACGGCACAAGGATGCCGGTTCAGAATATGCCGTTGCTCTTGCCCCCGCACCCCGGGCCGGGGTATGAGCGGTTCTCATAACAGGAAGCAGGCAAGAGGCACTTCATGCGCAGAGTCGTTGTAACCGGTCTTGGATTGGTCACTCCTTTGGCCAGTGGGGTTGAGGAAACATGGTCACGGCTGCTGGATGGAGAATCCGGCGCAGGACCAATCACGCAGTTTGATGCCGAGGCAAGCGGGGTCACCACGACCTATGCCTGCGAAGTGCCGCGCGGAGATGGCACCAATGGGACATTCAACCCCGACGACTGGATGCCGCCGAAAGAACAGCGCAAGATCGAGGATTTCATCCTCTATTCCATCGCTGCAGCCGAGATGGCTTGCAAGGATGCCAATTGGCTGCCCGAAGACGAAGAAGACCGCCTGCGCACTGGCGTTCTGATTGGGTCCGGTATCGGTGGGCTGGGATCAATTGCCAACACGGCCAACCTGATCCGCGACAAAGGTCCGCGCAGGGTTTCTCCGTTCTTTATCCCGGGCGCGCTAATCAATCTGGCCTCGGGGCAGGTTTCGATCCGTCATGGGTTCAAGGGGCCGAACCACTCGGTCGTGACTGCTTGCTCGACCGGTGCCCATGCGATCGGTGATGCCAGCCGCATCATCCGCGCCGGGGATGCAGACGTGATGATCGCAGGCGGCGGCGAGGGCTGTATTTGCGAAATCGGTATCGCCGGCTTCAACGCCTGCAAGGCGCTGTCGACCAAATACGCCGATGATCCGAAGAAAGCGAGCCGCCCCTATGACATCGACCGCGACGGTTTCGTCATGGGCGAAGGTGCAGGCATTGTAGTTCTTGAGGATTACGAACACGCCAAAGCGCGCGGTGCCAAGATTTACGCCGAGGTTCTGGGCTATGGCATGTCGGGTGACGCTTATCACATCACCGCGCCGTCCGAGGATGGCGATGGGGCCGAACGCTCGATGAAAGCAGCGCTGCGTAGTGCGGGGCTTGAGCCGAAGGATCTGGATTATATTAACGCGCATGGGACCTCGACCATGGCGGATACGATTGAGCTGGGCGCGGTAGAACGCCTGCTGGGGGATCACGCCAGCAACGCGACGATGACTTCGACCAAATCGGCCACTGGTCACCTGCTGGGCGCCGCTGGCGCGATTGAGGCGATCTTCTCTATCCTTGCGATCCGCGATCAGGTTGCACCACCGACGATCAATCTGGACAATCCAGCAGTTGAAACTCCGATCGACTTGGCACCGAATGCAAAACGAGAGCGTGAGATCAACGTGGCTTTGTCGAACTCGTTCGGGTTTGGCGGCACCAATGCAAGTGTGATCTTCGGAAAGGTCAGCTAAATGTGGCGAGCGCTCGCTTCGAATGCGTTGACAATACTGATCGTTGGGCTGTTCCTGATGGGCGGTGTCGTCCTGTGGGGGCAGTCGCAATACAAGTCCGAAGGACCGCTGGAAACCGCGATCTGCCTGCAGGTAAAGCCAGGCTCCAACATGACACGGGTCAGCCGTGACCTCGAGGATCAAGGTGCGATCAGCAGCGGGTTGATTTTCCGCTTAGCTGCTGATTACACAGACAAATCTCAGCAGCTGAAAGCGGGTAGCTTTCTGGTTCGCGAAGGCGCGTCGATGGAGCAAATCGTCGACGACATAACTCATAGCGGTGCCAGCACTTGCGGGACCGAGATCGAATACCGCATTGGCGTGACCCGTATGCAGACCCGCGTGCGGGAACTGAACCCGGCGACTCTGGATTTTGATGAGGTGGCTTCCTTTGTGATCGGCGAAGAGGACGCCCCGGAAGTTTATGCAGAAAAACGCGGTGAGGCGGATACGCGTTATCGCATCTCGTTAGCTGAAGGCGTCACCAGTTGGCAGATTGTCGAGTCGCTAAAGGCGATGGATTTGCTAACCGGCGAAGTAGCAGAATTGCCCGCTGAAGGGATGTTGGCCCCTGACAGTTATGAGGTCAGACCCGGTGAAGATCGGAATGCAATTCTTGATGAAATGCAGGAAAAACAACAGCTTAGAATCAACGCAGCGTGGGAGGGGCGTCAGGATGGTTTACCTCTGAACAGCCCCGAAGAGATGCTGATTTTGGCTTCGATCATCGAAAAAGAAACAGGTCAGCCGGAAGAGCGTGGCCAGGTAGCCAGCGTTTTCGTTAACCGTCTGAACCAAGGTATGAGGCTGCAGACAGACCCGACGGTGATCTATGGTGTAACCAAAGGGCAGGGTACTTTGGGTCGCGGTTTGCGGCAAAGCGAACTGCGCCGTGCGACGCCTTGGAACACCTATGTCATCGAAGGGCTGCCACCCACCCCGATTGCCAATCCGGGTCTTGCGAGCCTTGAGGCTGCGGTGGCACCTGACAACACGGATTTCATCTTCTTTGTTGCGGACGGAACCGGTGGTCATGCCTTTGCCGAGACCCTGCAAGAGCACAATCGCAACGTCGCAAAGTGGCGTGAGATCGAGGCTGAGCGGAATTCCGGGAACTGATTCAATCGTCCGTGTTGTGCAGGTTTGAAGCGGCACTTTGTCCGACTTGTACAACACGAATCTCTGACCCCGATAAAGCAACGGCCCGGTCAATCGACCGGGCCGTTTCTTATTCAGGCCGCTTTCGCGCGACGCGGTCGGCGGCGTCTCTGACCGCCCGGTTTGGGCGCACCAGAGTGCTGAGGTTTCGGGCCGCGACGGCGGTTGCTTGGACGGCGCGGGGTTTTCTTTGGTGAGATTGCTTCAGGCATCTCACCGCTGGCGACCGGGATTTCGATCTTCATCAGCTTCTGAATCTGACGCAGCAGGTCGACCTCTTCCGCCGAGCAGAAGGCAATGGCCTCGCCCTCGCGGCCTGCACGAGCGGTGCGGCCGATGCGGTGGACATAGTTGTCCGGTACCTCGGGCAGGTCGTAGTTGATCACATAGGCCACGCCCGGAATATCGATGCCGCGCGCGGCGACGTCGGTAGCGACCAGAACATTGACCTCACCGGCGCGGAACGCCTTGATTGCGCGGTCGCGCTGGCCCTGACTTTTGTTGCCGTGGATCGAGGCTGCATTGTAGCCATCGGCGACAAGCCCCTTCATCAGCTTTTCCGCTCCGTGTTTGGTACGAGAAAAGACCAGCGTCAGCGCGTCCATGTCAGCCGAGAGGATCTCGCGCAGTTTGGCGGGTTTTGCAGGCTTTTCAACAAAGTGGATCGACTGCGTGATCTTGTCGGCTGCTTTGCCGGGGGGCGAGACCTGCACCCGTTGCGGGTTGGTCAGGTAAGCGCGGCTGAGCTCTTCCATTTGCTTCGGCATGGTGGCTGAGAACAGCATGGTTTGGCGCGGCGTGCCCAGTTCCGGCGCGATCCGACGCAGGGCATGGATGAAGCCCATATCGAGCATCTGGTCAGCCTCGTCCAGTACGAGGTGCTTGACTGAACCCAGATTAACCGCACCGCGATCCATCAGGTCGATCAGGCGACCGGGGGTGGCGACAAGAATGTCGGTGCCGCGCGCCAGAAACATGATCTGCTTGTTGATCGACTGACCGCCAACCACGGTCGCGACGCGGATCTTGGTTTTCTTGGTCAAGTTGCGAAGGCTGTCGGCGATCTGGTTGACCAACTCGCGGGTGGGCGCAAGGATCAGCGCTTTGGCGGTTTTGGGATCGGGCTTGCCGGGCTGGGCCAGCAGATGGTCGATCAGCGGCAGGCCAAAGGCCAATGTCTTACCTGTACCGGTCTGGGCGAGGCCAAGGATATCGTGACCATTCAGGGCCAGCGGGATCGCCTGGTTCTGGATCGGGGTCGGTTGAGTGAAGTTGGCGCGTTTGAGCGCATCATTTAGAGCGGGCGCAAGGCCCAGCATATCGAAGTCGAACAAATATCTATCCTTTACAGCCCGAGGCAAAGGTCCACGGGCAAGTCGTGATGGGCCGCATCCGCGACCGGCAGGGGTTGTGCGAAACCTCAGGACGTGCAGGCGTTCCCTGCAGCATCTGGTTGTCGCGTCAAGAACCCTGCGTGATGGGGAACTATGGGTGAATCGGGCGCTGTTGGGGGCGGTGTCGCCCACGTGCTCACGCGGTAGCGCTGTTTGAGGGGCACATGCGCCTTGCGGTCGCGATTGTCAAGCGCCGTGTCGGCCATAAGCTTGCGCGGGTTGCGCGGGTTGCGCGTTTACCAGATACGGTTCGGAAGGTTTTATGAGTCGGGTCATGACATTCAGAGCTTTACACGGAGCGGATTTGAGGACCGCCAGCGTCGCCCTTGTCATCGGCGGGATGATGTGGGGGCTGTACTGGATTCCGGTTCGCTACTTTGTCGACCAAGGACTGGATGGCCCATGGCCGGGTATAGTGATGTACACCTCGGCGTTGATCGTACTGACGCCTTTCCTGATGCGCGAACGGCAAGCGCTTTTGAAAGATTGGCGCGGGCTGATCTTCAGCGGGATGTTCACCGGTGCTGCGTTCAGCTTGTTTACCATCAGTCTGGTTTACACAGATGTCGTCCGGTCAATCCTGCTGTTCTATCTGACACCGGTCTGGGGAACGATCCTTGGAATGGTGTTTCTGGGTGAGCGTCTTGGCCCGGCGCGCGTGCTGGGCTTACTCTGCGGTCTGGGTGGCATGTTCATCGTGCTTGGCGGAGAACAGGGGTTTCCCTGGCCGCGCAATACTGGAGACTGGCTGGCCCTGATCTCGGGGATCACTTGGGCGATGGGATCGCTGGGGCTTTATCGGGCGTCCGGTATCTCTGTTCCGGGGCAGGTTTTTGCCTTTGTTTCAGGCGCTTTGGTGTTGTCTCTGCTGAGCGTTCCATTCGGCGGCGGTTTGGCGTCATCAGAGGCAGTCGGCGAGATGGTTATACGTATCGGCCCGGTCGCGTTGCTGTCGGTCCTGTACACCTTGCCGATGTTTTTTCTGACGATTTGGCCCGCAACCAAGCTGACCCCGGCACGCGTTGGTCTACTGCTGATGAGCGAAGTTGTGGTGGGCCTGATCTCGGCGGCGGTCTTCTCGGGCGAGCCGTTTGGGATGAGAGAAGTATTGGGTGCGGCTTTGATCGTAAGCGCTGCGTTTCTTGAGGTCATGCGGGGCTGATCGTTAACGGATCGGACGCCGGGTGTTGCGTCCGCGTTGCGTAACGCATTGACTTTGCGCGCTTTTCTAGGTATGAATTGTGTCATGCTAGAAGAGGTGGGCAACGGCCCCGGGGCGACCCGGCGGTCGTTTTTCGTTTCTCTCGTGCGGAAAAACTCACGCATGAGGTCACAGGCAAACATGAACTTGATTACCCCGGAAGAGCGGATTTCTCAGACGGCTGATTTGTTGCAGTCGCTTGAGCGATCCATTCGCGATCTGCGCCAAGCAGCGGAAGAACTGCGAAAACAGATCGGTGCCGGGGAGGATGCAAACCTTGCCGGAACAGGCAAGCAACTGGGTCAGCTAGAGGGGCTGATCCGCAGTTGCCAGAAAGTGGAGACAAGCTTTGTCGAACAACATCACAGACAAGCCGGAATTGCCCAAGGGGGCTATGCGCTCGACCTTGATCGGGCACGATCTGAGATCGGGTGCAGGCTGGCTCGCCTCCGCGCCTGCTGCGGTGCAGGACAGATTTCTGAGTGAGATCGGGGAGGGGGGGCTGTGTGCCCTCCCTTTCCTGTTCGAGTTCTGGGCACTACCGCATCAGTTGCCGCCCGAGGGTGACTGGCGCTCGTGGGTGATCATGGGCGGGCGCGGGGCCGGTAAAACGCGGGCGGGGGCCGAATGGGTGCGGTCGGTGGTCGAGGGGTCTTTGCCTCTGGATCGGGGGCAGGCGTGTCGTGTGGCTCTGGTCGGTGAGACATTTGATCAGGTGCGCGATGTGATGATCTTTGGGGATAGCGGGATATTGCAGTGTTCACCGCCGGATCGGCGGCCTGTTTGGAAGGCGTCTGAACGCAAGCTGGTTTGGCCTAACGGGTCCGAGGCGCAGGCGTTTTCGGCGCATGATCCCGAGGGGCTGCGGGGGCCGCAATTCGATGCGGCCTGGGTGGATGAGCTGGCCAAGTGGAAGAAGGCTGGAGAGACCTGGGATATGTTGCAATTTGCGCTGCGGCTGGGGGAACGGCCGCGGGTCTGTGTGACCACGACGCCGCGCAATGTGAAGGTTTTGAAGGATTTGCTGGCGTCTCCGTCCACGGTGCAGACCCACGCGCCGACCGAGGCGAACCGGGCCAATCTGGCGGGTTCCTTTTTGGAAGAGGTACGCGCGCGCTATGCCGGCACGCGGCTGGGGCGGCAGGAATTAGACGGGGTGCTGTTGTCGGATGCTGAGGGGGCCTTGTGGACGGGTTCGATGTTGGAGGCGGCGCGGGTGAGACGCGTGCCCGCGTTGGATCGTATCGTCGTGGCGCTGGATCCGGCGGTGACGGCGGGGTCGGATGCGGATGCCTGCGGGATCGTGGTCGTGGGCGCTCAGCTACAGGGGTCGCCCGAGGATTGGCGGGCCTATGTGCTGGCCGACAGGACGGTGCAGGGCGTTGGCCCGGCGGGCTGGGCGCAGGCGGCGATTGACGCGATGGATGAGTTCGGGGCCGAACGGCTGGTGGCCGAGGTCAATCAGGGCGGGCAACTGGTGGAAGAGGTCGTGCGGCAGGTGGACCCTCTGGTGCCTTATCGCGCGGTGCGGGCGTCACGCGGCAAGGTCGCGCGGGCCGAGCCTGTAGCGGCGCTGTACGATCAGGGGCGTGTGGCCCATGTGGCCGGGTTGGACTCGCTGGAGGAGCAGATGTGCCAGATGACCGCGCGCGGGTTCGAAGGGCAGGGCTCACCCGACCGGGTCGACGCGCTGGTCTGGGCGCTCCATGAGTTAGTTGTGGGGCCTGCGGGGGCGTTTAGAAGGCCGAGGGTGCGGAGTTTGTGAGCACTCTGAGGGGTGCTCTACAAACAATCATATTTCTCCTAAAGGGCTGATCTTTAGCTGGGCGCATTCAGGTTCAGGGCGTTGGGTATTCTTGATTCCAACTATCCTCGTATTCGCCGAGCAACCGGGACAACGTCAGCAGCGAAGAAAACAGCCTTGCGTGGACATCCGGCGACATCATTGTTTTGTAGTCATCAAGTAGCTGCACAAGAACGACTACGTTGGAGGCAAACACCTCATAGACGTGTTTGTCGGCAGCAGTAGGTTCCTTGGTCCAGTTATTGTTCGTATCGGAGTGTCCGGACGGTGCAGGTTCGTTTTCAGTCATCGGGTGGCCTCTTCAATTTGAAGCACACGTGGGGGCATGTGAAACGCAGACAATTGCCGTGGCATGAAATCACAAGAACTTGGCGGCGATTGCAAAGGAATTTGGTCGGACGTTGAGCGCGCCGCGGCTATTGTAATAGTCCAAGCTGGAGTCAGGGCCAGGGCTCGCCCGACAGAATAGATGCGTTGGTATGGGCGCCGCATGAATTGATTGTGGTGCCTGCGGGAGCGTATGGTCGGCGTCGGGTGCGAAGTTTGTGATTAAAACGCGTATTTCGAAGCTAGTGGCTCTACGACAATGCTTAGCCTTTAGCAGGCCTGTTTCCAGACCAACGGAAAAGAACAATAGGTCAAACCGGCGTGCTAACCGCAGACCAACGATCAAATTGCGACACTGGTTTGAAGGTTCAATTCATGCCAATACCAGCCGATACTACTTGAGAGTATGGAGAAGGCATTTGAGCAAATACCCCAAATTAAACATAGCTCTCGAGTACTTAGAAGCAGCTATTGAAGAAAGAGAGTTGCGTCAAAGATATTTCGCCGCAATGAATTTGGCCGGAGTGGCAGAGGAGCTTCTTGGCAAGCTTATTCGTGCAAATGGCGATGTGGACCAAATGACTGAAGCAGTTAATCGTTTGAACGTCATCCAAAAAGTGGGCGTGGAGCAACTCGGCTGGAAGAAGTTGAGTGAAAAAGAGCTCAGAAAATTACTTGTGCGCCCCAAAAACAGTATCAAGCATATGGATAGTGTTGCATCTGAGAATAGTGCTGAGTTGTTCTTTGAGGTGGAGGATGAGTCAAAGTGGCTCATTCAATCAGCTATCCGCAATTTGGACATTCTCAATATTGATTACTCAAACGTCGTAAAAGAGTTTGTAAATAAGCACGCAGCAGACGTATGAAAGCTGCAACAATTGCTCTTTGGGATCGATACCCACCCTAGTGATTTAGCCAAAATGTCGTGGACATCACATGTCGGTCATGTTTGTTTTCGAGGCGTGGGCAGTGCAGATCGTAAACTTCGAAAGTCCGGAGCTGCCGATTAATTGTCTTGTTGCCTGATGGCAGTCGGAGAATGGTCGCTGACCCGTTGCCCACCCCCCGAACGCCCCATTCCCAAGGCTTAAACTTCTTTCCCTCATAACTCCTTTCAACAAGCCGGGCAGAGCGGCGGCAGAAAGGAGCACAGATGGTATTCGATTTCTTGCGTCGTGGATCGGCTGAGGCAACGCCCGAGGCGAAGGCGAGCACGGCGGGGCCTGTGGTGGCGTGGCAGACGGGCGGGCGCGTGGCGTGGAGCCCTCGGGATGCGGTGTCGCTGACGCGGACGGGGTTTTCGGGGAACCCGGTGGGGTTTCGCTCGGTCAAACTGATTGCTGAGGCGGCGGCGGCGTTGCCTTTGGTGTTGCAGGATCAGGCGCAGCGGTTTGATATGCATCCGATCCTGTCCCTGATGCGCCGTCCGAATGCGGCGCAGGGGCGGGCGGAATTGATGGAAGCGCTGTTCGGGCAGTTGTTGCTGTCGGGCAATGCTTATGTTGAGGCGGTGCAGGCCGAGGAAGGGCTGCCGGTTGAGCTGCATGTGCTGCGCTCGGATCGGATGAGCGTGGTGCCGGGTGCGGATGGGTGGCCCAAGGCTTATGATTACGCGGTTGGTGGCAAGAAGCACCGGTTTGCGGCGGAAAATATCTGTCATATCAAATCGTTCCATCCTCAGGATGATCATTACGGATTTTCACCGATGCAGGCGGCGGCGATGGCAATTGATGTGCATAACAGCGCGTCTCGGTGGTCGAAATCGCTGTTGGACAATGCGGCGCGGCCTTCGGGGGCGCTGGTGTGGAAGGGTGATGGCCATGGGGTGATGGCCGAAGATCAGTTCCGGCGTCTGTCCGATGAGATCGAGCAGAACTATCGCGGGGCGCGGAATGCGGGCCGTCCGATGGTTCTGGAAGGGGGCTTGGATTGGAAGCCGATGGGGTTCTCTCCGTCCGATATGGAGTTTCAAAAGACCAAGGAAGCCGCCGCCCGCGAGATCGCGCTGGCCTTCGGTGTCCCGCCAATGTTGCTGGGGATCCAGGGCGACGCGACCTATTCGAACTATCAGGAGGCCAACCGGGCGTTTTATCGCCTGACCGTGCTGCCCCTGGTGACGCGGGTGGCGGCGGCGGTGTCAGAATGGCTGGCGGGCTTTATCGGTGAGGAACTGATGCTGAAGCCTGATCTGGATCAGGTGCCGGCGCTGTCGGCAGAGCGTGATGCGCAATGGGCGCGGGTCAGCGGGGCCGATTTCCTGAGCGATGCCGAGAAGCGGGCGTTGCTGGGGTTGCCGGAGCGTGGCGATGGGTGACGGGTATCCTCCGTTCGACTGCGCGCCGGGCCTGCGTCTGGCCGCGCATGAGCGGGTGGCCGAGATCCAGCACGCCCACCTGTGTCGGCGGTTGGATCAGATCGAAGAGATGATGGAGCGGCTGGAGAAGCGGCTATGGCTGACAGTGTACGGCGTGGCGGCGGTGATTTTGGCGCAGGCGTTTCAATCATTCCTTGTGGTAACGCCATAATGTCAGTGAGTTACATGGAGAAGTTCATGGATTTGGAACATAAATTCGCGCGGTTTGGCGACGGGTTGTCGGTGTCCGAGGATGCGGTGATCGAGGGCTATGCCAGCCTGTTCGGGCAGGTCGATCAGGGCAGCGATGTGGTGCAGCGCGGGGCGTATAGGGGCTCGCTTGACGGGCTGTCCAAGGCGGGCCAGCGGGTCAAGATGCTGTGGCAGCATGATCCGGCGCAGCCCATCGGTGTCTGGGACGAGGTGCGCGAGGATGACAAGGGCCTGTGGGTCAAGGGACGTCTGCTGGAGTCCACACAAAAGGGCCGTGAGGCGGCCGAATTGATCCGGGCGGGGGCAATGGACGGCCTGTCGATTGGCTATCGCACCAAACGGGCCGTGAAAAATGACAGGGGCCAGCGGGTCCTGACCGAACTGGAGCTGTGGGAGGTGTCTTTGGTGACGTTCCCGATGCTGCCCAGTGCGCGGGTGGCGGCGAAAGGCGTGGAGCCTGACGTTGAAAACACCTGGCGCAGTATTGCTGAGGTGTTCAACGACGCCCGGCAGGAGCTGGCGCGAATCTAGCGCCTCTAACCCCCCAATAAGGAAGTGCTGATGAGCAAGACCGAGACCCCGGCCTTGACCGGAGAGGGTGCGTCCCTGGTTCAGGAGGTGAAGCAGGCGATGGCTGGCTTCGTGAATGAATTCAACGGCCTCAAGGCCGAAGTTAAAACCCAACTGCAACAGACAGAAGAGCGACTGACCATGCTGGATCGTAAATCAACCATCGCGGCGCGTCCGCACCTTGCGGCATCGATCGAAGAAGGCGCCCCGCATCAGAAGGCTTTTGACGCCTATGTGCGTTCGGGCGAGGATGACGGGCTGCGCGGGCTGGAGATTGAGGCCAAGTCGCTTTCGACGGCGGTGAACAGCGACGGTGGCTATCTGGTCGATCCGCAGACGGCTGAGATGATCAAGTCGGTGTTGAATTCAACCGCTTCGATCCGTTCGATTGCGTCAGTTGTGAATGTCGAGGCGAACTCGTTCGACGTGCTGATCGACCACACCGATGTGGGCGCGGGTTGGGCGGATGAAAACTCGGCCACGGCTGAGACCTCGACCCCATCGATTGATCGGATTTCGATCCCGCTGCACGAGCTGAGCGCGCTGCCCAAGGCGTCGCAGCGTCTGTTGGATGACAGTGCGTTTGATGTCGAAGGTTGGCTGGCCGGTCGTATCGCCGACAAGTTTGCCCGGGCCGAGGCAGCGGCGTTTATCAATGGCGACGGTGTGGACAAGCCCAAGGGTATCCTGACCCATCGTACGATGGAAAACGGCAGCTGGGGCTGGGATAGCCTGGGTTATGTCGCGTCGGGCATTGATGGTGGCGTCGATGCGGATGCGATTGTGGACGTGGTCTATGCGCTGGGCGCGCAGTACCGGGTGAACGGCACTTTCGTGATGAACTCGAAAACCGCGGGTCTGATCCGCAAGCTGAAGGACAGCGATGGCCGCTTCCTTTGGTCGGATGGCCTAGCCGCTGGTGAGCCTGCGCGTCTGATGGGCTATCCGGTGCTGATTGCCGAGGACATGCCGGATGCGGCGACCGACAGCTATTCGATTGCCTTCGGTGACTTCCAGTCGGGCTACACCATAGCCGAACGTCCCGATCTGCGCGTGCTGCGCGATCCGTTCAGCGCCAAGCCGCATGTCCTGTTCTACGCGACCAAGCGCGTGGGCGGTGATGTGAGCGATTTTGCTGCAATCAAACTGCTGAAATTCGGCATCGCCTAAGCGGTGGCGGATCCGGGGGGCTGCAAGGCCCCTCGGGCGGCGGGCGCGGGCCGGGGTGAGATCCCCCGCGTTGTCTAGCTGCTCCCCTCCGTCCGAGCAACGTGGGGCGGCGCGTGCCCGTCATTTTCCAAGGATACGGCCCCGGAGGGGTCCGAGATTGCGGAGTGAATGGATGATGTTGATCGAAGAAACCGCCATCGCGGATGCGGCGCTGCCGGTGGATCAGTTCAAGGCGCATCTGCGGCTGGGCACGGGGTTTGCCGAGGGCAATGTGCAGGACGAGGTGTTGAATGGCTTTCTGCGTGCGGCCATTGCGGCGATTGAGGCGCGCACCGGTAAGGTGCTGATCGAACGGGATTTCTCGTGGAGCCTGAACGGTTGGCGCGATCCAGCAGGTGAAGTGCTGCCGGTGGCCCCGGTGGTCTCGGTTGCTGCGATCACGCTGACGGATGCGGCGGGGACCGACACGCTTGTGGATGCCGAAGCTTACCGTTTGGAGCGCGACATGCAGCGCCCTCGGTTGCGTCCGGTTGGCGCTTGTTTGCCAAGGGTGCAGACCGGCGGCTCGGTGAAGATTGCCTTTACTGTCGGGATGGCCACGGATTGGGGCGGGCTGCCCGCTGACCTTGGGCAGGCGGTGCTGCTGCTGGCGGCGCATTACTACGAATACCGCGATGAGACGGCGCTGGGCGCAGGGTGCATGCCATTTGGTGTCACCAGTCTGATCCAGCGTTATCGAACTGTGCGCTTCGGCGCGGGGGTGACGCAATGAGCGCGCCGCGACTGAATCGCAAGCTGGTGCTGGAGGCTCCGATCCGTAGTGCCGATGGTGCGGGCGGCTATACCGAGACATGGGCTGCGCTGGGCGCGCTTTGGGCCGAGGTGACGGCACGTAGCGGGGCGGAACGCGCGGTCGGTGGCGCCTCGGTGTCGCGGGTTGGCTATCGGATCGTAGTCCGGGGCGCACCTGAGGGATCATCCATGCGGCCCACGCCTGATCAGCGATTTGTTGAGGGGGCGCGCCGGTTTGTCATTCGTGCAGTGGCCGAGCGCGATCCACGCGGCCAGTACCTGACTTGTTTCGCAGATGAAGAGGTGGCCGCATGAGCTATGGCGTTGCAGCCGCTTTGCAGGCGGCGGTGTTTCAACAATTGGCGGGCGATGCGCAGGTCAGCACCCTTTCGGGTGGTGCGATCTATGACGCGGTGCCGTCGGGAGTGTTGCCGCAAACTTACGTGACACTTGGCCCGGAAGAGGTGCGCGACGCGTCGGACCGGACGGGTGCAGGCGCGGTGCATCGGTTCACGGTCTCAGTGGTGTCCGAAGCGGCGGGCTTTGGCGCGGCCAAGACATTGGCGGGCGCAGTGTGTGACGCGCTGGAAGGCGCGGCGTTGACATTGGACCGGGGCCATCTGGTGGGGCTGTGGTTCGAACGCGCTAGCGCCCGACGCACGGGAACCGGCGGCGCGATCCGCCAGATCGATCTGAGATTCCGCGCCCGCGTGGAAGACGACTAAGCAATCAACGGAGAGAGCATATGGCTGCCCAGAACGGAAAAGACCTGTTGGTCAAAGTGGATATGAACGGCACCGGCCTGTTCGAGACCATCGCGGGGCTGCGCGCCACGCGTATCAGTTTCAACGCGGAAAGTGTGGATGTGACCAGCCTGGAAAGTCAGGGCGGGTGGCGCGAGCTGCTGTCGGGGGCCGGGGTCAAATCGGCCGCGATTTCGGGCTCGGGCGTGTTCAAGGATGCGGGCACAGATGAGCGTGCGCGCCAGCTGTTCTTTGACGGTGAGACGCCCGGCTTTCAGGTGATCATCCCCGATTTCGGTATTGTCGAAGGCCCGTTTCAGGTCAGCAGCATCGAATATGCGGGCTCGCATAACGGTGAGGCGACCTATGAGATGAGCATGGCAAGCGCCGGCGCGCTGAGCTTTACGGCGCTCTGATGGCCAATCCGTGGACGGGCGAGGTGGCGCTGACAATCGATGGGGAGCAGCGGGTGCTCAAGCTGACATTGGGTGCTTTGGCGGAATTGGAACAAGAGCTGCAGGCCGGGTCTCTGGTCGAACTGGTGCAGCGGTTTGAAGGCGGGGCTTACTCCAGCGGTGATGTGCTGGCGCTGCTAGTTGCCGGGTTGCGGGGCGGCGGAGCGCAGGTCACGCGCGATGATCTGCTGCATGCCGAGATTGCGGGTGGGCCGATGGCGGGGGCCAAGGCGGCAGCCGAATTGCTGGCGCGGGCCTTCATGGTGCCCGAGTGAGCGGGTTCGACTGGCCCGTACTGATGCGGGCCGGGTTCCTCGGCCTTCGCCTGACGCCGGATCAGTTCTGGCGTCTGACCCCGGCTGAGCTGCGGCTGATGCTGGGGCAGTGCGCGGGGTTGCCGGCGATGAACCGGTCAGGGCTGGATGCGCTGCTCGCGGCCTATCCGGACAAGACACAAGGAGAGCGTAATGACGGATCGTGAGGGTTTTGACGACCTGCAGGAGCGGGGAGAGGCGCTGGGCGATGCGCTGGGGGACGCCGCCACCATGGCTTCGGCGTTTGATGGCCAGATGCGGCGGATCAAGGCCGCGTTTGAAGAGACCGGCAAGGATGTGGCCACGCTCGAGCGTGGCATGTCCGGCGGGTTGCGCAAGGCGTTTGATGGCGTGGTGCTGGACGGAATGAACCTTTCAGGCGCGCTGGATGTGCTGAAGAACTCGATGATCCGCACGGCGTATTCGGCGGCGATCAAACCTGTGACGGATCATTTTGGCGGCATGCTGGCCAACGGGGTTGGTGGGTTGGTTCAGGGGATTCTGCCCTTCGCGGATGGCGGCAGTTTTTCTCAGGGCCGTGTGATGCCGTTTGCCAATGGTGGGGTCGTTAGCAGTCCAACCATGTTCCCGATGCGAGGCGGCACCGGGTTGATGGGTGAGGCGGGGCCTGAGGCGATCATGCCACTGGCGCGCGGGGCCGATGGCAAGCTGGGTGTGCGGTCACAGGGCGGCGCGCGAGCGGTCAACGTGGTGATGAATATCTCAACACCGGATGTGCAGGGGTTCCGCCGCTCTCAAGGCCAGATCGCGGCGCAGATGAGCCGCGCATTGGGCCGCGGCAATCGCAACAGATAAGGGGAGCAGGCGATGAATTTCCACGAGGTGAGATTTCCCGCCAGCCTGAGCTTTGGCTCGGTCGGTGGGCCGGAACGGCGCACGGATATCGTGACGCTGGCCAACGGGTTCGAAGAACGCAACACGCCCTGGGCGCATTCGCGCAGGCGCTATGATGCCGGGCTGGGGATGCGGTCGCTAGACGATATCGAGACATTGATTTCCTTCTTCGAGGCGCGGCAAGGCCAGATGTTTGGATTCCGCTGGAAAGACTGGTCGGATTTCAAATCGGGCGCGGCGACGGCTGAGGTCGACAAGGGCGATCAGGTGATTGCGCGCGGAGATGGCGAGACGGTTTCGTTTCAACTGGTCAAGACCTACAGCTCGGGCGGGTTCAGCTATGTGCGGCCAATCCTGAAGCCGGTACTGGGGACCGTGACGCTGGGGCTGGATCAGGACGCGCAACGCGAAGGCGTGGACTTTGAGGTCGATTTGGCGACCGGACGCGTGATGTTCTCGGCCCCGCCGCCTGAGCAGGTCGAGATTACAGCCGGGTTTGAGTTCGACGTTCCGGTACGGTTCAACACCGACAAGATCCAGACCAGCGTGGCCAGCTTTCAGGCCGGTGACGTCCCGAACGTACCGGTGGTCGAGGTGCGGGTCTGATGAGCGGGGACAAACAGGCGCTGCAGGCGCATTTGCAAAGCGGGCTGACCACCACCTGTCGTTGCTGGGCAATCACGCGCAGCGACGGGCAGGTCTATGGTTTCACGGATCACGATATGGAGTTGCGCTTTGACGGGCTGGTGTTCAAAGCCAGCACCGGTCTGACCGCTGCGGCGATCGAGCAGGCAACCGGCCTGTCGATCGATAATACCGAGGCGATGGGCGCGCTGTCTGATGCCTCGGTCCGGGAAGAGGATATCGAGGCGGGGCGCTTTGATGGGGCCGAGGTGCAGGCCTGGCTGGTCAATTGGGCCGATCCTGAGCAGCGGATGCTGCAGTTTCGTGGTTCGATTGGTGAGTTGCGTCGCGCTGGCGGGGCGTTTCATGCGGAATTGCGCGGGTTGACCGATCTGCTGAACCGGCCTTTAGGGCGGATTTATCAGAAGCCCTGTACGGCTGTGTTGGGGGATAAGGCGTGCCGCTTTGCCCTGGAGACGCCGGGTTATCGCGCTGAGGCTGAAATTGTCGCGCTGGACGGCGCGGCTTTGCGTTTGCAGGGCGCGGAGAGTTCTGATGCGGGTTGGTTTGAACGCGGCAGGCTGGATGTGCTGGACGGGGCTGCGCAGGGCCTGTGGGCCTCGATCAAGCTGGATGAACAGGTCAGAGATGGCCGCGATGTCACGCTGTGGTCGGCGATTGGCGGCGGGCTGGCGGTTGGGGACCGGGTCCAGCTGATCGCCGGGTGTGACAAGCGCATGACCACTTGCCGATTGAAGTTCAACAACATGCTGAATTTTCAGGGCTTCCCTGACCTGCCACACGAGGATTGGGTCATGGCCGTACCCAAGCGCAGTAGTCAACACAAAGGGGGAAGCAGGCGGTGATGCGGACAAAACAAGATATCGTGGACGAAGCGCGCGGATGGCTGGGCACACCTTATGTTCATCAGGCCTCTGTTCGGGGTGCAGGCGCCGATTGTCTCGGCCTATTGCGGGGCGTTTGGCGCGCGGTGATGGGGCATGAGCCTGAGGCGGTGCCGGTCTACAGCATGGATTGGTCCGAGCCGCAGGGTGAGGAACGCATGTGGGCCGCAGCCCGTCGCCATCTAGTCGAGAAATCGCCCGATGATTTGGCCCCGGGGGATGTATTGCTGTTTCGGATGCGGGATGCGGCCGTGGCAAAGCATCTGGGCATCGTCAGCGCCCAAGACCCGATGCGATTCATCCACGCCTATACCGGGCATGGTGTTGTTGAAAACACGCTGAGCGAGCCTTGGCGTCGCCGCGTGGTCGCTTGTTTCGAATTCCCGCTGGAGGATTTCTGATGGCCACAATAGTTCTGTCTGCTGCAGGTGCGGCAATAGGTGGTTCGATCGGGGGCTCGGTTGCGGGCCTGTCAACGGCGGTGATTGGCCGCGCGGTTGGGGCGACGCTGGGGCGGGTGATCGACAACCGGTTGATGGCCAGCCAATCCGTAATGGGCGGCGGCAGCGAGGTGGTCGAGACCGGGCGTCTGGATCGTTTCCGTCTCACCGAAACCGGTGAGGGTGCGACCGTCGCGACGGTCTACGGCCGGATGCGAGTTGGAGGACAGGTCATCTGGGCCTCGGACTTTCTGGAAACCCGATCGACCTCGACGACGACGCAAACATCAGGCGGTGGCGGTGGAGGCAAGGGGAAACCCAAGCCCGTTGAAGTGACGACAACGACAACCACGCATAGCTACAGCTATTCGGTGTCTCTGGCGATTGCGGTGGGCGCGGGACAGGTTGCGGATATCACGCGTGTCTGGGCCGATGGTGAAGAGGTCGAGCGCCGAACGCTGAACATGCGGATATATCGCGGCGATCACGAGCAATTGCCCGACCCGCTGATTGAAGCGGTGGAAGGGGCAGGCACGGTGCCCGCCTATCGCGGCACGGCTTATGTGGTGATCGAAGATCTGGCGCTGGGCCCCTTTGGCAACCGCGTGCCGCAATTCTCGTTCGAGGTGGTGCGGCAGGAACAAGACGAGATGCCGGATGCCGAGGACGGGCTGTCACGGATCATCAAGGGGGTGGCCTTGATGCCGGGTACGGGTGAATACGCACTGGCTTCATCTCAGGTTAATTACACCAAGGGCCGGGGGCGCAGTTGGGCGGCGAATGTCAATTCACCATCGGGCAAGTCCGATCTGGTGACCTCGACGCGGGCGCTCAGCCAGGAATTGCCGGGCTGCGAGGCGGCTTCGTTGATCGTGTCGTGGTTCGGCGATGATTTGCGCTGCGGAGAATGCCAGATCCGCCCCAAGGTTGAACGCAAGAATATCGAGGGCGCAAACATGCCCTGGAGTGTTTCAGGTCTGTCCCGAACTGCGGCGGGGCAGGTGAAATGGCAGGATGGGCGTCCGGTTTATGGCGGCACACCGGCCGATGCGGCCGTAGTGCAGGCGATCCGGCACCTGAAGAACTCGGGCAAACGGGTTATGTTTTATCCGTTTATTTTGATGGAGCAATCAGAGGGCAACGGCCTGCCTGATCCGTGGTCCGATGCGCCGGATCAGCCACATTTGCCTTGGCGTGGGCGGATCACTTTGGATGTTGCTCCGGGGCGGCCAGGCTCGCCGGATCAAACTGCCTATGCGGATGCGCAGGTGGCGGCGTTCTTTGGTACGGCGCGCGCGTCACATTTCTCGACCAGCGGCAGCAAAGTGACCTATCGCGGCCCAAGTGAATGGGGATTACGGCGGTTCATTCTGCACTATGCGGCCCTTTGCAAGGCGGCGGGCGGCGTGGAGTCCTTCTGCATCGGGTCCGAGATGCGCGGGCTAACGCAAATCCGCGGCGCGTCTGGCTTCGCTGCAGTTGCGGAGCTGCGGTCTCTGGCCGCGGAAGTGCGCGCGATATTGGGGCCGGAAACTAAGGTCGGCTATGCCGCAGACTGGACCGAGTATTTCGGGTATCAGCCGCAAGACGGCACCGGAGACCGGTATTTCCACCTCGACCCGCTTTGGGCCGATGAGAACATAGATTTTGTCGGCATCGACAACTACATGCCGCTGTCCGACTGGCGGGATAGGGCCTCGCATCTGGACGCTGAGGTGTCGAATGGGTCGATCTACGATCTGGACTATCTGCGCGGCAATATCGAAGGCGGCGAGGGGTATGATTGGTACTATGCGTCACCCGAGGAAGCCGAAGCGCAGATCCGAAGCCCGATCACTGATGACGATCATGGCGAGCCGTGGGTCTGGCGGTACAAGGACCTGCGCAACTGGTGGGCAAACCGACATCATGAGCGGATCGGGGGTGTGCGGCAGGAAACGCCAACGGGTTGGGTGCCGGGGGCCAAGCCAATCTGGTTCACCGAACTGGGCTGCGCGGCCATCGACAAGGGTACGAACCAGCCGAACAAATTCTTGGACCCAAAGTCGTCTGAATCAAATTTGCCGCTCTATTCCAATGGAGTACGGGATGATTTTATCATGGTTCAGTACCTTCGGGCCGTCCTTGGCTATTGGGGTGATGCTGAGTTCAACCCGGTTTCAGATATCTATGACGGCCCGATGGTGGACCTGTCGAACGCCTTTGTCTGGGCTTGGGATGCGCGTCCGTTCCCGACTTTCCCGAACCTGCGGTCGCAGTGGTCGGACGGCGATAACTATGCACGTGGGCATTGGCTGAACGGGCGATCCGGGTCGCGGACTCTGGCCTCGGTCGTGACAGAAATCTGCCATGAGGCAGGGGTGACGGCGATTGATGTGTCCGAGCTCTACGGCGTGGTACGCGGTTACGCGGTTGAGGACGTAATGATTGCTCGGCAGGCCTTGCAGCCGCTGATGCTGCGCTATGGGTTCGACGCGATCGAGCGGGACGGGGTGCTGAAGTTCAGAACCCGCGACGGGCGTCGGGCCGTTGACATTGACCCCGAGCAGATCGCCATCAGCGCGGATATCGACGGGCCAGTGGAACATCGCCGCGAGGCTGAGGCCGAGATGACCGGGCGTGTGCGTCTGCGGTTCGTCCAGTCGGATGCGGACCATGATGTTGTCGCGGAAGAGGCCGTCTTGCCTGATGACAGAACCCATTCGGTCGCCGTCAACGAAATGCCATTGTCGATGACTCGCGCCGAAGGGCGTCAGACGGTCGAGCGCTGGCTAAGCGAGTCCCGCATCTCGCGCGAGACTGTGCGATTTGCTCTGCCGCCCTCGCTGCTGCATGTCGGGGCCGGCGATGTGGTGCGTTTGCCGGATGGCGGGGACGGAACGCTATATCGGATCGACCGGCTGGAACAGGCCGAGATGCAATTGGCGGATGCGGTGCGGATTGAACCCGGAGTTTATACCCCGTCCGATGTTTTGGATGATGTGGCGGCAGCCAAGCCATTCATTGCTCCGGTGCCAGTTCTGCCGGTGTTCATGGACCTGCCGCTGATCACTGGATCCGAGGCGCCCCATGCGCCGTATCTGGCGATATCGGCCGAGCCCTGGCCCAGTAACGTGGCTGTCTATTCGGCTGCACAGGATGAGGACTATACCTTGCATCAAGTGATCGCGGGGCAGGCGGTGATTGGCTTCACCGAAACACCCCTGCGACGCGCAGGCGCTGGGATCTGGGACGAAGGGGCCGCGTTGCGTGTCAACCTGATCGATGGCGTTTTGGAGTCGCGTCCACGCTCGGCGTTGCTGAGTGGTGCCAATCTGGCTGCCATCGGTGACGGAACACCGGGCAATTGGGAAGTGTTCCAGTTCTCGGATGCGGTCTTGCAGGAGACTGGCGTTTACAATTTGTCAGGCCGCTTGCGTGGTCAGCTGGGTACGGATGCCCTGATGCCGGATGTCTGGCCTGAAGCGTCTACCTTTGTCCTACTGGATGAACGTGTTTATCAGACCGGGTTGCTGCGCACCGAACGCCGCGTGGCCAAGCATTACCGTATCGGCCCTGCAACGCGCGGCTACGAGGACCCGGCATATGTGCATCTGGTTGAAGCGTTCGATGGCAATGGGCTGAGACCTTATGCGCCAGTGCATTTGCAGGCTTCTGCGTCGGCTACCGGGGACAAGATCTCGTGGGTGCGCCGCACCCGGATTGATGGCGATGACTGGAGCGCATTGGATGTGCCTCTGGGCGAAGAAAGCGAATCCTATCTGATCCGCGTCTTCACTGAGGGTGCTTTGTTGCGCGAAACTGTCACCAGTGATCCGGTTTGGCAGTATTCTGACGCGATGAAAGCCGATGACGGGCTGGCCGGACCCTACGATATCGCAGTCGCGCAGGTTTCGGCTACCTACGGACCCGGGGCGTTTGCGCGCCTTTCGGTCGGCTAGCCGTGCGGCCAGTCCTGCACGGAGATCTCAGCGCGGCGGCGCGGGCTTTGCTGGCCGCGCCGCGAACCGACCGCGATAGGATAAGCACCCTCCTGATTGCTGAGGCCGAACTGGCGGATCGACATGTCGCCAGAACAGGGCGGTTGCATCCTGTTTATGGAAATGGCTCGTTGATGGCAGCCGCGCGCTGCCGGCCCTTGGCAGACGAGCCAAATTTCGACGATCTGCAATATTGCCAATGTTTCGAGATGGTTCTGCGAAAACTGATCCGGTTCCAAATCAGCCAGATGCGCAGCTGACACATTTTGAGGCGGCAAGGTCCAGCTCTAGCCTTCCGTGCGCTATTTCCTCGCCGCAATCTTCGCAATAGCCGAATTCGTCTTCGTCCATCCGGTTCAGCGCGGCCCGAAGCCGATGCGTTTCGGTGTCGCGCCGGGCCTGTTGCGCCTTGGCCATTGCTTGATTTTGCAACGCATCCATCCGGCTGAGCCGACCCACTGCCTGTTGATCCAGCTCCACAACTGATTGCGCATCCTGACCGGCGGCGGATTGCGCGGCGAGATCGCGAAGGCGCTGGTGAATAAGCTTCCGAAAATGGTCCAGATCGGCTGAGTTCATTTTTTGTTGTAGTGCATATCAAGGGTTTGCGTTTGGTAATTTTACGACTAGATGGCTATTCTAAGCGCAGCAAAGGATGAAAAGCCATGTTCGAAACGCGCAGCCAAGTGACACCTGTGGACCCGGTTTGGGACCGCATCACCTCGGAAGCCCATGCAGCCGTCGAGAAAGAGCCGCTGATGGGCGGGTTGGTACACGCCTGTATCTTGCATCACCGCAGTCTTGAGAGGGCATTGTCCTATCGCATCTCGGCCAAGCTATGCTCGAACGAGATGTCGATGATGGTACTGCGTGAGATCGTGGATGAGGCCTATGCTGACGACAAAGCGTTGATTGAAGCCGCGCGCGCGGACCTGATGGCCGTTTATGAACGCGATCCGGCCTGCCACCGCTTGCTGCAACCGATCCTTTATTTCAAGGGGTATCAGGCGATGCAGGCTTATCGCGTAGCCCACTGGCTTTGGAACAAGGGGCGCCATGATCTGGCGTATTTCTTCCAGATGCGATCTTCCGAGATATTCGGCATTGATATCCATCCAGCTGCCCGCATCGGTAAAGGCATCATGATCGACCATGCCCATTCTATCGTGATCGGTGAAACCGCTGTGGTTGGGGACAATGTTTCGATGCTGCATTCGGTGACGCTGGGCGGAACCGGTAAGGAAGAAGAACAGCGCCATCCAACCATTGGTGACGGCGTTCTGATCGGCGCTGGTGCTAAAGTTCTGGGCAATATCGAGGTTGGCCATTGCAGCCGTATCGCCGCCGGATCAGTGGTGCTGCAGGAAGTGCCACCGTGCACGACGGTCGCTGGCATTCCCGCCAAGATCGTGGGCGAGGCCGGGTGCGATCAGCCGTCGATCTCGATGGATCATATGCTGGGGAAAGACCAGTAATTCGGAGTGAATAGACGAAAAAGGACGCCTCGGGGTTCGAGGCGGCCTTTTTTGTGCATGATCTTCTGAGCTTAGGCCAACATGACCATCGGATTTTCCAGGTTGTCGACGATGGCTTGCAGCAGCTGAGCGCCAAGCGCGCCGTCGATGACCCGGTGATCGACCGACATGGTGACGGACATGACGGTTGCGACCGTCAGTTCTCCGTCATCGCCCACGATAGGTTTCTTGAGGCCGGTACCAACTGCGAGGATACCTGCATGCGGCGGGTTCACGATGGCATCGAAATTGTCGATGCCGAACATGCCGAGGTTCGAGACTGCGAAAGTACCGCCTTGGTACTCGTGCGGGGCCAGCTTGCGCTCGCGGGCGCGTCCGGCGAGGTCTTTCATCTCGGTCGACAGCGCCGACAGCGATTTGGTGTCGGCATCTTGCAGGACCGGAGTGAACAGACCGCCCTCGATGGCGACGGCAACAGCCACATCCGAAGGTTTCAGTTGTAGAACCCGGTCACCCGCCCAGACGGCATTGCACTCGGGCACCTGCTGCAGCGCGTTGGCGACGGCCTTGATGATAAAGTCGTTGACGCTGAGTTTCACACCCCGGCCTTCGAGTTGCTTGTTCAGCTGGCTGCGGAATTTCAGCAGCGCATCCAGCTTGATATCCCGGCGCAGGTAGAAATGCGGGATGGTCTGTTTGGCCTCAGACAGACGCGCGGCGATGGTCTTGCGCATGCCATCGAGTTTGATCTCTTCGTATTCGCGGCCTTCGTACATCTTGGCCACGGCGTCAGCCGATGGACCTGCGGGAGCGGCGGCGGTTGGGGCGGCTGCAGCAGCAGGCGCAGGTGCTGCTGCAGGTGCGGCTGTGGCGCTTTCCACATCGGCTTTGACGATACGGCCATGAGGGCCAGAACCTGAGATTTGAGCCAGATCTAGACCCTTTTGTGCGGCAATCCGACGAGCAAGGGGGGATGCGAAGATACGACCGCCATCCGCTTTGGCCGGTGCCGCTGGGGCAGGGGCGGGCGCCTCGGGTGCCGCTGGTGCGGCAGCCTCGTTGCCCGCTGCGGCAGCTGGCGCAGCCGCGGGAGCAGCGGTTGGCGTTGCACCGATATCATCAGCGCTTTCTCCATCTTCCAGCAGGACTGCGATGGCGGTGTTGACTTTAACGCCTTCGGTTCCCTCAGGAATAAGGATCTTGCCGACGGTGCCTTCGTCAACGGCCTCGAACTCCATTGTTGCCTTGTCGGTTTCAATTTCGGCCAGCAGATCGCCCGAGGAGACGGTGTCGCCTTCCTTGACGAGCCATTTTGCAAGTGTGCCTTCCTCCATCGTCGGGGACAGGGCAGGCATCAGGATTTCGGTGGGCATTTCAGCGCTCCTCAATCAGAGTAATTTGGTCAAAGGGCGCTTTGGGGCGCCCGGTGCCGCGTGCGAGTGTCGCAATCGCAGCCTCGATTTTGTCTTTGTTCTCCGCCATCCAGACATAGGCGGTCTGGTGTGAGGGGCGCGCGCCGATCAACCGCATATCCGCCGCCAGTCGCTCGGGTATAAGCGCCCGCACGATGCGGTTGTCGATGTCAATCTCGACACGGTAGCATTCGGTTGCTGGATCGCGGCCCCTGATCTCCATTACCGGTAGGTCACCTGTTTCACCGCAGCGATCACCTCATCAGTGGTGATCAGCGCCAGCTTTTCGAGGTTCGCCGCATATGGCATCGGAACATCTTTGCCGGTGAGGGTGATGACCGGGGCGTCGAGATAATCGAACGCTTCCTGCATGACGACCGAGCTGATGTAGCTACCAACGGAACCTTGCGGCCAGCCTTCTTCGACGGTCACAAGACGGTTGGTTTTCATCACCGAGTTGATGATCGCACCGGTGTCCATCGGGCGGATGGTGCGTAGGTCGATCACTTCGGCGCTGATGCCGTCTTCGGCCAGTTTGTCTGCGGCTTCCAGCGCATATTGCATGCCGATGCCAAAGCTGACGATGGTCACATCCGAGCCTTCGCGCCAGATGCGGGCCTTGCCCAGCGGGATGGTCAGGTCATCCACTTGCGGCACGTCGAAGGACCGGCCGTAGAGGATTTCGTTTTCAAGGAACACAACCGGGTTCGGGTCGCGGATGGCCGATTTCAGCAAACCTTTGGCATCGGCTGCGGAATAGGGCATCACCACTTTGAGACCTGGCACCTGCATGTACCATGCGGCGTAGTCCTGCGAGTGTTGCGCGGCCACGCGGGCAGCGGCACCGTTAGGGCCACGGAATACAATCGGACAGCCCATCTGACCGCCAGACATATAAAGCGTTTTGGCGGCAGAGTTGATGATCTGATCAATCGCCTGCATGGCGAAGTTGAAGGTCATGAACTCGACAATCGGTTTCAGCCCGCCAAAGGCCGAGCCGACGGCGATGCCTGTGAAGCCGTGTTCAGTGATCGGGGTGTCGATGACACGTTTGGCACCGAATTCATCGAGCAGGCCTTGAGAAATTTTATAGGCGCCCTGATATTCAGCGACTTCTTCGCCCATCAGATAGACATCTTCGTCGCCGCGCATTTCTTCGGCCATCGCGTCGCGCAAGGCTTCGCGGACGGTTTGCTGCGCCATCTCGGCGTCGGCAGGCCAATCGGGCGACAGGTCCACAACCGGAGCAGCGGGGGCTGCTGCGGCAGGAGCGGGGGCCTCAACCGCCGCAGGGGCGGCTTCGGCCTCCGCTGCGGCTGCGGGCGCAGCCACGGGCAGGGCGGAGGCGTCTTCACCATCTTCGACCAGGATCGCGATAGGGGTGTTTACTTTGACCCCTTCGGTGCCCTCGCTGATCAGAATCTTACCGACGATGCCTTCATCGACGGCTTCGAACTCCATCGTAGCCTTGTCGGTTTCGATCTCGGCCATGATGTCGCCCGAGGATACGGTGTCGCCTTCCTTGACCAGCCACTTGGCCAATGTGCCCTCTTCCATCGTGGGCGAAAGGGCGGGCATGAGAATTTCGGTTGCCATGTCTTATTCGTCCTCTCAGGCGTAGATATCAGTCCAGAGCTCGTCCAGCGACGGCTCGGGGCTTTCTTTCGAGAATTCGGCGGCCTGATTGACGACCTCTTTGATCTCTTTGTCGATCGCCTTCAGGTCATCCTCGGTCGCGTGTTTGCCGGTCAGCAGCAGCTCGCGCACGTGCTCGATCGGGTCGCTTTGTTCGCGGACCTTCTGAACCTCTTCGCGTGTACGATACTTGGCCGGGTCAGACATCGAGTGGCCGCGATAGCGGTAGGTTTTCACCTCGAGGATGTAGGGACCTTTGCCCGCACGGCAGTGGGCGACCGCTTTTTCACCTGCGGCTTTGACGGCCAGAACGTCCATGCCGTTCACCATTTCGCCCGGTATTCCGAAGGCTTGACCGCGGTGGTAGATGTCGGCCGAAGAGGTCGAGCGTGCTTGCGCGGTGCCCATGGCATACTGGTTGTTTTCGATCACGAATACCACCGGAAGCTCCCAAAGAGCAGCCATATTGAAGGTCTCGTAGACCTGACCCTGATTGGCCGCGCCATCACCGAAATAGGTGAAGGTGACGCCGCCGTTTTCTTTGTACTTGTCAGCAAAGGCCAGACCCGCACCCAGCGGAACCTGTGCGCCAACGATGCCATGGCCGCCATAGAAATTCTTCTCTTTCGAGAACATGTGCATCGAGCCGCCTTTGCCTTTGGACAGCCCGCCTTCGCGACCGGTCAATTCGGCCATTACGCCGCCCGGGTCCATTCCACAGGCCAGCATGTGGCCGTGATCGCGATAGGACGTGATGCGCTTGTCGCCTTCTTTGGCCGCGGCCTCAAGGCCGACAACAACCGCTTCCTGACCGATGTAGAGGTGGCAGAAACCCCCGATCAGACCCATGCCGTAGAGTTGACCTGCCTTTTCCTCGAATCGGCGGATCAGCAGCATCTCGCGGTAATATGTGGTCAGTTCTTCCGCAGAAACATTTGGTTTCTTTGTGGTTTTTCGCGCAGCCATAGTGGCGATCTCCCCCTTTCGGCAAGATAGTTTAGCGTTAAACTATCTCATAGAGCATTTCACACGTTCTGGCGAGTACTAATGTTACGCGAGGGCAGGATACGCGAGTTGCGGCCTGCCACAGCTTATCTTCCGGGCGTTAAGGTACAGAGATCCTTAGTCAAAAATTTCGTCAGCGGATAACGATCTCATCCGCGCGGATCATGCCGAGCACTGAGCGGGCCTGTTGATCCAGCAGATCGAGATCCAGATAGGTGTCTGACAGTCGGCGGGTCAGGTTTTCCATTTGTTCGATTTCGGCGTTCAGCTGCGCCAGATCGCGAGACAAAACATCGCGCTCGGCGGCAATCTCGACCCGGCGAAACAGACCGTAATCCCCTTGAACGGCGGCAAAGGTGAAATACACCCCCAGCATGAAGGCGATTGAGAAGAAAATGAAAGCCCCTAAACCGGGCCGATTGGAACGGGACACTGTGTTAACCGCCGTGTGAAATACTGCCTCAGAAACGCACCCTTTTTGGATGTCTCGACGCACTATGTCACAGGTGATTCGGGTTGTGAATCCCCTGAGTAGAAAAAGCTGAGACCTGAGGTTTGAGCGCTTATAGTTCCAGCGCAGCCACACCCGGCAAGGTCTTGCCTTCCATCCATTCAAGGAAGGCACCACCAGCAGTAGAGATATATGAGAAATCCGTTGCCGCGCCCGAGGCGTTCAGCGCGGCGACCGTGTCACCCCCGCCCGCGACCGAGGTCAGCTTGCCATCGCGGGTTAGTGCAGCCGCCTTCAGCGCCGCCGCATTGGTTGCGGCATCGAACGGGGTCAGCTCAAACGCCCCCAGTGGGCCGTTCCAAATCAGGGTCTGGCTTTTTTCCAGCACTTCGGACACGGCTGCGACGCTTTCGGGACCGGCGTCCAGGATCATCGCGTCCGAAGGGCACTGATCAGCGGGCAGAACCTGATGCGGCGCGTTGGCCTCGAACACTTCGGCCACGACGATGTCGCGCGGCAGGACGATCGTACAGCCAGCGGCTTCGGCCTTGCCGAGGATTTCGGCGGCGGTATCGGTCATGGCGTGCTCGGCCAGTGATTTGCCGACATCGATCCCCTGGGCCAGTAGGAATGTATTCGCCATGCCGCCACCGATGACCAGATAGTCAACCTTCTCGATCAGGTTGCCCAGCAGGTCCAGCTTGGTCGACACTTTGGCGCCCCCGACAACCGCTGTGACAGGCCGCTTGGGCGCGCCCAGGGCGGCCTCAAGTGCGCTCAGTTCCTGCTGCATCAGGCGTCCGGCACAGGCGGGCAGCAGACGGGCCAGCGCCTCGGTCGAGCTGTGGGCGCGGTGCGCGGCCGAGAAGGCATCGTTGCAATAGATGTCGCCCAGCTTTGCCATGCCTTGGGCAAGTGGGACGCTGTTCTTGGTCTCCTCGGCATGGAAGCGGGTGTTTTCCAGCAGCAGAACCTCACCTTCCGCTAGGGCGGAGGCTGCGGTTTCAGCCTCATAGCCTACGCAATCATCCGCAAAGCGCACGGGAGCCCCAAAAGCGGATTCAAGTGCTGGCACAAGCTGCTTCAATGACAGCTCGGGTACATGCTGACCACCGGGGCGTCCGAAATGGGCCAGCAGGATGGGTTTACCGCCTGCGCCGAGGATATCGCGCACGGTTGGCACGATCCGTTGAATGCGGGTGTCGTCGGTCACCACGCCATCCGCGATCGGTACGTTGATATCCACGCGCACCAGAACCCGCTTACCGCCAAGATCCATATCGTCCAGAGATTTCCAGCCCATCGCGCTCATCCTTGCCCATTGCATCCAGTTTCAGCGGTTCTTTTCCTGCATTTTGCGTTCAGGTCAATGCGTCACTTGGCATTCGCGCGCCCGCGTCATAGGTATTTGCGCAAGTTTCAAAGACAGGAGGGCCAGATGGCCGAGATCAAAGACCCCGAAAACACGATCATCATTGAGCTGAAAGACGGCAATGTCGTCATCGAATTGCTGCCCGACGTGGCCCCTCAGCACTCGGCCCGCATGAAAGAGCTGGCGCGTGGTGGTGAATATGACAACGTCGCCTTCCACCGTGTGATCGACGGGTTCATGGCGCAAACCGGCGATGTGCAGCATGGCGACATGGAAGACGGGTTCAACATTCGTATGGCGGGCACCGGTGGATCGTCGCTGCCGAACGTTCCGGCAGAGTTTTCGAAACTGCCCCATGATCGCGGCACGTTGGGTGCGGCACGCTCGGCCAACCCGGATTCGGCAAACTCGCAGTTCTTCATCAACTTCAAGGACAACCATTTCCTGAACGGCCAGTACACCGTGTATGGCCGCGTCATCGACGGGATGGAGCATGTAGACGCGATTGTGCGTGGTGAGCCGCCAGCGAGCCCCGACCGCATGATCAGCGTTAAGGTGGCTGCTGATGCATAAGCTGGCTGCAGTTTTTTCCTTGCTGGCCAGCCCTGCGCTGGCAACCGGGCTTGAGATTGAGATCGAGGGCGAGGGCGCCAATGGCACCGTCACCGTTGATCTATTCGAGGATATTGCACCCAAGCATGTAGAGCAGATCACCGCTCTGGCCGCTGCGGGTCAGTACGATGGGGTTGTGTTCCACCGTGTGATCGATGGGTTCATGGCGCAGACCGGCGATGTTGAGTTTGGCCGTGTCGGTGGCGACATGCGTCGTGCGGGTACGGGTGGATCGGATCGCCCTGATCTGCCTGCTGAATTCTCGGATTTCAATTATGACCGGGGCGTCGTGGGTATGGCGCGGGCGCAGGACCCAGACAGCGCGAACTCGCAATTCTTCATTATGTTCGAGCCCGGCCCGTTCCTGAATGGTCAGTACACGGTTGTCGGTCAGGTGACAGAAGGGATGGACGTGGTCGATGCGATCAAGCGGGGCGATGGCCCTAATGGCGCAGTGATCGGACAACCGGATGCGATGAAAAAGGTCACGGTGACCGAATAAAAGAAAACCCCGGCGCGCTTCTGCGGGCCGGGGGTTCTTGATGCGGCCGGGTCAATCGTCGTCCGACATCGCCCGCCAGATCAGTGCGCCAATCGCACCGCCGATCAAAGGTGCCACCCAGAACAGCCAGAGCTGCGCCAGTGCCGGACCGTCAGCAAACAACGCCACGCCGGTTGACCGGGCGGGATTTACGGAGGTGTTGGTCACCGGAATCGAGATCAGGTGGATCAGCGTTAACCCCAAACCAATCGCAATCGGGGCGAACCCGGCAGGCGCGCCGCTGGAGGTCGCACCGAGAATGATCACGATGAAGAACGCCGTCATGACGATTTCGATCACCAAGGCCGACATCATCGAATAGCCTTCGGGTGACGCCTCGCCATACCCGTTCGACGCGAACCCTCCAACGCCCTCAAAACCCGGCGCTCCGCTGACGATCAGATAGAGCACGGCTGCTGCGGCGATCGCTCCGATCACCTGCGCGATCCAGTAGGGGATCAGATCTTTGGCATCGAACCGCCCTCCGATCATCAGCCCAAGACTGACCGCCGGGTTAAAGTGCCCGCCCGAGATATGACCGACCGCATAAGCCATGGTCAGCACCGTCAGGCCGAAAGCAAAAGAAACGCCCAGCCAGCCGATGCCGACATCAGCAACACCTGCAGCCAGCACCGCGCTGCCACAGCCACCCAGTACCAGCCAGAATGTACCGAAGAATTCGGCCATGAGTTTTGATGACATGAAAAGCCCTCCAGAAATCAATGACTTTAAGGTTAATTCAAAAAACGCTTTTTGTGAAACTGTGAGAATGCGGGGAATTTTCCTTCAAGACACGTCAGATAGGGGGACTGTTAGGGAATATGCTTTTTCCGGTGAGCTGGCGATTGAGAACGACACACTCGGCCCAACTTGCGTTTTTCTCCTTTGCGCCCCAATGTCCGGTATCGGTTGTGGGCTTGCGATGTGGTGGGGGTATCAAGGTGAAGTTCAAAAAACTGTATTCGGATGCTCAAGGCGAAAGCCATTGGAAAGACATCGAAGTCGAACTTGAAGAGCAAAGCTTTGCACCACCTGCGAAAGCAATCGAGATTTCAAAGCCAGAAGCTGTCAAGCAAACCATGTTCTTGAGACTCAAGAAGGGTTGGGATGAGCCAATTCATCCCACACCTGTCGCTCAAAAGCTCATTTGTCTTTCTGGTTCAGTGCGCGTGACCGCGAGCGACGGGGAATTCAGAGATATTGGTCCGGGTGACGTCTGGCATATGGAAGACAAACACGGCAAAGGCCACCACACAGTAGTAACAAGCGATGATGATTTTCTTTCGGTGATCGTTCAGTACGAGTAGCGGGGGCAGCGCAGACCAAGCCCTCCTGATCAACCAAGCGCATTGCGGCACTTGCGCGGTGTAAGGCCGCTACGTCCCGCATTGAGGTCATTGTTAGATTTAGACGAACACCCCAAAACAAAAAAAACGCCGCAGTGTATCCTGCGGCGTTGCTGATTGGTCTTGCCGATAAGTGTTTACTGCTTCACTTCCGCCGCCGGGTTGGCACCCGATTTGCCGCTGCGGCCCGGGTTCAGCGGGTCGTCCTGACGCTGCACCGAACCTTCGAAATGCGCGCCGCTTTCAATGGCGATGGTCTTGTGAATGATGTCGCCTTCGACGCGGGCGGTTGAAGTCAGGCGGACCTTCAGGCCGCGGACGCGGCCCACGATACGGCCGTTGACCACTACGTCATCTGCAGTGACTTCGCCCTTGATGGTGGCGGTCTCGCCGATGGTCAGCAGATGGGCGCGGATGTCGCCTTCGACGGTGCCCTCGACCTGGATATCGCCCGAGGTCTTGATGTTACCAGTGATGTGCAGATCCGAGGACAGCACCGATGCCGGTGGCTTGGGCTTGGGAGGGGTGCTGGCCTTTGTTTCAGCCGGTGCAGGTGTTGCCGGAGTGGCCGGAGCGGCCGGTTTTGCTGCCTCAGTCTCTTTCGACCCGGGTTCGTTGATTTTGCTCTTAGAAAACATTTCTCGCAGCCTTGATGTAAGTCATTGGGTTCATGGGTTTTCCGTTCACGCGCACCTCATAGTGCAGATGCGTGCCGGTCGATCGTCCGGTGGTACCCATATCAGCAATATGGTCCCCGCGCGAGACCCTTTGGCCAACCTTAACGCGAAGATTGCTGTTATGAGCGTAAAGTGTCTCAATACCGAAGGCGTGTTTGATTTTCACCAGCTTTCCGAAACCGGATTGCCAGCCCGCATGGGTGACAACGCCATCGGCGGTCGCAAAGATATCGGTCCCGCGAGGACCGGCGAAATCCGACCCGTTATGCATGCGCCGGCCGCCGGTTTTTGGGTCGCGGCGGGTTCCGTAGCCACTGGTATAACGGACAGCGGCGCGCACCGGGCTGGCGAAGGGGGCCTTTTCCGCAGCGATGCGATAGAGGTTCAGCTGGTCCATCTGTTCCAGCAGGATATTGGCGCGGATCTGGTCGGGGCTCAGTTCCTCACCGCGGGTGCTGAAGGATAAAGGGGTCAGCGGACCGCCCATACCGCTATATCCGCGCCGAACTTCGTCGAGGATACGATCTGTTGGCATGCCCGCGCTGCGGAACATCTTGTCGAGAGGTTCGACCGAGATCAGCATCGCCTCTTCCAACTGGCGGAAAATCTCGTCGCTGCGCTCCTGCATCAGGCGGATCTCAAGCTCGAGCTCGTCACGCTGGTCCAACGCGCCTTGCGCATCGGCAGCGATCTTGTCGCGCTGCGCCGCGGTCCGGGCCAGGGCATCGGTCATAAATGCCATCTGTTCCGGGTTTGCCGATGCCATCGCATAAGCCGCGTCCGCATCATTGCTGGGTTGCAGTTCGGCCAGTTTTGTCCGCGCGTCTTCGCGCTGCTTCATAGTGGCACGCAGCGTGGTTTGGATCACCTCGATGCCGGTTTCCAACTCGCGCCGGCGGTTCTCGGATTCCAGCAATTCGGACTGCATGACCGAAATCTGTTCCAGAGCTGCGTTGAACCTGTCATGTGCAGCCAGCGCTTCGGCCGCACGCGCATCGCGCTCTTCCGACAGAATGTTCAGACGTTCTTGATACGTAGCCTGATCGCGCTTGGCCTGTTCCCGGAAATTGCCCGATCCGATGCTGTCCATCAACAGAACTGACGTGGCAATCGCGGTCCAGGCGACCATCACCGACACACCGGCGACTGCAGCGATCTGAGTTTCAGAACTCAGTCGGATGAACCGCGTGTCGTTGTCAGATTTCAGAAAAACACGGCGCTCTGGAAAGTGCCGCTCGAGCAGTGAGTGTAGTTTAATTGCCAGACGTGTCCGCACGCGTCCTACCTCAATTGTCCCCATATCTCGGAGCCGGTCGTGAGTGAGTAGCCGCTCCTTGACGCGATTGCATAAAGCGGTCGAGGCATTCGGGCAAGTTTGTTAACCAATCAAGAGCTATGAACGGAGAATTACCGCACGTGATCGGCGAGAACTTGCCGATAGCGAGCATTTGCTGTCAGTCCGACACAACTCCGGGTGGTGGCAGGTCTTCGGTCAGGGGCCAATAGAAATCTGGCGGCAGTCCGGCCTCGGCCCGTTTCTCTTCGTTAAATGGTGGTTTCAGCGCGCCGTGGAAATAGCGGCGGACGAGGGCGTGGAATACATCCTTGGGGTCGGCATTCTCGCGCCCACACAAGAAGTGGAACCATTTCGAGCCATAGGCGACGTGACCAACTTCCTCGGCATAAATCACTTCCAGTGCAGCGACTGCGTCGTCAGCCTTGGCCTTGCGGAAAATGTCGATCATTCCGGGGGTCACGTCCAGCCCACGTGCCTCAAGCACCATTGGGACGACGGCAAGACGACCCATAAGATCCTCGGCAGTGTCCTCGGCGGCGCGCCACATGCCTGCATGGGCGGGCAGGGCACCATAGTGGCTCCCCATCTGTTCGAGGCAGTCGCAGACCATCTCAAAATGGCGCGATTCTTCTTCGGCGCATTTCACCCAATCATCGTAGAAGCCGATGGGCATGGGCACATGGCCAAACCGGGCAATGATATCCCAATGCAGATCCACGGCGTTCAACTCTATATGAGTGACAGCGTGCAACAGTGCGATGCGGCCGGCCTCGGACCCCGCCCTTCGGCGCGGTACATCACGAGGCGACAACAGTTCGGGCTTTTCAGGTCGCGCAGGGTATAGCGGTGGCTTTGCGGTGCCCACTTCGATCTTGGGCGCGTCGCCCTGCCGGGCTGCGAACCAGGCAGCGGCGTATCGTTTGGACAGGGCGGTTTTCTCGCGACCGACCGATGTGGTCAGAATCTCGGTCGCCATTTCGGTCAGTGTTTTTGACACGCTTGCCCCCTTACGCTGCACTCCGCGCGGGTCATACCCTTGATGCCCGCGCGGGTCGAGAGGGCTAGAGCGCGCGTGCGGCCTCCAACACTTCGTCCACATGACCCGGCACTTTCACCTTGCGCCAGACGCGGGCGATTTTTCCATCCGCATCAATCAGAAAGGTCGAGCGTTCGATGCCCATGGATTTGCGTCCGTACATGTTCTTTTCGACCCAGACGCCATAATCTTCGCACACGCTCTGACCCTCATCGGACAAAAGCGGCGTCGTCAGGCCGTGCTTGGCGACAAATTTGTCATGCTTTGCCACGGTATCGCGCGAGATGCCGAAAACGTTAGCACCCGCATCCGCAAAGGCTTGTAGTTGTTCCGAGAAACCGATGGATTCCTTGGTGCAGCCCGGCGTATCATCGCGGGGATAGAAAAACAGAACGACCGCGCGGCCACGCTGTTCCGACAGGGTCACCTCGCCGCCGCCGTCGCGAGGCAGTGTAAAGTCGGGTGCGATGTCTGAGACTTCGGGCATATTCAAACTCCGGCTGAGAAATTAACGGTTGCCGCATATCATAGGGCTCCGTTGACAGGTTGAAAGGCGTGAGACGCAAATTGGTCCAGCAAGAACAGCAGGATGACACGAAGGCGGATAAGAAACCCCGCCGTCGGTCGCGGCGTCGGACCGCAGGCCTGTGGACATTGCGCGGTGTCTTCATCCTTGGATTTCTGGCACTGGTCACCGGCTTTATGGTTGTCGGCCAGCGCATGCACGCGCCGGATTGGTTGCGCGACCGGGTCGAGGCGCGCCTTGATCAGACATTGGGTGGCGTCAAAGTTCGGTTCGGCGATGTCAGTTTCATCATTCATGAAGGCTGGCGTCCGCGACTGCGACTGACCGATGTTCGTATCAGCGATGCGGACGGACGGCAGATTGCCGAAGTGTCCGACCTGCGGGCCAGCCTGTCGATGCGCCCGCTGTTGCGCGGGCATGTGCGCCCGAAGCGGATCATATTGCAAGGCGCGCAGATTGCACTGACACGGGGTGTCGATGGAGCGCTGTCGCTGACCGTCGGTGCCGGAAGTGCGCCGGTCGGTCAGGCCCGGAACCTGGCGCAGCTGATTGAATCATCGGACGAGGTGTTCCAGGCGCCTATTTTGTCAGCCCTGACCTCGGTCGAACTGGATGCAATTACGCTGGACTATCAGGACCTGCGGTTGGGCCGGTCCTGGGTGCTGGACGGCGGGCGTATTCAGGCCAACCGCAGCGCGGGTGAGGTTCGTCTGGCCACCAATTTCTCGGTGCTGGCCGGTCGCGATTATGTCAGCACGATCGAGGCCAACTATACCAGTTTGCTGGGCAGTCCCGCTGCGCAGTTCGGCATCTCGATCACCGATCTTCCCGCCGAGGATATCGCAGGCCACAGCCCGGCGCTGGCATGGATGCAGGTACTTCGCACACCGATCTCAGGTGCTTTGAGGGGTGGCATTGATACTGAGGGCGCGCTGGGGCCGGTCTTTGCCACGTTGAATCTGGGTGCAGGCGCCGTGCAGCCCACGCCTGAAACAACACCGATCAAATTCGACGCGGCGCGGACGTATTTTACCTACGACCCGAAACAACAGGCGCTGGATTTCAACGAAGTCTCGATCCAGTCTGCCTGGGGTACGGTGCAGGCAGATGGCAAGGCCTTTCTACATGGGGTCAAAGCTGGCGGGTTGGACAGTATGTCGGGGCAGTTCCGCCTCAGCGGGATTGAGATCAACCCGGCCAATCTGTTCCCCGAAGCACTGAATCTGACGCGGGCCGATGTTGATTTCCAGATGAAACTTGCGCCGTTCCGTATACAGCTGGGGCAAATGACGGTTGAAGACGGTGCACATCGCGCACGGCTCAGCGGGTCTCTGGCTGGTTTGACCGACGGCTGGGTCGCAGCCATTGATGCACAGATTGATCGGATGAGCTCTGATCAGCTGTTGAACTACTGGCCCGAACGACTTGCCCCGAAACCGCGCCTTTGGGTCACCGATAACCTCTATCACGGAGAAATGTCCGATCTGGATTTCGCCCTGCGTTTGCGGCCCGGAGAAAAGCCGGACATCTATGCGGATTTCGAATTCGACAAGACCGAGATACGGTTCGCCAAGACGTTGCCAACCATCCAAGACGCGCAGGGACAGGCCAGCCTGCTCAACCGGCGCTTTACCGTCTCGGCGCAAAAGGGGATTGTGATCGCGGATGAAGGAGGTGCTGTTGATGCCTCGGGCACCTCGTTCATCATTCCCGATACCGGCATCAAAAAAACCACCCCGGCCATTGCGCGGATTAAGGCCAGCGGCAGTGTAACCGCAGCCATGTCATTGCTGGACCGCCCGCCGCTGCAACTGTTGACCAAGGCCAATCTGCCGGTGGATCTGGCCGACGGTCAGGTCAGTCTGAATGGAACGCTTTCCTTGCCGTTGATTAAGGGCCTGAAGCTGGAAGATACCAGGTTCCATTTTGTTGGCGAGTTGTCGAATTTGGACAGCAGCAAGCTGGTACCCGGATTTGAAGTCAGCGCAGACCGATTGGACCTGAGCGGCGACCAGACGCAAGTGACCATCCAGGGCGAGGGGCTGTTTGGTGTTGTACCGGTTGAAGCGCTTTGGCGGCAGCCGATCGGAGGCGAAACCCCGCAGCAAAGCGAACTGACAGGTCAAATCGAACTCTCCCCGCGTTTGATGGAACAAATCAATGCCGGACTGCCGCGCGGCATGTTGACCGGAGAGGGGATCGCCGATTTCAGCCTGAGTCTTGGTGCGGGTGCACCCCCGCGCTTGTCCGCACAATCCGATCTGGTTGGTGTCGCGCTGGCGATCCCTGAGCTTGGATGGCGCAAATCAGCCAGCACTGGCGGCTCTCTGACTGCCGAGGCCATGCTGGGCGCTCAGCTAAGTGTCGATTCCCTTCGGATCAACGCTGCTGGTCTGCGGACAACTGCAGCGATCTCGTTCCGGGATGGCGGGTTCGAAAGGGTACGGTTCAGCACGTTCGAACTGGGCGACTGGCTTGCAGTTCCGGCGGAATTGATTGGGCGTGGTGCCGCGCTGTCAGATATCCGTGTGTTGGGCGGCGTGCTTGATCTGGGAAAATCCACTATCGGCGAGGGAGGCAGCAGCAGTGGTGCTGCCGGGCCCGGGCCAAAGCTGGATGTGAAGCTGGACCGACTACAAGTCACTGAATCCGTTGCGTTGACCGGGTTGACTGGCTCGTTTCAAACCACTGGCGGATTGACCGGCAGCTTTGCGTCGCAAGTCAATGGCGGTGCAGCGATCCGCGGTCAGGTCACCCCGCGCGCGTCCCGATCTGCGGTTGGTCTAACCTCGGACGATGCAGGGGCGGTTCTGAGATCAGCGGGGGTTCTGACGCAGGCACGCGGTGGAACAATGCAATTGCAACTGGATCCGATCGCAGAGCCTGGAAATTATGACGTCGACCTGAAAATCAAAAATACGCGGATCACGGACGCCCCGGCCATGGCAGCGATATTGAACGCGATCAGTCTGGTGGGGTTGCTGGATGAAATGGCGGGGCAAGGTATTTTCTTCGCAGCCATCGACAGCAAAATGCGTATCACTCCGACCGAGGTGAAGGTGCTGAGCGGTAGTGCCGTAGGTCCATCAATGGGGCTGTCCTTTGATGGTACGGTCGACACTGTAGCCGGGATGCTGAACCTGCGCGGCGCGATTTCACCGATCTATCTGGTCAATGCTATTGGCAGCGTTCTGACCAAAAAGGGGGAAGGTATCTTTGCCTTCAACTACACTCTGTCCGGACCGCTGTCCGACCCGCAAGTTTCGGTCAATCCTCTGTCTGGTCTCGCACCTCTGTTTCTGCGCAACCTGTTGCGCGAGCCTGCGCCAACGGTCTCGGATGGCCCGAATGCCACACCGGATCGATCTGGCGAACCCAATCCCGCCTTCCAGACACGTGGTGAGGATCGCTGATCTGAGCTGTGGCCGAATCTGTCGGGCCGATGTATGGCGCGGCCATGAAACTCAGCGACTTTGACTTCCACCTGCCCGAACACCTGATTGCCACGCGTCCCGTCAGCCCGCGCTCGTCAGCGCGACTGCTGCTTGCGCAGGGTGATGCTGTTCAGGACCGGCACGTGTTCGATCTGCCGGACATATTGCAGCCCGGGGACCGTCTGGTGCTGAACGACACCCGCGTCATTCCCGCTCGCCTCAGCGGTCGCCGCCACCGTGACAGCGCGCAAGGGCCGGTATCTGCCGCGATTGAGGCAACGTTGCTGGACCCGCAATCTGATGGTTGTTGGGCCGCGCTGATCAAGCCGCTTAAGAAGATCAAACCGGGCGAAGAGATCGTATTCTCCGACGATCTGAGCGCAACCCTGGACCGAGTTGCCGATGGCCAAGCCTATCTGCGCTTCAACCTGACCGGAGAGGATTTCGATCAAGCGTTGGAGCAGGCCGGCGCGATGCCGTTGCCTCCCTACATCGCAGCGAAACGTGCAGCGGATGAACAGGACAAGAACGACTACCAAACTGTGTGGGCGCGAAACTCCGGAGCCGTAGCGGCCCCAACCGCGTCCTTGCATTTTGATGATGCGCTTTTGCAGGCGCTATCGGAGCGCGGTGTCGAGTTCACGCATGTCACACTGCATGTGGGGGCAGGCACATTTCTGCCGGTCAAAGTGGAAGACGTGACCACCCACAAGATGCACGCCGAATGGGGACGGGTCAGCGCGCAGGCCGCTGCCGAGATTGCGGCGACCAAAGAAGCGGGCGGGCGCGTTATCCCGGTGGGCACAACTGCCCTTCGACTGATCGAAAGCGCAGCACGACGCGGCCGGATCGCGCCGTGGGAGGGCGAGACCGATATCTTCATATACCCAGGTTTTGAATTTCACGTCACTGATGCGCTGATGACCAACTTCCACCTGCCGAAATCCACATTGCTGATGCTGGTTTCGGCGTTGATTGGGCAGGATCGGGTCAAGTCGGTCTATGACCACGCTATCGCAGAAGAATATCGCTTTTTCTCATACGGCGACGGATCTCTGCTGATACCATAGTCGTATCTTGGCCATCTGCGCCCTTACAATGTCGTAGACAAGCGCGACGTGCTTCGTCATTGACGGCAAAGCGGACAAAACACACCGGCAATTTTGGATAGGCAGAATGCTTCAGGTTCTTTCCAGCGCTTGGGCGCTTCTTCTGGGAATGGGGTTGCTGATGGTCGGCAATGGCCTGCAGGGCACGTTGCTGGGGGTGCGTGGAGAAATCGAGGGATTCTCGACTCTAGAGATGTCCTTTGTGATGTCGGCCTATTTCCTTGGGTTCCTTGGCGGCTCGCGTCTGGCACCTGAAATGATCCGCCGCGTCGGGCACGTGCGCGTGTTTGCGGCGCTGGCCTCGTTCATCTCGGCTGTCATGATCATGTATCCGATGCTGACCGATCCAATTGCATGGTCGATTGGCCGCGTGATTATCGGGTTCTGTTTTTCGGGCGTGTATGTGACCGCGGAAAGCTGGCTGAACAATGCCGCAAACAACGAGAACCGAGGGCAGGCGCTGTCGCTTTATATGATGGTGCAGATGACAGGTGTGGTGAGTGCCCAGGCCTTGTTGCTGGTCGGTGACCCGGCAGGATATGAGACCTTTGTCATCGCTTCTATACTGGTTTCGATCTCATTTGCGCCTATTCTGCTGTCCATTTCTCCGACCCCGGCGTTCGATACCACCAAACCGATGACATTGCGCCAGCTGATGGAAACATCGCCGCTGGGCTGCGTCGGCATGTTCTTGCTTGGCGGGATATTTTCAGCGCAATTCGGGATGAGCGCCGTTTATGGCGCTCAGGTGGGGTTGAGTCTGGTCGAGATTTCGACCTTCGTAGCGGTGTTTTATATCGGCGCCGTAGTCCTGCAATATCCGTTGGGCTGGATGTCCGACAGAATGGACCGCCGTCTGCTGATCATGCTGGTGGCCACTGTTGGTGGGGTAGGCGCCGTGATAGGCATGATACTGGGCGTCACTTTCACCATGCTTCTCGTAGCTGCCTTTATCATCGGCGGCATGACAAGCCCGCTCTATTCTCTGTTGATCGCGTATACCAATGACTACTTGGAGTATGACGATATGTCGGCGGCTTCGGGCGGTCTGGTTTTTATTAACGGCTTGGGCGCAATCGCAGGTCCAATTATCACCGGTTGGCTAATGGGGGCTGGCGTGCTCGGCCCACAAGGCTTTTTCCTGTTCATCGCGGCGCTGATGTTCATCATGGCCGCCTATGCGGCCTATCGTATGACCCAGCGCGTCTACAAACCCGTGGATGAAACCGGATCGATTGCCCCGATCTACCCGACATCTTCGCCCGTTGCCCTGGAAGTTGCGCAAGAGGTCGCCATTGAAGCGGCCCAGGACGAGCAGGATACACAAGAACCCGCCTGAGCGCCGAAAATGTGACTTTTGTGTTGCAATATGTTACTGTCACAAATCTGTAAAAGTGATTTTAATGACGTTACGTCCTGGGGAGGGCAATTACGGAGTCTAGGGCAATGGTAGGTCCTGAAGAAGTATTGAGTTTTTGGTTAGATGAGGTTGGCCCCGAGGGGTGGTACCTGCAGGATGAAGCGCTGGATGCGCGGATCCGGGATAAATTTCTTTCAACATGGGAAGCCGCGTGTGAGGGTAAATTCTCGCTTTGGCTGACCTATCCTAGCGGTTCGCTGGCCTATATTATTCTTATGGATCAGTTGCCTCGCAACATGTTCCGAGGAAGCAAACAGGCCTTTGCATCGGATCGGGCAGCACTGGCTGCAGCGAAATGCGCGGTCGACAAAGGCTGGGATCTTAAGATCGACGAACCGGCGCGGCAGTTCTTTTATTTGCCGATGATGCATTCCGAAAATCTGTGCGATCAGGAGCGCTGTGTGCGCCTTATGATCGAACGGATGCCGGAAGGCGGCGAGAGCAATCTGCTTCATGCGCGCGCTCATCGTGAGGTGATCCGCAAGTTCGGTCGTTTCCCGTATCGAAACGATGCGCTGGAACGCGCGACTACTGAACACGAAGCCGCATATGTCAGTAATGGCGGATATGGTTCGACTGTGCGCGAGTTGCAGGCCGCGACCTAGGTCGCGGGCTCACAGCCTTTTAGGATCAGAAGGCGGTCGGTGACAGTGTCGGCGGATGTCGTGATGGCATAGTCGATCAAGTCTTCTGGTTTTTCGACCAGGCCCGCCAATCGGGCCTGGGTATTTTCCAGCTTCCCCTCCAGATCACCCAAACGTCGCAATGCCGCATTCAGCTGTTGGCGCGTGACCGCATCGAGTTGCGTGCCCTGACTGCTAAGGGTTGCAAGATCGCTGCGCAACGCGGCCAGTTCCCCACGAATTCCCTGCGCCTGATCTCGTAGCGGCGCCACGACCTGCAGGTTCTCAGCAAACCCGACCCGGATCTGATCGACAGACTGCGCAAGTTTCCACCCCAAAAACAGGCATAAAGCCAACAATATCAATGTCGCGTTCAAAAGAGCGAGCAGTAAATCTTTGAGCGTTTTAGCCATGGTACGCCTTTCGAAAATCGGGAAGGTCAAAAACTGGTAGTGCATATTCGTCAGTTCTAGCCTTTGCGGTAACGTGGGTATAGGCTGAATTCAGCTCCAAATACCTGATTTGACCCCGCGTCACATATGTCGCGGGCTCTGATGTTGATGCTTTGTAAAAAATAGTTTAACGGTAAACTAGTTTTTGAACTGACCTGTGCCGAGAGGGAAACATGGCTGCACAATCTTATGATCTGATCGTAATCGGGGCTGGCCCCGGTGGCTATGTAGCCGCTATTCGCGCGGCGCAACTGGGCCTGAAGACCGCTGTTGTCGAGCGCGAGCATCTGGGTGGTATCTGCCTGAACTGGGGTTGTATCCCGACAAAGGCACTACTGCGGTCATCGGAAGTGTTTCACCTGATGGAGCGTGCCAAGGATTTTGGCTTGAAAGCAGACAAGGTCGGCTACGATCTGGATGCGGTTGTGAAGCGCTCGCGCGGTGTTGCCGCGCAGTTGTCCGGCGGTATAGGTCATCTGCTGAAAAAGAACAAAGTCGCTGTTGTCATGGGCGAGGCATCGATCCCCGCCAAGGGCAAGGTCAGCGTCAAAACAGACAAAGGCACGGAAGACCTAACCGCGAAGAATATCGTTCTGGCCACCGGTGCCCGGGCGCGCGAACTGCCGGGCCTTGAAGCGGATGGCGATCTGGTCTGGACGTACAAACACGCGCTGCAACCGCCGCGGATGCCCAAGAAACTGCTGGTCATCGGCTCGGGTGCGATCGGGATCGAATTCGCCAGCTTCTATAACACGTTGGGCGCGGACACGACCGTGGTCGAGGTGATGGATCGAGTGCTGCCTGTAGAAGATGCCGAGATCAGTGCATTTGCCAAGAAAGCTTTCACCAAGCAGGGCATGACCATCATGGAAAAGGCGATGGTTAAACAATTGGACCGCGCCAAGGGCAAGGTGACTGCGCATATCGAGGTGAAAGGCAAGGTTGAGAAACACGATTTTGACACGGTGATCTCGGCCGTGGGCATCGTCGGCAATGTGGAAAACCTCGGGCTTGAAGCCTTGGGTGTGAAGATCGACCGCACGCACGTGGTCACCGATGAATACTGCCGCACTGGGGTAGACGGGCTTTACGCAATAGGTGATATCGCCGGGGCGCCCTGGCTGGCACACAAAGCCAGCCACGAAGGCGTGATGGTAGCTGAGCTGATCGCGGGCAAACACGCACATCCGGTGAAGCCTGAAAGCATCGCGGGCTGCACCTATTGCCAGCCTCAGGTCGCTTCGGTTGGATATAGCGAAGCCAAGGCCAAAGAGCTGGGTTATGACATCAAGGTCGGACGCTTCCCGTTCATCGGCAACGGCAAGGCCATCGCGCTTGGTGAGCCCGAGGGACTGATCAAGACCGTCTTCGATGCAAAGACCGGGGAATTGCTCGGAGCACACATGATCGGTGCCGAAGTCACAGAGCTTATTCAGGGCTATGTGGTCGGTCGCCAGTTGGAAACCACTGAAGAAGACCTGATGAACACCGTCTTCCCGCATCCGACGCTGTCTGAAATGATGCATGAAAGCGTGCTGGATGCCTATGGACGCGTGATCCACATGTAAGGCCAGGGGGCTCTGCCCCCGCCGCGGCAAGCCGCGACTCCCCCGAGATATTTATAGCCAGATGAAGCAGGGGATCCGTACTTCATCTGGCCGAAAATACCTCGGAGCGCGAGGCAGTGCCTCGCAAAGGATCCTCATTTATTTATTGCTTCCAATATACGGGCCCACGAGCGGATGCCTTTGTGGAAGCTTTTGACGTCGTATTTCTCGTTCGGCGAGTGGATGGCATCATCGTCATTGGCATACCCAACCAGCATCGAATCCAGCCCCAACACTGTATTGAAATATCCAACCACCGGGATTGATCCGCCCATCCCGGTGAAAACGGCCTCGCGTTTCCACTCGTCCGAAAGTGCTCCGCGGGCCGCTTCGAATTCTGGGCGGCTAAGGTTCATCACGGAAGCAGGCGAGCCTTCGAGATCACTGTCCCAGACCACTTTAGCATCCGTAGACAGGCGCTCTTCGACATGTTTGCGGATCCTTTTGCGGAGCGCGTCCGGGTCCATGTCGCCGACCAGGCGGCAGGTGATCTTGCAATGTGCCTCGGACGGGATAACGGTTTTGGAGCCCGCGCCGTTGTAACCTCCCCAAAGGCCATTCACTTCGAGCGTGGGTCGCGCCCATTGTTGTTCCAGCGTGGAATAGCCTGTTTCACCGCGCGGCTCGGTATAGCCAACCGAATTCAGGTATTCCGCTTCATCGAACCCGCAATTCTCCCATTGGCGCAACTGCTCGGCCGGGACTTCGTGTACGCCTTCGTAAAAACCTTCGACTGCGACGCGGCCGGTTTCTTCATCATAGAAGGATGCGACGATGCGCGACAGTTCCCGCAGCGGGTTCAGACCCGGCCCGCCATAGTGGCCCGAATGCAGGTCGATGCGGGGACCGATGATTGTGAATTCATCCTTGAGCATGCCGCGCAATTGCGACGCTATCGAAGGCACCCCCCGCGACACCATCGAAGTATCACAGACCAGCGCGAGATCGGCCTGAAGCTCGGATTTGTTTGCTTTAAGAAATGGCACGAGCGAGGGCGACCCGGATTCTTCCTCACCTTCGAAGAAAAACGTGATGCGGCAGGGCAGGGTGCCATGCACTGCTTTCCAGGCGCGGCAGGCCTCGACGAAGGTCATCAGTTGGCCTTTGTCGTCAGAAGCGCCGCGCCCGCGTATCACCTGTCCGTGTGGAGTGTCTTCCAAAGCCGGATCGAAAGGATCGCGTGTCCACAGCTCCAGCGGATCGACAGGTTGCACATCATAGTGTCCATAGAACAGAACATGCGGCCCACCGCTGTCCTCACCGACATGGCCAACGACCATGGGATGTCCCGGAGTTTCGCGCTTTTCGGCTGCAATACCGATACTTTTCAGATCCGCCACCAGCCAATCGGCAGCCTGGTCGACTTGGTCCTTGAAGGCCGGGTCAGTCGAGATGGAGGGAATGCGCAGAAACTCCATCAGGCGGTCGATGGAGGTGGTCAGATCGGTATCGATCCGGCTCAGTACAGCGTCAAGCGACATAGGGGTCTCCTGGGAAGGTCTTGAAATTGGGCAGAGCCTATCAGCATGGGCGGTACCGTCCAGCAGGTTTCTGTGCTGGATCTGGGGGAAAGGCCTGCGGCGTTTCCTCGCGTCTTGTGGTCGTAACTTTGCTTGTCGGTTTAGGCGTTTGGCGTTATTTGATGCAAATCAAAGTTGGGTTCGGCTGTTCGGCTGTAGGCCAGTTGGACAGATGAACGCGACGCCATACTTCCAGCCCGGCTTGTGAAGTGGCGAAAAAAGTCGCCCGGGGCTATAATAACCGGGCATCCAAGGAGGGTCCGTTGGACTATACTGCTCAGCTCGATACAGCGATTGCCAGGCTGCATGACGAAGGACGTTATCGGACCTTTATCGATATTGAACGTCGGAACGGTCATTTTCCGCATGCGGTACGGACTTGTCCCGATGGTTCGCAGCAGAACATCACCGTGTGGTGTGGCAATGATTATTTGGGCATGGGTCAGAATCCTGTTGTTTTGGAGGCCATGCACGAGGCGGTGGAGGCCGCAGGCGCAGGCTCGGGCGGGACGCGCAACATTTCAGGCACGACAGTATATCACAAACGGCTGGAAGCTGAATTGGCGGACTTGCACGGCAAAGAAGCCGCACTGCTATTCACCAGTGCCTATATCGCAAATGACGCGACACTCAGCACTCTGCCAAAATTGTTCCCCGGCCTGATTATATATTCCGATGCACTGAACCATGCGTCGATGATCGAAGGCGTGCGCCGCAACGGGGGTGCCAAACGCATCTTCCGCCACAATGACGTGGCACATCTGCGTGAGTTGCTTGAGGCTGATGACCCTGCAGCCCCCAAGCTGATCGCGTTTGAGTCGGTCTATTCGATGGATGGCGATTTCGGACCCATTGAAGAGATTTGCGATCTGGCCGATGAATTCGGTGCTTTGACCTATATTGATGAGGTTCACGCGGTTGGCATGTACGGCCCCCGCGGCGGGGGCATAACCGAGCGTGATCGGTTGGCGCATCGCATTGACATCATCAACGGAACGCTGGCCAAAGCCTACGGTGTCATGGGCGGCTACATCGCGGCGAGTGCCAAGATGTGTGACGCCATCCGGTCCTATGCGCCGGGCTTTATCTTCACTACCTCGCTGCCACCTGCGGTTGCGGCAGGGGCGGCAGCCTCGGTGGCCTATCTCAAGCGCGCGCCTGAACTGCGCGAGCAGCACCAGACCCAGGCCAGCATTCTTAAGCTGAGGCTGAAAGGACTTGGCATGCCTCTGATTGATCACGGCAGCCACATTGTGCCGGTGATCGTTGGCAACCCCGTCCACACCAAGAAGTTGAGCGATATGCTGCTGGATGACTATGGTATCTATGTGCAGCCAATCAATTTCCCGACCGTTCCGCGCGGCACCGAACGTCTGCGGTTTACGCCATCTCCGGTGCATGGACCCGACGAAATGAACCGTCTGGTGCAGGCGATGGACGAACTTTGGTCACATTGTGCGCTAAATCGCGCCGAACTTGCTGGATAACCTCACGCTAAAGTGTGCAACGAGTTTGCTGCGTGTTAAGCTTACGCTAACAAAAGAAGCGGACGAATCGTTATAGGGGCGATTCGACGTTTGCGCGTAACACGCGACAGGCAAAGATGGGGCAGCAGGAATGATTGGGCGCAGATCACAGCGCGATTCCGAAGAAGACATGGACGTCAGACCCAAGGGTTTTGATGACTATGAGGTACGGCTTGGCGATGTCATGCGCGGCGAACGTGCAACGATGGGCAAGTCGCTTCTGGATGTGCAGCGTGAACTGCGAATCAAAGCCAACTACATCGCCGCCATCGAAAATGCAGATCCCGATGCCTTTGACACACCCGGCTTCATCGCCGGGTATGTGCGTTCATATGCCCGTTATCTGGGCATGAACCCCGATGAGACTTTTGCGACCTTCTGTCAGGAAAGCGGTTTCGAGGTTGCGCATGGCATGTCGGCCGAGGCGTCGGTGGTCAAAAAAGCGCAAGGTGGTTTGCCTTCACGCGGGCCGATGGGGCGTGATCCGTTTGTCTCGCCCAGTACGCCTTATATTCCGGGCCGCGAATCCGTAGTCAGCCAGATTGAACCGCGTGCTATTGGATCGACGCTGGTGCTGTTGGCCGTCATTGGCGGCATCGGTTATGGGGGCTGGTCGGTTCTGAACCGCATTCAGCAGGTGCAGGTCAGCCCGGTTGAGCAGGCCCCCGTCGTGCTTACAGACCTTGACCCGCTGGATGCCGCACAGGCCCGGCCCGAGGGAACCGAGCTGGCCAGCGCCGAGGTGCCAAGCTCTGAAGCGCTGGATCGTCTGTATCGTCCGCAGGCACTTGATGTGCCGGTGCTGGTGGCGCGGGATGCGCCGATTTCCACCCTTGATCCGCGCAATGTCGGAACGTTCCGCGCGCCCGAACCTCCGCAGATCAAGGTGACCGAAGTTCATACGGTTGAACGCCCGGCCTTGCCTCAAGTGGTTGAAAAGCTGGATACGACGCTGAAGATCGTGGCCGTGAACCCCGCTTGGATGCGTGTCACGGCAGCCGATGGCAGCGTGATTTTCGAAGGAACTCTGGGTACCGTTGAGCAGGGCAGCACGTTTGAAGTGCCGCTCACCGAGGAACCCCCGCAACTGCGAGCAGGAGCCGCGGGGTCGGTCTATTTCTCGATGAATGGCGAACATTTTGGTCCTGTGGGCGCGCCGGGTACGGTGGCCAAAGGTGTTGTTCTGTCAAAAGATGCCGTTGCAGAAACCTTCGCAGTTGCCGATCTTGAGGCCGATCAGAACAGCGCACTCAAGCAACTGGTGGCCGAGTTGCAGACCGAGGCGGCAGAAGCGCCCACCGAGTGATCTTGGCATTGCTCCCCAAGGGATGGCGAACTATCTAAGGGTCAATTCAGGCTGATCCGGATCGATCCTCATGTCGCTCAATCACGTGCGCCCTTGGCGCAATATCTATCGCCGCAAATCCCGTCAGATCATGGTTGGCAATGTGCCCGTCGGAGGTGACGCACCGATTGCCGTGCAGACCATGACCAACACGCTGACCACCGATGTGGCTGCGACCGTGGCACAGGTGCAGGCGGCAGCAGAGGCGGGGGCGGATATCGTGCGGGTCTCGGTCCCGGATGAGGCCTCGTCAAAAGCGCTGAAAGAGATCGTGCGCGAAAGCCCTGTTCCTATCGTGGCTGATATTCATTTCCACTACCGTCGCGGAATCGAATCCGCCGAGGCCGGTGCGGCCTGTCTGCGGATCAATCCGGGCAATATCGGCGATGAAAAACGGGTGAAAGAAGTCATCAAAGCCGCGCGAGACCACAATTGCTCGATCCGGATCGGGGTGAACGCAGGGAGCCTGGAAAAGCACCTGCTTGAGAAATACGGCGAGCCGTGCCCCGAAGCGATGGTCGAGAGCGGGTTGGAGCATATCCGTATTCTCGAAGACAACGACTTTCACAATTTCAAGATCAGTGTGAAAGCCAGCGACGTATTCCTGTCAGCCGCGGCTTATCAGGGCATTGCCGAGGCGACGGATGCGCCCATCCATCTGGGCATCACCGAGGCCGGAGGGCTGGTCAGCGGCACCATCAAATCGGCCATCGGTCTGGGCAATCTGCTGTGGATGGGCATTGGCGACACGATCCGCGTCAGCCTGTCTGCTGATCCGGTGGAAGAGGTCAAGGTCGGCTATGAGATCCTGAAATCTCTGGGCCTGCGCCATCGCGGCGTGAACATCATCTCATGCCCCTCCTGCGCGCGACAGGGTTTTGACGTAATCAAAACGGTTGAGGCGTTGGAGCATCGCTTGGAACACATCAAGACACCCATGAGCCTGTCGATCATCGGCTGTGTCGTGAACGGTCCGGGTGAGGCGCTGATGACCGATGTCGGTTTCACCGGTGGCGGGGCAGGCTCGGGCATGGTCTATCTGGCAGGCAAAGCCAGCCACAAGATGTCAAACGACCAGATGATTGATCACATCGTTGAAGAGGTCGAAAAGAAGGCAGCAGAGCTGGATGCGGCAGCTGAAGCTGCTGAGTAACAAGGCCTATGCAACAGGCATTTGCTGTGTTGCGCAGTGAATGCCGCCGCCCAGCTCGCCCAATACGTCGACATTCAATGCAATGATCTCGCGCCCGGGGTAGTGACGAGCTAGGGCCATCTGTGCAATCTCATCGGTTTCGCGGTCTCCGAACTGGGCCATCACGATGCCGCCATTACAAACATAGTAATTCGCATAAGACGCCACGAATTCGGGATCGTTAACTCGGCGCCTATTGGGTTCAGGGATCACCTCAACCTGCAATCCTTCGGCGATGAGACGGTCATGAGTATCAAGGGCCGCGACATGAAATGGATCATCCATATCCGGCTCGTCTGGCAGGTTGATCAAAACGCGCCCAGGGCCGGTGAAGCGCGCCAGACTGTCGATGTGGTAATCGGTGATATCCTCGCCCCAGACCCCATCAGACCAGACCATGCGGTCAGCCCCATAGGCTGCCAGTAATCGGGATTCAATTTCGTTGCGTGACAGGTCTGGATTGCGGTTCTCATTCACCCACGAGCTTTCATGGGCCATGATCAACCCATGCCCGTCTTGTTCTACACCACCGGCCTCGCCCCTCAAGCCGGACGGAAGCAGGGGTAGGCCGAGGTGATCGGCAACCTTACTGGCGATTTGCGCATCGTGTTTGTGCACCTGTTTCCGGCCCCAGCCGTTGAACTGGATATGACTGACCGCAATCCCGCCTCGATTGTCGATCACGAAGATTGGACCTGCGTCGCGGCACCACAAATCTTCGGTTGGAACATCCCAGAGCTCGACTGATGAGGAAAGTTTTTGACGCGCATCCGCATGGTGCTTTGCCGCCGCAAGCATTGTCACGGGTTCAAAGGCGGAAATGGCGTTCGCGATTTCCGCGATGGTTTGTTGCACCATATCCAGAAAGATCTGGTTACGGTAAACTTTGCGGCTGACCGGCCATTGCATAAATGTGCGTTCGTGGGGCGCTTCTTCCGCCGGTACAAAGAAGTTTGAGGTGCGCTGAGCGAGGGTTTGCTTAGACAGGCCCATAAAGCTCAGCGCGCCTCCAGTGAGTAAGAGGTTCCGTCGATCCATGCTGGAAACCTACAGTGATGACTTAACCCTGTTCTGCCCGAACTCCATTTGCGATCTGGAGCATTTGGTCTGCGGGCAGGTACCCGCGCATCATTTCGGTGCCCAGAACAAAGGACGGTGTGCCTGAAATCCGCAGCTTTTGCGCCAGATCGCGGGTTTTTGCGATTTCTTCGGTGACCACATCGCTGTTCATTGCCGCGATGATCGCGTCGCTGTCCAGACCCAGCCCATCTGAAATCCGGCGCAGGGTCACCTCGGAGGGCTCGCCGCTGAATTCCAGCAGAGCGTCATGGACCTGCTTATAGGCATCGTCTCCGGCTACCTGTTTTGTTGCGATGGCAAAGCGGGATGACGCTACAGAGGCATCGCCCAGGATCGGCAATTCCTTAATCACAAGACGGATATTGCCGTCCTCGGCCAGCAGGGTGGCCACTTCGGGCACGGCGCGCCGGCAGTAACCGCAACGGTAGTCCATGAACTCGACCAGAGTAATATCGCCGTCCGGATTGCCACCGACCCAGCTGTAACCGTCATTAAAAAGCTCGTCAGCGTTGGCCGCGACGAGCTCCTTGTCAGCCTGAGCCTCGGCAACGGCATTGCGTTCCTCAAGGATGTTGATCGCCTCGAGGATCACTTCGGGGTTTTCCAGAAGGTATTCGCGCACTTGTGCGCCAAACTCGGCCTTCTCGGCGTCGCTCATCGCGTTCAATTCCAGCGCCTGCGCAGGACCAGTGATCAGGGAAAGACCCAATAGGGCCGGTGCAGCATGTCTCAGGATCATTTCCGTTTCCTCTTTTTCTTCTTCTTTGCGCGCTCCGAGGCAATCAACACATCCTGTGCCCTTTGCCAACCCGGAGAGCCTTCGGGGAGCTGTGCAACAGCCCGTTTAGCATGTATGCCCGCATCATCAAGTCGGCCCTGCAGCGCATAGCGTTCTGCAGTCACCGCAGACGCCATTCCGTTGTTGCCCACCTGCGAATAGGCAGAACCCAGATCCTGCATCAGCCGGGCATTGCGATAGTCGCGTGCGCGCGCCTTTTCAAGCACTTGCAGGGCTTTCTTCGTCTTGCCATCCGCCAGCAAAGCACGTCCGTAACCGGCGAGGATCAGGGCATTGTTGGGCGCCATATCAACGGCTGCACCGTAGGCATCCACAGCTTCGCGCACGCGCCGGTTCTCCAATAGAATCTGGCCCTTCAATTCATAAAAAAACGGATCGTCAGGGCGAATCTCCAGCGCACCATCGATTGCGGCGCGGGCACGGGCGAGATCGCGATTTTGATGATGGGCCGATGCCTCGCGCATCAGGCGTATGTCACGATCTTTTTCTTCGCCCGCGCGACGCATGGTCCAGGCCGGGGATCGAAGAAAGGCTGACAACTTACCTTTGATCCGCGCGAACCAGTAATCGGCGTTTGCGTTTTGCTTTGCCTTGTCGCCGAATTCGTTCAGAAAGGCCTCGGCGGCGCGCAAACGTTCGCGGCTGGTGGGGTGCGAGCGCATGTAAGGGTCTTGATTGACCGGGTTCAACAGCTCTTGCCCCGCGAACTTGCGGTGCAGGTTGACCATCCCGCGCGGAGATATTCCGGCCCAACGTAAATAGCTGGCAGCACTTCGGTCGGCCGAGGCTTCTTCGGCCCGCGTATGGCCCAGAAAGCTGCGCAGCGCCGAGGCTTGCGTGCCCGCCGCAATGCCCGCCGCGGCTTCTCCACCACCTGCGGCTGCGGCTGCAAGCGCCAAAAGGGTCCCAAGCTGCGCGTTGCGTTGTGCCGCGCGCAGGTTCTCCGAGCGTCTGGCCAGGTGACCGTTGGCGATATGCGCGGCCTCGTGTGCGATTACCGCTTGCAGCATCTCGGGCGTCTCGACGCTCAGGATCAGGCCGTAGTTGATGTAGATGGTGTTGTAGTCGATCACGAAGGCATTGAACGTCCCATCATTGACGATCAACACCCGTACGCGCTTGGTGTTCAGGCCAGCGGCGCGCAGGATCGGAAAGGCAAGCTCTTGCAGCCCGTGTTCAATGTCAGGGTCGCGGATCAGGCTCTGCGCGCTGGCCTGCATGGCGCTGACCACCCATGTCACCGCGAGCAGCAACACGGCCGGGATTGACGCCAGCCGGGATAAGCGTTCAAAAGCCATGGCTGCAACATGGGAGATGGCCATGAGAAACTCAACCCGTTCCGGGGTCGATCCCTTCATCGTGATGGACGTGATGGAGGCCGCGCGCAAGGCGGAAGAGGTCGGACGGCATGTCGTTCACATGGAAGTAGGTCAACCGGGGACCGGCGCACCCAAAGGGGCAACCGAAGCATTGGCGAAGGCCATGGAACAAGGGCCGCTTGGGTATACGGTGGCTTTGGGTTTGCCCGCTATTCGTCAGCGGATCGCGCAGATGTATGGCGAATGGTATGGCGTTGATCTCAATCCAGAACGGGTGGTCATCACACCGGGATCATCGGGCGGGTTTTTGCTCGCCTTTACCGCTCTGTTCGACAGCGGTGATCGGGTGGGGATTGGTGCCCCGGGATATCCCTCATATAGGCAAATCCTGAAAGCATTGGGTTTGGTGCCGGTAGACTTGCCGACAGCACCGGAAAACCGGCTGCAGCCGGTGCCCACCGATTTCACGGGGCTTGATTTGCAGGGATTGATGGTTGCCTCGCCTGCCAACCCGACTGGGACAATGCTGGATCATGCGGCGATGCAGGCGCTGATCGATGCGGCGCACGCGCAGGGTGCATCGTTCATCAGTGACGAGATTTATCACGGGCTGGAATACGAGGCCAAAGCCGTCACTGCGCTGGAGCTGACGGATGAGTGCTATGTGATCAACTCATTCTCCAAATATTTCTCGATGACCGGTTGGCGCGTTGGCTGGATGGTTGTGCCCGAAGATCAGGTGCGCGTGGTCGAGCGGATTGCCCAGAACATGTTCATCTGCGCGCCTCACGCCAGTCAGGTGGCCGCATTGGCAGCTATGGATTGTAACGACGAATTGCAGGCCAATCTGGATGTATACCGCCGCAATCGTCTGTTGATGCTGGACGGGTTGCCCAAGGCCGGTTTTACCAATATCGCACCGCCGGATGGGGCGTTTTATGTTTACGCGGATGTCTCAGACTTGACCGATGACAGCCGGGCATTTGCAGCCGAGATTCTCGACAAAGCCGGAGTTGCCGTGACGCCGGGGCTGGATTTCGACCCGGTGCGCGGGCACACGACGCTGCGATTTTCCTATGCGCGATCGAGCGACGACATTCAGGAGGGGTTGGACCGGCTGCAACGTTTTATGGCCGAGCGAGGCGCGATCCCGCGAACGGCCTAAAGCGTTCACAAAGGCGGCGTCATGCGATAGGCTCTGCCTCAAACGATCTCGGGATAACTTGAGGCCATGAGCAGGATTTTCTACGCAATCGCCCTGATATGGGCGCTGACTGGTGCTGCTGTCGCGCAGGACTTTAGCGCGCTTGCACGCGTCCTTCCGGACCAGAGCAGCATCGTCGATGATGGCAATACCGGCGTAAGGGTCGAACTTGGGCTGACTCAAGGCGTGCCATACCGCGTGTTCACGCTGCGCGATCCATACCGCGTGGTGCTGGATTTCCAAGAGGTCGATTGGTCTGGCCTGAACCGCGAGACCTTTCTGCAAACTAGCCGGATCAGCGGTGTTCAATTCGGCGCATACGTGCCCGGTTGGTCGCGTCTGGTGTTGGAGCTGGGCGCTCCGCTGGCGGTGCAAACAGCTGATCTGCGGGTTGATCAGGCGACGGGCACTGCTCAACTATCGCTGCACCTGAAAGGCACTGATTTTGACAGTTTTGCAGCCAGCGCAGGTGCCCCCCGTCAGCCCGGCTGGGATTTGCCGGAACCCGCAGTGACACCGGCACTGCCGCGGCGCGACGGTGTGCGGGCGGTTCGGGTCATGCTGGATCCCGGGCATGGCGGCATTGATCCCGGGGCAGAATTCGCTGATACCAATGAGAAAACACTGATGCTGACCTTCGCGCGAGAGCTGCGAGAGGCGCTGCTGCGTACCGGCGGTTTCGAAGTGGTGATGACGCGTGTTGACGATCAATTCGTCTCGCTCGAACGCCGTATCTCGCTGGCACATCAGGCCGGGGCCGACGTGTTTATCTCACTGCATGCGGATTCGCTTTCCGAAGGGCTGGCGCATGGGTCGGTCGTCTACACTCTTTCAGAGGAAGCTTCAGACGTTGCCAGTCAAAAGCTGGCCGAACGGCATGACCGGAGTGATTTGATCGCAGGTATTGATCTCAGCGGTGCAGACGATCAGGTCGCTGATGTGTTGCTGGATCTGGCTCGGCAAGAGACTGTGCCACGCAGTAGCGCACTGGCGCGCTCGCTGGTGGATGGAATGACGCAGCAGGGAGGCCCGATGAATCGTCGTCCGCTACGTTCTTCGTCGTTTTCGGTGTTGAAGGCAGCCGATATCCCATCGGTTCTGGTTGAGTTGGGTTTTTTGTCCAGCCCGCGCGATTTCAAGAACATCTCTGATCCAAACTGGCGCGCATCCATGGCGCATGGGCTTGTGCAGGGGCTTGAGAACTGGCGTCGGGACGATCTGGTGAAGCGATCTCTGATCGGACAATGACGCAGCGGCGCAAAACAGCCATTGTAGCCTTTCGTGTTTTGACCCTGCGCGGGGGCGACACTATATAGGCGTCATCGCGAGTAAAAGGCAGTAACGTGATCCGGTTCATTCTTTCGTTTTTCGGGGCGATTTTCAGCCTTGTGACCTTGGGTATTTTTATGGCCGCGCTGGTCGTTGGCGCGGTGTTCTGGATGTATGGCCGAGACCTGCCCAGTCATGAATCATTGGCACAATACAAACCACCGACTATCAGCCGGATTTACTCGGGTGAGGGCCAGCTGATCGACGAATTTGCGCAGGAGCGCCGCCTGTTTACGCCGTCCGAGGAAATTCCCGATCTGGTAAAACAGGCCTTTATCTCGGCGGAAGATAAAAACTTCTATACTCATCAGGGTTATGACCCGCGTGGGATCATTGCTGCCGGGGTCGAGGCAGTGCGCACTAAAGGCGAAACCGTTCGTGGTGCGTCAACCATCACGCAGCAGGTGATGAAGAACTTCCTTTTGTCCGGTGATCGCCGGGCCGAGCGCAAGATCAAGGAAATTATCCTCGCCACCCGGCTTGAGGATACCTTGGACAAGGAACAGATCCTCGAGCTGTATATGAACGAGATCTTTTTGGGCCAGAACTCTTATGGTGTGACCGCTGCTGCGCAGACCTATTTCAACAAAACTCTGCAGGAACTGGCCCCGCATGAAGCCGCGATGCTGGCGGCGATGCCCAAGGCACCATCGGACTACCATCCTGTGCGGCAGAAAGAACGTTTGCTGAACCGCCGCAACTATGTGCTGCGCGAGATGCAGCAGAACGGCTATATCGATCAGGCCACCTATGAGACCGAAGTCGAGATGCCTTTGCGTTCGGTTCAGAACGGGGATTTTGAAAGCTTCCGCACTGCACTGCCGCCGCGTGACTATTTCACCGACGAAATCCGTCGCCAGTTGAGCGAGGATTTTGGCGAGGGTGAGTTCTTCACTGGCGGTTTCACCGTACGCGCCTCGGTGGATGAGGAAATGCAGGTCGAAGCGGCGAAAGCCCTGCGCACGGCGCTGCAGAAATACGACCGCTCTCGCGGGCGGTGGCGCGGCACAGGCGAGGTCATCGCTGAGGAGAAGCTGGCGGATGAAGCACAGTGGCGCGAGGCGCTGGCGATCATGGAAATCCCCCGCGACGTGGTGCTGCCGACGCAGTGGTATCCTGCCGTTGTTCTGAACGTGGCCGACCAATCCCTGACCGTCGGGATCGAAGATGGCCCAGCAGATGGCACCGTCCCGCGCGAAGACATCAAATGGATGCAGGGCAACTTCCAGGACAATTTCAAACGCGGCGATGTCATTCTGGTAATGGCTGGCGAAGAGGGGCAGTGGTCTGCCCGTCAGGTGCCAGAAGTGCAGGGCGGCTTTGTCGCGATGGACGTAAATTCGGGCCGTGTTCTGGCGATGCAGGGTGGGTTCTCGTATCAGGACACCGTGTTCAACCGCGCCACTCAGGCGCAGCGCCAGCCCGGGTCCAGCTTCAAGCCATTCGTTTATGCCGCTGCTCTGGATAGCGGATACAGCCCCGCGACGATCGTTGTGGATGCGCCGATCGAGGTGAATACACCGCAGGGCCTGTGGCGTCCCAAAAACTCGACGAACAAGTTTTACGGTCCAACGCCCTTGCGTACCGGGATCGAACAGTCGCGGAACCTGATGACCATCCGTCTGGCGCAAGAAGTCACAATGCCCGTGGTCGCAGGTTATGCCGAGCGGTTTGGCGTTTATGACCGGATGGGTGCGTTCCTTGCGAACTCGCTAGGGTCTGAAGAGACTACGCTGTACAAAATGGTCGCTGCCTATGCGATGTTCGCCAATGGTGGCGAGCGGGTTGAACCCACACTGGTTGACCGTATTCAGGACCGGTTCGGCAAGACCATCTATCGCCATGACGATCGCCAGTGCGTCGATTGTAACTCTAGCTGGCTTGAGCCTGATGAGTCGCCCACGATCCTCACCGATCGCAGCCAGGTCATGGATGCCATCACCGCCTACCAGTTGACGTCGATGATGAAGGGCGTGGTTGATCGCGGCACTGCATCACGTGTTGTGAACCTGCCCGTGCCCACAGCGGGCAAGACCGGCACCACGAACGAATCCAAGGATGCGTGGTTCATCGGTTTCACCTCAAATATCGTGGCCGGTTGCTACATCGGTTATGACCGCCCGCGCCCTATGGGCCGAGGAGCCTACGGCGGCACCTTGTGCGGTCCTGTGTTCCAAAGCTTTATGGAAAAAGCAGTCGAGAAATACGGCGGTGGCCCGTTCGAGGTGCCTCCGGGTGGCCATTTCATCAAGATTGACCGTTTCAGCGGCGCGCGCCTGCCAGAAGACGCGAGTGGAGAATATGTGGTCGCCGAGTATTTCCGTGATGGCGTGGATGGTTTTATCGATCGCGTCTATGACGGTGGCTTCGCGATGGGATCTGACCTGCCGTTGTTTGAAGAGGCAAGTTCGGGCCGTCAGGTGACCACCTCAACCGGGGATACGATCACCGTTGGCCCCAATGCCAGCCAGGGCGATCTGCAGGGCGGCGGGCTTTACTGATCCGCCCAAGTTTCCCGGCTCAGTCGTCTTGTGGTACCTCGCACCACTTGCTATCACGCACACCTGATTGAGCAAGTTGGGACCTGACCATGCGCGCCGAAACCCAGAATATTGTGGCGGAAATCGAAAAGTCGCTGGAGCTGCTGGCGCAGCGCATGGACTATGAAACAGCGCCGCACCGGTTGGAGGAATTCAACGCGCGTGTTGAAGATCCGAACCTGTGGGACAATCCCGAGAACGCGCAGAAATTGATGCGCGAACGGCAGTTGCTGGTCGATGCCATCGAGACCTACGAATCCATCAAGACCGATCTCAGCGACAATATCGAGCTGATCGAACTGGGCGAGATGGAAGAGGACGAAGAGGTCGTAACCGACGCCGAAGAAGCGATCAAAAAGCTGCAGACCAAGGCCGCAAAGAAAGAGCTTGAGGCGCTGCTTGATGGCGAAGCGGACGGCAATGATACCTTCCTTGAGATCAACTCGGGCGCAGGCGGTACGGAAAGCTGCGACTGGGCCTCGATGCTGGCGCGGATGTATGTCCGCTGGGCCGAGAAAAAAGGCTATACGGTCGAACTGCAATCCGAGACAGCGGGGGAAGAGGCGGGGATCAAGTCCGCCGCCTACAAGATCACTGGCCACAACGCCTATGGCTGGCTTAAATCGGAAAGTGGCGTGCACCGTTTGGTGCGTATCTCTCCGTTCGACTCGGCGGCCAAGCGGCATACCTCGTTCAGTTCGGTCTGGGTTTATCCTGTGGTGGACGACAATATCGAGATCGAGGTGAACCCATCGGATATCCGCGTTGATACCTACCGGTCCTCGGGCGCGGGTGGTCAGCACGTGAACACGACGGACTCGGCGGTTCGGATTACGCATATTCCGACCGGAATCGTAGTCACCAGTTCCGAGAAATCGCAGCACCAGAACCGCGATATTGCCATGAAAGCGCTGAAATCACGGCTGTACCAGCAAGAGCTGGATCGCAGAAACGCCGAGATCAACGCCGCCCACGAAGCCAAGGGTGATGCGGGCTGGGGCAACCAGATCCGGTCTTACGTGCTGCAGCCCTATCAGATGGTCAAAGACTTGCGGACCAATCATGAAACATCCGACACCAAAGGTGTGCTGGATGGCGATCTGGATGGTTTCATGGCGGCGACACTGGCCCTGAATGTCTCGGGCAAAAGCCGGTCCGAGGCGCAGGGCGAAGGCTAATTGCGGCAGTCCTTGACCTCGGCTGTGAACCTGATCAAGGGCCACTGGCAATTGATCGCAATTGTCGCGTTGGTGTTTGTGTTCTGGAACACGATGCTGGTGCTTCCGTTGAAAATCCTGGTTGTGTTCCTGCATGAGCTTTCACATGCCGGTGCCATTATCCTGACCGGTGGTTCGGTTGAAAGTTTCTCGGTCTCTCCACAACAAGGTGGTCTGGTTATTGGCCGAGGAGGCAATCGGTTTGTCAGTCTGTCAGCGGGATATCTTGGGTCCTTGATGCTTGGGATGGGCCTGCTGATGATCGCCCTGCGCACCAATGCCGATCGGGCTGCGCTTGGTCTCTTTGGGGGAGTCATGCTGATTATTGCGCTCCTGTATATCCGGGAACCGTTTGCCATGGCGTTCAGCGCGGGCTGTGGAGCGGTGATGCTGGCCACCGCGTGGTTCCTGAACCGCAACCTGTGTGATCTGATTCTACGGGTCATCGGGCTGACCAGCATGATCTACGTTCCGTTTGACATTTTCGATGACACGATCCGACGCGCGGGATTGCGATCAGATGCATACATGCTGGCTGAAGAATTCGGCGGAACCACCATGATGTGGGGCGGGTTGTGGCTGGTGCTTAGTCTGGTGATGATCGTCTTTGGTCTGAACAATGTGCTGGGCCGCGACAGCAATGTGCGGATCGACCTCAGGATCAGATGATGCGCGCTCTTGCGCCGCTCTTCTTCGCGAAATTCTAAAAAGATACATTTAAACAGTAGCTTTAAATGGTCCGAGCACGTCGCTAGGCTGATGACGAGCAGCCAAAGGACCAACCCGCATGGATTTGACCAGAGCATCCGCGACGGACATTCTTGACGCCTTGTCCCGCCGACAGCTTTCAGCTGCAGAACTGATGCGCGCGACGCTGGATCGGATCGCCCAGGTGAACGGTGCGGTAAACGCGATTGTCGCGCTGCGGGATGAAGACGCTTTGATGGCCGAGGCGCGGGCGGCGGATGCCGCGTCACCTCGCGGCGCGCTGCACGGGTTGCCGATAGCGGTGAAAGATCTGGTAAATGTGGCAGGGATCACTTCGACGCAGGGTTCGCCATTGTTCAAGGATCATGTGCCGCAAACTGACGATCTGCTGGCCGCCCGGCTAAGGGCTGCTGGGGCAATTCTGATCGGTAAGACCAACACGCCGGAATTCGGACTGGGTTCGCACACGTTCAATCCTGTCTTTGGTGCAACACGCAACCCTTATGATCCCACGAAAACCTGTGGAGGTTCGTCGGGCGGTGCAGCAGTGGCGTTGGCGACTGGAATGCTGGCGCTGGCAGACGGCTCGGACATGATGGGCAGCCTGCGCAACCCGGCCGCATGGAACAACGTATACGGGTTCAGGCCAAGTTGGGGGCGCGTTCCGTCTGAGCCAGTGGGGGACGGTTATCTGCATCAGCTTTCAACTCTGGGGCCTATGGCGCGCAGCCCTGAAGACATCGGGCTATTGCTTGACGTCATATCCGGCCCCGATCCAAGGATGCCATTGAGCACAGAGGTCGAGCGCGTGTCGCCCGTTCAAGCGGCTGATCTGACAGGGATGCGCATAGGCTGGTTGGGCGACTGGGGCGGGGCGTTTCCGTGCGAAGAGGGTATCCTCGCGCTATGCCGCGATGCGTTGCACGTTTTCGAAGAACGCGGTGCACGGGTTGAGGCGCTTGCACCACCGTTTGACGCGGACCTGATCTGGGACAGTTGGATTACTCTGCGCTCCTGGTCAGTGGCCGCAGGGTTGGAGCCTTTGGCCAAGAAGAAATCATCACTCAAAGATACCGCGCAATGGGAGTTGGAGCGCGGCCTGGCGCTCAGCGCGATGGATGTGCACCGGGCCAGTGTGAACCGGTCTGACTGGCACAAGCGGGCGGTGGAGCTTTTCGAAGACTATGACGCCTTGGTGTTGCCCGCAGCGCAGGTCTGGCCGTTCGAGCTTGAAACGCCGTACCCAACCGAAATCAAGGGGCAGGGGATGGATACCTACCATCGCTGGATGCAGGTCGTGACACCCGTCAGCCTTTTGGGGTTGCCCTGTCTGGGTGCGCCTGTCGGTTTTGGAGCACAAGGGCTGCCGATGGGAATGCAGCTGTTCGGTCCGCGTGGTGCAGATGCGCGGATCTTGTCGATTGGGGCGGCATATCATTCTGCAACGCTTTGGCCTCAGAAACGACCCGCCATGTAGAACAACCGCCCGGGAGGAGAAAACAAGAATGGACAAACCCTTTGGTGTGCCGACGCTGAAACCCGTTGATACCGCGATGCTGAAAGAAGCGTTACGCCGAGCTTGGCAGGATTATCGCCGCGCGCCGCTTTTCGGACTTCTGTTCGCAGGCTTCTACGTGCTGGCCGGGTGGCTGATGGCGTGGGTCACGCTGCAGACGGGAACGTCGTTCTGGCTGGTTTTGGCCGCGATCGGCTTTCCCCTGATCGGGCCGTTTGCTGCCGTGGGATTATATGAGGTCTCGCACCGGTTGGAACAGGGCGAGCCGTTGAATCCCGGTGCGATCTTCGGCGTGGTCATACAGCAAAGCCGAAGGCAACTGCCGTCGATCTGCGCCATTATCGTGGTGATCTTTCTGTTCTGGTTCTTTCTGGGCCACATGATCTTTGCCCTGTTCATGGGGCTGTCGACGATGACCAACATTTCAACATCATTTGAGGTATTCCTGACCCCGAATGGGCTGAGCATGTTGGTATTGGGCACACTGGTCGGGGCCGTATTTGCAATCATTCTGTACATGATCACCGTGCTGTCGATCCCTATGCTGCTGGATCGTGAGCTGGATTTTGTGACCGCGATGATCACCAGCTTTGCCTATGTCAAAGCGAACATGGGTGTGATGCTGGCGTGGGGGGCCTTCATCGCGATCATCACTTTTTTGGCGATGATCCCTTGGTTCCTGGGCCTGTTTATCGTCCTGCCTTTGCTGGGGCATGCCAGCTGGCATCTTTATCGCTTGATCTTGGACAACGATCCGTCCGGGGCTGCTCAGCCGACACCCTCTTAAATCTGTCCGTTTAAGTCAGGCCCTGATGAATTGTGCGCCTTTCGGGCCGATTGCAGTGCTGCGGACAAATTATGCCCAAGGTGATGCAGCGTAAGCCGTCTTACATCGGATCCACTGCCACCGGCCAACCGATACACATAACCCGACCATTCCTGAGGTGCCCATTCAGGCGGAAGGTTCAGAACCATCATTCTGCAATCCTGTGCGCCGGGCCGGGACATCAATGCGCAGACTTGTCCGCCGATGTGAGAAACGATGCCCTGAACCTCACGCATCGGCGCGGAGCATTTCGGCATATGCGACAAGGGTTCATAGCTGCGCAGCAAGGTGCAATGCCGAATGCGGCGCATAAACAGTAGCCGGTGAAGTGTTGGTTCGCGTCGGTTTGGTGAGGCCTCAGCGGCGTGATAAAATCCGGTCGCCATAGTTTTTTCTGACCCGGTGACGAGAAATCGATCGATGATTTCTGATGCGGGATGAGCGGCGACCGGTTCTATTTCATCCAAAGGTTTCAGCAGGATACGCGCGTCGATATCGAAGAATCGACACATCCGGTCCAGCACATCCGGCCTGGGAAAACTTTCACCCGACAGATAGCGATTAAACTGAGTTCGATTGATACCCAATTGGCGGCAAAGCTCTGAAACCGACCGATAACTGTTTGCGAGCTGCCTGAGGTTGGCTCCGAACATGCTGCGCAATTCTGCGGGGCTGCGATTGATGTCGGTCACTTCTGTCCCAGATTTCCGTTTGTATCTTCAGCAAAAACAGGTTTGCGGCGGCACAGCGGCCGCGCAGTATTCAGAAATCGTAAAGTTGACCCCAACGGGCGCTGCAAAGCGCCTCGCTACGCGTCACAGGCTAGTCTGATGATAAGCAAAATCAATAGGCTTTCAGCCTATTTGCATGATCTTTTTCATGCTGTTGCTCATATTTGATGAACGCATTAAGCCTTTTTGAGGTTAGCAGGGCACAATGGCCAAGCAGGCCGCCGCCCCGAGAATGAATTCAGTCCCGGGGCGGAAATGGGGCTTAGTCACCGCGCAACAGGGCTGCAACTCCGGTACGGGCGATTTCAATCAAGCCAAGAGGGCGCATCAGATCGGCAAAGGCATCGATCTTGTCCGGTGCACCGGTGATCTCGAAGATGAACGAATTCAGCGTACTATCGACGACATTGGCCCGGAATATGTCGGCCAGTCGCAGGGCTTCGACCCGTTTGTCGCCTTCACCGACAACCTTTATGATCGCCAGCTCGCGCTCGACCGAAGCACCTTCGACGGTCAGATCATGCACGTCACGGACCGACACGATGCGTCCAAGCTGCGCCTTGATCTGCTCAATCACTTGCGGGGTGCCGGTGGTGACGATGGTAATTCGGCTGAGATGCCCGGTATGGTCAACCTCGGCAACCGTTAGACTTTCAATATTATAGCCACGACCCGAGAACAGACCAATTACGCGGGCCAGAACCCCCGGTTCGTTTTCAACCAGCACCGCGATCGTGTGTTGTTCCTGCACGTCCGAGAATGTTGGGCGTAGGTTATATGCAGAATGGCGGGTGGAGCCTTTGACGATGTTTAGCGGAGTCATTGATAGACCTCATCTTGGACATAAGTTTCTTCGGGCTTTCGTAGCGCAGAGATCAGCGCTTGGAGGCAAACTACGCAAGCCAGTATTAGGATCGGGGCAAACACGAGGCGCAAAGACAATATCTCGGTCATCTTGAAAAGCACCATATGTGTTGCTGGTCCGATACCGATCCACATTGCGGCGGCCAGTACCAGACGCCATGGAGAAGTTGTCAGGACGCCAGCTCGAAGCAGGAACAATGCAACGATTGCAAGCAGCCCAGATTCATAGAACCAGAAGTACGGTGTAGACATGGAAATACCCAGAAAGAGCACCGCTACCCGCAAGTCAAAACCTACCCTTGGGCTGCGCCATGCAACGAAGACTGCAATTCCAGACAACACTGTCAAAGTCCATTGCATCGCAAGCGCGAGCGTTTCTGGCACACCGATGCTGGCCAGCAAGGAATAAGGGCTAAGCATGACCGTATTCAGGTGGATTGAGCTTCGTATCTCTTCAAAGTGAACGCCCATCATGTTGCGCATTTCGGTCCAATATTCGACGCCAACGACCAGAGTGGCCAGAACGGACAAGACCACCGTCGTGACCGTTGCTGATATGATCGTCTTCCACGCACCGCTTGCCAAAAGCGCAAGCGGTATGAGCAGGCCAAGTTGGGGTTTAAGCGTCAGCAATCCAATAAAGAACCCTGCCAGTACGAAGCGGTCGTTCTTTAGCGCCGCTAGTGCGGCCAGAAGGCCTGCTGCCCAAAGGGTTGTGGTCTGCCCCATATACAAGTTTGGCAACATGGCGGGGGAGAGTGCAAAAGCAAACCAAACCGGTACGATTCCGCAGGAAAATGGCCGCACAGCAAGAAACATCGCGACAATTGAAATCGCTGTGAAAATCGCCCAAGCCGGAGAAAACGACAATGCCCCGAGTGGTTGGAGTGCGACAAGGAATGAGGGAGGATAAGACCAAGGCATCCAATCGTCTTCCTTGGACGCTTCGTGTATTTCCGACAATCTGTCGATATCAAATGCCGCAAGCGGTTCGCCTAAATGCGCGAGGTGACCTGCAGCCCAGAACACCTTGAAATCAACGGATAACGCCATTTTTCCTTGATCAACAACGGCATACCAGCCTGTGCCGACCCAGAACAATATCAACGCTAGAACGAAGAGTGGAACCATGAGCCCCGCTTGCCAACCGCGACGGCCGGTGAATATCGACAAATTCTCTTCCGGGCTCGAAGCTCTGGCTGAGAACTGACTGCTGAGATCACGCATGATCTAACCCTTTTTCATGTCACGTGCGGCGACCTTAGCTCCGGCATTTGACCTAGATGTGGCAAAGCGGTGCTCAAACGAGCACAGCTCCACCAGCTTGAATAACACCTTGCGTTTCGGCTTCGCCCAGCAGCATCTCATTGTGGGCCTTGCCCGATGGGATCATCGGGAAGCAATTCTCGTGCTTTTCGACCACGCAGTCGAAGATGACCGGACCGTCGTAATTGATCATCTCCATGATCGCGTCGTCCAGATCGGCCGGGTCGGAACACAGGATACCCTTGGCACCAAAGGCTTCAGCGAGCTTGACGAAATCAGGCAGGGCCTCGGACCACGAATGCGAATAGCGTTCGCCGTGCAGCAGTTCTTGCCATTGTCGTACCATTCCAAGCCGCTCGTTATTCAGAATGAACTGTTTCACGGGCAGGCGGTATTGCGCGGCCGTGCCCATTTCCTGCATGTTCATCAGCCACGAGGCCTCACCAGCCACGTTGATGACCAGCGCATCGGGATGTGCCATTTGCACACCGATCGAGGCGGGGAAACCATAGCCCATAGTGCCCAGCCCGCCCGAAGTCATCCAGCGGTTGGGGTCTTCAAAACCCAGGTATTGCGCCGCCCACATCTGGTGCTGTCCAACCTCGGTTGTGACATAGCGGTCGTATTTCTTCGTCAGCTCTTCAAGCCGTTGCAGCGCGTATTGCGGCTTGATGGTCTTTTCGCTGTTTGTGAAGGCAAGGCAGTTGACCTTGCGCCATTCGTTAATCTGGTCTTGCCACTGCTTGATATTGGCAGCGTCTGTTTTGCGACCGCGTGCTTTCCAGACTTTCAGAATATCCTCAAGCACGTGGGCAACATCGCCAACTATTGGGATGTCGACACGGATAACTTTGTTGATCGACGACGGGTCGATATCTACATGGGCTTTGATTGAGTTCGGCGAGAACGCATCGATCCGGCCGGTGATACGGTCATCAAATCGCGCGCCGATGTTTATCATCAGATCGCAATCATGCATCGCCATGTTGGCCTCGTAGAGCCCATGCATCCCAAGCATGCCGATCCAGTTTTCGCCCGAGGCCGGATAGGCCCCAAGCCCCATCAGGGTCGATGTGATCGGAAAGCCGGTTGCGTCCACCAGTTCGCGCAGCAGCTGGCTGGCAGCCGGGCCCGAGTTGATGACGCCGCCGCCGGTGTAGAACACTGGCTTCTTCGCGGTCTCGATTGCTGCAACAAGCTCCGTGATTTCTTCCAGATCGCCCTTCAATACTGGCTGATAGTGAGAGGTCGACGGTTTTGGCGTCGTGTATTCACCCGAGGCGAACTGAACGTCCTTCGGAATGTCAACGAGCACGGGGCCGGGGCGACCGGAAGTGGCCACATGGAAGGCCTCGTGCATAGTTGCCGCCAGCGAGTCCGTATCCTTCACCAACCAGTTGTGCTTGGTGCAGGGGCGCGTGATGCCCACAGTGTCGGCTTCCTGAAAGGCGTCAGAGCCAATCATGAAGGTCGGAACCTGCCCGGTCAGAACGACAATCGGGATCGAGTCCAGCAACGCATCGGTCAGGCCGGTCACCGCATTGGTCGCGCCGGGGCCCGAGGTTACCAGCGCAACGCCCGGCTTGCCGGTTGACCGGGCATAACCTTCGGCTGCGTGCACAGCACCTTGTTCGTGGCGCACCAGAATGTGACGGATGTCATTTTGCAGAAAGATCTCGTCATAGATCGGTAGGACGGCGCCACCGGGGTATCCGAATACCGTGTCCACGCCCTGATCCTTGAGGGCTTGAACTACCATCTTTGCGCCGGTCATCTCACGTGTCATCTGCTTTGCTCCGTTCGCGACATGTGTCTTGCGTGTTGCCAAAAAAAAGCCCCCGAGATTTTCGGAGGCGCATGGGTTCGATTATGGTTTACCGTTACCGGCCCATGCGCGTGTTTCCTACGATTACGACTAGCGCTTTCATCGCCAGAGGCTCCTTCTTTGCGTGCAGGGACATTATGGTTGAGGGGAAGGGGCGTCAACAGGCAAATACAAAAATATTGTAAGTCTGGGCTTGTAGGATTTGATATTTTGTTGCGCAAAATGACGCAGGTCGAGAAATATCCGCGAAAATTCGCCGCAAATTGGTGGGCGATCGGGTGATCAACAGTGGTCTGATTGCGTCAGGCCCATGTCTGAAACAGACCAGAGCAGCGCCCGATGCTGAGGCAGGCTGGTGAAAACAGCGCTAAATCGGGAGGTCAGACATGCTGCACGATCTTGTGGATCTGGGGCGCTATCCGATCGATCGGCCTGATTCATACGGGTACAGGCAGCTGATCGCGGACCTGAGGCGGGATCTGGAAGTTGATGGATGCGCGGTCCTCCCCGGCTTTGTGCACGAAGATGGCCTTGGGAAACTGATCGCTGAGGCCGATCACGTCGCTCCCAAAGCGCATCGCTCGTTCAATCGCACGAATGCCTATTTTACGCAGGATGATCCCAGTTACGGGATCGGTCATCCAATCCGACGTTTTTATGACCGATCAAACGCCTTTGTTCCGGCTGACAACTTCCCTGTCACAAGCCCGCTGCGGCGTATTTATCAGTATGAAGGTTTCATGCCTTTCATCCGCATGGCTTTGAACGAGCCGGAGGATCGGTTCTTCCGATATGATGACCCGTTGGCGGATGTGATCATCAATGTGGTCGAGAAGGGAGGCGGCTTTCCGTGGCATTTTGACACCAATAATTACACCGTGACGCTGGCAATCCAGAATGGCGAGGAGGGCGGTGCATTCGAATACGCACCCAATCTGCGGACCAGTGAAGACGAGAATTTCAAGGGCGTCGCTGCGATTTTGGATGGCAGCAGGAGGGGCGTACACCAACTGGAACTGCAACCGGGCGACCTGCAGATATTCAAGGGGCGCTATGCCTTGCACCGGGTTGCGCCGGTTGAAGGACAACGGAAACGCTATGTTGGTATCTTTTCGTTTGTCGAAACCGAAGGCATGTGTGGTGGGGTGGAGCGGACCCGTCAACTCTATGGCCGTGTGCTGCCGCATCATTATGAGCGTGAAGGGTTGCGGGGTGATCAACTGCTTGACTGATATGTGCTAGTCTCGGGCCCGAGGTTGGAAGAGGGCTGTTTTGATGCAGATATTACAACTTACACCATTTGTCCTTTGTTCTTCTTTGGACGCGCAGATTGAGTTCTACACTCAGCGGCTTGGGTTTTCCTGCACATTCAGGCAGGACAATTATGCCTTTTTGCGCCGTGATCCTGTAGCGATCCGATTATTGGAATGTCCACCGCGTCAGGATGGGCGCGCATTGGGGGATGAGCAGTCGTTTTATGTTGACGTCAAAGGAATCGACAGCCTGTTCGAAAGCCTGCGCCCCGGGTTGGAGGAGCTGCCTGAAGGGCGGGTGCGCCCGCCATTCGATCAGCCGTATCAGCAGCGCGAATTTCATGTCCTCGATGAAGACGGGACTTTGGTGTTCTTTGGTGAAGATATCAGTGAACGCGGCAGCGGGTAGTGCTCCCGCCCGACTTCAATGTGCCGTTGGCACATCTCCTTCGGCTGGGCCGGGCAGCGCGTTTCGCGCTGCGGTCATAGCCCGGGGCTGGTGCCCTGCAGGACGCCATGCTCCAGGGCATAGCGGGTCAAGCCGGCGGTGGAGGAGATGCCAAGTTTGCGCTTGATGTTCTTGCGATGCGTCTCAACTGTGCGCACCGAAATGTCCAGCGCCAGTGCCACCTCTTTGTTGGATTTACCCTGCGCCAATTCCAGCAGGATTGTCTGTTCCCGGCCGGTCAGCGCCTCGCGCGTGTTGCCGTCCTTGGGCTCCAGCGAGCCGCTGGCCCCGGTACAAAGATACCGCTCGCCCCGCATCACGGCATCGATGGCTTGCTTGATCTCTTCGGTGGGAACGTCCTTGAGGATATAGCCTTTGGCGCCGTGGCTGAGCGCGGTTGAGATGTATTCGGGACTGTCATGCATCGACAGGATCAGAACGCGGGTTTTGGGCAGGCGCTCTAAAATGATCTCGGTGGCGTTCAACCCGCTCAGGCCGGGCATGTTGAGATCCATCAGGATCACGTCCGGCTGCAGGTGGGTTGCTCGATCGACAGCTTCTTGTCCGTTGGAAAGTGTGCCGACAACTTCGATCTCATCATAGCTTTCCAGCAGAGACTGAATGCCTTCGGCGACCATGGGGTGATCGTCGACAATAAGGACCCGGATGATTGAGTCGGACATCAGATACCGGCCTTTCGTTTTGGCGTTGGGTCTTCCTGTGGTGGCAGCATATGACTGAGCGGCAAGCTGACCTCAATCACGGTGCCGCTGCGCCCGCCGCGCGATGAGAGGATGCGTAGAGTGCCGTCAAGCTGTTCGATCCGTTCCTGCATGTTGCGTAGCCCGATTCCGGTGCTGACATGGCCTGGTTCGTTCCGCAACCCGCGACCATTGTCCGTAATCCGCATCGTGGCGCCTTTCTTATGACCCCGCAGGTCAATGGTAACACGGGTTGCTCCCGAGTGGCGCTCGATATTGGTCAGGGCTTCCTGCGCAATACGGTAGAGGGCAATCTTGCTGTCTTGATCCAATCGGTTTCGGAACACCACGGTTGAGAAATCGGTTTCAATACCCGTGCGTTCACTGAAATCGTCGGTCAAAGCCTTGAGCGCTGGCCCAAGCCCCAGATCATCCAGAACACCCGGACGCAGGTCGCGGCTGATGCGGCGAACCTCGGTGATGGCGGTGGCCAGATTGTCGATACCTGTTTGCAATGGTTCCTGCGCCGACTCGTCATCCCCGCGGATCAGACGTCGTCGGGCGTTGTCCAGTGCATAGCGTACGCCAACCAGAATCTGGCTGATGCCGTCATGCAATTCGCGGGCGACGCGCCCGCGCTCTTCTTCCTGAGCGTCCAGTACCCGCTGTGTCAGTTCCTTAAGCTTGGCATCAGCCAGCCGCCGTTCGCGGAAGTTCAGCAACATGCCCGAGGCAAAGACGATTAGAACAGCGGCCAGAACAATGCCTCCGATATAAAGGAAGGTGCGCTGCACGCGCGCCTCAACCTCAGCCCGGGCATTGGCGACGGTGGCGACGATGTCATCAATGAACACACCCGTGCCCACCACCCAGCGCCAGTCCTGCAGGCCAACAACATAGGCGATCATCTGAGCCTCTTCACCGGTCGATGGTTTTTGCCACATAAAGCTGTGCCAGCCTGCGCCCTGCCGGGCGAGCGTGATGAACTCATCCACAATCGGGGTGCCATCGCTGTCGGTCAGATCGGCCCAGTTGCGATTGATGAATTCAGTCTGGCGCGGGCTGACGAGGTTGTTGCCGTCATAGTCATAGACAAAGAAGAACCCGTCCTTGCCGTAAATCATCGCCGACAGAATCTGGGTCACGAGGTTTTTTGCGATTTCGTCATCCGGGGAGGCGCGACCGTAAATATAGGCAAACCCGTTCCGCGCCTGGGTCACGTAATTACGCAGCTCTTCTTTTTTGGCTTCGATCAGGCGGCGCTCGAGGGCCTGTATCTCACTCTCGGCGGTCGCGCGCGATTCATAAGCGACCACCATTGCAATGGCCGCAACCGCTGCGATCAGCGGGATTGCGGCAACCAGCGACAGTTTTTGCGCATAGGTTAGCGAGATTAGGTTCCGGATTCCTCCCATGTTCGAATCGATACGCAAGCTGCCGGCAAATTGCAAAAAATTTGGAAGAACACAGTGCTCGGCCACAGTGATTTGGGCGCGAGCGGGTAAAATCAACCGGATTTGTGCTTTTGAATGTGGAAAAACCCGACTGGCTACGTAGTAGTAGGTATTCACATTCATGTGTGTGGAACTAGGCTAACGCGCACTAGAAACGATCGACCCGGCATCACCCGGGGAATGAATATGAAGGGGAGGATCACTCATATGGATCGTCGTAAGTTTCTGAAAACATCAGCACTGGGCGGCTCGGCCGCTGCAGCCACCACGCTGGCAGCGCCCGCCTATGCGCAAGGCAAGCGCACGCTGACTATGGTCACCTCGTGGGGCCGTGGCCTCGCAGGTGTGTTCGACAGCGCGCAGCGTTGCGCCGACAGCATTACCACAATGTCGGATGGCGACCTGAACGTTGAAATCAAAGCCGCTGGTGAACTGGTTGGTGCCTTTGAGGTGTTTGACGCGGTATCGTCCGGACAGGCCGATATGTACCACGCGGCAGACTACTACTTTGTGGGTCAGCACCCGGGCTATGCGTTCTTCACCGCTGTTCCGTTCGGCATGACCGCGCAGGAACTGGTGAACTGGTACTACCATGCCGGCGGCATGGAGCTGCATGATGAGCTGGGCGAAATCTTCGGCCTGAAATCCTTCCTGGCCGGTAACACTGGCGCGCAGGCAGGTGGCTGGTACTCGAAAGAGATCAACAGCCCCGAAGACTTTAACGGCCTGAAATTCCGCATGCCGGGTCTGGGTGGCAAGGCGCTGGGCAAACTGGGCGCATCCGTTCAGAACATTCCGGGTTCGGAAGTGTATCAGGCGCTGTCGTCCGGTGCTATTGACGGAACCGAGTGGATCGGTCCCTGGGCTGATGAAAAAGCGGGCTTCCAGGAAATCACCAAAACCTACTACACCGCGGGCTTCCATGAGCCGGGTGCGGGTCTGTCGCTGGCCACCAACCGCGAGGTTTATGACAGCCTGTCCGCCGCGCAGCAGAAGATCATCGAGATCGCAGCTGCCGAGTGCCACCAGTGGAACCTGGCACAATTCCTGGCCAACAACGGTGCAGCGCTGCAGCGTCTGCAGGCCGGTGGTGTCAAGGTCATGGAATTCCCGGACAGCGTTTGGGACGCGTTTGGCGCAGCCAGCCAAGAAGTTCTGGATGAAAACATGGGTGATGAGCTGTTCAAGCGCATTCACGACAGCGCCATGGAGTCGATGGCAGCATCGTCGGCATGGAACAACCTGTCGTCGGGTGTCTACACCTCGCAGCGTGACCGCGTACGCGGCTAAGCAATCCGCTCAATGCAATCGGTTCCCCCGTCAGCGGGGGAGCCTTTCCTGTTGCACATAAGCGGCCCGGACATGCCGTCATAACCAAACGTGCAACCGATGCGACCTGGGGACAACATGCAGGACGAAAACGGTATCTCGTTCTTCGGCGCCCTGTGGAATGGACTGGTCTGGTTCATTCAGAACATTGCCGAAGCCTTCTATAATTTCGGATACGCCATCACGCATCCGCAGCTCTGGCTGGACTGGTCGAACAAAGAAGCAATCATGCGCTTTGTTTATTATGGCGGGTCTGTCGAGTTCTTCTTCGTGATCTTCGCGCTGTTTCTGGTGCTGACGGCCATTGGTCTTTACTATCGGAACTTCATGTGGGGAATGGTACGCGGGCTCGAAGGCTTCGCCAATACCACTGGCCGCTTCTTTGCGTGGGCGGGATTGCTGATGGTAATTCAGCAGATCGTTATAGTATTCATGCAGCGGGTGTTCACACGGCCGGATATGTCCTTTGGGCTGGGTATCCCTTTTCAAATGGATATCAGTTGGTTCGCCGAAGAACTTAAACTCTACAACGCCATGGTTGTGTGCCTTTGCTGCACCTACACATTCGTGCAGGGCGGCCATGTGCGCGTTGACCTGATTTATGCGGGCATCAGTCACAAGGCCAAACGCGTCGTTGATATGTGCGGGGCGGTTCTGTTCATGATGCCCATGGCCGTTCTGACCTGGATGTATGGATGGTACTTCATGTGGCGGCACCTGATCGTGCCGAAACCCTCGGCCAGTGACACGCTGGATAGGCTTGTGGCCAAGTCCCGAGCGCTGCGTTGGAACGTGGAAACCATCGGGTTTAGTCCTAACGGGTTCAACGCCTACTTCCTGTTCAAAATCCTGCTGGTGGCCTTTGCCGCCATGGTGTTCCTGCACGCGATTGCGTTCCTGTATCGCTCGTATCTGGAATACGTGGAAGGGCCGGAAAGTGAAGGAAAATACCTCGACAAGGACAGCCTTGGCGAGGGTGAAGAAGCCTACGAAGGCGCGCATTAGGGACGGAGAACCAGACAATGCTATTCGGACTTGATGGCGTCGAGATAGGCCTCATTATCGTATTTTTCTGCCTCTTCGGAGGCATTCTTTCGGGTTTCCCTGTGGCCTTTGCCATTGGTGGGGCCGGGGTGATTTCGTTCGGGATTATCGCTGCATTGGATAGTGCCGGACTGTTGATCCACCAGGCGATCGACACCGGCTCGCAAGCCTACCGCGACGTGGTGAATTCTGGCGTCAAACCTGACGTGATATCCGTGTTCCGATACCCGGATTTGCCAAGGATCGCCGAGCCGGTCTTTGTACAAGGCTGGGAAACAGCGCTGGACCGGAATGTTTCCTTCATCGTGAACCGCATGAACGAACGTGTTCTGGCCGGGCAGTCGATCGAGACACTGCTGGCGGTGCTGATGTTCGTTCTGATGGGCATCACGCTGGAGCGTTCAAAAATTGCAAACGACCTGCTGACCACGATGGCGCGAGTCTTTGGCCCGCTGCCCGGTGGCCTTGCGGTCTCGATTGTGGTCGTGGGCGCGTTCCTTGCTGCCTCGACCGGTATCGTCGGCGCGACCGTTGTTACCATGGGACTGTTGGCCCTGCCGACCATGCTGCGAAACAACTATTCGCCGGAATTGGCGACAGGTGTGATCGCGGCCTCGGGTACGTTGGGGCAGATCATTCCACCCTCCATCGTGATCGTTCTGCTAGGTACACTGGCTGGTGACCTCTATTCGACCGCGCAGGAAACGCGCGCGGTTGAGGCCGGGTGCACCGACGCGCTGACCTATCTGGGCGAGCCTGCAGTTGTTTCGGTGGGTACACTGTTCCAGGCGGCGCTGCTGCCTGGGATCATGTTGGCGCTGCTCTACGCGCTTTATGCCTTTGGATATGCGCTGTTGAACCCGGAAAAGGCCCCGGCAGTTGAATTGTCGGGAGGCTCGGGTGAAACCATCACGCGCTCGGAAGGGCTGACCTGGCTGCTGGGCGCTCCGGTTGCTCTGATTGTTGGCGCGGTACTTCTGGGAAGCGCGGGAGTGATTGGCAGCCAGAACATCTCGGTCTCGGCATTTACGGATATCGGGCAGGGCGCCTCGCTGCGCACGAACGTGTCCGAAGAGTGTAAGGCTTCGATGATCGAACTGCATGGGCAATCAGCCTGGGACCAGGCCGTGGCCGAGCAGGAAGCGATTGACGAAGCAGGTGGTTCGTCCGAAGCCCAGCGTCTGAGCGAAGAGGAACTGGCTGCTGCGCAAGAGGCCAAGATCGCCGCTGCAGCGCCAATCGGCAACGGCGTCGCCGTTATTGTAGTGCTGTTGGGTCTGACGCTGGTGCTGGGTCGCGGGATTGCACCGTCGCAAGCGCCGCAGCCTCTGATCGTCGGAGCGATTGGCCTGTTGCTGATGTTGTTGGTCGACGTGTTGCTGATCGCGCCAACGACTTCGTCCGGGGCTACGTTCCTGATACTCGCCATACCTTTTGCGCTCGCAATGTATGGGTGCAAAGAAGCTGCCGCCCGTTGCGCGACCAATGATCTGATCCGTGTGGTCTTCCCACCGCTGGTGCTGATCATCGCGGTGTTGGGTTCGATTCTTGGCGGTGTCACCAACCCTACGCCGGCTGCGGCACTGGGGGCGGGTGGAGCGATCATGCTAGCGGCCTATCGGAAACTTCAGGATCAGAACCGGTCGGGCAAAGTGATCATCTGGTCAACCTTCGCAGTGATCATCGCACTGGTGATGGGAGTGAACTTTGATCTGCGCATCAATCAGGGCAATGTTTCAGTTGAAAGCTGGATCGCGTTCATCATCGCCTATTCGGCCTACCTCTATGCGCTGTTCGGCTTGATCTACGGCTGCTGGGTGCTGTTCTCAAGCGGGGTTCTGACACCGGTGGTGCGTGAGACAGCGAAGGTGACGTCGATGGTCTTCACCATCCTGATCGGATCGCAACTGCTGAACCTGGTGGTGATTTCCTTTGGTGGAGAGCACTATATACAGCAGTTCCTGCGCAGCTTTGATAATGAATTCACGGTCTTCCTGATCGTGATGCTGGTGCTGTTCATTCTTGGCTTTGTGCTGGATTTCCTTGAGATCATCTACATCGTGATCCCGATCGTTGGGCCGGTGATCTATGGCGGATCGTTTGATCCGAAATGGGTGACCATCATGGTGGCGGTGAACCTGCAGACCTCGTTCCTGACGCCGCCGTTCGGGTTTGCGCTGTTCTACCTCAGGGGCGTTGCACCGAAAGAGGTCACCACTGGCCACATCTATCGCGGCATCATACCGTTCGTGATCATTCAGGTTGTGGGCATCGCAATCCTGTGGTTCTTCCCGTCGATTGTAACCATCGTTCCTGACCTGATCCCGAACTGATCTGTCGCTTAGACTGACGAATACGGAGGCCCATTAGGGCCTCCGTTTGTTTTTCAGGAATTCGGCTGTGGGTGTGTCAGCCTTTCAAACTCCGCTTCAGTGGCATGATCGATTGCAAGATCTGTGGTCTCGACAAGTCCGGCATTGGGATTGTCGAACGTGGCCTTGTCCAGCTTGCCGACCTTTTGCCCGACAATGGTGGTCACCACCGCATCGCCAGTGACATTCACAACCGTCCGCATCATATCGAGGATCCGGTCGACGGCCAGAATGATGCCGATGCCTTCCAGCGGCATACCCAACTGGTTCAGAACCATCGCCAGCATCACTATCCCCACACCGGGCACACCTGCCGTGCCGATTGAGGCCAGAACCGAGATTGAAATCACGGTCAGATAACCGCTTAGCCCCAGATCAATGCCATAGGCATTAGCCAGAAAAACGGTCGCCACTCCATGCATGATTGCGGTGCCATCCATGTTGATCGTCGCCCCTAGGGGAATACCGAACGACGCCACGGAACGGTCAACGCCGACGCGCTGCGTCACGCATTGTAAGCTGGCCGGAATTGTTGCGTTCGAGCTTGAGGTCGAGAACGCAAACACCTGCGCCGAGCGCATCTTGCGCAGGAATACCCGAGGGCTCAGCCCGGTCGTAAAATACAGCAGCGCCATCAACGTGACACACAGATGGAATACCAGCGCCAGGCTGATCGTGGTCAGATAGCCGATCACCGGTCCGAATAGGCCAAAGCCCTCCATCGCAAAGGTTTTGGCAATCAGGCTGAAGACGCCGATGGGGGCGAAGGCCATGACGATATTGACGATCTTCATCGCCAGTTCATTCATGAACTCGCATCCTTCCACAAAGGCCTTGGCGCGGCTGCCCATCATTAGCACTGCAATACCAACGACCATCACGTAGAAGATGATCTGCAGCATCTCACCATTGGCCAGAGCGTTGATCGGGTTCTTTGGGATGATGTTCGCCAGTATTTCCCAAGTGGTCTGCGGGTTGGCGACGCTTACGCTATCACCGGCCAGATGCAGGCTCGTGAATCCGGTGCCCGGCCCAATGAGGCCCGCAAAGATCAAGGCAGTTGTCACGGCCAAGGCGGTGGTGGCCAGATAGGTAACGAAGGTCAGCCCTCCGACACGGCCCAGCAATTTGACATCGCCAATGCCGACAACGCCGCACAGCAGTGAGAACACAACCAGCGGCACAACAAGCATCTGAAGTGCATTAAGGAACATTTGCCCAAACATGGACAGCACACCCTGCACAAGTGTTGCGTTGAGCGCAGCGATATCGAGATAGTTCAAGACCAGACCAAAGATCGAGCCCAAGGCGAGCGCGACCAGAATCTGGGTCGTCAGCGTGGCCGAAACCAGTCGGCGTGCGGCATATGTCATTTTCCCCCTCCTTCAGAACCTCTGCGACAGGGTGGGAGGCCTGCCGTAGCGACAATAAAGCCAGCCCGGTCAGCGTCTGATTGAGCTGCGGGTTTCAGGTTTGGGCTGGACGTTTAGAAGTGCGGCTAATTTGGTGACCTTGCGTCAACTTTCAATCGCACGGGCGGGGGAAGGTCGATTAAGATTGCTTAACAATTGGGCGCAGCATGGCGGAAGGTAGTTTAAAGCGATGAAAAAAATGTATTTATTTTGTCGATACAGGTGCTGAAAATTCGATCAAATCCCAACGATTTCCGAAAGGATCCCGCCAGACGGCGACAATTCCATAGGGTTCATGGCGCGGGCGCTCTTCAAACCCTACGCCTGCTTCCAGCATCGCCGCGTGATCGCGGTAGAAATCATCTGTTTCGAGGAAAAAGCCAACGCGCCCACCGGTTTGATTGCCGACCGATGCGATCTGTTCCGCGCCCACCGCCTTGGCCAGCAACAATGAAGCACCATCCGAGCCCGGAGGCGTGATCCGCACCCAGCGTTTACCATCGCCCAGATCAATATCCTGCGTCAGAGTAAAGCACAGCACTTTGGTGTAGAACGCGATCGCTGCGTCATAATCCGGGACGACCAGCGTCACCGCATGAAGGCTCTGACGCATGATAGATTAACCTTTGGTGGGGTGGCGGTCAGGCAGCTGGATGTTGGCCACCTGCTCGGCAATCGGGGCCGACGAAAGGGGGTGGTGGGCCGTATGGTCACACTGCTCGGGATTTTTAATTCGCTGCCATTCACCCTGCATATAGACCTGCAAGCCCGCGAATTTGGCCTTGTACCCCATCTTGGGGCTGCCGGGCACCCAATAGCCCAGATAAATATAGGGCAACCCTGCCTCGCGCGCGATCTCGATATGGTCGAGAATCATGTAAGTGCCCAGCGAGCTTTGCTGGAACTCTGGATCGTAGAATGAGTAAACCATGCTCAGTCCGTCATCCAGTACATCGGTCAAACTGACGGCGATCAGCTCGCCGGTTTCGGGATCGGCATATTCTACGACTCGGCTGCGGATCGGGGTTTCCTCGATCATCGCGGCGAATTCGAAGACATCCATATCGGCCATACCGCCATCCGCATGGCGCGCGTCCAGATACCGACGGAACAGGTCGAACTGTTCATCCGTTGCCCAGGGCGATGTTGCACGTCGGATCAAGTAGGAATTGCGCTTGTGGGCCCGTTTTTGGCTTTTGCTTGGCTGAAAGGCTGACACATCGATACGGGCAGATAGACAGGCGGCGCAGTCGGTGCAGGACGGGCGATACAGTACGTTCTGCGAGCGGCGAAATCCTTGTTGCGAAAGGCAATTGTTCAATTGATCCGCACCTTCCCCCTGTAGGGCGGTGAACAGTTTGCGCTCCATCCTGCCCTCAAGGTAAGGGCAGGGCTGGGGTGCCGTCACATAGAATTGTGGCGCAATTGGCAGCGTGTGTCGCATGAAGGTCCCGCATTTCCTCGGAACCGATGATAGCAACGGTTTTTGGCGCAGCCAAGTGTTTCACTCAGGTGTTTTTAGGCGCGCTGGTTGATCATCACGGTGCCGAGGAAGGCATCGGTCAGGCCCTGACAGCGGGCGCTGGTCATCATCATGATGACCGAAATGATCTGTAGTACCGGGATCGCCATGCTGACAAAGTAACCTGCCGTATGTGCAATGGCTTTCCCCGTATCCATTCGGGCGCCAAAGGCGTCACGCAATTCTATCCCCATGAAGCGCATCCCCAGCGTGGCCGAGCCGTTGGCGATGGTAACAACGCGATAGACAAAGCTGATGACTGCGTAGATCAGCGCCAATATGAAGAAGCCCATGCCAAAGGTCAGCAGAATCGCAACTGTACAGAGCAATGAGATAAAGGCGATGTCGAACAGCCACGCGAAAAAGCGCTTGGTCGCTACGGATTGGTAGAATTCGGGTTGGCTGTCGGGGTCAGGCAGATGAGACATAGACTGTAATCCGGGTATTGTGCAGAAACACCCTGTCCCGATGGGCGGGACAGGGCAAGCCGCAATTAGGCAGGTTGTTCGCCGTTTTCGTCATCACGATTATCGCGGGCGCGTTCGTCCATGAACTCGTCGAACTCGGCCTTGTCCTTGGCTTCGCGCAGGCGGTGCAGGAACGCCTCAAAGTCTTTCTGTTCGCGCTCCAAACGCGCCAGGGTGTCGGCCTTGTAGGCGTCAAACGCGCTGTTGCCCGAAGGTTTCATGGCGCTCATGTGGCTGTTCCACGACGAACGGCGGCTGCAGGATTTGCTGAACATGCGTTTGCTCCAGATCATATAGGCAAGAAAGGCCAGGCCGATGGGCCAGAAGAAGATAAAGCCAAGGACCATTGCGGCGATCCAGGCGCCTTTGCCCTTGCTATCAAGCCAGGCTTCGCTTCGGTGCAGCCATCCCGGATTTTGGGGAACGGCGTGGTCGGACAATGCGGTCATGTGCTCTCTCCAGTTAGGATGTAAATGCTTTTCACATTACCAAGATGGGAGGGGGGATAGGTGGTTGCAAGGGGGTATGTGAAAAAGATTTACATTTTTCGGAATCCAGCGTCTGACCGGGCGGATCAATCAGCGGGGTGAAGCGCGCCATGGTTTTATTCAAATTTCGACATGGATAATTGCAGCAAGTCGTTTTCTGGTTTCTTCGCTCACTGGTCCCCGGATCAAAGCCGCCTATCTGGGCGGAGAAGTGTGAGGACGCTGTGAAACTGCTTGTTGTAAATCCCAACACCACCGCCTCCATGACGCGAAAGATCAAAGAAGCTGCACGGGCCGCTGCGCATTCCGAAACCACGATCATTGCCGCCAATTCGCAAGAAGGCCCCGCCAGCATTCAGGGCTATCTGGAGGTCTCTACCTGTGTTCCCGGTCTTCTGGAGGTCGTGAAGGCGCATGCTGATGCGGACGCAATTGTTGTTGCTTGTTTCGATGATACCGGAGTCGACGCCGTGCGCTGCGTCACTTCGGCGCCAGTCATCGGCGTTGGGGAGGCGGCCTACCACGCGGCTTCCATGATCAGTCCAAAATTTAGCGTCATCACCACTTTGTCCCGATCTCTAGCAGGGCTAGAGGCAAACTTGTTGCGATACGGCTTAGATCGCAGATGTGTCAGGGTTCGGGCTTCGGATGTGCCGGTTTTGAAGCTGGAGGAAAACGACCCCAAGACCATCGATATAATACGGGCAGAGATACGCGCCGCAATCGAAGAAGACCGAGCGGAAGCGATTGTTCTGGGCTGCGCTGGCATGACAGATCTGATGTCACAACTGTCCGAAGAGTTCGGCCTGCCGGTGGTAGATGACGTTGCATGTGCCGTCACTTTTGCCGAAGCCCTTGTCAAATCCAGATTGACGACGTCAAAGCTTTGTTCTTATTCCTAGCCGGTTTTTTTACTAGTTGCGTCAGAGGTCGAGTGGTAGCAATGGTATGTTGCTTATCAAAATTGTTAATTGATGCGTTCAATCGTTGAAATTAGTTGATGCACAAGATCATTTGCCGCGGCGGATGGCAGGCAATGCGCAGGGCGCATGATTGAAATATTTAGCGCAACATCGGGAAAGAATGCTCGAAAGACAACCGAAGGCGATTATTACTGCCCGTTGATGTATCCGCTCACGGTGGTCGGGTCGCAAAGACTATGGCAAAGCTCTTTTTCGACCAGTCAAGTCAGGGTGAAAGGCTCTGAGTTCGAAGCCGTGTTCGAACCGAGTTTACTACAGAACGAAGGCAACGAGGGTTGCGATCAGGTTCGGGTCCCCCAACTGAATCGCTGCCCTTGGGCGGCCCAATAGCGATTTGGTGTCCCGTGTATATCCTAGAATTACGGGCACAAAATCTGGGCTAGAGCATCAGCGTATATCTGCGTCCAGAAATTCAGTGCACAGCAACAACGCCTCAAAGTAGGCATAGCCCGCTGGTTTGCCCCTGATCTACGCCAGCCGGTCCGACGCGATGTCCATGGCCCAAATGTCATTCATACGCTCAACTTCTGATCGGCTGGATCAGCGCGCTCAAATCAGCGGGGGTAACGCTCGACGAAAGGTAAGTGACGCACATGATCCGCAAAGGTCAAATCACACCCGTAATCTGTCCGTTTCATCAATTCGCTGAACCAGCCGCTTAGCAATCTAAACCTTAGCAACGGACGTCACGAGGTTTCGCAATTCACGAGTTTCCGTTGTCCAGTTTTGAAGCGTAATAGAAGGCAATCGCCTGCGCGCGGTTCTTGATCGACAGCTTGTCGTATATGTTCGACAGATGGAACTTTACCGTGTTGGTCGAAATCTGCAGCTCTTTCGACAATTCCTTGTTGGACATGCCCTGCGCCAGTGCCTCAAGGATAGCGAGTTCCTTGCGCGACAGAGTCTGCAACGGGTTTTGATGCATTTTGCGCACGTCGATATAGGGAAATACCATTTTGCCCTTAGCGACATCGACACAGGTTTCCAGCAAGCCTTCGACCTCGCCCGAACGCGGCGCGAACCCTGCGGCCCCGGCCTGCATAGCCTGACGCGGTACGTCCCCAGCCTCGTCCCCATAGACCACAAAGCGTGGCGCGTTGGTCTGCTCGCGCAGAACCTCAATCAGTTTTGCCGCGCCCAAAGCAGGAAGTTCCCAGGACACGATCCCCACCTGAACCGGCACCCGCATGACTGTGCCCAGAAATCCCTCGGCGGTCGCTGAAGTGGCCACCAGAGAGAATCGCGGGTCGCGCTCGAAGATCTCGGACATGGCCGACAGCACCAAAGGGTTGTTGTTGGCCAGCATGACATCAATGGGGCGTTGAGATGTGTCGGACATTGTTTTCCCGTCTGATTTTATCTAAACCTACCCATTTTGGTGGGGATGCTTTCAGTATACATTGGCATATTTACCAAAATGGGTAGGTTAATACCCACCTAACAAGATATGCTAAAGCTGTAGTAAGTTACGTTGTGCCCCGGCGCAAGTTTCAGTTTTCCTCTGGGTCAAGGCGATCGGCGGTATCGAACACACCCGACGCACAGGAGGAGCACATGACGTTTCAGATTTATCCAACGCTCGACATCCCCGAGACGCTGGCCGCTGGCCCAGGACCGGGAAACACCGACGCACGTGTTTTGCAGGCGTTTGCCAGCGCCGGCGTTGCCGACCACATGCAGAGCGACGTGCTGCGTGGCATGATCGAATGCAAGCACATGCTGCGTCTGATCTGGGGCACCGCCAACACCCATACCTTCGCGGTTGCTGGCACCGGATGGAGTGGGCTGGACACCATGTTCTCGGCGGTGATGCCGGGTGACAAGGTTGTGGCCTTCACCAATGGCACCTTCTCGGGCATCGATGCGATGACTCTGCGGATCAAGGCTGCAACACCGGAAGAGCACGCGACCAACCCTCTGGACCCACAAGCTGCGAGTGTCGCCGTTATTGAGGTTCCTCATGGCCAGCCCGTCACAGGCGAGATGGTCGAAGAGGTGTTGGCCACGCACAAACCGAAGTGGGCCTTCATGGCGCATTGGGAAACCGGGTCGGGTCGGGTCAACGACCTGCGTGGCTTCTCGGATGCCTGTGAACGCCACGATGTGATGGGTTTGATCGATGCCGTATCGTCGTTGGGTATCGCGGATTTCCGCATCGATGACTATCCGGGTGTCGCGGGATGGGCCTCGTGCCCGCAAAAAGGGCTGTGCTGCCTACCGCTGACCTATGCGCCGGTCAGCTTCACCGACGCCTATATCGACGCGCTGAAGACCTCCGGCGCCTATACATACGTCCACAACCCGATTTTCGAAGCACGCCACTGGGGCATCGTTGATGGGCAAGACGTGGAAAAGGGCACCTATCACCGTACCCATTCGGGCTATGCGGTCGCCGCCTTCCATGAATCGCTACGCCTGACTCTGCAGGAGGGATTGGTCAAACGTGCGCATTCCTATCGCACGCATGAGGCCGTCCTGCGCGACGCCGTCACCGCGATGGGTTGCCAGGTCACCTCGGACATGCCCAGCCTTGTGGTGCTGAACCTGCCCGCGGAGCTGGCGGGTCGTGAGATGGAGTTGGTACAGAACTGCCGCGCCCGTGGCTTTGGCATCTGGCCCACGCTCAGCGCCCCGGTTCAAGTCCGTATCGGCATCCTGAACCAGCTAACCCACCAATCGGTCAGTCGCATCGTCAGGCTGTTCGCCCAGGCCATCCGCGAGATGGGCGGCTCGGTTGATTTCGAAGCCATCGAAGCACTTTTGGAAAGTCGCTACGGCACATCTATCGCTGCATAACGGGAGGGAATGCAGATGGATATCCATGAATATCAGGCGAAAGAACTTCTTTCGAATTTCGGCGTCGAGGTCCCTTCGGGGGCTTTGGCCTACAGCCCCGAGCAAGCGGCATATCGCGCGCGTGAGTTGGGTGGTGACAAGTGGGTTATTAAGGCGCAAGTCCATGCTGGCGGGCGTGGAAAGGCCGGTGGTGTAAAGCTGTGCAACTCGGAAAGCGAAATATACGAGGCTTGTGACGAGATGTTTGGCCGCAAGCTGGTGACGCACCAGACCGGCCCCGAGGGCAAAGGCATCTACCGCGTCTATGTGGAGGCCGCCGTACCGATTGATCGCGAGATTTATCTGGGCTTTGTGCTGGATCGGTCCAGTCAGCGGGTGATGATCGTGGCCTCTTCGGAAGGTGGGATGGAGATCGAAGAAATCTCATCTGAGCGCCCCGACAGTATCGTACGCTCAATCGTTGAACCTGCCGTTGGACTGCAGGAGTTTCAGGCCCGCGAAATAGCGTTTAATCTGGGGCTGGAACCTCGCCTAATTCAACACATGGTCCGTACCCTGCAGGGTTGCTATGCTGCGTTCAGCGAGCTGGACGCGACTATGGTCGAGATCAACCCGCTGGTCATCACTGGTGACGACCGTGTGCTGGCGTTGGACGCGAAGATGAGCTTTGACGACAATGCTCTGTTTCGCCATCCGCAGGTTGCTGAATTGCGAGACAAAAGTCAGGAAGACCCGCGCGAAAGCCGCGCGGCGGATCGCGGACTGTCTTATGTCGGACTGGACGGCAATATCGGCTGTATCGTGAACGGTGCCGGTTTGGCCATGGCCACGATGGACACCATTAAGCTGGCTGGGGGTGAACCTGCGAACTTTCTGGACATCGGTGGCGGTGCCTCGCCCGAGCGGGTGGCCAAAGCGTTCCGACTGGTACTGTCCGATGACAACGTTCAGGCGGTGCTGGTCAATATCTTCGCAGGCATCAACCGCTGTGACTGGGTGGCCGAGGGCGTAGTACAGGCGCTGCGCGAGTTAGAAATCGACCTGCCGGTCATCGTGCGTCTGGCGGGCACCAATGTCGAGGAAGGTCAGAAAATCCTGGCCAAATCGGGCCTGCCAATCATCCGCGCGACAACCCTTATGGAAGCCGCTGAACGCGCTGTGGGTGCATGGCGCAACGATCTGTCCCAAAACACCAAGATGAGGGCTGTGTAATGAGCATTCTTCTGGACCGCGACACCCGCGTTATCGTTCAGGGCATCACCGGACGCATGGCGCGCCTGCATACCAAGGATATGGTGCAATATGGCACCAACGTCGTTGGCGGCGTTGTTCCCGGCAAAAGCGGAGAGGCCGTCGAAGGCGTACCCGTATTCGACACCGTCAAACAGGCGGTTGAGGCCACTGGCGCCGAGGCTAGCCTTGTCTTCGTGCCCCCTCCGTTCGCGGCGGATTCGATCATGGAGGCCGCAGATGCCGGTGTTCGCTATTGCGTCTGCATCACCGACGGCATCCCCGCGCAGGACATGATCCGCGTAAAACGCTACATGTACCGCTATCCTAAGGACAAGCGCATGGTGCTGACCGGTCCGAACTGTGCCGGTACCATCAGCCCCGGTAAGGCGCTGCTGGGTATCATGCCGGGACATATCTACCTGCCAGGCAATGTGGGCATCATCGGACGCTCGGGCACGCTGGGTTATGAGGCTGCGGCGCAGTTGAAAGAGCGCGGCATCGGTGTCTCAACCAGCGTCGGCATTGGCGGCGATCCAATCAACGGCTCGTCCTTCCGCGATATCCTTGAGCGGTTCGAACAGGACGAAGACACCGAGGTCATAGCTATGATCGGCGAGATCGGTGGCCCTCAGGAAGCCGAGGCTGCAGAATATATCCGTGACCACGTCACCAAGCCTGTTGTGGCCTATGTCGCGGGTCTGACCGCGCCCAAGGGCCGGACCATGGGCCATGCTGGCGCGATCATCTCGGCCTTTGGCGAAAGCGCCAGCGAGAAGGTGGAAATCCTGTCAGCGGCTGGTGTGACGGTTGCTGAAAACCCCGCGGTGATCGGCGAGACTATCGCCCGTGTCATGGGAAAGGCTGCGTGATGGTCAAACCTTCGGTCCTTGTCACCCGTCGCTGGCCTGCCGCCGTCGAGGCGCAACTGGCCGAAAACTACAACGCCGTGCTAAATACCGGGGACAATCCGATGTCTCCGGCGGAACTCCGCGACGCGTTGAAGACATACGACGCGGTTCTGCCCACCGTCACCGACACGCTTAGCGCCGAAGCGCTGGACGTGGCCGCAGCTCAGACCAAGATTTTGGCCAATTACGGCGTCGGGTACAGTCATATCTGTGAACCGGCGGCCCGTGATCTGGGTATGACGGTCACCAACACGCCCGATGTTCTGTCTGAATGCACCGCCGATCTGGCCATGACCCTGCTTCTGATGGTCGCCCGTCGCGCCGGTGAGGGCGAGCGCGAGCTGCGCGCTGGCGGCTGGACCGGCTGGCGTCCGACCCATTTGGTCGGCACCAAGGTCAGCGGCAAGACGCTGGGCATCATCGGCTTTGGCCGCATCGGTCAGGAAATGGCCCGCCGCGCTCATCACGGTTTCGGCATGAAAATTCTCGTACAGAACCGCAGCACCGTGTCGCCAGACGTACTGAAGCAATTCAACGCCACGCAGGTCGAGACAGTGGACGATCTGTTGCCGCATTGCGATTTCGTCTCGCTGCATTGCCCCGGCGGGGCCGCGAACCGGCACCTGATCAACGGGCGCAGGCTGGACCTGATGAAACCCGACGCCTTCCTGATCAACACCGCGCGCGGCGAGGTAGTGGACGAGCGCGCTTTGGTACAGTCGCTGATATTCGACACGATCGGCGGCGCTGCGCTGGATGTTTTCGACGGCGAGCCGCGCATCAACCCTGACCTGTTGCAATGCGACAACTTGGTGATGCTGCCGCATCTAGGCAGCGCAACAAAAGAATCGCGCGAAGCCATGGGCTTTCGCGTGCTGGACAATCTGGGCGACTTCTTCGCTGGTCGCCCACCCCGTGACCGCGTGATCTGACGCACCCTTCTTCAAAGGAGCAAAACCCATGAGCTTTTATGCCATCGAACAGGCCCCCGCGCGCCTGAACCGCAGCGAACTCGCCGTGCCGGGCAGCCAGCCCGGCATGTTCGAAAAAGCCGCGAACTCGGATGTGGACGTGATCTTCCTAGATCTCGAAGACGCGGTAGCCCCGGATGAAAAAGAGCAGGCCCGCAAGAACATCATTCAAGCCCTGAACGATATCGACTGGGGCAGCAAGACAATGTCGGTGCGCATCAACGGGCTGGATACGCATTACATGTATCGCGATGTTGTGGATGTAGTCGAACAAGCCGGTGAGCGGCTGGACCTGATCATGATCCCCAAGGTCGGCACAGCAGCAGATGTCTATGCCGTCGATATGATGGTCACGCAGATCGAAGACGCGATGGGTTACAAGAAACGCATCGGGTTCGAGCATATCATCGAGACCGCTCTGGGCATGCAGAATGTCAGCGAAATCGCGGCGGCCTCGAACCGCAATGAGAGCCTGCACTTCGGTGTGGCGGACTATGCAGCCTCGACCCGCGCGCGGACCACGATCATCGGTGGTGTGAACCCCGACTATTCGGTTCTGACCGACCCGGATGGCGATGCTGCGCGCGCGACCCATTGGGGCGATATGTGGCACTACGCGCTCGCCCGTATGGTTGTCGCCGCCCGTGCCAACGGTCTGCGTCCGATTGATGGTCCGTTCGGTGATTTCCAGGATCCTGAAGGCTATAAGGCAGCTGCCAAAAGGGCGGCGGTGTTGGGCTGCGAAGGTAAATGGGCCATCCATCCCAGCCAGATCGCTCTGGCGAACGAGGTCATGTCACCCAGCGATGCCGAAGTCACCAAGGCGCAGCGTATCCTTGTTGCTATGGCCGAGGCCGAGACCGCAGGCAAAGGTGCGGTGTCGCTGGATGGTCGTCTGATCGACTATGCCTCGATCCGCCAGGCGGAGGTCATGGTCGAAAAGGCTCGCCAGATTGCGGCAGCGTGATTTTAGCCCGCATTGGGCACTGAAGTAGGGGTGCGCGCGCTTGCCTCGGCAGGTCCGGGGCAGGCAACATCTGCAGACTTCGGTGGTCATTCATTCGATATGGCTGAAGTCTGCAACACACTACCCTGAACACTCACAGCCTTGCCTGAAAACGATGTTTTTCGGACCAAACCAGATAGGTTCTGTCGCAATCTACGATCCCAATTGTCGCTTGCAAGGTAGTTCTTTTGGCGGCGTTCGCAAAACAGACAGGAGCGGTACGTACTGATCTTACTCAAGGGAGCACATTTTCCTGATGAAGTGATCTTCCACGCGGTTTTCCGCTACCTGCGCTAGCGTGTTTCTTGCCGGGACCCAGAAGAAACCATGTCGGAGCGGAGCGTAGTCTTGGACCACGCTGCACTGAACCGCCTTTTGAAGGAGACCAATAGCAGACCGTCAACTGGATAATACCTTTCGCCAAACAGGCGCCAGATCCACCAAGGTCAATGGTCAAAAGATTGCAACGGGTCCCGTCACGACAGAACCGGCTTCTATAAAGTGGCAACGGCGCAAACGCGGTTTTGAACCATGTCAATTTTGACGACGACAGCAGGGGGCCAAGACGTTCAATCAGTGTCGCATGATAGGTATTAAGCCAGATGACCTAAGCCTCGGTCAAAAACTGAATCTACAGCATAGTGGTTTGAACAGGGCACCATGTCAGGTTCGAAAGCTGCATGAACCCGTCATCGACTCGTAAGATCTCGAACAGGTTTACGATCCGGATACCGAACTATTCGGGCACATAAGAGCCTGGTTCGCAAAGATGGGCGATCTTGAAACCGAACGTGATGCCGAGTACGCCATTCTGCGCTTCCGACATGCGTCATCAACTCATTTTATACTGACTCACAACTACACGGGTTATCCAATGGTTCGTCAGGCACGTGGCATGGTGCGTGCGGGCGAGTTGAGCAAGCTGCGGTTGGTGCAAGTGGAATATGCGCAAGACTGGCTGGCCGTACCCACCGCATCGGACAACAAGCAGTCCGACCGGCGCACCGACCCAATTCGGTCCGGTGCTGGTGTAATTGGTGATATCGGTACTCACGCGTTCAATCTGGCACATTTTGTAACTGCGAAGTGCCATCGCACCTTGCCGCTGACCTTTCAAGCTTGGTTCCGGGCCGCCAGATGGACGACAACGCCCACGTCTTGATGCGCTATGCTAGTGGCGCGCGTGGAATGCTATGGGCCAGTCACGTGGCCGTGGGAAACGAAAACGGCCTGCGTTTGCGGGTTTATGGCGAACGTGGTGGTCTGGAGTGGTCACAGGAACACCCTAACCACCTACAATTCACCCGCTTTGGCCAGCCTATGCAGCTCCTGACACGTGGATCAGGATCGGTGCTGCCGCAAGCCGCCCAACGAGCAACTCGTATCCCTCCGGGCCACCCTGAAGGATATTTGGAAGGCTTTGCAACCCTCTACGCCGAGGCCGCCGAACTGATCCGATGTGAGGATAAGGCGGACCACTTACTGCCCGGTCTTTTTGACGGTTTGTTGGGTATGGCATTTATCTCAAGCGTACTGGCATCGGCCAAGACGAAGGCCGATGGTGCCGCATGAGTGCATAAAGGTTCTGCAGCGAAGCCCCCTGAAGTTTTAAGAAATGCATCTGACCTGCGGTATAAAGTGGTCAGTTCTTTGAGTGTTTGAAAGGAACAGACTCCGAGCGTTAGCTGACCTTTACGGATCATGTGCGCGACCTCGATTGTCGGCAAAAAGGTGCGGGGCGATACTTGTAGTAAAGCGTCCACATTGGCCGACATTGTCGCAAACAACTTCAAACTGGAATACAGATTTGAATCAGTTTCAGTTTGCTCACACATTTGATGGGTTGGCATTGAGGGCCAGACAGAAAATGGCCTCCGAAATACCGGAGGCCAATCAAAGATATTTCCTCAACCTCTATTCGGCCGGCATAGTCGTTGCTTCAGCTGAGATTGTTGTCGCGATGCCCGCTGCTTCGCGCCGCCCATCATTCCAGATTGCTTTGATCAGTGCGATGCACATCAACGCCATTACAATAGAGAAGGGCAATGCACCTATCACCATAGCGGTCTGGATGGCTCCGGTACCACCTGAGACAAGCAAGCCCCCGACAACAAGTGCCAGAGCTGCGCCCCAGAACATGATGTGAGGCCTTGCCTTGGGACCTTCGTCGCCAGCTGCGTTGATCGTATTCACGATCAGCACGGCCGAGTCTGCAGACGTGACAAGGAACGTCATCAGCAGGACAACGATCACGGCGGCCATTGCCCACGCCAATGCTTCTGCAATCGGAGCAAGCATGTGTTCTGTCATCGCGAAGATCTTGTCGCCGTTCGCCGCATCCAGGATGACGCCGTTTGCGTCTCCGTTCAGTTCCAGGTCGATAGCCGTGCCTCCGGCCCAGGCGAACCAGACAAAGCACATTAGTGCGGGAACAATCATCGCGCCCAACACGAACTCACGGATTGTCCGGCCTCTGGAAATCCGCGCCAGGAACAAACCGACGAAAGGTGCGAACGCGATCCACCACGCCCAGTAGAAGACCGGCCACCAGCCCTGCCACTGCGCAAGAAGGAACGCTTCCGACCCTTCAACACCATCAGATGTGTATACGTTGAAGCTCAGCCATGGCAGCGCGACCACATAGTCCCATATGCCTACAAAAAACGCTTTGGCGCCAAAGAAGGTCGCTCCGAACAGGATGAAGAACCCCAGAAGGAAGATCGACAGGCCCATATTGATGTTCGAAAGCCATTTGATGCCCTTGCCAACACCGGACAGGGCCGACAAGGTCGACGCGCCCATGATGACAAGCAGAGCGACGACGATACCCAAGTTTGTCGCAGAACCATCGGGCTGTGCGAGCCCACCGATGCCGATGCGTGTGAGACCTGCAACGAACTGTTCAACACCGAAGCCGAGCGTCTGGGCTACCCCAAGAATAGTGGCGACAACGGCGACGATGTCGATCAGATGACCGAGGTTGCCCGACAGTGATTTACCAAACAGTGGGGTCAATGAGGAGCGGATCGTTAGCGGCAGTCCGCGACGATAGCTGAAGAAAGCAAGCGCCAAGCCAGCTATCGCATAGCATGCCCACGCCCCGAAACCCCAATGTAGGTATGACCAAACATACGCCGTTCGGACATTGTCTGCATCCAGTGCAGTCGTCACCCCCTGAATAACGGACGGATTGTTCTTGAAATGCGCGACAGGTTCGGCGACCGCCCAAGTTAACATTCCGACACCGATGCCCGCGCCAAACATCATCGAGAACCAGGAAAAGTTAGAGAACTCGGGTTTCTCGCCCTCTACGCCAAGTTTCATACGTCCTGCAGTTGGCCAGATGGCCAGCCCAATACAGACGATGACAAACCCGGTAACAACCCAGATATACCAGGCAGCAAACTGCGAAAGAATGGCGGCATTCCAATCGCCAAGAATTCTACCCGCCTGTGTTGGCCAGACTATGCACCAAACAACCAGCAGGCTGATGACGATCTTGCTGATCACCGTCACGTTGACGCTGAACCCCCGGTAAAAACCGTTGTCAGCGGTTTTTATCGGAAGTTCCGATAGTGGTGGTTTCATTGACATTTGTATTCCTCCCTTTGAATCTCCGCTTCACGCGTCGAGCGCGACCGGGCCTTTCGGCCAACTGCAACAGGCCAGCACATACCCTTGCTCGGTATCACCGGGTTGCAGGCCGCCCATGTCCTGCATCTCAACATCGCCCTGAGTGAGGCGCACTTTGCAGTTGCCGCAAACGCCCTGCTGGCAGGCCGAGTCGATCCAGACGCCTGCGTTCAGCGCAGCCTCTAGCAAGGTCTCGCCCTCGGCGGCATGTCCTTGCAGACCGCTGAGTGAGAAATAGACCTCGCCCCCCGTGCCGCTGCTTTCTTCGATAGTGATCTTTTCGCCAAAGCTTTCTTCGTGGACAGCGGCAAACGGAATGAAAGAAGCCACATCACGGGCTGCTTTCATGAACCCTTCGGGACCGCACATGAAAATGCTGCGCTCGGCGTGATCAGGCACAAGTCGCTGCAGCAGATCTGCCGATATCTGACCGATTTCACCCTCAAACCCATCATTCGCTTCATCCACAATGGTATGGATGGTCACGTTGGTGAAGCGTCGGTTCAAAAACTCAAGCTGGTCGTGGAAAATGATGTCCCTAGGCGAGCGAGCGAAATGCACGAAAACGATGTCTTTCGGCAAGGTCACGTCGGTGACGTATTGCAGCATCGACATGACCGGGGTGACACCCGAGCCACCGGACAGGAACAATGGCTTATCGCTGGGGATATCCACCCAGTTGAAGCCACCGGTGATATCTGCAATCTCGATCTCTGTTCCGGGGACCATCTGATCGTTCAGATAGTTGGACACAACCCCACCGGGCACGCGCTTGACGGTGACCTGAATGTTGTGGGGCCGGGTCGGCGTGGACGAGATCGAATAGGCGCGTACATGCTGCTTGCCCTCGATCTCGAAACAGAAGGTCACGTATTGGCCTGGTTTGAAGTCGAAGCTGCGGCTTTGCGTGTCTTCAAAGACGAAGGTCTTGCTGTCATGCGTTTCATCGATCACCGCTTTGCAGGTCAAAGTGGCAGGCCCACCTGCGTAGCAGGGTTGGTTGTTGGCTGAATTCAGGGAAAACGGACTGTCCGTCGCAACGAGCATCTTGCGGAAACCTCCAGAATAGGGTTCGCGCGAGGATAATGGTGCGAGGGGACTGAAAAACGGTGCAGAATTGCGGTATCAATCGGTTAAAGCGATTGATCTGTGTTGGATTAGTTCTTTGAACAGGGTGACAGCTTGCGCCACCAGCGGATCATGGCGTTTTCGAACGTGCACGATGGAATAGATGGGCTGTGGGATCACCGGTGCGTCAGTAACCTGTTGCAATGTTGGATACTCGGCACACAGACCCGGTGCGGCAAATCCGGGGAAATATGCCGTTCCGCCGCTGGCTTTTAGGAAATCCAAAGCCAGATCATTGCTGCCCACCAGGGTCGAGCTTTGCGGCTGATCCAAAAACGCCTCGTCATGCTGGCGGTCAAAATATGATGTGTAGGCTACCTGAATGTAGCGCGTCCATGGAACGTCCTCGATCCGGTCACAATCGGTGGACAGCATTACATAGCTTTCGCTGCCCAATTCGCTGACAAACATGTCAGGCGCCCGCTGCGGGACAAAAACAATACCGATATCGGTCTCGCCGGTCAGAACATCCCGCTGTATCTGTTGTGAGAAATTCGCCTCGAGATACAGGTCCAGATACGGGTTTCTTTCCCTGACTGCCTTAGTCCAGTCTATCAGCACGGATCGGGCCAAACTGAACTGAACTGATATACGCAAGCGTTGCCTGTTGCCGCTGCCACCCGCCTCAACATCGCGTCGTGCCAGACTCCAAGCAGCCAGCAGTGACCGGCAATGGGTCTCAAAGCGGCGCCCGGCGGCCGTGGGTTCAGCCCCGCCGCGCCCCCGTTCGAACAGGCGTGTGTCCAGCTCCTGCTCCAACTGACGGATGCGAGCGCTGACCGTGGATTGGGTCACATTCAGACGTTCGGCGGTGCGGTTGAAGTTCCGCGTTTCCAGAACATCCATGTAGGTCACTAAAAGCTGGCGATTCATTTAATCGGTAATCCCGATCGATAGGTGCGTTTCAATTGTATTTATTTGCCAAAGTTTCGCAGATATCAAGCATCGTTGAACAAGATGTAAGCCCGCCCTTTTGGCGCCAGCAACAGGAGAAGTTCATGTTCATCGTCGATTGCGACTGCCACAACTATTGGTGCAGCGCCACGGTTCTGGAACCCTACATGGAAGGTCTTTTCAAGGACATGTTCGTCCGGGGTGAACGCACCGGCCCACGTGGTGCATTCCCACATGGCCATCGTCCCTGGTTCCACCCCGAAGGATTTGCCCGCCATGACGTGAACCCGGTTGAGGAAGACGACAACTACTTGATAATGAAGGAAAAGCACCTCGATAAATACAATATCGACGTTGCGATCCTGACCGGCGACGAACCGATCGAAGCCTCAACGCTGGCCAACCCTTATTACGCCAATGCGCTGTGCAAAGCCTATAACGACTACATGATCGACTACTGGCTGCCCAAGGACGAGCGGTTCTGGGGCTCGATCGTGGTGGCACCGCAGGACCCGCATCTGGCCGCCGCTGAAATCCGCCGGGTTGGCGGCCACCCCCGTGTCGTTCAAGTTTTGGTGAGCCACGGTGCCGCGCGCCCTTATGGCGACCCGTTCTATCACCCGATCTATGAGGCTTGCGCCGAAATGGGCTTGCCATTCGCTATGCATCTCGGCGGACAGGGCGGCATCAACTCGACCCCCATCGGGGCCGGGCCTTCGACCTTCTTCTGGGAAACCCACGCGATACTGCCGCAGACGGCCATGACCCACATGGCCAGCCTGATCGCCCACGGCGTGTTTGAGAAATGGCCGGGCTTGAAAGTGGTAATAATCGAATGTGGCGTCGCCTGGGTGCCCTCGGTTCTTTGGCGTCTAGATGCGAACTACAAGGCGTTGCGAAAGGAAACGCCGTGGCTCAAGCGTCTGCCGACCGAGTACTTCAAGTCGAACATCCGCATGTCGACCCAGCCGTTGGAGCAGCCCGCGAATATCCAGCACCTGTGGGCCACGCTTGAGGCGATGGATGGAGAGAACACCCTGATGTTCGCGTCGGACTATCCGCATTGGGACTACGACGACGTCAACAAGCTGCATGTCCCGCCCGCATGGCGCGAGAAGATCTTCGGACTCAATGCGTTGGACGTATATACCCGTCTGCCACGCCCGATGGCGCATGCCGCCGAATAAAGAAGGAGACATCGACCATGGCAAACAAGTATTTCGCCTGCAAAACTGATGAAGTCCCCAGCGACGCGGCAAAGATCGTCACAGTTTCGAACATGCCCATCGGCGTTTTCAAACTCGACGACGGTTATCACGCTTTGCTCAACATCTGTCCTCACAAAGGTGCGGCCCTCTGCGAAGGCCCGGTCTGCGGTACGACCCGCCAAACGGACTCAACCGAATTTGTCTATGATCGCGCCGGTGAAATCGTCCGTTGCGCCTGGCACGGTTGGGAATTCGACATTCGCAGCGGTGAGTTTCTTGTGGATTCGTCCATTAAAACGAGACGCTTCGATGTATCAGTAGAGGGCAGTGATCTCTTCGTGCATCTGTAAGAAGCGGGTTTCACGACGAACGTCAGAAATATTAGGCAGTTCAATCTTTCCTCCCAGCTGCCTGCGCTGGCATTGTCTAGGCATAGGCAATGCCAGTTTTATTTTTGAAACCGGAGATTTATCGCTGTGCTTTTCGTATTGGCTTGGAGGATGGCTATATGAACGTTCTGATTGGCCTACAGGAGGGCGCTCACCCTGGCCAGATATTCAATGAAAACAACTCATGGCTTGGCTAAGCCATTCTTACCAGCGCCCAAAACTATTTGTTTGATTGGCTTCATGAGGCATTGGGCATTTGCCACTTTTATGTCCCAGAAAACAGCAGACCGCGTAAATAGCTGTTCAAGGCCTTCTTGAAAACCATTGGGCTCATGAGATTTTCAAACTAAGGAAATGCATTTGAGCCCATATTTTACACGCCAATTCAGGTCCATTCGCAATTATCCCGCTTCCTCTGATCTACTGCAGTATCGAGTATTCAACTACAGCGGATTTACGTCTCAGTAATTCAGGCCGAGCGACGCAGCCCATCGGTTAAACGTTTTATTAAGAACGCTTAATAATCAAACCCTTCCATAGGGTTTGCGCAATGGCTGAATACATAGTTTTCCGAGGAGCAATAAATGGAGGTCGCTGAAATGAATGTTGTGAACACAACTCATTGGCCGTTCGGGTCAGAGGAGAGTTTCATCTTGTCGACCGAACCAGGCCCAGCTTCGCAAGGCGGCGTATCTAGTTCGATTGATCAAGTCGATTTGCCTTTTTTGAACCTCGATCCCCATGATCTCGAAGGGAAAGAAGATCTGCCGGATATCGAATTGCGCGGGTTTTGGGACGGGGTGATCGACAGCACGGTCAGCGCGTATCAAGGTGCTGGGTCTCGCGAGGTTGAGTTCAATCTTTCGATGGTGAACCACGAGATCGCGACACGCGGAAGCGCCACGCTCATTTCCGAGCTGTACCATACACAGCAAGTCGCGCTTGAAACCATAAGCATGAATGGAACGGACATACCTGTTTCTTATGAGGCCCGGTCCGCCTTTGGATTTGAGGGCGTTCACATTAGTCAGGCAGCACAGTTTCAGCATCTGTCTATAGCCAGCGAACTGGGGGAGATGTTCGATGTGCATGGGTTCGATGCAAATGGCGATCTGGTTCTGGCGTCATACGGCTATTACGAGGTCGTCGAGATCGCAGGCAAGCTTCATCAAAACGGAATTTCTGATTTTGCGCTGAGTTTTGAGGTGTCGTTCGAGCTCGAAATGAATGAGACCGGTCTTTATGAAGTATTTGCTGCGGTCTCGTTCGATGGCCAAATTGACTTTAACGACGGAATGTCGCGCTTTTTTGAGTTTGAAGAGGATATGTATTTCCCAGCTCGCGATCTGGGGAGTGTGGAATTTGGCCCTTTGCCAGATGGCTTGTTCCAACAACTGGCGATGTTCCAGGCTCATATGGGTGACGCCTGGGACGAGTTGGTGAGTTTGAACGATCAGCTTGAGGCGGTGTTTTTGCAGCTTCGTGAAGACGAGCACTATGATGAGTGGGATTTGGCCGGGCAGGGGATTGAAAATCCGTTCACTTTCGATTTGCCGCCAGTGGATCAGTGGCTATAACGATTTGGACATTCGGCCCTTTCTGCTGTTCAATCGGACAGGGCTAAGCCAACTCTGTCCGATCATGTGCGCTGGCCGCATCTGATTTTCGGCCGTCACAAGTCATAGGCAAATGGAAGATATTGAAAACACCAGCCCACCGTCACTCGATCAGATCCTCTCGCTGGAAAAACAGGTATGGACTGCGCTGGTTGAAGGCAATGCACAGGCGGACCGGGCACTGTTGAGCCCCGATTTTCTGGGCGTGTATCCAACGGGTTTTGCCAATCGCGACGATCATGTTGGCCAGTTCGCCGATGCGCCTACGATGGCGCAATATGAACTCAGCGATACCAGGTTGCGCGTCTTATCGGCGGATGTGGTTTTGCTCTCATACAGGGCAGATTATCTGCGCCCCGAAGCACAGGAATGGGAGGCGATGCTGATCTCATCCCTGTGGGAGCGGCGTCACGACGTCTGGATCAACAGTTTCAGCCAGGACACGCCACTGGAACGGTCATGAGCCAGCCTCTTGTTATCAACCGCTTGCCGCGCGCTTTTCATACCGATCTGGGTGACGAAACACGCGCGGCGCTGCCCGATTTGACTGCCGAGCAGGGGGAGTTGATCGCGGGAACTGCGGGCTCTAGCCCCTACCTGAAAGGTTTGATTGACCAAGAAAGGGACTGGTTGCCGCACGCGTTGCAGCAACCGGACCAGGCATTGGCGGATGTGATGGGCGCAGCGCGCGCGCTGCCGCCGGATCAGTTGAAACCCGGTTTGCGGCAAGCGAAGAGGCGCATGGCCTTGCTGACGGCGCTGGCCGATCTGGCAGGTGCGTGGCCGTTGGAAAAGGTAACTACCGCGCTGACCGACTTTGGCGCTTTGGCCGCAGATGTGGCAGCGAAGGCCGAAATTGCTGCGCTGATCCGGCGCGGCAAGCTGCCGGGTATGACCGAAGATGATGTCGAAACCGCAGCTGGTATGGTCATTCTGGCGATGGGCAAAATGGGCGCGTATGAGCTGAATTATAGCTCAGATATCGATCTGATCGTGCTGTTCGACGAAACCCGCTTTGATCCCGATGATTTCTACGAAGCGCGACAGGGCATGGTGCGCGCCACGCGGAATTTCTGTGCCACGCTCAGCGACAAGACGGCGGATGGCTATGTGTTCCGCACCGATCTGCGATTGCGCCCCGACCCGGCGGTGACGCCTGTGTGTCTGGCGATGGAAGCGGCTGAGCGCTACTATGAAAGCCTTGGGCGCACGTGGGAACGCGCGGCCTATATCAAGGCACGCCCCTGCGCCGGGGACATCGCGGCAGGTCTGAGATTCCTCGATGCATTGCGCCCGTTCGTCTGGCGGCGGCATCTGGATTTTGCCGCCATTCAAGACGCCCATGACATGCGCTTGCGCATTCGCGAGAACAAGGGAACGGGCGGAAGTCTCTCGATTCCCGGCCACGATATGAAGCTGGGGCAGGGCGGTATTCGAGAGATCGAGTTTTTTACTCAGACCCGTCAATTGATCGCGGGCGGACGTGATCCCGACCTTCGCGTCCGGGGTACCGTTCCCGGTCTGGCGGCGTTGGCGTCGAAGGGCTGGGTGCCCGAAGACGTCGCAGAGAAACTGACTGACCACTACCGCGCCCACCGCGAGGTCGAGCATCGCATCCAGATGGTGCACGACGCACAGACCCATAAGGTGCCAAATTCAGAGGACGGTTTCGAACGGGTCGCGTGCCTGATGGGGATCAGCAGCGCCGAATTGACCGCCGAACTGACCCGCCGCCTGACCGAAGTGCACGAACTGACCGAAGGGTTCTTCGCCCCTGGACCAGGCGCGGCACCCGTGCCGCTTCAGGAGGTTGAGTTTGACAAGGGTGTGCTGGCCCGCTGGCCGACTTATCCGGCGCTTCGATCGCAGCGTGGTGCACGGATATTCGAGCGGCTCAGACCGGAACTTTTAGCGCGATTGGCGAAAACTGCGAAACCCGACGAAGCATTGCTGGCGCTGGATGGGTTTTTGGCAGGATTACCCGCTGGAGTGCAGCTGTTTTCCCTGTTCGAAGCGAACCCGCATCTGATTGATCTGCTGGTCGATATCGTTGGGACGTCACATGCGCTCGCCACCCATCTGTCGCGCAACGCCTCGGTTTTTGATGCGGTGATTGGTGGCAGCTTTTTCAGCGACTGGCCCGGACAGTCGGCCTTGCAAGCTGATCTTACACAGGCGTTGTCGGATGAAAGCGACTATGAAACACAGCTCGATTTCGCACGTCGCTGGTGCAAGGAATGGCATTTCCGCATCGGCGTTCACCATCTGCGCGGGTTGATCGATGGGGCGCAGGCCGGGCAGCAATATGCCGAACTGGCGCAGGCCGTGATTGCGGCGGTTTTGCCCTGCGTTGTCGATCAGTTTTTCCAAAAGCATGGACCGGCGCCAGGGCGCGGCGCTGCGGTTCTGGGCATGGGCTCGCTTGGGGCGGGTCGGATCAACTCGCAATCCGATCTGGACATGATAGTCATTTATGACCCGCAGGATCAGGATATGTCCGACGGTCCTCGCCCGCTGGCGACGCGGACGTATTATGCTCGGTTCACCCAGGCACTGATCACGGCGCTCAGCGCGCCAATGTCGCAGGGACGGCTTTATGAGGTCGACATGCGTCTGCGCCCGTCGGGCAATCAGGGGCCGGTGGCTACAAGCTGGGTCAGCTTCACCAACTATCAGCAGAATGAGGCCTGGGTGTGGGAACACCTTGCTTTGACCCGCGCCCATGTGGTCGCAGGTGAAGCCGGTTTAGCCGAGGATATCGAAAGCTTCCGCGCTGAATTCCTATCGCAAACGCGCGACCACCAGAAGGTGCTGAAAGAAGTCGCCGAGATGCGCGAAAGACTGGCCGCAGCCAAAGCACCAGCGGGCGTTTGGGACGCAAAGAATGGGCCGGGTCGCATGATGGATATCGAACTGATGGCAGAGACGGGCGCATTGCTGGCCGGATTGCCCCAGCGCGATGTACACTCGGGTCTGGACGGGGCGGTCGCTGTCGGGCTGCTGGATGTCGCGCAGGCGCAAACCCTGAAGGGTTGTTACGATTTATGCTGGTCGGTGCAATGTGCGGCGCGTCTGCTGTCGGGAAAGGTGATCGAGGCCGACAAGATCGGTGAAGGCGGTACGGCCTTTCTGTGTCGGGCGACCGGGTTCGATCAGGTCGAACAGCTGCAATCCGCGTTGCAAGACAATTACAGCACTGCGGCCTCGTTGATTGGCGCAGTTGTCGGAAGGGTTGAAGATGGCACGCAGTGATGATCCGAATGACCACAAAGGCCTGATCCGCGAGGCGTATCGCATTGAAGGCATCACCTTGCCCGAGTGTCGCAGCATCTTTCTGGATTGGGCGCTGAGCCTGCCCGGAGAGCTTGATCAAAATCAGGCCTTGACCAACCTACACGCAGTCTATTCGGAACAGGCTGCTGATCATCCGATGACGCAGGTCCTGACCGAGGGTTTGCAGGCGGCCCAAGCCCCCAAGCGTCGTGGCGGCTGGCGCAAGCGCAACCGTTAACGGGGCTTTCACCCCCGTGCATTCACGATTATGAGGGCGCCATGACACCCGTAGCTGACCGCCCCCGTATCCGTTTGAAACCCAAGGCCAATGCGCGTGGCCTGCGCCACGGGTTTCCCTGGGTCTATGCCAATGACATCGTCACCGACCGCCGGACCCGCAAAATCGGGCCGGGGTCCTTGGCTGTGCTGGAAGACGAGAAGCGCGCGCCAATCGCTCTGGTCGCGGTGAATCCGGCCTCAAAGATCATGTGCCGGGTGCTGGATCGCGACATTAACGCGCAGTTGGATGCGGACTGGTTTGAAACCCGTCTGCGCCGCGCGCTTGAGATGCGCGAGCGACTGTTCGATGCGCCTTACTATCGCCTGATCCATGCCGAGGCGGATGGGTTTCCCGGGGTGATCATCGACCGGTTCGGAGACGCCTGCGTGATCCAACCCAACGCAACCTGGGCTGAGGCACATCTTGAATCTCTGACCGACGCGCTAGTCAAGGTGACCGGGGTCGACACAGTGTTGAAGAACGCCTCGGGGCGCACGCGTGTGCTCGAGGGGTTGGACGACACCAATCTGACCTTGCGCGGCACCGCGCCCGATAAGCCTCTGCCGGTGCCAATGAATGGCGCAACCTACATGGCCGACCTGACCGGGGGACAGAAAACTGGCCTGTTCTATGACCAACGCCCCAACCACGCCTTTGCCGCCAAGTTGGTTCACCCCGAGGCGCAGGTGCTGGACGTATTCAGCCACGTCGGAGGCTTTGGTCTGGCCATGCTGGCGGGCGGCGCAGCACAGGCATTGTCCGTTGACGGCTCGGCAGCGGCGCTCGAACTGGCGGCGAAGGGCGCAGAAGTCTCAGGATTTTCTGCCCGTTTCCAGACCCGACAAGGCGACGCCTTTAATATACTGACCAAACTCGGCGAAGAGGGCGCGTTGTTCGACGTCGTCATCTGTGATCCCCCGGCTTTTGCACCTTCGAAACAGGCGTTGGATGCAGGTTTGCGTGCCTATGAGCGTACCGCACGTCTGGCGGCTCCGCTGGTCAAACCGGGCGGGTATCTTGGCCTCTGCTCCTGTTCTCATGCCGCTGATCTGGGCCGCTTCCGCGATGCCTCATCCCGTGGGATCGGACGGGCAGGACGACAGGCCCAACTGATCCGAACTGGCTTTGCCGGGCCGGACCATCCACAACTGCCGCAGCTAGCAGAAAGCGGCTACCTCAAAGCCGTGTTTTACCGTCTGTGAAGGCCGTTCTGGATACCTGCGTCATCTATCCCACGGTGATGCGAGAGATGCTGTTGGGCGCTGCGAGGCTTGGTTATTTCACGCCCGTCTGGTCTGCACGTATCCTCGAAGAATGGGCCCGCGCCGCCCGCAAGCTTGGCCCCGAGGGCGAGGCGCAGGCGCGCGCCGAAATCGCGCTGGTTCAGGCCCATTGGCCAAATGCCGAGCAACCCGCCAACCTCGGTGTTGAACAGCGCCTATGGTTGCCGGATGCCGCCGACATCCACGTTCTCGCAACGGCGGTCACAAGCTCGGCAGATGTCATTGTCACCGTCAATGCCAAGGATTTTCCCAAGAATATGTTGGCCGACGAAGGGCTTGAGCGGCGCGATCCGGACGGACTGCTACATGAACTCTGGCTGTCCGACCCCGAAGGCATGACGCAGGTTTCCAAAGCGGTCCTTGCTGAAGCCAACCGGCTATCCGGTGCTCAATGGACCTTGCGCAGCTTAATGAAAAAAGCCCGCCTGCCGCGCCTTGGCAAAGCCCTGAGTACTTAATTCGGGATCCCATTCATCTGGCCAAAAATATCTCGGGGAGCCCGAGGGGCTGGCCCCTCGCTCCTATCCTAAACTCCCACGCCCCACTTTTGTTCAAGTACTTCCAGAGCTGCGATCCGCTCATCCGTCTTTGGATGACTCATCAACCAAGCGGGCACAACGCCCGCGCGCTGCTGTGTCAGATCCTCAAGCTTGTGGAACAAAGACTTCTGTGGACCAATCCCGATCCCGGCTTTTGTCAAAAGCGCAGCCGCATATTCATCCGCCTCATATTCATCACTCCGCGACAGGCGGGAGGCCAGCAAATGAGTCAGCATATTTGCAATCCAGGCTCCAATGAACGGGATGAAGCGGTTCAATAGCATCATCAGCGCAGCACGCAGGGCGTTTTGACCCGAGAAATCAATCATCCGCCGCCGGGCGTGGCCAAGGGCGACATGGCCCAATTCATGCGCGATTACGCTTGCCATTTCTTCCGCTGATACTTCGCCGTTGCCAAATTTGCGATAAAAACCGCGAGTGATGAAAATGCGCCCGTCCGGCGCGGCCAGCCCGTTCACCGGATCGATTTCGTAGATGTAGACTGGGACTCGATCAATTTCCAAGGCTGCAGCCAGCCGGTCCGTCATGCGTTTTAGCGCAGGATCGGCCAGTTCGGTGGACTTCGCATCCAACTCACGATGCGTGCGCCAGACGGATATCCGGTACATCACAACGGCATAGGCTATGGCCAGCAGGATGGGTGTTAAGCGAAGCATGAGTTAGATATGGGCGGCCCACCCCGAGGAGGCAAGCGGTAACTCGCCCTTCACGCCCGATCAGTTATGCGGCTCAATCCAGCCTTACCTGCCTGGCGAGGGCAGGTGCAGGTTCGAATGAAACTCGGCAAGGGACTGCTTGGTTAAGACCTCGCCCTTCGAAGCCTCAAAAAATGCGCGTTCAGCTTCCTTTTCTGCGACCAGAGCATCAACTCTCAGGTCCCTCACATCCGCGCGCAGAGCGTCGCGCGCCTCCTCGTAGGTTTCAGCATCGCGCAGCTCATCCTCAAGCGCACTCAGCTTGTCATCATAGTCCGGGTCCGCAGGATCAAGTGCGGCGATATCATCGGCGATGTCTTCGCTGCTGCGGCCATCGTAGTCTTCGTTCAGATCACGCAGTTCACGGCGCGCCTCATAGAGGTCACCGCGTAAGTCGTAATAGGTTTCCGCCGCCGCCTGGTAGGTCGCGATTTTGCCGACATTGCTGTTGGGTGAAGCATTGCGGAACGCCGGGGCCGCTGCCTTAGACGCATTCAGGTTACGCAGCTTGTCCGAGCCATAGGGATCGGTGATCGCTGCAACAAGCGGGTCGCGGTAATAGCGATAGCGGTCCTTCTTGCGATCGGAATATGGCTTGTCGTAGCGCAGTCGATAGTCGGTTTCATCATAGATCTTCTTATCGTCCGAATAGCGGAAGCCGTCAGGACCGTAAGGCACCGGCTGGACCGTTGCCCAGTCCTTGTGCCGGTAGTTTGGCTGTGGCAGATCGAGATTGCCGTGGAACTCGCCCAGCGTCGCCTTGGTCAATGTACGCCCTTTCGAAGCGTCATAAAAGGCAGCCTCCGCATCTTGCAACGCGTCGCGGGTTTCGTATTTCAGATCCCTCAGATCCGCGCGCAGATCGTCGCGCGCCTCCTCATAGGTTTCAGCATCGCGCAGCTCATCCTCAAGCGCACTCAGCTTGTCATCGTAGTTCGGGTCCGCAGGATCAAGCGCGGCGATATCATCAGCGATGTCTTCGCTGCTGCGGCCATCGTAGTCTTCGTTCAGATCACGCAGTTCACGGCGCGTATCATAGAGGTCACCGCGCAGGTCGTAATAGGTTTCCGCCGCCGCCTGATAGGTCGCGATCTTGCCGACATTGCTGTTGGGTGAAGCATTGCGGAACGCCGGGGCTGCTGCCTTAGACGCATTCAGGTTACGCAGCTTGTCCGAGCCATCGGGATCGGTGATCGCTGCAACAAGCGGGTCGCGATAGCGACGCTTGCTGGGCTTCTTATTGTCATAGTGCTTGGATTTATAATCTGTGCGAGCAACAGGTCGCGGGGAATACTCAACCGGAGCCACCGACGCCTTGCGATACGTTTTCGTTACGCGGTTCGCGCTTGACTTGGTTTTTACCGGCGAACGCTTGCCAAATAGTTGCTCGACATCGCGTTTAAACTCTCTTCCAAAGCCCGCCAGTGTGGTCTTTTGTACCTTGCCGTTCCGTCCCTTAGCTTTAGCAGAGGTTTTGGCTGACCGGTGGTGTTTTGCCTTTTGCTTCTTGTTAAACCCGAAAGCCTTTTCCACGCGGTGCGTTTTGGAGTTGGCCTTGCCGGCATCTTTACCCGCGCTTTTGGAACCCTTAGCTTTGCCGGATTTTCCCTTTTCGCCGCCTTTGTTGCCGTCGTTGCCTTTTCCGGACTTTCCCTTGCCTTTGTTGCCGTCGTTGCTTTTTCCAGAATTACCTTTGCCGCCGCCGCGGCCCTTTCCCTTGCCATTATCATTCTTGGCATAAGCGGCGTCAGGGGAAAGTACCAATGTCGCGGTCGCACCCGATGCAATTGCGAACGCTGTAATGGTCAAAACAGATGTCAGTATATTTCGTAGTTTTGAAATGGTCATCTCAGCCCCCCAGCTTCAATCCCTTTGTCGTATATCACGAATTCGAGAGAGGCAGGGAATTTTGCTGAGATTGTTTCTTTGGTGGTGCTTTTGACGCGAATATCTCTGAAAACTAGGCCTATTGTTTCCGGTTTCTGAGTTAACCAGGACTCCGACGGTGACTAGCGCGTCAGTTCCCGCATACCTTGTTCCAAACCCGCCAGCGTCATGGGTACCATGCGATCTTCGAATATCTCACGGATCATGCCGATCGAATGGGTATATTCCCAATACTTCTGAGGCACTGGATTGATCCACAGGTTCGATGTCCACTGTTCGCGTGCACGGCCCAGCCAGACTTGGCCAGATTCCTGATTCCAATGCTCATTTGCACCGCCGGGATAAGCGATCTCGTAGGGACTCATCGAGGCATCGCCGACAAAGATGCATTTGTAGTCCGGCCCGTATGTGCGCAAGACCTCGTGCGTCGGAGTTTGCTGATCCCAGCGGCGGCGATTGTCGCGCCAGACGCCTTCATAGAGGCAATTGTGGAAGTAGTAGTATTCCAGATGTTTGAATTCGGTTCGGGCCGCTGAGAACAGTTCTTCGACGACCTTGATATGCGGGTCCATCGATCCGCCCACGTCCAGAAACAAAAGCACTTTGACGGCGTTGTGTCGTTCGGGTCGGGTTTTGACATCCAGATATCCGTGTTCAGCCGTAGCCCTGATCGTTCCATCCAGATCAAGCTCTTCCGCTGCACCTTCACGCGCCCAGCGGCGCAGGCGTTTCAAGGCAACCTTGATGTTCCGGGTGCCCAGTTCAACAGTGTCATCTAAGTTCTTGAATTCGCGCTTGTCCCAGACCTTTACTGCACGCTGATGGCGGCTTTCTTTCTGGCCGATGCGCACGCCTTCGGGGTTGTAGCCATAGGCGCCGAAAGGTGAGGTGCCTGCGGTGCCGATCCACTTGTTACCGCCCTGATGGCGACCCTGTTGGTCCTTGAGGCGCTCGCGTAGCGTCTCCATCAGTTTATCAAAGCCACCAAGCGCCTCGATCTCGGCTTTTTCTTCATCCGAAAGGTGCTTTTCGGCCATCTTTGCAAGCCACTCGGCGGGAATATCGACCGCCTCGAGTACTTGATCGAAACTGATTTCACCCAACCCTTCGAAACTGGCGGCAAAGGCACGGTCGAACTTGTCGATGTTGCGCTCGTCTTTCACCATCGAAACGCGGGCGAGATAGTAAAACGCCTCGACATCGTATGTCGCCAAGCCCTTTTTCATCCCTTCCAGAAACGTCAGGTATTCGCGCAAAGATACGGGAATGCCAGCGTTTCGGAGGTTTTCGAAGAAGGGCAGGAACATCGTTCTATACCAGGCGGACAATGACCAGTGAAATCACCAGCCCGACCAACGCAAAGGCAATGCCGTAGCCCGCAGCGTATTGCGCCATATCCGCACCGCTTCCGTTACGTTTGCGTGCTGTCAACGCGCCCAGAATCGCGCCCAGAATAGCCATGCCCAGAACCACTATCATGTGACGTTATCCACCCGTGCTTGTGGCGGCTGACTGCGCGATGTCTTGTGTGACCGAGCGCACCACCAAATCCGAGCCGAAGCCGTAACGTGCCCATCCGATACTGTCCAGCCGAACGCGACGTGCCTGATCTAGTTGACCGGACTGCCGCAGTGCCTCGGATTTGAGCAGCAGCAGAGTGGCCAGAAGGGCGGCGTTCTCGGCCTTGGTCATGACATTGATTGCTTTGTTCAATTCGGGCAGGGCCTCGGTGCCCTGACCCTGTGCCAAAGCAAAGGCTGCGGTTTGTGCCGTGATATGAGCGCGCTGAATTTCTGTTCCCGGGGTGGCGTTCAGGTATTTCAGGGCAATTTTATATTGCTGCTGCGCCGCCTCAGGGTCGTCGAATTGCCCCATGCGCCCCAGCAGATAATGCGGATAGGCGCGGCGGTGGTCGGTCCAGCCTTGCTGTTGACCAATTCGCGCTGCCTCGTTCGCAGCGTTGACGCGTTTGGCCGTACCAGCGCCAGCCCCCAAAGCGCGTTGAACTGCGTTAATCCAGGCCCGAGGTGTCTCAGTAATCTGTTGTGGCGCAACCCGATCCCCTCTGGGGTTCAGCCGGCTGAGTACGCCGGGCAGAACCGCCGCCACCTGTTCGCGTGTCATGCCATTTTGCAGCTCAGGCGCATAGGCTGCGCGCAGGATCAACATGTCGAATCCGGTCAGAACAGTGTGGAAATTGTCGTCGTTGAATACTGAATCGGTTAGGCGATAGAGGTCGTTCAGAGGTCCAAGTGCCTGAGCCAATTCTTCATGCAGGCAGTCCCGAATTTCCTGTGGGCTGGCATCGTAGGGGATGAATATCCCGATCCGTTCACGTTTTCGCAGTTCGGTCCAGTTGCTTTTGCTTTTGCGCCTGTCACGGCGGTATTCTTCCAGACTTGAAGAGTTGGGCACGACGAAACAGGCTGCCTGCGGCAGGATGCGGCGGATCTGTTTCTGGCTTACAGCCTCGATCGTGATGTTCGCCTGACCCTCTGGAATCTGCCGGATGTCGATCTTCGCCTCACGTTGCAACCGGGTCAGTAGCCGGCTCAGGTCGGTCTGCATCGTTGGTGGCGGTGTCCCAGTCAGACGCACCGTGATGGGTCCATCAAACCGGGTGAAAACGGGCAACTCTGCGCCGCTCTCAAGTGCGAAATGCAGAGATAGGAAATCTGCGGCGATGTTCTTGTTTGAGCGGGCAGGCGGGCTTGGACGAGCAGCGCCGAAGGATTTAGACGGCGGCAGCGAAGCTTCAATCACCTGGGTACGGGTCGGCGTCTCGATCCGGTCGACCGTGGTGCAGGCAGACAGCGCCGCCAGAAGTAAGGTTGCGCCTAAAAGCCTCATGGTCGCTGATACTTCAGGAACGGCGACAACTTGCCGATGCGGTCATAGAGTTTGCGTGCGGTATGGTTGTTTTCCTGCGTCAGCCAATAGACTGAGGGGGCTTTCTGCCTGTCCGCTTCTTCATAGACGGCCTCAATCAGGGCGCGTCCAACTCCGGTGCCTCTCGCTTCTGGGCGGGCATAGAGATCCTGCAGATAGCAGACACTTTCTTCCTTCCAGGCGTGGCGATGAAACAGGTAGTGGGTCAGTCCAAGCAGTTGCCCATCCAAATCCGCGACAAAACAGGAAAAGTCATTCGGATCATCACCTAAGAGCCGCGCAAAGGTGCTTTGGAAAGTCGAATCCGGCGCTTCGGTTTCATAAAATGCCAGGTAGTCACGCCACATTTCGGCCCATTGATCCCGGTCTTCTGGTCGCAAGGGGCGAATTGTGAGGGCGTTAGACATTTTACTATTTCCTGCTCTGGAGGCCCGATTGGCGCGGGGTCTTTCGTTGATGTAATGCTGACACTCGACCGTACCGATGACAAGCTGTGATCACCGCTTGCTACGCGCCATGAAGGCCAGCCGTTCAAACAGGTGTACGTCCTGCTCATTTTTTAGAAGTGCACCATGTAGCTTGGGCAGTGCATTCACACCGTCGCGTTTAAGGTCCTCAGCGCTCAAGTCCTCAGCCAAGAGCAGTTTCAGCCAGTCCAGCACTTCCGAGGTCGAGGGCTTTTTCTTCAAACCTTGCGTTTCGCGGATTTCGTAGAACTGGGTCAGCGCGGTGGTCAGCAGCGCATCTTTGATGCCGGGGTGATGGACTTCGACGATACGGCGCATCGTGGCTTCGTCTGGAAAGCGGATGTAGTGAAAGAAGCAGCGGCGCAGGAATGCGTCAGGTAGTTCCTTTTCGTTGTTCGACGTGATTATGACGATCGGGCGGTTCTTGGCACGGATCGTCTCGCCAGTCTCGTAGACGTGGAACTCCATCTTATCGAGTTCTTGCAATAGATCGTTGGGGAATTCGATATCAGCCTTGTCGATCTCGTCGATCAGTAGCACGACCTTTTCATCCGCATCGAATGCCTGCCACAGCTTGCCCTTGCGAATATAGTTCGAGACATCATGCACGCGCTCTTCGCCAAGCTGGCTATCGCGCAAACGGCTGACCGCATCGTATTCATACAACCCCTGTTGCGCTCGGGTGGTGGATTTCACGTTCCACTCAATCATCGTCAGCCCCAGCGCGCCCGCGACCTGTTTCGCCAGCTCGGTTTTGCCGGTTCCGGGTTCGCCCTTGACAAGCAGCGGGCGTTCCAGCGTAACGGCGGCGTTCACGGCAATGTTCAGATCGTCGGTGGCAACATATTCTGCGGTGCCTTGAAAACGTGCGGTCATGGGACCCCTCATGTGGTTTCCGCGGAATGCGGGCTGGGTTTGCTCTGCTCGGGTTACAGAGAGGCAAGGTTATTTACAAGCCGGGCCGCAGCGTCGCGAAAGGATGGGATGGGCTGTAAGTCCAATCTGTTTTGGGCGATTCGTTCGGGGCGGGGTATCGCAGGGGTTGAAGCTGCCTGAAAAACGCCTTGCGAGAACCACAGAAAAACAAGGTTTTGTTGTTACAAGTCTCAATATTAGAGCAGTCGGAGTGACGCGGCGGCGAGGCATACGTTTGTGTAGTGACAATCTCTGCCCCGTCGGATAAACGCTCCGCAGAAGGGGGTGCCGAATGTCAGGTAATACAATCGCAACCGACGTTTCAGGCCATACCGAGGGAGCAAATATGAAGCAGGAAGTTTTTCTGCCGGAAGATTACCGTCCGGCTGAAGATGAACCTTTCATGAATGATCGCCAGCTTGAGTATTTTCGCCGCAAGCTGATGGATTGGAAGACAGAACTACTCGCAGGCAGCCGTGATACGATCGAAGGTCTGCAGGACAACACCCGAAACATTCCCGATGTCGCTGACCGCGCAAGCGAAGAGACCGACCGTGCGCTGGAACTGCGCACCCGGGATCGTCAGCGTAAGCTGGTGGCAAAAATCGACTCGGCCCTGCGCCGGATCGAAGAAGGGGAGTATGGATATTGCGAGAAGACCGGTGATCCGATCTCGCTCAAGCGCCTAGATGCGCGTCCTATCGCGACTATGACGCTTGAGGCGCAAGAGCGTCACGAGCGCCGCGAAAAGGTCCACCGCGACGATTGATCGCTGGGAAATTGCAACAAAACAACTGCGCCGGGGCCTGTCGCCTCGGCGTTTTTGCGTTATGGCAGGTCCATGAATATCAATGGTCTGAATTTCTGCGTCATTGGCGGCGGCATTGGGGGCATGGCCGCGGCACTCGCACTGCGAAGTCAGGGTGCTCAGGTGACGGTTCTGGAGCAGGCCCCAGAACTGACCGAAGTTGGTGCTGGATTGCAAATCAGTGCGAACGGGATGGCGGTACTGCGTGCGCTAGGCGTAGCTGGTAAGGTGCCTGAGGCCGGACAAAACTCGGGTGGGACCGTTTTGCGCGATTACCGTAATGGGCGCGTGATCAGTCGGGTCCCGGTCCCTGCCGCTGGGTCGACTTACTATTATCACCGGGCAGATCTGCTGGACCTGTTGCACAAAGCCGCCTTGCGCTCTGGGGTGGATATTCGGCTGGATGCACCTGTCGCCACGGTTCATAAACACCCAAGCGAAGCCGAGATCGTTCTGGAAAGCGGCGAAAGGCTGCGTGCGGAATGCGCGATCGCTGCAGACGGTGGGCGCAGCACTATCCGCCCGATCTTGAATGGCCCCGAGGTCCCGGTTTTCACCCATCAGGTTGCCTGGCGAGCAACGATCCCCTGGACCCAGCGAGAAGAACTGCCATGCGCGTCCTTGACGATGGGGCCAGGCCGGCACGTGGTAACCTACCCGCTGCGCGATCAACGCCTCGTGAACATCGTGGCCATAGAAGAGCGTTCCGACTGGAAAGAGGAAGGCTGGCGACGTCAGGGTGATCCCGACGACCTGCGAACCCGGTTCGCCGATTTTGGCGGACCGGTTGGTGACATATTGTCAAAGATTGACGAGGTTCACCTTTGGGCGCTGTTTCTGCGCCCCGTGGCGCAAATCTGGCAGAATGGGCGATTGGCCTTGCTTGGGGATGCTGCGCACCCGACGTTGCCTTTTATGGCCCAAGGAGCTTGCCTAGCACTGGAAGATGCCTGGGTCCTGACACGCGCGTTCCAGGACAACTCAGGCGTCGCCCGCGCATTGGCTACCTATGAAGCCACTCGACGACCGCGTGCCAGGCAAGTGGTTGGCGCCGCAGGCGCAAATGCGCGTAATTTCCATCTTCGTGGGCCAATGAGGCTGGCCGCACAGGCCGCCTTAATGGCGGTTGGTCCACGCTTGGCACGGCGCTACGAGTGGATCTATAGCTACGACGCGACCGCGTAAGCGTTCACAGGTCGAGATCAACCCAGACCGGCACATGGTCCGAAGGTTTTTCGTGCCCCCTCACTTCGGCATCGATCCTGCAATCACGCATCAAATCTGCAGCTTGCGGCGTCAGAAGAAAGTGATCGATGCGAATCCCGTCGTTTCTGTTCCACGCGCCGGCTTGATAATCCCAGAATGAGTAATGACCAGGGCCTTGCGTTCGCGCGCGAAAGGCTTCAGTGAAGCCCAGATTCAATACCTTGCGGAATGCAGCGCGACTTTCGGGTCGAAAAAGCGCATCCTCGCGCCAGGCGTCGGGGCGCTTGGCATCTTCGGCCTGCGGAATAATATTGTAATCCCCGGCCATCAACGCGGGTTCCTCTGATGCCATCAAATCGCGGGCACGATCATAGAGGCGCTCCATCCACTCAAGCTTGTAGTCATATTTCGGCCCCGGCACCGGATTGCCATTTGGCAGATACAATCCGCAGAGGCGCAGTGCTCTCTTTCCTATGACAGTAGCTTCGATCCAGCGCGCCTGCTCATCACTTTCATCACCGGGCAACCCACGGGAGACATCCTCAAGCGGCAATTTCGAAAGGATTGCAACGCCGTTGAAGCTCTTTTGCCCGTGGGTTTCAACGTTATATCCGCGCTCCTCGAAAATCTCGCGGGGGAAATTCTCATCAATAGATTTGATTTCCTGCAGCAACACAACATCGGGCTGCGCCTCATCCAACCAGCGAGGTAACGCCTCGGCCCGTGCCTTGATACCGTTGATGTTGAATGTGGCGATTTTCATGCGTGATCCTCCGGTGCCATTGGCAACCTATCGCGCAGAATACACGCAACGGCAAGTTGCCGAACAAGTAAGCGAGGCTCTGCCTCGCGCTCCGAGGTATTTTGGGCCAGATGAAGAAACGGATTCTTAACCATATTCGTCAAAACTGAGTATGCGGTACAGGCGGAGGCGCCGATGACCGCGCCAGGTGAAGTTCTCTGACTTTGACTGTCAGAGAGCGGATCCCTCTTCATCTGGCTAAAAATACCTTGGGGGTGTGGGGGCAAAGCCCCCACCGGAGCTACATCGAGAACGATGTGCCGCAGCCGCAGGAAGACGTGGCGTTGGGGTTCTCAATCACGAAGCGCGCGCCGATGAGTTCCTGTGTGAAATCAATTACCGCGTTCTCCAGAAACGGCAGAGAGATCGAGTCGACGATGACCTTTTGGCCTTTGCCCTCTAGCACCAAATCGTCCTCTTTCGGCACATCCAGGGCGATCTCGTATTGAAAACCGGAACATCCGCCACCCTCCACAGCGACACGCAGGGCCTGGCCCTGATCTGCGGCACCGATTTCGGCCAGGCGTTCAAAGGCGCGTTCTGTGACTGTTGGGGGCAGATTCATGCCGGTCTCCAAAGGTTTATTTCCTTAGCATCGTACAATATATGGAACCTGACGACAGGCGACAAGGACAAGACCTTTGGACAGAGCGGGTTTTGCCTCGGACCCAGGCCGCGCAAGGGGGCGGCTTGTATCTGAGGAGGAAAGCAGTTTTCGGTCATGCTTTCAGCGCGACCGGGACAGGATTATTCACGCTAGCGCATTTCGGCGGCTCAAACACAAAACCCAAGTGTTTGTTGAGCATGAGGGTGACAGTTATCGAACCCGCCTGACGCATTCCATAGAAGTGGCTCAGGTGGCCCGAACGATTGCCGGGGCCTTAGGCCTGAACGGCGAATTGACCGAAGCGGTCGCGTTGGCGCATGACCTCGGGCATACACCGTTTGGTCACACGGGCGAGGACGCTCTGCATGCGTTGATGGAGCCATATGGTGGCTTCGATCACAACGCGCAGGCCATTCGGATCGTAACCAAACTTGAGCGTCACTACGCCGAGTTCGATGGGTGCAACCTGACCTGGGAATGTCTGGAAGGGATAGCCAAGCACAACGGGCCGGTCACTGGTGCATTGCCTTGGGCATTGGCCGAGTGTAATCGGGGCTTTGACCTCGAACTTCACACCCATGCGAGCGCTGAGGCGCAGGTCGCGGCGCTATCGGACGACATTGCCTACAACAACCACGATCTATTTGACGGATTGCGGGCGGGATTGTTCAGAGATGAAGACATTCAGCAGCTTCCCATAATTGATGCCTGTTTCGCCGAAGTGGATGCCAAGTATCCGGGTCTTGACCCTTATCGCCGTCGGCACGAGGCGCTCAGACGGGTATTTGGCGTCATGGTTTCGGATTTGATCGACACCTCACGCGCGTTGATAGCGGCCTCGGGGGCGCAGTCGGTCGAGGATATCCGCCATCTGGGTTATCCGGTCATTCAATTCTCGGATGATCTTTGGGCGAAGCTCAAACAGATCCGCGCCTTCCTGTTTTCGCGCATGTATCGCGCACCGAGCGTGATGGAAGTGCGCGCCAGTGTCAGCAAGGTGGTTGAGGAACTGTTTCCGATTTACCTGTCCGACCCGAAACAGATGCCCAGGCACTGGCATGTCGATATCGAGACGGCAAAGGATGAGACCGCGCTGGCCCGCATCGTCTCGGATTATATCGCGGGCATGACCGACAGGTTTGCGCTGCAAGACCATGCCCGGCTTACCGGAGATCACTCGATCGCAATATAGGCGATGGCCCAGACCTGTTGGCTGGCTTGTGTTTGAGCCAGTTCAGCATCATCCGTGGGCGGGAAAACGATCATCGTGGGGCCGTAACTACCAATGCCCATCGGCACGCCATCCGCGTGGGTGGCTACGATTGGTTGGTGTGCCTCGATGCTTTCCCATGGGATTTCAGCCTGATAGCCATCCATAGCCATGGGCAGGGCGGATTTGCCCCTGGCACCTGCCATCGTCATTACGTCAGACAACAGCGGGCCAGCGAAGGTATAGTCGCGCTGGTTCTCTGGCGGGCCGTAGGGGATGGTGATTTCGATCTGTTCCAACCCGTCCAGCATAGCCGCGTCAAAGCCTGCTGCACCGGTATGGGTGACTTCGAGAAAACCCAACAATCCGCCGTCATTCTCGCCGCGCGCGGGCAGGTTGGTTTCGGTGACGGCGCCACCGAGCGTCAGCAGTACGTGGCCTTGAGGTGAGGGCATCTCGGCCCATGTGGGCAGGGCGGTGGTCAGCAACAGGGCGAAGGGCAGGGTAAGGCGCATTCAGGGGCTCCGGTCACGGTTTTCCCCGACCTTAGCCCTGATAGCGGTTAATCCAAGCGCAAAATTTAGGCGTCCATTGACCTTGGCGCTTTGCGTGGTAAACCCCGCGGCAAGCAAAAGGACATCCGAAATGAACCTGTTTTCCGAGATCCGCGGCCTGGTACTGGACGCGCTGGCGCAGATGCAGTCCGAAGGCGCGCTGCCTGAGGGGCTGAGCTTTGACAACGTGGCGGTTGAGCCTCCGCGCGATGCGGCGCATGGCGATATGGCGACCAATGCGGCGATGGTACTGGCGAAACCGGCGAAGATGAAGCCGCGGGACATTGCGGATGTGCTGGCAGGCAAGCTATCTGCAGACGACCGGATCACCAGCGCCGAGGTGGCGGGCCCGGGCTTTCTAAACCTGCGGCTAGCGTCTTCGGTTTGGCAGGGCGTGCTGGCTGCGGTGCTGGAAAAGGGCACCGATTATGGCCGTTCGACCATGGGGCATGGTCAAAAGGTGAACGTAGAATATGTCTCGGCCAACCCGACCGGCCCGCTGCATGTGGGCCACACGCGGGGGGCTGTGTTCGGTGATGCGCTGGCAAGCTTGCTGGCCTATTCGGGCCATGATGTGACCCGCGAATACTACATCAACGATGGCGGCGCGCAGGTGGATGTGCTGGCGCGGTCGGCCTATGAACGGTATCGCGAAGCGAATGGTCTGAGCCCAGAGATCGCTGAGGGCCTGTATCCTGGCGACTACCTGATCCCAATTGGAGAAGCGCTGAAAGAGAAATACGGCGACAGCCTGATCGACAAGCCGGAAAGCGGATGGCTGGAAGAGCTGCGCAATTTTGCCACCGACGCGATGATGGACCTGATCCGCGCCGATCTGAAAGCGCTGGGTGTTGAGATGGACGTGTTCTTCTCAGAGAAGTCGCTCTACGGCACGGGTCGGATCGAGGCGGCGCTGCAGTCTTTGACCGACAAGGGCCTGATCTACGAAGGCGTGCTTGAGCCGCCCAAGGGCAAGAAGCCCGAGGATTGGGAGCCGCGCGAGCAAACCTTGTTCAAGTCGACCGAACACGGGGATGACGTCGACCGCCCGGTCAAGAAGTCGGATGGCAGCTGGACCTATTTTGCCCCGGATATCGCTTATCATTATGACAAGGTGAGCCGTGGGTTTGACGCGCTAATCGACGTGTTCGGTGCGGACCATGGCGGCTATGTCAAACGGATGAAGGCGGCGGTTTCGGCCCTTTCCGATGGTAAGGTGCCGCTGGATATCAAGCTTACCCAATTGGTGAAGCTGTGGAAGAATGGCGAGCCATTCAAGATGTCCAAGCGGGCAGGGAACTTTGTCACGTTGCGCGATGTAGTCGATCAGGTCGGGCCTGATGTAACCCGTTTCGTGATGCTGACCCGCAAGAACGACGCACCGCTGGATTTCGATTTCGACAAGGTGTTGGAACAAAGCCGCGAAAACCCGGTGTTCTACGTCCAATACGCCCATGCCCGCGTCATGAGTGTGCTGCGCCGCGCCGCTGAGGCCGGGATTTCTGCCGATGATGCTACGCTATCTGGGGCAGATCTGGGCAAGATCGACCACGCCTCTGAGCTGACCGTTGCCAAGAAGCTGGCAGAATGGCCACGTCTGGTTGAAATCGCCGCTCGCACAAATGAACCGCACCGGGTTGCCTTCTATCTCTATGAATTAGCAGGAGATTTCCACGCGCTGTGGAACAAGGGCAATGACGAAACCCAGTTGCGCTTCATTCAGGATGGCGATGTTGCCACAAGCCAATCGAAAATCGCACTGGCCCGGGCTGTTTCTGTTGTGATTTCAGCGGGCTTGGGTATTCTTGGCGTTACTCCGGCGCAGGAGATGCGATAACAAATATCGCCCGAACCGCCGGTCTGAGGCAGACAAGAAATGACCCGCGCGCCACTTTTTACGGCGCAATCGGGCGGTGAGGCGGAAATGGCACGTTACGATTACTCGGGGCAGCATAGCCCCGAGCAGATGCATTACTCGAATCAATCGCATCCTGAAGATGCGTATGATTATCCAGATGAAAGCTATAGCTATGATGACGCCCCGCGCGCAGGCGCTGGGCTGGGCCGCATTGTCAACGTGCTTGGGGCGGTTGCGTCTTTGGCGCTGGTCGCCGGAGTCGGCGTTTGGGGCTACCAACTGATCATGCGCGACGTCAGCGGGGTACCGGTCGTGCGTGCCGCCGAAGGACCCATGCGCGTGCAGCCCGAAAATCCCGGCGGGACGCCTGCTGATCATCAGGGCCTAGCGGTGAATGCAGTTGCCGCTGTCGGGACTGCTGCACCGCCGGCAGATCGTCTGATCCTTGCACCGCGCCCCGTGTCTCTGACTGATGAAGACACGCCCATGACCGCGCTTGAGGCCACAAATGCAGTGCAAGTGATTGAGGAACCCGCCACTGATCAGGCGATCGTGAACGCTCTGGCCGAAGGGCTCGCCGCCGAACCTCAGCTCGAACAGACGCCTGAGCAGGGCGTGCAATTGGCTTCCCTGGTCACGCCCGAAGAAGAGCGCGCGATTGATCCGGCTGATTACGCAGCGCAACAGCCCGACCCTAAGATTGCTGCACTGCCTGGTGTACGCCGGTCGCTGCGTCCGCATGTGCGTCCAGCCCGCGCTACGCCAAGTTCTATTTCGTCCAACAGCGCTACGGAAGCTGCGATCAATGCTGCAGTAAAGGCTGCTGTTGGTCTGGATGTTGATCCCGATACATTGACCAAAGGCACGCGACTTGCTCAGCTTGGGGCATACGAAAGCGCCGATGTGGCGCAGGCCGAATGGGCACGTTTGAATGGCCGATTTGGAGAATATATGGATGGAAAACAGCGTGTTATACAGAAGACCTCAAGCGGAGGACGAACCTTCTATCGCCTGCGTGTCATGGGGTTTGATGACCTGAGCGACTCGCGCCAGTTTTGCGCGGCCCTAGTCGCGCAGGGTGCAGACTGTATCCCGGTCGCCGTCCGGTGAGATTTGGCGCGGTTATCACCGATGCCGAAGGGCTGCGCCTGACGCCGGATGAAAAAGCTTTGTTCAAAGAGATGAACCCGTTCGGGTTCATTCTGTTTGCCCGCAACATCGAATCCGCTGACCAGACCCGCGCCTTGTGCGAGGACTTCCGCGAGGCGGTTGGCCGAAATTGCCTAATCACAGTCGATCAGGAAGGTGGCCGCGTACAACGTCTGCGCGCACCTTTAGCCCGTGAATGGTTGCCCCCTTTGGATCATGTCGCGCATGCCGGAGATCAGGCCGAGCGCGCGATGTATCTGCGCTATCGTCTGATCGCGCATGAACTGCTGGGATTGGGCATCGACAGCAATTGTGCGCCGATGGTCGATCTGGCCCGCGAGGGTACTCATGCGTTCCTGAAGAACCGCTGCTATGGGTCTGATCCCGAAAAGGTTTCCGCGATTGGTCGAGCCGTTGCCAACGGACACTTTGATGGCGGAGTGTTGCCGGTAGTAAAGCACATGCCCGGCCACGGTCTGTCGACGCTCGACAGTCATCACGAGTTGCCGCATGTGGATCTTTCTCTAAGTGCACTGGAAGCAGCAGATTTTGCACCATTCCGCGCGCTGAACGACTTGCCGATGGGGATGACGGCGCATTTGGTTTATGACCAGATCGATCCACGGCCCGCAACGATTTCTGCTGGAATGATGACTTTGATTAGGGAGCGCATCGGTTTCGACGGTCTGATTATGACCGACGATATCACGATGAAAGCCCTGAACGGCGCGCCCGCCGACTTGGCCCGACAGGCACTGGACGCTGGATGCGATGTTACTTTGCACTGCAACGGGGCCTTTGAAGAGCGTGCTAAGGTGCTCGAAGCCGCTGGTGAGATGTCGGATGCGGCACAAGCCCGCGCAGATCGGGCGTTGGCTCGACGCCAGCCGCCACAGGAACTTGACATCCAAGCCGCCGAGGCGGAACTATCTGCCCTAATGGGCGGGCAGGTATATGCAGGATAACCTTTTCAGCGAAGACCCGGTCTCGGTAGCCGATCGGCTGGCCGCCGAGGCTTTGATTGTGGACGTCGACGGGTTTGAGGGTCCGCTCGATGTGCTTTTGACACTTTCGCGTACGCAAAAAGTGGACTTGCGCAAAATCTCGGTTCTGGCGTTAGCGCAACAGTATCTGACCTTTGTCGAAAAAGCGCGTCAGTTGAGGATCGAACTGGCCGCCGACTATCTGGTGATGGCGGCCTGGCTGGCCTTTCTGAAATCCCGCTTGCTGCTGCCTCCGAACCCAGATGATGAGGGTCCTTCGGGTGAAGAACTCGCCGCGCACCTCGCGTTCCAATTGGAACGCTTGCAGGCCATGCGCGATGCCGCTGCGCGCCTGATGGCGCGTGATCAATTGGGCCGAGATTTTTTCAAACGCGGGCAGGGTGAGGATGTTACGCGTATCCGCACCGTGACCTATTCCGCCACACTGCTGGACCTGATGCAGGGCTATGCGCGTATCCGCACGCGCGACGAGTTCCGCCCCTTTGTCATGGACCGCGACGCCGTTTTCACCATGGAACAAGCGCTTGAGCGGATGCGGCCCCTGATAGGCTTTGCCGGTGTGTGGACGGATATGGAGACCTACCTGCCCGAAGGCTGGGATGCTGATCCGGTTCGGCGACGCTCTGCCACGGCTGCAACCTTCGCAGCCTCGCTTGAGCTGGTGAAAGAAGGACATATGGAGATCAAGCAAAGCGAGACCTTTGCGCCGATCCATCTGCGTAAGAGGACTGAGACACGTGACTGACGCCAACGAAGAGACAGGCACACTGTTCGAAGCGCCGCCCTTGGCGGAACAGGAACGTATGGTCGAGGCCGTGCTGTTTGCCAGCGCCGAGCCAGTGACGATTGGTGATCTTGAAGCGCGGATGCCCCATGGCAGCAATGCCGCGCAAGCTGTTGAATCGCTTCAGAAACGGTACGAAGGGCGCGGGGTGCGTGTGGTGCGCGTTGGTGAGGCTTGGGCGATCCGCACAGCCCCCGATCTTGGCTTCCTGATGCAGAAGGAAACTGTCGAGACCCGCAAACTCAGCCGGGCGGCCATCGAAACGCTGGCGATCGTGGCTTATCACCAGCCCTGCACGCGTGCGGAGATCGAGGAAATCCGGGGCGTGTCCGTTTCGCGCGGCACCATTGATCAACTGCTTGAGATGGAGTGGATCCGACTGGGCCGCCGTCGCATGACACCAGGCCGTCCGGTGACATTCGTCGTAACGCCTGAGTTTCTGGATCATTTCGGGCTGGAAAACGCCCGTGACCTGCCGGGCCTGAAGGAGTTGCGCGCAGCCGGACTGTTGGAGAATCGCCCACCCCCTGGTGCTGTGCCGCTGGGCGAAGGGCAGGGTGATGACGAGGACGAAGATCAAACCGAACTGTTCGAAGAAGAGTGATCGGACAGCCATTTTATTGCCGCAGATCCCGCCTATCATAGGGTGCAGGAAACGGAGTTGAGCCAATGAATGCCAATCGGATCATCGATATGATCGTGCGTCGGGTGATGCGTCGCCTGGTGAACCACGGTGTGGACAAGGGTATTGATATGGCCAGCAAGGTGGGCCGCAAACCGGGGCAGTCTGATGTTGAGAATGGCCCCGAGGCGGATCGCCAGATGCGCGATGCGACCAAGCGCCAAAATCAAAGCGCAAAGCAGATGCGGCAGGTGTCGCGTCAGATGCGTCGGTTCATGAAGTTCTGAAACTCAGCCCACAGCTTTGAAATGCTTGGACAGTTTCAGGCCTTGACCCTGATAGTTCGAAGCAATACCCGCGCCATATAGTTGCGTCGGCATTTCGGCCATCTTCTCATAAACCAGGCGCCCGACGACTTGTCCGTGTTCCAACACAAATGGCGCTTCGTGGCAGCGCACTTCCAGCACCCCGCGTGATCCGGCACCGCCTGCTTCGGCATGTCCAAAGCCCGGGTCAAAGAATCCGGCGTAATGTACCCGGAACTCGCCGACCATAGCGAGATATGGGGCCATTTCAGCAGCATACATTGGCGGGATATGCACCGCTTCGCGGCTGACGAGAATGTAGAACGCGCCGGGGTCGAGGATGATGCGACCGTCCTTGGTATGCACCTCTTCCCAGTATTCCTGCGGGTCGTATTCGCCGATCCGATCCAGATCGATCACCCCGGTATGGGGCTTGGCGCGATAGCCGACCAGATCGGTATCGGGCAGTTGCAGATCGACCGAAAACCCCAACCCGTCCTGAATGACGGCTGGCCCATCAACCAACGGCGTTTGACCATGCAACGCGGTCAGCTCGGCGTCGCTGAGTACCGCCTGACCTTTGCGGAAACGGATCTGATTCAGACGCATTCCGGGGCGCACCAGAACCGAGAACGATCGCGGGCAGATCTCGGCATAAAGCGGACCTGTGTAGCCTGCGGGAACCCGATCAAACTCAGTTCCGCCATCAGTGATCGTGCGCGTGAGCAAGTCGAGCCGCCCGGTCGAGCTTTTGGCATTGGCCACCGCACTGATGTCATCGGGCAGGGCGAGCGATTCCATCAGCGGCACCAGATAGACACAGCCCTTTTCCAGAACAGCGCCTTCGGTGATGTCGATGCGGTGCATTTCAAACTCGGCCAGACGATCTGCAACAGACCGTCCTTCGCCTGCCAGAAACGACGCGCGCACCCGGTAAGCCACTGTTCCCAAACGTAGATCAAGGCTTGCCGGCTGCACCTGTGCAGGGATGATATCCGGGCTTGCGGCGATCTCACCGCGTGCAATCATCGCCTCAAGCTGTTGGTTTGGGCAAACACCTGTCATCTCGATCCCCTCTGCTGCCAGAGCGGGATCTGGCCTATGTGCCATAAACGTCGGTGTGATTTGGTCGGGCTAGCAGGACTCGAACCTGCGACCTTCCGTCCCCCAGACGGACGCGCTACCAGGCTGCGCCATAGCCCGACGTTGAGGTGTTCATAAAGACTTTCCCGGCGGGGGCAAGAGGAAATCATCGCCTTTTTTGCTATCCCGCCGTGTGGTGTTCGACGCGATCCAGCCACCTGCGCAGGTCCTTGGCGATGGGTGCAATCTGGCGCAACAGCTCATCGTCATACTCGTCACGATTCCATGCCAGCGAGGCAATACCACCCATCAGCGGCGCTGCATCCAGCTCGGCCGGTATCGGTTTGGGTTCGGGGGTTGCGACGGGTCTCGGAGCCTCTGGGGCAGGGGAATGGGCGGTTTCGCCCAAATCCATGTCGATCTGGTTTGCGGATGGTTCCGGCGCTGAAGCGAACGGAACCACAGTATCGTCGATGCTGGGTGCGGGCGCGTTTTCGTCCAAATTGGGTGAAAGCGATGCAACATGCGCAACGCCCTGTTCCCGAAGTATACGCTGAACACCTTTGATGGTAATCCCGTCCTCGTGCAGCAGTTTCTTGATACCGCCCAGCAGACGCATATCATTGGGGCGATAATATCGCCGCCCACCGGCGCGTTTGACGGGTTTGACTTGGGTAAACCGGCTTTCCCAGAAACGCAGCACATGAGCCTGAACTCCGAGCCAGTCCGCAACTTCACTTATGGTGCGAAAGGCATCGGGGGACTTACTCATAACCTGGATGTCCTGAACTTACTTGCGGTTCCCTGCGGCGACGCGATCCTTCATCAGGTGCGACGGACGGAATGTCAGCACACGACGCGGCTGGATCGGAACCTCTTCACCGGTTTTAGGGTTGCGACCGATACGGGCAGTTTTGTCCCGAACGCTGAAGGTGCCGAATGACGAAATCTTAACCTGTTCGCCACGCACCAGCGCGTCAGACATGTGGTTCAGAACGCTTTCGACCAGCTGTGCGCTTTCATTGCGTGACAGGCCAACCTCACGAAAGACGGCCTCGCTCAGATCCATTCGGGTCAGTGTTTTGTCGCCCATGCTTTTTCCCCTGTTGATGTCTGAGCATATGGCTATGCAAAATTCGCTGTCAATATCAATGAATTGCAGGAGGCTCTGTAAGCCGGATTGTGCCGGTTACCAACGCAGTGCGACCGCACCCCAGGCCAGACCGCCACCAATCGCCTCTGTAACGATCAGATCGCCGGTTTTGATCTGGCCGTTTTGCTTGCCCACCGACAGGGCCAGAGGGATTGAGGCTGCCGATGTGTTGCCATGGTCCTGAACGGTGACCACAACGTTATCCATCGGCAGGCCCATCTTCTTGGCGGTGCCCTGAATAATGCGGATATTGGCCTGATGCGGCACGATCCAGTCGACATCATCGCTGGACAGACCTGCACGCTCCAGCGCGACTTCTGCGGTTCGGGCCAGTTTTTCGACCGCATGACGAAACACCTGATTGCCCTGCATCCGCAAGTGGCCGGTGGATTGGGTCGAAACCCCGCCATCAACATAGAGCAGGTCTTTGTAGCGTCCGTCCGAATTCAAGTCGGTCGCAAGAATACCGCGATCATCCGAAGTGCCCTGACCCTCTTGCTCTTCCAGAACCAGTGCGCCCGCGCCATCGCCAAACAGCACGCAGGTGGACCGGTCGGTCCAGTCCATGATTCGTGAAAAGGTCTCGGCGCCGATCACCAGTACGCGCTTCGCCTGACCGGACAGGATCAGGGCGTTGGCGTTGCTGAGCGCAAAGACAAACCCAGCGCAGACCGCCTGTACATCGAAGGCAAAACCTTTGGTCATGCCCAACCGGGCCTGAACCATGGTTGCCGCCGAAGGAAAGGTCAAATCAGCTGTGGAGGTTGCCAGCACAATCGCGTCGATATCATCCGCCGTCAGTCCGGCATCAGCCAGTGCAGCTTCGGCCGCTTTGGTGGCCAGATCGGATGTTGTTTCGTCCTCGGCCGCGAAATGTCGCCGCTCGATCCCGGACCGGGTGCGAATCCATTCGTCCGTCGTATCCAGCGTTTTCTCGAACTCAGAGTTCGGTACAACGCGCTCTGGCAAATAATGCCCGACACCTACAACAACTGAGCGGCCTGCCATGCTGGGGTACTGCCTTTTTTGTTATTATTCCGATTGAGACACGGAATGGGCCGCATCTTGTGCAAGTGCGGCTGTTGATGCAACCCGTGCCGCCAATTTTTCGGCGAAACCGGATTCGGCCAGAGTGAAGGCCAGCTTAACCGCTGCGGAAACGCCGGTTGCGTCCGCTCCGCCGTGGGATTTCACCACGGTTCCGTTGAGTCCCAGGAACACGCCGCCATTGACGCGGCGCGGGTCTATCCGCTTTTTCAGACGATTCAACGAGGTGATTGCCAGGATCGAGGCCAGCCGGGATAGAGGCGAGTATTTGAACGCCTCACGCAGCAAATCACCGATAAGGTTAGCGGTGCCTTCACCGGTTTTAATGGCGACATTTCCAGTGAAGCCGTCGGTCACGATCACGTCAGCTTTGTCGCCGGGGATATCGCTGCCCTCGACAAAGCCCACAAACTCGAAGTTCGCCTGATCGGCAAAGTCCGAGATCATCGCGTGGGCTTCTTTCAGTTCGGCGCGGCCCTTGTGTTCTTCAGTGCCGACATTCAGCAACCCGATCCTAGGGCGGCTGAGCGCCATACCGTTGCGCGCATATGAAGCCCCCATCAGCGCGTATTGCAAAAGGTCCTTGGCATCAGCGCGCACATCTGCGCCGACGTCCAGCATCACGTTGAACCCATGCGGATTGCGCGAGGGCCACAGGATCGCGATGGCAGGGCGGTTCACGCCGGGCAGCTTGCGCAGCCGCAACATGGACATGGCCATCAGCGCGCCCGTATTGCCGCAGGACACTGCGCCGTGCGCTTCACCTGCACGCACCGCTTCCAGAGCGGACCACATCGACGTGCTCTTGCCGCTGCGGACAACCTGGCTTGGTTTGTCTTCCATCGTGACCACGTCCGGGCAATCACGAAAAACGACGCGCCCATCAAGGACACGCCGTTTGGCAACCAGCTTGCGTAGTTCCTGTTCCTGACCGTGCAGGATGAACCCGATCTTCGGGTTCTTGTCCGCAGATTTTGCAATGCCCGCCACAACGACGGCAGGGCCCGAATCTCCGCCCATAGCGTCAACCGAGATGATGATCCGTCCGGTCTGCGTGGGCTGATCCGTCATGCCTTGGCCTGCGTCCAATCAGGCTTAGGCCGCGTCTTCGTCCAGGTCGATTTCGTCGGCCTGAGAGACGACTTCACGATCGTCATAGTGGCCGCAAGATGCGCAAACGTGGTGTGGGCGCTTCAGCTCGCCGCAGTTCGGGCATTCGTTCGGGTTTGCAGCAACCAGAGCGTCGTGTGCGCGGCGGTTGTTGCGACGCGACTTGGAAACTTTGTTCTGTTGGACGGCCATGGTCTCAACCTTTGTCTGATATGGGCTGACAGATTCGCTGTCAGCCGGGTTACGTACTTTGTTTTCTCGTGGTTTGACGCGCGTTTAAGGGGCTTGCCCCGCAATGTCCAACCCAAATTCCAATGAGCGCGCGAAAATACTGCGATTCTCGTCATGTTCAAGCGGTTTTTCTGACGGCCTGCTATGACAGGAAATCCCTCGCCTGTCACTCGTCTTTTTTCATCGCATCCCGCAGCCCCGCCAGACCAGCGAAGGGTTTTACATCCTCATCTGTGAGGGCCTGTTTGCCCGGTTCGGTATAGTCTATCTGGCCCAGCTCGACTCCATCCTTCCGTGGATATTGGGGCAGGGCCAGCGACAGCGCTTCAACCATGATCAGCGCAGGATCGATCTCGGGCCCAAGCGGTTCGGTCTCGTCATCCTCGGGGATTTCGAACTCGGGCTCTTCCGGATCGCTCCAATCGGCCAGAAAGACGCGACTCACCGGGGTGTCGATGCGTGTGGTCACAGGTTCCAACGTCACGACACAAGGTTGGATCACCGTTGCGCCCAGCTTGCCAGAAAGCATCCAATCCCGTTTGGCCTGCGCGCGTAATTCGCCGACAAAGCTGAGCTTGCGCAGGCCAAGCAGTCCGAGCTCTTGTTTTATGGCCTCCAGCGCGTCGCCGGTCGGGCGCAACTCAAACGGGGTCGGAGCGTTTTGCGGCAGGTCTGCGACGCGTAAAGATGTCTGGTTGCTCATTCGTGAGGTTTTCCTGTGTTGAACCGGAGCCTTGGTTTCTGTAATCGGATAGGGTCCGCAAGGGGCCATGGCAAGAGGATGTGCATGTTGAAGGGTTTGAACAGGTTGAAACCAGCGTCGAAAACGCTTGTCTTTGCGGCCTGTCTGGCGGTCGCGGGCGCATGTTCACCAATCTTCAAGAATCACGGCTACGTGCCTCCGCCAGAGGATCTGGCCAAAATCAAGGTCGGCGTCGATACCCGCGATAGTGTTGAAGAAACCATCGGCGCGCCCAGCTCGGCGGGCGTGGTGCGGGATTCGGGCTATTACTATGTCGCCTCGCGCGTCCGTCATTATGGGCCCAAACGACCCGAGGTCGTTTCACGTGAACTGGTCGCGATCAGCTTTGATCAGCGCGGCGTCGTTCGCAATATCGAGCGGTTCGGCCTGGAAGACGGCTATGTCATCGTGCTGGATCGTCGCGTGACCGATTCCAACGTGGAAGACAAAGGCTTCCTGCGTCAGCTTCTGGGTAACATCGGCAACTTCAACCCGGCAAATATTCCTGGCGCAAACAACTAAAGCGACCAATTCTCTTGCAGTGGTCACAGGACAGTCACACATTCTGTAGTAAGAACCAGACAGATGTGACCGGTCAGCAACCGCAGGAGGATGCGACCATGGCGGTTTTGTTGGACAAGGGCCGATATCGCGCCCGCTTGGCGCAAACCGAGCAAGACGTGGCGGCGGCGCAGACGCTGAGGATGCTGACCTTTGCTACTGATGGTCAGGATTGTGATGCTTTTGACGAACGCTGCGCCCATGTTCTGGTCGAAGATCTGCAGGCCGGTGGGGCGTTGGTGTGCTGTTTCCGTATGCTAACAATGCAGGGCGGCTTTGAAATCGGACTCAGCTACTCGGCACAGTTCTATGACCTGTCGGCGCTATGCGATTTTACGGGACCGATGGTCGAGATGGGTCGGTTCTGTATCCACCCGGACTACAATGATCCGGATATCTTGCGTGTCGCGTGGGGCGCAATGACGGCTTATGTCGATCAGAACGGGATCGAAATGCTTTTCGGATGCTCGTCCTTCGCTGGAACAGAAACTGCCGAATATCTTGACGCTTTTGCGATGCTCAAACACCGACATCTGGCACCAAGGCGATGGTTGCCGCGAGTCAAGGCGCCGGATGTGTTTCGCTTTGCGGCGCGCTTGCGCAGACGCCCTGATGTAAAACAGGCGATGCTTAGGATGCCGCCTTTGTTGCGCACCTATCTGATGATGGGGGGGTGGGTCAGCGATCATGCAGTGGTGGACAGGCACATGAACACCCTGCATGTGTTCACTGGCCTTGAAATCGGAGCAATTCCCCCAGCTCGTAAACGGTTGCTGCGCGCGGTGGCTGGGTGATTTGAGTATCTGGGAAAAGGTGAAGTTGGGGCGTTGACGCCTTGCTTTGGCCGGTTTAGCTGGCGGGTATGGCGAGAATTCCTTTATTGCAGATGTCCGGTATCTCTCTGACGTTCGGGGGTGATCCGGTGTTTTCCGATCTGGACCTTGTGGTTCAACCCGGTGATCGCGTCGCGCTGGTCGGGCGGAACGGGTCTGGCAAATCCACCTTGATGAAAGTGATGGCAGGGCTGGTTGAGGCCGATCAGGGTGAAATCGTCATCCCTCCGGGTAAATCAGTGGGTTACATGGAGCAGGATCCCGGAATGCAGGGATTCGCGACGCTTGGAGACTATGCCTCAAGCGGGTTGGAACCGGGTGAGCTGTATAAGGTCGAACGCGCGGGCGAAGGGCTGAAATTCGACCCTGAGCGTGCGGTCGAAACCGCTTCGGGTGGGGAAAGGCGACGCGCCGCCTTGGCCAAGCTGATGGCCGAAGCGCCGGACCTGATGTTGCTGGACGAACCGACGAACCACCTGGATATCGAGGCGATAGCGTGGTTGGAGCGTGAGTTGGGCTCGACCCGTGCAGCCTATGTTCTGATCTCGCATGATCGCGCATTCCTGCGTGCGTTGACCTTTGCGACGCTGTGGATCGATCGCGGAGTTGTGCGGCGGCAGGAACAGGGCTTTGCGGCCTTTGAAAACTGGAGGGACAAGGTCTGGGAAGAGGAGGATCAGCAGCGCCACAAGCTGAACCGCTTGATCAAGTCCGAGTCGCGATGGGCCGTCGAGGGTATCAGCGCCCGCCGCAAGCGCAATCAGGGTCGTGTTCGGGCGCTACAAGCCTTGCGCGCCGAGCGTGCAGCGCAGATCAAACGTCAGGGATCGGCTGCCATGACGTTGGAATCCGGTCCGAAATCAGGCCGCAAGGTCATCGAGGCCAATGGCGTTTCAAAGGCATTTGACTCTCAGCAGATCGTGCGCAATTTCGATCTTCTGGTTCAGCGCGGTGACCGTGTGGCCTTTGTTGGGCCGAACGGTGTGGGCAAGACCACGTTGCTGAAAATGCTGCTAGGTCAGGTCGAACCGGACAAGGGTTCGGTGGTGCTGGGTACTAACCTTGAGATCGCCGTGTTCGATCAGGCGAGGGCACAGCTGGACCCGGAAATGAGCCTGTGGGACAGCTTGACCGGCGATCCCGAGATGCGGGTCTCGGGCAAGGCCGATCAGGTGATGGTCGGCGGGCAGCCCAAGCATGTGGTGGGCTATCTCAAAGAGTTTCTGTTTGATGATGCGCAGGCAAGAGCGGCTGTTAAGTCATTGTCCGGAGGGGAAAAAGCCCGGTTGCTGTTGGCGAAACTGATGGCAAAAACCTCTAACCTGCTGGTGCTGGACGAACCGACCAACGATCTGGATGTCGAAACGCTGGATCTGCTGCAGGAATTGCTGGACGACTATGATGGCACGGTGCTGCTCGTTAGCCACGATCGGGATTTTCTGGATCGTGTTGCGACCACAACCATCGCCATGGAGGGCAACGGGCGCGCGACCGTCTATGCTGGTGGTTGGTCCGATTACATCGCGCAGCGAGGTGATGTAGTTGCGAAAAAGGAAGAAAAAGCAAGGCCTTCAAAGCCGAAAGTGAAGCAAGAGGCGAAGCAGAAGGCGGGGCTTTCATTTTCGGAGAAACACCGACTTGAGAAGCTACCAGCAGAGATCGCGCGCCTTGAAGCCGAGATCGCCAAGCTCGAAGATCTGATGTCTGATCCTGAGCTGTTCACACGCGAACCGATCAAGTTCCAGAAGGCAACCGATGCCCTGGTCGAACGGCAGGAAAAACTGTCAGCGGCTGAGGAAGAGTGGCTGATGCTTGAAGAGAAGGCCGAAGCCGGTTGAGTCCGAGTTGTACAACCTCGATCGACTAGATTGTCTGAGTTGTACAAACCTATGCACCGGTTTGCGCGTGCTCAAATGGGGCGGGCAGGGTTACCGACAACAGTTGCTCCGGCGGGGACGTCCTTCGTGACGACACTGCCTGCACCGACGATGGCGCGGTCTCCGATCGTGACGCCGGGCATGATGATCGCGCCACCGCCGATCCAGACGTTTTCGCCGATTGTCACCGGGTGGTCGATTTCCAGACCCTGTGCGCGCCGGGCTGGGTCTTTGGCGTGTTGGGCGCAATAGATCTGTGCCGTGGGGCCGAGCATCGAGTCACTGCCGATGCGAACAGGCGCGGTGTCGAGAATGACACAGCCCGCATTCAGATAAACCCGGTCGCCCAGCGACAGGTTCATTCCATAAGCGCAGTGGAACGGAGCCTCAAAATAGCAATCTTGCCCGATCCCCGCAAAGAGCGTCGCCAATTCGGGAGCTATAGCCCCTCGGTCATCGGGCGGGCAGGTGTTGTGAGCATGAACCGCGCGGCGTGCTTTCATGCGAAGCACTTCCAGTTCGGGGTCGAGGCAGCAATACCACTCGCCTGCCGCCATTTTCTGCCGCTCGGTCATGAAACCCGTCTTAGCGCATCCGCAGGGCACCGTCGATGCGGATGACCTCTCCGTTCAGGTAGCCCATCTCAACGATGAACCCGGCCAGACGACCGTATTCGCGCGGGTCGCCGAGGCGAGCAGGGTTGGGGACGTCCGCCGCAAGCTGTTGCTGCACCTCTTCAGGCAGGCCGGCCAGCATCGGGGTCATGAAGATGCCCGGTGCGATGGCCATCACACGGATACCAGTCGAGGCCAGATCGCGTGCCATGGGTAGGGTCATGCCGACCACGCCGCCTTTCGAGGCTGCATAGGCCGCCTGACCCTTTTGCCCGTCAAAGGCGGCGATGGAGGCGGTGTTGATAATCACGCCGCGCGCGCCATCCGGTTCGGGGTCATTCTTTGCCATCTCTGCGGCAGCAAGACGCGAGACGTTGAAGGAACCGACCAGATTGATGTCGATGGTACGCTGGAACGCCTCCAGAGGGTGGGGGCCGTCTTTGCCCACAGTCTTAGCTCCAATCGCGATTCCGGCGCAGTTCACTGCGGCGGTGATGCGACCCATCTTGTCCATCGCATGTGCAATCGCTGAAGCGACCGAGGCCTCATCCGTCACATCGGTTTGTGCGAAATGTCCGCCGATTTCAGCCGCGACTTGCGGGCCACGCTCGGCGTCGCGGTCAAGGATTGTGACCTGCGCGCCGTTCTCGGCAAAGTGACGGGCTGTGGCTTCACCCAGGCCGGAGGCTCCGCCGGTGATCGCCGCAGCTGTGGTTGAGAGTTGCATGGCGGGTTCCTTCCTGATCTGAACACTTGTTCAGATAATCCCAACCATGGCCCTCTGTCCAGTCACAGCTTTGATCAATCAAGCCTGCTGCGCTGCTGCATCGGCGTGACGCCAAACGCAGCCCGGTACACACGCGAGAAGTGGCCGGCGCTTTCGAAGCCACAGGCAAAGGCGACCTCGGTCACCGAAGATTCGGTCTGCAGCAACAGATTGCGGGCGCGGTCCAGCCGCAATTCCATGAAGTATTTCTTAGGCGAGGTGTTCAGGAATTTCCCAAACAGACGCTCCAGTTGTCGGGTTGAGATACCGATATCGCTGGCAATGACCGAGGGCGACAGTGGACTTTGAATATTGTCGGTCATGATGTGGATCGCCTTGGCCAGATGCGCGTTCCGCATCCCGTTGCGCGATTGCAGCGAAACGCGCTGATCGGCGGTGGCGTTGCGCACGGCGTTATAGACCATTTGATCGGCCACTGCGACAGATAGATCGTGACCGTGGTCGCGTTCGATCAGGTGCAGCATCAGATCGGCGGTTGCGGTGCCACCCGAGGCGGTCATGTGTTTTTCGTCGGCGACAAAGACGCTGCGAACAAGGTTTATCTCGGGGAAGGCCTCCATGAAAGCATCATGGTATTCCCAATGGATCGCTGCCTGCATCCCATCCAAAAATCCGGCCTCGGCCAGCAGCCATGCACCGGAACACAAGGCGCTGATATTGGTGCCCCGTGCCCGCTCTCGGCGCAGGGTTGCGAGCAGCGGACGCGAGACGTGATTGCGCATGTTTATTCCTGACAGAACAAACAGTTGGTCACATTTTGGGATAGATCCCAATCCGCCATGCACCAAAGTGACCGATCCGTTTGAACAGACCGCATGCTCTGCGTGTTCGGACAGGAAGGACCATCGATAAAGATCTTCCTCGGCCAGCAAATTTGCGATCCGCAATGGCTCGACCGCGCAGGAGAAGGCGAGATGCGAGAATTCCTCGACCAGTATGAAGGCGTAGTGCTGTGTTTGGCTCATCGATAGGACCGGAATCAGGGCGTTCTGACAGTTTTCTGCATGCTGCACGAAAACTAACTGTATACAACATGTATTTTTATACGATACCAGAGGGCAAGTTATCGATTCGCAGGATCGTGATGAAGGGGATCGGATGAGGGACGAAGGGAAATCACCGAAAGAGGCGTTGGCTGAGCATCTGAAGATGTCGGTTCTGACCCTGCGTTTGCGTCCCGGAGAGGATTTGGACGAGGCGCAGCTGTCGCAGGCCTTCGGCCTGTCGCGCACGCCTTTGCGCGAAGTGTTCCGGCAGTTGGCCGGTGAGGGGTATCTGGACCTGCGCACCCATCGCGGGGCGCGGGTGTCAGAGATGTCTCATACCACGCTACGCGATTTCTTTCTGGTTGCGCCGATGGTCTATGGCGCGGTGCTGCGTCTGGCCGCGGCGAATGCGACGCACGATCAGATCGATCAGTTGAAAGAGGCGCAAGAGACGTTTCGGCAAGCCTTGCGTACAGGCTCGGCTGAGGAGCGGACGCTGGCCAATACCCGGTTTCACGAGGTGACCGGAGAGATGGCGGGGAATGTCTATTTATCCCCATCGTTCAACCGGTTGCTGATCGATCACGCGCGGATCGGGATGACATTTTATCGCCCGCAGACCGCACGAATGGCTGAGAACCTTTCAGAGGCGAGCGACCAGCATGACGCCATCATCGCCGCCATCGAGGCGGGCGATGAGGCGGCTGCTGCGCAGCTGGCCGACGACCACTGGACCCTGTCACGCGATCAGATCGAGCTGTTCGTGATGCCCGAGGGGTTGGATTTTCCGCTGGGGCAGGTCCCCGGCAAGACATCTGCATGAGGGACACATGACTCCGATCTTCAGATTTGAGGGTATTTATACGCCGGTGGTGACACCCTACGCGGCGGATGGTGGCGTGAACTGGGACGCGTTGGCCGAGGTGATCGAGTACCTGATCGAGAATGGTGTGCACGGGCTGATCTCGGGCGGGTCCACCGGCGAAAACTATGCGCAGACCGTCGATGAGCGGCTGGAACTGGCGCGCTTTACGCATGAACGACTGAAGGGGCGTGTGCCTCTGGTTGTGGGAACGGGGGCGATGCTGACCGGGGATTCCGTCGCTTTGGCCTCAGGTGCGCGAGACCTAGGCGCAGATGCGATCTTGTTGGCCAGCCCGCCGTATTCGGTGCCCACCGACCGCGAGAATGCGCTGAATGCGCTGGCAATCGACAAGGCGGCTGACCTGCCGGTGATGCTGTACAACTATCCGCACCGGACCGGCACGATGATGGGGGAAGAGTTCCTGGACCGCGTAGGCCGCAGCCGGAATTTCTGTGGCATCAAGGAAAGTTCGGGCGATATCAACCGGGTGCATCTGCTGGCGCGGGACTACCCGCATATCCAACTTGGTTGTGGCATGGATGATCAGGCGCTGGAGTTCTTCGCCTGGGGAGCGCCGTTCTGGGTCTGTGGTGGGTCGAACTTTCTGCCTGCCGAACACGTGGCGCTGTATCAGGCTTGTGTGATCGAGGGCAACTTTGCCAAGGGCCGTCGCATCATGAGCGCGCTGATGCCGCTGATGCGGGTTCTGGAGCAGGGCGGCAAATTCATCCAGACGATCAAGCATGGCGTCACCATGAACGGGATCGATGCAGGCGTGGTGAGGCCGCCTCTGAAAGGTTTGAACAAAGATGACAAACGCGCGCTGGAACAGGTGACGCGCGTTCTGAAACGCAAAATCGCAGATATTTTGGCGGAGGGTTAAGGCATGGGCTTGTTGACGAAAGACGAATACGAATCCATCGCTGCGCATCTGGATCTGCCGACGGGCGCTTTCATCGATGGCGGCTACCGCCCGGCGACCTCAGGGCAGGTGTTCGAGACTATCAATCCAGCCACCGGGGCTGTGCTGACCAGCATTGCTGCCTGCGGATCGGAGGATGTGGATTTTGCGGTCGAAAAGGCGCGAGAGGCCTTTGAAGACGGTCGTTGGTCAAAGATGCACCCCTCGGATCGCAAGGACATTCTGATCCGCCTGTGCAAGCTGCTTACCCGCAACGCGCGGGAACTGGCGGTGATGGAGAGCATCGACAGCGGCAAGACGATCTTTGATTGCGAAACTGTGGATGTGCCCGAGATGATCCACTGCCTGAAATGGCATGCCGAGGCAATCGACAAGATCTATGATCAGGTCAGCCCGGCCAGTGATGACCACATCGCCATGGTCGTGCGTGAGCCCATCGGCGTGGTTGGGCTGGTCCTGCCGTGGAACTTCCCCTTGCTGATGCTGGCGTGGAAGATCGGGCCGGCGCTGGCGGCGGGCTGTTCGGTGGTGGTGAAACCGGCGGCCGAGACTTCTCTGACCGCTTTAAAGGTGGCGGAGCTGGCGTCTGAGGCCGGGTTGCCGCGCGGTCTGCTGAACGTGGTACCAGGTGGTGGCGCCGAGGTGGGCGAACCCATCGGGCGGCATATGGACATCGACATGGTGTCTTTTACCGGCTCGACCGTAACCGGAAAGAAGTTCCTGAGCTATTCCGCTGAAAGCAATGCCAAGGAAGTTGTGCTTGAAATGGGCGGCAAAAACCCGGCCATCGTCTTGCACGATGCGGAAAATCTGGATCGGGTGGCGGCGCATGTCGTCAATGGCGCATTCTGGAACATGGGCGAGAATTGCTCGGCCTCGTCGCGGTTGATCGTGCATAAGGACGTGAAGGCAGAACTGCTGGAACGGATCGCGCATCATGCCAAGCACTGGAATGTCGGCGACCCGTTGGACCCAGAGACCCGCATGGGCGCGCTTGTCAGCGAGGGGCATTATTCCAAGGTGTGCGGCTATCTGGATCAGGCCGAGACTGTGCTGATTGGTGGCAAGGCGGAGAATGGGTTTGTTGAAGCCACGGTGGTCGAGGTGCCCGGAAACGATGCCACGCTGGCGCGCGAGGAGATCTTTGGCCCGGTTTTGTCGGTGATCGAAGTTTCGGGCTTTGACGAGGCGATCAGCATTGCCAATGACACCGAGTATGGGCTGTGCGCCTCGATCTTCACGGCCAACGCCAAACGCGCGATCCGTGGCGCGCGGGCGATCCGGGCGGGTACCGTCACGATCAACAGCTTTGGTGAAGGGGATATCACCACACCCTTTGGTGGCTACAAGCAGTCTGGGTTTGGTGGCCGGGACAACTCGGTTCACGCCCATGATCAGTATACCCAGCTGAAAACCATCTGGATTGATCTGGCCGATGACGAAGATGAGGCGGTAGATTGACGATCTACACCGCCAAACGTTTGCCCCGGCAAACCGGCGTGGCAGGATGGAACGCCATCCTGCCTCTGCAGCAAGACCTGCCTCGGCTTGAGCAAGACCAGACCGCAGATGTGACCATCATCGGCGGTGGTTTTGCCGGGCTGTCCGCAGCGCTGAGGCTGCATCAGCTTGATCCGGCGCTGAAGGTTGTGGTGCTTGAGGCTGGGCGCTTTGCGGAAGGCTCTGCCGGGCGCAACTCGGGGTTCATGATCGATCTGCCTCATGAATTGGCCTCGGACAATTACGCCAGCGATGGGCTGGACGCAGATCGGACCACAATCGCGCTGAATCGCCAGGCGATTTCCTTTGCGACCCGGGTAGCCGCTGAGTGCGACCTGTCGCCGGAGATGTTCGACCCGTGCGGCAAGATCAACGCTGCTGCGACCGCAGCGGGTGATCGGCACAACGCAGACTACGCAGTGCATCTGGCGCGATTGGGAGAGCCCCACGAGCTTTATGATGCACAGCAGATGCAGGCGCTGACAGGCAGCCCGCATTACACATCTGGTCTGTTTGCGCCCGGGACGGTGATGATCCAGCCTGCAGCCTATGTGCGGGCTCTCTCAACGCATCTGGCTGGGCGGATCGGTGTTTATGAAAACTCTGCCGTGACCGGGTTTCGCAAACAAGGCGGTGGCTGGGTGATCGAGACCGAACAGGCGCGGGTTTCGACGGGGCGGATCGTGATGGCAACGAATGGTCATCTGGAAAGCTTTGGATTTTACCAGCGGCGTCTGATGCACATCTGCCTCTACGCGTCGATAACGGAACCACTGACGCCAGATCAGTTCGCCACGCTGGGCGGACAGCCACGCTGGTCAGTAACGCCAGCGGATCCGATGGGCACTTCGGTCCGGCGGGTTTCGGGCAGTTATGGGGATCGCATTCTGATCCGGACCTGTTCAAGCTTTCATCCTGAAATCCACAGCGGCGACAGCCATTTGAAACGGGCAGGCGCGGTGCACGATCGTAAGTTTCAGGAGCGATTTCCCAACTTGCCGAATGTACAGATGCAGCACCGTTGGGCTGGGATGCTGTGTCTTAGCCGCAATGGCTCGGCCGCGTTCGGCGAGATCGAGCAGGGTGTATATGCCGCCTGCTGTCAAAACGGATTGGGTATAGCGCGAGGAACACTGCAGGGAATGGGCGTGGCAGAGCTTGTGCAGGGGAAAGACTCCCAGATTGCAGATCATTTTCTGGCGCAACCGATGCCACCGCGTTTACCACCCGAGCCCTTCGCATCGGTTGGGGCCAATGCGTATCTGCGCTGGAAAGAGTGGCGATCAGGGGCGGAATAGCTTGCAGGCTGGTCAGGGCAGGCTGAGCTTTGCCATCCGTCCGCCATCGATCGTGTAAATTTGACCGGTGACAAAACCCGCTTCCTCGGCTGCCAAGAACGCGACCAGTGCGGCGACTTCTTTCGGGTCGCCGGTGCGGCCTACGGGATGAATGCGGGCGATATCCCGGCGGAATGCGCCGGGGTTGTTCATGCTCTCGATGAAATCGATGTTGAGGTCTGTGTCGATCCAGCCCGGTGCCACCGCATTGCAGCGAATGCCTTCTGCTCCGTGATCCACGGCAACCGCGCGGGTCAGCCCATGCAGCCCGGCCTTAGAGGCGCAGTAGGCGGCGTGGCCGGGGTTGCTGCCCAACCCCTCGACCGAGCCGATATTGACGATGCTGCCCTTGGTTTTGCGCAGATGTGGCAGTGCAGCCTGGATCAGCAGGAACGGGGCGGTCAGGTTGACCATGAGGTTGCGTTGCCAATCTTCAAGCGGCATGTCGTTGACGGAGGCCTCCTGCATCATGCCTGCATTGTTGATCAGTACGTCCAGCTGGCCCGCGCTGTCCACAACCTGCTTGATGATCTGCGCCGGGCTTTCCGGGTTGGCAAAATCCGCCGGGATAGAGGGGAACTCATCATCCTTACCGCGCTGCGCAGTGTAGACATTAGCCCCTTCTTCGCGCAGCCGCCGGGCGATGGCTTGTCCGATGCCACTGCGGCCACCGGTCACGAGCGCTGTTTTTCCTGCAAATCTTTTCATTGCACCGGCTTGCCCCCATTCACTTCGACCAGAGCACCACACATGTAGCGCGCCGAATCCGAGGCGAGAAAAAGGATCACTTCGGCTATATCTTCGGGTTCGGCGATACGCCCTAAAGGCACCGACTTCCCAAGCTGGGCAATCGCCGTATCAGGATCGAACCCACGTTTGGCAAAGCCCGAACGCAGCATCGGTGTGTTCACCTCGTTCGGGCAAACGGCGTTGATGCGGATGCCCTGATGGGCGTGATCGTGCCCCATGCATTGGGTGAGGCTGGCAATGGCCGCTTTGGTCATGCAGTACACCGCATGATCCGGGCCAGGTCGAAGGCCCCAGCACGAGGCAGTGTTCACAATAGCACCGCCACCCGCCGCCGCCATGATTGGAATCGCAGCGCGGCAGATACGGAAAGGGGCCTCGACATTCACTCCGACGGACAGGGCCCAATCCTCATCGGATGTTTCAGTCACCGGGCCGCGGGTGATCACGCCTGCATTGTTGATCACGATATCAAGACCACCCAGCGCCTGATGCGCGGCCAAGGCCAGCCCGTCGCAATAGTCGGGATCGCGCAGATCGCCGGGCAGATGCGCCTCGGCTTCAATGCTGCCCACATCGCGGTCAGCAACAGCTACACGCGCGCCTTCGGCCCGCAACTGGCTGACGATGGCGCCGCCGATCCCGCCCGACGCCCCTGTGACGAGTGCGGTTTTTTCAGCGAACCTCATTCGTTTACCTCCCCGGGATCTAGTAGGATTGATTAAGCTCATCCGCGGCCGGTATTTCACGCTCGCGCCGGGCGATGTAATCCAGCAGCTCTTCGTTCTTGGCGATATCGAGCGTTGGTTCCTGATACTCGGCCAGCAGCTTGCGGGCGTGTTTCAGGGCGCGTTCTGTGATTTCAACACAACCCTCAGCCTGCCATTGTTCGATCGAGTTGTTGTCGAACATATCCGGCATGAAGAATGCGCTCTGGAAATTGTCCTGCGTATGCGGATGCCCAAGGTAATGCCCGCCCGGACCGATATCACCGACTGCCGAAACGGCCTGATCGAAATCGCCCCATTTCGGGCCCTCGGCCATGCGATAGGCCATGGCGCATTGTTCTGCGTCAACGATGAACTTGGCGGTCGAGCAGTGCATCCCGGCCTCGTTCCAGCCCGCCGAATGCCAGATGTAGTTGGCGCCGGAATGGATCACGGCCTGCAAAGTGGTTGCGGATTCATAGCCTGCCTGCGCGTCGAACGTCTTGGCTCCGCCCAGAGTGTTTGAGGTACGCCAAGGCACTTCGTAAAACCGGGCCATCTGTCCAATCATGAAGTTCATCAGACTGATCTCGGGCGTGCCTGCCATCGGCGCGCCGGATTTCATCGAGACGGTCGACAGGTAGTGCCCGTAGATCGCGGGCGCGCCCTTGCGGATCACCTGCGTATAGGCCAGCGCGCTGAGCGCCTCGGCATTCAGTTGCGCCACGGTCGCCGGAACGCTAGCAGGCGTATTGGCCCCGCCCAGAACGAAGGGCGAGCACAACACCGGCTGCTTTCGGCGACAGAAGGCACGCATCGCGCCCAGCATGGTTTCATCCCAAACCAGCGGCGAATTGCCGTTGCAATTACCAGTGGTGACCGGGTGATCTTCAAGGAAATCCTCGCCGAACAGGATCGCACACATCTCCATGACATCTTCGGCATTCTTGGGGCTGGTGGTCATGCCCATGAAGGTTTTGTCAGAGTGCTTCATTGACGAATAGGTAATCCGCAGATGCCGCTGACTGATCGGGTGATCATAGGGCTCCACGATGTGATGGGCCGAGGAATGCAGCGCGGGCAACATATGGCTGAGCTTGTGGAACATCGCCAGATCGTCCAGCGTCGGGTTGCGGCGCACATCTTCCAGATCGCGCAGGAAGGGCGCACCGGTCATCGGCACGAAGATCGAGTGTTTACCGCCCAGCCGCACGTTCTTTTTCGGATCGCGCGCGTGGTAGGTGAAATCTGACGGAATGGTCGCGATCAACTCGCGCACCAGACCGCGATCCAGATAGACGAGCTCGCCTTCTACCTTGGCACCAGCCTTCTTCCAGTCTTCCAGCGCGATGGGGTCACGGAACTGAACGCCTACGTTTTCCAGAATATCCATCGAGGCCGCATCAATGCGTTCAACCTGTGCGCCGTCCATCACTTCGCATAACGGAATGCCGCGGGTCAGCCCTGGCAGCATCTCGAAGTTTGGAGCGGTGCGCATGGCGCGCCGGGCAGAGCGCCCTCCGGTACGTGTGGCTGTGGCAGTTCTGGTCATATGGTGCCTCCTTCCGGTTCAGAGTGGAACGGAAAGGGTGGGGTGCACATGCAGGAATGCGAAAGACTGTTGCGAAATGCGACGTTGAGTTGGCACACGGAAAAACCGCCACAGGAGGGCGCCCCTTGAGAGAAGTACTATTGATCTGTCAGCCACTTGGGCTTTGGTACGTCCAGACAAAGACAATACGGAAAACGCCTCGGTGAGGGTTTTTGCGTTTGATTTTGTTCAATGGCAGGTAAGCGGGGCGAAAGTGAACTTTCGCTGCATCTGCGCCAAGGTCTGTTTTCAAGAGCGCCGTAAATCGGTTTGCTAAGGCTAGCATCATCAAGAGCAGTGGAGATTGACGCCGTTGAAGTACAAAGCAGCTCGAAGGGCAAAATTGGTTGACCTTGAGCCGATGTTGCAACTGCCTAAAAAGCCGGGGCACAATTCTGTAGGCAAGAGAAGCTTAGCTTTCTGCCATCCAAATCACAGTAGAGAAACGCTCGAGACTTATTTTGGAACTTTCCCACAAGCGATGTTTGTGAGCGAGGAGGAAGACCAAATCATCAGTTTTGCATGTGCGATCCGAACATCTGGCAAGCCAATACAAGAGCCAATAGTTTGGTCGGATGCAACAGGTGATGGAGCGACTTTAAATCACGACAAAAATGGAGCGTGGTTATATGTCAGTCGCCTTGCAAATACAGCAGGACCTGGGCATGCTCACGTATCGAAGGAAATAGGTCCGCTCCTTGTGTCCCTGCAAGAATTAGCCGTGAGGCTAAAATTACAAGGCGTTGCTTTCCCTACACGCTTCTCTGGGTTCTGCGAACGGTCGGGGACGACCGAGTTTCAAAGGACGACAATTGACGACAAGGGTTCGTTGGAGCGGTCGGGGCTACGGCCTCTCGGCATCGCCTTCCAAGCGGGCTTTGAACATGAAATAGCCTTGCCGAACTACCTGGGTGACGGGAAGCACTTCGCAATGATGGTTTGGCGAAACGAGCAGTGACAAAAAACGCGAACCTGAAAGCTGACGTTCTTTTCAATCACAACATTCAACACTTTGGGCTCAAGGCAGACCTTCGCCAGGTTCGCCAAGTATGCACCAAAAAAGTGTTGCAGTTCGAGTTACTCGATCTGCAAGATTTACCATGGAGCGCGGCCACCCGAAGGCAGCCCTTCGATTGGCTCAGCCCAACTGAACCAGCGCGTGGCGTTTCTTGCCCGCGCTGAGTTTGATGGGCGAGGACAGTGTGCTTGCGTCGATCATCAGGCCCGTATCAGTCAGCGGAGCATCGTCCAGTTTGGCGCCGTTTTCGGCGATCAGGCGCTTGGCCTCTTTGCCGGATTTGGCGAGGCCGGATTTGACGATCAGCTGCACGATGGACATGCCTTCACCCAGTTCCGAGGCGCTCAGCGTCAAAGTCGGGAGGTCGCCACCTACGCCGCCTTTCTCGAATACCTCGCGCGCGGTCGCCTCGGCGGTTGCAGCGGCTTCGGACCCGTGCAGTAGGGTGGTGACCTCATTGGCGAGGCGGATTTTGGCCTCGTTGATTTCGGACCCTTGCAGCGCGGCCATGCGGTCGCATTCGTCTACCGGAAGCTCGGTGAAGATTTTCAAGAAACGGCCCACATCGGCGTCAGTCGTGTTGCGCCAGAACTGCCAGAACTCATAGGCGCTCAGCATGTCGCCGTTCAACCAAACCGCACCGCCCTGTGATTTGCCCATCTTGCGGCCATCGCTGGTGGTCAGCAGGGGGGTCGTGAGGCCATAGATCTCGTGATCCAGCACCCGGCGGGTCAGGTCGATGCCGTTGACGATGTTGCCCCATTGGTCCGAGCCGCCCATCTGCAGAACGCAGTTATATCGGCGATTCAGTTCGAGGAAGTCATAAGCCTGCAGGATCATGTAGTTGAATTCGAGAAAGCTCAGCGACTGTTCACGATCCAACCGCGATTTCACCGATTCAAAGCTGAGCATCCGGTTGACCGAGAAATGCCGCCCAATATCGCGCAGGAAATCGAGGTAGTTCAGGCTATCGAGCCATTCGGCATTGTTCAGCATCAACGCGCCAGTCTCGCTGTCATCGTAAGACAGGTATTTCGAGAACACCTGCTTCATGCCTGCGATATTGGCGTCGATTTGTTCAGGGCCCAGTAGCGGGCGTTCGTCTGAACGGAACGAGGGATCGCCCACTTTGGTCGTCCCGCCACCCATCAGGGTGATCGGTTTGTGCCCAGTCTTTTGCAGCCACCGCAGCACCATGATGTTCATCAGGTGACCCACGTGCAGCGACTGCGCGGTGGCGTCATAGCCGATATAAGCCGTCTGCACCCCAGAAATCAGAGCGTCGTCAAGGCCTTGATAATCGGTGCAGTCGGCGAGAAAGCCGCGCTCGATCATCGTGGCGATGAAATCCGATTTGGGGTGGTAGGTCATGACGCTCAACAGGCCTTGTGTTCTGGCCCTCTCTGCAAGGGCTGGTGTAAGTCATAGGTCAGTAATTTCAAAACCAGACCCGCTTGGTCGCACGACGGAAGGTACATTCATGCGACTGGCCTTCTAATTCCCTAAGTCTCGCGGAATGTCCAGTCATTGGCGAGCAAGTGCAGTCCGCACTGAAAGAATCTTGCGGATGAGCTTTATGAGGGAAACGCGAAGAAACAACCCATAACGAAACACAGAATATCGCGTCAGTCTTTGAACGTACCAAGTCCTGCCGGATAACCTCTGGTTCTAGCGTGCAGTGTGTCTGGACAGAAGCGGCTTTTCATTCTTGATGTGGCGTTCAATCAGTTGCTTTTGCAGCTTCCCGGATGGGATCGGGCAGGCGGGCTTGGGGGCAAATTCCAGTTCTGCTATCTCGGGGAATATGCTTAGGATTTCTGTTCGTGCTTCTGGACTGATGGCCTTGAGCACTTCCGGTCCGGTAAACAGGCTTTCCGATGGTGCGCCTTCGGCATAGACTACCTCGTGCTGTCCAAAAAGAAGGTGAAAATACTCGACGCTCTGGGCATCCTGGTCGATGAAAATACCGGGCAGCGAAGTCAGATTGACGGCGGGTACCAGAACTTCGGAAGTCCTGAACATCCGCTCGACAATCTTCGAAGACACCAGCATCCGGTGCTGCCGGGACACCACAAGATCACGCTGAGGCAAGCCGAGACCTAACGCTCCGGCGCTGATACGAACCGGGCGCAGTTTGGGGTTTGCGGCCAGTTCCGGGGCAGATATCGTACGGCGAAACACCCGCAGCAGGGTGGCAAATCCGGGCCCATCACCTGTGGGATCAAACACTTCGATCTCATCGCTGGCTTTCAGATCCTCGACCGCCTTATGGCCACCCCTTACCCGAATATTCGTGCCACTGGTGAAACAGGGAACAAAGTCGTCAACGGGCAGATTTACGACTGGACTGGCGAAGGCACCGTCACCCAGCGCCGTGATCGTCAGTGTTGTGTTGAGCGGGGGGACATCCCCCAAAAAGCCGATGAAAAATCCTTGCTCGGCTCCGCCGCCAAACGCGCCGTTGCCGCTGGAATCATAGTCGAAAACACCAATCGTATAGGTGTTGGTGCCATCCGTGACTATGTAATTGTAGTCCCAGGCAATTGCATTCCCCAGATAGGTTTGCGTGGGGTCGTCTGGGAATTCGTTGTTTACACCGTCTCCTTCGATGGTGTTGGGGTCAACACCATCAGTAATTTCGATCGTATTGTACGCGGAGATCTGAAATGTCGTTCCAACGCCACCGAATTGGGCCTGGTTCGTGGTCAGAGTCGTGTCCGTCCGAAATGCACCGTATATGTTTGGCATAAACCCTGTTCAGGCCAATTCACTGCCGCTTTTTACTAAGCGGTATAAACCTACTCACCCGTCCTCAATTTGTTGTCTGTGCTTTGCTGCATATTAATATCTCATCTATAAGCATTGGTGCAACATTTGCGAATATCCGGGGTTTTGAGCCTGCGCTTTTATTGCACTGAACATCCCAAAGTACCTGCCATTATTCAGTCGCTTTGATTCAATGAAAATCTGACGAAGCTGAGCTATATGGAATGATCGTAGGTGCTTCAGATCAAGTGGAACACTGAAACCGGCGACGGGCATTCTTGGGAGAGCTTGGCACCTGCTGTAGCGATCTGCGAACATGTGGTAATGGACTTTGTACAGCTCTTTCATGAGCACTCGGAACTGCGCTGCGTTTGAGAACGCCCTGTTGCCTTCATTCGCGGTCTCATGCCTTTCGGTACACTGTAGCGGGGCACTGTATAGGCGGGGGCAGGGGCGAGGAAAAGGCACCTTTTCCAAGAAAAATGAAGCTCGCGCATGATGTGTCTTGCCTTGGCTTTGCATTACCGTGCAGGTTGTGCTCAGAACCCGGCGAAACGGGTGGAGAGACGCAATACGAGGTCGGCGTGGGCAGGGTCATCAGCAAATCGGGGGCGATCAGAGCGTTGGGGGCCATGTCGGGCACATCGCTGGACGGTGTGGACGCTGCGGTCGTTGAAACTGATGGGCAGCAGATATTCGGCTTTGGTCCCAGCGGGTATCGCGCTTATTCCGAAGAAGAGCGTGCCACACTGCGCGCGGCGCTGGGGCTTTGGCATGGACCAAAGGTTGATATCTCGGCTGAGTTGGTGACCCGGGCACATGCCGAGGTTCTTTCAGAGTTCGAAGAGGTCGACCTGATCGGCTTCCACGGTCAGACATTGGCGCATGAGCCGCGTGGGCGTGGCACGTTGCAGGTGGGTGACGGGCTGGGCCTGTCGCAGGCTTTGGGGCTGCCGGTGGTCTGGGATTTTCGCAGCGATGATGTGGCGCTGGGCGGAGAGGGTGCGCCTCTGGCCCCGTTCTTTCATTTCGCCTGCGCCAAATGGATCGGGGCGGAAGAGCCGCTGTGTTTCCTCAATCTGGGCGGTGTTGGGAACCTGACCTATGTTGACCCGTCTTTTGACGGGCCAGAAGCGCCAGGGGCGTTGCTGGCTTTCGACACCGGACCCGCCAACGCGCCGGTTGACGATCTGATGCAGGCGCGGTTGGGGTTGCCGATGGATCGGGACGGCGCGCTGGCCCGAGAGGGTACGGTCGAGACCGGCGCACTGGAGCTGTTTCTGGCCGAGCCCTATTTCAACCGAATGCCGCCCAAATCGCTGGACCGGAATGATTTCTCGGAAATGATCGGTCTTGTGACCGAGCTGAGCGATGCGGATGCGGTGGCCACGTTGACCGGGATGAGCGCTGCGGGTGTGCTGCAGGGGATGGAGCATTGTCCCAAGCCGCCTGTGCGCATGCTGGTTACCGGTGGCGGACGTCACAACCCAGTGCTGATGGAAATGCTGCGCGTGTCGCTGGATTGCCCGGTCGAGCCGGTTGAGGCGGTTGGGCTGGATGGCGATATGCTGGAGGCGCAGGCCTTTGCCTATCTCGCCGTGCGTGTGGCGCGGGGATTGCCGACCTCATGCCCGGGTACCACCGGGGTAAGTGCGCTGGTCGGGGGCGGTGTCGTGTCGTCTCCGGCGAGGGGTGTCGTGGTGAGCGGGTAGGGGGCTCTGCCCCCGTCGCTGCACGACTCCCCCGAGGTATTTTTGGCCAGATGAAGGGACGGATCTAGCGATTTAGGGCGCGGGCGTAATCCAGGGTGAATTCGGTGTAGCCGTCCGAGGTGGATTGCAGGTGTGCCTGGGTCCAGCGGTGGAAGGCTGGAAGGTGGTGGAAAGGCACGTTTGGAAAGGCGTGGTGTTCCGCGTGGTAGGGCATGTTCCAGGCCAGAAATCGGATCATTCGATTGGTAAAGGTGGTACGGGAGTTTTCGAGCATATTTGCCACCGGCGGGCAGAGGCCGTGTTCGGCGAGCAGGTATAGGCGCAGGAAAGGCTGGCCGATAAGGGCGGGCAGAAGCCAGAGCCAGAACAACAAGGGGCTGAAGAACAGGCTGAGTGCGCCCAGGGCATATAGTGTGGACAATATTCGGGCTTCGGTTCGTATGGCGTTGTGCTGGCGGGTTGGCAGGTAAGCGGCGTCAATCCTGCCGCGCGCGTTGTCGGTCAACACACGGGCCATACCCGTCCAATATGGCCAGCCGCTGAGATATATCGCAAGGCTGCGCCAGTTTTCGGGGCGAGGTTTGCCGCCAAGTTCCGGGTCTTTGGTTGGGTGGTTTGTCCATTTGTGATGGGCAAGATGAAAGTAGCGAAACCATGTGAACGGCAGGCAGATGGGAATTGAGACAAGGTGCCCAACCGCTTCGTTGATCCAAGGGGTTTTGAACGGCGTCTTGTGGGTGCATTCGTGGCTGAGCGTAAAGAGGAAAACCAGCAATAGGCCTTGCGGCAGGAGCAGTAGTGGCCAGAGGGGAACCTGTAGGATGATACCGGTGCTGGTTGCTGTCAAAGCGCCGAAATAGATCGCTAGATGTCTGAGACCTGCCGTGTCTGACCGCTGTTGCAGCCTGTCCTTGGTCTCGGGCGGGATCGCGGCGATCAGGGCGCGGTGGTCCATGGAATTACACTCCTGGAATATCAAAGCCGGGTGGCGCGAGTTCAAACCCGTCAAATTCAAATCCCGGTGAAACAGTGCAACTGACCAACGTGTAGTTTCCACTGCTGCGCGCCGCCTGCCAATGGCCCTTGGGTACAATAAGCTGCGGTGCGCCTTGGGTCAGATCAGGTGTCAGGATGTGGTCTTTGGCAGGGCCTGTATCGGAGGCGCTGAGCGAGAGGATCAGCGGAGCGCCGGAATGGTAGAGCCAGATCTCGGTCGCATCTACCTTGTGCCAGTGGCTGCGCTCACCCTCTGCCAGTAGGAAGTAGATGCAAGTGCCGGTGGCACGGCCGGGATTGTCGGCACGCCAGGTCTCTTTGAACCAGCCGCCTTCGGGGTGCTGCTGCAGGTTCAGGTGTTGGATGATGTCTTGCGCGGTCATGGAAGCCTCGGGTCTGTTTGTGGGATTATGCACGCACGCGCACGATCTGCTATGGCAATTGTGTATGCAGAGCATATGTTTGCCGCATGACTTTGATGATCCCGTTTGACAACAGCTATGTTCTCCTGCCGGACACTTTCTTTGCGCGGCAGGGGCCTGTGCCTGTGCGTGCACCGAAGCTTGTTGCCTTCAATGGAGATCTGGCGCGACTGTTGCGGATTGCGCCGGGCGACGTTGAAGAGATGGCGCAGGCTTTTGCAGGCAATACCGTGCCCGAGGGGGCCGAGCCGCTGGCGCAGTTATATTCCGGGCATCAGTTCGGCACCTATAACCCTCAGCTAGGAGATGGGCGCGCGGTTTTGTTAGGTGAGACGGTCGGATCCGACGGGATTCGGCGGGATATTCAATTGAAGGGCTCAGGGCAGACACCTTTCTCGCGCCAGGGAGATGGACGTGCCTGGCTGGGGCCGGTTTTGCGCGAATATGTGGTTTCCGAGGCGATGCATGCGCTGGGCATTCCCACCACGCGCGCCTTGGCAGCGGTTGAAACCGGAGAGATCGTGCTGCGCGAGGGTCCGATGCCCGGGGCGGTACTGACACGTGTGGCGCAGAGCCATTTGCGGGTGGGCACGTTTCAGGTGTTTGCAGCGCGAGGGCAGATAGAGAGCCTGCAACGGCTGACTGAATATGCCGTTCAGCGCCACTATCCTGAGGCGGACGGGGCCATGGGTTTGTTGCGCGCGGTTCGGGATGCGCAGGCCGGGTTGATCGCTCGATGGATGAGCGTGGGTTTCATTCACGGGGTCATGAATACTGACAACAGCTCGATCGCCGGTGAGACGATCGACTATGGCCCATGTGCGTTCATGGACAGCTATCACCCGAATACAGTCTATAGCTCGATCGACCGGATGGGGCGGTATGCCTACTCGAACCAGCCTGAGATTGCGGTTTGGAATCTGGCGCAGCTGGCAACGGCCCTAATTCAGCAGTTTGAGGACAAGGACGCAGCTGTCGAAGAGGCCACCGAAATTGTCCATGCCATGCCTGCGTTGATGCAGGCACATTGGCTGGAACGTTTCAGGGCCAAGATCGGATTGGTTCGGGCAGAGGAGGGGGATCTTGAAATGATCTCGGACCTGTTGACGCGGATGGCGCAGAATCAGGCGGATTTCACAAACACGTTCCGCGCGCTGGGCAGCGACCGCGCGCGAGACCAGTTTGCCGACCCGGCGGCTTTTGACGAATGGGCAAAGGGGTGGCAGGAACGCTTGGCGCGTGAGGATGCGCCTTTGGACGTGATGGATGCGGCCAATCCGGCCTTCATTCCACGCAATCATCGGGTGGAGCAGATGATTCAGGCTGCGGTGCAGGGCGATTACGCACCGTTCAATCGACTGAATGAAGTGCTGTCACGGCCGTATGAGGATCAACCAGAATCAGCTGACCTGATGCGCCCTCCGGCGAAGAACGAGGTCGTACACGCGACATTCTGCGGTACGTAACAAAGAGACGGTTTCTTATGAAGAAACCGAGCCTGAAACTTTTGAAGTCTCAGGTTTCGAGGCTATCGGGGCGTGTCTGCAAAGGGTTCGGCGATCACCTGACACGCATCTTCATAGACAACGTAGCCGATCCGGTCTGATCGCAGAGTGTCGATCTGATATCCGTTTTCTTTGAGCAGTGCGACCATCTCATACGACTTGCCCAAAACCTCATTGGCTTCGGGTTTGAACCAGCTGAGGCCTTTGGTGTTGCGCTGAAAGGCGCCTTTAGATTTTGTCCTGTTGAAACGATAGGGGATTTCAAGGTTTTCCCGGAACCAAGCCAGCAGCGCCTCAATTCGATCGAATGTGTATTTATCCAGAGCGGTGGTGTCGCGCAGGTCGTAGGCCGCGCAGAAGAACCCCTGACGCGCGTCCATATCTTCTATCTTGATCGGGTGGACAAACCTTATGAACATGATCGTGAAGGTGGCCGAGAGGCTGCGCGGGCTCAAGGCCGTTTTGCACAAATGTTAGCGGAGCAAGCGGCGCGTTGCCATTCAGCGCTGGGTTCGGCTTGCACTTGTCCGACCAGTTGGCGATCTTGGGTTAAATCAGTTTAAGTGTGCCGATGACCTACCGCTCGACCCTGCGCCTTGCCAGTTACAACATTCAGAAATGCGTGGGACTCGATTTCCGGCGGCAGCCGCAGCGGATATTGCAGGTCATCGAAAGCATGCAGGCCGATATCGTTGTTCTGCAGGAGGCGGACAAACGATTGCCGCCCCGTCCTGCCGCTTTGCCACATTTCATGTTGGATGAGGCCGGGTGGCAGATCGTGGACTTGGGCGGTGCCGGTAGTCTTGGTTGGCATGGCAACGCGGTGATCTGGCGTGGGGACGCCATTCAGGTGCGCCAGGCAGGTCATCATGATTTGCCGGGTCTGGAGCCCCGCGGCGCCGTGCGGGTCGAGTTTGATACGCAGATCGGGCCTTTGCGGGTGATGGGGATGCATCTTGGGCTTTTGCCGGCGTCGCGACGTCAACAGATCAGTCATATCCGTCGATGTGATTCTGATCTGGAACACATGCCCACCGTCTGGGCCGGGGATTTCAACGAATGGTCACGCCAGCCTGTTCTAGATCATTTGGCCCCGGACATGCGGTTTCTTCCTCCGGTTCCAAGCTTCCCGGCCGCGCAGCCATTGGGGGCACTGGACAGAATCGCGGTGGGGCAGGGGCTTGAGGCTGCACTGCACGGGGTGCATGATGCGCGGCCCGCGCATATCGCCTCGGATCATTTACCCGTCTGGGCCGATCTGCGACGCATCGCCTGACCGCAAAATCGTCTGTGGCGCAGGGCGCGTAGACATATTAAGACAGAACACCGAACAGTCCCGGGGGTCACCATGTCCGACACGATTATCGCCCGTTGCGAAGCCAAGGGCCTGCGCATGACCGGCCAGCGGCGGACCATTGCACAGGTCTTGCAGCAAAGCGAAGATCACCCGGATGTAGAAGAGCTTTATGCCCGTGCTTCAGCCGAAGATGCGGGAATTTCGATCGCGACAGTCTATCGTACCGTGAAGTTGTTCGAAGAGGCCGGGATACTTGAGCGGCTGGAGTTCGGCGACGGGCGCGCACGATACGAAGATGCAGAGCGTGATCACCACGACCACCTGATCGACATGCAGTCAGGCGAGGTGATCGAGTTTGTCGACCCTGAGATAGAAGCGCTGCAAGAAAAGATTGCAGCCAAGCTTGGCTACAGGCTGAAAGGCCATCGCCTAGAATTGTACGGCGTACCGTTGGAAAAAGACTGACACATCACGAAAATCGATCGGTCGGTGAACGCGATTTCATCGAACATGTCGTAATACTGCTTGCGACGTCGCAAAGGTTGCGGTTTTGCTGCCGGAAAGGTCCGCCTGTCAGCGGCCTGTTCCAATGGAAACGCGCATGAACAACGTAAACGGCATTTTGCTGATCATCGGCTCGATGGCGGCCTTCGCGCTTGAGGACATGTTCATCAAGCATCTCTCGGTCAGTGTGTCGACCGGGCAGATCATGATCGCATTGGGTCTGATCTGCGGGGCTGTGTTTACGCTTATGTCTATGGCGACACGTAAACGTATCTTCGACCCGGTCGCGTGGCAACCTTTGCCACTGATCCGTGCCGGGACCGAAGCCTTTGGTGCGCTCAGCTTTGTGACCGCGCTGTCACTTGTTGATCTGTCGACTGTGGCGGCGGTTTTTCAAGCGATGCCTCTATTTGTCACGATGGGGGCAGCACTGTTTCTGGGTGAGCAGGTCGGTTGGCGTCGTTGGAGCGCCATCGGCATCGGCTTTGTCGGCGTCTTGATGATCATCCGCCCCGGGTTCGATGGATTCCAGCCGGAATCATTGTTTGTTTTGGTCTCGGTCGTTGCAATTGCCGCGCGCGATCTGATCACGCGTAGGTTGGATGTTCGTGTGGCCTCGTCGGTCGTCGCATTGCAGGCCTATATCGGAGTGGCGCTGGCTGGTGCGGCCCTTATGGTGTTCACAGCACAGCCCGTTGTGCCGCTGCAAGCTGCGCAGATCGGGCCTTATCTGGGTGCCATCGGGTTCGGCGTTTTGGGCTATTACGGCATCGTAACCGCTATGCGGATTGGCGAAGCTTCAGCGCTGACGCCATTTCGGTATACTCGGTTGGTGTTCTCGATCACGGCCGGGATGCTGATGTTTGGCGAACGCCCCGACAGCATGACGTTGGCCGGTGCCGGTCTGATTATCGGATCAGGTCTGTATACTTTCATTCGAGAACGCCAGCTGGCGCGGGCATTGGCAGTGGCCTAAGCGCCCGCGACCTGTTGGCGCAAACAGCAAACTGTTAGCCCTAAAGGCCGAAAAATATAAGTGTTAGCGATAACGGAAACGGTTTACTTTTCGCCGCGTGCTGGTATGAGGCATGCAACCGTTGGCATCATTGGGACCCGTATCATGAGCACGATCATCGACATCCACGCACGCGAAATACTGGACAGCCGGGGCAACCCGACGGTCGAAGTGGACGTGATTCTGGAAGACGGCACCATGGGCCGCGCCGCAGTGCCTTCAGGTGCGTCGACCGGCGCCTACGAGGCGGTGGAAAAGCGCGATGGTGACAAATCCCGTTACATGGGAAAGGGCGTGCTGGAAGCGGTCGCTGCCGTTAACGGCGAGATCGCCGAAGAACTAGTGGGCTTTGACGCGACCGAGCAGGTGGCCATCGATCAGGCGATGATTGAACTCGACGGGACCGAGAACAAGCGCCGTCTGGGCGCGAACGCTATCCTGGGTGTCTCGCTGGCGACGGCCAAGGCGGCGGCGGATTTCACCACGCAGCCTCTGTATCGCTATGTTGGCGGTACTTCGGCGCGCGTTCTTCCGGTTCCGATGATGAACATCATCAACGGGGGTGAGCACGCCGATAATCCGATCGACATTCAGGAATTCATGATCATGCCGACCTCGGCCGCGAATATCCGCGAAGCCGTGCGCATGGGGTCGGAGGTGTTCCATACGCTCAAGCGCGAACTGTCGGCTGCCGGACTGGCCACCGGAGTGGGGGACGAAGGTGGTTTTGCCCCTAACATCGCTTCGACCCGTGAGGCACTGGATTTCATCCTGCAGGCGGTAGAAAAAGCGGGCTACAAACCCGGTGAAGAGATCCATCTGGCGCTGGATTGCGCCGCCACTGAATACTACCGCGACGGAAAATATGTTCTGTCGGGTGAAAACATCTCGCTGACCTCAGAGGAAAACGCTGAGTATCTGGCGACATTGGTCAAAGATTACCCAATTATCTCGATCGAAGACGGCATGTCCGAGGACGATTGGGATGGCTGGAAAGCGCTGACTGAAGCCATCGGCAACGAAGTACAACTGGTCGGCGACGACCTGTTCGTAACCAACCCAGAGCGTCTGGCAGAGGGGATCGATCGTGGCTGTGCCAACTCGATGCTGGTTAAGGTGAACCAGATTGGATCACTAACTGAAACCCTGCGCGCCGTCGATATGGCCCACCGTGCACGGTATACCAACGTGATGTCGCATCGCTCGGGCGAGACCGAAGATGCCACCATTGCCGATTTGGCTGTGGCGACCAACTGCGGGCAGATCAAAACCGGCTCGCTGGCGCGGTCGGACCGGTTGGCCAAATACAACCAGCTGATCCGCATCGAGGAATCGCTGGGTGAGGTCGCAGAATACGCCGGCGCGTCGATCCTAAAGCGCTGAGTTTGGCGTACTTGATAAAACCAGATCAGGCCCCGGCAGAACGCCGGGGCCATTTTTTTCTTTGCGTCATTACCGATCCGTCTAAGCTGGGCATCGAAGGCCAACATGGGAGAGGGCGATTTATGACAACATTCAAACGCATCGTTGGCGCTGGGGCGCTATTGATCCTGCCTCAGCTTGCAGGGGCTGATCGTCCGCCTCAGGCAGTGTGCCAGAAAATGGTGGAAGGCGATCCCAGCGGGCAGGTCACGATGGAGGAATGCCTGTGCACCTATAACGTCGCCAGCACGGTTTTGGACGATGACATCAAAGAATTATTGTTCGAGTCCTGGTACACCGGTGAGAACATAACTGAACAGTTGAATGCGCTGCCCAAACCCAAACGCGTGCCCCGGCAGTTCAAGACCATGGAGCAGACGTTCAATAAGAACTGCCGCTGATCGTTAAGCTAAACAAACTTAAATGTCGTTATGTGTGAACTTGTTCCTATTGCGGCGCTGTGACTCCCGATAGTCTGCAAGCATTGCAGAAAGGGGGACGATATGTCTGCTTCAAAGGTCTTTCTCGTAATTTCAATGCTTTGCGCGGGGATGCTGGCCGCATGTTCAGAGCCTGGGACCTATCCGATCACAGGGATGCAGGTTTCGCAGGATGATCCGGTGCAGGAAATGGCAAATCCGGCGGTAATCTTCCGGGGGGAATCGCGCTAAAGCGATTTGCTCATCAGCATGTAGCGATCGCGCGGTTTAAAACCTGACCGCAGATATAGTTTCTGCGCGGTTTCGTTGGTCCGGTCGACCTCAAGATGCAGGGCGGTCAGACCGGCCTCGGCCAGCGCCTTGGGGAGATCATGCAGCACTTCGGTGGCGATACCGCGTCCGCGGACGGCGGGGCGGATGTAAATCTCATCTACAAAGGCATCCATGCCACCAAACTCGACCGACCAGCCGAAGGTGAGGATGACATAGCCCAGCGGTGCGCGGCCCGGACCGATCAGATATATGCACCCATGGGGAATTCCATCCAGTAGAGGGGTCAGCGCGTTGCGACGTTTCTCGTCATCCTGCGCGATGCCGGATTCCGAGTGAAACGCCGCGACCAGCGCCATCAGTCGGTCCAGATCGTCGGGGCGGGCAAGGCGGAGTGCGGCGGTCATAGGCGGGCAAGTCTTTCTGTGAGCAGGTCGAAGAAACCTTTGGCATCCACGTCACCCATGAACATGGCGTTTGGTGCGCGATCAGTGACCCGCCACCAGTCGGCCACTGTCATGCCCAATGTCAATTCAGATTGGGTTTCGATCTCAACATTGATGTGGCGGCCCGAGAACAACTCGGGTCGGATTAGATAGGCGGTGACGCAGGGGTCGTGCAGCGGTGCGCCCTCCGATCCGTATTTTTCTTTGTCGAAGCGTTCGAAGAAATCGGTCATCTCTGCCACTGCATGACCAACCTTGCTATCCAATGCCCGGAATGCATCGTTGCGATGGGGCGTGACAAGCGCATCATGTGTGACATCCAATGGCATTACGACGACATGAATGCCGGATTTAAACACAATATCAGCGGCTTCCGGGTCGACATAAATGTTGAATTCGGCTGCTGGTGTGATGTTTCCAACCTCAAAATACGCACCACCCATCAGCACGATTTCCTGCACCCGGTTGATGATGTCGGGCGCTTTCTGGAACGCTGTGGCGATGTTCGTCAGCGGCCCCAGAGGGCAGAGCGTCACCGTGCCGGGCTCATGTGCGCGTAGGGTATCGATGATAAAATCGACCGCGTGACCTTCGGCCAGAGGCATTTCAGGATCTGGCAAAACAGGGCCGTCGAGCCCTGTTTTACCATGCACATGCTCGGCGGTGACGAGCGGGCGTTTCAGGGGGCGATCGCATCCGGCGTAGACGGGGATTTCGGTGTGCCCTGCCAACTCGCACACGATGCGGGCGTTTTTGGCGGTCAGCTCCAAAGGCACGTTTCCAGCGACGGCGGTGATACCCAGAACCTCGATCTCTTCGGGGCTGGCAAGCGCCAGAAGAATGGCGACGGCGTCGTCCTGTCCGGGATCGGTGTCGATTATGATCTTGCGGGGCATGGGGGTCTCCGGGGGCCGTGAAGGTCGGACACTCGCAAGTGTCGCGGGACTTGTCTAGCCGAATTACGTGCCTGCCGGAGCATCCACCGGCGGGAGTTTGCCGTTGGCGCGGTGTTCCTCGATTTTCACCTCGTCCCACAGCGCGTCCATTTCGGCCAGATCACTTTGGGTGGGCGTTTTTCCGCGTTCGGCCAGCCGGGCTTCGACCTTCTCAAAACGACGAGTAAACTTGGCGTTTGTGCGGCGCAGGGCGGCCTCGGGTTCGATGCCTAAGTGGCGGCCGAGGTTGACAATCACGAACAGCAGATCGCCGAATTCATCCTCAAGCGCGTCGGCATCCATGCTGTCGCGCGCCTCTTCCAGCTCAGCGGCTTCCTCGGTGATCTTGGCGAGCACATGGCTGGCGTCGGGCCAGTCGAACCCTACGCGCGCGGCACGTTTCTGCAGCTTATGTGCGCGTAGCAAGGCGGGCAGGTTCGCGGCGACACCGTCTAGTGCACCTTTTTGTTCTTTGCCCGCACGTTCGGCGGCTTTGATGGTTTCCCAGTCCTTTGTCTGTTGATCTGCCGACTTGTCTCGGGACTCATCACCGAAGACATGTGGGTGACGGTTAACCATCTTGTCCGACATGGTGCGCACCACGTCCTGAAAGGTAAAATGCCCAGCCTCTTCAGCCATTTGCGCGTGGAAGACGGATTGGAACAGCAGGTCGCCCAGCTCTCCCTTCAATTCGTCATAAGCCTCGCGTTCGATGGCATCGGCGACTTCATAGGCTTCTTCGATCGTATAGGGCGCGATGGTCGAAAAATCCTGTTCGATATCCCACGGGCAACCGGATTGAGGGTCGCGTAAGCGGCGCATGATTTCCAGCAAACGCTCGATACCTGCGTCCGTGTCGTGGATCAGAGGATTTTCGGCCATTGCGAACCCTTTCGTTCCGGTGTCAGATGCATCCATCCCGCAGTCAGGATCAGGAGTCCACCCCAGATGCCCGTCGTCAACCGAATTGCCGATTACGCCGCTGATATGGCCAAGTGGCGCCAGTACCTTCACACCATCCCCGAATTGGAATTCGAATGCTATGAGACCGCCGCCTATGTGGCCGAGCGTCTGCGCGAGTTTGGGGTGGATGAACTGCATGAGGGAATCGCCAAAACCGGCATGGTCGCGATCATCACCGGGCAGGGCGAGGGACCGACTATTGGTCTGCGTGCCGATATGGATGCTCTGCCGATTACCGAGGAGACGGGCGTGGACTACGCCTCGAAAAACCCCGGTAAGATGCATGCCTGCGGTCATGACGGGCATACAACCATGCTACTGGGTGCTGCGCGCTATCTGGCCGAAACGCGTAATTTTGCGGGCCGGGTTGCGCTGATCTTTCAGCCTGCCGAGGAAGAGGGCGGCGGCGCGGGCGTGATGGTTGAAGAAGGCATCATGGATCGGTTCGATATCTCTCAGGTTTACGGTATCCATAACACTCCGGGTCGGCCCGAGGGGCTGTTCGAAACCACGCCGGGGCCGCTGATGGCCGCAGTAGATACGTTTGAGATCCATATTCAGGGCGTGGGCGGCCACGGGGCAATGCCGCATGAGACGCGCGACCCGGTGATGGCAGCTTGCGGGATGGCGCAGGCGATCCAAACCATCGTCAGCCGCAACCACTATGCGCTGGACGATCTGGTGGTGTCGGTGACGCAGATACACACCGGAACAGTGAATAACGTGATCCCTGATACCGCTTATCTGAACGGCACCGTTCGCACCTTTGATCCGGCCGTGCAAAGGATGGTCAAAGAGAGAATGGCGCAGATCGTGGCGGGGCAGGCGGCCTCGTACGGTGTCGAGGCCAAACTGGACTATCAGGAGGGTTATCCCGCCACTATCAACGACGCCGACAAGGCGGCATTCGCGGCTGAAGTGGCGCGGGATGTATCCGGCGCGGAACGCGTGAAAGATGATGCTGGGCGTGAGATGGGGGCAGAGGATTTTTCCTACATGCTGCAGGCCCGACCCGGTGCTTACCTGTTCATGGGGCAAGGAGATGGCGCGGGGCTGCACCATCCGAAATACAACTTCAATGACGACGTCGCGCCGATCGGAGCGTCCTTCTTCGCACGGATCGTCGAAAAGGCACAGCCGTTGGGCTGACAGGGAAAAGACATGGCACTGGAAGATGCAAAGAACCAGGTGGATGAGGCATTCACCAACCCCGATCTTAAGGGGCTTTCCTATGAAAACACCTTTGGCGGCGCGACTTCATTCCTGCGGCGGCTTTATACCAAAGACCTGACGGGTGTGGATATTGCTGTAACCGGCGTGCCTTTCGATCAGGCGGTGACAAACCGCCCCGGAACCCGGCTTGGCCCTCGTGCGATCCGCGAGGCCAGTGCGTTGCAATCGCCTGATGCGCCTTATGGCTGGCCCTTTGACGCGCTCAGCGAGCTGGCGATCGTGGATTATGGAGATATGGCCTACGACTATGCCAATATCCCGGCCTTTCCCGACACGCTGACCGATCATATCCGTACCATTTTGGCGGCGGATGTGGCTTCGGTCACGCTGGGAGGGGATCACTATATCAGCTTCCCGATCCTTAAGGCCTATGCCGAGAAATATGGGCCAATGTCACTGCTGCAATTCGATGCGCATACGGACACCTGGGCCGATGACGACATGTCCCGCGTGGACCACGGAACGATGTTCTACAAGGCGGTAAAATCGGGGTTGGTTGATCCGAAACGCTCGGTTCAGGTGGGCATTCGCACCACCAACGAAGACACGTTGGGCGTTAACATCATCGACGCGCGCGAGGTTTACGAATCCGGACCCGCCGCCGTGGCGCAGAAGATCAAGGGTATTCTGGGCGACAGTCCGGTCTATCTGAGCTTTGACATCGATGGCCTCGATCCGGCCTTTGCGCCGGGGACGGGCACACCGGTCTGGGGCGGTCTAACTTCGATTCAGGCGCAGATCATTCTGCGCGACATCGCCGGGATCAACATCAAGGGCGGCGATGTGGTTGAGGTATCTCCGCCATACGATACCTCTGGTGCGACGGCGATTGCGGGGGCTCATGTGGCAACACAGATCATTTGCCTTTTGGGGTGGAACAAGCTGGTGAAGCCTTAACCTTTGGTTAGGCATAATCCCGGTATCTGCTTGGAGAGGCACCGGATCGGAGACATCACATGACCCAATACAACCAACCGATTGGCGGCAATGATCTGGCACGGTTTTCGGGGCCGAACACGTTTATGCGGTTGCCACAGGCGTCGTCGCTGGACGGGCTGGATGTGGCGATCCTGGGGGTTCCGATGGATATCGGCACTTCGTGGCGGTCGGGCACACGGTTCGGACCCAAGCAGATTCGCAGTGAAAGTGCGATGATCCGGCCCTATAACATGTCCAATGGCGCGGCGCCCTTCGACCATCTGCAGATCGCAGATATCGGCGATCTGGCGATCAACACATTTTCGCTCGCCGATAGTCTTAAGATCATCAAGGAAAGCTATGACGGCATTTTGGCGCAAGGTGTTGTCCCAGTGGCGATGGGTGGGGATCACTCGATCACTTTGCCGATCCTGCGGGCGATGGCAGCCAAGCACGGGCCTGTGGCACTGGTGCACGTGGACGCCCATGCCGACGTGAATGATGAGATGTTCGGTGAAAAGGAAACCCACGGCACTGTCTTCCGCCGCGCCTATGAGGAAGGGCTGATTGTCCCTGACAAGACCTTTCAGATCGGCATTCGAGGCTCGGGTTACGCCGCCAGCGACTTTACCGAGGCACAAGGTTGGGGGTTCCGTCAGTACCCGGCGTGGGAGCTGTGGCAACAGAACCTGACCGAAATCGGCTCTTTGATCCGTAAAACTGTTGACGATCACCCGGTCTATATCACCTACGATATCGACAGCCTCGATCCGGCCTATGCACCCGGAACAGGCACGCCCGAGATCGCAGGTCTGACCACTCCGCAGGCGCTGCAGTTGATCCATGCGCTGGCAGGCATGAATGTGGTGGGCTGCGATCTGGTCGAAGTATCTCCACCCTATGATCCGTCGGGCAATACGGCTCTGACCGCAGCCAATCTACTGTTCGAGATGCTGTGCATTCTGCCCGGAGTGACGTCACGATAGGGGTGCGACGCCATCCTCTGACCGAGTAAGCAGGGCATAGCGGGAATGAATGGGCAGATGAAAATGGTGCTGTGGCTGTTGATTGCGGTGGGCCTTGCAATGGGTGCTTATATCCGACTTGCGCCCTCAGATCCTGTGCGCTGGCATGTGGCCCATGAAGACGCGGAACGAGACCTGAAGGGTGGTGTCGTTCGGGTCGTCGAAACCGGTCCTGATGGGCTGGCGCGTCTCGACAAAATTGCGCGCGCAACACCACGCACCAGTGTGCTGGCCGGATCTCTAGAAGAGGGCATGATCACCTATATCACCCGTACCAAGGTGTTCGGGTTTCCCGACTACACCACCGTGCAGCAAGACGGTGATACGCTGCGTATCTATGCCAGATTAAGATTTGGCCGGAGAGATTTCGGCGTCAATCGGGAACGGGTCACCCAGTGGCTTGCTTTGCTGCAACCCTGACGACAAACAGCCCTCTTGCACCTCGCGCCACATGGGCACGTTCAGCGACATCTGGCATTGGGCCATGAACATGCGGCCGTCGACCTGCAGGCATATCATTTCTCCCAACTCGATGCGGGTGCCGGATTTGTCGGTGCAATAGCAGTCTTGCACTTTGCCTCCGGGGCCAACAACATCGGCCATTCCGGGCGTCGCAATGAGTGTCAGGGCTAAGATCAGTCGCTTCATGGCCCAAGCCTAGCACAAGGCAGGGCCTTGACCAAAGCCTCTGGATGATAGACACCGCGCGGATGATCCCCGAAGAACGCCTTGAACAGATAACTCAGCGATTCCAATACCTCGAAGCGGCCATGGCGGATGGTGCCTCGGGCGGGGATATTGCAGCTTTGGCAAAGGAATATTCCGACCTCAAGCCGGTGGTCGATCAGATCATGGCGTGGCGTCAGCTGGTTTCTGATCTGGCCGAGGCCGAGGCAATGCTGTCCGACCCGGACATGAAAGAGCTGGCCGAAGAGGAAATTCCAGAACTGCAGGCGCGTATCCCCGAGGCGGAGCATGCCTTGCAGCTGGCGTTGTTGCCCAAAGACGCGGCTGATGCGCGCCCGGCAATGCTGGAAATACGCCCCGGCACCGGCGGGGATGAGGCCGCGCTGTTTGCCGGAGACTTGCTGCGCATGTATCAACGCTATGCCGAAGCGCGGGGCTGGCAGTTCGAGATCATCGAGGAACAAGCGTCTGATCTTGGTGGGATCAAAGAGGTGGTGGCACATATCAAGGGCGACAATGTCTTTGCGCGGATGAAGTACGAATCCGGCGTGCATCGCGTGCAGCGCGTGCCCGAAACCGAAAGCGGTGGGCGCATTCATACCTCGGCGGCGACGGTGGCGGTTTTGCCAGAGGCCGAGGATGTGGACATTCAGATCGATGCCAATGACATCCGTATTGACACGATGCGCAGCTCGGGCGCGGGGGGGCAGCACGTGAACACGACGGATTCGGCTGTGCGGATTACTCACTTGCCCAGCGGTATCGTGGTGACCAGTTCCGAGAAATCCCAGCACCGAAACCGTGAGATAGCGATGCAGGTGCTGAAAACGCGCCTTTATGATCTTGAACGGCAGCGGATCGACAGCGAACGCTCGGCGGATCGCGCCAGTCAGGTCGGTTCAGGTGACCGGTCGGAACGGATTAGGACGTATAACTTCCCGCAAGGCCGCATGACGGATCACCGCATCAACCTGACGCTTTATAAGCTGGATCAGGTGATGCAGGGCGATCTTGATGAGGTGATCGACGCGCTGACCGCAGATGATCAGGCTCGGCTTCTGGCCGAAATGGCGCAATGATTGCGGCGCTGACAGCCGCGCAGGCCATGGTCGCTGCAACCGCACGTTTGCGCGCAGCCGGTGTGCCTGATCCAGCGCGGGATGCGCGGGTGCTGCTGGCGCATGCGGCGCGGATCGAGGCCAGCCGGGTGACGCTGATCGCGCCCGAGGAGCTGCCGGTGGATATCGCGGAACGCTACGATCAATTGATCTCGCTAAGGGCCATCCGAGTGCCGGTATCGCATCTGCTGGGCGAGCGTGAATTCTATGGTCGGCGGTTTCGGGTCAGTCGCGATGTGCTGGACCCGCGCCCGGAGACCGAGGCATTGATCGAGGCGGCGCTGAGCGAGCCGTTTGATCATGTACTCGATTTGGGTGTGGGCTCGGGCTGTATCCTGATCACCTTGCTGGCCGAGCGGGCGAGTGCCTCGGGCGTCGGCGCCGACCTCAGCGAAGCTGCCTGCCTGCAGGCCAGCGCCAATGCAGTACAGCATCAGGTGCAGGCGCGCGCCGAGATTCGGCAATCTGACTGGTTCGAAAACATTGAAGGTCGGTTCGATCTGATTGTTTCGAATCCGCCCTATATTTCAGCGGACGAGATGCACGCGCTTTCCCCTGAAGTGCGCGAGCATGAGCCGCGCATGGCGCTGACGGATGAGGGCGACGGTCTGGATGCCTATCGCCGTATTGCGGCGTCGGCTCCGGATTATCTGATGCCCGGCGGGCGTATCTTGGTTGAAATTGGCCCGACACAGGGCGCTTATGTTTCTGCCCTTTTTGATGCCGCTGGTTTGACCGGCGTAAAGGTGATCCCCGATCTGGACAGGCGTGATCGTGTTGTGGGGGCCAGAATGCCGCCTTCTAAGCGAAACTGAGGCCGAAAAATGCCGATTGATGTAAAAAAGCTGCGACATTTTCGAGAATCCCCTTGTCTGAACGCTCAGGACATGTTTACTCAGGATTAGTCGGCGAGGTTGACGCTGTTTCAGCGCACCCCTGACGCCAAGCCCAAAAAGTCGATAGCGCGTAACGGCACAAGCCACTGAGCAGCGTTAGATACGGGTTGATCGACAGTGAATTGATAAGGCTGACGTAAAGTAAGATGAGATCTTCCAAATCCCGCTCGCGGGCCAAGAACAACCGCAATCGTCCTTCTGGCGGAAACGTCGTAAACCGGGTTTTTGACAGCTCGGGCCCCGAAGGCAAGGTGCGTGGCACACCGCAGCAGATCATTGACAAATACAACCAATTGGCGCGCGACGCTCAGCTGTCGAATGACCGCGTGGCAGCTGAGAACTTTCAGCAACACGCCGAGCACTATCTGCGCATGCTAAGCGAAGCGCAGCGCGAGATCGAAGCGCGCCGCGAAGAGCAAGAGCGCCAGAACCGCGAACGACAGGCCGAGCGTGATCGTGAACGCGCCGAGCGTCAGGAACGCGAAGCAGCCCGTCAGGCCGATCCGGCCGAGGCTCCGCAGCCGGACGTTGTGGATTTCGGGAATGAGGCGGCTGCGCCCGATACAGGGCTGGTCGAGACGCCGGAAAGCAAGGATGCCGAGCAACCCGAAGCGACCGAGCGTAAGGAAAAGCCGCGCCGCCCGCGCACCCGGAAGCCAAAGGCTGCCACCCCTGCGGCTGAGGATGCACCCGCTGACAAGGGCGACGCACCCGAGGCAGCTGAATAAGCGCTTTTCGATCATGAATTGAATGAAAACCCCGGGCAAAGGCCTGGGGTTTTTCGTTCAGGGTTTGCGAATTTCGCGCGCGAGCGCGCAGAAGGCTTCGAGCGGGATCTGCTCGGCCCGGTCGGTGGGTTTGATTCCGGCTGCGATCAGGCGGTCCTCGATATCTGGCGCTGCCCCTTTGAGTGAGGCCCGGAGCATTTTGCGGCGCTGATTGAAGGCTGTGGCAACCACGCGCGACAGGGTTGCGGCGTCAGCGGGATAGCGGGGTTCGGGCAGGGCAGTCAGGTGAACCACGGCGCTTGAGACCTTGGGCGGTGGAGTGAAGGCTCCGGGTGGCAGGGACATCGCAATGCGCGCTTCGGCCCGCCATTGGGCAAGGATGGCGAGGCGGCCATAGGCCTTGTTGCCGGGTTGGGCCACGATCCGCTCGGCCACTTCACGTTGAAACATAAGGGTCAGGCTCTGCCAGAAGGGCGGCCATTCGGGCGGGGTGAGCCAGCGGACCAGAAGCTCGGTCCCGACATTGTAGGGCAGGTTCGCGGCCACCCGGATCGGTGGTGTCAGGTGGGCCAGCGGCTCGATTTCCAGCGCGTCGCCGTTGATCACTTCCAGCTGGCCCGGATAGGCGGCGGCGATGTCGTTCAGGGCGGCGATGCAGCGGGTGTCCTTTTCCACGGCCACGACCTTGCGCGCGCCTTCGGACAGAAGCCCGCGAGTCAGACCTCCGGGGCCTGGGCCGATTTCAAGGACATCGCATTGAGTCAGATCACCCGCCTGCCGCGCGATCTTGGCTGTCAAGTTGAGGTCGAGCAGGAAGTTCTGGCCCAGCGACTTGCGGGCCGAAAGCTGGTGAGTTGCGATAACCTCGCGCAGCGGGGGGAGGGAGTCGATGGCGCTCATGACTTTAGCGTTGTTCGGAATGGAGGGGGAGCGCCAGAGATTTTTTTGCCTCCGGCGGAGGTATTTGGGGCCAGATGAAGCATTAGCGGGACTGCGCCATTCGCTGGGCGAGCTTCAGGGCCTCGATCAGGCTGTTGGGGGTCGCGCTGCTTTGGCCCGCGATGTCCAGAGCGGTGCCGTGATCCGGCGAGGTCCGGACGAAGGGCAGGCCCAAGGTTACGTTCACACCGCGGTCGAAATCCAGTGTCTTGATCGGGATCAGGGCCTGGTCGTGATACATCGCAATCGCGGCATCATATCGCGTGCGCGCCGCGGCGTGGAACATAGTGTCTGCCGGGTGGGGTCCGGTCACGGTGCAATCGACTGGATTGAGGTCTGCGATCAGTGGCGCGATCCAGTCAAGCTCTTCCGTACCCATTTTCCCGCCTTCGCCTGCATGGGGGTTCAGCCCCGCGATGGCGATGCGAGGGTGGGGGATGCCGAATTGGGTTCGCAGGCCTTGGGCGGTGATCTCGATGGTTTCACGCAGCACATCCGGGGTGAGTGCGCTTGGGACCTGGGAGAGCGGGATGTGGATGGTGGCAGGAACCACGCGGAGCTGTTCGCTGGCCAGCATCATTACCACGCGCGACCGGCCTGCCAACGCCGCAAGAAATTCGGTATGGCCGGGGAAGGCAAAACCCGCACCGTCGATCAGCGCCTTTTTGTGGATCGGGGCAGTACACAGTGCGGTGGCTGCGCCGGAACTCACCAGCTCAACACCTTTTTCAATAGAATCGATGACCGAAAGGGCGTTTGCTGGATCGGGGTGGCCGGGCCTGTTCGGGGCAGGAAAGTCGAAATGCAGCACCGGCAGAGCCGAGGCGCTGGCCGATGTGGCCTCAGACGGGTCGGCGATCCGGGTAATGGGTGTTCCATCGGGCAAATGTGATGCGTCGCCGATGTAGAAGAACGGACAGGTATCGCGCAGGGCTGCCCAAGCTTTGGCTGCGATTTCGGGTCCGATCCCGGCGGGCTCACCACAGCTTAGCGCGATTGGGGCGATCATTGTTCGATGATGACAGCGTCGGCCCTCAGCTGTTCCAGCAGGCTGTTTGCAAGGGCCTGCAACCGCTGCTGGGTCAGTGCGTTTGCCACGTCCACACGGGTGGTGTCTTCGCCCAGGTTGCGGGTGCGATTGCACAGCATCAGGAACATCAGCGTCTGCCCGTTGTTGCGCGTCAGCGTGGCCGATGCCTCATTTGGATCAAGCTTGGCCAGCTCAAGCGCTACGTCGCGTGGAATCGCCGAGGGGCTTTGGGTAAGGCGTTCCAGCACGTCGGGCGATTGATCTTTGGCGATGCCGTAGAGGTCATCGCAAGTGTCGATCTCTTCCTTGAGCTTTTCGGCTTTCGCAAGCGTTTCGGTGCTGCGGCCACCGGGAAGGTAGTAGATCGCGTAGTCGATCTCGGAATAGGTTGGGGCACCTGCGGCAACTTCGCGGATGCCGCGCATCTGGAACAGAGCAACGGCGTTCGGGAGCGACAGTGGGTCGGTGATCTCACCGTTTTTCAAGCCCAGAATGACGGGTTGCAGGGCCGGAGGCAGGTTGTTGAGCGACAGCCAATCCAGTCGCCCGCCATTCTCGCGTGTGGCAGCGGCAGAGTATTGCGTAGCAGCCGAAGAAAAGCTGTCTTGATCGGGAAGTTGTGAGATTTCATCGGCCAGGGCTTCAGCCTGCGCCAGGGTCTGCGGTGTTACCGGAATGATAATTTCGGACAACAGAACCTGTAGGCCGCCGCCGCCACCCTGACCCAAAGCACGGTTGATCTCATCTTCCGAGGGACGAGCCTGCGACAGAAAGCGGGTACTGACAAAGTCGCGCCAGGACAGTTGATCGGCGACAAAATCCCGGACGGTTTCCTTTGATACGCCCGCATCGTTGAGTAGCTGCAGAAACTCTTCGCTGCTGAGGTTGCCGCGCGAGGCGAATTCATCAATCCCGGTCTGGATATCTTCGGGCGCGGCTTCGATGCCGGCATCGCGCATCGCCTGTTTGCGCAAACGATCCTCGATCAAGGCTTCGCGGACTTCGCGCTCGGAACTGCCCGGAACGCCGAGCAATTCGAGAAACTGCTGACGTTGTTGAAGTTCATACCAGGTGACAATGTCCTGATTGACCCGGATTGCAGGCGAGAACAGGCTTTGAGCCTGAACCTGTGGTGTGGCCATTGCAACAAGCGCGGCAGCCAGCACCGGCAGCACCGATCTACGGCAGCCAGAGCGGAGAGATTTTGTGAAACCTGAGATCAACTGCATCTTCTCTTAAACTTCTGTCCATCGCCTTCGACGGAATACCCTGTCAGGGCAACGGTAAAGCCGAATTCTGTCGAAGGCTCAATACTTGATGTGGAGGTAAAGCGTCTGTTGACGTTCACATTTATCTGCACACACTCATTTTCGTAGGTCACGCCGAACCCAAGGCGGAGTGGTTCGGATTCGCTGAAATCATAGCGTGCGCTGGCAAGGGTTAGCCAATTTTGGTCTACGCGGTAGCGGCCACCGACCCGTAGTTCCGAGATTTCATCATTATTTGCTTCAGCAGGATCAGGTTCGAGCCAGATGTACCCGCCGGAGATTGCCGTATCTCCATTAGACCAGCCTGCACGAATTTCAGCTTTGGTAAAACTGAAATCGCTGTTTAAAAGCCCACGCGCGGCCAATGTCAGCCCCTTGCCGTTATTCAATTGCCCGGCAAGCAGAATGTCGGACTTGGTACCCTGCAGCCCCGATGTGAGCGTGAAATCCGGATCCGCATCGGACCGGAAGACCTGTCCGATTGTCGCCAGCGCCCGCCAGCCGTCAGCATTGTACCGAGACCAGTTCAGGCCCACAACGGCGGTTGCACCGTCTTCGCGGCGGTCGGGGGCCGGAAAGCGCGAAAGGGACAAAAGATTGCCCTGATCGAGTTCCTGAAAGGTACTTTCATCGTTGGGAACGTCATTGTTCGAAACATGCGTCCAACCAATTTGCGCGATTGGCTCAAGGATTTGTGTTGCACCGGACTGCTCGCGGCGCAGCATGGGGTAGCGCAGGGTAAAAGCTGCGCGCGGGGTCGAGCGGGTTACATTGTTCGGAAACTCGCTGTCATTGCGGATATTGAACGTATCCACTGACGCGCCCACCAATGCCTCTGCACGTAATCCGGTCGCAAAGGTCCAGTTGCGCAGCCATTCCGCATCGAATGTTGCCCTGGCGACGTCGCGACCAATAATATCTTCGTCACTGGTTCGCGTGTGGGTGTGACCATCGAGGCTTAGTTCAACTTCACCCCCTAAGGTGCTGGGGAAGAATCGCTTTCGATAGTTGATGTCGAAGACACGCGATGGGATTTCATCCTGATTTTCGCTATCCCGAAGGGACTTGTAGTGGATGAAGCTGGTTCTGAATGCCGTATCACGCTTGATCCGCTCAAGTGCAATTTCGCTACGCAGGCGGTCAAAATCGGGCAAGCCGTAATCTGCCAGATACGAGTCATCCGAAGTTGTTTTGATATCGAATGTCAGCCGGTAGTCATTTCCAAGACCGAACCGGCCATCGGCGAAGAAATACCCCCGATCCTGACCGGGCTGCAGGTCGTCGCGTGTATAAGAGCCCCGCAGCCGAATGCGCCCGCGTTTGAATGCCTGCCGGTAACGAAACCCAAGTGTGCGGGTCTTGGACGACAGATAGGGCGTCAGAGTCAGGTCCTTGTGATCTCCGATCTTGAAGAAATACGGCACCTGAACGCCAGTGCCCAGTTGCGAAGTGGTGCGGATCGACGGCACGAGAAAGCCGGTCGCCCGCTCAAGTGTCGGGTCGGGTAGGCGCAACGTGGGAAAGTAGAAGACCGGGACATCGAGTATTCGGAACTGTGCGCCTTCGAAATAGAGCTGCCGTTCAAGCTGGTCATGGGTCACTTTCCGGGCGCGAATTTGCCAGATCGGGGGTCTGCCATTCGCGCAGACATGACATGAGGTTGCAGCGACCTTGCTGAATTGCGTATAGCGACCTGCCGCACGGGTGGCCTGGACTGAGGCGATCTGCACTTGCTGGTCAAAGACCATGCGCGCGCCCATCAGAAGTCCATTCTGTATCCCGCTGTCCAACTGCGCGGAATCGGCCAGCAATGTGCTGTTCCCGCCTTGATCGATCCGGATTGGGCCGGTCAGGGTCAGCTCGCCGGTTTCGCGATCATAGGTGACGCTTTGCGCTGTCAGTTTGACGTCGCCTTGGAAGGCCTCGACATTCCCCTCTGCGACCAGTTTGCGATCCGGGGTAATGAATATCTCATCGGCCACCAGTAGCGCGGGTTGATTCTGTTCAGTCGCGTCAACCTCGCTGGAGGCACCTTCTGGTTCGGACTGTGCGGCAACTGCTGCTGGCAGCGAGAGGATCAGTGCGCTCGACAGCAACAAAGACAGGACGGAGCGCATCAGCCATCCTCCGCATGGAGCAACAGGCCCAGAGACAGTAGAATGCCCGCAAAGGGTGGGGCCCAAGCCGAGACCAGAATAGGTAATTGCCCGTTTTCGCCAAGGATTTGGGCGAAATTCCGGATGAAGTAGATACCGAACCCCAGCAATACGGCGGTCAGCACGGCGATGCCGGTGCCGCCGAACCGGACATGGCGCATTGTGAAGGCGGCCCCGATCAGAACCATCGAAACCAGAAACAGGGGGCGCGCAAGTTGTACCTGCAGCCAGACCTCATATTGCTTGGTTGAAAATCCCGCTTCGCCCAGATCACGAATCAACTGGGGCAGATCATAGACCGAAACCGAATCCTTTTGCCCAAGAGTGTCCAGAATCCGGTCTCTGGTCAGCGTTGTGGGGAGGTTCAGGATCTCATGGCTGGTGGCATTTGCTTCGGGATTGAGGTCGTCCTGAATGGGCCAGATTTTGGCCTGATGCAAGGTCCAGAATCCATCCTCCAGATCAGCTTGCTGGGCCGAGATTTGCTGGTTCGGCTTGCCGTCGGATGAGAACGTTGTGATGGTCACGTTCTGCAGGGCAAACCGGTCGCCATTGACAGTGCCGGTTGCGTGAATCACCGACTGACCGTTGGCAGAGCTCTGGCGTAACCACAACCCCTCGCGGCTGATGGACAGGGCTGAACCACCCTGGTTGCGATAACCATCAGACAAGCGTTGGAACTCTTCCGACGTCGCAGCCGCGATGGGATTCAGCATAGTAACAGCAAGTGCGCCGATGGTCAGCGCAAGCAACACGGGCGCCAGCAGGGCTCGGATACCGGATCTCCCGATTGCGCGGGTCACCACCAGTTCGGAGCTGCGGGCGAGGCCGACAAACAGCGCGATGGTGGCCAGGATCATCAGCAGGGGCAACATCTCGCTGATCGCGGCCGGTGCGTTCAGCAACGTCAGTTGCAGCAACTGGCCAAAGGATAGGTCAACACCATCGAACCGCCGCACCTGTTCGATCAGATCGATCAGGATCATCAAGCTCAGAAAAATACCGCCGATTACAAGAAAGCTTTGAATAAAGCGGCGGGCAAAATAGCGGTCGAGGATCACTTGGGCATCCCCGTCAAACCCCGGCATCCAAGAATCACAATCGGGCATGGAATCATGCGCGACGGCCTGTAACTGCCGATTGGTGTCACGTTCTCTCCCCCGAGCCTGCCGTTATTTTCGCGCGACCATAATGCAATTGCCCGGCGGGGAAAACTGCTATCTGGTCAACGGTGGCTGCGCGGGCTAGGTCTTGGGCAATGCATTTTTTAGGAGAATGATATGAGCAGTCTTGTGCCCGTCCGATTCACCCCCTTTGACCTTGATGCGATAGCGCAAACCGAAGGGCGCGTGGCCATACTCATTCCCGCCGATGGCAAGATGAGCCCCGCCGCGCGTCGAGCCAATCGCCTGACCAAAGGCGCGGTTGCGCGGCTGGTCGAAAGCGAGCGGTTCAGCAAGGTCAAATCGGGTAATGTTATTTCGCTGGCCTGGCCTGCCGGAATGGTGGCCGAGGCGCTGGATATTCTGGTGTTGCCGCGTCGCCCCGACTCTGACGAGGCACGCAAGGCCGGGGCCAATCTGGCGAAAGCTGCAGCGGGCAAACCCGTGCTGGTCATGGCCGCCAATCACGCGCGTATCGAAGAGGTAGCCTTGGGCATGGTACTGCGGGCCTACGATTTCGATGTCCACAAATCCAAGGACTCAGACCCGGCGGGTGAGATCACCATCGGTCACTCAAAGCCGGAGGAGGCCGAAGCTGACTTTGCGCCGCTCTATGCCGTCGCAGACGGTGTGCGCATGACACGAGACCTGACAAATGAACCCGCGAATGTGCTGACGACAACTGAGTTCGCGGACAGGTTGGTCGAGATGGAATCGCTGGGCCTGAAGGTCGAGGTTCTGGAAGAGGACAAGCTGGCCGAACTGGGCATGCGTACGCTGCTGAGCGTCGGGCAGGGCTCGGTCAGCCCCTCGAAAGTTGTGGTGATGCAATGGGACGGCGGCGACAAGGATGACGCGCCGCTGGCCTTGGTCGGTAAGGGCGTCGTGTTCGATACCGGCGGTATCTCGCTTAAGCCGGCCGGAGGCATGGAAGACATGACCATGGACATGGGCGGCGCGGGTGTTGTTGCCGGAACCATGCGAGCGTTGGCCAAGCGCAACGCCAAAGCCAATGTCGTGGGGCTGGTCGGGTTGGTCGAAAACATGCCCTCGGGCAATGCCTCTCGCCCGGGCGATGTGGTCACTTCGATGAAAGGCGACACTGTCGAGATCATCAACACCGATGCCGAGGGTCGTTTGGTTCTGTGTGACGTCATGTGGTACGCGCAGGATCGGTTCCAGCCGGTGGGCATGATCGATCTGGCCACACTGACGGGCGCGGTCATCATTGGTCTTGGGCATGAGAATGCCGGTGTGTTTTCAAACAATGACACCTTCTGCGACGCCTTCCTGAAGTCGGCCAAGGCCGAGGACGAGGGCGCATGGCGGCTGCCCTTGGGTGAAGGCTACGACAAACAACTTAAATCGCGCATTGCGGATATGAAGAACGTGGGCGGGCGGCCCGCAGGTTCGATCACCGCAGCGCAGTTCCTGCAGCGTTTCGTCAAGGAAGAGACGCCGTGGATTCACTTGGATATCGCAGGTGTGGCCTCTGTCTCTTCCGAGACCTCTTATGCGCCGAAAGGGGCCACGGGCTGGGGCGTCCGCGCGCTAAGCCGGTTCGTGCAGGACAATTTCGAGTAAGCGCATGGGTGCCGTCTATTTCTACCACCTGACCCGTCAGCCGTTGGAGCTCACATTGCCTGTGCTGCTCGACAAGGCACGGCAGGCCGGATGGCGGATTGCCGTGCGGGGTGTCGACCCTGCGCGGATGGACTGGCTGGATGAGAAGTTGTGGCTGGGACCTGAGGACGGGTTCCTGCCGCATGGCCGCGAAGGTGGCCCGCACGACGCGGCACAGCCCGTTCTGCTGACGACCGGCCAAGGGGCAGCAAATGGCGCGACCTGTGTAATGGCTGTCGATGGGGCAACGGTTGAGGCGGAGGAAGTTTCGACCATGGAGCGTGTCTGCATTCTGTTCGACGGGAATGATCCGGAGGCGGTTCAACATGCGCGCGGGCAGTGGAAGGCTCTGACCGGGGCGGGGTGTTCGGCACAGTATTGGTCCGAGGAATCCGGACGATGGGAGAAAAAGGCCGAGGCTTGATCGGCCACAAATATATTTTAGGAGATTTCAAATGGATATGAAGCCTTTGGGCCGCACCGGGATCATGGTGTCGGATTTATGTCTTGGGACAATGACCTTTGGTACTCAGACCTCGGAAACTGAGGCGCACCGCCAGATGGACATGGCGCTTGCGGGTGGGATCAACTTTGTCGACGCGGCTGAGATGTATCCGGTGAACCCGATCTCGGCAGAGACGGTCGGGCGGACCGAAGAGATTCTTGGCAATTGGAATGCCGCCAATCCTTCGCGGCGCGGGGACTATGTGCTGGCCACGAAACACTCTGGTGAAGGGTTCGTGCATGCGCGCAATGGCGCCCCAATCTCGAAAGAGACCATACCTGAGGCGATAGAGGGTTCACTGCGTCGTCTACAGACTGACTGTATAGATCTCTATCAGTTCCACTGGCCAAATCGTGGCAGCTACATGTTCCGACAGAACTGGGACTATGCACCCTCGGGTCACAACCGGGACGAGATTATGGACGAGATGCGCGAAAGCCTGATCGCTCTGCAGGCGCAGGTGGACAAGGGCAATATCCGCGCCTTTGGTCTGTCGAATGAAAGCGCTTGGGGTACCGCTCAGTGGTTGCGGGCGTCGGATGAGGTTAGTGGACCTCGGGTCGCGTCGATCCAGAACGAATATTCTTTGCTCTGCCGGTTATTCGATACCGACCTGGCTGAATTGTGTCTTCTGGAAGATGTCGGGCTACTATCATTCTCACCGTTGGCGGCAGGTTTCCTGACTGGGAAATATCAAGGGGGTGCTGTTCCAGAAGGATCACGCATGGCGCTGGTGCCGAATATGGGCGGGCGTAAAACAGATCGCGTTTTTGATGCCGTGGCGGCTTATCTGGAAATCGCGCAGCGACACGGGTTGGACCCGGTGCACATGTCCTTGGCGTGGTGTTGCAGCCGGCCGTTTATGGGATCGACCATTTTCGGCGCGACGACTGTAGCGCAGCTAGAACATATTCTGGCGGGTAAGGATTTGAAGCTGTCGTCCGAAGTGATGGACGAGATCAGTGCGGCGCACCGGGCGTTTCCGATGCCATATTGAAGGGATGGGGGCTCTGCCCCCGTCGCTTTTGGCGACTCCCCCGAGGTATTTTAGGCCAGATGAAGTTGGATCGCGTCAGTGATGGGTGGGTTGCGTACGGTCTTGCCTGAGGTCGCGAGCCGTGAGGCCGTGGGCGGTTCGGAACGCGCGCGCGAAGCTGGATTGCGAGGCGAAGCCGGTGGCCAGCGCCACGTCCATCAGCGGCAGGTCGGTATCGGTAACCAGTCGGCGGGCCTCGGCCAGTCTGAGTTGCAGGTAGTGATCCTGTGGAGTTGTATTCAGGCGCAGGCGGAACTGCTGCTGCAGGGTGCGCGTACTAGTGCCGAGTCTATCGGCGATGTGCGCAAGGGACAGGGGGTCGTCCAGTGAGGATTCCATCAATGAGTTGGCTTTGGCTGTGAGCGCGGTGTGACGGTGCGGCGCACCGGTGCGGCTTTGTGGTTTTGAGGGCTGAGACGCACCTTCATAGAGGAATAGCCCGGACACGCGGGCGGCAAAGCCCGCGCCATGACGTGCAGCAATAATATGGAGCATCATATCGATCGCCGGGACGGCGCCGCCAGAGGTTAGGCGTGTATCGGAGACGGTAAATCGGTCAGGGCGCACATCGACATTGGGAAAGCGCGCAGCGAAGTTCTCCAAATCCTCCCAATGGGTCGTCGCCGCGTGACCGTCGAGCAATCCAGCCTCAGCCAGTAACCAGGGGCCGCCATCTATCCCGGCGATTGTTGCACCGGTGGCCGCGATCCTGCGGAGCCCGGCGAGCAGGCTGGGCGTCGCATGACGGGCCAATTGGAATCCGGCAACTACGATCAAGAGATCGCAGCCCTGCAACCGGGCCAGGGGAATGCCCTGCACATTCAGAGCGCTGGTCAGCAACGCGGGTTCTGCGGTTGCCGTGACGTAGTCCCAATCAAAAGCGGGCCGATCCGCCAGTCGGTTGGCAGCACGCATCGGATCGACGGCGGCGGCGAAGCTGAGTGTGTTGCATTCGTCCAGCACCAGCACCGCCGTTTTCAGGGCGCGATGCTCGGGCTGCAGTATGTTTTTTGCGGATTTCATCAAGTCTGATTCGCATTTTGCTAAGTGGTTCCCTCAAGGCTGCGTCAGAGTTGGCGTTGACGCAAATCGGAATCCGGGGAGAAGCCTGGGGAAAACCCACGGTAAAACCGGGTATAAGCTGGGGATAACGCCATGCCTTTGGAAATGAACCGCGAAGTCTTTATCACCTGTGCCGTCACCGGCTCGGGCGGGACACAGGATCGCAGCCCACATGTGCCGCGTTCGCCGAAGCAGATTGCCGATAGTGCAATTGCTGCAGCGAAAGCCGGTGCGGCCGTGGTGCACTGCCATGTGCGCGACCCCGAGACCGGTGCGCCTTCACGCGATCTGGCGCTGTACCGTGAAGTCACGGACCGCATTCGCGATGCCGACGTAGACGCGGTTCTGAACCTGACGGCGGGCATGGGCGGAGACATGGTGTTCGGCGGGATCGAAAATCCGCTGCCTTTGGCAGAGGCCGGAACCGATCTGGTTGGTGCCACTGAACGTGTTGCACATGTAGCGGAGTGCTTGCCTGAAATCTGTACTCTGGATTGTGGCACGATGAACTTTGCCGAGGCCGACTATGTGATGACCAATACGCCCGGCGCCTTGCGGGCGATGGGGCAGATGATGACCGATCTGGGTGTGAAGCCCGAGATCGAGGCCTTCGACACCGGCCATCTGTGGTTCGCCAAGCAGCTGGTGAAAGAGGGTGTTCTGGAACCGAACGCTCTGGTCCAGCTATGTATGGGGGTGCCGTGGGGGGCTCCGGATGATCTCAACACCTTTATGGCGATGGTGAACAATGTGCCGGATGACTGGACGTTCAGCGCGTTTTCGCTGGGGCGCAATGAGATGGCGTATGTTGCGGCCTCGGTTCTGGCGGGCGGTAATGTACGCGTCGGGCTGGAGGACAACCTGTGGCTGGAAAAGGGTGTTCTGGCCGAAAACTGGCAGTTGGTCGAGCGTGCAGGCAGCGTCATCGAAAACATGGGCGCGCGGGTGATCGGGCCGCAGGAAGTACGTGAGAAGCTGGGGCTTACCAAGCGGGCTCCGGTTGCGAAGTAGTCGTGGATTGGGGGCCAGCCCCCAAACCCCCGAGATATTTTTGGCCAGATGAAGAGGCGGATCGTGGGCAAAGAACAGCAAGCAAAAACAGCAGCAATCATCGGAGGCGGAGTGATTGGTGGCGGGTGGGCTGCCCGGTTCCTGCTGAACGGATGGGATGTTCGGGTATACGATCCCGACCCTGAAGCCGAGAGGAAGATCGGTGAGGTGTTAGATAACGCGCGTCGTTCTTTGCCGGGGTTGAGCGATGTACCTCTGCCGCCCGAAGGGACGCTGAGCTTTCATGACGATCTCGGTGAGGCAGTTCAGGGTGCGATCTGGATTCAGGAGAGCGTACCGGAAAGGCTCGATCTGAAGCTGAAGGTTTACAAAAGCCTGCAGGAGGCTTGCGATCGGGATGCAATCATCGGGTCTTCGACCAGCGGGTTCAAGCCATCGGAGCTGCAGGAGGCTGCGTTGCGGCCCGAGCAGATCGTGGTGACGCATCCATTCAACCCGGTTTATCTGTTGCCGCTGATCGAACTGGTTCCGACCGACAAGAATTCACCCGAATTGATCGGGCGGGCCAAACAGCTGTTGACCTCGGTTGGCTTCTTCCCGCTACACGTCAAGAAAGAGATTGATGCGCATATTGCCGACCGGTTTCTTGAGGCGGTGTGGCGCGAGGCGCTTTGGCTGGTGAAAGACGGCATCGCAACGACCGAAGAGATCGATGAATCCATCCGCATGGGTTTTGGTATCCGTTGGGCCCAGATGGGACTGTTCGAAACCTATCGCGTGGCCGGTGGAGAGGCCGGGATGCGGCATTTCATGGCTCAGTTCGGCCCGGCGCTGAAATGGCCCTGGACCAAGCTCATGGACGTGCCTGAGTTCACCGATGAGTTGGTCGACATGATTGCGGATCAGTCGGATGCGCAGTCTGGCAAGTACTCGATCCGCGAGTTGGAGCGTATCCGGGACAATAACCTCGTTGGTATGATGCGGGCGCTGAAGGCCCAGAACTATGGTGCAGGGGCGGTATTGAACCAGCATGATGCGGCCTTGAAGCCAGGAGCGCTGCCGACGCTGGACGAGGCGGATCTGAGCCAGCCGATCCTCACGCTGTCGCGCGCCGTTCCGCTGGATTGGACCGACTACAATGGCCACATGAATGAAGCTAAATATCTGGAGGCCTTTGCAGCAGCCACGGATCGTTTCATGGAAATCATTGGCTGCGATATGGAGTATATCGCGACAGGCGGCAGCTATTTCACTGCCGAAAATCACATCCGTTACATGCAGGAGACCCATGCGGGGTCGCGGATCGAATGCCGTACGCAGATGCTGTTAGGGCAGGGCAAGAAGCTGCATGTCTTCCACAGCATGTACGAGGGTGAAACGCTGTTGGCCACAGGCGAAAGCTTTCTTCTGCATGTCAGCCTTGAGACCCGACGCCCCAGCCGACCTTCACCCGAGATCGAGGCCGCGATGGCACGGGTTGCCGAGGCGCAGGCCGGGTTGCCTTATCCCGAAGGCGCGGGCGCGGCGATCCGCAAGCCCGCATGAGCAGCCGGGTCTTGATTACCGCAGGCGCCTCTGGCGTCGGCAGGGCCATGGCTGAAGCGTTTGATGCTGCCGGGGCTCAGGTCTGGGTTGCGGATGTTGATGCGGATGCGTTGGCGGATTGCCCGGCGCATTGGAAGCAAAGCCAGCTTGATGTGTCGGATGAGGATGCTGTCGCGGCTGCGTTTACTGACCTTGAGACCGAATGGGACGGGCTTGATGTGCTCTGTGCGAATGCGGGGATAGCGGGTCCCACCGCAGCAGTTGAGGACGTTTCCCTGACGGATTGGAGGTCATGCCTTTCCATCAATCTAGAGGGGTCATTTTTGTGCTCTAAATACGCTGCACCTCTGATGAAACAGCAGCGCAGCGGGGCGATCTTGATCACTTCATCGACTGCAGGCCAGTACGGATACCCCAACCGCGCGCCGTACGCGGCGGCCAAGTGGGGCATGGTGGGATTGGGCAAGACGCTGGCGATGGAGCTTGGGCCGCACGGTATCCGCTGCAATGTGATCTGCCCGGGTTCGGTTGAAGGACCACGCATGGAGGGCGTGTTACAGCGCGAGGCCGATGCCAAGGGCATGACCCGGGATCAGGTTTACGACGGCTATGCCTCGGGCACGTCCATGGGCCGCTTTGTAGAGGCGCAGGACATAGCGAACATGGCTGTATTCCTGGCTTCAGATGCAGCGAGGCTGGTGTCGGGTCAGGTAATCGCGGTGGATGGCCATACGGTCAATCCTGACCCGAAACTGTGAATCAGCCCTGATTTGGCCCCCGAATCTGGCGGATGGCGCTGCGGACGGCTTGCCAGTCCTGCGCCTCCTGCTGATTTCCGGCGGCTTCACATTCGCGCATTTTCTGCGCAGCTTCGGCTTCGGCCCGATCGCCATGGGCCGTATAAAGGGCACGTGCGTATTCAGCGGTTTTGAGTGCGTCCATTCCCGTCATCCTCCATCTCAGATCGGAATGTCTGTAGTTTCGCGCCAAGTGACTATACTACAGCTTTCAGCCCAGGTCATGTCTGAGAGATTTCTGAGCGCAATTGCTGCAGATGGTCCGGGAAATCACGCGCGGTCATATCCGCCTCTCGAACCAGCCGGTCGAAATGGAGCGTAAAGACCTCAATCCGGTCGCGGTCTCGGAAAGCCATGTAGTGGCTTCCGGCATAGAACACGCAAAGAAGTGGGCCGAATATCGTGACGGGGGCAGAGTAAAGACGTTTTGCATCAAATAGATAGATGCGCAGACGTGGATAAAGCTGCTCGCACACCGACAGCAGGTGATCGATCTGATCCAACCGGACCTGAAGCGGTAGTCCCTCGTAGTAACCGGTGGCATAGGCAAAGCTGTGAAGCTCGTACAACGGCATGGCAATCTCATAATCGGACTGGGCGCTGCGCATCCATGCCAGCCGGTCTGCCGAGGCGCCAATGGCTTGATCTGCAGTACGGCCCAGATGCGGAGCGTATTCCCATTCAAGCACGGCGCGGGTCTTGAGCATGTCGGGCAGGGTAGCCGGAACGTAGCGTATCTTGTAGCCGGCGGCCTCTTGATGCCATTCAAAAATGCGCTCATCAACCAATGCCCGGGCGGCCTCGGTTAGGGTGAGGGAACTGGCCAATAGTTCTGCCGCGCTTTCGGGTCGGTTGGAAAGCCCAAGAAGCCAATCGGCGGAAACCCCAAGCGCCGAGGCGCAGCTGCCGACGACATGAGCATTCGGAAGGCGTGCCCCCGCCCCGGTCAGCAATTGCGAAACGGTAGATCGGTCAACCCCGATGCTGCGTGCCAGGGCGCTTTGGCTGACGTTGCGCTCTTGCATCGCTCGGGCCAGGCGCTGGCGAAAATGCAGGGCGCGATCCCGTTTGTCGATTTTATCAATCATATGGTGATTAATATCACCTTTGGTGAGAATTGTTAATCATATTCAGAATTCACGACCCTTGGCTCTGACTGTAACGCTGGTGTTACAAAAATAAGAATGGGGTCTGGAATGGAAACGCGACGCAGGTCGGTCGTGAAGGCGCTGGTGTGGAATGCGATGGGGCTGGCGATGATGACGCTGGTTGGTTTGATCGCCACGGGTTCAGCAGCACTTGGAGGGATGGTTGCTCTGGTCAATACAGCCATTGGCTTGACCATGTATGTAATTTACGAGCGTATCTGGGCCGGAATCACGTGGGGCCGCAATGGCTGAGCCGGTCACACCCAAATCACCTGAATGGGCGACATTTGCCCTGATCATCGCGTGCTATTTAGCCTGGATTGGTGCGATTTTCTGGTTGGCAGGCATATCGCTTTGGCTTGCGATCCCGTTCATGGGGCTGGTGGCTGCGCTGCATTCCTCGCTGACCCATGAGGCTTTGCACGGGCATCCCTTTCGCCAGAAGTGGCTGAATGAGACGCTGATGGCGATGCCGCTGACTTTGTTCATTCCCTACAATCGGTTTCGGGACCTGCATCTGGCGCATCACTGTGACGCGAACCTAACCGATCCCTATGATGACCCTGAGACCAACTATCTCGACCCGCAGGTCTGGGCGTCTCTGGCTCAATGGCAAAGACGGATGTATCAAGTGAACAATACTTTGCTGGGGCGGATGGTTCTGGGGCCTGCGATCGGGCAGGTTGCGTTCTTGAGGGATGAACTGCGTGGTGCACTTCGCGGAGATCGGGCGATTTTGTTGGCATGGGCGCTGCATATGCCCGGCGTTGTCGCGACTCTTTGGATCGTCGCGCTTTCGCAAATGCCGATCTGGGCCTTCGCCCTTTCAGCATATATCGGGCTGGGACTGGTCAAGATCCGCACATTCCTGGAACACCGCGCGCATGAGAAATCGCGCGCGCGCACAGTGATCGTAGAAGACCGTGGTATCCTTGCATTTCTGTTTTTGAACAATAACTTGCACGTCGTTCATCATATGAACCCATCAGCACCTTGGTACCGATTGCCGGCACTCTACCGCACGGGCAAGGAAAGATACTTGGCCTGTAACGAGGCTTATGTCTACCGTTCGTACGGGCAGATATTCCGAGAGTATTTCTGGCGCGCAAAAGATCCGGTGGCGCATCCGCTCTGGCCAAAGCCTTGATTTAACGACAGAAGGGAAGCCATGAGTTTATGGATTCCCGTCACCATCGCGGCCGCATCGTTCCAGACGGTGCGGTTCATGCTTCAGAAATCCCTGAGCAGCGTGAAGCTTTCGGCTGCCGGGGCGACATTTGCACGATTCGCCTATTCCATGCCATTGGCCTTGCTGGGGCTTTTCATTGCTTTGGGCGCGACGGGGTACGAACTGCCAGCGCTGACGGCGAAGTTCTGGATATTTGCTGTCATCGGCGGGACCACACAGATATTGGCCACGATCTGCGTTGTGGCATTGTTCAAGCAGCGCAACTTTGCGGTAGGGATTACGTTTAAGAAAACTGAGGTGATTCAAACCGCTATTGTGGGGTTCCTTGTCCTCGGCGATCAGGTCTCTACCGGGGCGCTGGGGGCAATTCTGCTTGGGTTGCTGGCCGTCCTGTTGTTGTCAAAAACGCCCGGAGGCAGCGGCGCTTGGTGGCAACATCTGACAAACAAAGCCTCGCGTCTTGGACTGGGGTCAGGCGTGTTATTCGCATTCTCCTCGGTCAGCTATCGCGGCGCCTCTTTGCAATTGGGCGACATCGATGCGTGGTTCCGGGCACTTGTGACACTGGCCGTCGTGGTAACGTTTCAGTTTCTCAGCATGTGGCTGTGGCTGCTTTGGCGAGACAGGGCCGAGCTGCGCGCGGTGTGGGAGACTCGCCGAACCGGTGTTTTTGTCGGCCTGACCAGCCTCTGTGGTTCGTTTTGCTGGTTCTTCGCCTTCACGTTGCAGAACGCAGCCTATGTAAAGGCCTTGGGTCAGATCGAACTGATCCTCAGCCTGTTCGCATCGCTGCTGTTTTTCCGTGAAACCATCACCCGGCGCGAGATCGCCGGGATGACGTTGCTTGGCTTGTCGATACTGGCGCTTGTGCTGACAATCTAGCCTGCGCGACGCTCATCAAAGCTGAGAGCGATAAAGCTGGGGAGGTGATCCCCCATGCCTACAACTGCTGGCCCGCCATCGTCGCGACGCCCACGACCACGGGTTTTGGGCTCTCGCTCTTTGCGGCTCTCGCTCTTTTTGTTGTCCGACGCTTTGGCCTTCTTCTCTGGCTTTGGCGCCTCGGGCTTGGGCTCATCGGCCTTGACCGGATTGTCGATGCGCGGGATGTCCTTCTGGATCAGGCTCTCGATCGCGGCCAGCGCCTTTTCATCGCGGCCCGAGCAGATCGTGATTGCCTTGCCTTCGCGCCCGGCGCGACCGGTACGACCGATGCGGTGGACATAATCCTCGGCATGGCCGGGAACATCGAAGTTGAACACGTGGCTGACCGAGGGGATATCCAGACCCCGCGCAGCAACGTCCGAAGCCACCAGCAGCCGCAGTGATCCATCGCGGAATCCGTCCAGTGTTTTCATCCGCTGCGACTGATCCAGATCGCCATGGATCGCGGCGGCATTATAGCCGTATTTCTTCAGCGACTTGGCGCAGATATCTACATCGGTCTTGCGGTTGCAGAAGATGATCGCGTTGGTGCATTTGTCGCCCTCGGCATCGATCAATGCGCGCAGGGTCTTGCGTTTCTGGCTGGCCTCACGATCCCGGCGACCACCTTTGAACATCACCACGCCTTGTTCGATAGTTTCCGAAGCGGTGGCCTGACGCGCAACTTCGACCCGGGTGGGGGCCGACAGGAAAGTATCGGTGATCCGTTCGATCTCGGGCGCCATGGTGGCCGAGAAGAACAGCGTCTGGCGGGTGAATGGCGTCAGCGAGAAGATGCGCTCGATATCAGGAATGAAGCCCATGTCGAGCATCCGGTCAGCTTCGTCCACCACCATGATCTGAACGCCTGTCAGAAGCAGCTTCCCGCGTTCGAAATGATCCAGCAGACGGCCCGGAGTGGCAATCAGCACGTCAACACCGCGGTCAATCAGAGCATCCTGTTCCTTGAAGGAAACGCCACCGATCAACAGTGCTTTGGTCAGCTTGAGGTGCTTGGCGTAGGTGTCGAAATTCTCGGCCACCTGCGCTGCCAGTTCCCGCGTCGGGCACAAGACCAGCGAGCGTGGCATGCGTGCGCGGGCGCGCCCACGGGCCAGCAATGTGATCATCGGCAGAGTGAAGCTGGCAGTTTTGCCGGTGCCGGTTTGGGCGATCCCCAGAACATCGCGCCCTTCCAGCGCGGCTGGAATTGCGCCTTCCTGGATCGGGGTCGGAGTTTCGTATCCGGCTTCCTCAATTGCTTTGAGGACCTTCGGGTTCAGGTTCAGTTCGTTAAACTTTGTCATGTATGTCCGGTTCAAGCGGACACTAGACCTGGCCCGCGCGTCTGAAAATGCCGGGCCCGGATGGCCATGCGCCCCATGCGCGTTTCGGCTGTGGCGCGGGCATAACAAAAACGTGGGGCAGGGTCAAATGAAGTCGGTTTAATCCGTGGCAAATCTGCCGGTAACAAGGATTTCCGCAACAATTCAGATGGTTCCGGGAAAGTGTTTCGCGACTTTTTGGTCCAGATCAAGCGGCCGGTGACGGATCATGTCGTTATCCTCAAGCCGTTCCAGCACTTCCGGGTCAGCAGCGCTGATTTCATCGTAAAATTCCCGCAGGCCATCGAGCCCGTATTCGGTTTCCAGAAGGGTGATCAATTCGTACCTGTCTAGCGCACCGAACTTTCGCGGGCGATCCGGGCTGGCCTGGTACGAGCCGCGTTCGAGGCGGAAACGATAATGCGCCAGCCAATGCTCCCAATCCGGGGCGTGGCGATGACACAGATCGATCTGAGGAAGCTCGGTTCTGACTGGCAGAAACTCACCGTGCTGATAGAGGTTGTGGATACGGTCGCTCAGTTTTTTCAAACCGCCGCGTACGAACAGTTTGCCCTGAATGTGGCTCATGAAACCGGCCAGAACGTAAGTGCCGAAATTGGGATAGAGCGCTTCGACCAGCGGTTGTCGATTCTGACCTTCGGGAATGAACGCTTTGTAGAGGTCCTGGCCACCCGCCAGCGCCTCAATCGGGCGGACGCGGACGGCGGGGATGTCATCGGGGATGTCGCGCAGCAGGTCGGGGATCGGGGACATCGGCCACAGAAACTCATCGACATCGATATGTGCGACCCAGTCCAGATCAGTCCTGTTGTAGATCAAATTCGCGTTCGAGGATTGTCGAACCTGATGTTTGTCCGGCCTCTCACGCCTGCGACGCTTCCAGAACGCCGCATCGCAGGTACGCACCCGGATCCGGGGATGCTCGCGCAGGGCTGAGATGTCCCCCTGGACCGGCTCGTCCAGAAAGATGTGAATCCGGTCCGCGCCGATATCGAGGTGGTGGGCGGCAAAGCGCAAAATATCCTCACGCGGGGCGCGGATCGTGGACACAATCCCCCATGTGGTCACTTCTGGATTGCCTGTAGAATCCGTCAGGTCATCATTTCCTTCGTCGCGGTCAGGCTCAGCTCGGGATAATCGCGGACGACCCGGTCGATGTCCCACTGCAGCCGCGTCAGATAGACGATATCTCCATCGTGATCATGGGCGATATGCTGCTTGTTGGCGTTAACAAATTTGTCGATCTCAACCTTGTTGCCACTGACCCAACGGGCCGAGGTGAACTGAGACGCCTCAAACCGCACAGGCAGGCCGTATTCCATCTCAATCCGGCTGGCGAGCACCTCGAATTGCAGCGCACCGACGACTCCGACGATGAAGCCCGACCCAATCGAAGGTTTGAATACCTTCGCGGCACCTTCCTCGGCGAACTGCATCAGGGCCTTTTCCAGATGCTTGGCCTTCAATGGGTCACCCGCGCGCACCGTTTGCAGCAATTCCGGTGCGAAGGAGGGGATGCCGGTTACCCGGATCGCCTCACCTTCGGTCAGCGTGTCGCCGATGCGCAACTGACCGTGGTTGGGAATGCCGATGATGTCTCCGGCCCAGGCTTCCTCGGCCAGTTCCCGGTCAGAGGCGAGGAACAGCACGGGGTTTGATATTGCCATCGGTTTCTTCGATCGCACATGCGTTAGCTTCATGCCACGTTTGAAATGGCCCGAGGCCATTCGGACAAAGGCCACCCGGTCGCGGTGTTTGGGGTCCATATTGGCCTGCACCTTGAACACGAAACCGGCGACCTTCTTTTCATCGGGCGCGATCTGACGGGGCTCAGCCGACTGAACCTGCGGCTGCGGACCATAGGCGCCGATACCCTCCATCAGTTCCTTGACGCCAAACGAGTTGATGGCCGAACCAAACCAGATCGGCGTCATGTGCCCTTCAAGCACCGCCTGAGGGTCGAGCTTGGGCAGCAATTCGCGTGCCATCTCAACCTCTTCCAGCAGCTTGTCGAGCAATTCAGCGGGCACATGCTCGGCCAGCTTAGGGTCATCCAGACCATTGATTTGGATGCTTTCGGCCACCTTGTTGCGGTCGGCGCGGTCCATCAGCTCAAGCCGGTCGCGCAGCATGTCGTAGCAGCCGATGAAATCGCGACCCACGCCGATAGGCCACGCGGCTGGCGTGACGTCGATCGCCAGCATTTCCTGAATTTCGTCGATGATCTCGAACGTATCCCGGCTTTCGCGGTCCATCTTGTTACAGAAGGTCAGGATCGGCAGATCGCGCAGGCGGCAGACCTCGAACAGTTTCTGCGTCTGGCTTTCCACACCTTTCGCACCGTCAATGACCATGACGGCGGCGTCTACGGCCGTCAGGGTGCGATAGGTGTCTTCGGAGAAATCCGAGTGGCCGGGTGTGTCCACAAGATTGAATCGGAAGTTCCCGTAGTCGAATGACATGGCCGAGGCTGAGACCGAGATACCGCGATCTTTCTCCATCTGCATGAAGTCCGACCGCGTCCGCCGTGCCTCACCCTTGGCCCGTACCTGTCCAGCCATCTGGATCGCGCCGCCGTACAGCAGAAACTTTTCCGTCAGCGTCGTCTTGCCCGCATCCGGGTGCGAGATGATAGCGAATGTCCGGCGACGAGCGATCTCGGGCGGCAGGGTGGGTTGGTTCGAAGTATCAAGCATAAGCGCGCGTATAGGCGGGGAATCCAACTGAGGCAAGACAAAGGGGGTGGTTCGAATCATGTGGCTGTGGCAATAAGAACATATAGTGAACAAAATATGGAGTGGACCAATGAATTTGAAAGAAATCGCAGACGAACTGGTTGCTGGATGCCGCGAGAACCGGGCCAAGGAGAACCTCGAGAAGCTTTATGCCTCGGATGCTGTTTCTGTTGAGGGACAGGATTTTGCGGGCATGGGGCGCGAGACGCACGGATTAGAAGCCATTCGTGGCAAGCACGAATGGTGGGAAGGCGCTCATGAAGTATCGGGCGCGTCCGTCAGTGGCCCGTACCCGCATGGTGACGACCGCTTTGCCGTGATCTTTGAAGTGCAGGGCAAGGTGAAAGAAACCGGTGAAAGCTTTGATATGCGTGAGGTCGGTGTTTATCACGTCGCCGATGGCAAGATCGTGCGTGAAGAGTTCTTTTATTAATCCGCAAGATCCCATTCTGGTCTTCTTTGCCGGGCCGATGTTAGATGTGTGCCGAAGATAGGGAGGGCCAGAATGGACTTGGGAATTCGCGGAAAACGTGCGCTGGTTTGTGCCAGCAGCAAAGGCTTGGGATTGGGCTGTGCCGAGGCGTTGGCCGAAGCCGGCGTTGATCTTGTGATGAACGCGCGCGGAGCCGAAACGTTGGAGGCTGAAGCCACGCGTTTGCGATCATCATATGGCGTTGCCGTGCAGACAGTGGCTTGTGATGTTACCACACCAGAGGGTCAGGCCGAGGTGATAAGTGCTGCGCAGGGTGCTGATATCCTTGTCACAAACGCGGGTGGCCCTCCGCCCGGCATGTGGTCGGACTGGGAGCGTGATGATTTCATCAAAGCACTGGATGCCAATATGCTGACACCCATAGCTTTCATGAAGGCTCTGCTGCCGGGCATGATGGATAAGGGCTGGGGTCGCGTGGTGAATATCACCTCGCAGTCGGTACGCGCGCCGATTGCGGTGCTGGGCCTGTCAAATGCGGCGCGAACTGGATTAACCGGCTATGTTGCGGGCACATCGCGCCAGGTGGCGCCACATGGCGTGACGATTAATAATCTGCTGCCAGGTATCCACGCCACCGACCGCGCGAACGCGCTGGATGGCGGGGTGTCAGAGCAGAAAGGTATTTCGATGGCCGAGGCACGGGCTGAACGCGCTGCAACCATCCCAGCGAGACGCTATGGCACGAGGGAAGAGTTTGGGGCGACCTGCGCGTTTCTATGCTCGCAACACGCCGGGTTCATTGTCGGGCAGAACATTTTGCTGGATGGTGGTGGCACCAATCTGACGATGTAGGTATGGCACAGAACTTTTCTCTGAAAGATCAGTTGTTCAACGCGGAAAAGGTAAGCTTTCTTGCGGGCTTGTTCGCCAATGCTGATTCCGATTTCAAGGAAGAAGCATTCGCGGCGAAAGTGATGTCGCGTTTGCCCGAGCTTGAACTGAAAGAGCGTATGGCGTGGATTGCAGAGTGTCTGCAAGAATCGGTGCCTGGCGATTTGCCGGCAGTGGCACCGATCATTCTGCGGGCGCTGCCGCCTCCGCTGGACCCCGCCAAAAGTGATGATGACTTCGGAGACTTTATCTTTGCGCCCTTGGGTGATTGGGTTTGTGCAATCGGCCTGGATCATCCCGCTTTGGCGCTGGATGTATTCGAAGAGCTGACCCAGCGATTTTCGATGGAATGGGCGATCCGCCCGTTCCTCAATCACCACTCCGAACTGGTCATGGCGCGGATGCAGGGCTGGTGCACCCATCCCAGCTATCACGTGCGTCGTCTGGTCAGCGAGGGCACGCGGCCTCGTTTACCGTGGGGGCAGGCCGTTGGCTTGGCAATGTCAGACCCATTGCCGTTATTGGACCGGTTGCACGGGGATCGGACGCGCTATGTGACGCGCTCGGTCGCCAATCATCTGAATGATATCACCAAGAAAGACCCCGATCTGGTGCTGGAATGTCTGCGGGATTGGGGCAAGGCAGGGCGGCAGGACAAGGATGAACTGAACTGGATGACATCTCATGCATTACGAGGCCTTGTGAAATCTGGGCATCCCAAGGCGATGAAGGTGCTTGGATACGATCCCGATGCAGATATTGCGGTTGAGATTCAGGTAAACGGTCCGGCCCGGATTGGTGAAGCGCTGGAGTTTGAAACCCGCCTGAGCGGCGCAGAAGATCAGCCAGTCTTGGTCGACTATATCGTTCATTTCCAACGACCTGGCGGAAAGATCTCACCCAAGGTTCACAAGTTGAAACAGGCCGCGCTTACAGGTGGTCAGTTGACACTTAGAAAGCGGCACAAGCTGAAGGGCAATGCAACAACGTTCAAGTTGGTTCCTGGGCCGCATCGGTTGGAGATTCAAGTGAACGGCCGCGTGCACGCAGGCGTGAATTTCGACCTGCTCGCCTGAGCCCTGTCACGGTTTCGTCAGATCGGGCGCTGGTGGATTGCGTGGTGTGGATTGCTGCACTAGCTGCAAAAGACCAGTGACAAAAGGATTGCCCCGATGAAGCACGAGGCTGTGCAGAACTACTATGGTGAGGTGTTGCAAGGCAGCGCGGATTTGCAAACAAATGCCTGCTGTACTCCGGATGATATGCCGGATCACTTCAAGAAAATTCTGTCGCAAATTCATGATGATGTGCTGACACGTTACTATGGATGCGGGCTGATTGCTCCGTTGGATCTGGTGGGAATGCGTATCCTGGATCTGGGCTGTGGTGCGGGGCGCGATGTGTATGCTTTATCCGCGATGGTCGGTGAAAAGGGCCGTGTCGTCGGCGTTGACATGACGCCTGAGCAGCTCGACGTGGCGCGTGCGCATCAGGACTATCACGCGATGGCATTCGGACATTCGGCCAGCAATGTCGAGTTTCACCACGGCTATATCGAAAAGCTGGATGAGCTGGACCTCGAACTGGGATCGTTCGATATCATCGTCTCAAACTGCGTGATCAATCTGGCGACCGACAAGGCTGCTGTGCTGCGCGGTGCGCATCGGCTGCTGAAAGAGGGTGGCGAGATGTATTTCTCGGACGTCTATGCCGACCGCCGGGTGCCCAAGGCGATGGCCGAGGATGAGATCCTGTATGGCGAATGCCTGTCGGGTGCGCTCTATTGGAACGATTTTCTGTCGATGTCGCGTGCTGCCGGATTTGGCGATCCCCGTCGGGTGACGCATCGTCCTTTGACGATCGAAAACCCAATTCTTGAAGAACGGGTCGCACCGCTGAGCTTTATCTCGGCCACCTACCGTCTTTTCAAGCTGCCGGAGTTGGAGCCTGCGTGCGAGGATTACGGTCAGGCTGTGATCTACAAGGGCACAGTGCCGCATGCGCCGCATGAATTTGTACTGGATGACCACCATACGATCGAGGCCGGCAAAGTATTCCCGGTCTGTGGCAACACATGGATGATGTTGCAAGACACCCGTTTTGCACGGCATTTTGAGTTCATCGGCGATTTTTCGACCCATTACGGGATATTCGAAGGCTGCGGCGGGGATAGCCCGTTTGTTGTACAGGGCGAAGCTGCCTCGACCGGGTGCTGCTGATCCCTTGCGCCTGATGGGCGGGGTTGTTATCCCCGCCTAAGCCCGATGGATTTGATCGGGAAAGGCAATGGGGTCCATCGGTGACAGTGACGACAACTCCTCCTCGATTGGAAATCCGCAATCTGATTGCGCGCTTTGGCGGGCGGACGGTCGTGGATGATGTATCGTTGACCGTACACGCGGGGCAGGTGACTTGCCTGCTGGGGCCTTCGGGCTGCGGAAAGTCGACCACATTGCGGATGATCGCGGGGGTCGAAATGCAGACCTCGGGCGAGATTTACGTCGATGGCAAGCTGATCTGTGACACGGTTTTCCGCGTACCGCCCGAACGGCGCGAGATTGGGCTGATGTTTCAGGATTTTGCGCTGTTTCCACATCTCAGCGTAGCGGATAACGTCGCGTTCGGCCTGAAAGGCAGCAAAGAGCAGAAACGCGCGCGGGTCGAGGAACTGCTGACCAAGGTCGATCTGATGCGGTTCATCGATGGATTTCCGCATCAGTTATCTGGGGGTGAGCAGCAGCGGGTTGCTCTGGCGCGTGCGTTGGCCCCACGCCCGCGGATCATGCTGATGGATGAGCCGTTCTCGGGCCTCGATAACCGTCTGCGCGACGGCATTCGGGACGAAACGCTCGCAGTCCTCAAAGAAGAGGACGCTGCTGTTCTGTTGGTCACGCATGAGCCGGACGAGGCGATGCGAATGGCTGATGAAATCGCGCTGATGCGGCGCGGCAAGATTGTGCAGCAGGGGGCGCCATACAATGTCTATACCCGGCCTGCAGACAAGGCAGCAGTTTCGTTTTTTAGTGATATCAATGTGTTGAAGGCTCAAGTTAATGGTGCGTTGGCGCATACTCCGTTTGGCCGTTTTCTTGCGCCCGGTGTGCCGGACGCGACCGATGTTGAAATCGTGTTTCGACCCCAGCACGTCAAGCTGGACTTCGACCGCAATGGCAAAGGGCCTGCGCCGACGCCGACAGACGGCATTGCCGCCCGAGGCGTGGTTGAGCGTGCTCGGTTTTTGGGAAATGAAAGCCTTGTCGAGTTTCGCATGGACTATGATGGCTCGATCCTGAAGGCGACGGTCCCGAACGTCTTTGTGCCCAAAGAGGGCCGCGTCATGTGGCTGACCATTCGCCGCGACCGGTGTTTTGTGTTCCCGGCCTGACGCTCAAATCCTGCATTTTCATCCAAGTGGTGCGTGAAAGCCTCAGATTGCGCATGTGCATTGCTTGTCGCAGCGCTGAGGCGGGTCTATCAAGGGCAAAACGAGGGGTGGACCGGGCATGCGAATTCTTCTGACCAATGATGACGGCATCAATGCGCCGGGACTGATTGTGCTTGAAGCGATCGCGGCTGAACTGGCCGGTCCCGATGGCGAGGTCTGGGTCGTCGCGCCTGCCTTTGAACAGTCAGGCGTGGGCCATTGCATTAGCTATACCCACCCAATGATGGTCGCCAAACTGGGTGAGCGTCGCTATGCCGCCGAAGGGTCTCCGGCGGATTGCGTGTTGGCCGGTTTGCACGACGTTATGAAGGACGCCCCGCCCGATCTGGTGTTGTCAGGGGTGAACCGGGGCAACAACTCGGCTGAAAACACGCTGTATTCGGGTACAATCGGCGGCGCGATGGAGGCGGCGTTGCAAGGTGTGCCCGCGATTGCCTTGTCTCAGTATTTCGGGCCGCGCAATCTGGGGCTGGACGATCCGTTTGAGGCGGCTGCCAAATTTGGGGCCAATCTGGTGCGCCGCATTCTTGATGCGACACCCGAGCAGCAGGGCGACTATCGTCTGTTCTATAATGTGAATTTCCCTCCGGTTCCCGCAGATGAGGTGCTGGGTACGCGCGTGGCCCCGCAGGGGTACCGGCGCGATACACATTTCTCTGTCGAGCCGCACAGCTCGCCCTCGGGTCGCCGGTTCCTTTGGATTAAGGGCGGGTATCAACATAACCCGACTGCTCCGGGCACGGATGCGGCGGTCAATCTGGAAGGATATATCTCGGTCACTCCGATGCGCGCTGATCTGACAGCATATGACACGCTCGAGGCGCTAAAGGTCATCGAATGACTGAACCAAGCGCAGAAACCATAATGCAGTTCCTGTTTGCCCTGCGCTCGCGCGGGGTGACGGATGCACGTGTACTGGCAGCGATGGAGCAGGTTGACCGGGGGCGGTTTGTCAAAGGCCTGTTCGCGGACCGGGCCTATGAGGACACTCCACTGCCTATTGCCTGTGGCCAGACCATCAGCCAGCCTTCGGTTGTGGGGCTGATGACGCAGGCGCTGCAGGTGCGTCCGCGTGATACGGTTCTAGAGGTCGGCACCGGCTCGGGCTATCAGGCGGCGATCCTATCCAAGCTGGCGCGCCGGGTCTACACGGTTGAGCGGCACAAGAGGCTGGTGCGCGAAACGGGAGAACTGTTCCGTGAGCTGGGGCTGACGAATGTGACCGCGATGCTGTCGGATGGATCATTTGGACTGTCCGAGCAGGCCCCGTTCGACCGTATCATTGTGACCGCGGCCGCCGAAGATCCTCCGGGGCCGCTCTTGGCGCAGTTGAAAATCGGCGGTATCATGGTGTTACCCGTGGGCCAGTCGGACGCGGTGCAGACCCTAATCCGGGTCACGCGCACTGAAACCGGTCTGGACTATGACGAATTGTTGCCGGTCCGTTTTGTGCCCTTGCTTGAGGGGCTGGGAAAAGACGGAGCGTGAAGGTATATTAGAGGCGCCAGAACCCCGGAGAACAGGGGCAGGTGTTGAGGACAGTAAAATGAGAGCAGTTTCCAAATCAGCAATGCGCCGCTATGCGACAGGTGTTGCCGCGCTGGCAATTCTGGCCGGGTGTGAAGGGCCATATGACTATGACCTGCGCGGCAATGTCGGCGGGTTTTCCACTGCAGATGCCGCCCTTGCAGCGACCGCCAACCGCCCGACGCCGGATGCGCGTGGCGTGATCACCTATCCGAACTATCAGGTCGCGGTAGCCCGCCGTGGGGATACAGTTGGCGATGTCGCCACCCGGATCGGCATGCCGGTGGCCGAATTGGCCCGGTTTAACGGATTGCAGCCAAATGACAGCCTGCGAGACGGTGAAGTTTTGGCCTTGCCGCGCTCGGTCGGTGGGACAAGCAATGTTGATATTGCGACCATTGCCGGAACCGCGATTGACGAGGCACCGGACACAGGATCTGTACAGACATCGACATTGGAGCCCGTGCAGCCTGCAGCGGCTCCGGCACCGGTTGCTACGGGGCCTGAGCCGATCCGGCACAAGGTCAAGCGGGGTGAGACAGCCTATACAATTTCGCGCCTCTATCAGGTGCCTGTGGAGTCTCTGGCAGAATGGAACGGTTTGGGACCAGACTTTATGGTGCGCGAAGACCAGTACCTGTTGATCCCGGTCAAGAATCAACCGGCACCTCGGGCAGCAGCGCCGGCCGCCACGGCAACTGCGGTAACCCAACCGGGCGAAGGCTCACCAACTCCTACGCCGCCGAGCGCGACGCAGCCATTGCCGGATGAGAAAGTTGCCGCGGCAACGCCTGCGCCGGATATCACAGCCGAGGCCCCGACCAATTCGGGAAGCTCGGCGCTGGCAAGTCCGGTGAGCGGCACCATCATTCGGACCTACAAGAAGGGTAAGAATGAGGGGATAGATATCGCCGCAGCGCCAGGCGCGTCGGTCAGTGCGGCCGAGGCAGGCACGGTCGCTGCGATCACCGCGGATGCGGATCAGGTTCCGATCATCGTTGTGAAACACAACAATGACTTGCTGACTGTTTATGCCAATGTCGACAATATCACCATCAAGAAAGGTGATCGGGTGCGACGGGGACAGAAGATCGCCTCGCTTCGCGGGGGCGACAATGCATATGTGCACTTCGAAGTGCGCAAAGGGTTCGAGTCGGTTGATCCCGAGCCTTACCTGAAGTGACCGAAATGGCCCGTTCCGGGCCATGCCTCCGGCGGAGGTATTTGGGGCCAGTTGAAGGACGGATCACGCATTGGGAACGTAGTCGCTGAGCCGTTTACCCGGTTCGTCAGTAAAGAGTTCCGGCAGAGGCGTGACGTTTTCTATCAGGTCGATGCGGAAGACGCGGAAGTCGTTGCGCAGCTCGCACCAGGCAGTCAGTGTCCAGACACGGCCCCAGTATTCCATATGTAGCGGTCGGATGGTGCGTTCGGTCAGCGCGCCGTCAATGCGACGGTAGCTGAGCTGCAATTTCTGGCGCGATTTGATCGCGGCGCGGATCGGGGCCATATGTGCCATTCCGCGTACGACATCAGCGAAGGGATAGACCGCGAATTTCCAGCTGTCGGCCTCGGCAATGACCTGCGTGGGCAAGACGGCGTCGATTTTCTCGGCCAGAGATTCCGCGGCGGATTTAAGATCGGGATCGGCGGCTTCGGCCACGATCGCCATGCCGAGGTTCAGAGCCTCAAGCTCGGCGGGTGTCAGGTTTAGCGGGGGCAGCGTGATCTGTTCACGCACCATGTAACCTACGCCGCGTTCGCCTTCTACAGGAACGCCCGAGGCCACCAACGTGTCCATATCGCGATAGATCGTACGGACCGACACCTCAAGTCGGTCCGCGATGTCCTGCGCGCGGTGCAAGTTACCATCGCGCAGGATCTGTATGATGTCGAACAGGCGGTCAGTGCGGCGCATGACACGCCGTCTGAGCCGCCCTTAGGCGGTCATGTTCCATAGCACGGTCTCGTGACGCATCTGGGCGCTGTCGGGGTTGATTACCGCCATCAGAGCGGGTGCAAAATCCTGTTGCATGAATGCAGCAGCGGCATCCTTTGCGGATTTCATATCGGTCCAGACGACATAGTCGGTCCAGCGGCCATCTTCGCCGTGGCTTAGCTGGCGGTGGGTAAAGCCGGGAGCCGCGCGGACGAAGGTTTCGGAGGCTTGGCTTAGCCTGACGAACTGTTCGGGCTTTGTGCCGTCGGCAAGGGTAAAGGTGACGATTTCTGCGACATGGGTCATGTGGTTCTCCGTAGACCAGGTTTCGATATCGTCCTTCTAGGTGATATCAACTGACATAAACCTGTCAGTTGAGAAATGCGAGTCCGCAAAAAACGCATGATCCGTTCAATTTTGCGCGCGGATTTGATCTGTCGCACTTTTGCTGATGCCCGTACGGGCGTAGACACGGGGCCAGACATATTCACGGCGCGCTGCGCCGACGTAGAAGGAGACAAGTCATGCTCAACAATATTGGCCTTCCGGGTATCCTGCTGATTGCTGTTGTGGTTCTCGTCCTATTTGGACGCGGCAAGATCAGCTCGCTGATGGGTGAAGTGGGTAAAGGCATTACCTCGTTCAAAAAAGGCATCAAGGAAGGTTCGGAAGAACTGGAGCAGGATGCGTCCGAGCTGGCCAAAGACGTCACGCCTGAGACTGACAAAGACAAGGTCTGAGCCTAGATGTTTGATCTGGGCTGGACCGAGCTTCTGGTCATCGGCATCGTCGCGTTGATCGTGGTGGGGCCAAAGGACCTGCCTGTACTGTTTCGCAATGTCGGACGGTTCGTCGGCAAGGCGCGCGGCATGGCGCGCGAATTCAGCACTGCAATGAACGAGGCTGCGGACGAAGCAGGCGTCAATGAGATCAAGAAGGGCCTGAACGCGGCGACCAACCCGGTTAGTACAGCGATGGACGGGATCAACGAAGCCGCGCGCGACGTGGCCAAATCCATCGACCCAACCAAGTTCGACCCTGACAGCGAGACCGGCAAGCTGGCCACCGAGCGAGCAGAGCAAGCCAAGAAGATCCAAGCCACAACGGCCCGCGCTGCCGCTGAGCGCAAGGCCAAGGAAGCCGCGGATGCGCTGGCCAAGGCGGAAGAGGCCGAAGCAGCGCTGAAAACCGAAAGCAAGACATGACCAAGACCGACGAGATCGAGGACAGCTCGGCACCCCTGATCGAGCACCTGGCCGAGCTACGTACGCGGCTGATCCACTGCGTTGTGGCGTTTCTGATCGGCATGATCATCTGTTTCACCGTGGCCACGCCACTATTCAACTTCCTCACGCAACCGCTATGTGAGGTGCTGACCGAGCGTGGACAGGATTGCGGGCTGATCTTCATCTCGCCGCAGGAAGGGTTCTTTGTAGCGATCAAGGTTTCGCTGCTGGGCGGGTTCATTCTGGCCTTTCCCTATATCGGGATGCAGATGTGGAGGTTCGTGGCGCCGGGCCTGTATAAGTCGGAAAAGAACGCGTTTCTGCCGTTCATGCTGGCCTCTCCCTTCATGTTCCTGCTGGGCGCAAGCTTCGCTTTTTATGTAGTCACGCCATTGGCCTATGACTTCTTCCTCGGTTTCCAGCAATTTGGAGCGGAAGGGGAAGCTGTAGCAGAAGGCGCAACCGCACCTTTGAGCGTGGTGTTTCAGGGTTCGGCGCAGGAATATCTCAACCTGACCATCAAGTTCATCGTGGCCTTTGGCCTGTGCTTTCAATTGCCCGTATTGCTGACACTGATGGGTAAGGCCGGACTTGTCAGTGCCGAAGGTCTGGGGGCAGTGCGTAAATATGCGGTGGTAGGCATTCTGGTGTTGGCTGCGATTGTCACACCGCCGGACGTGATCACCCAGATCATCCTCTTTGTCGTAGTTTACGGGCTCTATGAAATTTCAATATTCCTGGTCGCCCGTGTCGAGAAGAAGCGCGAAGAACAGTTGCGCGCCGATGGATACTACGACGATGAAGAGGCCGAAGCCGACGCAGACGTGATGCAGGATTACGAAGAGAACAAGTAACCTATTCCAATAGCTTTAAAGGCGCGCCCAAGGTAGGCGCGCCTTTTTCAATTGCTACTCTTGTTGTGTTGATCGGAACATGGTTGAACTCCGCCAGAACATCCCGGAGGAGCAGATGGACGACCAAGCCCTGAATCGCATTGCGGACGCGTTGGAACGCATGGCGCCCGCGCCGCTGGCGACACCTGATTTCAATGCGGCCCCGGCTTTCGTCTGGCATGTCGAGCCTGACCGGCTGGAACCCGTCACACAGGTCAATCGGGTCGACCTTGATCTATTGGTGGGGATCAACCGCTCCCGCGATACGTTGCTGGACAACACGCGCCGCTTTGCTGCGGGTTACAAGGCTAATAACGCGCTCTTGTGGGGCGCGCGCGGAATGGGGAAATCCAGCCTCGTCAAAGCGGTGCACGGTACGTTGCAGGATGAGCATCCTGACCTGAAACTGGTCGAATTGCAGCGCGAGGATATGGGCTCGGTCGCGCGTTTGCTGAACCACCTGCGTGCCGCGCCGCACAGGTTCATCCTGTTTTGCGATGATTTGTCGTTCAGCCACGATGATCAGCATTACAAATCGCTCAAGGCCGTGCTGGACGGCGGTATCGAAGGTCGCCCGGAAAACGTTGTGTTCTACGCCACATCAAACCGCCGCCACCTGATGCCGCGCGACATGATCGAAAACGAACGCTCCAGCGCCATTAATCCGTCCGAGGCGGTCGAGGAGAAGGTCTCACTCTCTGACCGTTTCGGCCTGTGGCTGGGGTTCCACCCCTGCGATCAGGACGAATATCTAGCGATGATCGATCGCTACTGCGCCGCTCATGGCGTCAAGGTTGATCCCGAAACTCTGCGCGCCGAAGCCATCGAGTGGCAAGCCACACGGGGGGCACGCTCGGGCCGCGTCGCCTGGCAATTCTTCGTCGACCTCGCCGGGCGAAACGGCGTCCATATCGGTTAGTCCGCGCGCTTCATCTGGCCAGAAATACCTCCGCCGGAGGCATGGCCCGTCAGGGCCATTCTCACAACAGTGCTATAATCCGCGCCGCCTCATCCGCAGTGCTGGTTAATACATCCCGATCCTCACCGGGATGGAAACGTGCACGGACAGCGGTCGGCATCGGTGCAGGCTCAACAATCGATACGCGCGGTCCCGTCCGTGCGGTCTCGGTCGCCCAACTGCGAGCCAGCGCCATCTGTGCCGCTTTGGTGGCGCCGTAGATGCCATAGAACTTCTCGCCTGCCTTCGGGTCATCGAAGAACACGGCATGGCCAGTTTCGCCCAACAAAGGCGAGACATACGGGATCAGAACCGAGGTGGCGTTTGCATTGATGCTGACTGCCTTGTTCCATTCCTTCGGATCAACGAAATGCACTGGCGTCAGGGCTGAGGTATGGATTGCAGTATGCAACCACAAATCGATCTTGCCCCAGCGATCGTGAATGCCCCGGCACAGGGTCGCCATCGCATTGGGATCGGTGATGTCCATGGGGGCCAGAGTGGCCGAGCCACCCTTCGCCTGGATGCGGTCATCCAGCTCTTCCAGCCCGCCCTGAGTGCGAGCGACAGCGACGATGTGATAGTCGGGGGCCAGCGCTTCGGCCAGCGCCGCGCCCAACCCGCGAGAAGCCCCGGTGATAAGGGCGATTTTGGTCTGATCGGTCATGAGGGGGGTTTGAACCTGCACGCGCAGGGCGTCAAGTCAGGATCAGCTGCCGGGGATGTCGATCCTTCGGTTCTGGCCGCTTTGTCGCAGCACAACACCATTTTCATCAATGGCGACGACCTTACCCGGGCCGACACGACTGCCGGGTTTCACTTTCTTAATGCGCCCCGACGACATGCGGACCAGGGCTTGCAGGTCCGCCTTGGGCCCAAAAATGCCCAATACCGAGACCGCGTTCTTCTTGAGCGCCCCCGCCTGTGTGGCGGCGCTTTTCACCGTTGCGTTTGCCATGATCTGTGGCCGAGCTGCGCGCCCGGACCCCGTTTTGTGAGTGGTTTTCGGCATTCGGGTAACACGGGCTTTGCCGGACCAAAAGGCCGGCAGCACTCGGTTCGGAGCGGTTCGAATGCCGCATACCGAACCCTTTGCAAATGCAGCCTGTTCAGCAATAGGTTGTCGGCGGATTCTGACCTATGGCCGCTAGCGCAAGTCTCTTGGCCGACGCCTCAGGACAAAGCGATTCGCCCGATCACCCCGAGGCAAGTTTCGCCGCGTTCCACGAACTGCCGACCACCTGCATATCCTCACGCTTTTTGCTGACCCGACTGCTGTTTTCCAGACTGCCCAGATATTCCTCGTCGACGCCGGTGACGTAGTTGCCGTCAAAGCAGGAACAGTCAAAAGCTTCGATCTCGGGGTTGCCTTCCTTGGCAGCCCAGATCAGATCGTCGAGATGTTGGTAGAACAGCGCATCCGCACCCAGTTCTTCGCGAATCTCCTCGATCTCTTTGCCATTCGCGACAAGCTCGTGTCGTGTGGGCATATCGATGCCATAGACATTGGGGTATTTCACCGGTGGCGAGGCGCTGGCGATGTAGACCTTTTTGGCGCCGGCCTCACGGCACATCTGGACGATCTTTTTGATTGTATTGCCGCGCACGATCGAATCGTCGATCAGCAGTACGTTATGACCGTCAAACTCCAAAGGCACCGCGTTCAGTTTGCGACGCACGGATTTCTGCCGTTCTTCCTGGCCCGGCATGATGAAGGTGCGGCCAACATAACGGTTCTTAACAAGCCCCTCGCGATAGGGAATGCCTGTGATCTTTGCGGCCTCAAGCGCGACAGGGCGGGCGCTATCTGGCACAGGGATGATCCGGTCGATCTCAAGTCCCGAGTCCTGAATTTGCTTGGCCAGCGTCTGCCCCATGCGCATCTGGGTTTTGTAAACCGATACCCCATCCAGCAGCGAATCTGGTCGGGCCAGATAGACATACTCGAAGATGCAGGGTGTCAGTTTACCTTCAACGGCCTGGAACTCGTGCATATTGCCGTCGAGGTCGATAAGGATCGCCTCGCCGGGACCTAGGTCGCGCAGCTTGTCAAAACCGTTGATGCCGAATGCCACATCTTCGGAAGCAAAGGCATAATCATCGCCGTCACCAGTTGCAGCACGCTTGGCAACAGACAAAGGTCGGATGCCGTAAGGATCGCGGAAGGCCAGCATCCCGACGCCCGCGACGAGGCAGATCACCGAATACGCCCCCTGAACCCGCTCCATCGTCATTTTGACACCGGCAAACAGGTTGCGGATCGGATCAGCATTACCATTGACCTTGATCGCATCAGCGACCTTGTCGGCCAGCACGTTCAGTAGAACCTCGGAATCCGAGGTGGTGCGCAGGTGGCGGCTGTATTTGGCAGTTACCTTTTCGCGTTGTTCTTCGGTATTGGTGATGTTGCCGTTGTGAACCAGATAGATGCCATAAGGCGCGTTCACAAAAAATGGTTGCGCCTCGGCCGCGCTGAGCGAGCCAGCGGTTGGATAGCGGACATGGCCCATGCCGACCTTTCCCAACAGGGTTTCGGCGTCACTGGCATTGAACACGTCTTTGACGAGACCATTTGCTTTCTTCTCACGGAAGAACTCGCCGTTGTAGGTGACGATCCCCGAGGCGTCCTGACCTCGGTGCTGAAGCATCAGCAAGCCGTCATAGATTTCCGCAAAGACATCATGTGTCCGGCTTGCGATCCCCAAAATCCCACACATACACGGGCTCCAATTTCTATGACTTGCTTAGGATGGCGTTCAGGTCGGATCGGGTGCGGACGGGTATCTGAATGGTGTGTTTTGGTCCGTTTGCACGGGACTCAGGCACAAGCACGAAAGCGGCTAGCGCATAAGAAAACAGATACAGCAAGGTCGGCAGCTCCGATTCCATGTCGGTATGGCCTCCACATAATGCCAAACGATGCGTGTGTCATCAAAGGATCACATTCGCGATTTGACGCAGGTGCGAATTGTACACGCCGCGGGTTTAGGATGACAAATGTACAGACCTATGCTGTCATATCATTACGAAGGTTTTTTGCATGCAGTCCGGCAATACCTGGTGGAGCAGACGCCATGTGGCAACACAAGCAAAACACACCGAAGGACAAACCTGTCAAGCGGCGTTGCCACCGATGTCGTGGGGCAGGGCGCGCACCCTGCGAGATCTGCAAGGGAACCGGTGAAGTGATCAAGAGCCGAGACCAGTATGGCAAGCCGATCTCAAGCAGATGTGACGGATGCTTTGGCCTGAAGACCATCCGTTGCAATATTTGTGGTGGCGAAGGGTTTATCTGATTTTTCCGAACCAAACGCAAAAAAAGCCCGGCTGAAACCGGGCTTCTCGTTGGAATTTGGTTTGATTAGCCCTCAGAGGCGTTGTCGGCGGTGCAGCTTGCGACCAGCTCTTCGTACTGGGCGGTAACCCAACCCAGCGCCGCCTCGGGGTTTTGTTCTTCGATCTGTCCGCTGAACTGTTCGAACACTTTGGCAGAGCGGCTTTCATCAACCATGGTATAAGACTGGCCGGTCATCACCGTGTCGTAGACAAAGAACGCGATGGCAACCAACAGGATGCCGCGGGCGATGCCGAAGAAGAAGCCAAGCGCCTGATCCAGCCCACCAAGCGCGGAACGCTGCACCAGTGAAGAGAATAGCGGCGTGAAGATGCTGACTACGATCAGTGCAATGGCGAAGACGGCGGCAAAGCCGGTAATCACCGAAAGCTCACAACTGTCGCGCAGGAATTCACCGACCACTGGCACTTCTTTGACCAGCGGCACAGCCTGCGGCGCAAAGATGAATGCTAGAACTGCCGCGGCGACCCAACCTGCGATGGCCAAAACCTCGCGCATGAAACCGCGCGAATAGGCCAGCAAGCCCGACAGCACGATGATCAGGGCCACAGCCCCGTCAATTATTGTAAAACCTTCCATGGCCCTCGCCTGTTCGTTTTCTGCCCCTCAAGGCGCGACTTTACCCTGCTCCGAAGGTTTCGCCAACAAACCCCACCAAATCAGAGGGTCGGGTGAGTGTCAGACCTGCCACAGTGCCAGTTTTGCCACCTGCCGGAGCAATTGCCGCTGTGAAACCAAGTTTTTGCGCTTCTTTCAACCTGTTTTCGGTCTGCGGGGCTGGTCTAAGTGCCCCGGATAGCGAGATTTCTCCGAAAACGACCGTATCGGCAGGCAGGGCGGTGTCTTCACGAGCGCTGAGCAGTGCAGCAGCAACGGCGAGGTCAGCGGCGGGTTCGCTGACTTTCAGCCCTCCGGCGACGTTCAGATAGACATCGAGCCCGGCAAAGGGGATGCCGCAGCGTGCTTCGAGCACTGCAAGGATCATGGCGAGCCGCCCGCTATCCCATCCGACAACTGTGCGGCGGGGCTGGGAATGGGGGGACGGCGCCACCAGTGCTTGCAATTCGACCAGCACGGGGCGGGTGCCTTCGATACCTGCGAATACGGCGGAACCTGGGCTGGGCTTACCGCGTTCCGATAGGAACAGGGCCGAGGGGTTGGTGACTTGCGCCAGCCCTTTGCCGGTCATTTCGAAGACGCCGATCTCATCCGCTGGGCCAAAGCGGTTCTTAACGGCGCGCAGGATGCGGAACTGGTGCCCGCGTTCGCCTTCGAAGTAAAGCACGGTGTCGACCATATGTTCGACTACACGGGGGCCAGCGATCTGGCCTTCTTTGGTGACGTGGCCAACCATGATGATCGATACGCCGTGGCGTTTTGCAAATGTCGTCAGCTCATGCGCTGCGGCGCGCACCTGCGACACCGAGCCCGGCGCGCTGTCGACATTATCGGCCCACATCGTCTGGATCGAGTCGATGATGGCGAGGCCGGGTTTTTCTGCCTCTAGCGTCGTGAGGATGTCCCGAAGGTTGGTTTCAGCGGCCAATTGCACCGGCGACTCTTCCAGACCTAACCGGCGCGCGCGCATCCTAACCTGTGCGCTGGCCTCCTCGCCCGAGACGTAGATGGTTTTGACACCTTTGCGGGCAAAACGTGCTGCAGCTTGCAGTAAGAGGGTCGATTTGCCAATGCCGGGGTCACCGCCCACCAGCAGCGCCGATGCAGGGACAAGGCCGCCGCCGAGGACACGGTCCAATTCTTCAACACCGCAGAGGGTGCGGGGCGGGGGTGTTTCCTCGGTCGAGAGGTCGGTGAGCGCGATGGATTGACCGCGCTTGCCCCCGAGCGACTTCTTGGCTGGTCCCGCCGAGAGCGGGGCTTCCTGAACGATGGTGTTCCATTCGCCGCAGCCGTCGCAGCGGCCTGACCATCGTGTATGTGAGGCACCGCAGGCGGAGCAGGTGAAGGATTGTGTCTTTGCCATGTCGCCCTTGGTGCCCGAGGAAGGGCGGTTCTTCAAGCCCTTGCGGGCTTTCCTCACCGCCGGTGGCGCGCCACGTCCTCAGGCCCTTCGGGCCATCGTCCGCTGCGGGCGCTAGACGCGCCTATTCCGCGGCACGCGGCGGGGTCATCGCGACCACGCTGCCCGGTGTTTGATCGTCCGTGGGGGATTGCAATTGCGCCGACAGTTCCGGAAGCAGATCGAACAGCTCATCCCTGAGGCGCGCGAGTTGCGATTTGGCGATGGATTCCTCGATCTCGATGTCTCGGGTCCATTGGCGCAGCTCGTGCTGGATGATTTGGGCTTCCTCGATGCGCTGCTGGAATTGTTCGACCTCTTCCTGACGTTGCCGCAGGAAGGCACGGGCGCGTTCGACCTTTGTGTCCCCATAGGTCTCGGCCAGTTCCTGACTGATCTGGCTCATCTGAGCAGCCAGTTCCAGCACCTGCGGTTCGAGCCCCTGCAAATCGGGGTGATCGCGCAGGAAGGCCATGCGCTCTTTCACCGCGTCGAATTCGGAGGCCAGCGCAAAGGCGCCGCTGCGGTCGGCGGCATGGGCGACCTGATAGGCCCCGGCCACGTCCTGCATATTCATTGTGAACTTACGATGGGTGTTTTCAAGCGCCATCATGCGGGCGTTCGATGGCAGATAGAAGACCAGCATCAGGATCAGGGCGGTTAATCCGATCTGAATATAGATGCCTGCGTCAATTGTTGCACCGTTGCTGAGACCGGCCTGCAACGAGAGCCAGGGCAGGATACCAAACGCGGATAAAATGGTGGTCGTCACCGCGAACAATGCTGCGGCGCAGATCAAGAAAAAAGTGAGCCTTAATAAGGTATTCTGAAATTGCAATGTTATTGTGTGGAGGGCGGCCATGATCGTCGTTCTCCTTCTTCAACCGGTACAAAAACCGGGCCGAAGCGGAAGGTTAAACAGACGCGAAGTGATCCGCTACGGACCCATAAACTACAAAATTTACTGCTCGAAATATTAAGATGATACTCAGAAATCTGTTTTCAATCAATTAGGTCTGAGGTTTTCGTGATCCAAATGTCATCTCTGTAATATGGCCCAGTGCAAGTGAAGCCAGAATGCAGCCGGTAAACAGGTAGAGACCCCATGCGGTTTCGATGGTGGCGTATGAGATGCCTTTGGCCAACGTGATGTAAAGCGCGATGAGGAAGATATCGGCCATTGCCAGCTTGCCGAGGATGTTGAGCGCGGGCTGAACGCGCGGGTCCAGCAGGTTCCATTGGATCAGCGCGGTGCCGATGGTTTTGACGTAGGGCGCGAAGAGGGCGAAGACGGTAACGATCAACGCGAGGAAGATGTCGGACTTCCACAAGGACTGGAGCCCGGTGATGACGCTGATTTCACTGAGGCCGAAGATCGGGAGCAGACCGGCGCGCATCAGCGGGGCGAACCACGCGATGGGGTAGAGGATCAGGAGGGATAGGGTGGCAAGGCGGAGGATCATGAACAAGATTTTGGTAAGGCAATTGAATACTTAATGAGTGGAGGTATCTGCGGCAAGTTCTGAGTTGCCGTCGCTTGAGTTGAGTGTAAGGTTAGGTAAGTCATAAATTAATCAGCTTTAGATTGCAGTGTCTGACCCAATAATAATGATCGTAAACGGCCCATCCGCGTTGAGCAAAGGAACCTCTGCAGCGATAACAGGAGGTTTGAATGTTGTCTTTTCTGCTGGGAGTGTTGCAGCAGACAGATTACCGTTTGACCGAGAGCAGCTTTTCGGTGTTTTGCATTTCCGACTCTACGAAACGGATCGCGCACGAAAAAGAGCCGGATGGCTTGGTGGCCGTCTATACAACAAGTTTTCTGGTGAAGATCCCGGCTACATCCCGGTTTCCGGAACACATCTTCGCCAAGTGTTTGATGCAATACGCATTCAAACCCCCGACTTTGTGATAAGCGCAGGGCAATATCTATTGCGCTATGACTACGCTAAGCGCGCGTATGATCAGTTAAAGCAGGAACGTGAAGAGGAGAGAGCTTAACGCACCGCCTCAATCGGCCCTTCGGCACTCCCGCTGATGAACTGCTCCACATAGGGATCGCCCGAGGCGTCCATCTGGCCGACCGGGCCGGTCCACTGGATCACGCCTCCGTGCAGCATGGCGACGTTGTCGGCAATCGCGCGGACCGAGCTCATGTCGTGGGTGATGGTCATCGCGGTGGCGCCCATCTCGGTCACAATTTCGCGGATCAGGTCGTTGATGACGCCGGACATGATTGGGTCGAGGCCGGTGGTAGGCTCGTCGAAAAAGATGATCTCGGGCTCGGCGGCGATGGCGCGGGCGAGGCCGACGCGTTTTTGCATGCCGCCCGACAGCTCGGCCGGGAACCGGTCAGCAACGTTGGATTTCAGGCCCACGCGGCGCAGTTTCTCGATGGCGATTTCGCGGGCTTCATCAGCGGGGCGTTTCAACGAGCCGCGCAGCAGGCGGAAGGCGACGTTTTGCCAGACGGGCAGCGAGTCGAACAGCGCCGCGCCCTGAAACAGCATTCCAAAGCGGGCCAGAAACGCATCGCGGTCGCCTTTCGCGGCGTCTTTGCCGTCGACGTAGATCATGCCGCTGTCGGGTTTGATCAGGCCGAGGATACATTTCAACGCCACGGATTTGCCAGTTCCAGAACCGCCGATGATGACCATAGAGGTGCCCTTGGGGATCTCAAGGTTCATGCCTTGCAGGACGTGGTTGTCGTCAAAGGCCTTATGTACGTTCTCCATCCGGATCATAGCGAGAAGAACACCCCTGTAAGAACGAAATTGGCGGCGAGGATCAGCACGGCAGCAGCCTCGACCGAGCCCTTGGTGGCGCGGCCCACGCCCTGCGCGCCGCGGCCTGAGGACATGCCGTAATAGCAACCCATAATGGCGGCGATCACGCCGAATGCAGCACCTTTGACGAGTGACGAAACGATATCCCGCGCTTCAAGGAAATCGACGGTGTTTTTCAGATAGGCCGCCGGGTTGAAGCCCAGATTTTGCGTTGCAACGGTGTAACCGCCTGCGATCCCGATGATATCTCCGACCCCGACCAGCGCTGGAACCGTGATTAGGGCGGCCAACACGCGTGGGGCGGTGAGGTATTTCATCGGATGGGTGGACAATGTGACCAGAGCGTCGATCTGCTCGGTCACTTTCATCGTCGCAATCTCGGCGGCGATCGAAGACGTCACGCGGGCGGCGATCATCAGGCCGACCAGCACCGGGCCAAGCTCTCGCACCATGCCTATGGCGACGATCTGGGGCACCACGGCCTCGGCGTTGAAACGCGCGCCGCCTGCGTAGATCTGCAGCGCCAACGCGCCGCCGGTGAAGATGGCGGTCAGGCCGACCACGGGCAGGGACAACCAGCCGATATTCAGCAGGGCGATTCCGAACTCGCGCGGGTAAAACGGTGGTCGAAAAATGTGCGAAACCGCGTCGAGCGCGAACAGCGCGACGCGGCCAAACGCGGCGAGCATGGTCAGGATAGAACGCCCCAGCTCACCCAGCAATGAAACGGGATTCATTCCACGTAGCCCCGCGAAAAGCGACTGCCGAGCGAGGTCAGAATTTCATAGCCGATGGTGCCAGCGGCTTCGGCCAGATCATCGACGGTTTGGTGCCCGTTCAGGATACGCAGGCGATCAGGTTTATACGGCAAGTCAGTCACATCCACGGTGATCAGGTCCATCGAGATACGTCCTACCACCGGGCAGGGCTGATCACCAGCGAATGTATCGATGCCGCCCCCAATGGCGCGATGCAGCCCATCGGCATAACCGGCCGCAACGGTCGCAATCTTCGACGGGCGGCGCGCGCTCCAGCTGTTGCCGTAGCCGACGGTCTCGCCCACGGCGACGTCGCGCACTTGAATCACCGGCATATCGACGGTGACGACCGGCTTGGCCCCGGCAAAGGGCATCCCGCCGTACAGGCCAATCCCTGGGCGGCAAAAGTCAAAGTGGAATTCCGGCCCCATCAGAGTACCACCCGTCGCCGCAAGCGAGCGCGGCGCGTCGACGCCATCGGTCATCTGTTTGAACGTGTTCAACTGTTGGCGGTTCATAGGGTGTTCAGGCTCATCCCCGCAGGCCAAATGCGACATCACGACCAGCGGGTCCAGGGCAAGAGCTTCGTGCCGCAGTTCGGCCCAGTCCGCAGGCTCAAGCCCAAGGCGATTCATACCGCTGTCGAGCTGGATACCAAAGCCATGATCGGGCAGGGCCTGACGATGACGCTTGAATTGTTCGGGCGAGTTGATCAACGGCGTCAGATCATGCTGGCGCAGCAGATCCGTGTCACCCTCCATATGTCCGGAAAACACCGCAACCAGCGGGCCGGGGCCCACAGCCTCACGCACGGCCACGCCTTCCTCGGCAACGGCGACGAAGAATTTTGCAACGCCTTCCTCAGCCAGCGCAGAGGCGACTGGACCGGCACCTAACCCGTAAGCGTCAGCTTTGACCACTGCGCCGGTTTCAACCTGGGTCATTGCGTCAAGCGCCTGCCAGTTCTGGGCGAGCGCGTGCAGATTTATCGTCAGATGTGCGGTACTCATAAACGCCGTTCATCACATAGGATTGGCCCAGGTCAAGGGGGAGCACCTTAATTCTTGGCGGGTTTATGCGCCTCATAGGCCGCTTCCAGCTCGGAACGCAGGAAATCCGCAAATAATAAGGGGCTAAACTGAGGTTGGCCGGTCCCGGGTAGGGGTTCGATGATTGTGCTGACATGAGGATCAAAGAAGAACGGAACGCTATATCGTTCACGGCCCGAACGGTTGATGACCCGATGCGGCGTCGAAAGCAGGCGGCCGTTCGACATCCGGTGCAGCATATCCCCGACATTGACGACAAAAGCGTCGGGACGGGACGGAACGTCAACCCAATGCCTTGACGGTGTTTTGACCTGCAAGCCGCCCACCTGATCTTGAGCAAGCAGCGTAAGGCATCCGAAATCAGTGTGCGGGGCTGAGCCGAATAGATCATCGGGGCTGGTCTTTGCTTGCGGAGGATAGTGAAGCAGACGCAGCCAGAATGTAGGCTCATCAAAGGCGGAAAGGATCGAGAAATCCTGCGCGTCGCAAGCGATCAGCGCGATATGCATCAATCTGCGTCCAAGGGCCGACATAGCCTTAACGTAGGTTTCCAGGGTGTCGCGAAAATCCGGTAGATCAGGCCATCGGTTTGGACCCGAGAGGTAGATATCGGGATCAACGCCAGCATCCTCGCGCATCATCATGAAGCTGGCGGATTGGTTGGGTTTTGTTACATCGGCCAGTGTTGAGTTCACATCTGTCGATGTGTTGATGGCGATGTATCCGCGATGCGTGTGGTCGACTGCGATTGCCAGCTTTTGATCCAGCGGCAGCGCGTGAAACTGTTTTGAGGCTTCGAACACATCGCGCATCAGCTGCGGGTCTATTCCGTGATCTTCGATATAGCCGAAACCAGTCGTGCCGTAGGCCGAACGAAACTCGGCCGCGATTTCCTCATCAGGGCGTGCACCCAGACGAATAACGGGGATCTCTGTGAATTCAGTCATGTCTCTCTCGCTTATAGGGGGAAGATTGCAGGGACAAAAATGCCCCCGGTCTATCCCGCAAAGCGTTTGCGGCGATGCCCGAAATGACGCGCCAGAATCACGCGCCGGGGTAGGGGATTGAGACAAGCTTGCATGGCCCGATCCGTACACATCGGACCGGGCAGGTCAAGGGATCAATAGCCCTCGATTTGGCTATCCTGTTGCCAGGGTTTGACCAGATTGCCGAAGCGGGTGAACTGAGCCTCGAACGACAGCTCTACTGTGCCGATGGGGCCGTGGCGCTGCTTGCCGACGATCACCTCGGCCTTGCCATGCAGGCGCTCCATGGCCTGTTTCCATTCTTCCATCTTTTCCAGCTCGTGATCGCCGGGTTTTTCGCGTTCCTTATAGTATTCCTCGCGGAACACGAACATCACAACGTCGGCATCCTGTTCGATCGAGCCCGATTCCCGCAGGTCAGACAGCTGCGGGCGTTTGTCGTCACGGCTTTCTACCTGTCGGCTGAGCTGTGACAGTGCGATGACCGGGATATTGAGTTCCTTGGCGATGGCTTTCATGCCCATCGAAATCTCGGCGATTTCGTTGACGCGGTTGTCGGCCATTCCGCGGCAGAGCTGAAGGTAGTCGATCACCAGCAAATCCAGCCCGTGCGTCCGCTTCAGCCGCCGTGCACGGGCAGCGAGTTGCGAGATCGGCAGGGCGGGGGTGTCATCGATGAATAGCGGGCAGGCTTCCAGTTCTTTCGCGGCGTCAACGAAGCGGCGGAACTCGGCCTCGGTCATGTCGCCCTGGCGGATTTTGTGACTGGAGATCTCGGAAGCCTCGGCCAGAACCCGGCCCGCAAGCTGTTCGGCGCTCATTTCGAGTGAAAAGAACCCAACCACACCGCCGTCGATCGCACCTTCAGAGCCGTCCGGCTTGGTGCCGCGCTTGTAGGCCTTGGCCACGTTAAATGCGACGTTTGTTGCCAGCGATGTCTTACCCATCGACGGACGCCCGGCCAAAATGATCAGGTCGGACGGGTGCAGGCCACCCAATTGCTTGTCGAGATCGGCCAGACCGGTGGAAATCCCCGCCATGCCGCCACCGCGTTGGTACGCCTCGTTGGTGACGTTGACGGCTTCTGTGACCGCCTTGAGGAAGGATTGAAAACCCTGTTCGGTCTGGCCCTGCTCGGATAACTGATAAAGCTGTTGCTCGGCCTCGACGATTTGTTCTTTGGGCTCGCTGCTGACATCGACCCTCGCAGCCTTGTCTGAAATGTCCCGGCCCAGCCGGATCAGCTCGCGCCGAATGGCGAGGTCATAGATCATCTGGGCGTAGTCATGCACCGCAAAGGCACTGATTGAGGCACCGGCAAGCTTGACCAGATAGGCCGGACCACCCAGATCCTTCAGGCCCTCATCCTCGGCCATGAAAGACTTCAGCGTGACGGGTGAAGCCAGCGCATTTTTAGCGATACGGGTCGACGCGACTTCGTAGATGCGCGCATGAACCGGATCATAGAAATGCTCGGCCCCAATAATCGATGCGACCCGATCATACAGATCGTTATTCGTCAGAATCGCACCCAGAAGCTGCTGCTCGGCCTCGATGGAGTGCGGCATTGTTTCTGGGTTCTGAATCTGTGCGGCGGCCTGCTCGATACTGCTGATCTCGTTCATTGCTGTTCTCTTTGTCCCCTGGACAGAGGCCATAGCGCGGCCCTGTGAGTCGGCGCAAATTGTATGTTTTCTGGGGATATGCTGTGCATATCTCTCTGCCCCATCATATTGAAGGATGAGGCAGGGTTGCGTCAACATCTTGTGGATGAAGCGATCGACGCAGCGGTCAGTGTTTCCATTCTGAAAACAGTTTGCGCAACGTCAGCTTTTATGTGCGTCCTGCCAACCGCGCGGGTCGTTCAGGAAGGCCTCGACGCCATCAAGCGTCTCTTCGTCAAAGGCCTTTTGCGCTTTGGCTTCCGCCAAAACATCCCACCAAGTACAAAGCGAGTGCAATTTTACGCCGTGATCGCCCAGCGTTTTCTCGGTTTCGGGGAAAATACCATAATAGAAGATCACAGCCGTATGCCCACAGGTCGCACCGGTTTCGCGGATCGCGTCGACAAAGGACAGTTTTGAGCCTCCATCGGTGGTCAGGTCCTCAACCAGCAATACCCGCTCACCCTCGCTCATCGCGCCTTCGATGCGGGCGTTCCGGCCGTAGCCTTTGGGTTTCTTCCGCACGTAGGTCATTGGCAGTGCCATGCGCTCGGCCACCATTGCAGCGAAGGGAATACCTGCTGTCTCGCCACCGGCGATATTGTCAAACGCTTCGAACCCCGCGTCGCGCATCACGGTTACCGTCAGGAAGTCCATCAGGATCGAGCGGATGCGCGGGTACGAGATCAGCTTGCGGCAATCGATATAGGTCGGGCTTGGTAGACCGCTGGCCAGCGTGAAAGGTTCGCGGGAATTAAAGTGTACGGCTTTGATCTCCAGCAGCATCCGCGCGGTCAGGCGGGCGATTTCGGTGCTGTCGGGGAAGGAACTGGGGATCATGGCGCAAACCTCTGGGCTGAAAGGGTGTCGCAGGCTGATAGCCTGACCCCCGGCCCAGAGTCGAGAGGGCACGCCAAAAGAAAAGCGGACCCCCAAGAGGTCCGCTTGATGCCCTTGCGGGCAGAGCAGCCAAGGTGGGCTTGACTGCTCATTTCTCAGGCTCGCTTTCCGCAATCGGCAAGACCGTGCCTTCAATCTCGGTATCGACGTGTATGCGAGGCGAGGTAAGAAGCGCAACCACCATTGCCGTCACAAATGCGTAGGCTGCCGCGCAGTAACTGTATACAGCGCCCAGTATTCGAAATGATGCGCTGTAGACTGCAGGTATTCTTAGGTCCGAGCCAGATCAGCAAGAGCGTCTCTCAAAAGGGTCAAAGCGTGGTCCCGCGCAGCGCGACGTACGTTATCCCGTCCCTGCGCTCCGAATTCCACGGTCTCGGTTCGGGTCGGTTGACCCTGTGCAGCGAGGCCAAAGCATACGCGGCCTTCGGGTTTGTGTTCGGACCCGCCGGGGCCCGCGATGCCGGTGATCGAGACCGCCAACTGTGCCCGCGAATTCTGCAGGGCGCCATTGGCCATTTCCTGGGCGACTTCTTCTGAAACTGCTCCATATGTCTCAAGCGTATCGGCGCGCACGCCCAGCATCTCTTGCTTCGCGGTGTTGGTGTAGGTGACAAAGCCGCGCTCAACCACGGCAGAGCTGCCAGGGATGTCAGTCAGTGCAGCGGCGACCATACCGCCGGTACAGCTTTCAGCAGTGGCGATCATCATGCCCTGCGCCTTGGCGCGATCCAGCAGGTCGACAACGGTCATAGACCCATGACTCCATGTGAGATACCGGCGAGGACGATCACACCGATGGCCGCAAAGACGCCAGCGATCACATCATCCAGCATGACACCCATCGGATCTCCACGCCGGTCGGCCCAGCCAATGGGACCGGGTTTGGTAATGTCGAAGAGGCGGAACAAGAGAAAACCCGCGATCCAGCCGGGCCAGAGCGCTGTGATGTCGATCCCATGCGCCCAAGACGGGTAGGAAATCGCCCATATCGCGATGAACTGGCCCGCGACTTCATCAATGACAATTTCGGACGGGTCGTGGTCATCTTGTCCAGCTGTCATCACTCGCGTGGCCCACAGGCCCCCGAAGAAAACCGCGAGTGTTGAGATGACCAGCAAGGGGAAGCCACCCAGCGTATGCAGAACCCACGCCAGCGGCAAAGCAGCCAGCGATCCCCAGGTGCCGGGGGCAGGGCGGAGGTAACCGACGCCGCAGACGGTTCCGATTAGACGAGCCGCTGTCATGACTTCACCAGACAGGCAGTTGCGAGCGAGGCAATGCCTTCGCTGCGACCGGTAAAGCCCAGCCGTTCGGATGTGGTGGCCTTGACCGAGACCTGATCGGTGCGCAAGCCCATGATCCGTGCCATTTCGGCACGCATGGTATCGGCATGAGGGCCGATCTTGGGAAATTCGCAGACCAGTGTGCAGTCGACATTCGAGATCTCATAGCCCAACTGCCCAGCCAATTCGACTGCGTGGCGCAGGAAAATTTCACTCGCTGCACCTTTCCACTGCGGATCGGAGGGCGGAAAATGCTGTCCGATATCACCCCGCGCCAGGGCGCCATAGATCGCGTCGGTGACCGCGTGCATCCCCACATCTGCATCGGAGTGACCTTGGAGCCCACGATTGTGCGGCACCTTCACACCGCAGAGGATCACGTGATCTCCGTCACCAAAGCGGTGCACGTCGTAGCCGTTGCCCAGCCTTACATCCATATTCATACCCATTGTACGTTCGGCCCGGGCGAAATCCTCGGGCTGTGTGATTTTCAGGTTATCCGCATCGCCCGGAATAATCGCGACTTCGACTCCTGCAGCGCGCGCGACTTCTACATCATCCGCCGCACCTCCGGGATGGGCTGAATGGGCGGCGGTGATTGTGCCGTAATGAAATCCCTGCGGTGTCTGCGCAGCGTAAAGGCCGGATCGATCCTGCGTTCCTGTCACCGTCGAACCGTCGCCTGTCCAGAGCGCATCCGTGACGGCCAAGCCTGGAGCAGCTGCCGCATGCGTGTCGAGTGCTTTAAGAACATCGCCGATTATCCGAGCGCTGACGCAGGGGCGGGCAACATCGTGAATCAAAACCTTTTCAACGCTGTACGCTTCCAAAGCCTGCAACCCGTTGCGCACTGATCCGGCGCGGTCTGCACCGCCGGATGCAAGGATCAGGTTTGTCGCGCTGAATTCTTCCCAAACGGCTGTGTCCTCTTCGGCCAGCACCAAAACGACGTGATCAACCAACCCTTCGAAGCGATCAATCGTCCAATCGGCCACGCGCCGCCCAGCCAAGGCACGCCACTGTTTGGGCACTCCGCCTCCGGCGCGCTGGCCGCGCCCGGCGGCGACGATGATGGCGGCTGTGGTCATCTGAAAGGTCTCCTGATTGGGGCATTGTTTAGGGGTCGGTGAATGCAGAGGCAATCACCCGCGTCAATTTGCTTAAAAAATAAGCATATGATGATTTTGCGGGCTTGAATGCTCCCGTTTTATTGTTCATATGCCGCAATTTCGATATCAAATGCGCAACTGCTCAAGGATTAAGCACATTGGCCCTGCGTCTTGCTGAAAAGGATCTGACCCCTCCGGTGCTGTTGGCGCCAATGGCCGGAATCACCGACCGGCCTTTTAGGGACCTTGTGATGCGCTTCGGCGCGGGCATGGTTGTCAGCGAAATGGTCGCCAGCCAAGAGATGGTGCAGGCCAAACCAGGCATACGTGAACGGGCCGAGCTGTCGGCGGATGTGGAAAACACCGCAGTGCAATTGGCCGGACGCGAGGCGCATTGGATGGCCGAGGCCGCCCGGCAAGTCGCTGACCGGGGCGCGCGCGTGATCGATATCAATATGGGTTGCCCAGCAAAGAAGGTAACCAACGGCTATTCCGGTTCGGCTTTGTTGAAAACTCCGGACCATGCACTGACGCTGATCGAGGCCGTTGTGGGTGCAGTTGATGTGCCTGTTACGCTGAAAACGCGGCTAGGCTGGGATGACAATCTGCTGAACGCGCCGGATGTGGCGCGGCGTGCGCAGGACGCAGGCATCCGGATGGTCACCATCCATGGGCGTACGCGCTGTCAATTCTATAAAGGCAGGGCAGATTGGCGGGCGATCCGGGCGGTGAAACAAGCCGTCTCGATCCCTGTCATCGCAAACGGTGACATCGTCGATACCGAGGCCGCGCAAATCGCGCTGAATCAATCCGGGGCCGATGGCGTCATGATAGGTCGGGGGGCGCAGGGCAAGCCCTGGCTGCTGGCGCAGATTTGCCATGATCTCTATGGCGCTGCTTCTCCAACCATTCCCACGGGCACTGAACTGATCGAGATGGTGCGTGGCCATTATCTGGCGATGCTTGAGTTCTACGGTACCGATCTGGGCCTGCGCGTCGCACGCAAACATCTCCGTTGGTACATGGATGAGGCCGGAACACCCGCCACTTTGCGGCGGGCTGTCCTGACATCCCGCGACACCAATGAGGTGTTACGGCTTTTGGCAGATGCGCTGCGTGGCACGGCGGAGGCAGCAGCATGACCTCGGACCAGAGCATCTGGACCTCGCTTCCGGTTCCGGCGTTCATTATCGATGCCGAAGATCGGATATCGGACGTCAACTCCTCGGGTGAGGGGTTTCTGAACGCCTCCCGCAAGGCAGTGATTGGACACCCGGTCTGGGATCAACTCGCGGTTGACGCGCCGTTGGAAGAGGCGTTTCTGCGCGCGCGTCAACAAGGTACACCGCTGTTCGTGAACGATGTGGACGTTGGGTCGGGCAATCGCGCGCCGCTGCAATGTGCGCTGCAAATCGCACCGCTGATGGGGCATCCCGGTTCAATGATCATGATCATCTCGCCGCGCGAACTGGCCGGTCGGATGACCCGTGGCAACACTGTGAAATCGGCAGCGCAGTCTGCGATTGGCATGGCCGAGATGTTGGCGCATGAGATCAAGAACCCTTTGGCAGGGATCACCGGTGCGGCGCAATTGCTCAGCATGAATATTTCGCAGCAAGATCTTGAGCTCACTGACCTTATCGTTGAGGAAAGCCGCCGCATCGTGAAGTTGTTGGAGCAGGTAGAACAGTTCGGCAACCTGTCTCAACCCGATTTCAAACCGGTCAATATCCACGATGTACTGGATCGCGCGCGCCGGTCAGCGCTGTTGGGTTTTGGCGCGCATATGACGATTATCGAGGATTACGACCCCTCGCTGCCCTTGGCCTATGGGGACCCGGATCAGTTCCTGCAGGTGGTTCTGAACTTGCTCAAAAACGCTTCGGAAGCTGCTGATGGCAACGGTACAATCCGACTGCGTACCTATTTTGAGCATTCATTCCGACTGCGGCGCAGTGACGGTTCGGGTCATTCGCTGCCTCTGCAGATCGAGATTATTGATGATGGGCCGGGCCTGCCGGAAAATATTCGCAGTGATATTTTCGACCCCTTCGTGTCGGGAAAGGAGAACGGCACCGGGCTTGGGCTGGCGCTGGTCAGCAAGATCGTTTCCGACCACGACGGCTGGATTTCGGCTGAATCTGTGCCCGGACGCACTAGTTTTCGACTGTCCCTGCGGCGTGCACCGAACGACGCGTATGAAAAGGAGAGCATCTGATGGATGGCACAGTTCTGGTTGCCGATGACGACCGCACGATCCGCACGGTTCTGACACAGGCCCTGACGCGGGCGGGGTGCAAGGTTCACGCGACATCTTCGCTGACCACGCTGATGCGCTGGGTAGCCGAAGGCAAGGGCGACGTTGTGATCTCGGATGTGGTAATGCCGGATGGAAACGGGTTGGAGATGCTGCCAAAGATCGCGCAGGACCGTCCCGGTTTGCCGGTCATCGTGATCTCGGCCCAGAACACCATCATGACAGCCATTCAGGCGGCTGAGGCGGAAGCTTACGATTATCTGCCAAAGCCTTTCGATTTGCCCGATCTGATGAAGCGCACCGCGAGGGCGCTGGATCAAAAGCAGCGGGTACAGGCTGAGCCGGTGATGGCCAGCGAAGACCGACCTGATGAACTGCCGCTTGTCGGGCGCACCCCCGTGATGCAGGCGCTTTATCGTCTGGTCGCCCGGGTGATGAACACGGATCTGTCTGTGATGATTTCTGGTGAAAGTGGGACGGGTAAATCTCTGATAGCACGCGCTATTCACGATTTCTCTGACCGAAGGACACTGCCCTTTGTCACCGTGACAGCTGCCGATCTGAGCGATTTGGAAGGCCCGGCACGGGTTATGGCGCGCGTACGTGGTGGTACGCTGCTGATCGATGAAATTGCCGATATTGATGATGAGATCCAGGCCCGTATCGTGCGCATGATGGACACGCCGGGCGATCACGTGCCGCGTTTCATGGCCACAAGTCAATCAGATCTGACCGACGCAATGGAAAGTGGTCGCGTACGACAAGATCTCTATTACCGTCTCTGCGGTGCGACGATCCACGTGCCTGCGTTGCGCGAGCGGGTTGATGATATCACCTTGCTGACCGATCACTTTCTGGCGCGGGAGGAGCGGGAAAGTGGCGCGCAGCGTCGCCTCAGCCCCGAAGCGGTTGAGTTGGTGCGCCGGTATTCCTGGCCCGGCAATGTCCGACAGCTTGAAAATGCGATCCGGCGTCTTGGTCTAACCAGCCGTTCTGATGAAATCTCGCGCACCGAAGTTGAGATGGTGCTGGGTAGCCAGCCCGAGGCCGAACCAGTTCTGGGTGATGGCGAGCGTGAGAAGCTGTCATCTTCTGTTGGTCGTCACCTGCGCCGGTATTTTGATCTGCACGGAAACATCCTGCCGCCTCCCGGCCTCTATCAACGTATTCTACGCGAAGTCGAGGCACCGTTGATCGAAATCGCGCTGGATGCGACTGGTGGAAATCAGGCAAAATGTGCTGATCTCCTGGGGATTAACCGGAATACGCTGCGGAAAAAGATTACTGACCTCGATATTCAGGTGACACGCCGTCGCAAACTGATGTAATATCGCCACACAAACAGTGGCATTCGGGTTCGACCCCGGGAACGACCACGATATATGGCGGTAAGCCGCGCAAGCGGCACATCAGAATGAGGGCAGACGGTGGCAACCCGGGCACAGAACGGGCCGATCCTATCGATCAACCGGTGGCGCAAGTCCCGGAGGATGCGCAATTTCAGTACATTAGGATTGGTTATGCTGGGCCCGGTTCTGGCGCTTGCAACCTATCTCGTCATTGGCCCTTTTGATCTTGGCGCGGCGGCACCGACACTGCGGCTGATTTTGTTGGCTGATCTGGTCTACGTGCTGGTCGTAGCTGCGCTGGTGTTGGGCCAATTGTTCAGTCTGATCGCCGCGCGTCGCGCAAAATCTGCGGGCTCCCGTCTTCACCTGCGCCTGATCGGCGCTTTCACGCTGTTGGCTCTGGTACCGACGGTCACGGTGGCGATTTTCGCCGGGCTGACGGTGAATATCGGCCTTGAAGGTTGGTTCTCGGACCGTGTGCGGCAGGTGGTTGGGTCGTCACTAACTGCAGCCGAAGCTTACGAACAGGAACACCGCGAGGGCCTGACGCAGGATGCGGTTGTTCTGGCGCGTTTCCTCGATAACGCGCGATCGTTGGATTATTTTGTCTCAGACGCCGAATTGCGAGAGGTTCTGGCCCAGGGGCAGGCCCAGATACAACGCGGTTTGCGCGAGGCCTATGTGATCGATGGCAGCGCCGAAATCCGATCGCGCGGTGATCGGTCCTACCTGTTCGACTACGAGGCACCAACTCCCGAAGAGATGATCGAGGCCAATGATCAGGGCGTGGCCATCATTGCCGATTGGGAGAACAGCGAATTCCGCGCGCTTGTTCCTTTGCATGCCTATCTTGACCGGTATCTTTATGTCAGTCGCGAGGTTGATGGGCAGCTTCTGACCCTGCTTGATGAAACCAAAGAGACAGCACAGTTCTACAGCCAATTGGAAAGTGAGCGGGGCAGGGTCCTGTTCGAATTCGGCCTTCTTTATCTCGGCTTTGCTGTGATCCTGATTCTGGCCGCGATGTCGCTGGGCATGTGGTTCGCCGAACGTCTTTCTCGCCCTGTTGGACGGCTGACAACGGCGGCGCAGCGCGTTGGTGCTGGTGATCTGAGTGTTCAGGTCATCGAAGAGGCCAGCGATGACGAAATCGCGATGCTGGGCCGCTACTTCAACCAGATGACTCGTCAGTTGAAGGGGCAGCGCGACACGCTGTTGGAAAACACGCGCCATATCGAACGTCGAAGGCGGCTATTTGATTCAGTTCTAAGCTCGGTGACATCCGGTGTCGTTGGCGTTGATTCAGAGGGTTGTGTGACCTTCGTGAACCGATCCGCTGAACGTCTTCTGGGCTGGTCTGGTGGAGAGCAGAACCTGGCTATCGGCATCGCTGTTCCCGAATTTTTGCCTTTGTTCGAAGCCCTTAAGGACAGCGGGCAAGAGGCGGTCCAGGGGGAGATCAAGGTAACCCGCAAAGGCCGGTTGGAGAACTTACTGGTACGCATGGCGACACGGCGTGGCGAGGATGGAAGGCTGGAAGGCTACGTTGTAGCCTTTGATGACGTGACCGATCTGGTAAGCGCGCAGCGCATGGCGGCGTGGGGTGATGTGGCCCGTCGCATTGCGCATGAGATCAAGAATCCGCTGACACCGATCCAACTGAGCGCCGAGCGAATCAAACGCAAATTCTCGCGCAAGCTGGACGAGGACGATTGCGATAGCCTGGAATCGATGACCGACGTGATCGTGCGGCAGACCAATGATCTGCGGCGGATTGTTGACGAGTTCTCGAAATTCGCACGCATGCCCGAACCGGAACGGCGCGAAGAGAATATCGTGACGCTAGTGCGTGAGGCGGTTCTGTTGCAGCAGGCGGGTCAGCCTGATGTTCAGATCGATGCGGACTTACCTGAACAGCCCATTTTGGCGGATGTGGATTCGACCATGTTGAGCCAAGCGTTGACGAACCTGATCAAGAACGCGGGCGAGGCTATTGAAACGCTGAAAGAAAAAGGCGCACCGGACAATCTGAAACCTCAGATCAAAGTCGTAGTCTCCACTGACGATGCAGGAACGCAGATCACCATTGCGGACAATGGCATCGGTCTGCCTGAGGACAGGGCACGGCTGTTCGAACCTTATGTGACTACGCGTGACGAAGGCACAGGCCTTGGCCTGCCCATCGTAAAGAAGATCATCGAAGAACATGGCGGAGCGCTGACATTGGAAGACGCGCCCACATTCGACGGACAGGACCATTTCGGCGCAATGGCTGTCATTCGTCTACCCGGGGCCTCAGGCGGCCCGACAAATGCGCCGGAAAAACAGGCGATTAAAACAAACAAACTGAAAGCAGGCCAAAGATGAGCGACATTCTGATCGTAGATGACGAACGCGATATTCGCGAATTGGTGTCCGACATTCTGGAGGACGAAGGCTATTCCACCCGGTTGGCGGCAAACTCGGATGAGTGCATGTCGTCGATCAATGCTGAACCTCCCGGACTGTTGATCTTGGATATCTGGCTGAAAGACAGCCGAATGGACGGGATCGACATCCTGAAAGCTGTAAAACGGGACAACCCGGATGTTCCGGTGGTGATCATTTCCGGACATGGCAATATCGAGATTGCGGTGGCGGCTATCAAGCAGGGGGCTTACGACTTTATCGAAAAGCCCTTTAACATTGACCAGTTGATGGTGGTGATCCGCCGTGCGATGGAAACCTCGCGCCTGCGTCGCGAGAATGCCTCGCTGAAGCGGCAGGAAGTCAGCTGTTCAGACATGATTGGCAATTCTGCGTCGTTCCGCGCGATGCAGGGGCAGTTGGACAAGGTAACAAAGTCGAATGGCCGGGTTATGCTCAGCGGGCCGGCTGGGTCGGGCAAGGAAATTGCCGCGCGCTATATCCATGCCCATTCCAACCGGGCGAATGCCCCATTTGTGACGGTCAATTGTGCGGGGATTGAACCTGAGAGGGTTGAAGAGGTTCTGTTCGGACGAGAATCGTCTGAGCGCGGAATCGAGTCAGGCCTGCTGGAAGAGGCGCATGGCGGCGTTGTCTACTTCGACGAAGTCGCTGACATGCCGCTGGGGACGCAGTCCAAGATTCTTCGCGTGTTGGTTGATCAGCAATTCCAGCGTGTTGGTGGCTCTGACAAGGTGCGGGTTGATCTGCGGGTCATTTCCTCGACCAACCGCGATCTGGAAGAAGAGATCGCCGCCGAACGGTTCCGCGAAGAACTGTATCACCGGCTGAATGTGGTGCCGATTGCGGTTCCCTCGCTGGAGGAACGGCGAGAGGACATCCCGGTTCTGGCGCAACATTTCATCGAGATGTGCAACGATACACAGGGTCTGCCGATGCGCGAGCTGTCGGATGAGGCTATTGCTTTGCTACAAACGATGACATGGCCGGGCAATGTGCGTCAGCTGAAGAACCTGATCGAGCGGGTGCTGATCCTAGGCGACAGCACTGGCCCGATCGAGGCCCGCGAGTTGCCCAACGAAGAAGAGAAATCCGACGAGTCCGGGCGCGTGGTACTGTCTGGCGCACTGGCGACGCTGCCGCTGCGTGAGGCGCGCGAAGCGTTCGAGCGTGAATATTTGCTGACCCAGATCAATCGGTTTGGCGGCAACATAAGCCGCACGGCCAGTTTTGTCGGCATGGAACGCAGCGCCTTGCATCGCAAGCTCAAGTCGCTGGGCGTAGTGACCTCGAACAAATCCGGTGCGCGGGTGGCTCAAATTGACGAGCCCGAACCAGCCGAGTGAGTACCGCGCCGAATAAGAAGACCGTAGCCGTTTCCATCGGTTTTCCCGCCTTTGGTAAACGGTTGAAGCGGTTGCGGCGGTCGGTTGGACTTAAGCAATCCGCCCTCGCAGATCTGATTGAAGTCGACCAAACCACGATTTCCCGGTGGGAAAACGGGGGTCAAACGCCATCGCCGCATATTCAACAGTCCGTTTTTGCAGCGTTGGGGCCGGTTCGGGTGCAGGATTCTGCGCTGAAACGTCTGGTCGTTCATTCGGCAGAGTGCTTGCACCTTGTCGAAGAGGCCAGCCATATCTGCCTTGCTTATTCGGGCAGCCGGGCGCTGGATTGGAAGACCTCACAGCGCGCCTTGCTGGGCGTGTCGCTTTGGCAATTTGCAACGGATGAGATCCGACAAGCCGAAGCAGAACTGCAGAACGATGGCTGGTGGGATTTGCATTCGCCTTCACCCAAAGCGTTTCTGACTTCCGAGGCTGTGCATGATCAAATCAGGATCAGCGCCGGGCAAATCGTGTGGGAGCGGTTGTATCTGGGTGATGGCACTCCGGTCCGTCTGGTCAGCGGGCGGCGCGAAGTCACCGCATAATTTATGCGTTCCGCTGGCAGGTTAGGCGCGATAGACCGGCTGCATGAGTGACTCTTTTCGTACATTCTTGCAGGTCATGCTGATCTGGTTTGCTGGCCTCGGTGCGGCAACCCAATTTGCAAAGATTGCCGTACCATTTTCTGATGTGGGGCTGTTGTACCCGGACAACGCTGCCGTGATCGGCTGGTTGCTGTCCATTATCAGTCTAATGGGGGCTGCTTTGGGCGCGATATCCGGAGCGATCACAGCGCGTATTGGGCCAAATCGTCTATTGCTATTAGGGCTTGTGCTCGGTGGCGCGTTATCTTTGCTGCAAGCAAGCTTGCCGGTTTTTCAACTGATGCTGCTCAGCCGGGTGATCGAGGGGCTGTCCCATCTTGCGATTGTGGTGGCGGCACCGACGCTGATTGCTCAGATCACATCCGGTCGGGCGCGGTATAATTCCATGGTGCTGTGGAGTACATTCTTTGGCGTTGCATTCGCATTAAACGCTTGGGTTGGGCTGCCCATCGTCGATCGTTTCGGACTGCCCACATACTTTGCCATGCACGGGGGTCTGATGCTGCTGATCGCCGCGCTGATCTCGCTTAGCGATCTGAAAACCGACATAGGCCAGACGGAGGGTACCGGGTGGGGGCTCTCCGCCTTCCTTGATGTGCATATCAGGACCTACCGCTCACCCTTTATTTCGGCCCCGGCAATTGGCTGGTTCTTTTACACGCTGACATTTGTTTCTCTTTTAGCGATCCTGCCGGGGCGTTTACCCGAAGGGCAGGGCGCATCGATTGCGGCACTTATGCCCCTGGCAGGGTTTGTACTGTCATGGCTGCTGGTGCCCTTGCTGTTGACCGTCCTGTCCTGCGTCAGCGTCGTCAATCTGGGCTTTATGCTGGGGATCGCGACGATCATCGCATTGTTTCTGGGGGCGCCCCTTACGTTCGGAAGTATCGCCTTGTTTGCCGTGCTCGGGCTTGTACAGGGCGGCAGCTTCGCCGCTGTGCCAGAGTTAAACGATACCACCGAAGCCCAAGCTCTGAGTTATGGTGCGATGGCGCAGATGGGCAATGCCGGAAACCTGCTTGGAACCCCGGTATTGCTGGCGATATTGCTGGGCGTCGATGAGGCTGGCATGTTTGTAGCCGTCGCCGCGTTCTATAGCATCGCGATCATAGCGCATCTGCTGCTGGCGCGGCGTCGCAAATCAGCTGGCTTGTCCCGGAGTGATGATCTGAAATGACCCGTCGTCAAATTTCACGAAACAGGACGCGCTGTTCAGCGGCGGGAGCGTCGTGGTGCGCGTGGGCGTGACCCGCGATTTGACACCCTGTTTGCAAGGCGGAAGGCTGACCGGGCGATAGCCCTTTTGGGCCATGCACTGCGCCTCGACCTTGTTTCTCAGCCCCTGATTCACGTCGACGGTATAGACCCGCCCAGGCTCCCACCATCCGGGGTTGCGATAGCAGCGTCCTCGGCCATCGCAATAGGTGCGCCCAGGCCAATAGACTGGCGGGCTCTGCCGGACCTGATTGGCGACAGGGGCGTCCTTGAGGGCTTGCACCTGACAGTTCGTGGTCTCGGTCTGCATCCTCGAGACGCTCTCACCTTCGCGATAATACAAAGAAAGCGGACCACAGGCGGACAGCGTCAGCAGGCAGATCAGGGCAGGCAGAATGGTTTTCATATGCTTACTTTGGCGCAGCTTAGGAGGCATGACAATTCAATTGACCGCTTTGGGGGCATCTGTCATTCAAAGATTTCAGGCAGAAAGGCCAAGAGCATGAAGGTCATCATATGCGGTGCCGGTCAGGTCGGCTGGCAGATTGCGCGTCACCTTTCGGGCGAACTGAACGATGTGACGGTGGTCGACAACAATCCCGATCTGGTACGTCGCGCGACCGAGACGCTGGACGTGCAGGGGATCGCCGGTTTCGCCAGTTATCCGGATGTGCTGGATCGGGCAGGGGCGCGGGACGCCGATATGATCATCGCCGCGACCCATTCGGACGAGGTGAATATGGTCACCTGCCAGATGGCGCACTCGGTTTTTTCGATCCAGCGCAAGATCGCGCGTTTGCGATCAAAATCCTATCTTGAGGCGATCCACTCCGATCTGTACCGTCGTGATCATCTGCCCATCGATGTCGTAATTAGCCCCGAGCGCGAGGTTGCCGCCGCAGCGATGCGCCGTCTTTCGGCACCCTCTGCTTTCGATACCGAGATTTTCATGGACGGTAAGGCGCAGCTGCTGGGCATTCGGGTCGAGGAAGACTGCCCAATCGTCAACACACCGCTGCGACAATTGACCGACCTGTTTTCCACGCTCAGCTCGATTGTGGTTGGTGTGCGCCGCGAAGGGACGCTGTTTGCACCGGAATCCGAGGATCAGCTGTTTGTAGGCGACGAATGCTACGTCTTCACCAGCGTCAAGGACGTTGAACGTACGATGGAGGTGTTCGGCAAGGCTCAGCGTAAGCAAGATCGTGTGGTGATCGTCGGCGGCGGTAATGTCGGGTTGGAAGTGGCCCGCACACTGGAAGAGCGCGAAAGCCGGGTGCGTGCCAAGATTATCGAGCGTGACCGCAAATGCGCCGAAATCGCTGCCGAAGCATTGGAGCGGACGATTGTTCTGAACGGCGACGGCCTAGATTCATCTTTGCTGAGCGAAGCAGGGATTGAGCGCGCCGACGCGATGTTGGCGGTCACGGATGACGATCGCACCAACATGCTGGCCGCGGTACGCGCCAAGGGAGAGGGTTGTCCACTGGCCATCGCCCTGATCAACGATCCCAGCATGGTCGCTTTGATGGGACCGCTGGGGATTGACGCATATATCAACCCGCGCGCCACCACTGTCAGTTCGATCCTGCGTCACATTCGGCACGGGCGCGTGCGTCAGGTGTATTCCATTGGTGATGCCGAGGCCGAGGTAATCGAGGCCGAAGTGCTATCAACCTCGCCCATGGCCGGACAAAAGCTGCGCGACATCGATTTCCCAGAAGGCGTTCTGGTCGGCGCAGTACGCAAAGGTGACGAGGTTCTGCGCCCGACCGGCAGCCTGCGCATCGACGAGAAAGACGTGGTGGCGATCTTTGCAATGGCCAAAGACGTGCCCGAGGTTGAGCGTCTGATGCAGGTTTCAATCGATTTCTTCTGATGTTGCAGGCACGCGGACAGCAACGGATCGGAGTATTGCGGCGATTGCCGCTGCTGCTGATGATCTGGGGTATCGTGTCGCTGGCAATGTGGATACCCGCAGTTTATGCGCTGGCGCTGGATGATCACGCCACCTCACGGTCATTCTTCTATTCCGGATTGCTGGGTGTTTTTGCGGTGTCGATCATAGCTCTGGCCATGTCGAACCGACGACCACGGCGGGGAACGCTTGGCCAATTGGCGGTTCTGCTGGCCGCCTTTACCGTACTGCCGATATTTCTTGCTATTCCGTTTCATGATGCGCTGGGGACAACCAGCTTCCTGAACGCCTATTTCGATATGGTCAGCGCGCTGACCACAACCGGCGCTGATCTGTTCCCCGATCCCGCACGCCTTTCGGCGCCGTTGCACTTATGGCGCGCGTTGGTCGGTTGGATGGGCGGATTGCTGATGTGGATCTCGGCGGCCGCGATTCTGGCACCCTTGTCGTTGGGCGGTTTCGAAGTCACAGCCCGGGGGCAACCAGGGCGTCCCGTCTCGGGCGTGGCACAGAGCGAGAAGTCCGATCCACGCGGCCATCTGATCCGCGTGTCGCGCACATTGGCACCCGTCTATGCGGGTTTGACAGCTGTGATCTGGATCCTGCTGTTGATCGCAGGTGAGCAAGGGCTTACTGCCGTGAGCCACGCGATGTCAGTGATTGCGACTTCCGGCATATCACCCGTCGGTGGATTGGAAGGATCGACCGCAGGAATCACTGGCGAGGCGATCCTGTTCCTGTTCCTGTTCTTTGCCCTGTCGCGGCTGACCTTTTCGACCGATACAGCGACCTCAGGGTATTCGCGGCTGGACAAAGACCCAGAATTTCGGATTGGCATCTTCATCGTGCTGGCGGTCGCTGTGCTGCTGTTCATCCGGTTTTTGGCTGGAACGGCCGAACTGAACATTGCTGTAGAAGTGCGGCAAGCACTTGGCGTTTTTTGGGGGTTCATGTTTACGGCGATGTCGTTTCTGACCACGGCCGGATTTGAAAGCGCCAACTGGAACGACGCGCAGCAATTGTCGGGCTTGAGCACACCGGGCCTGATTCTGATGGGGCTAGCCCTGGTCGGAGGAGGCGTGGCGACGACTGCGGGTGGGGTAAAGCTGTTGCGGGTTTTTGCGCTCTATCTGAATGGCAAGCGCGAGATTGATCGACTGATCTATCCTTCTTCGGTCAGCGGAGAGGGTGGCGGCAACCGCCGCATTCAAAGCGACGGTGCCTTCATCGCCTGGATCTTCCTGATGATGTTCGCCCTGACGTTGGCCTTGTTCGATTTGTTGCTGGCCGTCATGGGCGTAGGTTTTGAACAGGCCATGCTGCTTAGCGTTGCTGCACTCAGCACCACGGGGCCGTTGATAGAATTGGCAACGGATGTGCCCATACGTCTGATTGATCTTTCCAGCGGGGCCAAGTTGACGGTCTGCGCGGCGATGGTGATCGGGCGGTTGGAAACTCTGGCGATCGTGGCACTGATTACGCCAACGCTGTGGCGCGATTGACCCTGCGTCAGGCACCTGGTGTTACTGCCTGATTTTTCATCTGGAATATCTGTGCGCGGCACTCCATACTCTGCCGGAGGGAGCGCGTTGGTCCGCAGCGCGTAGCAAGAACAATGGCGAGATAACAAAATATGGCTTCGGACAGACAGAATCTGCAGGACGCGTTCCTGAACAATGTACGGAAAGCAAAGGTCCCGGTCACAATATTCCTGATCAACGGTGTGAAATTGCAGGGTGTAATCACCTGGTTCGATAACTTCTGCGTGCTGCTGCGCCGCGACGGACAGTCGCAGTTGGTGTACAAGCATGCGATTTCGACCATCATGCCGTCACAGCCGATCAACCTTTATGAGGGCGAAGACGCCTCTTGATGGAACATGAGAGGGCGCGCACCCGGGCTTGGGTGCTGCATCCCGAAATCAAATCAGATGAACAGCGCCGTGTGCCCGAACCAGCGCTGGAAGAGGCGGTGGCACTAGCTGCCGCTTTGCCCGATCTGGATGTGGTCGGTTCCGAAATAGTGCGCCTACCGCGCGCGCAGGCTGGTTTTCTGTTCGGCAGCGGCAAGATCGAGGAACTGGCCGAACGCCTCCACGACAATGAGATCGAGCTGGTTCTGATCGACGGGCCAGTGACTCCGGTTCAGCAGCGCAATCTGGAAAAAGCGTGGAAGGTCAAAATCCTCGACCGGACCGGTTTGATTCTGGAAATATTCAGCGACCGTGCGCGTACCCGTGAAGGTGTGCTGCAAGTTGAGATGGCCGCGCTTAGCTATCAGCGTACGCGACTGGTTCGGGCCTGGACCCACCTGGAACGTCAGCGCGGTGGCCTTGGGTTTGTGGGTGGTCCCGGTGAAACTCAGATCGAGGCCGACCGGCGTGCCATTGATGAACAACTGGTCCGCCTGCGCCGCCAATTGCAAAAAGTGGTGAAGACCCGCACCTTACACCGCGCAGCGCGCGCGAAGGTTCCATACCCGATTGTTGCACTTGTTGGCTATACAAACGCCGGGAAATCCACGCTGTTCAACAGCCTAACCGGGGCCGAGGTGATGGCAAAAGACATGCTGTTCGCCACGTTGGACCCAACCATGCGACGGGTTGAGCTGCCGGATGGCCCCGAGGTGATCCTGTCCGATACCGTGGGTTTCATCTCGAACCTGCCTACGGAACTGGTTGCGGCCTTCCGCGCCACGCTGGAAGAGGTTCTGGGGGCTGATCTGGTCGTGCATGTCCGCGATATCAGCCACGAAGAAACCGAAGCACAGGCACGGGATGTCGAGGCTATCCTGAACTCTCTGGGTGTCGAGGACAGTCGCCCCCGGTTGGAGGTTTGGAACAAGATCGATCTGCTGAGCCCGGAAGACCGCGAAGCCGCGCTTGCCCGGGCCGAGCGTGATCCGGCGATCTTTGCCATATCGGCCGTAACGGGCGAAGGTGTTGATCCGCTGCTGTCTGAAATCGCCACGATCCTGCAGGGCGCGCGGCATGAGACTATCCTGAAACTGGGCTTTGCCGATGGTGACAAACGCGCGTGGCTCTATCGTCAGGATGTGGTCAGGTCTGAAGATCAGACCGAAGAGGGGTTCGAGATCACGGTGCTCTGGACTGACAAGCAGGCGTCCCGCTTCGCGGCGTTCTAGGTACCGTCTATCTGACGCTGGTAATCCTCTGCATCGAACCACCCAAGCGAAGATAGCACCTTGTTGTCCTTTGAAAGCTCCCACTCTTCCCAGCCGCGTGTAACGACACGGTTGCCGGTCTCGGCGTGATGGCCTTCGAGGGTCCAGACAAAAATGGCATGCCCTCCGGCCCAACGCATCATATCGCAACGCACCTCAAGATCGGGGAATTCTGCATAGAACCCGCGGGCCATTTCGGCGATTTCGGCATGGCCACGCAGGGGCTCACCGCGATTAATGCTGATCTGACCTTCGGGGGCGAAAAAACTGGCGACCAAGTCGGGATCGCCCGAGCTCCAGGCGATCGCATAATCGCGTGCGAGATTGTTTAAGGTGTCTCGAAAGCTGCCCATGCATTTTCCCCCTTCGTGCAATGCGACGGCCAGACGAGTTTAGGCGATAACGAAGGGGCGCGCCACGCGAGGTTCAAAAAGGGGCGGGGATTTGCCGATCAGATCAGCGCGGGTTCAGGACGGTCACACCAACTGCCGCTGCTCGGGCAAGCCCGATATCCAGCGACATGGGGATGTATTCCCCGCGCCGCCATAGTTGGGCCTGATCGTCATAATAGCGAGATAAGAAATGGCCTGACTGGCCAGTTGCGGTGATGAAAACCGAACTATCGGGGTCCGCAAAATCGTAGACGCCACGATAACCTGCGCCATGCACATTCTGGAACGGGTCCGGTCCTTCGCCTGACGTGCGCCCGCGCAGCAGGGTGTTATCGCCACCGCTGGTGGATTGGCGGATGTTGACGAAAAACCGCAGCACCGGAACCTGGCCCAGCGCAGGGTGGTCCTGGGTGGCCTGATGCGCATCGCCCCAGCGTAAAGATTCGAGTGCGGGGCCATAGCGCTCGGAAATCCAAATGATCGCGTCATCCAGGGCCAGTCGTGCCATGTCGGTGCAGTTTTCAACGGGCGCGCTCTGAACCACGTCGCACCAGACCGAGGCACCGTCGATATCGCGATACACCCGTTCGATAAACAGCGGCTCGACATGCTTGTATTCGGCAGCCAGCGGGCCAAGTTCGTCCGAGATCAGGCGGATTTGCAGCGCGCGCAACCATGCGGCGTAGATCAGGGGTTCCGGCAGATGCTCGTTCATCTCACCGTTCCAGTTGGCCAGCAGATCCAGCGCGATCTGACGCTGCCGTTCGGGCGTGCCATCGGGTGCCGACTCACCGGTAAACCAGAGGTCGGCGCCGATCAGAGGAAGCAGTGATCGCGCTGTAAAGCTAACCGTGTCCAACTGCGCTTCGATAAAACTGTCACGCGTATGTACCTCGCGCGATTGCATCAGGCGTTCCCAGCGATTGACCCGCTGGGTGTCGCCCCACTCGTACGACACATGGCGCGGGAAGGGCCGGTCGATAATCTTGTTGTTTGTGTTACCCAGAACTCCACCGACTGGGGCCACGAATTCAGGATTGTCTGAATAGGGCAGGCGGCCCTGCCAACGGTTCCGTTCCAGCCAGCCGGGGGTGGGAATGCGGCCTCGGCTTTGATTGTTCAGATCGCGCCGGGGCATTGCGCCGACCAGTTTCATGCCGATCGTGTCTTTATCGACAAGTGACAAGTTTTGCGAAGGGGCAATATAGTCCTCGGCCGCGTCAATGGCGTCTCGAACTGAATCGGCATTCATCAGCGCCAAAGAGGCGCTCATGGATGTATCGCGGGGGCTTAGCGCGCTCCACGACAGAGACGCGACATGGCCCGGTGGTGTGATGGTTTCCAGATCATAATGCGTGCCCGGCAGAACCGGGCCATTCTCGGTCCAGCGCAGGGTCAGGGTAATTGGGGCGGCGTCTTTGATCTCGATAATCGAAGGGCGGGTCTGAAAGCGTTTGTAGCCGTCTGGGGTAAGGTATTCTTCGGGATTGTCGGGGTTCAGTTGTTCGATGTGAACGTCCTGATCGTCCAGATAGGATGAGGTAAGGCCCCAGCCCAAGCGCTCACTCCGTCCGGCTGAGATTGCCGGTACGCCTGGAATGGTTGCACCGATAACGCCGCCTTTGGCCAGTTCCAGCCGCGCCAGATACCAGATACCCGGGGCGGTGAGGCCCAGATGCGGATCGTTTGCCAGCAACGTGCCACCGCTGGCCGAGCGGGACGGCGCGGCGGTCCACGCATTTGACGCACCTGCCAGCCCGCGCTGCGGGAAAGGCGACAGCGGCGTGTCGGGCATCGGGGTGCCTTGGGCATAGCGCGGAAGGTCTGGAAACAGATCAGCATACTCGGGCAGCGCGGCAATACCGGGGCCGGGGACGTCGGGCAGAATGTCGGCCAGCCGTGCGGGATTATCCAGCATCAGCGATGTGCGTGCGCGCAACACTTCATCAGCAAGATGGCCGGAAAGCTGCAGGCTCATCAGCTTGATAATCGCTACGCTGTCGCCCGGCTGCCATGGGGGAACGGGGGCGTTGAACAGGAACATCTCGGGGGCGCCACGTCCAAGCGCCTGTTCGTTGATCTCGGTAAGCCGGGCGTTGATCCCTGCGGAATAAGCGCGAAGCGCGGCCTTGGTATAGTCGTCCTGAAACTCGACTGAGCGATGGGCGAGCCCGTAAAGATCGAAACGACGCAGTAATTTGTCGATGGCTACCGTGCGCTGGCCGAACACTTCGGACAAGCGGCCCTGTGCGGTCCGACGCAGAATGGTCATCTGCCACAGCCTGTCTTGTGCATGGGCATAGCCCAGACCAAAGAACACGTCCGGGTCGGACTGGCCCAGTATATGCGGCACATTTGCAGTGTCGCGAACGATCTCGACAGGGGCAGTTATTCCTTCAACTTCAAGGGTTTGATTGTATTCAGGCAGGGATTGGCTGGCCAGAAAGTAGACCAACCCCACAGCAGCGATTGCCAGCAGGATCAGGCCTGTCGTAAGTCTCACCAGCCAGCGAAAAACCAGGCCCATCTGTCCCCCGAGAATTCTATGCGGTCATTTGCGCCAAGGTTACTGGAACCTCCGCCCGACCGAAAGAGGAATGCCACTGGAATTTGTGGAAAACCGCGAAAACTCGGAGCCCCGCCACAAGATGTAGCGGGGCTCGTCAGAGGGGGAGGGTGGTATCTTGGGTCTTAGGGGATGATGCGCGTATATTTGGTGCCTTCGACCGTCGCGCCGAACTTCAGACCCGCCTGTCCAAAGACTGCGGCCAGCACGGGTTTGCGCAACTGAGTGGTGTCGGTCGACAAGGATTCTCCGGTCGCGTCGACGACGTATCCGATATCTGCACCGGCCGTCCAACCGCTGGAGCGGCGGAAATCGTTCAATGCCTCTTCGGTCATAAAGAACAGAACATGCGCATATTGCTGTGCGCCGATCTGCAGACCCGCAGTACCGGAGATGGCGGAATAATAGTCGACCGTCGCGCCCTGAATACGCAGTGCACCCTGACCATAGGCGCCACCAAAGATAAATCCGGCATCTGTAATCAGTGGCATGACCAACATTCCGTTGGCCTTGTTGGCAATCTCAACGGTGTTGGGATACTTGCTGTACATCTCGTTCAGCGTCGCGTCGACGCGCGCGTCGAGTGTGACTGCGTTGGAGTTGCCAACGCCGTTGCCGCAGGCGGCGGTCAGCGTCAGTCCGGCCATGCCAAAAGCAAAACCGCGACGGCTAAGTCGGGGGGAGTTTGAACTGCTCATGTTTCTCTGTCTCTGTGTATGTGCCTGATATGTCGGGTGTTCCCGATCTTGTCTGCAAGAATACGCCGATTGCACCGGCCTGTCACGGGAAAGCTGTGCTGCGCACGCAGCAAATCGGCGAAAAATTGCGACAATCTGAAGTGTTAGCCCTGCAGGATGCGCGCGGCTTCGGGTGCAAAATAGGTCAGAATGCCGTCACACCCTGCGCGCTTGAAGGCCAGTAGGCTTTCCAGCATCACCTTTTCGCCGTCGATCCAACCGTTTTGTGCAGCGGCTTGGATCATCGCGTATTCGCCAGACACCTGATAGGCATAGGTCGGCGCACCGAAGCTGTCTTTGACCCGTCGGCAGATATCCAAGTATGGCATCCCCGGTTTGATCATGACCATATCTGCACCCTCGGTCAGGTCACGCTCGATCAGACGGAGGGCCTCGTCCGAGTTGGCAGGGTCCATCTGATAGGTCTTCTTGTCACCGGTCAGAGCGCCTGATGCCCCAACGGCGTCGCGGAAAGGGCCGTAGAAAGCGCTGGCATATTTGGCGGCATAACTCAGGATCATGACATTGTGGTGACCAGCCGACTCAAGTGCACTGCGCATGGCGCCGATACGGCCATCCATCATGTCGGACGGGCCGATGATGTCAGCTCCGGCTTCGGCCTGCGCCAGCGTCATTTTCACCAGCGCCTCAACAGTCTGGTCATTCACAATCTCGCCATCGACCACATAGCCGTCATGGCCGTTGATGTTGTAGGGGTCCAGGGCCACATCCGTCATCACCGCGATTTCGGGCGCAGCAGTCTTAATTGCACGAATGGCGCGGTTGGACAGGTTGTCGGGGTTCCAGGCCTCGGCACAATCTTCGGTTTTCAGGCTCGGATCGGTGTACGGGAAAATACATATTGCAGGAATACCAAGGGCTTGCGCTTCAACCGCGGCTTTGGCGATCAGGTCGACCGAGCGTCGCACGACCCCGGGCATCGACGGGACGGGTTCTTCGATATTTTCACCGTCGCGCACAAAAACAGGCCAGATAAAGTCATTCACGGTCAAGGTGTTCTCGCGCACCAGACCCCGGATCGCCTCAGATTGGCGGGCCCGGCGGAAACGGGTCCGGGGATATGGGGCGATAGTCGGTTTCATGGCGCACTCTCCTTGAACAATTGCGCATTGGGTGGCATGAATTCCCGGTGGTCTCAAGGGTAACAATGGACGCATCGCTGCGATGACGGTCCCTGCGGACGTTGAACAAAGGGCAGACGCTTGGACATATACTCTTCGATTTTCGAACTCATCGACATGCGGAGTTTTTCGAATCTGTGGTACTGGATCGGTCTGGCCGTTCTTTGGTCATCTGCCAGCCACTGGACGATGGGGGTGCCCTATGATCTGGTGATGCGCGCCCGTCGTGTAGGTGGTCAATCAGAACAAGACCTTCTGGATGTCGCGCGGATCAACTCGAACAGAGTGTTGTACATCGTCGAAACCTCGGGTCTGGTATTGATGGCAATTTGCTGTTTTGTTTTGACAGGCCTTGCAACGTTGGGATTCTTCTACGACGTGGAATTTGCACAGGCCGTATTCCTTCTTCTGCTCCCGATGTGTTTTGTCATGATGATCAGTATTGCGGCAGCGCGTCGATTGCAGACTCAAGAAGCGACCGTAGAAAATGTTTCCAAAACGCTGACGCGCAGTCGGACCTTTACTCAGATCATTGGTATGTTCTCGATCTTGATCACTGCGTTCTGGGGAATGTATCAGAACATTTCGATTGGTGTCCTGGGTTAGTAGCCCCTGAAAGGCAAGGTAATGACGGCTCCGAACCACGTAACAGTCGGCGGCGGCCCCGAGGGGTTTGATGCACAGCTTGTGCTGAATGAGATCGCGCGCTCGGGCGGTCCAGTCTGCCATATCGCCCGCGATGACAAACGGATGGAGGCGATGCGGGCAGCGTTGGCATTCTTTGCGCCGGACATGCCCGTATTTGTATTCCCCGGATGGGACTGCTTGCCCTATGATCGGGTGTCGCCCAATGCCGACATTTCTGCTGCCCGCGTGGCAACACTGGCTGCTTTGGTGCATCAGATGCCGCAGCGGTTCGTGCTGCTGACCACGCTCAATGCCGCGACCCAACGGGTACCCGCGCGTGCAGTGTTGCGAGAGGCCGCATTCACCGCTCGCGTAGATCAGCGCATCGACGAAGATGCCCTACGCAACTTTCTGGTGCGCATGGGTTTTACCCAAAGCCCCACGGTGATGGAGCCCGGAGACTACGCTATCCGAGGCGGTATCATCGACATCTTCCCACCCGGTGAGAGCGGTCCCGTGCGGCTGGACTTGTTCGGGGATGTTCTGGATGGTGCACGCCGGTTTGATCCTGTCTCGCAGCGAACGACTGAAAAACTTGAGGTGGTCGAGCTTGCCCCGGTGTCCGAGGTTATACTGGACGAAGCCGCCATCACCCGATTCCGTCAGAACTATCGCATCGAATTCGGCGCGGCGGGTACGGATGATCCCTTATACGAAGCTGTCAGCGCAGGTCGCAAGCATCAGGGGATCGAGCATTGGTTGCCGTTTTTCCATGAAAAACTGGAAACCCTGTTCGACTATCTTCCGGGGGCCTCAATCTCGCTTGACGATCAGGTCACGCCTGCTCGGCTGGCGCGCTGGGATACGATTGCGGATCAGTTTGAGACGCGAAAGCTCGCTTTGGAAAACCGCTCGCGCATGGATACGGTTTATAAACCGACGCCTCCCGGTCTGCTCTATATGGACGATGCTGCATGGGAAGATGCAGTGGGCGATCGTCGCGTTTTGCAGTTCAGCCCGCTGCCGCAGGCGAGTGGTCCGGGCGTGATCGATGCGGGCGGACGGATCGGGCGCAACTTTGCACCCGAACGTCAGCAGGAAAGCATCAGCCTGTTTGGCGCTCTGGCGGCGCATATCACCGAAAAGATGGACACGGGGCCGGTCCTCATTGCCTCTTACTCCGAAGGCGCTCGTGAACGACTGACCGGCTTGATCGAAGATGAAGGCCTGGCCGAGGCGATCCCGGTGACCGACGGAACCCGGGTTGGAAAGCGCGGCCTGCATCTTGCGGTTTGGGCATTGGAACACGGGTTTGAAGCGCCCAATCTGACCGTGATCTCGGAACAGGACGTTCTGGGCGACCGTCTGATCCGCCAACCCAAAAAACGCCGCAAGGCCGAGAACTTCCTGACTGAAACGCAGTCGCTTAGCCCCGGTGATCTGGTGGTGCATGTTGACCACGGGATCGGGCGGTATCAGGGGATGGAGGTCGTTACGGCTGCTGGCGCCGCCCATGAATGCCTGCTGCTGGAATATGCCGAACAGTCCAAACTCTACCTGCCGGTCGAAAACATCGAGCTGCTGTCGAAATATGGCCATGACGAGGGGCTGTTGGACCGTCTGGGTGGCGGCGCATGGCAGGCCAAGAAGGCCAAGCTGAAAGAGCGCATCCGCGAGATGGCGGATAAATTGATCCGCATCGCCGCTGAGCGTGCCTTGCGCAAGGCTCCGGTCATGGACCCACCGCCGCATGCATGGGAAGAGTTCAGCGCGCGTTTCCCATATCAGGAGACCGACGATCAGTTGCGCGCGATTTCCGAGGTGATGGAAGACATGCATTCCGGCGCGCCGATGGATCGTCTGATCTGTGGCGATGTAGGCTTTGGCAAGACCGAGGTCGCCATGCGCGCAGCCTTTGTCGCCGCGATGTCGGGCGTACAGGTTGCCATTGTGGCACCGACCACGTTGCTCGCGCGGCAACACGCGGCGTCCTTCAAAGATCGCTTCCGGGGTTTCCCACTTGAAGTCCGACAACTGTCGCGCTTTGTCTCGGCCAAAGAGGCGCAGCAAACCCGTGACGGGCTGGCGCGAGGCACTGTAGATATCGTGATCGGCACCCATGCGCTGTTGGCCAAAGGGATACGGTTCAATAATCTGGGTCTGCTGATCATCGACGAGGAACAGCATTTCGGCGTGGGCCACAAGGAACGGCTGAAACAGCTGCGCTCGGACGTGCACGTCCTGACCCTGACAGCGACACCGATCCCACGAACTCTGCAACTGTCCCTAACAGGCGTGCGTGATCTGTCGATCATAGGCACGCCCCCCATCGACCGGCTTGCGATCCGCACCTATGTTAGCGAATTCGACGCGGTAACAATCCGTGAGGCGCTGCTGCGCGAGCATTATCGTGGCGGGCAGAGCTTCTATGTGGTGCCGCGCATCTCTGACCTGCCTGAGATCGAGGAATTCCTGAAAGAGCAGTTGCCTGAATTATCCTACGTGGTCGCACACGGGCAGATGGCTGCGGGTGAGCTTGATGACCGGATGAACGCGTTCTACGACGGTAAATACGACGTTCTGCTGGCCACGACGATCGTAGAAAGCGGGCTGGATATCCCGACTGCCAACACGATGGTCGTGCATCGGGCGGATATGTTTGGCCTAGCGCAGCTCTATCAGATCCGGGGGCGGGTGGGGCGCTCAAAAACCCGCGCCTATGCCTATCTGACCACCAAACCGCGCCAGCGCCTGACGGCGACGGCCGAGAAACGGCTGCGGGTTCTGGGCTCGCTGGATACGCTCGGGGCCGGGTTCACGTTGGCTTCGCAAGACCTCGACATTCGTGGTGCGGGCAACCTGCTGGGTGAGGAACAGTCCGGCCAGATGCGTGATGTGGGCTACGAACTCTACCAATCGATGCTGGAAGAGGCGATTGCCAAGATCAAAGCCGGCGAGATGGAGGGGCTATCGGATGCCGATGACCAATGGGCGCCGCAGATCAATCTGGGTGTCCCGGTTCTGATCCCCGAGGATTATGTGCCCGATCTGGACGTGCGTCTGGGCCTTTACCGCCGCCTGTCGTCACTGTCGACGAAAGTGGAACTGGAGGGCTTTGCCGCCGAGTTGATCGATCGCTTTGGTACGCTGCCGAAAGAGGTGAATACCTTGATGCTTGTCGTGCGCATCAAGGCGATGTGCAAACGCGCCGGGATCGCCAAGCTGGACGGCGGGCCAAAGGGCGCAACGATACAGTTCCACAATGATAAGTTCGCCTCACCCGAGGGGTTGGTCGAGTTCATTCAGAACCAACGCGGGCTGGCCAAGGTCAAGGACAACAAGATCGTTGTGCGGCGCGACTGGAAGAAGGACAGCGACAAGATCAAAGGTGCGTTTGCCATCGCCCGTGATCTGGCCGAAAAGGTCGTGGCTGTGAAGAAAAAGGCGAAAGCCTAGTCCCCTGTCACAAAAGTGCAGAGCTGCCAGTCACCCGCTTCGGATCTTACAAGCGCAGCGCGGTAACCGACCATTGATGCCAGAAAATCGCTGAGTAAGTAGCCCGATGTCCCATCGGTCAGTCTGATTTTCTGGTATTCCTCATCAGGTTGATAGTCAGGGACGATCACGATTTCATGACTGATCAGCGCGAGGATGGGCGCGCCACGAGACGGTGCTTGACGCAGTGTGATGCTTTCGCCCGAAACGTAGAAGGCGGTGAAAGGGTCCACTGTAGCGGGAAGAATGATCCGCCAATAGTGCGGCATCCAGAATTCACCCTGATCGTCAAAATATCCCGGTTGGGAAACTGTTTGCTGCAATTGCGACCAGTAAAAATCACGTAGCTCCGCAGCCTCGTCCTGAAATTCTTCACCAAGCGTTTCCGGAGGCACAGTCAAGTTGGTGCGAAACTCTTCCGGTCCACCTGCTGTGCCGTGACTGAGATAGATGTCGGGACAAGCGGCGGCGACAACTGCATCGGTATCGCGTGCCTCGATTTTCGCCAGCAAGTCAGCTCGGAATGCGACCAGTGATGGATTTTGACCTGCCTCGTCGATAGGTGGAAAGGTCTGGCGCTGTGCCAGCGCTGGACTGGCAAGCAGCAGGCCTGCCACCAAAAGGAATAGCTTCATTCCGCAGCCCTCATGGCGGCTTGGGCACAGAAGCACGACGCGCCGACGGTGCGGTCCGCGCGCGCCAAGGCAAGATCAAGGCGTTGCTTGATTTGGCGGATTTCTACTGTCTCGCCGCGTGCTTTCAGGCAATCATGCAAACCCTTCAAACTCCAGACATTGTCAGGGTGGATCGAGGCGCGGCTGAGCGTGCCACCCAAGCCTAGATCTTCACGATAGACTGCCTCGGCCTCGTTCACATGCCCTTGTTCGAACAACAACGCACCAAGCGCATGGCGCGTTGGTTGCATCCAACCCCATGGCTCGTCATAGGGCAGCGTGTCATCCAACTCGACCGAGCGGCGTAGATGTGCATAGGCAATCTCGTAGTTGCCTTTGCGATACTCGATTTCTCCGCGCAGCATTTCCGCTGCGATCTCCAGAAGGTCGATGACCCGATTGTTGTGCAGGCGGCGGGTCTCGGGCACGCAGGTTTTTGCGGCAAGGAACAACTGCTCTTCGGCCTCGGCTTGCGCCACCTCATCAGTGGCCGCATGGGCGATGGCGCGAGCATAATGTGTTGTTGCTGTCAAAGTGCGATAAAGGTCAGGGTCGTCTGGCAAATTCAGTGCCTTGGCCTCTTCCCAGCGGCCAAAGCGGATCAGGATATGCGGGCCCATGGACATGTAGCTTTCAAAATAATCCGCCATGGGCGGGCTTTCGATCCGAAGCATATCTTCGGGGGTGGTATCCCACAGGTCCTGATTGGCACGCAGGGCTGGTTCCATCTGACCGAGAAACAGAGCGCCATAGATGGTGAAGTGATAGTTGTGCTGACGATAGCCGGTATAAATGTTGAACGCGCCTTCACGCTCATAATATTTCAGATCGGCCTCGGTAGCCTTTTCGTTCCAGTAGGCAACGTTGTGATAGTGGCCGCACAGCACGTCGATATGGGTCGGCATATGCACCAGGTGACCGGCATCGGGTACGAGTGTACGCAGGATGTCTCCGGCCTGCAGCGCCTTTTCTGGCGTCGGCGACATCTCCATCAGGTGCACATATAGGTGAAGTAGACCGGGATGAGACATCGACGCCGGGTCATTGACCATAGCGGTCTCCAAAGCGTCTTGCGCTTCAAGGGTCGCGGCACCCTCGGCCGGTTGGCCCGTTTTCAGGTCCCACATCTGCCACGGGGTGAGGTTCATCAGCGCCTCGACATGGATCGTGCGCAGGTCCAGATCATCAGGCTGTTCGGCAAATGCGGCGCGCATGGCATCCGCATAGTCATAGTCCCACTGGTGCATGTTTTCGATGGGGTCGCGCTGAGGGTATCGGGCGGGTAGGGCGCGGATCAACGCTTGCTCAACCGCTGTGCACCCGTCGAGCAGCGACAGCGCCTTCTGTGTTGCATCATAGGCGATGGCCAGTGATTTGGCCCGGCCCTGATCGTCCCGCAATTCCCAAGGCAGGTTATAGTTTGGGCCTGCCGCATAGGCGACGCCCCAATGGGCCATGGCGCAATCCGGGTCAATTTCGGCAGCTTTCTGAAAGCACGTGACCGCTTCGTCGTGGTTGTAGCCATACGTCCAGACCAATCCGCGATCGAACCAAAGCTGTGCTTCGGGTGATGCTGTGGTGACGGCACAGGAATACGTGCCCAGATCATAATAGTCGCTCATGGCGCCCCCCCCACGATTTGCGGGAAGGTTAGCGTGTTTCAGCGGCTCTGCACAGATCAGGCGGGCAGTCTGTTTTCAATCCGGCCCATATGTAGCATCAGGCCAAAGCCAAGTATGCACATCGTCAGTACTCCGGTCGTCAGCGGTGTGATCGACCCGTCAAATAACAGCCCAATAGGGGCCGCGATGGCAGCCGCCAGAATTGTGGCGATCGATCCAATGACCGAGGCAGCCATTCCCGCGATATGACCCATAGGTTCCATGGCAATGGCGTTCAGGTTGCCCATGGTTACACCGGCCATAAAGAAGATCGAGGTCTGCCATGCCACGAACACAGCAAAGGATGCGCCCGGTGATAGCGGTGTCATGTTCAGGATTATCACAATGCTTGTTATCAGAATTTGCCCGCCCAAGGCCCAGGTCACCATGCGGCGCATGCCAACGCGCACGACCACGGCAGCGTTCAAAAGGCTGGCCGAACCCGAGATCAGCGCCACGAAGGCGAACCAGAAGGGAAAGCTGTCTGCCCGATCATGGATGACGTCAAAAACCGGCTGAACCATCGTTAGCATGGTGAACAGCAACCCCATGCACAGCGTCTGCACCAGGATCGAGAGGCGCACGGTGGGGTGTGCGAACATCTCATGCACTGCCGCAATCATCAGGGGCAGGCGGAAGGGGCGCCGGTTTTCGGGTGCCAAAGATTCAGGCAGGCGCGTGGCCATCCAGATCACGATGATCGTGGCGAATATGATGAAGGACACAAAGATGCCGCGCCAGCCGACCAGTGCAATAACGCCTGCGCCTAGCAGCGGTGCCACGGCGGGGACCAGAGTAAAGATCATCATCGCAATCGAGATGATGCGCGCCATCTCGCGCCCTGAAAACAAGTCACGAATGATCGCCATAGCCACAACGCGCGGCCCGGCCGCCCCGAGGCCCTGCGCGATGCGCGCAGCCAACACCAGTTCAAGCGATGAGCTGGACCACGCAACAGCGCAGGCCAGTATATAGAGAGCGGCACCACCATAAATCACCGGCTTGCGCCCGACCGCATCGGAAATTGGCCCAGTAAAGAATGTGCCGATCCCCATGCCCAGCACAAAAGAGGTCAGGATCAACTGTGCTTTGTTCAGATCGTAGGGGCTGAGCTCTGCGCCGATCTCGGGCAGGGCTGGCAGCATTGAATCGATCGAAAAGGCTATCGTGGCGAACATCATCGCGATCAACGCAATGAATTCGCCCCGGGACATGCGGTCGGCCATGGGGAACTCCTTCCCGAATGCGCTATCACGGCGTTTCGGGTTGGACTAGATCAGAAATGCACAGAGGTATGTGCTATTCTGCAGGGGAAGCCTCAATCTGAGACATGATCTCAGAGATCACTTTTGCCCACAATTCAGGAGGTTGCGCGCCCGGAACGGCGTGCTGGTTTGCAACGATGTATGTGGGAACCGAATTTACGCCCATTTCGCGTGAATGGCTGTCGCGGTTACGGATATCTTCGCGGTCGGCGTCTGACTGCAGCAGTTTCAGTACGACCGCTGCGTCCATGCCGACGCTGTCCGCGACATCAGCCAACACCTCATGATCACCAATATCACGCGCCTCGACGAAGTAAGCATTAAAGAGTGCATCGACCACGGCATCCTGTTTGCTCTCAATCCCCGCCCAGTGGATCAGGCGGTGGGCATCCAGCGTGTTGGGCGTGCGTTTCATGCCTTCGAAATCGATATTCAAACCTGCGTTTTCGGCATGTTCAACAACGGGCGCGTATGCGCGAACTGCTCCGTCCTTGCCGCCGAACTTCCGTTCAAGGTATTCGCGCCGATCCATGCCCTCGTCGGGCATATCGGGGTTCAGCTGAAAGGGGTGCCACTCGATCACAAAGGGGTGGTCTGGCACTTCGGCGAGCGCTTTGTCCAGATGGGTCTTGCCGATATAGCACCAGGGGCAAATCGGATCGGACATGATGTCGAGCTTTACAGTGTGTGTCATTCGGACGTCGCCTTGAAATAGGCCGGCAGGGCGCGGCGCAGAAGTTTGCCGTTGCCTCCGGTGGGTAAGGCGGGCAGATGGACAAAGGCACGCGGCTGTTTGTAGCGCGCCAACTTGTCAGACACATAGGCGTGCAGGTCCGCCGCGTCCAGTTCTTCGGGGCCAGTGTAGAAGGCAACGATGATCGAACTGTCCTGTTTTACCTCAACCGTAGCCGCCCCGACCTGGGTGATCTCGGGATGGGTGGATAAGGCCGCCTCGACTTCGACCGGGGAAACGCGATATCCGCCCGCATTCATCATGTCGTCATCTCGACCCAGATAGGTGATTTGCCCATCAACGGCCATCGCGCCTTGATCACCGGTCAGGAACCAATCCCCCTGCATCCGAGCAGCGGCCTCGTCCGGGGCATTCAGATAGGTTAGCATCAGGCCCGGATCTTCGCGATGTACGGCTATTGTACCTTCCTGACCTTGTGGCACAGGGCCATCCGGCCCGAGGATGGCAATCCGACGCCCGGGCTGCGGCTGCCCCAACGCTGTGCCGCGTGCCGGGTGGCTTGGGCTGGATGAGATGAAGGTCGAGCATTCGGACATGCCGTAAGCCTCATAAAGCTCGGTGCCGGTGGACTGCACCCATTGTTCATGCAGGTGTCGCGACAGCTTTTCCCCGGCGCAAAGGCCGTGGCGCAGATTGGGAAGGCCGGGCTGCGTGTCACTTTGCATCATCTTCCGAAAGACCCCCGGTGCGGCTGCAAAGATGGTGGCGCGATGTTGTTTCAACAGGGCAGGCAGATCGCGTATGTCTGTCCCGGGTTCAGGGATCAGAGCCGTTGCACCAATGGCCCAAGGGTCCATCAAGCCGGTGCCCAGCGTGTAGGTCCAATTGAATGCCCCCGCATGGCACAGCCGGTCCGAGGATTTCAGGCCATACCAGCCGTCGACCATCATCTGCCGAGCCCAGATGGCGCGGTGTGCATGCGCAACCGCACGGGGTTTGCCCGAAGTGCCCGAAGTGTAGACCACGTAGGCAAGCCGCTCGGGATCACCCATGGCAAAACTTGCAGGTGGCAGTGATCGCATCCGGGCCAGTTCAGGCAGCATGATCTGATCCGGGTGCGGCGCGCAGGCGACCTGGGGATCTCGCAAAATGGCGGCGGGATTCAGATCGTCGATGATCTTTGCGGTCTCTTGCTCGGTCAGTTGTGATGAGGTGGGCACGGGGACCAGCCCCACGGCGATTGCGCCCAGATAGGCGATCGGAAAATCGACGGTATTGCCCAATCGCATGAGAACAATGTCTTCGGCGCGAAGGCCGCTCTGCAGCAATCCTGAACCGGTGCCCATTATCGCCGAATGCAGATCGCCATAGGTCCAGTCTGTAGCACCATCCGATCTCAGCACTGAAAGCGCGGTCTTCTCAGCTGAACTTTGCGCATGGCGCAGCACATGCGCGGCAAGATTGAACGGGCGCGGGCAGGGCGCGGGCGGCCCCTGATCAAAGATCGACAACATGAGAACTGGCTATCGCCGTGCGAGGCGCGTTGCAAGCAGGGCATGCTCGCCCTATAGAAAGACCCATGGCCACCAATGATCATAAATCTATCGTCAGAATTGCCCGCGACAATGGTGTCAACACCGAGTTGGAGCCGGTCGATCTGGGCGCGCGCGTGCGCGAACTGCGTAAAGCCCGCAACTGGACGCTGGAACAGGCGGCGAGTCAGGCGGGTCTGGCCCGGTCGACACTCAGCAAGATCGAAAATGGTCAGATGTCTCCGACCTATGATGCTTTGAAAAAGCTGGCGACCGGATTGGAGATTTCGGTGCCTCAGCTTTTTACGCCGCCACAACGCGATCAGGTGATCGGTCGAATGGCAGTGACCAAGATGGGCGGGGGGGCGGCCCATGCGACCACCACCTACGAACATGAGTTGCTGGCAGAAACGCTGACCAAAAAGCAGATGCTGCCCTATCGCGCCCGTGTACGTGCACGCTCGATGGAAGAATTTGACGGCTGGGTGCGTCACGATGGTGAGGAATTTCTGTATGTCCTGACCGGAGTGGTGCGGTTGTTTACCGAGTTCTATGAGCCGGTCGAAATGCGCCGCGGCGACAGCGCTTACTACGACGGCAGCATGGGGCATAACGTCATTTCGGTCAGTGATGAGGATGCGACGATCCTGTGGGTGACGTCACTTGCTTAGGGATTGGGCCGCTTCACGGTTCAATGCTTCGGTGAACAGGAAATCCTCAAGCTCTTCGCGCGCCTCGTTTACGGTCAGGTGGTGACGCTCGGCCAGGTAAGCTTCGAACTGTTTGCGATCTTCGCCAACGCGCGCCATATCCCTATCCCGCAGGTTCGGGAACCTACGTTTTGCACGCGCATATGACGCGTCCCAGTCTTGCGTCAGATCAGCCCAGTTTAGCATCTGCGAGCCTTCCTTAGTTGGTGTTTCAGGATTGCTCTCCCCCAAGACAGCCTACGGAGCGCCGTGCGTTGCTGCAGACATGACAAAATGTCGCAGCCGCAGTCGGGAGATAAGATGCAAAAAACCCGCTGCGGAGATACCGCAACGGGCCCACGGACCTGCTGTAAAGTGAGTGGCGGCCGGTCCGTTATTCTGCTGGTTCGAATAACCAGTTCAGTATTTTGTGTCCGATAAATACAGCAATTAACTGCATAATTATGAACATCGGAATGTGCGCAGGGTATATCCCCGCAAAGGTATCCGTAAAGCCCCTTGCGATTGTAACGGCCGGATTAGCAAAACTTGTGGAAGACGTATACCAGTAGGCGCCGGTAATATAGAGGCCCACAAGGGCTGGTACCGTGTCCGGCTTGTGCCGAATTCCGCCGAAAATCACAAACAGCAAACCCAAAGTGGCGACAATTTCCGAAAACCACTGATGAGCCCCGGTACGATGCATCGTTTCCGAAGTTTGCAGAATCGGCAGGTCAAACATGTAATGGCTGGCCCAGACCCCCGCGATACCTCCGGCAATCTGAACAAGCATGTAAGGGGTGACCGCACGCCAGGGATGTTCACCGCGCAGCGCAAAGGCCAATGTCACTGCAGGGTTGAAGTGAGCGCCCGAGACAGGGCCGAGCGTAGTGATGATAGCGTAAAGGATGCAGCCGGTCGCAATTGCATTGGCCAGCAACGCCAGCGCGATGTTCCCGTCGGACAAGGTTTGCGCCATGATGCCTGATCCGACAACGCCGATCAGCAGGAAGGCGGTTCCGAGGAATTCGGCAAAGTATTGGCGGGCGCTCACAGCAGGGCTCCTATACGTTTGAGATGGGCCGAGAGTTCAACGCTGTCCATGGTTTCAATGGGCAGCTCCAGAAGTGCCTCGGCGCGGCGCCCAAGAATGTCATATGCGGTCCTAAAGGCGGTTTCCCAGTCTGACTGAGACGCGGCAGCCGGGTCCTCGACACCCCAATGCGCGCGTACAGGGGCGCCGGGCCAGACGGGGCATGTCTCTTCGGCGGCTGAGCCGCAAACCGTGATCACTATGTCCATTTCCGGAGCATCTTCTGCTGCAAACTCATCCCAGCTTTTAGAGCGGGAATCGCGGATGTCATGGCCTTCGGCACCAAGCAGCGTCAAGGATTGCGGATGCACCTTCCCGGTCGGGTTGGAGCCTGCTGAATAGGCGCGTACACGCCCTTCGCCGGTGTGATTGAAGAGCGACTCCAGCAGAATCGACCGAGCCGAGTTGCCGGTGCATAGAACCAGTATGTTCATGGGGGTATCCTTGGATTGATCGAGGACTATTCGGCCATTCGACCGATATCATCCACCTTGTGCTGTAGTGAGATGCGGTCGAGCGTTTCGAACGGGAGGCTTGCAAAGGCGGTGATACGGTTGCGCAGCAATCCGTAGGCCTGCTGGAATGCCAGCTGCTTTTGCGCGTCGGTTCCTTCAACTTTGACCGGATCGGGCAGACCCCAATGCGCGCTTATCGGTTGTCCTGGCCAAGCGGGACAGGCCTCGTTCGCCGCGTGGTCGCAGACGGTAAAGACAAAATCCATCTTTGGGGCATCAGCAGCGGCAAATTCTTCCAGTGATTTTGAGCGGAGCGAGGTCGTGTCGTAGTCTTTTTGCTTCAAGAGTTCCAAAACGATTGAATTTGGTCCGTCCGATGGTGCCGTTCCTGCCGAATAAGCGCGAAACAAGCCGTTACCTTCATTGTTCAGGATGGCCTCCGCCATGATCGAACGGGCCGAGTTTCCGGTGCAGAGGAAAAGCGCATTCATTACGCGGTCAGGGGACGCCATAACGGGGTCATCCGAGGGTTGCATGCACAGATCAGGACGATTTTGACAGCAACCGCCCAGCAACTCATCAAACAGCCCGCGCACCGCTGGTAAGTTGGCGGCATATTGCAATGATGTCCCGCTGCGCGACTGCTGGATCAGCCCGGCGGATTTCAATGCATTCAGGTAGGTTGACGCAGTATTGGGTTTCAGCGCTAAAGCCTCGGCAATCTGACCCGCAGCTACGGAATCTGGATAGCGACGCATCAACAGCCGGAACAGATCCAGCCGCTTGGGATGTGCGAGTGCGTTCAGCCTGTCATGAATCTCTATTTCCATAATTCAAGAAATATGGAAATAGAGAGGATTCGTCAATCCTGAAACCACCAGACCTGTGGCATATATTCTGGCCCATCGCCATAAATTGGCAGAGTGTCGGGTTGTTTCAGCTCTTTGACATGGGCGATACGGCCGACATCAAAGCTCCAGATAGGAATGACATAGCGACCCGCTGTCAGAACACGATCCAGCGCGCGCGTTGCCGCAACAAAATCCTCGTGGCTTTCCGAGGCCAGCATCGCGTCGATCAGCCCGTCCACGGCGGGCGAGGTCAGGCCCATAACATTCCGCGTCCCGGGAGCATTTGCGTTTTCGCTGCCCCAATACAGGCGTTGTTCGTTGCCTGGCGAGAGCGACAGCGCACGACGGAACGGGGTCATGTCAAAATCTTGCGCATCGATGCGTGAAGTATATTGCGCGTCATCTACTTTCTCGACTGTCAACTGGATACCCAGGCGTTCGAGGGCGCGGGCGTAGATTTCCGCGATCACGCCGACATCCTGCACCACATTCAGGCTGCCCTGGCTGATGACCAGATCAATCACAAACGGCTCACCGCTGGCGTTGCGAAGCTGGCCGTCCTGAATGATCCATCCGGCCTCTTCCAGCAGTTTAAGCGCTTTGCGGATATTTCGGCGGTTGCGTTCGGTTCCATCGCTTTGAGGCAATTCATATCCATCCAGTGTGCCCGGTGCCAACTCGGCGGCATAAGGTTGAAGCAATTCCTCGACACGACCAGTGGCCGGTCCGGGTTGCATCCCCAATTCCGAACCCGAGAAATATGAGATGATCCTGGGCTGCGCCCCGCCTGTAATGGTGTCGTTGATGAACTCGAAGTTGAAGGCCAGCGTTAGTGCCTCGCGTACGCGCCAGTCATCGAATGGGGCCTTGCGTGTGTTCATGACAAAGCCGGTCATGCCTGACGGCTTTTGATGGGGAATTTCCGTCTTCACAACATCACCGCGCTGAACCGCTGGGAAGTTGTACTGCGTGTTCCATTTATCCGCGTTGAATTCACGAACGGCCGAAAGCTCGCCAGCTTTGAACGCTTCAAACGCGACTGTGCCGTCTCCGTAGAACTCAATCCGCATGTCATCCAGATTCATCGTGCCCTTGCGGTAGGGGATGTCGGCACCCCAATAGTCAGGATTGCGACGCAGGTTCACATAGCGGCCAGCCTCATAGTCATCGATTACGTATGGTCCGGAACCGATGGGTATATCGTGTAGTTGAGCGTCAGCGAACGACTTTCCCTCCCACTGCGCTCTTTGCAGGATCGGGCGCATTCCGGCGATCAGGGCCAGTTCGCGATCCGGTTCGTTAAAGGTGATCCGAACGCTGCGCGGTCCAGTCTGTTCAATGCTATCAATCTTGCCCCACAGCCCGCGATATCGCAGGTGGCCTTCGGTGCCCAGTGTCTCATACGACCAGATCACGTCATCGACAGTGACCGGCGATCCATCCGAGAATTCAGCATTTTCGCGCAGCGTGAATTCGACCCAAGTTCGGTCCGAATCTGTCTCAACTGATTCGGCTAACAACCCGTAAAGAGTGAAAGGTTCGTCCCAGGAGCGGCCCATCAGGCTTTCATGAGTCCAAAATCGCAACTGCCACGGCGCGGTGCCTTTTTGCACAAACGGGTTCAGACTGTTATAGCCGCCGGTATTGCCAAATACGACCTTGCCGCCCTTGGGCGCGTCAGGATTTGCGTAGGGTAGCGACACAAAATCCGGTGGTAGGGCCGGGTCACCATACATAGCTATGCCATGGGCCGATTCTGCTGACGCCATTGAGGCGGCGAAAATACAGGTGATTCCCACAATCGCGGGACGAAGGGGGCGGAGATAATCGGGGCTCATTTTGGAAACAATCCTGCTCTGGCCTTATTTTGTTTGGGATTCACCGTAGCCATGATTTTTCTTATTATCAAACTTTTAGCTTGGACGAGGGCGTGGAATTGCTTATAAAGGTTCTACTGCTCGATAGGTTTCTTGCCTGTATGAAACCTGCCTCAATAACTTAACGCCCGCTTCGTGCGGGCGTTTTTTTTGGCAAAACTCGTGCGGGCGCGCGGATCAGATCATTCCCCGTTTTCTTTGCAGGTGCAGCATGGCACTGTGTTTGAGAAACAAAAACTCATAAGGAGAGTGCCATGAGTCTGTCGGGCAAAACAGCCGTCGTCACGGGGTCGAATTCGGGGATTGGGCTGGGCATCGCGCGTGAGCTGGCGAAGGCCGGGGCGGATGTGGTGCTGAATTCGTTCACCGACCGGGATGAAGATCATGCGCTGGCCACCGAGATTGGCAAAGAGACGGGAACCAACGCGCGCTACATCAAGGCAGATATGTCCAAGGGCGATGAATGCCGTGCACTGATCGAACAGGCAGGTGCTTGTGACATTCTGGTGAACAACGCCGGCATTCAGCATGTGGCTCCGATCGATCAGTTTCCGTCGGACAAATGGGATGCGATCATCGCGATCAACATGAATTCGGTCTTTCATACGATGGCGGCAGCGCTTCCGAAGATGCGCGCGGCGGGTTGGGGGCGGATCGTGAATATTGCCTCGGCTCACGGTCTGACGGCCTCGCCCTACAAGGCGGCTTACATCGCGGCAAAGCATGGTGTCGTCGGGATGAGCAAGACCGTGGCGCTGGAGACTGCGCAGGAGCCGATCACCTGCAATGCTATTTGTCCGGGATACGTACTGACTCCATTGGTTGAGGCGCAAATTCCCAACACGATGAAAGAGTACAATATGAGCCGCGAGGATGTGGTGAAGAACATCCTGCTGGAGCGGCAGCCATCGAAGGAGTTTGCCACGGTCGAGCAGCTGGGCGGAACTACGATCTTCTTGTGCTCGGATGCAGCGGCACAGATCACAGGAACGACGATATCCGTGGATGGGGGATGGACGGCATTGTGAGGGACCATGGGGGCTCTGCCCCCATACCCCCGAGGTATTTCTGGCCAGATGAAGAGGCGGAACCATGAAACGGATCAATCTGGCATTGCAGGGCGGTGGGGCGCATGGCGCGTTTACCTGGGGTGTACTGGATCGATTGCTGGATGAAGAGGATATCGAGGTTGCCGCGATCACTGGGACTTCGGCCGGCGCTTTGAACGGGGCAGCGTTCAAATCAGGGATGGTGCATGCAGGGCGCGACGGGGCGCGGGCGTGTCTGGATGGGCTTTGGAAACGCATGGGTGCCGTCGGCGATATGCGAATTGCCCATTGGATGCGGGGCATTGAGCCTGCTCATGTTGCACAAGCGTTAGAGTACTCCGTTCCGTTCTCGATGGCCGAAGCATGGTCGCGGCTGGTATCGCCTTACGCCTATGGGCCGTTTTATCGCAATCCGCTCACCCCGGTTGTGGATCGGTTCAACTTTGATGAGATTTGTGCAGACGAAGGGCCCGCGCTGTTTGTCTGCGCCACCTGTGTGCGCAGCGGCAAGATTCGCGTTTTCACAGGCGAGGAGATTTCGACCGATGCGATTCTGGCCTCGGCCTGCTTGCCGAACCTGTTTCAGGCGATTGAAATCTATGACCCGAAATCCGAGCGGACCGAAGCGTATTGGGATGGCGGCTATACCGGAAACCCGGCGCTTTATCCGTTGTTCGGTGGGGATTTGCCAGATGATGTGGTGATTGTGAACATCAACCCGCTGGAACGCGATGAGGTGCCTAAAACGCCGCAGCAGATTCAGAACCGGATCAATGAGATCAGTTTTAACTCATCGTTGTTTCGCGAGCTGCGTGCGATCAATTTTGTTCAACGGCTTCTGGCCGAAGGCAAGCTGAAGGCTGGTGAGATGAGCCGGGTGCTGGTGCATATGATCGCTGATGACGCCTTGATGAACGACCTTTCGGCGGCCACCAAGATCGTGCCAAACCCGGTTGTGCTGAACCGGCTGAAACAGTCCGGCCGCGATGCGGCGGATCAGTTTCTGAGCGCGCATAAGGACGATCTGGGTCAGCGCAGCACGGTCGATTTGCCCGCAATGTTTGGTTGATTATTCAGGCGGCTGGGTTGGGTCTTTGTCATTCGGGTAAACCAGACCCGCTGAGATCACCAGCTTGGCTGCATCCTCGATGGACATATCCAGCAGGATCACATCCTCTGCGGGGAAAAACAACAGGAACCCGGATGTGGGGTTTGGGGTTGTCGGGACAAACACGCTTAGCAACTCGCCCCCGGTTTCGGCACGATCGCTCACTTCACCGCGCGCTGTTGTCGAGACGAAGCCGATTGCCCAGATGCCCCGGCGCGGATACTGGATCAGGCAGGCTTTTTCGAAAGACCGCTCGGTCTGGGCGAATACAGTTTCCGAGATTTGCTTGATGCCGGAATAAACCGAACGGACCACGGGCATGCGGTCGACGACACTTTCGGCGAAATGGATCAGCGATCGGCCCAGGATGCCCTTTGCGATCCAGCCGACGATAATCGTGAACAGCAGGAATATGACCACGCCAACGCCGCGCAGGTTGATGCCGACATATTCCGAGGGTTGGAACCGTTGTGGGATCAGGGGCAGGACGGCGCTGTCGATCCAGCCAACCACAGACCAGATTAACCAGATGGTCAGCCACACCGGAGCAATGACGACGATACCAGTCAGAAAGGACGCGCGTAGCCGGGAGAACAGGCCGGGGCGTCGGTGGGGTTCTTCGTCAAACGGAGTGTTCATTGCGGTCCTGAGTGGTTTGCGGAATTAGGTAAGCAGTCCGGGCGCTTGGTGCAATAGCTGGGGTCAGTGGGCTGATTCCGTCAGCGCACGCGCGATGACCGCTGCCAGTCGGGCGTTGTTGCGTACCAATGCGATGTTGGCGGTAAGCGAACGGCCTTCGGTCTGTTCATAGATACGCTGTAGCAGATAAGGTGTGACGCCTTTGCCAGTGATCCGGTGAGTTTCTGCATCGGCCTGTGCGGACGCGATGATCGGGGCCAGTTCCTCGGACGGGATCTGGTCGGCTTGCGGGATCGGGTTAGCGACCAACTGACCACCCGGCAGCCCCAACGCACGCCGTGTTGCGTGGGCTTTTGCTATGTCAGCGGCATCATCCATGCGCAGCGGGGCTGCCAAGGGTGATTTTGCGGACCAGAAGGCCGGGAACTCGTCCTGTCCGTGGGCGATGACGGGGACGCCGAGCGTTTCCAAAACTTCAAGCGTTTTGGCGAGGTCGAGGATGGCTTTGGCCCCGGCCGCGACCACAGTCACCGGGGTCTGTGCGAGCTCGTGCAGGTCGGCGGAGATGTCGAAGGAGGTTTCGGCCCCCTGATGCACCCCACCGATGCCTCCGGTGGCGAAGACCTCAATGCCTGCATAATGTGCGGCGATCACTGTTGCGGCGACGGTGGTGGCCCCGGTGCCGCCTGTGGCAAGGCAGGCGGCCATGTCAGCGCGTGACAGTTTGGCGACGCCTTGCGCCTGACCCAGTGCGCTCAGCTGGTCGGCTTCGAGGCCGACGTGCAAAACTCCGTCAATAACGGCAATCGTTGCTGGAACGGCGCCCGCATCGCGAATGTCTTGTTCAACCTGTGCCGCGACCTCGATGTTCTGGGGGTAGGGCATGCCATGGGTGATGATGGTGCTTTCCAATGCCACGATCGGTTGGCCCGCATCCTTGGCGGCGCGGACCTCTGCAGAATAATGAATGGTGATCACAGTGGGGTTTCTCCGGAAACATAAGTTGCAGCGGCGCGCAGCGCGCGGCTGAGTGCCGCGTCGCTGTCGGCGCCATTCGCCTCGGCCGCGATATGGGCGGCCATGAAAGTGTCACCCGCGCCGGTCACGCGGGTGACCAGAACGGACGGGGGTGTCTGGGTCAAGACAGCATCAGCATCCCCGACGGTGGCCGAGTTGCCGCCATCGGTCACAAGAACCCGCAACGCGCCACGGTCCAGCAGGCCTTTGGCGGCGCTCTCTGAGTCGTCGAACTCGCGCTGACAAAGCAGACCGGCTTCTTCGAGATTTACATATAGCGTCGCGCGGGCGTGTTTGAGGAAGGGCAACAGCCGCTCGGCTTTGCCGGGTGAGGCCGGTGCGACACGCAGGTCGGCTTTAGCGAAGGCGGGGCTTTGGGCGATCTCTTCCAACAAGGTCAGCGTCAGGTTGCCGTCCAGCGCGATAGGTCCTTCAAATGGGGTATTCTCGTAGCCCAGTGGCCCGTGCATCAGGGGGTGCAGGATTTTAGCTCCGGCGGCTTCAAGCGAATGCGCGTCGGCGATGGCGGCAATCAATCCGTTGGCCCCTTCGACCGCCATGTAACGGTCGGTCGGCAGGTCTTGCGAGCGATAGATGTGATCGGTGACCATCCCCAAACGCGCGCAGGACCGGACCAATTCGTCGCCTTCGGGATCGCGGCCAATTGCGGTCAGTAGAGTTGGGGTCATTCCGAACCGCACCAGCGTCATGGCGATGTTCATGGCGACGCCACCGGGCAGGCGAGTAATGCGGCCGGGTACATCCGAGCCCTGTCGCATGGCGCTGGCTGAGCGACCGATCACGTCCCAAAGGACCGAGCCGATGCACAAAATTTCGCTGTTCTTGTTCATGCCTTGTGTCATGCCGCAGCCCCGACGCGGGTGCAAGGGTTAACGCTCGCATCCCTCAGCGCATTGCGGCAATCAGAGAGTTCAGCGCCTCCAACGGGTTATCTTGCGACCAGATTTCCTCTCCGATGCCGAAGAAATCGGTGCAGGGGGTGAGGTCTCGGATCAGATCGGACGTCAGGCCGCCCTCGGCCACGACGGGAACCTCGATCATTTCGGACCACCATTGGAACAGGTCCTTTTCGGCCTGAGTACCATCGCCCAGCGTGGCGGAACCAACCGGGCCAAAGGCCACGTAATCCGCGCCACTTTCACCAGCAGTCATCCCGTCATGGCTGGAAGACCCGCAAAAACTGCCGACAATCGCATCCGCGCCCAGCTCCTTACGGGCTGCCCTGACAGACCGCGCGCCGTCATCCAGATGCACCCCGTCCAGACCCAACCGCTGCGCCAGCAATACATGGTTGGAAATCACGATGGCTACATCGCGCGCATGCGCAACTTCGCGGCAAGCATCGGCGGCGCGCGCGATGGTATCTTCGTCGCTTCCAGCCAAGGCGAGGCGGATACATGCAATTTCAGCCCCGTCCAATACGTGACCCAATTGATCAGGGAATGTACTCAGCGCGATGGTCGGAGGCGTGATCAGGTAAATCTGCGGCTGCTCGGGGGTGTCCATGGCGCGTCCTTCGGGTTTGTCATCTTTCGCGCGGTTTAGCGGATTGCGCGGGGGAAGCAAACTTTTATGCCGGCTACGTACCCTTTTGCGAACAGAAGACGCCGGGCCGACTTGCCCTCGACCCAAGCGGCCATTAGAGCAATCGGAGTTTTTCGGAGTTAGCCATGCCCAGCGATACATCACAGCCGTCTTTTGTTCTGGTGCGCCCTCAGATGGGTGAGAACATCGGTGCTGCCGCGCGGGCGATGTGGAACTTTGGGCTGGATCGGATGCGGATCGTGGCACCGCGCGACGGCTGGCCCAACCCCAAGGCGGTGGCGATGTCCAGCGGGGCCGGGCGGCTTTTGGATGAGGCGCAGTTATTTGACGATCTGGCGGGCGCGCTGGAGGACACCACCTTTGTCTTCGCCACCACAGCGCGGCAACGTGGGTTGACCAAGCCTGTCTATAGCCCAGAGCGCGCTATGCAGCTTGCATCGCAGAAAGTGGCGGCGGGCGAAAAGGTCGCTGTTCTGTTTGGCCCGGAACGGGCAGGGCTTGAGAATGAGGATATCGCCAAGGCCAATGCGATTATCTCGGTGCCGGTGAATCCTGAATATGCGTCGTTGAACCTCGGGCAGTGCGTTCTGCTGACCGCCTACGAATGGATGCGCCAGACCGGGGATGTCGTGCATGAGGCAACTGATCTGGGCAAGGGCGATTGGGCGACCGGGATCGAGGTTGAAAAGTTGGTCGAGCATTATGAGGACCGTCTGGAACAGGCCGGGTTCTTTTATCCGCCGGAAAAAGCCGAAGGAATGAAGGTGAACCTGCGCAATCTTTGGTCGCGGATGCGGATGACACGGGCCGATGTACAGATGCTTCACGGGATCATGCGGCAGATGGTCCGCTGGAAAGACAAAAGCTGAGGCTGGACCTATCTTCCGCCAAACCATAGCTTGCGACGAAATCAGGACATGAGGACAGCATGAGCGGTAAGCGCAGCATCTTCGAAGAGGTCTCGGACAGCGAAAAACAACAGGCCGTCCAACCCGGTATGATCGACCGGGGGCGTGGCGGTGCGCGGGCCGCGATCCGGGTTTGGCTGATGATCCTGTTCGCGCTGGTCGTGATCATGATTGCCGTGGGCGGGCTCACGCGGCTGACCGACAGTGGACTATCGATCACCGAATGGCGACCTATTACGGGTGCGATCCCACCGATGAGCGCTGCCGACTGGCAAGCCGAATTCGACAAATACAAGCAGATTGACCAGTGGCGCATTCAGAACCAATGGATGGAGCTGGATGATTTCAAAACCATCTATTGGTGGGAATGGGGCCATCGCCAGTTGGGCCGCGTGATAGGATTGGTTTGGGCCGTTGGATTTATCGGTTTCCTTGTGACCCGCAAGATTCCGACAGGATGGGCTGGTAAGCTGCTGATCCCCGGCCTGCTTGGCGGTGTTCAGGGTGCTGTAGGCTGGTGGATGGTCGCCTCGGGCGTCACACAGGGTGAAGGCATGACCGCCGTTGCCAGCTATCGTCTGGCAACGCATCTTGGCTTGGCCTTCGTGATCCTCGGCTTTCTTGCCTGGTACATCTTTGAACTTGGCCGTGACGAACGTGACCTGATGCAGGCCCGCCGCGCGAAAGAGGCTAAGCTTTTCTCGATATCGACCGGACTGCTGCACTTCACCTTCCTGCAAATCCTCATCGGTGCGCTGGTGGCCGGGATCGACGCGGGGAGGTCCTACACTGACTGGCCCCTGATTGGCGGTCAGTTGCTGCCGCCCGATGCGACCATGCTGGAACCGATGTGGCGTAACTTCTTTGAAAGTCCCGGTCTGGTGCAGTTTATCCACCGTTGCGTCGGTTATCTGCTCTTTATTTTCGCCATCATAGTCTGGCGGCGCGGTGGCAGCAGCGCGCACCCACAGACCCGCTTTGCCTTCAACGCCATGTTCGCAGCTTTGTCACTGCAAGTGGTCGTGGGCATCATCACAGTCGTCTATGCGGCACCTTGGCAGATCGCCATTTTCCACCAGTTCATGGCCGTGGTCGTCTGGACCCTGATCCTGCGCGCCCGCTTCCTGACAGCTTACCCTATCGCAACATCTGTGCGCGGAGCATGACCCCATGACAGCATACAACGACTTGATGGCCTTTCAGCGCGAAACCTCGGCCCTGGGCCAGATTGCCGGTAGGCTCGGCTGGGACCAGGAAACGGTGATGCCGCGCGGTGCCGCGCCGCAACGGGCCGAGGAAATGGCAGCGATCGAGGCTGTATTGCATGCTCGCCGCTCTGACTCTCGCGTTGCCGAATGGTTGGAGCAGGCCGCACCGCAAGATGAGGTCGGCAAGGCACAACTGCGTGAGATACGCCGCGCCTATGACCGCGCGGTGAAGGTGCCCGCCGATCTGGCGACGGCGATTGCACGCGTGACATCCGCCGCGCAGGGCACATGGGCCCAGGCGCGAGCGGACGAAGATGTCTCAGCCTTCCTGCCGGTGCTGGAAGAAGTTGTCTCGCTGAAACGGCAAGAAGGTGAAGCGCTGGCACAGGGTGGCGACGTTTATGACGCGATGGTCGAGGATTACGAGCCCTACACAACCGGCGCTCAGATCGCTGCGATCTTTGACGAAATGCGCCCACGTCTGGTGGCTCTTCGCGCCGCCGTTCTGGATCGCCCGGAACCTGTCGCGCTGACCGGCAACTTTGACGAACTGACCCAGATGCGCCTGACGCAGAAACTGGCAACGACATTCGGCTATGACCTGAACAATGGCCGCGTCGACAAGGCTGTGCATCCGTTCAGCTCGGGCAGCGGGCTGGACGTTCGGATCACCACTCGCACCAGCGAGACCGATCCGTTCAACTGCTTTTACTCGACCATTCACGAGGTTGGCCACGCCGCCTATGAGCAGGGCATCGACCGCGATTACCTGCTGACCCCGCTGGGACGTGGTGTGTCGATGGGTGTGCATGAAAGCCAAAGCCGGATTTACGAAAACCAGCTGGGCCGCTCGCGCGCCTTTACCGGATGGCTGTTTGACCAGATGAAAGAGGCGTTCGGTGATTTTGGCATCGCCGATGCAGATGCGTTCTATGCCACCGTCAACCGCGTCCACAACGGCTATATCCGGACCGAGGCGGATGAGGTGCAGTACAATCTGCACATCATGCTGCGGTTTGATTTGGAACGCGCACTGATGGCCGGTGACTTGCAGGTCGGCGACCTTGAAGCCGCCTGGAACAACCGCTTCAAAGCAGATTTTGGTTATGCGGTCGACAAGCCCTCGAATGGATGCTTGCAGGACGTACACTGGTCGGTTGGCCTGTTTGGCTATTTCCCGACCTATTCACTGGGCAATGTATATGCCGGATGCCTGTATCAAGCACTGCGCGCGGCAATTCCCGGACTTGAGGGGCAGTTGGCAGCTGGCGATACTTCCGGGGCGACCGGTTGGCTTCGAGAGCATGTGCAGCAGCATGGAGGACTGTACGCGCCCCGCGAAATCATTCAGCGCGCCAGTGGGGTGGAACCAGGGCCGGAGCCGCTGTTGGCTTATCTGGAGCAGAAGTTCGGGGCGTTGTACGGGCTTTGAGGCGTGTTCGTGGCGCTCCGGCGTTACACTGGCCCTGACGGTACCATTTCGATACGCAAGGCAACAGCGGCGAAGAAAAGGCCGCTTCCTGCCAATACAAACACGTGCCAGATGGTGTTGTGGTAGGGCAGCCAGTCCAGAAGGTAAAATACCACGCCTGCGGTATAGATGAGGCCTCCGGCGATCATTAAAGTAAGGGTAAGGGGTGAAAGTTCGGCCAACATGGATTGTCCGGCCCAAACCGCTGCCCATCCCATCAGAAGATACAGCGCCAGCCCGAACCAGCGGAAGCGGTTCGGGTCGATCATCTTCAGAACAGAGCCCAGCGTCGCAGAAGACCACAGCCCCAGCAAAAGTCCCGGAGGTTGTGAAGACGAGAGCAGCAGGAACGGCGTATAAGTTCCTGCGATCTTCACATAGATACCCGAGTGATCAAGGCGGCGCAGAAACTCTGCCCACTCATCATGCTCGATCATGTTGTAGAGCGCCGAGAACGTCAGCATCAAAACCAGAGTTATTCCATAGATCGAGGCGCCCAAAACCGCCGCCGGGTCTGACCGATAGAAGACTGTCATGATGATCAGCATAGGCGCTGCGATCACCGCCGAAGAAACACCCAGCACATGAACAACACCGTCACTTATTCGCTCAGCACGGCTGTAGGCAGGTCGGATATGGGCGAATGACCACATATCGAAATGCTAGGCGTGCCGGGTCTGCTGGGGCAAGCCCACCCTCGTGCCGTTGGCAGGAACGTGACACTGAGTAACAAAAACGCCCGCAATACGGGCGTTTTGTTACACTTCTGTAGTGCTTTGTTATTCCTCGGCTTCTTCGTCACCCTGATCGGCGATCCAGGCCACACTGACGACTTCTTCGCCTTTACCGGTGTTGAATACACGCACACCACCCGCGCTGCGGGAGCGGAAGGAGATGCCCTCGACCGGCACCCGGATCGATTGGCCTTTCGAGGTAGCCAGCATGATCTGATCGTCGATTTCTACGGGGAAGGAGGCAACCAGTTCGCCACCGCGCATGGCTTTGTCCATCGCCGCCACACCCATGCCACCGCGACCGCGGACAGGGTAGTCGTGACTGGAGCTCAGCTTGCCCGCGCCGCCCGACGTGATGGTCAAGATCAGGTTCTCGGCTGCCGACATCTCGGCATAGCGTTCCTGCGTGATACTGCCAGGCGCGGCTTCGTCCTCGTCCGTTTCGCCGTCATCCGCAATGCCCGCGACTGCGCGGCGCATCTTGAGGTAGGCGGCGCGTTCGTCCGGGTCGGCCTCGAAATGGCGAATTACGGACATCGAGACGACACGGTCGCCATTGCTCAGCCTGATGCCGCGCACACCGGTAGATTCGCGCGAATTGAAAACGCGCACATCAGTGGTCCGGAAGCGGATCGCACGGCCCGAATTGGTGACCAGCATCACGTCTTCATCTTCTGAACAGATGCGGGCGTTTACCAGTTCCACATCCTCGGGCAGTTTCATCGCGATCTTGCCATTGCGGCGAACGTTCGTGAAATCTGACAGACGATTGCGGCGGACATCACCTGCACTGGTGGCGAAGACGATTTGCAGGTTCTCCCACTCTTCATCCGGCACATCCACGGGCATGATCGCCGCGATCGAAACACCGGTCGGGATCGGCAGGATGTTGACGATCGCCTTGCCCTTACCGGTCCGGCTGGATTGCGGCAGACGCCAGGTCTTGAGCTTGTAGACCATGCCTTCGGTGGTGAAGAACAGCAGTTGCGTATGCGTGTTCGCCACGAAGAGATTGGTGACAACATCCTCTTCCTTGGTCTGCATACCCGACAGGCCTTTGCCGCCACGCTTTTGCGCCCGGAAATCGGCCAGCGGGGTGCGTTTGATGTAGCCGCCTGAGGTGACAGTCACGACCATATCTTCGCGTTCGATCAGGTCTTCGTCTTCCATATCACCGGACCAGTCAACGATCTCGGTGCGGCGGTCGACGGCGAACTGCTCGCGCACGCTGCGTAGCTCATCGGCGATGATGCCCATGATGCGCTCACGCGAAGACAGAATATCCAAGTATTCCTTGATCTTGTCGGCCAGTTCTTCCAGTTCGTCCGTGACTTCCTTGACACCCAGTTGGGTCAGACGCTGCAGCCGCAGTTCGAGAATGGCGCGGGCCTGTACCTCGGTCAGGTTATAGGTGCCGTCGTCATTCATCTTGGACAGCGGATCGTCGATCAGGCGTAGATAGCCTTCGATCTCGGATGCAGGCCAGCGGCGGGTCATCAGTTTCTCGCGCGCTTCAGCAGCGTCTGCCGACGAGCGGATCGTGGCAACCACTTCGTCAACATTCGAAACGGCCACGGCCAGACCACACAGAATGTGACTGCGCTCACGCGCCTTGCGCAAGTCATAGGCTGTGCGGCGGGCAACAACATCTTCGCGGAAGTCGATGAACGAGGTCAGGAAGCGGCGCAGGGTCAGCTGTTCAGGCCGACCACCGTTCAACGCCAGCATGTTGCAACCAAATGAGGTCTGCATCGGCGAGAAGCGGTAGAGCTGGTTCAGCACCACTTCGGGCGTTGCATCGCGTTTCAGTTCGACCACGACACGCACACCATTGCGGTCGGATTCGTCCTGTACGTGGCTGACGCCTTCGATGCGTTTTTCGCGCACGGCTTCGGCGATCTTTTCGATCATCGAGGCTTTGTTCACCTGATAGGGGATCTCGTCGACAACGATGGCATACCGATCCTTGCGCAGCTCTTCTACGCGGGTCTTGGCGCGGATGATAACGCTGCCACGGCCTTCAAGGTACGCTTTGCGCGCACCTGAGCGGCCCAGCATCACACCGCCAGTCGGGAAGTCGGGGCCGGGCACATACTCGATCAGTTGCTCTGATGTCAGATCCGGGTCGTCGATCAGCGCCAGCGTGGCATCGACCACTTCGCCCAAGTTATGCGGTGGGATGTTGGTTGCCATACCCACGGCAATACCACCGGCACCATTGACCAGCATGTTCGGGAAACGGGCGGGTAGGACGGTCGGCTCTTTGTCTTTGCCGTCATAGTTGTCCTGAAAATCGACGGTTTCTTTTTCGATATCGGCCAATAGGGACGCGGCGGGCTTGTCCATCCGTACTTCGGTGTAACGCATCGCCGCCGGGTTATCGCCGTCCATTGAGCCAAAGTTGCCCTGACCATCAAGCAGCGGCAGCGACATCGAGAAATCCTGCGCCATCCGCACCAGCGCGTCATAGATCGCACTATCACCATGCGGGTGGTACTTACCCATCACGTCGCCAACCGGACGGGCCGACTTGCGATAGGACTTGTCATGAGTGTTCCCGGTCTCATGCATCGCGTAGAGAATACGCCGATGCACCGGTTTCAGCCCATCGCGCAGATCGGGGATCGCACGGCTGACAATGACCGACATCGCATAGTCCAGATAGGACGTGCGCATTTCGGATTCGATGGATACCGTCGGGCCGTCATAAACGGGGCGCTCGGGCGGGGTTTCGTCCATGTTTTCAGGGATTTCTGGCGTATCGCTCACGTAGGCTGCCCGTGTCTTGTTCTTGATCTATATCTTGTGGATACACTTTATCAGACCCGGCATATAAGGTGCAAGCAAGCAACCGTTCCCCGGCCAAATTAGGTCGGTAACACCTGAGTAACATATTGTTATCTAAGTATTAGGACAGTTCCGTGTTACTCTGAGTAGACCTTGTAACAAGATTGGAGGTCTGCATGGCGCAAAGTGAAACTGAACTCATGCTTAAGGGGTACGGGCTGACCACTGCGGAATTTTTCTACCACATGCCCGACTATATTCACGTACTGAACACGTTTATTTGGCAGGATTACGACCTTGCTCCGGACCATCCGAAGCTGTTCGAATTCGTAGAATTCTGGCAGAAAGAGATTGAAGGTCCGCTGCACTCGGTCAGGTTCACGCACCGTAAAATGATCGCGCCTGGGGAATGGCGCAACATGGTGGGTGAGTTTCGGGTGAACTAGCCCTCAGGCCGAACAACTCGCGCCGCCCAATACACAGAATTTGGCGCAGTGCGGGTGGTTCAGATGCACGTCGGCCTCGGCCTCTTCAAGGGTTTCGCCCAATTCAAACTCCGGTGAATAAGGCAGCAGCGTACAGGCCAGCACTACCGGGCGCTCGGCGCCTTTGCGTTTGACGACCATACGCGAGCTGGCGCACATCACCGCATCGGGGGATTTGTCCAGGATGCCCCAGCAAGCGGCTGTAATTTCAGGAACTTCAACTGTTTCGTCCATCTCGGGAAACAAAACTGTTTGGCCCGGATTTTGCGCATCAATGTCAAAGCCGTGCTTGGCAAAGAATGCTGCATACCCCGCGCGGCTTTCAGCGTCGCTATCCCCCCAGACTGAGCGCCCGGCAATTGCCATCCTAAAGCCGTTGTCCCGCAACCACTCCATCCCCGTCAGAGTTTTGGCAAAACTGCCTTTGCCGCGTTCTTCGTCATGCAGATCGGGGCGGTAGTGGTCGACGGAGACACGCAGCGTCAGTTTTTCTGCGTAGTCGCGCTGTAATTCCAGCAAACCCTCGCGCATTTTGCGGCGCATCATCGGCCGCATTGCATTGGTCAGGATCAAAACTTCGTACCCACGCTCTAGCGCGACGCGCGTCATCTCGATCATCTCGGGGTTCATGAAGGGCTCACCACCAGTAAAGCCTATCTCGCGGATCGGCCATTGGCGCTGTTCGATCTGATCCAGATAGTCGCGGACTTCGTCGGCGGTGATGTAAACCAGAGCATCGTTGGTTGGGCTGCTGGCGATATAGCAGTTTACGCACTCGATGTTGCACAGCGTTCCGGTGTTGAACCAAAGGGTTTCGGGATGAGTCAGCGCAACGGACGCGCGCGTTTGCCCGTCTGCTGTCACCAAACTGTTCTGAAACTTCCCGATATTCGCAGCCTGTAGGGCGTTGTCTTTCATTCCGGCATCCGGTTCTGTGCTTGTGCCAAACCGACTTAACCGTTCGTGCCGGTTTAGTTAAGAGCATCTACCCCTCGCTGACAGAGTTTTGATGTGGGAAGAAAGTTGCTGATTGGTTGCGCTAACATTGGACATGCCCCAAGCGGCAAGGTAAGGAAAAGCCATGGTTTCTCGTGTCATACCTGTTGACCCATTTGATCTGGTCATATTCGGCGGAACCGGCGATCTGGCACAGCGCAAGATCGTTCCGGCCCTGTTTCGGCGTTACTGCGCCGGGCAGTGGCCCGAGGCCACCCGGATCATCGGCGCAGCGCGGGGCGCTCTGACCGTTGATGGCTTTCGCGAGATGGTGGCCGAATCGTTGCGCCAGCACGCACCGAAGCGGGCAAAAGATCAGGAGGCTGTGAACGGTTTTCTTCAGCGCGTGGAGTATGTCCCGCTTGACGCTTTGTCCGAAGATGGTTGGGCCCAGTTGGCCGAAATGCTGAATGCGGATCGTATCAGGGCCTTCTATTTCTCGGTAGGCCCCCGTTTGTTTGGCCCGCTGGCCGAACAAATCAGGGCGCACAATCTGGCCACCCCGCAAACCCGTATCGTCGTCGAAAAGCCTTTTGGGCACGATCTGGAAAGTGCACGCGCGTTGAATGCGACACTGGCGGCGCATTTTGACGAAGGGCAAATCTATAGGATCGATCATTATCTGGGTAAGGAAACCGTTCAGAATCTGATGGCCGTTCGGTTCGGCAACATGCTGTTCGAACCGCTTTGGAACAGTCAGTATGTCGATCACATTCAGATCACTGTGGCCGAGACCGTCGGCATTGACGGTCGTGAAGAATATTACGAGCGCGCCGGCGCCATGCGCGACATGATGCAGAACCATCTGATGCAGCTTTTGTGTCTGATCGCGATGGAACCACCCGCAAAATTTGACCCGGACGCGGTGCGCGATGAGAAACTCAAGGTCATACGCGCGTTGGATTCGGTTGAGCCGCACCATATCGTACGAGGTCAGTTTGCAGGCGGTGCCGATGGCCGGGGGTATCGTGAAGTTGTCGGCAATCAAAGGACGACGACGGAAAGCTACATCGCATTGCGCGCACATATCAGCAATTGGCGTTGGGCGGGTACACCGTTCTATCTGCGCACGGGCAAAGAGCTGGTGGCGCGGTCCTCGGTCATCAATGTGATGTTCAAGGATGCTCCGCATTCGATTTTTGGCGAAGAGGCCGGGCGTCATGCGAATGCCCTGTCGATCCGGTTGCAGCCCAATGAAGGCATCACTTTGAAAGTGACAATTAAAGAGCCGGGGCAGGGAGGCATGCGTCTGGTTGACGTTCCGCTGGACATGAGCTTTGCCGAAGCGCTTGGGCCTGAAAACCAGGATCCACCCGACGCTTATGAGCGGCTGGTGATGGATGTCATTCGCGGCAACCAAACCCTGTTCATGCGCGGCGATGAAGTAGAAGCCGCATGGGCCTGGACCGATCCGATTATCGCGGGCTGGGAGGCGCGCGGTGATGTTCCCAAACCCTATGAAAACGGCAGCACCGGCCCGGGCGACGCCGAGCTGCTGATGAAACGAGACCACCGCCGCTGGCAAGGAATAAATCCATGAATATCAAAGAATACGCCGATCGCGACATGCTGGCGATTGATGTCGCGAATGCATTGGCCGGAGATCTTGAGGCCGCATTGCTACATCATGATACTGTCTCGTTGGCCGTTCCGGGCGGAACCACACCGGGGCCGATCTTTGATGGATTGTGCGCTGCGGATCTGGAATGGGATCGTGTGCACATACTGCCGACCGATGAAAGATGCGTGCCGGGTGATCACGAGCGTTCGAACGAGAGGTTGATCCGGGAACGGTTGCTGACCAGTCGCGCATCCATTGCACAATACATGCCGCTCTATGTTGCGGAACATGAGCCTGAGGCGGTTTTGCCCGAGATCGAAAGCCTGATTAACCCGCATCTGCCGCTATCGGTTCTGGTGCTGGGTATGGGTGAGGACATGCATACCGCCTCGCTCTTTCCGGGGATGCAGGGCTTGTCTGCTGCTCTGAACAACAACGCCCCGACACTGGCGGTAGCGCGGACCGACGTGCAGCCCGAAGCGCGTATCACGCTGACGGGTCCGGTTCTGGACGGCGCTCTGTCCAAGCATCTCGTCATATTCGGAGAAACTAAACGGAATGCCCTGGATCGTGCCATGTCATTGCCACCCGAGGAAGCTCCGATCGCGGCCGTGCTCAGCGGCATGACCGTACATTGGGCGGAGTAATCACGATGCAGCTGGATCAATTGAACTCACTCGCAGCCACACAGACGGGCCGTCGGATACTCGATCTGTTTGACGCCGATCCAAACCGGGCGCAGGGTTTCTCGGCTTCGACCGGAGATCTGCTGTTTGACTATTCGAAGACACAAATCGACGAAGATATCCGCGCGGCACTGATCCAGCTTTGCGATCAAGTCGAATTGGCAGAGCGTCGGGCCGCGATGTTCTCCGGTGAAAAGATCAACGAAACCGAAGGCCGGGCTGTATTGCATACCGCGCTACGCAATCTCGACGGAGGCCCGGTCGAGGTCGATGGTCAGGATGTAATGCCGGACGTACTGGGCACTTTACAGCGAATGCGCGTCTTTGCCGAAGAAGTGCGTGGCGGGGCGATCAAAGGGGCAGGGGGCAGCTTTACGGATGTGGTCAATATTGGCATCGGCGGCTCGGACCTTGGGCCGGTGATGGCGACGCATGCCTTGGCACCTTATCACGACGGGCCAAGGCTGCATTATGTCTCAAACGTGGATGGTGCGCATATTGCGGATACGCTGCGCCCGCTTGATCCGACACGGACTCTGGTGATTGTCGCGTCGAAGACTTTTACGACCATCGAGACGATGACCAATGCACGCACGGCGCGGGCTTGGATGGTCGATGGTGGCGGTGATCCGGCGCGGCAATTCGCAGCGGTCTCCAGCGCTGTTGACAAGACTCAGGCCTTCGGGATTCCCGAGGCGCGGGTGTTTGGCTTCGCGGATTGGGTCGGCGGGCGGTACTCGGTCTGGGGGCCGGTCGGACTGCCGGTAATGATCGCCGTTGGCTCGAACGCGTTTGACGCGTTTCTACGGGGCGGTCAGGCGATGGATATGCACTTTCAATCCGCCGAATGGGCAGAAAACCTGCCAGTTATGCTGGCGCTTGTGGGGGTCTGGCATCGTCAGGTGCTTGGGCATGCCAGCCGCGCAGTTCTGCCATATGATCAGCGTCTGCTGCGCCTGCCTGCCTATTTCCAACAGCTTGAGATGGAATCGAACGGTAAATCTGTCGCGATGGATGGCAGCGCGCTGACCATGCCTTCAGGTCCGGTTGTCTGGGGCGAACCCGGCACAAATGGGCAGCATGCATTTTATCAGTTGATCCATCAGGGCACCGATGTGATTCCCTGCGAATTCATGGTTGCAGCAAACGGGCATGAGCCGGAACTGGCCCATCATCATCGCCTTCTATTGGCTAATTGCTTGGCCCAGTCCGAAGCGCTAATGCGGGGTCGGTCGCTGGATGTTGCACGCGCACGCATGGCCGAAAAGGGCCTGACAGGCGACGAGTTGGAGCGTCAGGCACGCCATCGTGTGTTTTCGGGCGACCGCCCGTCAACCACGCTGATCTATCCGCAGCTTACCCCGTTTGTGCTGGGTCAAATCATTGCGCTTTATGAACACCGTGTGTTTGTCGAAGGCGTGCTGCTCGGAATCAACTCGTTCGATCAGTGGGGCGTTGAGCTGGGCAAGGAGCTGGCAACGTCTCTGGGACCGATCGTGGACGGTGAGGTTAGCGCCGATGGCAAAGATGGCTCGACCTCGGCGCTGGTTGGATACGCCTTGCGACATCGCGGTTGACGCGGCACCCTGCCGCACTCTCTTATTGTCAGACAATTGAATTCTTGGCAGGGTTGTTGCCAAGACATAACGGCGCGGCCAAGCGCTGACGATGGGAGGAATGTCCATGCTGGGACAGATGATGACGCAGCCTTTGCTGATTTCGTCGCTGATTGAACATGCTGAACGTTATCACGGGCAGACCGAGATCATCTCGGTCGAGACCGACGGAACCGTGACCGAGACCAACTGGTCCGGGATCGCGCAGAACGCCCGACGGATGGCTTCGGCGTTAGAGAAACTGGGGCTGCAACCGCAGGATCGCGTGGGCACGCTGGCCTGGAATAACCGCCGCCACCTTGAGATCTACTATGCGGTGTCCGGCGCGGGCTTTGTCTGCCACACGATCAACCCGCGTCTGTTTCCCGAACAACTAACCTATATCATCAACCACGCGCAGGACCGTGTCCTGTTCTTCGATGCGACTTTCCTGCCATTGGTCGCCGCGCTGCAAGAGCATCTGACCGAGGTGCAGTACTATGTGCTGATGGGTGCGCGGGACGAGGCTGCGCTGTCTCAGGTGCCGGGGTTGGTTTTTTATGACGAGATGATTGAAACCGGTGATACAGACTACGCGTGGCCCAGCTTTGATGAAAACACTGCCTCCAGCCTCTGTTATACTTCGGGTACCACTGGGAACCCCAAAGGCGTTCTCTATTCCCACCGCTCTACAGTTCTGCATAGCTTCGCGTCGAACACGCGCGACGTAATCGGCTATTCCGCCATGGATGTGGTGATGCCGGTGGTGCCAATGTTCCACGTCAACGCTTGGGGCTCGCCCTATGCCAGCGCTATGTCTGGTTCGCGAATGGTGATGCCGGGGCCGGGATTGCATGGCGAGGCATTGGTCAATCTGATCGACACATATGGCGTCACGCTGGCGATGGGCGTACCGACCATTTGGCAAGGTCTGCTGGCCCATGCCGCGACATGCGGGACCAAGTTGAAAAGCCTCAATCGTACTGTAATCGGTGGTGCGGCATGCCCGCCCTCAATGATTGAAACGTTCCGCGAAACCTATGGCGTCGATACCGTCCACGCCTGGGGCATGAGCGAAATGAGCCCGCTGGGCACGACGAATTATCCGATGGCCAAACATCTGGACATGCCCATCGAAGCGCAACACAAGCTGCGCGAAAGCCAGGGCCGCCCGCCCTTTGGGGTTGAACTGAAAATTGTTGATGATGATGGCAACGATCTTCCTCATGACGGCGAAACGCAGGGCGATCTGATGGTGCGCGGCCATTGGGTTCTGGACAGTTATTTCCACATGCAGGACGAGGACTTATTGCAAGAAGGCTGGTTCGCGACTGGCGACGTTGCAACACTGGACCCAGATGGGTTCATGACCATCCGCGACCGGTCGAAGGACATCATCAAATCGGGGGGTGAATGGATCAGCTCTGTCGAGTTGGAGAATATCGCGGTCGCACACCCTCAGCTAGCGACGGCTGCCGTTGTGGGCGTGCCGCATCCGAAATGGGACGAACGCCCGCTCTTAGTAGCAGTGAAGGCCGAGGGCGAAGAACCGACCGAGCAGGATTTGTTGGCATTCTTCGACGGCAAAATCGCCAAATGGCAGGTGCCCGACAAGGTCGTGTTCGTCGACGCCTTGCCCCTTAACGCGACCGGAAAGGTCCTGAAGCGCACGTTGCGCTCGGATTTCAGTGATGCGCTGATGGGATAAGTGCCAGTCTGGGAAGAATGGCTCCGGCGGTAGGGATCGAACCTACGACCAATTGATTAACAGTCAACTGCTCTACCGCTGAGCTACGCCGGAACTGAGGGGCGTGTATCAACAGGTAAAGTGGAGGTCCAGATGCAAAAACGTTTTTTTGTGGGTGAAGTGCACGGCCTCTCATCTAATTCGGAGGCGACTCAGTGTGGACCTTCCCTAATAGCGTAGCCAACGGCCTATTTGAGCCCGCTTCGACCAATGCTGCGCGATGCTCCAACGACATCAATGCGCAGAAAGCCGACGTCGGCCGCTTTCGAGGCGGCCTAAAGCAGTGCACAGTTACCCAATTGGATGGCTACCTGCAGCTGCGTCAGAGCGGCCGTTCTAAGGCCTCCAAATTGAGTAGGAGCGGTTCTTACTTGATTAAGACTGCCCCCTATGAGTTTCGACTACATCCCAGAAAGCCCAGCATTAGTGTTCAATAGAAACTGGCGGAAAATCGGGCTGCTTGCCGCCCCAATCCCGCGGGCGTTTTCTCCGACAGCCGCAGCTTCTACAACCGGAGGAATCAAACCGCGTTTATCTTGGTTGACTAGGTAACGACGAACCCGTGAGACCAGCTCCTCACGTATTTCAGATGGGAATGCACCGTCGATAAAAATTGCCTCAAAGTCGATGACCGCGCAAATAGACAGCGCAGCTTTGGCCAGTTCCTGCGCGGTGGTACCGATCCATGGTTCGACATAGCGAGAAATGCCGCTCCAGTCCTGCGGCTTTTTCCACAAAATTCCCGGATCAACACCCGCTTCTATCAACCTGTCCTCGAGCAGGAACAGCGATGCAGTGTCAATCAGTTGCTGGCTTTCACCCAAAGGACCCGTCGTCCGCATGGCACCCAAGGCACCGGCATTGCCTTGGTTGCCCTCAAATACGGTGCCATTCAATGCAACGCCTCCGCCAATCATTGAGCCTATGAAGAAATAAAAATAGTCTCGATACTCAGCCCCGCGGCCATAGAGGTGCTCCGCGTGACACGCGGCAGTAGCATCATTGACCACAAAGACCGGCAGTTCGCTGAACTTGGCCACCTCGGAAAAGAAGTTCACGTTTCTCCAGGACCTGAATTTCTGAGCCGCAAGCCCAGAAAGGTCGTGCCACTTCCACAGCTCGAACGGTGTTCCGATTCCAATCCCGCATACACGGTCCCGAAGTTTCTGGGGTTCATTGGCCAGAAGCTCTTCCAATCCTACCTCCAGAAACCCGAACACTGCTTCGGGTAGCGGGTAGTCATAAGTCGTCGAGAGCTGTTGGCGTGGCTTACCGGTGAAGTCGATCAAAAGAAGATCGGCGCTGCGGCGACCGATCTTCATTCCCACCGACAGAATGCCTTCGGGATTGAGCTCCATGGGGATCGAAGGTTTCCCAACTTTGCCCTTCAACGGCGTCCCACGTTTGAGAATCTCGTCCTTTTCGAGCTTACGCAGAATGATCGACACGGTCTGGGGTGACAGGCCCGTCAGCCGCGCGACGTCCGCCCCGGCAGCAGGTCCATGCCGTTGTAAAACCGTCAGAATGAGGCGTTCGTTATGATCACGAACACCGCTTTGGCTTACCCCGCCGGTTAGTATTTTCAACGCCTCTCTTTCCATAACCTTAAACATAAACACCTTGTTTTCTTATGAAAAGATACGTGGGCAAATTAATAAATAAACTTTATTTATTTATTGACACAGAGGCTAGAATCACGGTTTCTTGAACGGGACCTTCATTGGAGGATGGAGGCCCGCCTTGTCGCTATTCCGCGCGGGGCCACAACAATTTTCTGGGAGGACAACATGAGAAATCTACTCAAGCTCGCCGCATCCGCGACTGCGCTGACTTTGGCCGCTGCATCCGCGCAAGCGGCTGGTGAAACCGTCTGCCTGATTACCAAGACCGACACCAACCCCTTTTTCGTTAAGATGAAGGAAGGCGCAACCGCCAAGGCAGAAGAGCTGGGCATGACGCTCAAGGCGTTTGCCGGCAAGGTTGATGGCGACCATGAAACTCAGGTTCAGGCCATTGAAACCTGCATTCTCGATGGCGCAAAAGGCATTCTGCTGACAGCATCCGACACCAGCTCAATCGTTCCTGCGGTCAAACAGGCGCGGGATGCGGGGGTTTTGGTCATTGCGCTGGATACTCCGCTTAGCCCGATTGACTCAGCGGACGCGACATTCGCGACGGACAACTACAAGGCCGGTCTGCTGATCGGTCAATGGGCTAAGGCCAAAATGGGCGACGCCGCGGCCGATGCCAAGATCGCGACGCTGGATCTGAACGTCAGTCAGCCGACAGTAGACGTTCTGCGCAATCAGGGTTTCCTCGACGGGTTCGGCGTGGACTTGGCGGACCCAAATGTCATCGGAGACGAAACCGATGCGCGGCTGGTTGGCAGTGACGTGACCGACGGTAATGAAGAAGGCGGGCGCCGCGCGATGGAAAACCTTCTGGCTAAGGATTCATCCATCAACGTTGTTCACACGATCAACGAACCGGCTGCTGCGGGCGCATATGAGGCGCTGAAATCCATCGGGCGTGAAAACGACGTACTGATCGTTTCGGTTGACGGGGGGTGCCCCGGCGTTCAAAACGTCGAAGCCGGTGTAATCGGGGCGACAAGCCAACAATACCCGCTGTTGATGGCCTCGCTTGGGGTTGAGGCCGTGAAAAAATGGGCCGAAGAGGGCGTGAAGCCCGAAAACACACCCGGCAAAGACTTCTATGACACGGGTGTGGCACTCATCACTGACCAGCCGGTTGATGGGGTCGAGTCGCTGTCTGTCGCAGAAGGCCTGGATCTCTGCTGGGGCTAAAGACAGCTCTATTAGGTGAGGCGCGCCGCAGCGCCTCATCAATCCTTTCACCAGCAAACCTAAACTTCCTGTAAACTGATTTCGTGGACGCGATGCCAGCCACGAAAAGGGGGAGAGATGTCTGAAGCAAACCAAAACGCCCAGGAATTCGAAACCGCCGCCAACGCGTCAGAAACCGTAGCGGAATTTGAAGATCACCGGCGTGGTGTTCTGGGGAAGTTGCAGCATCTTCTCCATGTCAACCCTTCCTTTGTGCCGTTGATCGTTCTGGTCGGCGCCATCGTAATTTTCGGCCTGCTGCTGGGGTCCAAATTCTTCTCACCCTTTGCGATGACGCTGATCCTGCAGCAGGTTCAGATCGTGGGCATCGTGGCCGCAGCGCAAAGCCTTGTCATTCTGACCGCCGGCATCGACTTGAGCGTCGGTGCGATCATGGTGTTTTCATCCGTCATCATGGGTCAGTTCACCTTCCGCTACGGTATCCCCGTGCCCATTGCTGTGATGTGCGGGCTGGCAATGGGTACGCTGATCGGGGCTCTCAATGGCTGGCTGGTCAGTCGCGTAAAGCTGCCACCCTTTATTGTCACGCTCGGCATGTGGCAGATCGTTCTGGCGACAAACTTCCTGTATTCCGCAAACGAAACAATTCGCAGCCAGGATATCGAGGCCAACGCCCCGTTCCTGCAATTCTTTGGTACCAAATTCAGCATCGGTGGCGCGACCTTCACGGTTGGCGTGATATTCATGCTCGTTCTGATTTTCGTTCTGGCTTACGCGCTCAAACACACGGCCTGGGGCCGGCATGTCTATGCAGTGGGGGATGACCCTGAGGCGGCTGAACTATCCGGTGTGAACGTGCACAGAACGCTGATGTCCGTTTATATGTTATCCGGTTTGATCTGTGCCTTTGCGGGCTGGGCCTTGATCGGGCGCATCGGGTCGGTTTCACCTACATCCGGTCAGTTGGCCAATATCGAAAGCATCACCGCGGTTGTGATCGGGGGCATCTCTTTGTTTGGCGGGCGGGGATCCATCCTGGGATCGCTGTTTGGCGCGCTGATTGTTGGCGTGTTCACTTTGGGGCTTAGGCTTCTGGGCGCAGACGCACAATGGACCTTCTTACTTATCGGACTTCTCATTATCGCTGCGGTTGCCGTCGACCAGTGGATTAGAAAGGTATCGGGCTAATGTCAGACTCAACTCCAGTCGTCCAAGGCCGCGGGATCGTAAAGCGCTATGGCCACGTCACCGCCATCGACCATTCCGACTTTGAACTGCGCCAGGGGGAAATCCTGGCAGTGATCGGAGATAACGGCGCGGGCAAATCATCCATCGTGAAGGCGATCTGCGGCGCCACAATCCCGGATGAAGGCGAGATTCTGATCGAAGGCAAAAAGGTTAACTTCACCTCTCCGATCGATGCGCGGAATATGGGGATTGAGATTGTTTATCAGCAGCTCGCCATGTCTCCTGCCCTTTCGATTGCGGACAACATGTTCATGGGGCGCGAAATCCGCAAGCAGGGGTTCATGGGCAAATACATGCGTAAGCTTGACCGTCCAGCGATGGAGAAGTTTGCCCGTGAAAAACTGACCGAGCTTGGGCTGATGACTGTACAGTCGATCAATCAGGCGGTTGAGACTCTCTCTGGTGGCCAACGCCAAGGTGTTGCCGTTGCTCGTGCCGCTGCCTTTGCAACCAAGTTTATCATCATGGACGAACCGACGGCTGCTTTGGGCGTCAAGGAAAGCCGCAAGGTGCTTGAACTGATCCAGGACGTGCGTGCGCGTGGCATTCCGATCATCCTGATCAGCCACAACATGCCTCATGTTTTTGAGGTTGCCGACCGCATTCATGTGCATCGGTTGGGCAAAAGGCTCTGCACAATTGATCCCAAGGATTACACGATGTCCGATGCAGTCGCCTTCATGACCGGTGCCAAGGAACCCCCAAAAGAGGACGCAGCGTGATCGAGCAGGACGTACAGCGCGTCTGCGACCTGATCTCCTCCCGGCGGCAAGTTGGAGTCCGGACGATTATCGCAATCGCCGGCCCCCCTGCATCCGGTAAGTCGACCTTAGCGGAAGCCGTTGTGCAATCGCTGAACACACAACAGAGCTCGGCGGTTCCGTCAGCCACACTTGTACCAATGGATGGTTACCATTTGGACAACTGCGTGCTGGAAACGCGTGGATTGCTGGCGAGAAAAGGCGCGCCAGAGACTTTCGACGGGGTCGGGTTTTGCGCTGCAATCAGAGAGCTTCAAGTTACGCGCCACGAGTGCTTTCATCCCAAATTCGATCGCACAATGGACCTAGCTATTGCCAACGCCATTGCGGTTCACCCGGCAACTCCGGTCGTCGTCGTTGAGGGTAACTATCTTCTGATGGACAGCGACCCATGGAGAAACCTGACGGATGTTTATGCCGCGACGGTTTTTATCAGCCCAACTTTGGAAGAGCTTGAAAACAGGCTGCAACACCGCTGGATCAGCCATGGCTTTGACCCGCAAACCGCGCTGCAACGCGCAATAGCGAACGATCTGCCAAACGCTGAACGTGTCATCCGTGATAGCCGGAAAGCCGATCTTATACTGAGCCAGAACTACACTGAATTCGGGATGCGCAACGCATTCTGAATCTGCGCACTGGCTTCAGCCAACCCTTGATGCAGTGCCTCTAGGCAGCCTCAGGTGCAACCCAAGTCACCCCTTACGTAATGAGGAAACCTCATGAAATTCTTCGTGGACACCGCAGAAGTAAACGACATCAAAGACCTGATGGGCTTCGGATTATTGGATGGCGTGACCACCAATCCAAGCTTGATCGTCAAGTCCGGTCGCGATTTCAAAGAGGTCATTGCAGAAATTTGCACTCTGACGGATACGCCAGTATCGGCAGAGGTTGCAGCGTTGGATGCTGCGGGAATGATCGCAGAGGGAGTGCACCTCGCGGCGATCGCAGACAACGTCGTTGTCAAACTGCCGCTGACATTGGATGGCCTCAGGGCCTGTGCTCATTTCAAAAGTGAAGGTATCAGAACAAACGTCACACTGTGCTTTTCACCCAATCAGGCTCTCTTGGCGGCAAAGGCTGGCGCGACCTATGTATCTCCGTTCATTGGCAGATTGGATGACATCAATCTGGACGGAGTCAATCTGATCCGTGATATCCGTAGCATTTACGACAACTATAGTATTGAAACTGAAATCATTGCGGCATCCGTCAGAAGCCCCAATCATATTACAAAGGTGGCATTGGCCGGTTCCGACATCGCCACGATCCCGCCGTCCGTTATTCGCAAACTGATCATGCATCCATTGACCGATATCGGCATCGAGAAGTTTCTCAATGATTGGAATTCGACTGGGCAATCGATCCTTTGATGGATTGCCAACTCGATTGGGGAGGAGCGACCTGTCCCAAATGATTTACCTCTAAGCGGCACTGCTGCATTTTAAGAAATAAGGTCTCAAAGAGAGCCTTTCTGCTTTGTCAAGTACGTCGAGCTTTGTGGAAAACCGTCGTCACTCCTCACTATTGGCGGGATGAACACTAAGGCAACGGCAGACCAATATAAGGTCAACGGTAGGAAAATGGCTAGAGCAATCGGCGAGGTCGCGGCGAAATTCCGGTTTGACCTTGGCAGCCAGACGCCTTCATTTCATAGTGTCATCTTCCCGTAAACGTCCGCTTTCACTCCCGTGCCAATTACCTTTGGCGTCTCCAGGGAATAACAGCTTTCCGTCCTCCGTATTTGTTGCCTCGGTCGCAAAGTGCACAAAGCGGACGTTCCGCCGGAAAACTTTGACAGCAGCTTTGTCGGCAAAGTAGCCCTCCGCTCGGGCGAAAGTAAACGACCGGCTTCCTCGTTTCCAGATGTTCGCGAAAGGTGCCGCAAACATCAGCTTTGAGGTAGCCTATGATCGATTGATCTCGAATCAATTGACCTACCGATTTGCTCTGCCTGAAAATCAAGCAATAACAGGTGGTTGCTGGCTGAATGGTGGTTTTGCTGGGAGCTGTTGTCACTTCATTGCCACCTGATTCTTGGCAACAAACTGGCAACACGGCCCTACATTCCTTCCCCTAAATGCGAGGCTTTCCATTAAGTCTATGATCTAAATGGGGAAAATTGGCTCCGGCGGTAGGGATCGAACCTACGACCAATTGATTAACAGTCAACTGCTCTACCGCTGAGCTACGCCGGAACTGAGGGGCGTATAACAACCCGTATTTTCGGCGTCCAGAGGGGAAGCGCACGGGCCGCCAATTTTTTCCGATTCACGCGATGCGCTTGAAACGAGACGCAACTGACAGATCCCCCAAGGGCGCTACACGGGATCTGCCGGTCAGATCAACCAGATGGGCGAAGACATTACGCTCGGCCGCGGGAAGCAGCGCGGCGGGGGTTTCGATATAGATTCGCTGGGCAAGCTGTTGGGCCGTTTCAGGGCCATTTTCCAGGGCGTCGAGTATCTGTGATTCTCGCTGCAATCGGTGGTCTATCAGCCAATCCAGGCGTTTGTCAGGACCCGTAATGGGGGCACCATGCCCGGGGTGAAAAACCGACCATTTGCGCGCGCGCAGGCGGCGACAGGCTGCCATGAAATCCGTCAGGTCCCCGTCCGGGGGCGAGACCAGAGAGCTGGCCCAGCCCATGACGTGATCAGCCGTAAAGCAGACATCCCCCCAGGCCAACGCGATATGGTTGCCCAGATGGCCGGGTGTGTGGATCACTTCGAGTTGCCAGCCTTCTGCCGCGACGCGTTCACCGTTTTCAAGCTCGATATCAGGGCGGAAATCGGCATCGATTCCCTCACCACCTCCGGCAAGCCCGTTCTGGGCCAGCTCGGTCATGACTTCGCTGCGTCCAGCTTGCGGACCACCAAAAGCCAGAACCGGAGCGCCGGTGCGGGATGCGAGCGGGGCGGCCAAAGGCGAGTGATCCAGATGGGTGTGCGTAACAAATATGTGGCTGATCCGCTGCCCGGGTTCCAGCGCATCAACTATGGCTTGCAAATGGGCATCACTCAATGGCCCAGGGTCGATGACAGCAATGTCCTTATCGCCTAGAAGGTAGGTATTCGTACCACGATAAGTCATTGGCGAGGGATTGGGCGCAAGAATGCGCCTTAGCCCCGGGGCAAGCACGGCAACCTGTCCAGGGAGAGGGTTGAAATCGTCGGGGGCTTGCATTCTGACCTCTTCCTCTTGCCCGGGCAGCCCGCTAGGTTTAGCGCATGTCGACCCAATGGCTCAAACCCTATATGCCGCGCAGCCTATATGCGCGTGCCGCACTCATTCTGGTACTGCCGGTCATTGTCGTGCTTTTGGTGGTGGCGATTGCCTTTTTGCAAAAACATCTTGAAGAAGTGACCGCCCAGATGACCCGCACGGCGGCGCGCGAGGTGACACTGGTGCTGGACGTGATGGAGGGTGCGGAAACCCAGCAGCAGGCATTGGCAGCTGCGCGGCAGGACTTGTCGGTCTTGAACATGACCGCCCGTTTTCTGCCGCCGAATGAAGAGCCGAAAAACAGTCCGCGTCGATGGTACGATTTCATTGCCCCGCAGGTGGATGCGGAAATGCGCAGCTTGTTGCCTGAAACCCAGTATGTGGCTCTGCCAAATGGACAGGAAGTGAGTCTTTTTCTGGCAACCAATCTGGGCATGCTTGAGCTAGAGTTTGATCGCCGACGCCTGTCGCCGACTGCACCGCATCAGCTGATTGTGACGATGGTGTTCTTTGCGGCTCTGATGACAACGATCTCGTTTCTCTACATGCGCAATCAGTTGCGCCCGATCACGCGCCTTGCGGACGCGGCGCAGGCCTTTGGTCGCGGGCGGGTCGTGCCTTATTCACCCGGTGGCGCAATCGAGGTACGCGCTGCGGGCAATGCCTTCGTTGACATGCGCGCCCGAATCGAGCGGCAGATTGAGCAGCGCACGCTCATGTTGTCGGGGGTCAGCCACGATCTGCGCACACCTCTGACGCGTCTGAAACTTGGATTAGCTATGTTGCCCGAGGACGAGGCCGCACCGTTGTTGCAAGACGTGGACGAGATGCAATCGCTGCTGGATGCATTCTTGGACTTCTCGCGTGGCGCTGCAGAGAGCGCACCCGAAGAGATTGAACCCGAAAATTGGTTGAGCCAAATCGTTGACGATGCACAGCGCGCGGGCCAGCACGTTGAACTAATCTCGGTCGAGGGGCGTGGAACGGCAATGCTGCGCCCATCGGCCATGCGCAGGGCAGTAGAGAATCTGATTGGAAACGCGAATCGCTATGGTTCACGCGCCGAGGTCAGCCTTTCGATGACGCCAAAGTCACTACGCATTCGGGTTGAAGATGACGGCCCCGGTATCCCGGTCGAACAACGCACCGAGGCCGTCAAACCCTTCACGCGACTTGATCCGGCGCGAAACCAGAATCAGGGCACCGGCGTGGGATTGGGCCTTGCCATTGTTGCCGATATCGCCCGCGTACATGGTGGTATTCTGCGACTGGGCAGCAGCGAAAGGCTGGGCGGATTAAGCGCGGATATCGTGATTGGACGGTGATTTGGTAGGCCCGGAGGGTCTGCCAGGAATTAAGTTTTGCCCTTTATTATCAACGTGAGTGTCCCAGGCTGGAATACCGTTTGACTCAGCTTTCCAATCCACCCTGGCCTGTTTTGATGCCCCCATTCCAACCAGTCTCATCCGTTCAACCCTTTCAGTATTTGCCTGGGCGCGCTCGTGAATGGACATGATCTCGTATAGAGTAACTCCACGAAGGACGAGAAGGTGATGGATCGCCTTATGAATCATCGAGGGCTACTGGTGAGGGTCTCGTCAAAGTGAAAGAGCTGGGTAGTCGAGCAGTTCGTCTGAAGCGGCCGGCGAGGGCCAGTCGATAGCTGAAGTAGCCGGATCATCTATGGGAATATCGACAGCTAGCGGTGCTGTTCGTTCCGATCTGTCGACAATGCGTTTTGATGCCGAGGTTGCAGGAACCTGCGCTCTCAAGTTTCCAAAGCCAGAACATGACGTATACCGGTCAACCATCCCGAATTATGGAGAGATGTCGCATGACAATGATTTACAAAGACGTCTCATTTAACATGCTCGTGCCGGATACGGACGAGGTGACAAGCGATCCACAGGATTTAAACGACGTTGCCAACAATGATGTCGTAGCTTTTGTAGGGCGTGATTACAAAAGTGTTGTCTGGCTACGATCAAGGTTCCTTATCGTGTACTGACCGAAACAAAACCGTGTCGTTTGACGAATCATGGGGAGGCTCACACTCACAAAATAATGGACAACCGCGAAGTTCTGCCGTCATCCCCATTTGGAAATCACGCAAGAAGTGTGTTGCTGCCGACAGATCGCTATATTACGTTCGTAAATTGGGAGAACGTTGCTTCAGCAAGCCAAAGAATGCCCACCGTGTCGACAATACCGCGGAATGCAACCTAGTCTTATCGACATCAAATCGATCCGTCTCTGGTCGCGCCACTTGTCAACACGATCAAACCAAACAGCGCTATTTCTAGAGAAAGCCAGCTCTCTCAAGCTTCTGACTTATTCGCTGTCCGGTTGATGTCGGCAAAAAATGCCCCGTTCGCTCTGCAAGATAATTCTGCAAATCACTATGAAACGTATCCTCGGTACAAAGTCGCCAGAGAATGTCCAAAGCCTCCTCACTGTGGTCGTACGTTCCAGGATACGCAGAACCAAGTTGTTCGTCACGAACCGCATTTCGCCGGGTGACAATGGGGGTTTTGGTTGCCATTGCATCCAGCAGTTTCCCAGACCCCAAATAATCGCTGTCTGCGCACATTTGCCCAAGTGTCCCGCGGCAGGCTGCAAGCGCTCCGGGTACTTCTCCATAGGGAATGTGACCTAAGGACAATGCTGGCATGGGTAATGTTGTGCGGATGCTTCCAGCAAATGCGGCCAACGGATTAGTTGAAGAGCCAAGCCGTTCTCGGACAATGCTGAGGTTGTCGATCAACTCAATTGGAATTGTCTCTTTAGTGACACGCCCAAAGAATCCAAAAGACTTAGAACCAGTCATCTTTGCGTGCCAAATGAATTTCGACTTGGAAGAGATTGGTTGAAGAAAAAGGGGATCGATAGCTTGCTGGATGTTTAGGATCATATCGGGCAGCACGATCTTGTCGGGATACCATTTGGATAGTTTTTTTCGTACTGCAGCACTGGTGGAATGCTCATACAACAAATTCTGCCACGCCTCTGTCGTGACCACCAGAGCATCGGCTACACGAAAGGCTTCCGGGTCGTAAGGATATGCTAGCGTTATCTTAGGGTGGGGAAGGCTTTTGAACAACTCTGGGTTCGCCCGAACATAATACAGATCATAGTCGCGCGTCGGTGTTCTCAAGCCTCCCGGATCACCTATGATTCCGCGTTCCCAGTCAACGAGGACGTCGTTGTAGTAAACATCTGCAAAGCTGGAGAGACTTCGGTAGAATCGCATTTCGTTTATACGATCCCCAGACAAAGGCTCCATGACAGGGCGATCAAGAAATTGGCAGTAAATTTTGGGACGCTTGGAATTCACGCTGTCAGCCTGTTTTGTTTTGATTGGAATGAGGATGACGCTAACTGCCTCGCTCGGTTCAATCATACCCAACTATGCGGGTCAAGTCCGGGCATGATAGTTTGTGCTGACAAGTGTGACGGCGTATTGGCTGGCGAAAATTTTTTTGTTGAAGCTCTGTCTTTTGTTTGTCCCATTGGAATCACGTGAGGGTACTATCAATAGTTCTTGGGGCAATTTGGCGTTGATTTATATGGAAAATGGCGGTTTTGGTAGGCCCGGAGGGACTCGAACCCCCAACCAAAGCGTTATGAGCGCTCTGCTCTAACCAATTGAGCTACAGGCCCGCCTGAGGGCTTTGCCTATCACGATGGCAGCCCGCGTCAAGCCTGACCGTTGCAACATGGCCCACAATCGAATAACCCGCGCGCAAAGCACTCATGAGGGATTGGCCATGACAGCGGGCAAGAACGGAATCACCTACGCCGACGCAGGTGTAGATATCGACGCAGGCAACGCTCTGGTCGATCGGATCAAGCCTGCGGCCAAGCGCACCAACCGCTCGGGCGTGATGAGTGGGCTAGGCGGGTTTGGCGCTCTGTTCGACCTGAAAGCGGCTGGCTATAAAGACCCGGTTCTGGTGGGCGCAACCGATGGTGTGGGCACCAAGCTGCGGATCGCAATTGATACCGGCGTTGTCGATGGCGTGGGAATCGATCTGGTGGCGATGTGCGTCAACGATCTGATCTGCCAAGGTGCTGAGCCGCTGTTTTTCCTGGATTATTTTGCCACCGGTAAGTTGGACACCGATACTGCCGCGCGGATTATCGAAGGAATTGCCGAGGGGTGTGTCCAATCTGGCTGCGCCCTGATTGGTGGTGAAACCGCCGAGATGCCGGGTATGTACCCTGACGGCGATTTCGATCTGGCCGGTTTCTCGGTTGGTGCCATGGAACGCGGGACCGCATTGCCCGAGGGCGTTGAACAGGGTGATGTCCTGCTGGGGCTGGCTTCGAACGGGGTGCATTCCAACGGCTATTCGCTAGTGCGCAAGCTGGTCGAGATCTCGGGGTCGGGCTGGGAGGCAGAGTCGCCTTTCGGTGGCGGAACATTGGGTGAGGCTCTGCTGACCCCCACGCGGCTGTATGTGAAACCAGCGCTGCAGGCGATCCGGGCTGGCGGCGTTCGCGCGCTTGCCCATATCACCGGCGGCGGCCTCACCGAAAATCTGCCGCGCGTATTGCCCGAAGGGCTCGGGGCCGAGATTGATTTGAATGCTTGGGACTTGCCGCCTGTGTTCAAATGGATGGCCGAGACCGGTGGCATCGCCGAGTCCGAGATGTTGAAGACCTTCAACTGCGGCATCGGTATGATTGTTGTCTGCGCTGCAGATCAGGCAGATGATCTTACAACACTGCTTGCAGAGGCAGGCGAATCCGTTGCGCGCATCGGAACGGTCACCGCAGCGCCGGGTGTGGCCTATTCAGGCAAATTTCTGTGAGCCACAAGCGCGTCGCGATCCTGATCTCCGGGGGCGGATCGAACATGCTGTCGCTGGTCGACAGCATGAATGGCGATCATCCAGGCCGACCATGTCTGGTATTGTCGAACGACGCAAATGCCGGAGGGCTGAAGAAAGCTGCACAGCGCGGAATTCCGACCGCAGCCGTCGACCACAAGCCCTTTGGCAAAGATCGCGCTGCGTTTGAAGCAGAACTGCTTAAGCCGCTTATGGCAGCCCAGCCGGATGTTGTCTGTCTGGCCGGTTTCATGCGTGTATTGACGGGTGAATTTGTAACGCGTTTCCAGGGCCGGATGCTGAACATCCACCCATCGCTTTTGCCTAAGTACAAGGGTTTGAACACCCATGCACGCGCAATTGAAGCAGGCGACGCCGAACATGGCTGCACCGTTCACGAAGTTACTGCCGCGTTGGATGACGGACCGATTCTGGGTCAGGCGCGCGTGGGTGTACGGGTAGGGGACACACCTGAGGAGCTCGCCGCCCGCGTGTTGACCTGGGAGCACAAACTCTACCCTGCCGTGCTTCGCCGTTATTGTATGGGCAACAAAGACCCAGTTCTTCTGCCCTAACGCGGCGGGGTGATTTACACGCAAAGGTTATTCGTCTTATGGTCGCATATCGCTCGGGACGAGGACGGCACGGGCAGTCACAATAACCAAAAGCAAGAACAGCACCGCGCATGAAAACCCTGACGACGACGCAAGAGCTGGCCGCATTCTGCTCGGCTGCTGCACAATATCCTTATGTCACTGTAGATACCGAATTTCTGCGCGAACGGACCTATTATTCGAAACTCTGTCTGGTGCAGCTTGCAGTGCCATCGGAAGATGAAGACAGCGCCGTTCTGGTTGATCCATTGGCTGACGGCATGTCGCTGGAGCCTTTGTACCAGCTGTTCAGCGACGAAAGCGTGGTCAAGGTTTTCCACGCCGCGCGGCAGGATCTTGAAATTTTTTGGGTCGACGCGGGAGTCTTTCCGACTCCGTTGTTTGATACTCAGGTCGCTGCGATGGTCTGTGGTTTTGGTGAACAGGTTGGCTATGAGACTCTGGTCCGGAAGATTTGCAAGGAAGGGGTCGATAAAACTTCTCGCTTCACCGACTGGTCACGGCGCCCTCTGACGGAAGCGCAGAAAACATACGCATTGGCAGATGTAACCCATCTTCGGAAAATCTATGAGCATCTGGCTGCAGAACTTAAGAAGTCGCGCCGGGATCACTGGGTCGCAGAAGAGCTTCGCATACTGACCCGACCCGAGACATATGACATTCGCCCGGAAGAGGCGTGGCGGCGGGTCAAAACGCGGACCAACTCTGCCAAGTTTCTGGCCGTGGTTCGAGAGCTGGCGCAGTTCCGCGAGGCCTATGCGCAAGAGAACAATGTGCCACGAAGCCGTGTGTTCAAAGACGATGCGTTGATCGAGATGGCCTCGACCAAGCCCAAGACGCCCTCTGATCTGGGCGGATCGCGCTTGTTGCTGCGCGAAGCGCGCAAAGGGGCGATCGCAGAAGGCATTCTGGAGGCGGTAAAACGGGGCGTAGGTTGCCCGCAAGACCGATTGCCGAAAATTGACAACAGCCGCGACAAGCTGAAGGTCAACCCTGCACTTGCAGATTTGCTGCGCGTTCTTTTGAAATCAAAGACCGAAAGCGCAGGCGTTGCCGCAAAATTGATCGCCTCCAGCGCGGAATTGGATCAGATCGCTGCAGGAGAACGAGAAGTTCCCGCCATGTCTGGTTGGCGGTTCGAGGTTTTTGGCGAGGACGCGCTGAAGCTTTGCGAAGGCAAGATTGCTTTGGCCGCCAAGGGACAGGCCGTGCAGGTTGTCTCGCTTTAACGGCGACGGGATTCCAACGCGTTCTGCTGGCCTTTGACCCGAACTAAACGAATACCTTCCAGTTCTTTCCGGCTTACATTGACGGCCTCTGAAACCATCCGCGACCGTTCGGTGCCCTGCGCAGTGGCGTAGTCCGGGTAATCCACGCGGAAGGTGAATTCCATAACGCCATTTTTGCTGAGTTCTTCAGATCTTACGCGCGCGAGCTGCGCGTTGAACGCACCCTGTCGAATGGCTGTGCCAGCCGCATAGATGATTGCACCCGTCGAGGTTGGGTCGATCCGCAATTCGTTGATCACGGCGATTGGAACGCTATTATCCTCGGCGTCCGGACGCTCGAACAGGCCTTTTTTGTCGGCATTTTCGGGAACCAAGGCATTAGCGTCATCGGCTGATACTTCGGATGGGCTGGGTGTGCTGCTGCCAAACCAGTTCGATGGATTCGCGCTTGAGTTGCTCCAGTTGCTACAAGCGGACAGAGCCATTGTGAAGATCATCAGAACAGGCAGAGTTTTGTGCATGGACCCAGTACTTTGTGCAACTTTACCTGCATCGGGTTAACGCAAATTCGATCGTTTGAAAAGCCACGCTGGGGACTGGACAGTCGGTAGCGCTGAGCATAGTTCACAATTGTGAATGCGTAACGCAAGGACGGACCCGATATGGCAACGCCAGCCTTCGAAGAGATAGTCGAGGATTTCGAGTTCCTGGAGGACTGGGAAGACCGCTATCGCCATGTGATCGAGCAGGGCAAAGCGATGGAGCCTCTGGATGATGCATTCAAAGTCCCTGCGACCAAGGTGAATGGTTGCGCCAGTCAGGTCTGGCTGCATCCAACCATTGAGGGCGGTCAATTCCGCTTTGACGGTGACAGCGATGCCCTGATTGTTCGGGGCCTGATTGCGGTTCTGCGTAGCCTGTATAACGGCTTGCCGGTGGCCGAGGTGCCCAGTGTTGATGCCGGTGGAGAACTCGCGCGACTGGGGTTGCAGGATCATTTGTCTGCCCAACGTTCGAACGGGTTACGCGCTATGATAGAACGTATTCGCGAAGTGGCATTGGCCAGCGCCTGACTTTTAGGTGGATTTGCGCGCTGCCCAGTCAGCAAGCGTGGTTTCCAAATCGCCATAGCCGGTTTGCCGACGTTCGAATTCCAGCCCCATCCGATCAGCGCACTCCTGCGCGCGACGGGTCAAGTCGGGATCATCGGTTTGCGCCTGATAAACGAGCTTGGTGTAATTGCCGAAATACATCTCTCGCAATTCAGGATGACGGTCCAGACCCAGCGGTTTCCAGACAAACGCATCAAACTGCCGCGCAAGGAAATCTGTCAGATAAAAAGCGGTGGTTTCATCGTCGCCATGCGCTGCAAAGGCCAGATTGCCCTCGAAGAAGGAATAGCAATGGGGCCCTTGGATCATCTCGACCCCCAGTCGCTTGCACGCTGCCTGTAGCAACCCACCGGTTCCGCAATCGGCATAGACAACGTAGATGCGGTCGTATGAGTCTCGATGCTTGGCAACCGCATCCTCGACCGCCTGTGTGATCTTTTCCGGGTGCACATGCAAAATGGCGGGCAGGCAAGTCAGGGCCATGTGATCCCAGCCGTTCCGTTCTTTCAGGTCCAGAATCTCGCGGGCCAGTGCACCACATGCGATCAGAAGAATCGACTCGGCGCTGTGCGCTGCGACATAGCCCTGACGGGTCAGGCTGTCATCGTCTGGGATCTGTGAGTCGGTCATCTGATCTCTCTGGCTGGTCTTTAGCTATATATGTGCCCGAGGTTCGGACAAAAAAGGCCGCCCCAAAAAGGACGGCCTGTCTCACGATATGATCTCGCGCCTTAGCCGGCCAGTTGGTTGTGCTTGCGCGACATGAAGTCCTTGGCCATTTCCACCGCCACGGCTGCGTCGCGGCAATAGCCGTCAGCGCCGATCGCCTTGCCGAACTCTTCGTTCAGCGGAGCGCCGCCAACCAGAACGGTGTACTCATCACGCAGGCCTTGTTCGACCAACGTGTCGATTACGACCTTCATATAAGGCATCGTCGTCGTCAGCAGAGCGGACATGCCCAGAATGTCGGGCTGTTCGTTTTCCAGCGCTTCGAGGTAGTTCTCGACCGGGTTGTTGATGCCGATATCGACAACTTCGAACCCGGCGCCTTCCATCATCATCGCAACAAGGTTCTTGCCGATGTCATGGATGTCGCCCTTGACGGTGCCGATCACCATCTTGCCAACGCGCGGAGCACCAGTTTCAGCCAGCAGAGGCTTCAGGATCGCCATACCGCCTTTCATGGCGTTGGCCGCCAGCAGAACCTCAGGCACGAACAGGATGCCGTCGCGGAAGTCATGGCCGACAATTGTCATGCCGCCAACCAGCGCTTTGGTCAGGATGTCATAGGGTTGCCATCCGCGCTCGAGCAGGATGTTCACACCTTCTTCGATCTCTTCCTTCAGGCCGTCATAAAGGTCATCGAACATCTGTTCGACGAGTTCGTCGTCATTCAGTTCGGACAGGACGATGTCTTCTTCATCAGACATGGGTATTTCCCTGAGCTGTGCGGGCCTGCGGCCCGTGGTGGCATTTTCACCGTTTTGGCCATTTCGTCGCAGGTCTACTGTGACGATTGCGACCTAGGTCGTTCTGAGACCGACCTATAGGCCGAATATTCGCACTCAGCGACATCGAATTTTGCAAGATCATCCTGCATTGGTTTCATTAGCCACGGTAAATTCACCTGCAGTCTAATGCGTCGCCTGTTTCGAGCATCTGATGATTTTTGGAAATCGAAACATGAATCTTGCCAGTGAAACTGGTTTTAATTACATCTAGTGATAGGAACAAAAAGCGAACAAATGACTGCTGCCATCAAAAGCCCTGGGCGCGGAGCAACCTCAAACGAAGCAGGTCGATTCGAGAGGTTTACAACCGAGTTGACCGAAGATGGCTGGGATTTGCCAGAGGAACTGCCCCCGTTGCGGACCGAAGTTCGGGAAGAAATGGCGCGCAATCTGATCACCTATAACAAGTCGCCGGACCTACCTTTTGACCGATCCATAAACCCATATCGGGGCTGCGAGCATGGATGCGTGTATTGCTTTGCTCGGCCAACGCATGCGTATCTGGGGCTGTCTCCGGGTTTGGATTTCGAAACCCGCCTTGTTGCGCGACCCAATGCGGCTGAGCTATTGCGTCGCGAACTCTCAGCACGTTCTTACAAGGTGGCCACGATTGCACTGGGAACCAACACCGATCCCTATCAACCGATCGAAAAAAACCGCAAGATAACAAGAAGCTGTCTAAAGGTTCTGAGAGATTTTCAACATCCGGTCGGTATTGTGACCAAGGGGGCTCTGATCGAGCGTGATCTTGATATTCTGGCACCGATGGCCCGCAATGGCCTTGTCCGGGTTGGCATCTCGCTGACCACATTGGACCGCGATCTTTCCCGACGGATGGAACCCCGGGCGCCTTCACCGCAGCGCAGGCTCGGAATGATCCGCAACCTGACCGAGGCTGGCGTGCCTGTGCGCGTTATGACGTCTCCAATCGTGCCCGGATTAACCGATCATGAGCTGGAAAATCTGCTGGAGGCCGGAAAGCAGGCTGGCGCCGATGCTGCAAGCTGGATCATGCTGCGGCTTCCCCGTGAAGTATCCGCGCTCTGGCGCGAGTGGCTGATCGAACATCAGCCGGGCAGGGCTGAGAAGGTGATGGCACGGCTGCGCGAAATGCATGGGGGTAGGGAGTATGATCCCCGATGGGGCCATCGCATGCGGGGCGAAGGGACCTATGCCGAGATGATTGCGCGACGGTTCAAGGCCGCAGTCAAACGTCTCGGGCTGTCGACTGATATGCCGCCACTAAACTGTGCGGCTTTTGCGCCGCCACCTCAGCCCGGTGATCAGCTGGCTTTGTTCTGAAACCTTTGTTCAGAAACTGATGCCAATCCCGGCGGAGAATCCGTTAACCGTATCGCTGCCGTAATAACGGACCATAAACCGTGTCGTTGATACCCAAGGCACCCATGTGTCGGACAGATCAACCTCGATCCCGCCACCTACGCGGGCCAGCCAGTCGGTGCCCAATACAAGTGACTGATCCCCGATCAGATAGGACAGGGACAGATCGCCCACCCAGCGGACCGGGCGACCGAACATGCGTTTTCCAGTTGGAAAGCGGTAGCGTGACCACAGAACTGCATTTGCGGCAGTTGATTCAACCAACAAGTCCTCGTTGTCTCCGATAGGCCAGTATTCGATATGGGTATAGCGCAGGCTTGCCTCGAATTCTCGGTCGTTGGACAGAGCTTTCTCGTACGAGACCGTCATCGATCCGCCTGCGCCACCAGCCCAGATGCCGCCGCTTTCGAGAAAGTCTCGATCAAGCCCCAGGCGGTTGGCGATGGCTTGCGCACCGACAGATGCGTCGGATTGCGTACGTCCGACCGAGATATGGGCCATCGGGGTCATTTTCCAATACTCGCCGATGTCGAACTGATAGCCGACACCGCCGGTCAGGGCGAGGCTGGTCCATTTCAGCGGAATACGCGTGGTATCTCCGGTGCCGCTGAAGGTCAGAACGGGGTCATAGCGCGCGTAGCCTATATACCCCTCAAGATAGATCGGCACGCCCTCAGCAAGGCGAAACCCGCCGCCCAGCTGGGCGGATTTGAAATCGTAATCGCGATTGTCTGTATTTGACTGCAGCGAGATTGCGCTGGCAGAATCGTCCGGGATGCCTGCTAGCCCTAAGATTGCCAGCGACCCGGCGGCGTTTTCCTGCTGCTGCTTCTCAAAAGCACGTTCCAGCACGCTTTGAGCGGAAGCCGATTGCGCAAGTAGCAACATAATGAACAAGAAGATGAAACGCATGAGAACCAAACAGTATTCGCCGGACGTGGCAACATTAGGCGGACTGAGGCAGTGCGGAAAGATGCATCGAAACAGTCATTTACGATTGGTTTCGAACGGTCTCATTTTGGTAACGCTACGGAAAAAAAGACCCCGGATAACCGGGGTCTTAACATCGATATTGTGTGTGTATCAGCGGTTTTCGATGTCCACGTAATCGCGGTTGGTCGCGCCCAGATAAAGCTGACGTGGGCGTCCGATCTTATTCTGTGGATCGGCAATCATTTCTTTCCACTGGCTAACCCAGCCAACGGTACGTGACAACGCGAAGATTGGCGTGAACATCGACGTTGGGAAACCCATCGCTTCCATCACGATGCCCGAATAGAAGTCGACATTCGGGAACAGTTTCTTTTCGATGAAATACGGATCTTCCAGAGCCTGTTTTTCCAGCGCCTTCGCGACCTGTAGTTTGGGATTGTTTTCTACGCCCAGCAGGTCAAGTACTTCGTCTGCCGATTGCTTCATCACTTTCGCGCGTGGATCGAAGTTCTTGTAGACGCGGTGGCCAAAGCCCATCAGACGGAACGGGTCATCTTTGTCTTTGGCGCGCTCGATAAACTCGGGGATGCGGTCCACGCTGCCGATCTCTTCCAGCATTTCAAGGCAAGCCTGGTTCGCACCACCATGGGCCGGACCCCAGAGACAGGCGATACCGGCCGCGATACAGGCGAATGGGTTTGCACCCGAAGAAGATGCCAGACGCACCGTCGAAGTCGAGGCGTTCTGTTCGTGATCCGCCTGCAGCATGAAGATACGATCCATGGCGCGTGCCAGAATCGGGTTCACCTCGTAATCTTCGGCAGGAACGGCAAAACACATGCGCAGGAAGTTTGACGCATAGTCCAGGTCGTTGCGCGGGTACACGAAGGGCTGACCGATATGGTATTTGTAGGCCCAGGCCGCGATGGTCGGCATTTTTGCGATCAAACGGTGCGAAGCTACTTCACGCTGACGCGGGTCCGCGATGTCGGTCGAATCGTGATAGAACGCGGACATGGCACCAACCACACCCACCATGATGGCCATCGGATGCGCATCCCGGCGGAATCCGCGATAGAAATACTGCATCTGCTCGTGCAGCATCGTGTGGCGGGTGATTGTGGTCTCGAAGTTCTCCAGATCCTTCGCCGAAGGCAGCTCGCCATACAGCAGCAGATAGCTGAGTTCGAGGAAATGCGACTTCGAGGCGATCTGTTCGATCGGATAACCGCGATGCAGCAACTCGCCCTTGTCACCGTCGATGAATGTAATGGTGCTGTCACAGCTTGCGGTGGACGTGAAACCCGGATCATAAGTAAAGACGCCAGCCTGACCATAGAGCTTGCGGATATCGATCACATCGGGCCCAGCGGTCGGAGAAAACACCGGCAGATCATAGCTTTCGCCGTGGACAGTCAGTTTGGCTGATTTTTTGCTCTCGGTCATGTTTGTCCCTTCTTCATTCGTGCGCATGCCGGATCGCTGTCCGACAAAGCAGGCAACGACTGCGTTCCGTCGCGCAGTCCGTTCTTAACGGAGCAGCGTTACCCTTATGTGAAATCAGGCCGGGTTCGCTGCATCAGAAAGCCGCGCCAGGGTTTCATCGCGCCCAAGCACAAGCATCATGTCAAATACCGAAGGTGTAACTGCCCGGCCCGCTAGTGCCGCCCGCAGCGGACCAGCCAATTTGCCGAACTTAACCCCATTCGCCTCTGCGAACGAATTCAGGGTCTCCTCCAGTTCGTTCCGGGACCAGCTAGCATTTTGCAGCTGCGGCGTCAATTCTTTCAGTATACCGTCGGATACAGATGCCAGCGCCTTTGCGGCCTTTTCATCTGGCTGGATAGGTCGCGACGTAAGCACAAAATGAGCTTTTTCAATGAGTTCCGGGAACGTGCGTGCGCGGTCCTTGAGGCAATACATCGCACGGACCAAATCACTGGATTGTGTTTCGGAAAGCGGCGGCAAACCAGCTGACTTCAGATATCCCTGAATTTCATGCTGCAGCGCGGCATCTTCCCCGACGGCAATATGTTGTCCACAAAGGTTTTCAAGCTTCTTCACATCAAACCGCGCCGGGCTTTTGCCAATGCCATCCAGATCGAACCACTCTTTAGCTTGGGCATCGGTAAAGAACTCATCATCCCCATGGCTCCAGCCCAGCCGAGCCAGATAGTTGCGCATTCCGGATGCCGGATATCCCATGGCCTGATATTCTTGCGCCCCCAACGCACCGTGACGTTTGCTGAGCTTTTTTCCATCGGGTCCATGGATCAAAGGGATATGCGCCCAGACTGGTACATCCCAACCCATCGCCTCGTAGATCATCATCTGACGGGCGGCGTTGTTGAGGTGATCGTCGCCCCGGATCACATGAGTCACGCCCATATCATGATCGTCAACCACAACGGCCAGCATATAGACCGGAGTCCCATCCGAACGCAGCAGGATCATGTCATCCAACTGATCGTTGCGAATGGTGACATCGCCCTGCACCTGATCGCGGATCACAGTGGCACCGTCTTGCGGAGCCTTGATGCGGATCACGTAAGGTGCGTCGGGATGTATGGCAGGGTCAGCCTCGCGCCACGGGCTGCGAAACAGGGTCGACTGCCCCTCGGCCCGCGCCTGTTCACGGAATGCAGCGATTTCTTCCTGCGTCGAAAAGCACTTGTATGCCTTGCCGTCGGACAGCAATTGATGCGCGACCTCTGCATGTCGAGGGGCACCCTCGAATTGGCTGACCACCTCACCGTCATGATCAAGCCCTAGCCAGTCCATGCCTTGCAGTATGGCCGCTGTTGCTTCCGGCGTGGAACGTTCCCGATCGGTATCCTCGATCCGCAACAGGAACTGGCCGCCGCGACCCCGCGCATAAAGCCAGTTGAACAGAGCAGTGCGGGCGCCACCGATATGCAGAAATCCGGTGGGAGAGGGGGCAAAACGGGTGACGACCTGATCGGACATGGTGTGGATTAACCTTTTGGTAACCTTAGCGGGCATAGTTTGGCGACTATCTACCCAGCCCGAAGGACGGGGGCAACCATGCGTGTTCTGACACGGGTCGAGACCGCATTGCTGACCCAGCGGGGACACTTGTTTCCGTGGTCCCCGATCTGCCTGGCGGTCGGGATTGGTTGGTATTTCAGCCTCAGGTTCGAACCCGAGGTTGAGCTCTATGTCGGCGTCCTGGCGCTTGCCTTGCTGGCGCTTGCCTCCACCCGTTTCATGGGGGCCGCGTGGTCACCGCTAGCCACTGGCTTAGCCCTGATCGCGATGGGGTTCGCTCTGGCCGGGGCGCGGGCACATATGGTTGCGGAGCCGGTCCTGCAATGGCGTTACTATGGCCCGGTCGAGGGGAGGGTCGTAGCGCTAGACCGCTCTGCGTCGGATGCGCTGAGGGTGACATTGGATCAGGTGCGGATCGGGGACGTTCCTGCTGATCAAAGACCCCGGCGCATCCGGCTGTCTATTCACGGGGAGTCAGTTGCGCTGTCCCCGGGTCAGCGGATTATGACCACAGCACATCTTTCGCCGCCGCAAGGGCCAGTTGAACCCGGAGGTTTTGATTTTCGCCGCCACGCCTGGTTCCAGCAACTCGGCGCTGTTGGATACACTCGGGTTCCGGTCCTGACGTCGGCTGCGGCGCAAGATGGTTTGGACGGAGTGCGTATCACGGCCTGGCGCATGGAGATCTCGGATCGGGTGCGCACGATCCTGCCGGGCGAAGTCGGGGGCTTTGCCGCCGCCGTAACTACCGGTGATCGCAGCGGGATGGGGCAGGCCTCGTTAGAGGCGTTGCGCGCGTCCAACCTGGCTCATCTTCTGGCGATTTCGGGCCTGCACATGGGTTTGCTGACCGGTTTCGTTTTTGTGGCGTGCCGCATGGGGTTCTCAATGGTACCTGTCATCGCGCTTCGCATGCCCGTACGCAAGGTGGCAGCGCTCTGCGCGTTATTCGCGTCGACAATCTACCTGCTTCTGTCTGGTGGGAACGTCGCGACTGAGCGCGCCTTTGTGATGGTCTGCGTTATGCTGGGGGCCGTATTGCTGGACCGGCGCGCGATTTCGTTGCGGGCGGTGGCCGTGGCTGCGCTGATTGTTCTTACCTTTCGCCCAGAAACTCTTTTGAGCCCCGGATTTCAGATGTCTTTTGCAGCCACAACCGCCTTGGTCGCAGGGTTTGGCGCGTTGCGGGGCTATGGCCCAATGCCAGGCCCAAAATGGCTGCGGCCTATGCTGGCCTTGTTGACATCCTCGGCGATCGCGGGGATCGCGACAGCTCCGATCGGGGCGGCGCATTTCAACGCTATTTCACACTACGGGTTGTTGGCAAATCTCGTCTCCGTGCCCGTCATGGGAACGCTGGTCGTTCCAAGTGCGGTGGTCGCCGCCCTTCTTGCACCTTTTGGGCTTGAAGCGATTGCATTGCACGTAATGGGTCTTGGGCTGAGATGGATCCTTACCGTTGCCAATTGGGTCGCGGGACTGGAGGGCGCGCGCGGGTACGTGGTAAGCCCAGACTATTTCGTATTGCCTGTTCTGGCTCTGTCTCTTCTGTGGCTAATGCTGTGGCAAGGGCACGCACGGTGGCTCGGCATCGCCCCGGCGGCATTGGCGATAGCGCTGTGGGGTCAGGGAAGCCGCCCAGACGTGCTGATCGCCGATACCGGCGGGCTGGTCGGAGTGATGACTGAACACGGGCGCGCGCTGAGCAAACCGAAAGGCAGCGGATTTGTCGCGTCGGTTTGGCTGGAAAATGACGGGGACGGGGCAGATCAACCAAAGGCCGCTTTGCGATGGCCAGAGGCACCAGCGGGAATTCAACGTTTTCTTCTGGGAGACAAAGAGCTTGTCCACTTGACTAGCAAGCGGGCTGCGAGCGCCTTTCAGGAATGCAGGAAAGATCAGATCATTGTCGCCCCGGTGTCGTTGACTTTGACCGGTGAATGCAGCGTTTACGATACGGAATTTCTGCGGAAGACAGGCAGTCTTGCGTTATCCAAGGGGCGTTTGTTCGCGAGTTCTGATATCTCAGGCCGCCGCCTATGGTCCCCCAAGCTGCCTCAGTAGCTTCGGATCAAGCCTACCAGGCGGCCCTGAACTTTCACCTTGTCCTCTGGCAGCACGCGGGTCTCATAGGCCGGATTCGCCGCTTCCAGCGCAATGGCCTGACCTCGGCGGAAAAACCGTTTCAGCGTGGCTTCCTGATCTTCCACCAATGCCACCACGATGTCACCGTTGTCAGCGGCCGTTGTTTCGCGGATCACCACGACATCGCCATCGTTGATACCGGCGTCGATCATCGAGTCGCCACGAACCTCAAGCGCATAATGTTCACCACGGCCCGAAACCATCGAGCCCGGTACCGCAACGCGGTGCGACACATGGCTGATCGCTTCGATCGGTACACCGGCAGCAATCCGGCCCATAACAGGCAATTCCATTGCATCAACTGTGATGGGTTCAAAGTTCGCGGGGCGTGGACCTTCAGGGCGATCGCCTTCAATCACACGGGGTTTGAAACCTGTAGTTGGCTCTCCCCCAAGGCTTTCGGGCAGCTTGACAACTTCGATGGCACGGGCTCGATGGGCAAGGCGGCGGATAAAGCCACGTTCTTCCAGCGCGGTGATCAGTCGATGAATCCCGGATTTTGACCGTAGATCCAACGCGGCCTTCATCTCATCAAAACTGGGCGGAACACCGTCCGCTTGCACGCGTTTGTGGATGAATTCCAGCAAATCCAATTGCTTCTTGGTCAGCATTGCTCATACCTCGTCGCTCATGCGTTTTCTTTTGTTCTACGCATGTTCACGTTTTGTGTCAACGGATTTGCTAGATCGGCAGGTAAAGGACCTCATCCCCGGCCTCGCGCGCGGGATCGTGGGGTTGGCGTACCAATAGTGCATTGGCTTGCGCCAAAACACTTAGCAGCGAGCTGTCCTGATCATCACAGGCGCGGATGCCGCCGTTGTCCAACACCGCCCGCATATAATGCTCACGCGGGCCATTTTTTCCGAGCGGGGCAGAAAGGCGGGCGCGTTGGAATGGCTGTAGGGCCTGTTCAATCCCCAACATGCGGCGCACCATTGGGATGAGGAACAGGTAACCGCACACCATGGCACTGACCGGGTTTCCGGGTAGACCGACCATCGCAGCATCCCCAAGCCGCCCGGCCATCAGTGGTTTACCCGGTCGCATGCGAATCTTGTAGAACGATTGCTTCAGCCCAAGACCTTCCGAGACATCCGCAACCAGGTCGTACTCGCCAACCGACGCCCCTCCGATGGTCACCACGAGGTCAGCGCCCTGTGCCAAGCCAAAAGCTGTTTCTAATGACGCTAAGGTATCTTGTGCGATAGGAAGTACACGAACTTGTGCGCCAGCATCTTCCAGTAACGCCTTAAGACCAAAGGTATTTGAGGCGATGATCTGATCGGGGCCGGGTGTTTCTCCGGGCATCACCAGTTCGTCACCGGTTGAGATTAGTGCAACCACGGGTTTGCGGGTCACAGGGACCGAAGCGATGTTCATCGCTGCCATTAATGCGACATCTTCGGGTCTGAGCTGGCGCGGGGCCGTGATCTGCGTACCGATGCTGAAATCGATCCCCGCAGGGCGGATATTGGCCTTTTCACCGGGGGCGTCGATTATGGTGATCAGATCACCGCGTCGGTCGACATCTTCCTGTATGACGACGAAATCTGCACCATCCGGCACAGGCGCACCAGTGAATATCCGCACAGCTTGGCCGGGTCCGACGCTTCCAGCAAAGCGACGTCCGGCCGCTGCTTCGCCAACCACTTTGAACATTGCATGCAGTTCGACTTCGGCCGCGTTAACGGCGTACCCATCCATTGATGACGCCGCAAAGGGCGGCTGATCACGCGTTGCTGCAACGTTTTCTGCCAGGATACGACCGGCAGCCTCGGCAAGTGCAACCGTTTCTGCGGGCAGCGGTGAGACCAGATCGAACAGCAGAGCCCGCGCTTCTTCAACCGAGATCATGATGCCTCGTAACGCCCTGATTTTCCGCCGTCTTTCAGTAGAACACGAATGCCGCCGATCTCCATCGATTTGTCCACGGCCTTCGCCATATCGTAAACCGTCAGTGCGGCTGTCGAGACTGCTGTCAGCGCTTCCATCTCTACGCCGGTCTGGCCGGAAGTCTTTACAGTCGCTTCAATCTGAACGCCGGGAAGGTCCGTGTCTAAGCTCAGTTCAATGGCGACTTTGGTCACGGGTAGCGGATGACACAGAGGTATCAGGTCAGGCGTTTTCTTGGCGCCCATTATGCCCGCAAGTCGGGCAACACCAAGAACATCGCCTTTCTCAGCGCGTCCTTCTGAAATGATATCAAAGGTTTCCTTCGCCATCTTGATGTATCCAGATGCAACCGCAACCCGGTCGGTGACAGCCTTGTCGGACACGTCCACCATATGGGCCTCACCTTTGGCATCAAAATGGGTCAGCGGCATCACATCACTCCGGGAATGAGCGGGTTGGCGAGCAGTGCTCGAGTTGCCGAAGCTACATCATCCTGACGCATCAGGCTTTCACCAATAAGGAAACAGCGCGCACCGTAGCGGGCGATATCTGCGAGGTCCGCCGGAGTGCTAAGGCCGCTCTCGCAGACGATCGTGCGATCCGCTGGAACCAGCTTTGACAGATGACGAGTTGTATCAAGAGTCGTCTCGAAGGTCTTGAGATTGCGGTTGTTTATCCCGATCAGCGGGCTTTTCAGCTGCGATGCCCGCTCAAGCTCGTCTGCGTCATGGACTTCGATCAGAACATCCATGCCCCAGTCAAACGCGGTTTGCTCAAGCTCGGCGGCCTGTGCATCGCTGACCGATGCCATGATGATCAGGATGCAATCCGCACCCAATGCACGCGCTTCGACCACCTGATAGGGGTCGTACATGAAGTCCTTCCGCAATGCTGGCAACGAACAGGCCGCGCGCGCTTCGGTCAGAAAGGACTTGTCACCCTGAAAGCTAGGCGTGTCCGTCAGAACCGACAGGCAAGCCGCGCCGCCCTCTTCATAAGCTTTGGCAAGCGCGGGCGGATCGAAATCAGCGCGGATCAGACCTTTGGACGGGCTGGCCTTTTTGACCTCGGCGATCAATCCGTACCCCTTGCGCATAGCCGAATGCAGGGCTTCGGCAAAACCGCGTACCTCGGGTGCGTTCCGTGCCTCAGATTCTAGTGTTTCCAGAGGCTTATGCGCCTTATCCGCAGCGATCTCTTCCAGCTTGTACGCTTTGATTTTGTCCAGAACGGTCTCGGTCATGCGGCTTCCTGTGTAATGCGCGCCAGCGCGGTGATCTTTTCACGGGCCTTGCCGCTATCAATGCTTTCTGTGGCCATCGCAACGCCCTCGCGCAGATCGCTTGCCGCATCTGCAACGACCAGCGCCGCTGCCGAGTTCAGCAACACCGCGTCGCGGTAGGCTGAAGGTGCCCCATCCAGCAGGGCGCGGAAGGCGACCGCGTTCTCTTCGGGCGTGCCGCCGATGATATCTTCGAACGGATGCACCGGAAGGCCTGCATCTTCGGGGTGAAGCTCGACCTCTTTGACAACGCCGTCCTCAACCGATGCGACCCAGCTGACCCCGGTGATCGTAAGCTCATCCGTACCGTCTGAGCCGTGGACTAGCCAGGCATGTTCAGCCCCAAGCAGACCCAGAGTTTCGGCCATCGGGCGGATCAGGTCGCGGCTGAACGCACCGGTCAGTTGGCGCTTCACTCCGGCGGGGTTGGTCAGGGGGCCCAGAATGTTGAAAATCGTGCGCGTCCCCAGTTCTTGCCGCGAAGGCATGACATGGGCGATCGCCGGGTGGTGCATTGGGGCCATCATAAAGCCGATACCGACCTCTTTCAGCGCTTTCTCAACGACTTCCGGGCCGACCATTACGTTGATACCTAGCTGCCCAAGAGCATCTGCTGCGCCGGATTTCGAGCTCAGATTCCGATTACCGTGTTTTGCAACGGTGACACCGGCGCCAGCCGTCACAAAAGCCGTGGCTGTCGAGATATTGAGTGTTCCTTTGCCGTCGCCCCCCGTGCCAACGATGTCCATCGCGCCAGCGGGAGCTTTCACTGCATTGCATTTCGCGCGCATTACGGCAGCGGCGGCGGCGTATTCCTCGACCGTCTCGCCGCGCGTGCGCATTGCCATCAGCAACCCGCCGATCTGGCTGGGCGTGGCGGCCCCATCAAAGAGGATGCCAAAGGCCTGTTCAGCCTCGGCACGGGTCAAAGGTCGATCGGCCGCAGCACCGATCAGAGGTTTCAGAGCGTCGCTCATGCGGGGACTTTCATTTCGTTCAGGAAGTTCTTAAGCAGGGCGTGACCATGCTCGGACGCGATGGATTCCGGGTGAAACTGGACGCCGTGGATCGGCAGTTCTTTGTGCTGCAGACCCATAATCGTGCCATCCTCAAGCTCGGCCGTGATCTCAAGGCAATCGGGCAGGCTTTCGCGTTCTACAACAAGCGAATGATACCGGGTGGCCTCGAAGGGTGAGGGCAGGCCAGCGAATACACCTTTGCTGGTGTGTTTCATCGTGCCCATTTTCCCGTGCACGATCTCATGACAGCGCACAACCTTGCCGCCAAATGCCTGACCGATGGTTTGATGCCCCAGACAGACACCCATCAGCGGTGTTTGCGTTTCGGCTGCCGCCTCGGTCAGCGCCAGACAGATACCCGCCTGATCGGGGTCACATGGGCCGGGGCTGAGCAGAATACCAGCCGGGTTCATCGCCATTGCTTCCTGCACATCCAGCGCGTCATTCCGGCGCACGACCATCTCGGCCCCGAGCTCACCCAGATAATGAACGAGGTTGTAGGTAAACGAGTCATAGTTGTCGATCAGCAGCAGCATTTGGGCACTTATCTTCCTATGGGCATTTCGGGCTGGCGATGCAGTCCCTGAGCGCGGTATAATGTCGGGACATACATGCTCAGGCTTGTGCGGCAGCGTCAAGAGGACATACCCAACTTGACACCGTACAGGTGAGCGTCGCGGAAGATGGCGTCTGGGCAGATGAGGCACGAAACAACGCGAGAGGCGAGATTTCGATGAGCGGATTTTACGGTGGAGTGATCGCCGGGGCGGTCTCGGTATTGGCACTGGGCGCGGTTCTTTCGCTGACAACTCCTTTGTCACGTAAACCAGATGTGACGGCAACCGCGCCCGAAGTGGCTGATACTCCGCAGCCCCTGGAGGCTGCGAAAGTTGAAGAAAGCAATGCCGATGCTGATCTGGTTGAGTTGCCACCATCCGGCCCTGAAACCCCCGATCTATCATCAGATTCGCTGGATGGCTTGGCAGGTATCGAGCTTGAGCCCGGTGCCCGTCCTGAGGCGGGTGGAGCACCGACCGTAGCCGAGGCACCTGCAGCGATCTCATCTTCTGACGTGACCGTTCAAACCGAAGCGCCCGCGGCACCGCCAAATCCACTTGCCGAACCAACCTCGCCACGTCAGGAAGCCGAACCGGGAGCGCTCGCGGACGCTCCAGCAGCGCCTGCGCCCGAGGAAGCCCCGAAACCGCAGGTGGCGGAAGAAACGCCCAAGGAGGCCCCTCAGGTCGCAGCCCTGCAGCCTGAGGCCGTGGAATTGCCGGATGCCGCGCCAGAGGCTGAGGAAGCGGAACCCGTGCCTGATGAAAATCCAATCGCGGTTGAGGGTGAAGAAGATACCCGCCCTGTACGTCAGCCGCGCGTATTGACCCTGCCGCAAATTGGCGGAGAGGGGGCCACAGGTTCCGGTTCGTTGATCGGCAAGCGTGTCGTGCCCCTAACCGAAAGGGATGACCCGCCCGTCGAACAAGCCGTGATTACTCCAGAAGTGGTGGCCAAGCCCATCGAAGCACATGCTGCCACCTTCGAAAATCCAGAATCCAAGCCATTGATGTCGATCATTCTGATCGATGATGAAGGGGCTTTTGGGGCCGAGGCGTTGCAGGATTTCCCATACCCGCTAAGTTTTGCCGTAAGCCCGTCTGACCCGAATGCAGCGGAAAAAATGGCCCGTCATCGCGAGGCTGGATTTGAAGTATTGGCCTTGGTTGACATGCACGAAGCCGCCAGTGCTCAGGACGCTGAGGTGTCGTTGTCGGTGTGGTTGGATCAATTGCCTCAAACCGTTGGCATTCTGGAAGGTGTCGGAAGCGGCATTCAGGGCAACCGAAAGCTGGCTGATCAGGTTGCGGCGATTGCCGGAGATACCGGGCGCGGGCTGGTGACGCAGGACAATGGTCTAAACACTGCGCAAAAGCTTGCAGCGCGCAACGGCATTCCATCCAGCGTAGTGTTCCGCGATTTCGATGGTGCCAAACAGGACCCCAAGATCATGCGGCGTTTTCTGGATCAGGCAGCCTTCCGCGCCGGACAGGAAGGTGCCGTGGTGATGCTGGGGCGTCTGCGTCCCGAGACGATCTCGGCTCTATTGCTGTGGGGGCTTGAGGATCGCGGCAGCCGCGTGGCGATGGCCCCAATTTCTGCCGTGATGATGAAAGAAGTCCAGCAGGGCGTTGCCGGATCGCTGACGGACGGGTGACGGCAGCGACCATCCGCCGCCCTACTAGCTGTTTCCGCTGCCTGTAAACCGCGCCGCATCCGCAGCCGCGCGGCGAATGGCGTTCGATTTATGGACGGTCTCCATGTATTCCGCTTCTGGGTCGCTGTCATAGACAACGCCGCCTCCAGCTTGGATATACAGTTTGTGGTCTTTCACAATGGCCGTCCGCAGTGCGATGCACATATCCATGTCGCCGCCTGCGCTGAAATACCCGACACCGCCACCGTAGATGCCGCGCTTTTCAGGCTCCAACTCGTCGATGATCTCCATCGCGCGCACTTTGGGCGCGCCTGATACCGTGCCTGCAGGCATCCCGGCAAAGAACGCGTCCAATGCGTCCTTGTCTTCGGCCAGTTCACCGACCACGTTTGATACGATGTGCATCACGTGGCTGTAGCGCTCGATGATGAACTCTTCGGTGGGACGCACGGTTCCAATCTTAGAAACACGCCCGGTGTCATTGCGGCCCAGGTCCAGCAACATGAGGTGCTCGGCGAGTTCTTTCTTGTCGGCCAGCAGGTCGATTTCGTTGGCTTTGTCTTCTTCGGGCGTCGCGCCACGCGGGCGGGTACCCGCGATAGGGCGGATCGTGACCTCATTGCCGAAGACACGCACCAGAATTTCTGGGCTTGCACCTACGACCTGAAAGCCGCCGAAGTTGAAATAGAACATGAACGGCGACGGGTTGGTGCGCCGCAGCGAGCGATAGAGAGCAAATGGCGGCTGCGGAAAATCCTGTGTCCAGCGTTGGGCTGGGACGACTTGAAAGATATCACCTGCACGGATATATTCCTTGGCCTTTTCAACGGCTTCCATATAGCCCGATTTGGTGAAGTTAGAGACAGGAGCCCCAACTTCTATTGCGTCACCCAGATCGCGCGTCTCGGCCGGCATGGCACGCTCAAGATCACGCACGGCATCCATCACACGCTCGGCGGCCTGCGCATAGGCGGCTTTGGCGCTTTGGCCCTCGCTGGCCCATGCGGGCGACACCACGGTAACCTCGCCTTTGACGCCGTCCAACACAGCAATGACCGAGGGGCGCAGCATGATCGCATCTGGCAGGCCCAACGGGTCAGGGTTCACATCCGGCAGGTATTCCACCAACCGGACCATGTCGTAGCCCAGATAGCCAAACAGGCCAGCGGCGGCCTGCGGCAGGTCAACGGGAAGCGCGATGCGGCTTTCAGCCAACAAGGCGCGTAAGTTGTCCATCGGGTTGCCATCCTGTGGCTCGAACGCCTCGGCATCGAAGCGGGCTGATCGGTTCAAGGCCGATGTCTCGCCCTGACAGCGCCAAATCAGATCGGGCTTCATTCCGATGATCGAATAGCGCCCACGCACTTCACCCCCGGTTACCGACTCGAGCATGAAGGCGTCTTTCTGAGCGCCTGTCAGTTTCAGCATCAGTGAAACCGGCGTATCCAGATCAGCGGCGAGGCGGGTATAGACGACCTGATTTTCGCCCGCATCATAAGCGCGCGCGAAACTTTCGAAATCCGGGGTCAGGGCCATGTTCTGTCTCTTTTAGTAACTGGCCCGTACCGCGTTCAGCGCTTGCTGATCCAGCACAGGGCGTGCGCGTGTCTGGGCATTGCGCACATAGATGTCAAAGATGTTCTGCGCCAGCGCCTGGCTCAATTGCGCAGCCAGTGCATCCTGCATCTGGCGTTGCTCATCGGTTTCCGCCGGAGGCAGCTCTTCATCCAGACGCACGATCAGGGCGTTACCGTTTCCGGGAATGACACGCAGCTCGCCAGGGTCCATTTCAAACACCTGAGTCATGAAGTCCACGGGAACATCCTCGAGGAATGCGGTACGTGTCAGCGCATTTTCGACACGGAAGGGCAGGCCTGTGGCGGTAAAGTCGCCATCTGTTGCCAGCTGGGTCAGAACCGTGTTGCCCTGATTTTGCAGCGCTTTCGCAGTTTCTACCTGCAGCCATGCCTCGGCGACACGGTCACGGGCGCTTTCCAGAGGTTCCGGGCGCGGCTCTAGCACTTCATTCAAGCGCAGCGCAAAGATCGAACCATCTTCAAGGAACGCGACCTCTGGGAAATCACCTTCTTGCACAGCCTCAGCCACTGCGCGGAAGCCGTCATACGCGGCGACGCCATCGTCGCTTTGCTGGGTCCAGTCGATCTGACCCAGTTCCATCTCGGTCTCACCGGCCAGTTCTTCCAGTGTTGCGCCACCTGCAAGCAGGTCGTTGATGTCTTCGGCCTGTGCTTCGATCTGACGGCGCGCTCGGTCGGCGGCGAGTTCTGCACGAAGTTCGGGTTCGGCGTCTTCGAAACTGACATTGTTCTCGGCCAGCGATCCATTGATCCGGAACAGGGCAGGGCCGAACACCGTGGGAAGCGGGCCGACCACATCGTCGATCTCGGCGGCAAACACGGCGTCGGCTGCATCGCCCAGATCTTCACGGGTGACATCGCCCAGATCAACATCGCTCAGCTCAAGCTGACGTTCGCGGACCAACTGTTCGAAATCGGCCCCGCCAACTTCAAGTTGTGCCAGCGCCTCGGTTGCGGATTCTTCGCTGGGATAGGGCAGACGCTCGACCAAGCGGCGCTCGGGTTGGAAAAATTCGTCAGCGCGTTGGTCGTATAGACGGCGCAGAGAATCTTCGTCCACTTCGATCGTGTCGAGCAGCATGTCGGGCGACAGAATGGCGTAGGTCAGTTGCTTGGTGCGGGGCAGGGTGAACTGATCGGTATTCTCATCGTAATATGTCTGAATCTGCGCGTCTGTGGGTTGGGCCACGGGCGTTTCGAGAAGGTCGGCAGACAGGGTCGCCACGGTAAAGCTGCGGCGGGCTAGCACATAGTTCGACAAAGCCTCGGTCAGCGTACGGGGCATTTCAACACCGCTCATGACCGCACCCTGAACGATGGTGCGTGAAGATTCTTTGCGCAGATCCGATTCGAATTCGGAATCGGTCATTCCGACCTGTTCCAGCTGAAAGCGATAGGCTTCGCGGTCGAATGTACCGTTTACACCTTGGAACGCCGGTATCTGTACAATCTCGTCCTGCAGGTTCTCGTCACCGATCGAAATGCCTAGCTGTCCGACCTCGTTATCGATTGCGGCCAGCGCGATCAGGCGCGAAAGGGCAAGTTGATCGAGGCCAAGATCATGTGCCTGCGAAATCTGCATTGCCTGTCCGGTTTGCGCTTCGACGGCCCGGATCTCGCGCTGAAGCTCACGAAAATACGCGTCGACCGAAACGCTTTCATCACCGACCTGCGCAACCGTACGAACGGTTCCGGTCAGGCTGGTGGCGCCAAAGCCCGCAAGGCCCAGCATCAAAAGACCCATGAGAATCCAGACAAAGGTTTTGGATAGGTTTTTCATGCCTGCGGCCATGGTGCCCTCTTGGTTTTGTCGGCAAATGTCTGCCCAGTCGGTTGCGGCCCTGAATACGATGCGTGCAGCCGGGGGGCAAGCTTAGAAGGACAAGCCCTGCAATCGGTCGAACAATTGCGCGATACCGGCGCGGTCGAGGTTGGCAAATGCTACACGAACCTGCCGCTTTCCCGCGGAATCGCCCTCTGGCATGAACATGGCACCCGGCAAAAGCAGTATACCTGCCTCGGGTACCAGCCGCCGGGCCAATTCGTCGGAAGCGATGCCAAAGGGATGTTCGAGGTAGGCAAAGTAAGCGCCAAGTCCCAAAAGACGCCAGCCTTTGTCTTCAAGGCGTGGCATTCCTTCCGCGATGGCCGCTCTTCGGTCGAGAATTTCATCTCGTTCACCCGCAACCCATTGGGTCAAGTTCCGCATGCCCCAAAGCGCGGCAAACTGGCCGATCTGGCCGGGGCAGATTGCGACCGTGTCCAGAAATTTCTCGATCTCCGCCAAAAGGGCGGGGCTGGTTGAAATCGCGCCAACACGGTGACCGGTCAGGCGATAGGCTTTTGAGAACGAGTAGAGATGGACAAACGTACCGTCCCAACCCGATTGCTGGAACAGGTCATGAGGCGCGCCTGATCGGCTGTCGAAATCGCGATAGGTTTCGTCAACCAACAGACGAAGCCCCGTTTCCCGCGCAAGATCATAGAAGCGGCGCACCAAGTCCGAAGGGTATTCGACACCACCGGGATTGTTCGGCGTCACCAACGAAATCGCCCGTGTCTTTTCGGTGATAAGGGCGCGGGCCCGTTCCGGATCGGGAAGCAAATCATCGTCTGTGGGCAAATCAACGGTTTTTACCCCAGCCATATCCAGCCACATCTTGTGATTGAAATACCAAGGGGTCGGAAGGATCACCTCATCCCCCTGATCGGTAATTGCCGAAATCACGGCTGAAAAGGCCTGATTGCAACCCGAGGTGATTGCGATCTGATTCGCCGATACCTCAGCCGCATAATGTGCGCTGATCTGAGCCGCGAGTTCGGACCGCAGTTCATCGTTGCCCAGAACCGGGCCGTATAGATGCGCGCTGTCCTGCTCGACCGCGAATTCGGCCATTGCTTGCCGCAGCGCTAACGGGGGCGGATCGACCGGAGCCGCCTGACTGACATTGATCAACGGACTGTCGACCGCGAACTCGACCCCGTCCAGCCAACGGCGTGCCTCCATCACCGGAGGGGCAAAGGTGGCGGCAGTGCGGGTCATTGTCATGGTGAGTCCGTGATTTCAGCGCTTATGAAAAACGCTTGATTAATCGGTGCCCCGATAGGGTTCGACATATTGCAGCGCCATGTCCCATGGGAAGAAAATCCAAGTGTCCTGACTTACCTCGGTAATGAAGGTGTCGACCATCGGACGGCCCTTGGGCTTGGCGTATACGGTCGCGAAATGCGCTTTGGGGAACATCTCGCGCACGAGTTCCAGCGTTTTGCCGCTATCGACCAGATCGTCGATGATCAGAATACCGGTGCCATCACCCATCAGATCTGCATTGGGCGCTTTGAGAATTTCTGCTTCGCCCTGCGCCTGATGATGATAAGACTTCACGCTGACAGTATCGACCGTACGGATATCCAGTTCGCGGCTGACGATCATCGCGGGGGCCATGCCGCCACGTGTAATTGCCACGACCGCACGCCAAGCGCCGTCATCTGGTCCTTGCCCATCCAGACGCCACGCAAGAGCGCGCGAGTCGCGATGAATCTGATCCCAGCTGATGTGGAAGCCTTTTTCGTGTGGCAGGCGGTCCTTGGCGCTCATGGTCTGTTATCCTTTTTCAACGTCCGGCGCGTCGACGGCCTTCATTCCGACGATGTGATAGCCTGAATCCACGTGCAGATTCTCACCTGTCACTCCGCTGCTGAGATCAGACAGCAGATACAGGGCCGATTTACCAACATCATCGATGGTCACATTCCGGCGCAGGGGCGAGTTATACTCGTTCCACTTCATGATGTAACGGAAATCGCCGATGCCGCTGGCCGCGAGCGTCTTGATCGGGCCTGCCGAGATCGAATTCACGCGAATGCCGTCTTTGCCCAAATCCTCGGCCAGATACTTTACGGATGCCTCAAGGGCGGCTTTGGCAACACCCATTACATTGTAGTGTGGCATGACCTGTTCGGCGCCGTAATAGGTGAGGGTGATCGCACTGCCGCCTTCGTTCATCATTTTTTCCGCGCGCTGCATAACGGCGGTGAAAGAGTAGACCGAAACATCCATCGTCAGGTTAAAGTTCGCGCGCGATGTGTCGACGTAACGCCCGCGCAATTCGTTCTTGTCAGAAAAGCCAATGGCGTGGACGACGAAATCCAGTTTACCCCATTTCTTTTCGAGCGCGCCGAAGAGTTCATTAATTGATTCTTCGTCGCTGACGTCACAGGGCAAAACGATCTCGCTGCCCAACTGCGCCGCCAATGGATCGACGCGTTTTTTCAGGGCGTCCCCCTGATAGGAAAAGGCCAGCTCGGCCCCGGCGTCGGACAAGGCGCGGGCGATACCCCATGCGATTGATTTGTCATTGGCCAGTCCCATGATGAGGCCGCGTTTTCCGGCCATCAACTGATTTGACATCTTCGGTTCTCCGCCTGTCGTCGCATTGTGTTCGGTTGGTTTATGCCATTGATTGTCCTGCTTCAAGGCCATGCGCTCTTGCCCGCAGCGGGTTCTCGCCTTAGGGTCATGTTAATTGTTTCCTGGGGATGGAAATGAACGAGCATAATGGCATCTTCGCCGGGGCTGATCCGTTTGAAATCGCGGATCGGTGGCTGGCCGAGGCAGAAAAGACCGAACCGAATGATCCTAATGCGATTGCTTTGGCAACCGTGGACCCGGAAGGTTTGCCGAATGCCCGTATGGTTCTGCTGAAGGAAATCGAGAAGGACGCGTTTGTTTTCTATACGAACTATCACAGCGCCAAGGCTCAGGAGTTGGACAGCGCCCACAAAGCGGCTTTTGTGATGCATTGGAAATCTTTGCGGCGACAAATCCGTGTTCGTGGTACAATCACCAAGGAAGATGGGCCGCAGGCGGACGCGTACTACGCCTCGCGCTCGCTCAAAAGCCGCTTGGGTGCTTGGGCGTCACACCAGTCGCAACCGCTGGAAAGTCGTGCATCCCTGATGGCCGAAGTGGCTAAAGTGACCGCAAAGTTGGGTGCCAACCCGCCTCGCCCTGAATTTTGGGGGGGATACCGTGTAACACCTGTCGAAGTCGAGTTCTGGGCCGATGGTGCCTTCAGGTTGCATGACAGGTTTCAGTGGAAGCGACAAAATGTCGATTCCGACTGGCAAGTGCTGAGGTTAAATCCATGACGTTCGCGTTGCGTGAAATGCAACTGTTTGCAGACAATAGCTTTTTTCAGCTTGAATTTGCGAGCCAAAACATAAACAAGAAACCCTTAACGACTTGCCTATCGTAATGGGAAAACAGTGCCAGAAGATCTGAACAGCATGTACCGCGTCCGTGGACACGTAAAATGGTTCGATCCCGCCAAGGGATACGGATTTGTTGTGTCTGACGAAGGCGGCCCGGACATTCTGTTGCACGTCAACGTGCTGCGAAACTTCGGGCAAAGCTCGGTCGCGGATGGCGCCGGCATCGAGATCATGACCCACAAAACTGATCGCGGTGTTCAAGCGGTCGAAGTGATCAGTGTTGACCCGCCTGTTCGCGCGGAAACTATGATGTTGGCCGATTTTGCCGAGCTTGATCCAACCGTGATCGGCAGCGCTCCGCTTGAGGCTGCGCGCGTCAAATGGTTCGACAAGGGCAAAGGGTTTGGCTTTGCCAATGTTTTCGGCAGCAGTGAAGACGTATTCCTGCATATCGAGGTGCTACGTCGTTCTGGGTTGGCAGATCTGCAACCGGGCGAAGCGCTGGCCATGCGGGTCATTGATGGCAAGCGCGGAAGAATGGCCGCGCAGGTTCTGGCCTGGGAAGCGGCCCTGAACGACTAGGTTCTGAATGATGAGAACGGCTTTCGTACTGGCGCTCCTGAGTTTTTTGATTGGCGGGATCGCGCGGGCTGAATGCCGTCCGGATCGTGTCGAGCTTCGAAATGATCTGGCAGAGGTTCGCTTCGACGTTGAGCTGGCCATCACACCGAAAGAGCGATCGCGCGGATTGATGTTTCGCGAAAGCATGCCGAACAGATCTGGAATGCTGTTTGTTTTTGATCCGCCGCAACCTGTTGCGTTCTGGATGAAGAATACCCTGATTCCTCTTGATATGATCTTTGTTGATCGCGCGGGCACGGTGACGCGTGTGCACGAAGGTGCAATTCCGGGGGATCTGAGCCCAATCGAAGGCGGCGATTCGGTTTATGCGGTCCTGGAAATCAACGCTGGCCTAGCCGAGCGTTACGCCATTCGGCCTGGTTCGCAGATGCGCCACGAAGTTTTTTCGCAAGGTCCTGCAATTTGGCCCTGTTAGGGCTTTTCAAATCAGATCGGCACGTTTAGGAAGGCGCACGGTCCGGGGCGTGGCGCAGTCTGGTAGCGCACCTGTTTTGGGTACAGGGGGTCGTAGGTTCGAATCCTGCCGCCCCGACCATTTTTCCTCTACACTGGCGTTCCGCCATAGTCGGTGTAGAGTTTGGAAAAATCCCTGTCCAAATCTTTGCTTTCAATAGGTATTCTAAGAGTTGAACCATCTTTCTGCGGAACCAGAAAGTACAACTCTGCGTCCACGCGATACCCGGCCTGATTCTTGGTCGAGCTCAGCCGCGTTACGATTTGCGGCAAGTTCTGCGGATAGCCGTTGAAGCTGAGAATCAAATACGCCGTTGCCTCGGGCGGCAAGGTCTCGCGGCATTCAAAGATGCTTGCGGTGGTCTTGATATACTTGTCGCCCGGCCCCGCGCAGTCGGTCCTGAAGGAATTGAAAAGGTTCTGCGGATAACCGTCGAATTGCGCGCTGCGAGATGCAGGTGGTGCTTCCTGTGATGTGCAGGACACGATTAGCGCCACAATAGTTAACAATGAAATCAAACGCATGTAGAGTAGATTTCCCATCCAGAAATGTCGTGTGATTTCAAGTATGGCACGCGCTGCGATGTCGTGACGATGATTCTCTGAACATCTCCTTAACGCGGGATCGGTTGATCAATGACCTCTAACTGTGGCGGAAAACACGAGAAATCACTCTGACACATCAAGGCGGAATGGGCTGGTCGTCCGGGACATGTCTGTGGAGGAATCGCGATGCGGCGAAATTCCGCCGGTTCAGCAAAACAGGTCAAGCTAAAAGATTCCAAAAATGACCGAAAAAGCCCGTTGACCAACTATGGGAATATACGTCAGATTGTATGGGCCGAAAGACGAGCCACTAAATCTGGTAGGCAATGACCGGAAAAGGCATCGGGCGAGGGACGGAAAGCATACCACTAAGACGTAGACCGTATTCGCGGTTCTGCGCTGTTCTAGGCAGCGTCCGGTCCCTTGCGTCTCAAATTCGTCGGTAGTGCGGGCGGCACCCCGCAGCATCAAGATTTAGTGCCGGGACTTGAAATTTGGACAGATCGAAGCTGGGGCAGCGGACATGAAGATTGAGAGAAAATTCACCAAACCGGGACAGGATGCATATGCCGATCTGGATTTTGTGTCCGCAACATCCGAGATTCGCAATCCGGATGGCACAATCGTGTTCCGTCTGGACGAGATCGAAGTGCCTGCAAAATGGAGCCAGGTGGCTAGCGATGTCATCGCACAGAAGTACTTCCGCAAGGCCGGTGTTCCCTCCAAGCTGAAGAAGGTTAAGGAAAAGAACGTTCCCGAATTCCTGTGGCGATCGGTTCCTGCGGAAGATGCTGAATTTGATGGCGAAACCTCATCGAAACAGGTTTTTGATCGACTGGCCGGCGCGTGGGCTTATTGGGGATGGAAGGGCGGCTATTTCTCGACTGAAGAGGACGCGAGCGCCTATTTTGACGAGATGCGCTATATGCTGGCGACCCAGCGTGCAGCTCCGAACTCGCCGCAGTGGTTCAACACCGGTCTGCACTGGGCATATGGGATCGATGGCCCGGCGCAGGGGCACCACTATGTTGACTACAAAACCGGCAAGCTAACCAAATCGAAATCCGCTTATGAGCATCCGCAACCGCATGCGTGCTTCATCCAGTCGGTCGACGATGATCTGGTCAACGAAGGCGGCATCATGGACTTGTGGGTGCGTGAGGCGCGCCTGTTTAAGTATGGCTCGGGCACCGGAACCAACTTCAGCCATCTGCGTGCAGAGGGTGAAGCGCTTTCGGGTGGCGGCAAGTCTTCGGGCCTCATGGGATTTCTCAAGATCGGCGACCGCGCCGCTGGCGCGATCAAATCAGGCGGTACAACCCGTCGAGCAGCAAAGATGGTAATCGTCGATGCAGATCACCCGGACATCGAGCAATTCATCGAATGGAAAGTGATCGAAGAGCAGAAGGTGGCCTCGATCGTTGCCGGATCGAAGATGCACGAGAAGATGCTGAACGGCATTTTCGAGGCCATCCGGTCTTGGGACGGCTCTGCCGATGATGCCTATAATCCAAACGCAAACGACGCCCTGAAAAATGCGGTTCGCGAAGCGAAAAAGGTCGCGATCCCAGAAACTTACATCAAGCGCGTTCTGGACTACGCCAAGCAGGGCCACGATAGCATTGAATTCCCGACCTACGATACGGACTGGGATTCGGAGGCTTATAGCTCGGTCTCGGGCCAAAACTCGAACAACTCGATCCGGGTGACCAATGCGTTCCTGACCGCAGTTGAAAAAGACGCGGATTGGGAACTGATCAACCGCACCGACGGCAAGGTTGCTCGTACAGTCAAAGCTCGTGATTTGTGGGAAAAGGTCGGCCACGCCGCATGGGCCTGTGCCGATCCTGGCATCCAGTTCCATGATACTGTCAACGAATGGCACACTTGCCCCGAAGACGGTGAAATCCGCGGTTCGAACCCGTGTTCGGAATACATGTTCCTCGATGACACTGCCTGTAACCTGGCGTCGATGAACTTGCTGACCTTTTTCAAGGACGGTGAGTTCCAGGCGGCGGACTATATGCACGCCTCGCGGCTTTGGACGCTGACGCTGGAAATCTCGGTGACCATGGCGCAGTTCCCGTCTAAGGAAATTGCGAAGCTCTCTTACGATTTCCGTACGCTGGGTCTGGGTTATGCCAACATTGGCGGTCTGCTGATGAACATGGGCTATAGCTATGACTCGGATGAGGGGCGTTCGATCTGTGGCGCGCTGACCGCGATCATGACCGGTGTGGCTTATGCGACCTCGGCAGAGATTGCAGGCGAGCTTGGCCCGTTCAAAGGATATGAGCGCAACGCAGACCATATGCTGCGCGTCATCCGCAACCACCGTCGTGCGTCGCAAGGAGTGACCGATGGTTATGAAAAACTGGCTGTTAAGCCGGTGCCTCTGGATCACGACAATTGCCCGGATAAGCGTTTGATCGATCTGGCCATGTCAGCTTGGGATGAAGCGCTGAGCCTCGGCGAAAAGAACGGTTATCGCAACGCGCAGGCCACAGTTATCGCACCAACCGGCACCATCGGTCTGGTGATGGATTGCGACACGACCGGGATCGAACCGGACTTTGCTCTGGTCAAGTTCAAGAAGTTGGCCGGCGGTGGTTACTTCAAGATCATCAACCGCTCGGTGCCTTCGGCGCTGGAAAAGCTGGGCTATTCCTCGGCTCAGATCGAAGAGATCGTGGGTTATGCGGTTGGTCATGGCACCATCGGCAACGCGCCGGGGATCAACCACACCTCGCTGACCGGTCATGGTTTTGGCCCGAACGAGTTGGCAAAAGTAGATGCCGCACTGGAAAGCGCGTTCGACATCCGGTTCGTCTTCAACCAGTGGACGCTGGGTGAAGACTTCTGCACCGGCGTTCTGGGCATCCCGGCGACCAAGCTGAATGACCCGACTTTCGATTTGCTGCGCCATCTGGGCTTTACCAAGGCGGATATCGACGCGGCCAACGACCATGTTTGCGGAACCATGACGCTGGAAGGTGCGCCGCATCTGAAGGAAGAGCACTATTCGATCTTCGACTGCGCCAACCCGTGCGGCAAGAAAGGCAAGCGTTTCCTTGGGGTTGATAGCCACATTACCATGATGGCTGCAGCGCAAAGCTTTATCTCGGGCGCGATCTCAAAGACGATCAACATGCCCAATGACGCGACCATCGAGGACTGCCAGAAGGCATACGAACTCAGCTGGTCGCTGGGTGTGAAGGCGAACGCGCTGTACCGCGACGGCTCGAAACTGTCGCAGCCTCTGGCGGCGGCGCTGGTCGAAGATGACGATGAGGCAGCCGAAGTACTAGAAAGCGGTTCGACGCAAGAAAAAGCCGTCGTTCTGGCCGAGAAGGTGATCGAGAAGGTTGTGGTCAAGGAAATGATCCGCAGCCACCGCGAGAAACTGCCGCATCGCCGCAAGGGCTATACCCAAAAGGCGATCGTTGGCGGCCACAAGGTCTATCTGCGGACTGGCGAGTTCGAAGACGGCAAATTGGGCGAGATTTTCATCGACATGCATAAGGAAGGCGCTGGCTTCCGGGCGATGATGAACAACTTTGCCATCGCTGTGTCGGTTGGCCTGCAATACGGCGTGCCGCTGGAGGAGTTCGTCGACGCTTTCACCTTCACCAAGTTCGAACCGGCCGGGATGGTGCAGGGCAACGACTCGATCAAAAACGCGACGTCGATCCTTGATTACATCTTCCGCGAACTGGCTGTGTCCTATCTGGACCGCACCGATCTGGCGCATGTCAAACCCGAAGGCGCAACCTTCGACGATCTGGGTCGCGGCGAAGAGGATGGTCTGTCCAACGTATCGGAAATCAGTGAAAGCGCGGCAACCAAATCTCTGGAAGTGCTGAAACAAATCAGCTCGACTGGGTATCTGCGCAAGCGGCTACCGCAGGATCTGATGGTCTTCAATGGTGGTCAAGCCGACGTGTCCGGTATGGCCGAAACCGCAGCGACATTCGAAGCACCCGCTGAGACGGCGGTTGCGACCGGAATGGACGCCCGTACCAAAGCCAAGATGCAAGGGTACGAGGGCGATCCATGCGGCGAATGCGGAAACTACACGCTGGTGCGCAACGGCACCTGCATGAAATGCAACACCTGCGGCGCGACTAGCGGGTGTAGCTGAGTTTAGCGCCCCGGCAACCCGGGGTGCAGGGGTCGGATGCTGCCACAGTAACCGGCCCCGACGAATACGAAGCAAGGCGCTGAGACTTACCATCGATGCCTTGTTTCACTCGGCCGACATGCCCGTGTCGGCCGGGAACAGGGTGGGGCGGAATATTTGCTCCCTCCCACTCTCTCACGGGACGGGTGCGCTCGTCCCATGCGCTGTCCAGGCCGCAGGCAAAAAAACACCGGGCGGTCAACGAAATGAGCCTGGAAGGCGAAACTGACAGGGGGCTTCGGCCCCCTTTCTTTTTTCAACCCTGAGTCGTGGATTTGAGCAGGGCATTGCCGGATCATCCCGTTTGGATCGGGCAAGAGTTGCCGAAACCTGCGCGGGCGATTTCGCCCGGCAAGCCTCCGCAAATGCGACTCAGTCAAACACGCAGAGATTGGCTCGAATGCGGTCATATCAATCTGAGCGGGTGACACGCTTTCAAGATGGCCTTTTTTTGGCGCTTGTCCGGACGCAAACACTCAAGAAAACGCAATCAGGAGGCATAACATGAAACTGCAAATAATGGCCCTTATCTCAACCTTCGCACTTGGCCTGCCGACATTGGCCGTTGGCCAAAGCGCCGCCGATACCAACGGCGACGGCGTGCTGACGATCGATGAAGTTCAGGCCGTCGTGCCTGACGTTGATGCCGAAGGCTTTGCGCAGATGGACGCAAACGGCGACGGTGCACTGGATCAGGATGAGATCACCATTGCTGAACAAGCGGGCCTGCTGCCGCCGTCCAACGGCTGATCAAGCAGGAATGCTGGCGGCCCGGAATATCCGGGCCGCTTATTTTTCAGCGGCTTACGCGGGTAAGTAAATGTTGAACTTGCCGCGAATTTCCGCGTCCAAAAGCGGGTCGAATCTGGCCGGGGATGGCACGGCGAGGATCTCTTCCTTCCGCTTCACTGCCTTTTTGATCAGATCTGGTTTGCCAAGCTCAACCCATTCCTTCGGAGATGATCGGTCACCAAAGGTAGGATAGACGTAATCTGCCTGCATACGGCCTAGCGTCGCATCGGTGCCAAGATAATGCCCAGGACCACCCATGCAGACTTCGGCCATCTGATCCAGTGCCAGCGTCTCGTCCGTTACCTCGATTCCGCGCACACAGCGCTGTGCCTGTCCGATCAGGTCATCGCTCAGGATCAGGCTCTCGTGGCAGAACCCCAGCAACGAGGCATGCATGCCTGCGGCTTCATACACCATGTTCAGGCCTGACAGCCCAGCCATGACGTTCGAACACATTTGTTCCCAACCGGCCTGCATGTCGGGCAATTTCGCGTCCGATGCACCAGCTGCGGCACCACCGGGCAGATCGTAGAACTGGTGCATTTGCGCGCAGCCAGCGGTTAGCAGAGCTTGTTCACCCGAGCCGATGGACATTGCACCCGTGCGCAGGTCCAGACCAAAAGGCCAAGTGCCAAAAATCGCGGGAGCACCGGGCTTTACGGCGTTTACATAAACCAAACCCGCCAGACATTCGGCGGTGGCTTGTGTGATCGCTCCGGCAACGGTCGAGGGTGCGGTAGCTCCTGCCATGCCCGCAGAAAGCAACAAAACCGGCATTCCGGCCTTGATGCATTCTTCCATCACCTCGCAGCTTTCGGTGGCGAATTTCATCGGGGGCACAACGAAGCAGTTGGAGTTGGACATGAAGGGCCGCTCGCGCCACTTGTCCTCTCCGCCCGCGATCATGTGCAGCATCTCGATGGCGGGGGCCACATGGCTGGGCTCCGTGAACGACGTACCGATATGTTTGAACGTGCCTGAGGTGGTGGCGTAGACCGTGTTCAGATCCATCTCAAGGTTGTCGGCGATATCTCGGCACACCATGGGGCGTTGAACAAAGTGAATGTTTTCAAGCTGTTCACAGATGCGAGTCGCGTCATGCAGGTCCTGCAGGGTCGAGTCGCGATATTCCTGCCCATGCACGTCGACCATGCTGACCGCTGCGCCTGCGGTGCCATAATGGACACGCGTTCCCGACAGCTCCAGATCCGATTTGCCGTCCCGGCTGTGCAGAGTGATCGAGCGATTGGCCTTGGCGATTGTGTCCTCGACCAATGCGCGCGGAAAGCGGATGCGGCCATCGTCGCCCAAGGTGCATCCCGCAGCCACGAGATAGTCGATCCCACTTTGTGGCGCATCAGCAAGGCCGATGGTTTCCAGTGCGGTCAGAGCGGCCTCGTGGATGCGTTCGATCTGTGCTTGGGTCAGAACCTTCAGGGTTCCGCCCTCCATACCAGGCCGAATCGGGCGAAGATGTTCCGGAAGAGCTGACGCACGGGCGGCACGACGCGCGGCGCGGCCACCGCTGCGGGATGAGTTTCGGGTTTGTTCGTTCATGTGTGTGTCCGGTCAATAAAGTACGTTGTGGGTGAGTGTACCTAGACCAGTGCTGGCCGTCCTCGTGCCGCACGACCGCGATCCGCACCAATGGTGCGGCTGACCAGTCGAATCTTCCAAACTTCGTTATGCATCAACTTCCTCAGTCTGATGCGCCCATTGTTTCAATGCACTTCTGGACAATCTGTTCTGTTTGCGACTTTGGACTAATTTTATTGGGTCGTCAGTCAAAATGAACTGGGCGCAAATCCTCGTGACTAAATGTTTTTTTCCAATTGCGGTAAGAATCTGTTAATCTGCACGTAGTTATTTGGATTTGTACCTTAGGTTTAAGTAAATACTGGGGTTGGCTGATCAGCAGATCGCTGCCTCGGGGATGCGCCCAAACCGGCAACGGATGTTTGGAGGTCTGCATGAAGTCATTACTGGCCGCACTCGCCACAGCACTGATAACAGGTGCAGGGCAGGTTGTGGCAGAAGACTGGACAGGGGCGTATGCTGGTTTCAGCTTTGGTTATGCAGATGTTGATGGGTCCGGAGGGGCAGGCGGAAGCGGGGGCAGTTTTGGCCCGCTGATCGGATACGACTATGATTTTGGAAATTTCGTGCTTGGCGGTGAGTTGGAATATAACCGCCTGAATCTTGATCTGGGACAATCCGAAGGAAGCCTTGATAGTATGTCGCGATTGAAGTTGCGCGGCGGCTACGATTTTGGATCAGCCCTTGGCTATGTCGTCCTTGGAACCGCGCGGGCCAGTACGTCGGGTGACAGTGATACGGCAGCCGTTTACGGGATCGGTGTTGCCTATCCGCTTGGCGATCGGTTTGTAATCAGTGGCGAAGCGCTGCGGCAGAACTTCGATGATATACCGGAGTCTGGTCGAAGCCTCGACGCAAATGTGTTCAACTTGCGCACCACATTCCGCTTCTGAAACTCGGTGGTCGATTGTCATCCCTCTGCCAATTGAGCGGCAAATTCGCATAGGGTCTGTAGCGATGTGACGAATTTCTCGTCATCGATTGTCATGGCCACGCGGATGTGACCTGCGGCGGCAGAACCAAAGCTTTCACCGGGCATCACAGCGATGGCATGCGTGTCCAGCAGCGCATTTGCGAACACATCACCGCTAAGACCCGTAGCCCGGATATCCAGCATCAGATACATCGCGCCTTGCGCCGGTATTAAGGTGACGACCTGCTGCGCAGCCAGCACTTCAATCGCCAGAGCGCGGCGGCGGCGAAACGGCGCGGCGATTTTGTCTTCGAGAGGTTGTCCCACGCTCAGCGCATAGTTGGCCGCATCCTGTATAAAGCCGGGCACACCATAGGTTGTGTGTGTTGCCAAGTTGATCAGGTGGTCGATGACGCTTTCCGGAGCAACGATCCACCCACAACGCGAGCCAGTCATGGCATGAGATTTCGACATTGAACCCACGACTAGAGTGCGCTCAGCCATGCCGGGTAGGGCGCGAGGTGACATGTGTTCACCCTCCCAAACCTGCGTATCGTAGACTTCATCGGAAATCAGCCATAGATCGCGGCGCTGACAAACCTCGGCGATGGCAGAAAGTGTTTCGGCGGAATAGACCACACCAGTTGGATTGTTTGGGGAGTTTATCAGCAGCGACACCGCCCCGCCTGCCGCGCCATCGATATCGGAAGCGCGAGGTTGGAACAAATCTTCGGCGCGTGTTTCTATGCGTTTGGCTTCCGCTCCAACGCCACGGATCGTGCCGGGGTAGGTGGCATAATACGGATCCAGGTAGAGCGCGATATCGCCCGGATCGCAAAGCGCGGTGTGTGCCGCAAACAATGCGGCCTGACCGCCAGGGGTGATGATAACGTTGTTGCGTGTGGTCGCTACACCTGTTCGCATTTGGACACGGGCGGCCACAGTATCACGCAGCAGATCAGTGCCCGGAACCATCGCGTATCCTGTGTGCCCGCTGCGGGCCGAACTTTCCATGGCCGACAATATTGACTGATCGGTCCGAATGTCATGCTCGCCGATCGTCAACTCGGTAACGGCATGGCCTTCGGCAATCATCCGACGCGCGCGGATGAACACCTCCCAGCCGTCTGATCCACCCTCGGTCAGATGCGTAATGCGATGCGATAGTTTCAAGGGATTCTCCCGACCGGCTATGACGCCGAATGGGGCAAAGCACAGCAATTTTGTCAATCAGCTTCGCGGCGGCAAACTCGCCTGTATCTTCTTGGTCAGCGATGCACGGATGATATCGTATGAGGTGATCAGGCGATGTTGCATCTCGTCGGCGTCAGTTTCCCACGGCAGGCGAACCCAGCTGCGGTGAAAATACGGGGCCTTGGTGCCAATCCCTGCGTCGATCAGCATCTGCGCGGTCTCAATGTCGGGAGTCTTGACCGATACACCATCCCCGACCGAGCCGACGCAGGCGAACATCTTGCCGCCAACTTTCCATGCGTCGTGGCCGCCACCCCAAGGGTCCGAAAGTTCGGCACCGGGCAGGTCTGCGCATACGGAATTGACGTAATCACGGGTCATGGTGGGCAGACTGCCTCTGTGGAGGTTGAAACTCAAGGCTTGGCTCAGCATCAATCCCGTGCTAGGCAAAGCGCATGAACCGGAAAACTTGCATCATTATCTGCTGCATTACCTGCTGATTTCTCAAGCGGGCCGGTTTCTTTCGTTTTCATCTCTGAGACAAGTTGCTAAGCCCGCGCCAACGCGTGACGTATATGCTGTTTCAGGAGCACGACCCGATGACGACGATCAAACTGCACAACACAAGGACACGGACGAAAGAGGATTTCGCGCCGATCGATCCCGATAATGTGCGGATGTATGTCTGTGGTCCGACGGTCTATGATCGGGCGCATCTGGGGAACGCACGGCCTGTGGTTGTGTTCGACGTGCTCTATCGTTTGTTGCGGCATGTATACGGTGCTGATCACGTGACCTATGTGCGCAATTTCACCGACGTGGATGACAAGATCAACGCCACCGCATTGTCGCGCAAGAAGGCTGGGGCTGACGGGTCTTTGGAACAGTTGGTGCAGGAACGTTCGGACGAAACCATCGGCTGGTATCTTCATGATATGGGTAAGCTTGGCACGCTGAAGCCATCCATCCTCGATGGCAGCCATGAAAAAGCAATGCCACGCGCCACAGAGTATATCGCGCAGATGATTGCGATGATCGAAGACCTGATGGCCAAGGGGCACGCTTATGCTGCCGAGGGTCACGTGTTGTTCGCGGTGGACAGCTGGAAGGAACACTATGGTGCGCTGTCGGGGCGGTCGGTTGATGACATGATCGCCGGGGCGCGGGTCGAGGTCGCGCCTTACAAGAAGAACCCGACGGATTTTGTGCTGTGGAAGCCGTCGACCGATGAGTTGCCCGGCTGGGACAGCCCATGGGGCCGGGGGCGTCCGGGGTGGCATATCGAATGCTCGGCCATGAGCTATGAATTGCTGGGCGAGAGCTTTGATATTCACGGTGGCGGCAACGATCTGATGTTCCCGCACCACGAGAACGAGATTGCCCAGAGCAAATGTGCCCACCCGCATGGCGAATTCGCGCGTGTCTGGATGCATAATGAGATGCTACAGGTCGAGGGCAAGAAAATGTCCAAATCGCTGGGCAATTTCTTCACCGTTCATGATCTGCTTGAGCAGGGTGTGCCGGGTGAAGTGATCCGGTTTGTGTTCTTGCAGACCCATTATCGCAAGCCGATGGACTGGACCGAGAAGAAGGCGCGCGAAGCCGAGGCAACGTTGCGCAAGTGGCGGGCGCTGACAGCGGGCATCGAGCCCGCCGCCACCGCAGCACCTGCGGTTATCGATGCGCTTTCGGACGATTTGAACACGGCAGGTGCCATCGCGGAACTGCATCGCCTGGCGGCGGACGGAGACGCCGCTGGTTTGTTGGCGAGTGGGCAGTTGCTAGGGCTGCTGACAAGTGATTTGAGTGTATGGATTAATGACCGCGATAAACTTCAAGTTGGAGATTTCTCGGAAGAAATCGAACTCTGGGAGGCTTTGCTAACCAACATAAAAAGTGAAGCGAAAGGTCTAATCAAAGCTGGGGAAAAAGAGGTCGCGGGAAACATTTTTGATCTGAGAACTGATCTGAGAGACAAAGTCTTGAGCGAAATAGGTTTCAAAGTGAAGGACACAAAAGACGGTTACGATTGGGAACTTCTTAACGTATTAACAGTCGTTTCAATTAGGACCCCCGACGGTGTCGTGACAGAAGAAGCATTCCAGCGGAGCAAGGACGATCTACTAGGCCAGACGATTAGGCAGTTGAAAGATGCGCGCGCGCTTGGAGAACGGAGTTTCAATGACCTGCTCGCGAAGACGTAAGTATTAACTCAAAGTTCTCGTTCACAGTTTGTGAACGGGTGCCTTCGAGCTTAGCCAAAGAGCCAAACAAATGACCAAAGAACGCCTCTACCTCTATGACACCACGCTGCGTGATGGGCAGCAGACTCAGGGTGTGCAGTTTTCGACTACCGAGAAGGTGCAGATTGCGCAGGCGTTGGATTCGCTGGGGATTGATTACATCGAAGGGGGTTGGCCCGGAGCGAACCCGACCGACAGTGCGTTTTTTGAGAGCGCGCCTGAGACGTCGGCCTGTATTACGGCGTTTGGAATGACCAAACGCTCGGGCAGGTCGGCTGAGAATGATGACGTTCTGGCTGCTGTTATGAACGCGGGAACACCAGCCGTTTGTCTCGTGGGGAAATCGCACGATTACCACGTGACCCACGCGCTTGGTATCACGCTGGAGGAAAACACCGAGAACGTTCGCGCCTCGGTCGCGCATATCGTGGCGCAGGGGCGGGAGGCTCTGTTTGATGCCGAGCATTTTTTTGATGGCTACAAGGACAACCCGGAATATGCGGTTGAAGTCTGCCGCGCTGCGCTCGATGCAGGGGCACGGTGGGTGGTTCTGTGTGACACCAATGGCGGAGCATTGCCGGCAGAGGTCGGGCGGATCGTATCCGAGGTGATTGCGGCCGGTCTGCCGGGGGATCGGCTGGGCATTCATACGCATAACGACACCGAGAACGCAGTGGCGTGCTCGCTGGCTGCAGTCGATGCGGGGGCGCGGCAAATTCAAGGTACGTTGAATGGGTTGGGAGAGCGCTGTGGCAATGCCAACCTGACCGCTTTGATCCCAACGCTGATGCTGAAAGAAACCTATGCCTCGTGCTATGACATCGGAGTGATGCCCGAGGCGCTGGCCGGGCTGACGCGCATCAGCCGGATGCTGGATGATATCCTGAACCGAGTGCCCAGCAAGCAGAGCGCCTATGTGGGCGCGTCGGCTTTTGCGCATAAGGCCGGGCTGCATGCCAGCGCGATCCTCAAGGACCCGACAACCTATGAGCATATCGATCCGGCAAGTGTTGGAAATGCGCGCATCATTCCGATGTCGAACCAGGCTGGGCAATCGAACCTGCGTAAACGTCTGACCGATGCGGGATTGGCCGTAGAAGCGGGCGATCCGGCGTTGGGACGTATCCTTGAGCGGATAAAACTGCGCGAGGCCGAGGGGTATTCCTACGACACCGCGCAGGCTAGTTTTGAGCTGCTGGCGCGGGATGAGTTGGGGCAATTGCCCGAATTCTTTGAGGTCAAGCGCTATAAGGTGACCGTTGAGCGCCGGAAAAACAAATACAACAAGATGGTCAGCCTGTCCGAAGCGGTTGTTGTTGTGAAAGTGGATGGCGAGAAGAAGCTGTCGGTAAGTGAGTCGCTGGATGAAAGCGGTAGCGATCGCGGTCCGGTGAACGCGCTTGCCAAAGCTCTGGCTAAGGATTTGGGGCAGTATTCGCAGATACTGTCGGATATGCGGCTGGTCGACTTCAAGGTGCGCATCACTCAGGGCGGGACCGAGGCGGTCACGCGCGTGATCATTGACAGCGAAGACGGGCAAGGGCGGCGCTGGTCTACGGTTGGGGTGAGTGCGAACATAATTGATGCCTCGTTCGAAGCGCTGCTGGATGCGATTCAGTGGAAACTGGTGAGCGATTGCGCCCCGCAGTCAGCGGCCGCCGAATAAGGTGGAGTTCGACGACGACATCAAGGCTTGTGCTGCGCTGGTTCATCGGGCCGATCCCGATCGCTTTATGGCTGCCATGGCCGCGCCAGTTGAGGCACGGGCAGTTTTGTTCCCGATTTATGCGCTGAACGTCGAGGTGGCCCGTGCCCCGTGGGTGACGCAAGAGAGCATGATCGCCGAGATGCGGCTGCAATGGTGGCGCGATGCCTTGCAAGAGATTGCCGAAGGTCCATCTGTTCGTCGGCACGAGGTTGTTACGCCATTGTCGCGCGTGATTTCTCCGCATCTGGCAGCGCTGCTGGATGAATATGTGGCCGTAAGGCGTTGGGATATCTATCTTGATCCGTTCGAGGATGAGGCGCATTTTGACGCCTATATTGCCCATAGCGCTGGGACATTAATGGTGGTGTCGGCGCAGGCTTTGGGTTCGGCGGATGAAACTGTTCTGCGTGATTTCGGATATGCAGCGGGGATCGCGAATTGGCTGCGCGCAATTCCCGAGCTTGAGGCACGTGGGCGCATTCCTTTGCTGGACGGAACCCATGACGGGGTTCGGGCGCTGGCGCAGAAGGCTTTGGACCGATTGGCGCAGGCGCGGTCCGCCCGCAACGAGGTCTCGGCACAAGCACGGCCTGCGCTCTATGCGGGGTGGCAGACGGAATGGGTGTTGCGGACTGCATTGGCCAGACCGGACCGGGTGGCCGCAGGTGCGTTGGCTCAGGGTGAAATCCGACGTCGGTTTACCCTGATGAAAACGGCAGCGACCGGGCGCTGGTAACGTCAGACGGTTTGTGGGTCCGAAGGCCTCAGAACCAGCCACAGCAGCGCGCCACCTGCAAGGGTCAGCAGCGGGATCATGGCGAGGTTTACGGCCGTCCAACCCTCGACCGCTGAACCGCCCGAGCAGTTCATCAATCCGCCAGAGGCAAGCGAAGCAAAGGTCACGCCGCCAAACACCAGCAAGTCATTCAGGCCCTGCATTCGCCCGCGTTCGTGCACTTCATGCGAGTCTGCCAACATGCTGGTGGCGCCAATGAAGCCAAAGTTCCATCCGATGCCAAGCAGGATCAGGGCGACGAAAAAGTTACCTAGATCAACACCTTGCAGGGCGACAATGCCTGCGCCGCCAAGGATTGCCAAACCGAGAGCTACGATCTTTTCGACCCCAAACCGCGCGATCAGGTGGCCGGTGAAGAAGCTGGGAATGTACATCGCCAGTACGTGGCTGGTGACGATATCCGCGGCATCACCTTCGGTATATCCGCACCCGACGACGGCCAAAGGCGTAGAGGTCATGACAAGGTTCATCAGCGCGTAAGAGACCATGGCGCAAATGATCGCCACTGCGATGCGCGGGGTTTTCAGCAGTTCCAATCGGGTCCGGCCTTTCGGCTCGTCTTCGGTTGGTTTCGGCGGGGTCGGGATGTCGAGGAAAAAGAACAACGCCGACCCCAGAACGTTGATCGCGATCACCGCCAGATAAGTGCCCAAAAACGGGACCACATACGCCTGCGAGGTCAGCTTGACGATCTGAGGGCCGATGATCGCCGCCGCAAGCCCTCCGGCCATGACGTATGAGATCGCCTTGGGCCGGAACGCATCCGATGCAGTGTCAGCCGCTGCAAAGCGATAAAAGCCATGTGCGCTCATGTATATGCCGGTCAGGAAGCTGCCAATTAGGAAGATCGGGAACGAGCCGAGATAAAGGCCGTAAGCCCCGATAACGCCCCCTGCGGCACCTGCAGTTGATCCCACAAGAAACCCGGCACGGCGTCCCCAGCGTTGCATGATGGCCGAAATCGGCGTGGCCGCCAGCATTGAACCCAGAACGATCAGTGAAATCGGCAGCGTCGCAAGGCAAGCGTTGCTGGCCAGCGATTGGCCTGCCAGCCCGCCGACGATGAACATCATGGGCATCTGTGCACCCAGGATTGCCTGTGCTGCCACCAAAACGGCGACGTTGCGTTTGGCCTGACTATCGTCAGGGGTGGCAGCGATCATTGTCATGGGCGAATGGTTATCTACGATTGAGACTTGGCACAAGCGGGTTGCATATGCGGCACATCCGCCTAACGTGCGGACAAGGATCACTTATCGGAGAGCGCATGTCCGTCGGACGCATCATCGAAACACCGGACTGCGTTACCGAAGGGGCCGAGTGGTTGGCTGAGGCCTGCCCCCGGATGGCTTATGCGATGGAGCAAACCGGACCCCTGCCACTCAGGCGCAAGCCTGACGGGTTCGCCGAATTGCTCAGCGCGATTGTCAGTCAGCAGGTCAGCGTGGCCTCGGCAAACGCAATCTGGAAGAGGCTGCAGGACGCAAAACTGACCGGTCCGCGCAAGATTATGTGGGCCACTGATGATGATCTGCGCGCTGTGGGTCTCAGCCGTCAGAAAATTCGCTATGCCCGCGCCTTGGCCGAAGCGCGGATCGATTACAAAGCGTTGCGTGATGCGCCAGATGACGAAGTGGTCGCAATTCTGACCGAGGTACCGGGAATCGGTGTCTGGACCGCCGAGATTTATGCGATGTTTTCGCTGGGTCGCGCCGATGTGATTGCACCGGGCGATCTGGCCTTACAGGAAGCTGCACGCATCCTCTATGAATTGCCAGAACGACCAAAAGACAAAGAGTTACGCCAGATGGCTGAAGCATGGTCGCCGTGGCGATCGGTTGCGGCGCGGGTGCTGTGGGCCTATTACCGGGTCGCAAAAGACAGAGAAGGGATCAGATGACACGGGTTTTGAACGCGCTCAGGAAAGAGCCGGTTTCAGGCGACACACGCTCGGTCGTGGTGTTTGTGCATGGTTATGGTGCAAACGGGGCCGATCTTTTGGGGCTGGCTGATCCGTTGGGCGAGCATCTGCCGGATACGTTGTTTGTAGCTCCGGACGCGCCTGAACAGATCATCGGTATGCCCAACGGTTTCCAGTGGTTCCCGATCCCGTGGATTGATGGCTCATCCGAGGAGGAAGCCCGACGGGGTATGGAAATGGCAGTTGAGGATTTCAACGCGTTCCTTGATGCGCTGATGGTGGATGAGGATGTCCTGCCAGAGCAGGTAGTGCTGTTCGGTTTCAGCCAGGGCACGATGATGAGCTTACATGTAGCCCCGCGCCGCGAAGACCCAGTGGCCGGGATCGTAGCGTTCTCGGGCCGTTTGCTGGAACCTGATTTGCTGCCAGACGAAACCGTAAGTCGCATGCCAATCCTGCTGGTGCATGGCGATGCTGATGACGTTGTACCGCCGCAATCGTTGCCAGAAGCAGCTGAGGCACTTCAGGCGGCCGGGTTCAAAGAGGTTTATGCCCATATAATGAAGGGCACCGGCCACGGGATTGCTCCGGATGGCTTGAGTGTTGCGCTGGCCTTCATGCGGGATAAGCTGAGCCTCTGACTTGCGGGGCGATCTAAGGAGAGCATGATGCTGATCGTGACAGGAGTGGTCGAAGTTTCAGATGCAGGGGTCGAGAAAGCCATTGCCGCTGCGCAGGTGATGGTTGCGGAAACCCTGAAAGAACCCGGATGCCTGATCTATGAATTCAGTCAAATCCTGGGTCAGGCGACCCGCTTTCGGGTCTATGAGGAATGGCAGGGTCAGGCCGCGCTTGAGGCCCATTTTGCGACCCCTCATATGGCTGCTTTTCAGGCGGCACTTGGTGAGGTCGGTGTTGTCTCTAGCGAAATCTACCGTGTGATCGGGGGCGAGAAGCAGCCGCTTCGCTGATCGATCACTCCCAAAGCCTTCCTTCCGAGAATTCGACCGAGTTGCCTGCAGGGTCTCGTACATAGAGCGACCGGGCTCCGTTGGGCCAGTCGAACTCGGCATCGACAGGGATGTTCCAGTCCAACAGATGCTTGCGCATCACGGTGATTTCATCGCGGCTCAGGACAAGGCAAACATGGCTGGGGCCACGCGCCCCATGCGGTGGGACCGGCAGATCAGGGTTGCCTGGCGGTTTCTCGGTTTCGCTGGCATTGAACAGCAACAGGACGGACCCGCCGATTCGATAGAACACATGGCGGTCGGTGACGCGCTGGATTTTCTCTAGCCCCAATATCTGACCATAGAAATCCTCGGCCGCATCTAGATCGTCGACATACAGCGCGGCTTCCAGGATGGCAGACGGGGCAGGGATATCCGGTGTGACCTTCATGCCCTAAGCCTATCACATCACGCAGTTTTTGTCACCGGCGCGGGCAGCGGTCCCGCTTGCGCGACGGTGCTACGTCAACAGCTGGCATCGGCAGGCTTTCCCACTGACCGGGGTCAAGGCCGTCCAAAGACCAATCTCCAACACGGGCTCGGATCAGGCGCAGAGTTGGGTGCCCGACTGCGGCTGTCATCCGGCGAACCTGACGGTTGCGGCCCTCTTTAATCGTCAGTTCAATCCAACTGTCGGGCACCGTTTGGCGAACCCGGATCGGCGGGGTGCGTGGCCACAGCCATTCGGGTTCGTCAATCAGCCGCGCCTTGGCGAGGCGCGTCAAACCATCCTTAAGTTCAACACCTTCCCGCAACGCCTTTAGTGCCGCTGTATCGGGAATGCCTTCGACCTGAACCCAGTATGTCTTAGGCATCTTGTGCTTGGGGTCTGATATCTGCGCCTGCAATCGCCCATTATCAGTCAGCAGCATCAAACCCTCGCTATCCCGGTCCAAGCGTCCCGCAGGATAGACACCGGGCAGGTCGATGAATTCCGAGAGCGTGCTGCGGGGCGAGTCAGAATTGGCGCGGTCGGTGAACTGCGGCAATACATCGTAAGGTTTGTTGAAACGGATGAACCAGGACATGCCCCGCCATAGCTTGCAGACCACATCTGCGCAACCTGTGGATAAGTGTCACTTATCTGTTACGTATTCGGCCTAACCAATACCCGAGATGTTGTGTGAACTCGGCACTTGTCAGAGATTTAACACGATATATAGTTAACTTAAGGCCGGGGCGGGTGTTCCCCGCTCTGATGTCACAAACGGGCAGTACAGAGCGAGGAGCGATTCTGTTATGGACGGAGACTTCAGGACCGAATTTGTCAGGGAAACCGGTGCTCTCAAGCATCATCCGGCATTGGTTTTGAACGCCGATTACAGACCTCTTTCCTACTACCCGTTGTCTTTATGGCCGTGGCAGGAGGCGATCAAAGCTGCCTGGCTGGACAGGGTGGATATTGTTGCGGAATATGACGAGGTTGTCCGCAGTCCCAGTACCGAGATCCGAATACCCTCGGTGGTTGTCCTGAAAGACTATGTAAAACCCAGAAAGCGCGTGGCCTTCACGCGCTTTAATTTATTTTTGCGGGACGAATTCAAATGCCAGTACTGCGGCAACCGTGAAAACCTGACCTTTGATCATGTTGTACCGCGCGCTGCGGGCGGGGTCACAAGTTGGCAGAATGTCGTTGCAGCGTGCAGTCCGTGCAATCTGCGCAAGGGCTCAAAATCCCTGCGACAAGCCAGAATGTCTCTGAATAAACCGCCGCGTCAGCCGGATGCTGAGGCTTTGCGCAATATCGGTCGGAAGTTCCCCCCGAACCATCTGCACGAAAGCTGGATCGACTTCCTCTACTGGGATGCCGAACTGGATCAGCTATAAACCCTAGCGCGCGCGCCAGGCTGCGATCCAGATCAGGACCAGACCCGTCGAAATCAATCCATTCCAGCCCGCAATGGAAATCCCGAACATCTCCCACGGGATGTCATCGCAACGCACGAGCGGGGCGGACATGATCTGATCCATTAACTCTTCTGCACTCAGGCCGTCGATATCACCAGATGTGCAGGTCGATGGGCCCTCCCACCAGCCTTGCTCGACCCCAGCATGGTAAAACCCTATTCCCGCCGTTGTGGCCGCGGCCAGAGCGCCTAGTAGGGGCAGGGGGCGGACGCCCGGGAAGGCAAAGGCTAGAGCACCAAGAATCACTGCGACACCATGGGGATACCGCTGCCAGATGCACATTTTGCACGGCGCGAGCCCACCGACGTATTGAAAGCCCCAAGCCCCAAGTAGCAACGCGGCCGAGCCGGATGCGGCAACCAGAACCAGAAGTCTTTTGCGCGTCATAAGTATTTCACCACAAGAAAGCCGCCAAACAGCAGGATTATGAATAGGGTAAACATCAAACCCAACCGTTTTTCGATGAAGTCACGGATCGGTTCCCCAAATTTCCACAGCAGCCCGGCCACAAGAAAGAAGCGCAAGGCGCGCGCCAGGATCGAGGTGGCTATGAACGTCCCAATCGGCATCCCGGTCCAGCCCGACATGATGGTGATGACCTTATATGGGAAAGGCGTCACACCAGCCGCCAGCACGGCCCAGAAGCCGAAATCATTGAAGCGGGTATTGAATTCTTCCATTGCGTGGGCTTTGCCCATGGCTTCCAGAACAGGCTGCCCAAGGCTTTCGTAAAAGAATGCCCCAATTGCATAACCCAATATCCCACCCAGCACCGAGGCAACCAAGGCGACCGTCGCGATCAGCCAGGCCCGCGACGGACGCGCAAGGATCATGGGAATCATCAAAACATCGGGTGGGATCGGAAAAAACGAACTTTCGACAAAAGCCACAACAGCCAGCGCCCAGAGCGCATGAGGATGTTCGGCCAGACGAATGGTCCAGTCATAAAGAGATCGCAACATGAAGAATAAGTATCCTGGTAACCGCTGCGGCAAGCCAAACCATGCACCCGACTGACCGTCAACCTCCTTCGATGAAACATTCAGAGCAGTGGTTGTTTTTTGCCTCTGGACCTTCTCTCGGTAGGGCGCTAATCCAGTGTTCGTGGCCCAAGTGGCGGAATGGTAGACGCAGGGGATTCAAAATCCCCCGGTAGTGATACCGTGCCGGTTCGAGTCCGGCCTTGGGTACCAAAGTAAAAACAGTGAGTTAGGGGAGCCGGCTCGCTGTTTTTTCTTTTGGGGACATTTACTTTGAATTGTTTTGATTCATCAACGAGTTTGCTTTGAATGCACGAGTCATATCGCCATTTCTGGACAAGCCGTGGCTTCACAATTCTAGGTTTATGCAGATATTTCACACTTCCATAACATTTTCTGGACGGTCGGTTTCGGTATTCAGAATGGGTGCTAATCACGCGCGTTCCAGCGCTCGATCCCGCCAGTGCGATATTGGTTGAGGCAACGCGCCATTGCCCACTAAATCGCGGAACTCTGAAGTAGTCACATCCAGCAATTCTTAATAGTTCTGATGCCCAGCCGCGCGAGATGGCGGCTTTGTAATTGACCTGTGGGTGGGACCCGCTGCTTAGAACGCAGCGGGCAGAGCGTTAGCTACACTTTTGCTCGTAGTAGGCATCAAGTAATTCAATGATCCACTTGATGATAAATTTGGTTGCACCGTTCGCCTTTTCTTTGATCTTTTCCAGAACCACTCGTACCACAGGCCACGCATCGCAAAAATCGATACCTTTTACCTGTTCTGGTTGCCCTAGATCGAGTGAGTTCAAATAGGCTTCGATCTCTTCGCGGCTCACTTCAACGCCATTAGCCATTTTCAATTCCTTTCAAATAAGTGTGTGTAACAGGCAACGCCCGAATTCGATTAGTTAAAAATAGTTTTGTTGAAACGGGCGAAATTGCCGTGTTTTAAACACTAGTGGATTTGATCGAATTTTTCAATTTTCCGCACAACCGCATGAGCGAAATGGAAAAATGTTTGGCTTGCGCCTCGCTCAGACCAGACAGCTATTGCAAGTCTTCTGCCTATTCCTTGCGTGTTTTGTTAACGTGTTATGACATAGCGATTTTTCTGATTCCCTCGCCTCCCATCGATTAATAATATGTGCAATCCTGACCGGGTGTTTATCACACTCAGGATAGCAGAGTATGTTATAATACGACGAGGTTCAGTGTCGTGAAACTGATCTTCAGCTCCGACATCAAATACCAGCAACGTCCTGCAAACAGCTCGGGAATATCACTATGATGTGTGGTACGGCTCGGCGTGTTGTTTCTTGTGTTTCTGAATATGACCAGGAGTGGGAACTGGATTTCTACATGGTCTCGAATTTGAATAAGTGGGCGCTGGGTATTGCATGACCCTGAACAGCAAGCTCTGACCCCGTTTGGGGACATCCGCTAGCTTGAAAGAACACGAAATTTCAACTTCAATACCCCGTCATCTCAAGATATCCGCGCCCTGTGTGGCTACCTGTGATGGTGATTGGGCCTTCCCAGTATTCGAACCGGGTTCCCATCCAGGCTTTCGGGCTTATGGCATCGACTTCAACATCGATCTCGCGATCCGGCAAGGATACCTGCCATTTGATCGGAACGTCACGATGCGCCACGCGGGCGGTTTCAAGGGGCATTAGCAGAACTGAGCCATCGGGCAGGGGGGTCGTTTGCCCATCGGCCCCAATCCACGTAGCGGCCGTGAAATCCCCTCGATCCCCGCGCAGGCGGAAGGCCATCAGCTTGTCACCGTCGTCAAAGCTGAGCGAGAACCAGTCCCAGCCGCTTTGATCTTCGGCCAAGGGTTGCGAGGACCATTCGCGATCCAGCCAACCCTGGCCGACGACTTCGATATCTTCGTTGGGCAGGTGGAGCGTGCCCTCGACCGTGTAGAAGGGTTGTGAATAGTAGTAGCTTGCCTGACCATCGGCGGATTTCACCGAATACCCCTCGGCCCCGTGAAACACCAATGGGCCTTGGGCCTTCAGAGTCAGATCATACCCAAAGTCTGATCCGTTTGCTGTCAGGCTGAGGGTTTCCAAATCATCGCCGCGCATGTGCCATTCATCGATCCATGCCTCAAACGGATGGGCCGTTACGCCAGCCTGTCCGACACCGCCGCGAGAGAGTCGTTCGGCGAAATAGTGTGTTTCTGGCGTTGTGAGCGCGGCATGGCCCATCCAGATCTGCGGGCTTTGCCAGCCGTCAGCCTCGGACGGTTTCAGGGCCGATCGGAACAGGGTCCATTGTATGCCATAGTCGCGACCCTCTGCGTCTTTGAGGTTTGCCGTCAGATACCACCATTCAATCCGATAATCCGGATGGGCGCCGTGATCTTGCGGAAACTGAAAGCTGTAGTCCGGTTCAGGACGCGTAAAGCCATCCGCATTGCCGCCCAACCCGGCATAACCCTGCGCCCAACCGGTAATTGGAAGGAGGATGAACAGAATGAAGGCTTTAACGTTCATTGGCAAAAACCCTCAACAGCGCAGCAGGTGGCAGGCGGAGCAATCGTAATGCGGGTAGGGCTGCTGCGAGCACGGCGGCAACCAGAGTCAGCAGGAATAAGCTCAGCCAATCAGTTGGGAACAAATACATGGGCAAGCGCCATCCGAAGGCCTGCACGTTGATCACGGCCAGCAGCACCCATGCCAATACAAGGCCCAATGGAAGGGCAAGACAAGCGGTCATCACCGCAAGCAGGACACTGCGCAGAAGCTCTAGCTTGGCCAGTTGCGCGCGCGTTAGACCCAGCGCCCAGACCGGTGCGACCTGAGGCAGGCGCTGGGTCCACAATGTCAGCAAACTGGTGAGTATCGCGAACCCCGCAACGCCCAGTGTCAGCACATTCAGCGCTGAGGTGACGACGAAAGTTTTTTCAAAAACAGCCATCGATTGCGCTTTCATAGCGGCCTGCTGCACAACTGCCGATGGAGGCAGGTCAAATTGGTCACGCAACGCCTGTGCCAGCTCCGAGGCCTGATCCGGTGCGATGCGAATGCCAAAGCGGCGTGTATCCGTATCCGGGGCAATCTGATCCAGCATCGGCATTGCGACGATGGCCTGACCTGTCGGGTTCCCGTAGTCGGAATAGACACCTGCAATCGGCAAGCTGTGCTCGGGTGTGATCGCGACGGTATCTCCGGGCCACAGATCCGCGCGTCGTGCGAGTTGCTCGTTGATGAGTACGGCGCCGCGATACAGGACGTTGTCCCAGACGTCGGGATCCTTGGCGATCAGTGGCCAGTTGTTGCGATAGCTATCGTGATCAACAATCCCGTACAGAAACAACGGCCCGGTCTCGTGCAGCAATTCGGTGCTGCGAATGGGTAGGACAGCTGACGCCCTTGGGGCGAGCCAATCGATAAGGGCTGCGCCTTGTGCATTGTCGGCTGCGGTCACGTAAAGTTCGGAGGTCAGCCGTTGATCGAGCCAGCCAGTAAAGGTGAGGCGGAAGCTTGAAACCATTGTGCCCACGCCGATATTCGCGGCGAGCGCTAGCAGCAAGGCCATCAGCGCAAGTGACAGACCGGGCAATTGCGCCCGCATGTCCGCGAGCACCCATTGACCAACAGGCGTGCGGGCCCGGCGCAGGCACAAGGTCAATATCCCTGACAGTGCGAGCGGCAGCAACAAGGCCGCTCCGGTCAGCATCCCGGCAAGCAAGGCAAACCCTGCGATAAGTCCGCCGATTGTGAAATATGCGATAAAGCCCAATGCTAGCAGGGCTAGGCCACACGCGCCTGTAATCTGGGCCGAGGCTTTACTGCCACGCCAAGCTTGTAAGCCCGGCCCTGCGAGGATGGGCATGCGCGAAAGTCGCCAAAGAGCGTGGCCACTGGCCGCCAACGTGCCGCCTGTTGCCATCGCAAGACCTGCGGCGACCCATTGGGGGCGTAATGACATCTGCCCGTCGATTGTTGCCCCGTAGAGGCCGCGCAACGTGGCGGCGACATCAGGCAACAAGGCTCCAGCCAGAAAATACCCCAGGATTAACCCGAACAGGCCACCGATCAGGGCCAAGAGAAGTAATTCACCCAGAACGATCCAGATCAGGCCCCGCATGGGAAGGCCCAACGCCCTTAATGTACGGATCGTGCCACGCCTCTGCGCGAAGGCGAGGCCGACCGTTCCGTGAACGATGAACAGGCCGACGGCGAAAGACAGCAAGCCGAAGGCTGAGAGGTTCAGGTGAAAGCTGTCGGTAAGTTGCGCGGTATCCAACTGGGCCGAGGGGCTAATGCGTTGAAGTTCAGGCGCAAGTTCTGACAGAGACGGGACACCACGGGGCTGATTGGGCAAGATCACCAGACGGGAAATCTGACCGGGACGGTTCAGAAGACGCTCGGCCACTCCAATATCGGTGAGCACCAGATCAGGTGGCAGCGCGGTGCTGGAAAGCACCGGTGGGAATTTGTCGTTAGATTGAAACAGCGGGGCCAGGGCGGGTGACATCAGCAGCCGCCCCGGAGCTGTCAGCATATCAGCCGGGTCGGGGGCATCCGCGCCTTGCTCGATCTGGGTGATCGCGGGCAGGACAGGGTAGGCCACCAAATCCACCCCCATCAGACGTACGGAACGGCCCTTGATGCGCAGCGTGCCTTCTAAGACGGCCGCCACTTGCCAGCCTGCGCGCCTGAGCTCGGCGTAGCGGGAAAGAGGGATCGTGGAACCGGAGGCGCGCAATTCGTCGAATTGTCCGATGGCAAGCTGGGTGCTGGCGCGTTCATAGCTCGCGCGCGCTTCGGCATTGATGGCTTGCACGGCCGACCACAGACAAGTTGCCAGCGCGATACCCGTCAGAAGCGTCATCAATTGCAATGGGTGCATCCGCCAATGGGACACCAGCGCCAGGACCGCAGCGCGTGTCATGCGATATGCCCGCCCGTCAGGTGGGCACGTCGGTCGAGACGGCTGGCGATGTCATTCGAGTGAGTGACCAGCAGGAGCGCAGCGCCGGTATCGGCAACCAATGAAAGCATCAGGTCCAGCACCACCGCACTTGCTGTTTCGTCCAGATTGCCCGTCGGCTCATCCGCTAGCAGCAATCGTGGTTGGATCGCCATGGCGCGTCCGATGGCAACCCGCTGCTGCTGTCCGCCCGAAAGGTTCTCGGGGTAGCGGTCTTGCAGTTCTCTCAGGCCAAGGCGCTCGGTCAGGTGGACAACCCAATCCGGGTCGTTCCGACCCGCAAGTCGCGCATGGATCGAGAGGTTCTGGGCAACGGTCAGCGACGGGATCAGGTTGAACTGCTGAAAGACCAGAGACAGGGTGCCGCGACGCAATTCGGCGCGTTCCGCATCATTCAGGGCCGACATGGCGCGCCCTTCCAGAGTAATCTCTCCGCCATCAAACCCATCCAGCGCCGCCACCAGATGCAATAATGTGCTTTTGCCACTGCCACTTTCTCCGGTCAGCGCCAAGGTCTGCCCCTGTTCCAACGTCAATGAAACATCGGTCAGGACAGGTCGCCCACCGGGATAGGCTTTTCGAACGTGATCAATTGATAGCAACATGCAAACTCTCATCTGGTCCCGTCACAATGTGCAACGCGGCGCGCCAGTGTCCAGAGCCGAGATCGGTTCTATTCGCCGCAGCCTTACGCATCGCATGGGGTTGTCGGCAACGCGCGAAACCCCCATGCTTGCACAGTTTTCAGCGATCAGAACAAAGGCCGTTTACATGACATTGTCGCAACAAATCATTTGGGGCAGCTTCTATCTGGGTATTTGTTTTCTGATCGAAATCATGCTGCTGACATGGTGCGTTCTGGTCATCCGAAAACTGGTTGCGAAATGGGAGACACGCAGCACTATCCTTGCAACCGCAGGCCCGATCAGCGTGGCGCTGGTGTTTATCGTGCTGACCCATACGGTTCAGGTCTGGATCTGGGCGATTGTCTGGGTTTGGGGTGATGTGCTGCCGGATTGGAATTCGGCCCTCTATTTCTCATTGGTGACGTTCACAACGCTGGGTTACGGCGACATCGTCTTGGGCGAAGGGCTGCGCATCTTCGGAGCGTTTGCATCGGTCACGGGCCTACTGGCCTTTGGGCTGTCGACCGCGTTCCTGGTGGCTCTCATGACGCGGGTGTTTGAAGAACGGTTCCTGAACTAGAGGATCGGTGCAAACAACCGTGCAAGCGGCGCACCAAAACGGATGTGGAACGGTTGCTGGGGCAAATTGCGGGTCAATTCGTAACTTGCTTCAAAATCGGTTTCCAGCATCGCAGCCACTGCGTTTGCTGCGCGACGATCAAAGAACAGGGCCATCGCCTCAAAGTTCAGACGGAAAGATCGGTTGTCCAGATTGGTGGTGCCAACGGCGGCCAAGGTATCGTCTACAACAAACGCTTTTTGATGCATGAAGCCGTCGGTATAGCGAAACACACGGGCGCCACAGTCTCGGATTTCGTCGAAATAGGCAAAAGCGGCCAGCCAGGGCAGACGATGGTCGATGACATCCGGCACGAGTATTCGTACATCCACACCGCGCAGTGCGGCGTGCTGTAGCGCGGTCATGATGTCGATGTCGGGCACAAAATAGGGCGAGGCGATCCAAAGCCGTTCTTTCGCCTCAGTGATGGCCGCAAAGAACATCATTGCGCCGGTTTCTGTTTCGTCGCCCGGGCCCGTTGCCACCAGCAGCGCATTCATGTCCTGATCAGATTCATTTCCAGCCCAATCGAGTTGGTCGATCAGATCTTCGTTGCGCGCCCAGTGCCAGTCTTCCGTGAAGATCAGTTGCAATTGACGGACCACGTGACCGGTCATCTTGATGTGTGTGTCCCGCCAACGACCGAACCGAGGGCTTTGTCCCAGATACTCGACCCCGATGTTGTGACCACCGATAAAGCCGACATTGCCATCCACGATCACAGTTTTTCGGTGGTTGCGATAGTTCAGTTGAAACCGGAAATTGGGCCCGCGTTGTTCGCGGGGATCTGCAACATCCACACCGGCCTGGCGCAGCGTCTCAAAATAGCTGGACGGCAAGCCATAGCTACCCACTGCATCGGTCATGAACCGAACATGTACGCCACGCTTGACCGCGGCGATTAGCCGGTCCCGCACCCTTCGCCCAAGATTATCATCCCGGACGATGTAGAACTGGATCAGAACGTAATTCTCGGCCTTATCTATGGCGTCGAGAATGGCATCAAACGTAACTTCGCCGTCGATCAGCAGCTCGGCTCCATTCCCACGTGAGACGGGCAAATGGGCCAGCGCTTCAAACGCGCGAGGATTGACTCGCATCGTCTGAGGGTCGGGTTTCGAGAAGTCGGCAAAGGTCTTGATCCCTTCGACGACGCGCTCACTTTCTTGCCGAGCGATCCGGTATCCTCTGAACCGATGGTGACCGAGGAATAGATACAGCGGCACGCCTAACATCGGGGCCGACAGCAGGAACACAACCCAGCCAACCGCTCCTTGTGGTGTGCGTGCAGTCTGCGCAGCGCGAACTGCAAAGACGACCGCTACGCAATAGAGTGAAAACAGAAAAAACGAGACGAGTAATGTCCACATCGGGGCGCAGCGATCCGGGTTGCTTAGTTTGCCCCAGTGTAGATGCGGGACCAGTCGTTGGCCATATCAACAATGACCCATCCCATATTCGGGCCTTTGTCCAACCCATCGACCAGCCGTCCAATCGGGCTTTCGCGATCGTAGGCCCATTCGCGATCCGCATCAGTGTGATGGATCAAAACGCCCAGCCGTGGCCCGTCGCCTGCGGTGGTCCATTCAAGCATGGCAAAATCCCCGTCCGAGTTTCCTCCGGCAAAAATGGGGCGTTTGCCGATGGTGCGCTCGATGTTGATTGGCTTGCCTTCTTTGTCATCGATGAAGGCAATGCCGGGGGCCTTGTTGATTACGGGCGTGCCGTTTTGGCTGTCATAAGTTGTTTCCCCATAGGTGCCCAGAATCTGTTCGGGCGGGATGCCATATGCCTGTTCGGCGAAGACACGCATGAAATGCAGGCCTCCGCCTGAAACGATATAAGTTTTGAAATCCTCATCCCGCAGATAGCGCAACAGCTCGACCATCGGCTGATAGGTCATCTGGTCGTAGGGCAGATCGGTCTCGGGATGTCGTTCAGTGTCCAGCCAATCGGCCACCGACGCCTGAAATACTTCAACGCTGCTGCCGGAATGCGATGCGTTGACCACTTCGATCAGAGCGTCGTGCCCGCCGTCCAGAATGGTTTTCAGATCACCCTCAGCAGCCGCTTTCAACGCTGGGGTCGATAAGATCGATGGGTCTTGTTTAGCAAGCTCTGCCAGTTGGTCCATGGCAAATATGAACTGAAAATAGACCGGTTGTTCAGCCCAGAGCGTGCCGTCATTGTCAAACACCGCAATCCGGTCGGCGGGAGTGACATAGAGTTCATTCGCCGGGTCGCTGACCGCGTCAACAAAGTCGATGATCTGCTGTTTTGATGCCGAGTCGGTCCAGCTGGGCAGGGGGTCTGCGAACGCCACAAGGGGGACGGTGGCTATAAACGCCGTGAGTTTGAGAAATCTCATGTAATAGCCTCTGATACTGGAAAAAGGGGCCGCGCTTTAAGGCGGCCCCTGTCTTGTTTTCTAGTTCGAAGTCGGTGTGGCCAATTTCTGCATCACCTGATCCAGGCTGAAGCTCGCCGCCTTCTGACGTGGTGGGAATTCTTGGAAAGTACTCAGGAAACTCGCCACATATTGCTGCGCCGGTACTAGGAAATACACCCGGTCGATCATCCAGTCGTAGTATGTGTTGGATGTACGGTATCCACGCTCATAAGGGTCGCGGCGCAAATTCACGATGATCGGCACGCGCAGTTCTGTGAATGGTTCCATCCATGCGCGCAGGGTGGCCCATGCTTTTTGCTCCAAAAAGATCAGCTTCCAGTCGTCAAAACGCAAAGCAGACAGGTCGCCGTCATCCGTGAAATAAAAGATTTCACGGCGGGGGCTTTCAGTGGTCTCACCAGTCAGCAGTGGCAATATGTTGTAGCCATCCAGATGCACTTTGTAGTCGCGACCCATGGCAGGTGAGGAATAGCCGGCTTTCAGCTTTTCCTTGATTTCGGGGTCGCCAGCGACCGCCAGATAGGTGGGCAGCCAATCCATGTGATGCACGATTTCGTTTGAGATCGAACCCGCTTCGATCTTACCGGGCCAACGCACCATGGATGGTACGCGCCAGCCGCCTTCCCAGTTGGTATTCTTTTCGCCCCAGAACGGTGTCGAAGCGGCATCCGGCCAAGTGTTGTAATGCGGGCCGTTATCGGTGGAATAATGAACGATAGTGTTGTCGGCGATGCCGAGTTCGTCCAGCAGATCAAGCAGTTGGCCGACCTGAATGTCATGTTCGATCATGCCCGCCGTGTATTCATCGGCCGGACTACCTAGGATTTCGTTGGCTGTTTCGCGCATTTCTTCCCCGACATGGGTGCGGAAATGCATGCGTGTGCCATTCCACCAGACATAGAATGGTGTGCCGTTCTGGTTGGCCTCACGAATGAACTCAACGGCAGCTTCCAGGGTTTCCTGATCCACCGTTTCCATGCGTTTGCGTGTCAGTGGACCGGTGTCTTCGATGGGGCCGCCTGCGCTGGACTTGATCACACCGCGCGGACCATAGGCCTCGCGGAACGTGCGCCCGTCGGGCAGAACCGCGTCCCCGGGATAATCTTCATGCTCGGGTTCTTCTTCGGCATTGAGGTGATAGAGATTCCCAAAAAACTCATCAAATCCGTGATTTGTCGGCAGATGCTCATCCCGGTCGCCCAGGTGGTTCTTGCCAAACTGGCCGGTCACGTACCCATGATCCTTAAGCAACCCTGCAATCGTGGGGTCTTCGATCTGCATCCCTTCTTTAGCGCCAGGCAAGCCAACCTTGGACAGTCCAGTCCGGAACACCGATTGGCCCATGATGTAAGATGAGCGGCCAGCTGTGCAGGATTGCTCGCCATAATAATCGGTGAAGATCATGCCTTCATCGGCGACCCTGTCGATATTGGGGGTCTGGTATCCCATAAGGCCCATTGTGTAGGCCGAAATGTTGGATTGGCCGATGTCATCGCCCCAAATGACCAAAATGTTGGGTTTTTGATCCTGCGCCCATGCGGGCAGTGCGACCAGAACGGCAATCGACGCTGCTGCGGTACGGCGCAGTCCGATACGCCAGCTTTCCAAGAACCGGGTTGTAGTTAACATGTTTTACTCCTGAACTTGTGGACAATTTGTCCCTGTGAACTATCTGAGACTTGTGTCCAGAATAGGATTAGTTGCAGTCGTTAAGCATTGGATATCCCGCGAAAATAGCCAGATTGCGGGATTCGTGTGTAAGTAATGTAGGCCAGTGAGCCTGATTGAAATTTATCATATGATGAAGTTTAAATATATAGATGGCATTAATTGAAACTGATCTAGACGCGCTGCAGGAAAGTTCCTGGTTCAAAACCAGATCTCCCGCCTTTCAGGATGCTCTGATGCGCAGCGCCGTGCGCCGAACTTACGGTGCTGACGAAGCTTTGTTTGTCCAGGGTGATCCCGCCAACGGGATTCACGCTGTATTGGATGGTAGTGTTAAGATCACCGTCCCCGCAGATGACGGTCAGGAATTTGTCATACACCAAGAGGGACGTGGCTTTTGGGTCGGCGATCTCGCGTTGTTTGCGACTGCGCATCGGCTGATCAGCGTGGTGGCGACTCGGCCAACCGAGACGCTTTTCTTTCCGGCCCCGCGGTTAGAACGCTTGGTGCAGGATTCTCCTGACTTTGTTCGGGATTTCTACGCCTTAAGTCATGAAAACATGCAAAAAGCCCTGCGTATCGTAGCCAATCTTGCGGTGACCGGCACCGAGAAACGGCTGGTTCTGAGGTTGCTGCATCTGGATGAGGTGACATCCGACGCAGAGGGTTGGATACCGGTTTCGCAGGAAGAGCTGGCGGCTATGATTGCAGTCTCTGCGCCAACGCTTCACCGAGCATTACACAGGCTTATCGAATTGGACTTGATCGAAGGCGGGTATGGTCGGCTGAGGTTGAAAGATCGACGCGCCCTCGTCGCTAGCTGTCAAAGTTGACGGACGTTCAAGCCGAATGTTCGGTTGACGACCGATCATCCTCACCGAGCCTTCCATCCAAAGACATCAAGATCGCGACAGGGCGCAGCGCGGGGATGTGGCTGAAGATGATCAGGATGCAGACGGTCAAAGGCACACTCAGGAACGCTCCGATCAGACCCCAGACCGTAGTCCAGAAAGTTAATGCCAAAATCACTAGGAAGGTCGACATGTTCAGCGATCGGCCCAGCATGGCCGGATCTAGAAAGTTGCCGATTAGAAACTGTAGTGTGCCGCACCCCAGAACGATCACGAGAAATGGCCCGATCGTCTCAAACTGAACCAGAGCGATCATTGCGGGAAAGATGACGGCGATGATCGAACCGATTGACGGGATGAAATTCAGGGCGAAAGTCAGCACGGCCCAGGTTTCAGCATATTCCAGACCCAGCGCTTTGAATACGGCGTAGCTGATGGTGGCGGTGATCAGACTGATAAAGGTTTTCACGCCGACATATCGCTGCAGGCTGTACGAAATCGCATCCAGAACCAAGGCCAGGTCAGCCCCCAGCCGCGGGTTGCCGGCGGCAAGCTGGATTTTCTTGCGAAAGGCCAACCGCTCGGCCATCAGAAAGGCGACATAAAGGCTGATAAGGAAGAACTGGTTAAGCAGTGATGTGGCGCTGCCCAGCAATATTCGAGCGACATAGGACATATCGATGCTGACCAGATTGTCTCGGATAAAACTTGTGACATCGTTGCCGACCAACCCGGTAATTCTATGAACAGCCCCGTCAAACTGGCTTTCGTAGGTGTTGATCGAGCGTGCAAACTGCGTGGCCTGACTGCCCAGAATGTACATGATCATGAACAAACCGGCCAATACAACTGTTACTCCCGCGACATTCGCCAACCAGATTGGCACCCGCGTCACTGCAATGACCCGGTCGCTAAGGGCCAGGATCAGCACGTTGACCAGTAACGCCATGGTCAACGGCACCAGAAAGTTTGCCCCTGCATAGAGGCCAAGCACCATTAGCGTGGCCACGATCGCTACATCCCGCAATACGCTCAGTTGCGGACGCGCACGGGAAGGGCTGTTTTCTGGGTCAGAGGTCATAAGATGGCCTTGGTCTGAGTGCTGCCTGGATGCGTTTTGATTGATCCTGCACAGGCTGGCGGGTTTATGCAATCCATACAGAAGGTTATACGCATGAAATCGGTGGCCTGATCCGATTGGCGGTTCTGCCAAAGGAAAAGGCAGGCTAGGCTAGCGCAATGCCAACTGTTTTGATTCCCTCGTTCGGCCAATTCCTGCGTGCGCTCTGGCTTGCTGTGCGCCGATTTAATGACAAAAACGGCTTCGTCATGAGCAGCCACGTCGCCATGTCGTTGATGATGGCCCTGTTTCCATTCGTTCTATTCACGGTCGCGTTGGCAGGGGCCTTGTCACAGGGCTATGTGACCGATGAACTGATCGAACTGATATTTGGCGCCTGGCCCAAAGATGTGGCCGATCCCATCGTTTCAGAACTGCGTGCTGTTCTGGCCGGTGCGGGCTCGGGCGTGATCACTTTGGGTGGCTTGTTGGCGATCTACTTTGCCTCAAACGGAGTCGCCGCTGTGCGAAAGGCGATGGCGCAGGCCTATCACGACACGGACAATTGGCCGTTCTGGAAGACCCGACTGCTGTGCTTTGTGCTGGTCATAATCGGCGGTGCTGCCATTCTGGCCATCGCGGCGGTCGAAGTCGTTCTGCCGGTCTATACCCGTTTGGTTTCGGAAAAGACGGCAGTGGATGTGGACAACTGGCTGTCGGTGGATCGTCTGCGATGGACCTTTACCGTGGCTGTCCCCGCTGGCACCGTTCTTTTGGCTCATCTGATCTTGCCCACCCGACGGCACAGCCTACTACAAATCTTGCCGGGCGTAATCCTGACATTGGCTTTGTGGGCTGCAGGTGGATGGGGCTTTTCAATCTACATCGCCAAGTTTGCGACCTATAGCGCGACGTATGCCGGGCTTGCAGGGGCAATGGCAGCGCTGATTTTCCTGTACTTATGCTCGGCCATGCTGATCCTCGGGGCTGAATACAACGGCGCGCTGATCGATTTGCAAAACGAAGAGGGGCAATGATGTATCTCCGCGCTATCGTGATGACCGCGATCCTTTGGGCGACCGCGCAGCAGTCGCAGGCGCAGGACTATGTTGGATCAGACGCGTGCTCGGATTGTCATAAGGAAGAAACCGAAGCCTGGGAAAGCTCATACCATGCGCTTGCCTGGACTGAGGTGGAGGACGGCCATGTTCAGGCTGATTTCGATGGAACACGATTCTCGCATCATGGAATGAGCGTGGCCTTTGCGGATCAAGATGGAGCTCTTACGGCGCAAGTCACCGAAAAAGACGGCGTTACAACGACCTATCCGGTACATTCAGTGGTTGGTATCGCGCCGCTACAGCAATATCTTTTCGAAACCGAACCCGGCCGATTGCAGAGTTTTGATGTGGTTTGGGACGTCGAAAAGGGCCGTTGGTTCCACCTTTACCCGGATCAGGATCTGCCTCCGAATGATGGGCTGCACTGGACCGGTCCGTACAAAAATTGGAACGCCCGCTGTGCCGAGTGTCATGCGACCGGCTATGTGAAGAACTACGACTCTGAGGAAAGGCGCTATGCCTCGACACAGGTCGAAATTGGTGTCGGGTGCGAGGCTTGCCACGGGCCGGGCTCTGCGCATTTGGAGTGGACGACCGGAAAAGTGTTGCAAGACGGTTTGAGCGAGTTCGGATTCCCTACGACATGGGGCAGGGGGCAGACAGAAGCGGAAATTCAGCAATGCGCCGGCTGTCATTCCCGGCGCGAGGCGTTGGAAGAGGGTAATCCGCTTCCCGGCAAGCCGTATCACGACGCCTATAACCTGGCGTTGCTGCGACCGGGTTTGTATCACCCAGATGGTCAGATTTTGGACGAGGTCTATGTTTATGGCTCATTCCTGCAGTCGCGCATGTATGCAGAAGGGGTGGGTTGTGTGAATTGCCATGATCCGCACCGGGCTGAGGTAAAAGCCGAGGGTAATGGGTTGTGTACCCAATGCCACTCCCCCGCTGGCAACCCGGATTTCCCGACCCTTCGGCTGGCCGAATATGACACGCCCGCGCATCACCAACATGCTGAAGATTCTGCGGGTGGCCAATGCAAGAACTGCCACATGATCGAGCGTGTCTATATGGGGGTAGATGGCAGGCGCGATCACAGCTTCCGCATTCCCCGCCCTGATCTGGGGCTCGGAACTGATGCCTGCACCGATTGCCATGCGGATGAAGATCAGTCTTGGGCGGCGCAGCAGATTGAACTCTGGTTCCCGGAATCATCCTATAGAGTGGCGCATTATGGCACGACATTTGCAGAAGCAGGCAGTGGTCAATTGGACGACCCTGAAACGCTGGTCGCGATCGCTCTGGATGAAGGGCAGGCAGGTATCGTTCGCGCAACCGCTCTGTATTTGTTGCAACCTTTTGCAACGCCTGATCTTGCCGAGCGTCTGGCACCGTTGCTGGCCGATCCGGACCCACTGATACGTGCCAATGGACCGGTACTGCAGCGTCAGGTTCCTGCCCAGTTGCGCGCTTCGCGGTTAGAGCCGTTGTTATCCGACCCCATGCGCAATGTACGCATCTCGGCTGCGAAAGAGTTCTTATCGATCCCAGCGCAGGCCATGACGCAAGACCAACGCGCAAGCGCGCAGCAGGGCATGGCGGATTGGCAACGTAGCATTTCCAATCGTTTGGACTTTCCTGAGACCCATTTGGTGCTGGGTGGTTGGGCGCTTACGCTCAGAAACGCGCCGGCTGCAGAACGTGCATTCCGCGAGGTTGTAACGCTCGACCCGCAGCGCGTTGAGGCTTGGCCGATGCTGGTTCAACTTGCCCACATCAATCGCGGTGTTCAGGCTGCGTTGGCGACATTGGACGAGGCCTTGTTAGTTCTTCCCGATGATCCAAACTTAATGCAACTGGCGCAGGAACTCGGGAGATAACTGGCATGGAACTGGCAGATTTGCGCCATCTTCACGGCGCATTCTGCGGTTAGCCAACCGGTATAAGCACTCGGATTGCTACAGGTGATGTATGCCGGATCGCACCGCTACCCTCGCAAAGCCGCTGACGGCGGCCCTTAAAACGACGCTTGACCAGCGTATTGAAGAGCTGCGCGCGCGCAAGCCTGTCGATATCAATCATGGCGAAGCACTATTGCTGCAAGGCATAGCTGCAGCGTCTCTGCGGAAACAGAGTATAGCGCCGGGAAAGATCGATCTGGATTAACGCCGCTTAACCCCGGAAGCCGGTGGCGACAACAAACTTCTCGGAACTATCAGAACGTGAGGCCGGAGGCTTCACATTGGCAACCTTGTTGAATTTCTGCTTGAGCAGTTTCTGAAGGTCCCCCTCAGCCCCGCCAGCAAGCACCTTGGCAACGAAGGTGCCGCCCTCTTCCAGCACGTCGAACGCGAAATAAGCCGCCGTTTCGCACAGGGCCATGATCCGCAGGTGGTCAGTCTGTTTGTGGCCCGAAGACGCAGCCGCCATATCAGACATGACCACGTCCGCTTTGCCACCCAGCCAGTCCTTGACCTTCTGATCGGCGTCATCTTCCATGAAATCAAGGACATGCGCGGTGGCACCGGCGACGGGCTCAACCTCTTGAAGGTCAACCCCCAGAACGGTGCCGATGCGCTTGCCGCTTTTCTCGCCGAGTGCATTGACGCGTTTCACAGCGACTTGCAGCCAGCCACCGGGCGCACAACCCAGATCGACCACGCGCGCGCCGGGTACGAGAAACCGGAACTTGTCGTCCAACTCAAGTATCTTGAATGCCGCGCGTCCGCGATAGCCTTCGACCTGCGCGCGTTTGACATAGGGGTCGTTCAACTGCCGTTCCAGCCAGCGGGTCGAGCTGAGCTTGCGCCCGCGCGCTGTCTTGACCTTCACCTTCAGGTCGCGTTGCCCGCGACCCGAGTTGCTTTTGCCAGTTGGTGTCTTCGCCATCAGAACGGTCCGTCTTCCAATACACCGTCCGCACTCATTTGCGCATAAAGCAAACCCTCGCGCAGCCCACGGTCCGCCACAGAAAGGCGATCGGTGGGCCAGCAGCGCAACAGCGCCTGCAAGATGGCCGAGCCGGACATGATCAGGGCCTGCCGATCTTCTCCGATCCGGGGATCACGGCGGCGCCCACGAGGGCCGAGTTCTAGATAGCCTCGTATCACCTTGTCAATCTGATCGCTGGTCATCCGCAATCCGTCCACCTTCGTCCGGTCATAGCGCTTGAGGCCAAGGTGTGAGGCGGCGACAGTGGTCACCGTTCCGCTGGTGCCCACAATCTGAAACCCTTCGCGGGCCTGTTCATCCTTGTAAGGTGCGAAATCGGCCAGATTTTCTTCGAAAAACCAGCTCATAAGCGCAAAACGCGCGGCATCGTCTTCGACGTCGTTGAACTGATCACGCAGTGTTGCCACGCCCAGCGGGACGCTGATCCAATCAACCACCTTGGCCGCAGGGAAAGGGCTTTCAGGCGTGTGGAACCCGTTATGCAATCTCATAATCGCGGCAGGCCGATCCCGACGAGGAACAGAGGAGATGTCGATCCAGACCAATTCGGTTGAGCCGCCGCCGATATCGACGACCAACAATTGCTCGGTCTTGGTCGACACCAGCGGTGCACAGGAAATCACAGCCAGACGTGCTTCTTCCTCGGGCTGGATGATGTCGAGCGTCAGGCCGGTTTCGCGTTTAACTTGCCGGATGAAATCGCGTGAATTCTTGGCGCGACGGCAAGCCTCGGTTGCGATCAAGCGCATGCGCTTGACCTTGTTACGTTTGAGTTTTTGCTGACAAATCCGCAGCGCCTGTACGGTACGTGCCATAGACGCCCGCGACAACCGCCCGGTGCGTTCCAGACCGGCACCCAACTGCACCGATTTGGAGAAGCTGTCCACCACATGAAATCCACTGCCCTTGGGCTGGGCGATCAACATGCGGCAGCTATTTGTCCCCAAATCCAGTGCCGCATATAACGCATCTGGATCGGGTCTTGCCGGCGCGGGGCTTTCGACCGCTTTCGGGAACGCGCCCGCACCTCTGGGACGCTTGGGCGCCATCTTAAACGCCCTCCGATTTTCGAGTTACCCCGACCATAGGTCGCGCAATTGGATCACGCAAGACGCTCATTAAAGTCATTAGGATTTTGATGTTCGGTTTTGGCCACCAAGGCATTAAAAGCTGCGGTATGCAGCCGTGGGCAAAAAGGTCGCTGCAAATACGCCGTATGTCGAAAATCGACCGACTTGGACCCACATTGAAGTTTAGAACCGGTCCATCTGGTTAGGAGGAATCACGGTAATGCCTGACGTCACCATCGTATATTGGCGCGATATTCCCGCCCAAGTCATCGTCGGCAAGGGCCGTCGTGGCGCTAAGCGGCAGTTGGAAGAGCGGTTTGAACAAGCCATCGACCGGGCCGCAATGAAGGTGAACGCCAAGGATAGTGATGCCTATCTGGCCGAGTGGCGCAAAGCCGAGCCTTTCGCAGTTGAGGGCGACCCGTCCGAAATTGCCGAAGCCGAGGCCGCGCGTTTGGAAACAGAGTACGATCAGGACCGTATCAAGACCCTGATCGCCAATGACGGTTGGGCATGAGCCCCAGATCTTTATGGGAGGCCGCTATGGCTTTGCTGAACTTCAAGAAACGTGATGCGGTCGAAAACGGCCCTGTGAACCCGACCGTCGAAGCCTTTTTGCAGGGCTACTCGATCGAGGTGATGCCGCGCACTGCGGAAAAGGTCGAAGATTTCCGCGCGCTGCTGCCAGAAGGCACCCGTGTCTACATCGCCCATATCGAGGGCACGCCAATCGAAGACATGGTCAAAACCGCCAAGCGCATCGCGGCCGAAGGTTACCCTGTCATGCCGCATTTCCCGGCACGGATCATCAAGGATGCCGCGACGCTGGAAAACTGGATTTCCATGTATCAGGGTGAAGCGGGTGTCGAGCAGGCGCTTCTGCTGGCCGGTGGGGTCGCCAAACCGCATGGTGATTTCGACAGCTCGATGCAGCTGCTGGAAACCGGACTGTTCGACAAGGCGGGGTTCAAGCGACTGCACGTAGCCGGTCACCCCGAAGGCAACAAGGATATCGATCCCGACGGCTCGACCAAGAATGTCGATGACGCGCTGCGCTGGAAGCAGAAGTTTTCGGAAACCACCGACGCCGAAATGGCGCTGGCCACTCAGTTTGCGTTCGACGCCAAGCCGATCATCGCTTGGGCAGATAGCCTGAAAGAAGCGGGTATTGATCTGCCGATCCATATCGGTATCGCGGGCCCGGCGAAGCTGCAGACGCTGATCAAATTCGCTATCGCCTGCGGCGTTGGCCCATCGCTGAAAGTCCTGCAGAAGCGCGCCATGGACGTGTCCAAGCTGCTTTTGCCCTACGAGCCAACCGATGTGGTCACCGAACTGGCCAATCACAAGGCAGCCAACCCGGATTTCAATATCACCAAGGTTCACTTCTTCCCGCTGGGGGGGATCAAGACCAACGCCAACTGGGCGATCAACAACGGCGGCGCTTCGGCAAAGCCAGTTAACTCCTAAGGAACGGACATGACCCGTACAGTCGTAGAATCAAAAACAAAAACTGCCGTTCTGGGCTTTGACGAACCGTTCTGCGTTATCGGTGAGCGGATCAACCCAACGGGCCGTAAGAAACTGGCTGCCGAATTGGAAGCAGGCGATTTCTCGACAGTCGAAAAGGATGCTCTGGCGCAGGTCGCTGCAGGTGCGACCGTTCTGGATATCAACGCAGGTGTCGTCTACAACTCGAACCCCAACCCGAACGAGACCGAGCCGCCGCTGATGACCAAGATCGTCGAGCTGGTGCAGGGGCTTGTTGATGTACCGCTTTGCATCGATTCTTCGGTTCCGGGCGCTTTGGAAGCCGGTCTTGAGGCGGCGGAAGGTCGTCCGCTGTTGAACTCGGTCACCGGTGAAGAAGAGCGTCTGGAACTGGTTCTGCCACTGGTCAAGAAATACAACGTACCCGTTGTGGCGATCTCGAACGATGACACCGGAATCTCGGAAGACCCTGATGTGCGTTTTGCCGTCGCCAAAACCATCGTTGAGCGTGCAGCCGATCACGGCATCCCGGCTCACGACATCGTGGTCGATCCGCTGGTCATGCCGATTGGTGCGATGGCAACTGCTGGCCAGCAGGTGTTTGCTCTGGTCCGTCGTCTGCGGGAAGAGCTGGGCGTGAACACCACATGCGGTGCGTCCAACATCTCGTTCGGCCTGCCGAACCGTCACGGTATCAACAACGCCTTCCTGCCGATGGCAATGGGTGCTGGAATGACTTCAGCGATCATGAACCCGGTGGCTCTGCCGGTTACGCAGAAGAAGATTGCTGAAAAGAAAGAGGCCGTTGCTGCCGCCGGTATCATTCTGCCCGAGGATATGGACGACGAAACCTTTGTACAGATGTTCGGTCTGGGTTCGACCCTTCCGCGTGCGGGCAAAGAGATGGAGGCCATCCGCGCCGCCAACCTGCTGACCAACAACGACGCACATGGCGGTGAGTGGATCAGGTTCAACAAACCACCCGCCGAGGCCGGAGCCGAAGGCGAGGGTGCACGCGGACGTCGTGGCGGTGGTCGTCGTCGCCGCGCTTAAGGTAAATAAAACAATGGATTGGGCCGGATTTTTTGATCCGGCCTTTTCGATTCGTCAGCGTTTGTTGACCCTTGAACCCCAGTAAAGAGCAGTGCTAATCAATGCCCAGCGGCGGGTATGATGTAATGGTAGCCTGTCAGCTTCCCAAGCTGAACGCGCGGGTTCGATTCCCGCTACCCGCTCCAATCATTCTGCGCGTCGGGCCTGATAGAGGTTGATCATCGCCGGGATGAGGATCTCCGAACCAGACTTATACTGTCGGAACTCTTTTGCGACCGCTTCTTGAATAGCGTCAGTATCAGCCTCACTCCCTTCGAAATGAGCAACAACACGGCCCGCAGGACCAACACGTGTCACCAGCCTCGCCGTGCCTTCAACGCCGCCAAAACCCGTCAGGTTCACTGTGATCGCGTCGCCGGTTATTTCAGACAACCCCGCTTGGGTCATCAGACCTTTGACATGGTTGATGTCGTGGAACGCCAGCGGCCCGGGCGCATAGCGGTCTACGCGGGGCGGTTGACCCATTCGCCGAACGGCGGCGACATGGGGTATCTTGAACCACGGGTTGACGTCCAATGGCCCCCAGGAAGCGAACGTCATTTGCCCACCGGGTTTCAGTGCCAAGGCGATGTTTCGGAATGCTGCGATCGAGTCGCTAAAAAACATGACACCAAACCGGGAGATTGCGGCATCCATTTGTCCGGGTTCAAACGCGTAGGTTTGCGCATCCGCGTGCTGAAAAGTGATAGTCTGTATCCCGTTGCTTTCAGCACGTTTGGCTGCGCGGTCCAGAAACGGCTGCGATATATCGGCCGCCAATACGTGTCCTTCGGCCCCAACCGCGCGCGCCGCTGCGATTGCACTGACGCCTGTGCCGCATCCGATATCCAGCACTTGCATACCCGCCGACAGGGCGGCCCGGTCCAGAACGAGATCAAGAACGGGCGCGAAGGCGTGGTCAAGCTGATCCTCAAAGGTCAGCCATTTGGTGCCTTGTTCCGAGTTTCCCCAGAATTCCGCCTGTTCCTCGTTCACTGATGTCATATTCGCCTCCTGTGGATGGGGCGACTATGACCTCCGGCGGCGTCGACGGCCAGATTTTTCCTCATCCCCGCCGCCGGTATTGAAGGACGGAGCGGGCAGGGTGACGACCTGCGCCAATTCAGGGAACGGATCGGTTTTGTGCGGGATCGCATTGGCGGCGACGAAATGGTCCTGAAACTTGGGCTCGATTGCCGTTTCGACCTTGGTGATCTCGCGCACCACGCGTTCGATCTCGGCCCGCGATCCGATGTTACACAGCGCGATCCGGGCACCGGTTCCAGCGGCATTACCCGCGCTGGAGACCTTCTCCAGCGGTGCATCAGGGATCATACCCAGCACCATCGCGTGTTTGGTCGAAATATGCGCGCCGAAGGCACCGGCAAGTACCACGCGATCCACACGGTCAACCTCCATCTCATCCATTAGGAGACGCGCTCCGGCGTAGAGCGCGGATTTAGCCAACTGGATGGCACGGATATCACCCTGAGTTACCGTGATACGCGGACCGCCCTCGGCGCTGGCGTCGTGGATCAGATAGGAGTTGGTGCGGCCTTCGGGAACGCAACGCGGTGTGCCCGTCTGCGCGGCCGAGCCGATCAGCCCGCTTTCGTCCAGAAGACCTGCAATGCGCATCTCGGCCACGGCCTCGATAATGCCTGAGCCGCAGATACCGGTGATGCCCGTGGTGGCAATGTCCTGATCAAAGCCTTCGTCATTCGACCATTTTTCGGACCCGATCACGCGGAAACGCGGTTCTTTGGTGACAGGATCGATTTCGATTCGTTCAATCGCACCGGGCGCGGCTCTCTGGCCCGAGCTAATCTGGGCACCCTCAAATGCGGGGCCGGTGGGTGACGAACAGGCCAGAACGCGGTGGGTGTTGCCCAGCAAGATTTCCGCATTGGTACCCACATCCACGATCAGTACCAGATCGTCGGACTTGCCGGGTTCCTCGGATAGGGCAACGGCAGCGCAGTCCGCACCCACATGGCCCGCAATACACGGCAGGATGTAGACCTGCGCGCGTGGATTCATCGTGGTCAGGTCCATCTCATGCGCAGGCAGGGACATGCTTTCGGACGTCGCGAGCGCAAATGGCGCCTGACCCAGTTCGACTGGGTCCAGACCCAGCAAAAGATGGTGCATGACCGGATTGCAGACGAACACCGTTTCGACGATCAAAGCGGCATCGATCCCGGCCTCATCAGCGATTGAAGTGGTCAGATCGTTGATCGCTTCGCGCACGGCCCGGGTCATTTCCTTGTCGCCACCGGGATTCATCATGGCGTAAGACACGCGGCTCATCAGGTCTTCGCCGAAACGAATTTGCGGGTTCATCAGGCCGGAAGAAGCCTTGACTTCACCTGTTTCCAGATCGGTCAGGTGCGCAGCGATGGTGGTCGAGCCGAGGTCGATAGCCAGACCGTAAAGCCCATGTTCGTGCAGGCCGGGCCAAATTTCGACGATACGGGCCACGTTGTCCTTGAGGCCTTTGTGGACGGCGACCGTGACCTCCCATTTCCCTTTGCGAAGCACTGGCTGCAGCTTGGACATCAGGGACAGGTCGGCGGTTATTGCGTCGATCTTCCACTGCTCGCGCAAGGCGCGCTCTAACCGTTCCAGATCGCCTGTGGGCGAGTGCATGTCGGGTTCTTCCACCACCACGAAATACAGGCGTGTAGCAGGGTCCATGGTGATGGCGCGGGCGGCGGCGGCCTTGCGGACCACCTGACGGTGAACCTGGCTTTCAGGAGGCACGTCGATCACCACGTCACCCTGAACCGAGGCCTGACAGCCCAAACGGCGCCCGGGTTTCAAGCCTCGCTTGTCGTCATAACGCTGTTCAACCGCGTTCCATTCGCTCAGCGCGTCCTCCGAGACGGTCACGCCATGCTTGGGAAACTCGCCATAGCTGGGGGTGATCTGACATTTCGAACAAATACCGCGTCCACCGCAGACTGAATCAAGATCGACACCCAACTGGCGCGCTGCCGTCAGGATTGGCGTGCCAACGGGAAAGTGCCCGCGTTTGCCGGACGGGGTGAAAACGACAAGAGGATCGGTGGTCATGAATGGCCTGCCTTTGTATTCGCGCGTATGCCGGCGAACATATGGGTTTGAACGCAAAGGGAAAGGGCATTCAGCGGCACGTTTTGCATTGCTTGCGTCGTTTTCGGGCGTGGTAGAAGCCCGCAGGGGAAAACAACTTGGGTTCGGGGCTTTCCCTCTGGTGAAATCCATGCAATAGGGTCACCGTCAAACGGGCTTTTGCATGGGGTTATCAAATGCAGATTCGTGAGGCACTCACCTTCGACGACGTTCTTCTGGTTCCGGGCGCATCTTCTGTGCTGCCGGCAACGGCAGATACGAGCACACGCGTGACGCGTGAAATCACTATGAACATCCCGCTGCTCAGTTCGGCGATGGACACGGTGACCGAGGCGCGCATGGCCATCGCGATGGCACAAGCCGGAGGGATCGGAGTTGTGCACAAGAACCTCTCAGTCGAGGAACAGGCGCGTGAAATTCGTCGGGTAAAGCGGTTCGAATCCGGTATCGTCTATAACCCTGTGACGTTGCGCGCGGATCAGACACTGGCGGATGCGCAGGCTTTGGTCGAGCGGTATAATTTCACAGGTTTCCCTGTGGTAGACGAAAGTGGCCGGGTCGTTGGTATCGTCACGAACCGAGATATGCGCTTTGCAACCTCGGATGATACGCCGATCCACGCGATGATGACTTCGGACAATCTGGCGATGCTGCAAGAGCCTGCCGATCTCGAAGAAGCCAAAAGCCTGATGCGCGCGCGCCGGATCGAAAAACTGTTGGTTGTTGACGGTGGTGGCAAACTGACCGGTTTGCTGACCCTGAAAGACACCGAACAGGCTGTGCTGAACCCTACTGCATGCAAAGACCGCCTGGGTCGCCTGAGGGTGGCAGCGGCTACCTCGGTTGGTGATACAGGATTTGAGCGGTCTGAGCAGCTGGTGGATTCAGGCGTCGACATCATCGTTGTGGACACGGCACACGGCCATTCGCAGGGGGTGCTGGACGCGGTAAAGCGCGCCAAGACACTGTCGAATGAGGTGCAGATCATCGCCGGGAACGTCGCCACAGCTGAGGCAACGAAGGCGTTGATCGACGCGGGCGCTGACGCAATCAAGGTGGGCATCGGGCCGGGATCTATCTGCACAACACGGATGGTTGCGGGCGTTGGGGTTCCACAGTTGACGGCGATCATGGATTGCGCTGCTGCGGCCGGGGATGTTCCGGTCATCGCGGATGGCGGGATCAAATTCTCGGGCGATTTTGCCAAGGCCATAGCGGCGGGTGCGTCTTGTGCCATGGTCGGCTCAATGATCGCTGGTACGGATGAAAGCCCGGGCGAAGTCATTCTGTATCAAGGACGTTCGTTCAAATCCTATCGCGGCATGGGCAGCCTGGGTGCGATGGCACGCGGCTCGGCGGATCGCTATTTCCAGAAGGACGCCGCGAATGACAAGCTGGTGCCCGAAGGGATCGAAGGTCAGGTGCCGTACAAAGGGTCCGCAAGCGCTGTTGTGCACCAACTGGTTGGAGGTTTGCGCGCGGCGATGGGCTATACCGGTTGTGCCACCGTCGATGAGATGCGCCAGAACTGCAACTTTGTCAAAATCACTGGCGCAGGTTTGAAGGAAAGCCATGTGCATGACGTTCAGATCACACGGGAAAGCCCCAATTATCGCGTGATGTAAGTTTGTGAGACCCTTCAGGGGGTCTCTCGAAATTGATCGTGTAGACGAACGGAAAACGCGATGACACCTGCTGCTCGGGTACAGGCCTCGATCGAGATCCTCGATGACATTCTTGCCGGTGCACCGGTCGAGAAGGCGTTGACCGGCTGGGCTCGACGCAGTCGGTTCGCGGGATCTAAGGATCGCGCTGCGATCCGGGATCATGTGTTTGATGCATTGCGGTGCAAGCGATCCTTCTCGGCGCTCGGTGGATCCGAGACGGGGCGCGGCCTGATGATCGGTGCCGCCCGATCCTTGGGCTCAGACTTAACTTCAGTGTTTTCGGGCGAGCGATATGCACCTGCAGAGGTAACCGAGGCTGACCAACCCAGGTCATTTCAGAGCGACGCAGAACGTCTGGATATCCCCGAATGGTTGTGGCCTCAATTTCAGGCCGCGTTGAAGGACGAAGCTGAACTTGCCGCAGCCACGCTACAATCGCGCGCTCCGATTCATCTGAGGGTCAACCTGCTGAAAACTGACCTGCCTACAGCCATTCAGCGACTGGCTGCCGAGGAGATCACGGCGCATCCACATCCGGCCTGCGATACTGCATTGGAAGTTACCGAGGGCGCACGCAAGATATCTCAGAGCGGTCCGTATACAGATGGGCTGGTTGAGTTGCAGGATGCCGCAAGCCAGGCGGTTGTTGCCGCGCTTGATTTGCAGCCAGGCATGCGAGTTCTGGACTACTGTGCAGGCGGCGGTGGTAAGGCTTTGGCTTTGGCGGCAAGGGCCCTCGGCGTTCACGTCTTTGCCCATGATGCCAGTCCCAAACGCATGCGGGATTTGTCAGCACGCGCGGCAAGGGCGGGCGCAGATGTCACGATCTTGACCACAGGCCAAGTCTCCAGTCAGGCGCTGTTCGATGTCGTTTTGACAGATGTGCCCTGTTCCGGCAGCGGATCGTGGCGCCGAGCACCGGCAGGGAAATGGGCGCTTACACCGGAGCGCTTGGACGAGCTGACGCAGATTCAGGCCGCTATTCTACGAGACGTTTCACCTCTCGTTGCGCCCAAAGGCGTGCTTGCCTATGCGACCTGCTCGATGCTGACGATTGAAAACGACGGCATTATTGATGGATTCTTGGCCAGCAATCCCGAATGGCAGAGCAGATACCGCAAAACGTGGCTGGTTTCACACGGGACCGATGGTTTTTTTACAGCACACTTGACGCGAATATAAACTTTAAAACACAACCTTAAGAAGTTTATGTCACTGATCATTAAGCAGCAATTAACCATTGCAGGCAGATATTGATCAGAAATTGTAATAATCCGGGCTGTTTATGTCTATTCAATCTGAATTTACCCCCTCTCGATCAAGTGGATGGGGCATTGATCGTGGGCGCTATGCCTCACTGGCATTGATCGCCATTTTATTGAGCGTACTTTCCTTCTTTGACGTCTTGCCGCCACGGTTAAGTGCCGGGGTCGCAGCCGTTGGCTTGTCCTTCCTGGTAGTAGTGGTCTTTGCCTTGGCGCGTGCTTGGATATTGAATCAGATCGAAGCGCAAACATACGCTGCGATGACGGGTTTTCTAGAGCAAGAAACCGATGCCTGTGTCATTTCGGATGCGACGGGCGAGGTGCTAGTTGCAAACGCTCAGGCCAATGCGCGTCTTATTCGGAACGCGGGTACGCGACTAGATGAGTCTCTGCGTACCGTATTTGCAAACCCGTCGGCGGCGCTGTTGCGTTTGCAGTCTCATGCCCTGAAACGGGGTTTTTGGGAAGAAGATGTTGTCACGCGCGGACAAACAATACCGGTGTCTGTTTCAAAGCTGGGTGAAAATCGGTTTTGCTGGCGTTTTAGAATAGATGCACCCCAGATCTGGCGCAGCGTGCAGCGGCCGGTTCTGACGGTCGGACGAAATGACGTGGTGCTGGATGCCAATGATGCGGCTATCGAGCTTTTTGGTCAGATTCCCACATGCCTCAAGCCGATGGTTCAAGCTGGCGGTGCAGTTGATGGTAGCATCATACAGATTAAAACCGGGGAAACCGAAGCACCATTCACTGTCACAACGCTAAGGCACAGCGGTATTGTGCGTGAGTTGCTTTTAACGCCGCTGCAGCACGCCGAAGGACCGCAGCACACGACATCATTTGCAGATTTGCCAGTTGCGATCATGTGCATGTCTCCCGATGGAGATGTTAGCGAAGCAAACCACCTCGCAGTTGAATTGGTCGGTGAGATCCAACCGGGGCGGACGAATATCGAAAGCATGATGCAGGGGCTCGGCTATCCGATCAGGGACTGGCTGGCGAGTGCTGCCGAACAAGGCGCAGCACCGCGGTCTGAATTCCTGCGTTTGGTGCGCAAGGACAAAGAGGTATTTGTGCAAGTTACGCTGTCACGGATTCTCAGGGATGGTCAGGTTTGTCTTATTGCGGTTCTGAACGATGCCACCGAACTGAAAACGATGGAGGCGCAGTTTGTCCAAGGCCAGAAGATGCAAGCCGTTGGGCAATTGGCTGGCGGGGTCGCACATGATTTCAATAACTTGCTGACGGCGATTTCGGGGCATTGTGATCTGTTGCTGTTGCGCCATGACCAAGATGACCCGAATTACGGCGATCTTATACAGATCAATCAGAACGCCAACCGTGCTGCAGCGTTGGTCAGCCAGCTTCTGGCCTTTTCGCGCAAACAAACGCTCCGGCCCGAGGTGCTGGATCTGCGAGATACGATTTCAGACCTTATCCATTTGCTAAACCGTCTTGTGGGCGAGAAGGTCCGCCTGACGCTCAGTCATGATCCGGTGCTCAAATCCGTCTGCGCGGACAAGCGCCAGTTAGAGCAGGTCTTGATGAACCTGGTCGTCAATGCGCGTGATGCGATGCCTGAGGGTGGGGAGATTCGGATCGAGACCGAAGTAGTGACATTGGATCAATCGATCACGCGCGATCGGGCTACGGTACAGCCGGGAGAATATGTTACGGTCAAAGTCATCGATAGCGGCATCGGGATTCCTGCAGACAAACTGCAAAAAGTGTTTGAGCCATTTTATACGACCAAACGCACAGGCGAGGGGACGGGGCTGGGGCTATCGACTGTTTACGGGATCGTAAAACAGACTGGCGGTTTCATATTTGTCGACAGTGTGCAGGACCGGGGAACGGAATTCACCGTGCTCTTGCCTGTGAGTTCCCGGGTCCAAGAATCGGAGCCTGAGGCCCCCGATACGTCAGAGGTGCAAAGTTCCCGATTGGGTGAAGGCGTGGTTTTGTTGGTCGAAGACGAAGCCCCGGTGCGCGCCTTCGCGACGCGGGCGCTTCGCTTGAAAGGCTACACTGTGCTTGAAGCTGAATCAGCCGAAGATGCGCTGCAATTGTTGGACGACCCCAATTTGCTGGTGGATGTTTTTGTTACCGATGTCGTCATGCCCGGAATGGACGGCCCGACCTGGGTGCGCGAGGCCATGAAAACACGGCCTGACGTGCGGGTGGTCTTCATGTCAGGCTATACTGAGGGGGCATTCGGCGAATCTGGTCCTCAGATCGAAAATTCCACCTTCCTACCCAAGCCGTTTTCGTTGACCCAGCTGACCGAAGCGGTGTTTCAGCAAATGAATTGAAAACGCTATTCGGCAGCACGATACAATGCGTATTCTGCGGCGTTCAATGATTGGAACCGGAGTTCAGTTTGTTTTGAGAAGTCCATCGGGCAAGCGGGCGAGACGTTCTCACGCGGTAGATCGATTTTACATTCCAGCCGATTCTGAAGGAAATCCATTATCTTTTGCTGGCTGTCATATTTGAAGATATGCGCAACACCTTTACCGTTACTGCGGGGTCGCAAAAAATCGGTTTGGCATCCCACATCTGCGTAGGCCGGGCGGGGGTTTTGCATATAGGCGTCAAGGAATGCCTCGAAGCTTAAACCTTTTGTGGAATGCGGATGACCTGCCAATTCGGCGCGCGTTCGATATCGATACCAACTTCCCAACCAATCGACAGGTTCGCGCACAATGGCCATGACGTCCATTTCTGCATCAAACATCTTGCGAAACATGGTCTGGAAGAAGCGATCATAGCGACGCATGTTCGAATGTTTCAGGTCTGTTGGTCCGGATACAACGATATCGGCCCTATCGCGTAAAGCTGATTGATACGCGGTGGAGCCGGTCTTTGGAACAGACAGAAGCGCAAGCCGCTTTTCATAGAAAACAAGCATTTATCTTTTCTCTTCAACGCCTTTCAAGTCTCAGATTGTCGTAAACGACTCTTTAACACAATTGCTGAAGAGTAGTTTTCATAAGTTTTAGTTGAAATGTTCTCTTTTTGGTCCCATAAGGAACAAGAGGCGAACAAAGCAGCGATTGCCGCCCGATCAAGGGTGTGACAAAAGAGAAGGCGACAGGACAATGGCGGATCTTCTGACGATGAGCGACAAGAAAAACGCAGACAAGCAAAAGGCGCTCGATAGCGCATTGGCCCAGATCGAACGGCAGTTCGGCAAGGGCTCGATCATGAAGTTGGGCGAAGATTCCAAGCAGGATATCGATGCGAGCTCGACCGGATCGCTGGGCTTGGATATCGCGCTGGGGATCGGCGGCCTGCCGATGGGGCGGATCGTCGAGATTTATGGCCCGGAAAGCTCGGGTAAGACCACGCTGACGCTGCACTGCATCGCTGAACAGCAAAAACGCGGCGGAGTCTGCGCGTTCGTCGACGCAGAACATGCGCTGGACCCTCAATATGCGCGCAAGCTGGGTGTGGATCTGGATGAATTGCTGATCTCTCAGCCCGACACCGGCGAGCAGGCCCTTGAGATCACCGACACCTTGGTGCGGTCGGGGGCCGTGAACATGGTCGTGGTCGACTCGGTTGCGGCGCTGACGCCGAAATCCGAGTTGGAAGGCGACATGGGTGACAGCAGCGTGGGTGTTCAGGCCCGGCTGATGAGCCAGGCGATGCGCAAGCTGACCGGCTCGATCAATCGCTCGAACTGCATGGTGATCTTCATCAACCAGATCAGGATGAAGATCGGTGTGATGTTTGGCAGCCCGGAAACCACTACCGGTGGTAATGCGTTGAAATTCTACAGCTCGGTCCGTCTGGATATTCGCCGTATCGGTGCGATCAAGGATCGGGACGAAGTTGTGGGCAACCAGACCCGCGTCAAGGTCGTCAAGAACAAGGTGGCACCGCCGTTCAAGCAGGTGGAATTCGACATCATGTATGGCGAAGGCATCAGCAAAATGGGTGAGCTTCTGGATCTGGGCGTCAAGGCCGGTGTGGTCGAAAAGTCGGGTTCGTGGTTTAGCTACGGTGATGAGCGGATCGGGCAGGGGCGTGAGAATGCCAAGCAATATCTGCGTGACAATTCCCGTGCGGCGCTCGAGATCGAAGACAAAATACGTGCCGCGCATGGGTTAGACTTTGAAATGCCACCCGAAGCGGAAGAGGATGACATCCTCGAAGCTTAAAGCGTGCCTGAGGGGGAACCGAAGAAATCCCCCGGCACCCCGGTAGTGCTAAAATATCTGGAACAGGGTGGCCCCTCGGGGCCGCCTTGTTTCGTTTCGGATGGGCCAATGCTGTGGACACTCACGGGGGGTGGGGCTAAACCTTTGCTGACCATAACGACTGCGCGCCGAGAGAGCCTTATGCCAACGCTGAACGACATTCGATCTACCTTCCTGAACTACTTTGCCAAGCAGGGGCACGAAGTGGTTGCGTCCAGCCCGCTGGTTCCGCGCAATGATCCGACACTGATGTTCGTCAACTCGGGTATGGTTCAGTTCAAGAATCTGTTTACTGGCGTCGAAACCCGCGACTACAGCCGTGCTACCACTGCACAGAAATGCGTGCGTGCAGGCGGCAAACACAACGATCTGGACAATGTGGGCTATACCGCTCGCCACCATACGTTCTTTGAAATGCTGGGGAATTTCTCATTCGGGGATTACTTTAAGCATGAGGCGATACCGTTCGCTTGGGAACTGATCACCAAAGAGTTTGGTATCGATAAGAACCGTCTGTTGGCCACTGTCTATCACACCGATGATGAGGCATTTGAAATCTGGAAAAAGGTTGGTGTCCCTGAAGACCGGATCATCCGCATCGCTACCAATGACAATTTCTGGCAAATGGGCCCTACCGGCCCCTGCGGCCCGTGCACCGAGATTTTCTATGACCACGGTGATCACATCTGGGGTGGGCCTCCGGGTTCGGCTGAGGAAGATGGTGATCGGTTCATCGAAATCTGGAACATCGTTTTCATGCAGAACGAGCAGTTCGAAGACGGCTCGATGGTCGAACTCGACATGCAGTCGATCGACACCGGCATGGGATTGGAACGCATTGGTGCGTTGCTGCAAGGCAGCCACGACAATTATGACACCGATCTGTTCAAAACGCTGATCGAAGCCTCCGCGGATGCGACCGGTGTTGATCCTTATGGGGATCAAAACGTGCATCATCGCGTGATTGCGGACCACTTGCGTTCAACTTCGTTCCTGATCGCGGATGGTGTGATGCCGTCAAATGATGGGCGAGGGTATGTTCTGCGCCGTATCATGCGCCGCGCGATGCGCCATGCGCATCTGTTGGGGGCCAAAGATCCGGTGATGCACCGCCTGGTACCCACATTGGTGCAATTGATGGGTGCGCAATATTCAGAGCTCGGTCAGGCGCAGCCACTGATCGAAGAGACACTGCTGCTTGAGGAAACTCGGTTCAAGCAAACTTTGGATCGCGGTCTGAAGCTGTTGGATGAGGAAGTCTCGGGCTTACCTGAAGGCGATCCACTACCCGGAGACGCGGCGTTCAAACTGTATGATACCTATGGTTTCCCGCTCGATCTGACGCAGGATGCGCTGCGCGAGAAAGGACGAACCGTCGACACCGATGGATTTGACGTGGCCATGGCCGAACAAAAAGCCAAGGCTCGCGCGGCGTGGGCCGGGTCTGGCGAATCTGCCGATCAGGTGGTTTGGTTCGATGTGCTGGATGCGGCTGGTGCGACCGATTTCCTTGGCTACGATACTGAAAAGGCCGAAGGGCAGGTCGCTGCGTTGGTGGTCGATGGTGCATTGGTCGACAAGATCGAGAAGGGTGGTACCGGCTGGGTCGTAGTCAACCAGACACCGTTCTATGGCGAGGCTGGCGGCCAGGTCGGCGACACCGGTGAAATTCGCAGGCTGGATGAGCGCGACGATATCGCCCGTGTTGAAGACACCAGAAAGTTTGCTGATGGCAAAGTCTATGCTCACAAGGTCACGATTGATCATGGAGCGATCTCAAAAGGTGACGCAGTTGAGCTGGAAGTCGATCACGCGCGCCGCACGGCCATTCGTGCCAACCACTCCGCGACGCACCTTCTGCATGAAGCCCTGCGTGAGACATTGGGTGACCACGTGGCGCAGCGCGGGTCGCTCAACGCATCAGATCGTTTGCGGTTCGATTTCAGCCATTCAAAAGCGCTGACAACAGAAGAAGTGCAAAAGGTTGAACGAGAGGTGAACGCCTTCATCCGTCAGAACTCGACCGTGGAGACCCGCATCATGACCCCGGATGACGCCCGAGAATTGGGTGCTCAGGCCTTGTTCGGTGAGAAATACGGGGATGAGGTGCGTGTGGTTTCGATGGGCAAGGCACCCACCGGTAAGGGTCAGGATGGTGAGACATGGTCGATCGAACTGTGCGGTGGTACCCATGTGCGCCAGACCGGTGATATCGGAACCTTCGTCGTGCTAGGTGACAGTGCCAGCAGCGCGGGCGTACGGCGGATCGAGGCTTTGACCGGTGATGACGCGTTTAAGTATCTGTCGAAACAGGATCATCGCCTTTCAGCGATTGCGCTTGAGTTGAAAGCCCAGCCGGATGACGTTGTGGCACGTGTAAAGAATCTGTTGGACGAGCGTAAATCGCTGCAGAACGAAGTTGCGCAGTTGCGCCGCGATTTGGCGATGGCCGGAGGTGCGGGGCAGGGCAGTGGCGCTGAGGCGCGCGATGTGAACGGTGTGGCGTTCTTTGCGCAGTCGCTCTCGGGTGTTTCCGGAAAGGACTTGCCTGCATTGATTGATGAGCACAAAAGCCGTCTGGGTACGGGCGCAGTATTATTGATTGCTGATACCGGCGGCAAAGCGGCTGTCGCAGCGGGTGTCACTTCGGACCTGACAGACACGGTATCTGCGGTGGATCTGGTCCGCGCGGCGGTGACCGAACTTGGCGGCAAGGGCGGTGGTGGACGGCCTGACATGGCACAGGGTGGGGGCAAGGATGCCTCAAATGCAGAGGCTGCAATCAAGGCGGCTGAACAGGTTTTGGGAGGATAAGATGCCAGCACTTTGGATCGCACACGTTACTGTGACTGATGCCGATGCTTATGGAAAATACGCCGAGCTTGCAGGGCCGGCAATTGCGGCGCATGGGGGTGAATTCATCGCCCGCGCGGCACGTTACGTGCAGTTAGAGGGCAAAGAGCGACCACGCAATGTGGTCGCCCGCTTCCCAACCGTCGAGGCTGCGGTAGAGTGCTACAATTCTCCTGCATATCAGCAGGCATTGGATCATGCCCGTGGCGCCAGCGAGCGAGAGCTGGTGGTCGTTGAAATTACCGATTGAGAATCAGGCTAAATCTACTTTTGCATGAAACTTGCAAATTCTGCCCGGCCTAGAGCGGTGCGACATGCCATGCATTTTAGACTGGGCGGCTCTTCACGAGCGCTCTGAATTTATATGCATTATTACAATGGGTTGTGCGTACTTCCTGTTGGTTTTGAACATATTTCTCTGTCCGATTGTGGCACTTCGCGCCACTTTCTTGCGCGGAAATGGTCACGAAAAGTGACGAATTTCCGCCGTTTTTTCCGCTCAATCTCGGATTTGATTGCGTGACAACCACGGTTTGCGGATATGGTCCGGTATTCAGATGGGTTCTGATCCACGCAATTTACAGGGATTAATAGGACTCGAGGGACAGGCATGAAATTCTTTGGTACGACCTTAGACGCCTACTTAAAGAGCGCTGCCAAGCTTGGCGGGCTGTTTGGTTTGGCTATCCTGATTAACGGTTCGCTGTTGTTTGGGACTGAAGCATCGGCGAAAGATGCCGCGTTTATCCCGAGTATCGCTGCCTCGCCACCACCCTCCGGCGCGCGTCAGCTTTGCGGTAAGTATTCGTGGGCATGTGCGCAAAAAGGTATCGGTTCCTTATCCACCAGCCAAGAATTGAAGCTTGTCAAAGAGATCAACCGCCGCGTTAATCGATCCACGCGAGAGGTCACGGATCAGTCGCAATACAAAACCAGTGAACTTTGGGCGCTTCCGACCTCGCGCGGTGGTGACTGCGAAGATTTTGCGCTTCTAAAGAAAAGAGATTTGATCCAGGCTGGTTTCGACCCTCGTAAACTACTGCTCGCGACAGTGTTGGATACGCGCAGAAACTCTCATGCTGTTTTGGTCTATCGGTCAAGCGACGGCGATCTGGTTCTGGATAATTTGACCAATCAGATCAAGCCTTGGAAGGCGACGCGCTATCTGTTCCTGAGGATGCAAGATCCTAAGCAGCCCGCCAGATGGCTGGGAGTTTATGGAAAAAGCTGAGTTCTTCGACCTCAACTAGAGTGGGCGGGTGCATCTGCACGCCGCCCATCCGCTATTCTCGTCAGTGGCGCTATGGTCGCGCACAACCCTGATCGAAGGAATTAATGACCGCGATCATCCTCTTTTTCGCGCTCAGCTCTGCGTTCTTGGGATTTGGCCCTGTCTTTGACCCGTTTGGCTTCGGCTATTGACAGTTTTCCCAAACGCTCTTGCGACTGCCGGGCACTTTCCCGGTACATCTTGGCGTTAGCGGCATGTTGTTGTGCGTAGGCACGTTGCTCATTAGCCCAAGCTTGGCTTTCTTTGGCCCACCCAGCAAACAGTCGCGCTTGTTCCCTTGCCTGCTTCGCACCCTTTTTATCGCCAGCGTCACGTAGTTGCTTGGCTTTTTCAGAATAGTCTTTAGCCGTTTGCCGGTGCTGCTTGATTGTCTTTCTTTTATCTTTGACTCTTTCCCTGTATTCCCTTGCCTTTTCACGCTCTTCTTTCGCCTTTTTCCTGTTTTCCTTTGCCTTTTTTCTTTCTTCCTTAGCTTTTTCGTCGTCGCCGTTTGGCTTCTCAGGCGTATCGGGCGTATCGGGCGTGTCAGGCGTATCAGGCGTATCGGGTGTGACCGGGGTATCAGGCCTATCGCGCTCGGTTCTTTCGTCTGAGGCACCGTCACCCGTGCGCTGTGGGTTTATGCCGATGCTCGCAGTCGGCAAGTCAGTCAAAACTGCTGCAAATCTCGGGCAATCAAGAATTGTACGCTCCAGGATCGACTCGAAGTCGGCGCGTCGCTGGATATACCGGAGCATGCCCGAAGTAACCACGTCACACGCACAAAGAGTGTTCGAAGAAACAGACTGTTTGGCCGTGCTCACAGTGCACGTACCAGCTGCCTGAGCGGAATTTCCGAAGGTGAAGGGTAAGATTGCAGAAGCAAAAGCAATCGATAACAGTTTGGATCTAATGCGCATCGCACGCTCCTTAAGCACTCGTTAACTAAATTGCCGTATACTCAAACGGCGTCACACTTTGAACACAAAGTCCTCTTTCTATCGCCTATTTTCAAGCAAACTTTCTGTTGGATTTCTGTGATCCAGCTCACTCAAACACGATTAATCCATAAAAAACAAAAAGAAGACCTGCTGTTGCACCAGGTCTTCTTTTTCTGTGTTGTTTCTAGCCTGACGCAAAAATGTCACGAATGTGGCAATGTTTCCAAAACGTGAACAAGTTCACAGCATTGATCAGGCTGATTTTGACATCCGTTTACGCTCGTGCGGATCCAGATAACGTTTGCGAAGCCGGATCGCATTGGGTGTAACCTCGACCAGTTCATCGTCGTCGATATAGGCGATTGCCTCTTCAAGCGAGAACTGAATATGAGGGGTCAGCCTTACTGCGTCGTCCGAGCCGCTGGCACGCACGTTTGTCAGCTTCTTACCTTTCAGCGGATTCACTTCCAGATCATTGTCTCGCGAATGCTCGCCGATCACCATGCCTTGATAGACATCAGTTTGCGGGCCAACAAACATGCGGCCACGCTCTTCCAAATTCCACAGCGCATAGGCGACCGCCTGACCGTTTTCCATCGAGATCAGAACACCCGCACGTCGACCAGGAATCTGCCCTTTGTGGGCTGCCCAGCCGTGGAAGACCCGGTTCAAGACACCAGTTCCGCGTGTATCGGTCAGGAACTCTCCGTGATAGCCGATCAGGCCACGAGACGGCACGTGGGCGATGATCCGGGTTTTGCCTGCCCCTGCAGGGCGCATTTCAGCCAGTTCACCTTTGCGCGCACCCGTGATTTTCTCGATCACCGCGCCAGAATATTCATCATCCACATCGATCGTGACTTCTTCGATAGGTTCAAGGCGCTGGCCGTCCTCCTCGCGGAACAAAACCTGTGGGCGCGAGATGCTGAGCTCGAATCCTTCGCGGCGCATGTTTTCGATCAGAACACCCATTTGCAATTCGCCGCGACCAGCAACCTCGAAGGCCTCGCCGCCGGGCGTGTCGCTGATGCGGATGGCTACGTTCGATTCGGCTTCTTTCATCAGGCGATCACGAATGACCCGAGACTGAACCTTTTTGCCGTCACGACCGGCCAGCGGGGAATCGTTTATGCCGAAGGTCACTGTGATGGTTGGCGGATCGATAGGCTGGGCAGGCAGGGCCTCGTCGACTTGCGGGGCTACAAGGGAATCTGCCACGGTGGCTTTGCTCATACCCGCAATCGTGACAATGTCGCCTGCTTCAGCGACGTCGATGGGTTGTTGAGCTAATCCACGGAATGCAAGGATTTTCGACGCGCGGAAGCTTTCAATCTGGGTGCCGTCTCGGCTGAGTGCTTTGAGGCTGTCACCCGCTTTCAGAGTTCCACTTTCCACACGACCGGTCAGAATGCGACCGATGAATGGATCGCTGCCCAAAGTGGTGGCGAGCATCCTGAACGGTTCGTCCTTTTTCTCGATCTGCTTGGGGGCGGGGACGTGATCAACGATCAGATCGAACAGGGCGGTCAAGTCCTTGCGCGGACCGTCAAGCTCCATATCGGCCCAGCCGGCCCGGCCCGAAGCATACATGGCCGGGAAGTCCAGCTGATCGTCATCGGCGCCCAAGTTGGCGAAAAGGTCGAAACATTCGTCCAGAGCGCGATCAGGCTCGGCATCGGGTTTGTCGACTTTGTTCAGCACGACGATCGGGCGCAGGCCCAAAGCCAGCGCCTTTGAGGTCACGAATTTGGTTTGCGGCATCGGGCCTTCGGCGGCGTCGACCAGCAGTACAACGCCGTCGACCATGCTGAGAATACGTTCGACTTCCCCACCGAAATCAGCGTGGCCGGGGGTGTCGACGATGTTGATGCGGGTATCCTTCCACTCAACGCTGGTGGCTTTGGCCAGGATGGTAATGCCGCGTTCGCGTTCCAGGTCGTTGCTGTCCATGGCGCGTTCTGCCACGGCCTGGTTTTCCCGGAACGCGCCGGATTGTTTGAGCAGCTCATCCACCAGGGTCGTCTTGCCGTGGTCCACGTGAGCGATGATTGCGATATTGCGCAGGTCCATGAGAGGTCAGCCTTTGAACGGGAAGTTGCCGCGCGCATAACGCGGCGCGACAAAATATACCAGCCCTAACCGGCGGTCAGTGGCCCGCTGTGGCTGAAAACAGGTGGATGATCAGAATGCCACTCAAAATCATGCCCAAACCCAAGACTGCGGGCCAATCGAGTTTTTGGCCAAAAACCAGAAATCCAATCAGTGCGATCAGGGCAATACCAAGGCCCGACCAGATTGCATAGACAATGCCCACAGGCATGACCTTTAACGTGAGGGCCATAAGATAAAAGGCCGACCCATAGCCAACCACGACAAGAGCCGACGGCCAAATTCGCGTAAACTGATGGCTAGCCTGCAACGCAGTCGTGCCGATGGTTTCCGCGATAACAGCCAACATTAGGATTAGGTAGGTCTTTGGCACGAGCGATGCCTCTCTGAATTATCGCGAAAGGTTGAGCATACTTGCGATCATTTGGGCAAGGGGATTCAGATGCAGATGATCAAAACCCTAACTTTACCAAAGGTCAGGTAAACCCGACTATTCGGGCTTTTGCATTCGTGCTAAACACTCAATTGTTTTTAGTGTGTTTTTAATGAGTTTGATAAGATGACGACTTTTGCAAAATCGGTCATTATCGCTTCGGTTTTGATTGTGGCGTTGGGGTGGCTTGCAGACGGGGGGTCCGTCGACATTGATGCAGCCCAGAATGTTGAGCGGTTCACAGGTTTTCCGGTTTAGGCGCCCACCGAGCGATATCCTCGAAAAGGAGCTTTCGGGCTCCTTTTCTTTTCTTCAGACGCTAAGCAATCTTTACTGCTTTTCGATCGCTTTCAGCTTGGATCGATGTTCAGACAGTCTTTTCACCACGAATTGACGCGCCTTGCGTTCCGCCAGCCTAACCCGGATTTCGGTCAAGAACGCTTCTTCCAGAGATTGCGAGGCTGCGCCGAGAACGTCTCCAACCTCCACAAAGAATCGATCCTCGCCTGTCTCGTCCATAACCTTCATCGTGTCCTCGGCCAATCTGGCGGCGAGGGTAGTGATGGTATCGGACATCAGCGCGTATTCTCTGTCAGGCGGCGTTTCACGTAATCCGTCACATCTGTCATCAGCGTGTCCATGTGGCGGTCTTGGAAGAAGTGATCGGCACCTTCCACCTCATTATGGGTGATGGTGATACCCTTTTGTTCATGCAGCTTTCCGACCAGAGACGCAGTGTCTGCAGGTGGCGCGACACGGTCCGCCAATCCGTTGATGATCAAGCCAGAAGACGGGCAGGGTGCCAAGAACGAAAAGTCGTACATGTTTGCGGGCGGCGATACACTGATGAAGCCAGTGATCTCGGGGCGGCGCATCAGAAGCTGCATTCCGATCCATGCACCGAACGAGAACCCAGCGACCCAGCAATGCTTGGAGTTGTTGTTCATCGACTGAAGGTAATCCAGCGCTGATGCTGCATCGCTCAGCTCACCTACACCCTGGTCATACTCACCCTGGCTGCGACCAACGCCGCGAAAGTTAAAACGCAGAACCGTGAAGCCCATGTTGTAAAAGGCGTAATGCAGGTTATAGACCACCTTGTTGTTCATGGTCCCGCCAAATTGTGGATGCGGGTGAAGCACGATAGCGATCGGTGCGTCTTTTTCCTTTTGCGGGTGGTAGCGGCCTTCCAGGCGGCCTTCGGGTCCGGGAAAAATCACCTCGGGCATGTGTGCTTTGGTCCTGTTTTTTGACGCGTCGGCCCCGAGATTATCTTGACGGTAATCCTCAGGTACCTTAGAACGGTTCTAATTACATTGTGTCGCGTGAAAACGCTGTCAGTGGGAGATACGCACTGGCTCGGGCGACGTCAATGTTTTCGCGCAGTTCTTGCCTGAAGGAAACAAAATGAAGCTGTCGACCAAAGGCCGCTATGCGATGGTTGCGCTGGCGGATATCGCCCTTCAGTCCTCGGACAAACTCGTCACGTTGGGCGAGATTTCCGAACGCCAGGATATTTCACTGCCGTATTTGGAGCAGCTTTTCGTGAAACTGCGCCGAGCTGATCTGGTCAGTTCAGTACGCGGACCGGGTGGGGGCTATCGCCTGGCGCGACCTGCCTCGGAAATCCGTGTGGTCGAGATACTGGCCGCGGTTGATGAGACGGTGGATGCGATGCACAAGGGGGCAGGTGCCTCGGGCGCGTCTTCGGGCAGCCGGGCGCAGTCACTGACCAATCGGTTGTGGGAAAGCCTGAGCGCGAATGTTTACGTATTCCTGCATCAAACGCGGCTGTCGGATGTAATTCGGAATGATCTTGCACCGTGTCCTGCTGTTCCCAGCTTGTTCGCAGTCGTGGACGATTGATCTGATGACGTTTTTCTGTGTTCCGTCAAAACCCATCTTGGAAAAGATACATCTATGAAACGGGTTTATCTCGACCATAACGCAACCGCCGCTCTGAGGCCCGAGGCCCGCGATGCAATGATCGCGGCGATGGATTTGGTGGGCAATCCGTCCTCGGTCCATGCCGAAGGGCGCGCCGCAAAAGCGGTGGTCGAGAAAGCGCGGGCTCAAATCGCAACAGCGTTTGGGGCCGATGGTGCCGACATCGTGTTTACTTCTGGTGCGACGGAGGCAGCGGCTTTGGCCATGGCGGGGCGCGATCTTCAAGGTGCAGCGATTGAACATGACGCGGTAAGAGCTTGGATTAATGAGGTTCTGCCTGTCTCCCAAGGCGGTTACGTTGACGTGCCGGACGCTTCCCGATCCACGCTACAACTGGCCAATTCGGAAACTGGAATTGTTCAAACTTTGCCTGCCGGTCTTGCGGTCACCGACGCGACTCAGGCTTTTGGTAAGTTGCCGATAGCCTTCAACTGGCTGGGGGCTGAGATGGCGCTGATTTCAGCCCACAAACTTGGCGGGCCAAAAGGGATCGGGGCGTTGGTGATGAAACGCGGCACCGATCTTGCTGCGCAAATCAAGGGCGGCGGGCAGGAGATGGGGCGTCGCTCGGGTACAGAAAATGTCACTGGAATTGCGGGGTTCGGAGCAGCAGCTGAAGCCGCGTCCCGCGATTTAGCAAATGGCGTTTGGGAAAACGTTGCAGAACTTAGAAATATTCTAGAAAACGCTCTTGAGGCTGGTACGAAAGCTACTATTTTTGTCGGGAAAGACCAAGGGCGACTCCCCAACACTCTGTGCTTCGCCACACCGGGCTGGAAGGGTGAGACCCAGGTCATGCAGATGGATTTGTCGGGATTTGCGATCAGCGCAGGCTCGGCCTGTTCCAGCGGCAAGGTTCGCGCAAGCGCCGTACTGACGGCCATGGGATTTGATGAGATGACGGCCTCCAGCGCAATCCGCGTATCGCTGGGGCCAGAAACGACGGAAGAAGATGTGCTGCGTTTCGCGGAAACGTGGCTTGAAAAAGAGAAAAAGCATCGCGCGCGGGCCGCGTGATCTGACGGAGGGTGAATTATGGCCGCTTTGGACCAGACCCAGGTGAAAGAGGGTGTCGATCAGGAAACCGTAGACGCGGTTCGCGAGGTCAGCACTTATAAATACGGCTGGGAAACTGATATCGAGATGGAGTATGCGCCAAAAGGCGTGAATCCCGATATCGTTCGTCTGATCTCGGACAAAAATGATGAACCTGAGTGGATGACCGAATGGCGTCTGGCCGCGTTCGAGCGCTGGACCCAGATGGAAGAGCCTAAATGGGCGATGGTGCACTACCCGCCGATCGACTTTCAGGACCAGTATTATTATGCCCGTCCGAAATCGATGGAAGATAAACCCAAATCTCTTGATGAGGTCGATCCCAAACTTCTGGCGACTTACGAAAAGCTGGGTATCCCTCTGAAAGAACAGATGATCCTGGCAGGTGTCGAGGGCGCTGAGAATGCACCGGCAGAAGGCCGTAAGGTTGCTGTTGATGCAGTATTTGACTCGGTGTCGGTCGGGACGACTTTTCAGGAAGAGTTGAAGAAAGCCGGCGTTATCTTCTGCTCGATTTCCGAGGCGATCAAAGAGCATCCGGAACTCGTCAAGAAATACCTGGGGACGGTCGTACCGGTCTCGGACAATTTCTATGCCACGCTCAACTCGGCTGTATTCTCGGATGGTTCATTCGTCTACGTCCCACCGGGCGTACGCTGCCCGATGGAACTGAGCACATATTTCCGCATCAATGCTGAAAATACCGGCCAGTTTGAGCGCACGCTGATCATCGCCGACAAGGGCTCTTACGTCTCATATCTGGAAGGCTGCACCGCGCCCCAGCGCGACACCGCTCAGTTGCACGCGGCGGTTGTCGAGATCATCGTCGAAGAAGATGCCGAGGTGAAATACTCGACCGTTCAGAACTGGTTCCCCGGGGATGAGAATGGCAAAGGCGGTATCTACAACTTTGTGACCAAGCGCGCCGATTGTCGGGGTGATCGGTCCAAGGTGATGTGGACGCAGGTCGAAACCGGCTCGGCTGTGACCTGGAAATACCCGTCCTGCATCCTGCGTGGCGACGATAGCCAGGGTGAGTTTTACTCGATCGCAATCACGAACAACATGCAGCAAGCCGACACCGGCACCAAGATGGTGCATCTGGGCAAGAACACCAAGTCGCGGATCGTATCGAAAGGGATTAGCGCCGGTAAGGCGCAGAATACCTATCGTGGTCTGGTGTCGATGCATCCAAAGGCCAAGGACAGCCGCAACTATACGCAGTGCGACAGCTTGCTGATTGGCGACAAATGCGGGGCGCATACGGTTCCGTATATCGAGGTGAAGAACAACTCATCTCGGGTCGAGCACGAGGCGACTACCTCGAAGGTAGACGACGATCAACTGTTCTATTGCCGTCAGCGTGGCATGGACGAGGAAGAAGCCGTGGCCTTAGTCGTCAACGGGTTCTGCAAGGACGTTCTGCAGGCGCTGCCGATGGAATTTGCGATGGAAGCGCAACAGCTTGTGGCAATCAGCCTTGAGGGATCAGTCGGCTGATGACACCAAAACCCCAACAGCGACTCCGAAAGGACGATGTCCTGACCGTGCTTGGCTATGCGTTGCCGGTGCTCGGCGGCCTGTTGGGGGTTGCTTACGTCAATACCAAGTACATGGACTTCATAAACCCGGTTTGGGCAGTGGGCGCAGGCGCGTTGCTTGGATGGATCATCGCCCGCGTGATCCGCAAGGTGCTGGGATAAGAACTTATCGGGGTCGCAATGCGCCCCTTGCGAGATGCTAAAGGACAGAAAATGCTGGAAATCAATAACCTGCACGTCAAACTTGAGGAAGAAGACAAGCAAATTCTGAAAGGGGTCGACCTGACGGTCGAGCCTGGCAAGGTGCATGCGATCATGGGGCCCAATGGCTCGGGCAAATCAACGCTCAGCTACGTGTTGTCTGGTCGTGATGGCTATGAGGTGACCGAGGGCGGCGCGACGCTTGATGGCGAGGATCTGCTTGAGATGGAACCGGAAGAACGTGCAGCCGCAGGTGTGTTTCTGGCGTTCCAGTACCCGGTCGAGATTCCCGGTGTGGGCAACATGACCTTCCTGCGCACCGCCGTGAATGCGCAGCGCAAAGCACGTGGCGAGGAAGAGCTGTCGGCGACGGATTTTTTGAAAGAGGTTCGTGCCAAGGCCAAGGCGCTGAAAATCGACGCTGAAATGTTGAAACGTCCGGTCAATGTTGGCTTTTCGGGTGGTGAGAAAAAGCGCAACGAAATCCTGCAAATGGCGATGCTTGAGCCGAAGATGTGCATCCTGGATGAGACAGACTCGGGCCTTGACGTGGACGCGATGAAACTGGTGGCCGAGGGTGTGAACGCCCTGCGCGATGAAGGGCGGGGTTTCCTTGTTATCACGCACTATCAGCGGCTTCTCGATCACATCAAACCTGACGTGGTTCACATCATGGCGGATGGTCGTATCGTGAAATCCGGTGGTCCCGAACTGGCGCTGGAAGTTGAAAACAACGGCTATGCCGACATACTGGCCGAGGTGAACTGATGGCTTTGCCCCAAGCAAAACAAACGGCGACCGAGGAACGGCTGGCAGCGCTGACCATGCCGGATGCGGGATGCACACGGAAAGCGCGCGAAGCCGCAATTGCACGTGTACGCGCGATGGGTTTGCCCAGTCGTCGAGATGAATACTGGAAATATACCCGTCCAGACACTCTGGTCTCTGCGGAAGCTCCCAGTGCTGCTTTGTTCAAAACGGATGAACCGGCTCTGTTCCACGCGCTCGACCGACTGAAGATCGTTTTCATTGATGGCGTATTCAGCCCGGAAGAGTCTGATGATCTGTCTCTGGAGGGTGTAACGATCGATCGGCTGGAAGATATCTGTTGCAAAGATATCCATTGGGCCAAAGAGTTATACGGCGTTCTTGAAGCAAAAGGCCAAGATCCAGTGGCGCGTCCCTTGGCGGCGCTGAACACGGCCTATGCGTCAGATGGAGTTGCCATTCATGTATCCGGCAAGCCGAGCAAACCGATTAACCTGATTTATCGCCATGAATCTGAAACGTCGGATGCGATCCTGCATCACGTCGTTCGGGTTGAAAGCGGTGCCGAAGTCACGATCCTTGAAAACGGACCCGCAGCGTCGCGCTTCAACAAATGCATGGAGATCGATATCGCCGACAATGGCACGCTGCATCATATCCGTGCGCAGGGCAGGGATCATCAACGCCGTGCGGCGACTCATATGTTCTCGCGGCTTGGCAAAGAATCCGTCTATAAATCCTTCACGCTGACCGTGAACGGAGTTTTGACGCGAAACGAGCAAGTCGTCGAACTGACGGGTGACGATGCGGTCGCTCACGTGGCGGGTGCGTGTGTTGGAGACGGTGATTTTCTCCATGATGACACGGTCTTTGTCACGCATGATGCGGTGAATTGCGAGAGCCGCCAAGTGTTCAAGAAGGTGCTTCGCAACGGTGCGACGGGTGTTTTTCAGGGCAAGATCTTGGTGAAGGAAGGTGCTCAGAAAACCGACGGTTACCAGATCAGCCAGTCGCTGCTTCTGGACGATGACAGTCAGTTCCTCGCCAAACCCGAGCTTGAGATTTACGCCGATGACGTGGCGTGTTCGCACGGTTCGACCTCGGGCGCCATTGATGAAACGGCTTTGTTCTACCTGCGCTCCCGTGGCGTCCCAACGGCAGAAGCAACCGACATGTTGACACTGGCCTTCCTGGCTGAAGCCGTTGATGAAATCGAGGACGAGGATCTGGCAGCTGATATCGTGTCCCGATTGCAAGATTGGCTGGCACGCCGCCGCTGATGCCTGTCACAACTGATATCGTGGCCACGTATCGCGGACCGGGGCGTGTGGTGCGTCGGCTGCTTGATATGGGGCCGCGCGAAGATCGCGCATTGGCGTTTGTGATGGCGTTCTGTGTAATAGGCTTTATCGCGCAATTGCCCGGCCTTGCACGGAGGGCTCATCTGGAAGGGATAGAGCTGAACATGCTGATGGGCGGGGCCCTGTTGGGCTCGGTCTTTATTCTGCCATTGTGCTTTTATCTTCTTGCTTGGCTCACCCATTTCATCGCGCGGATGATGGGGGGCGTTGGCACCAGCTATGGCGCGCGGCTAGCCTTGTTCTGGGCGCTTCTCGCGTCAGCGCCTTTGGTGTTGCTGAATGGGCTGGTGTCCGGTTTCATCGGCCCCGGGTCAGCGCAAACACTTGTGGGGCTGTTATGGGTTGCGGTTTTTCTCTGGTTCTGGTTGTCGGGCCTCAAGCAATCGCAAAAGGCTGCTAAATGAATTCCACCGCGCTGCTCAACCTGGTCGTTCTGACCCTGTCCAATCCAGCCGAAGCCGCAAGACGATTGCTCGCGTTGCGGCTGGGTACGGATGTACTATGGCTCGCCTTTTCTCTTGCGGTGATCCTGAACGCTCTGGTCCAGTCTGCGTCCAGCTTCGTCCTGCCGCTTATCAGTCCGGATGTTCAGCAACTGGCTGAGCCACTATCGAGGACGCTTTTTGTTTCCGTTGCGGCAATCATGATCAGCGTCGTGACGTTCCTATTAGTGGGCCGCGTCCTGGGTGGAACGGGAACGTTCAATGACTTCATGACGCTGATTGTCTGGTTGCAAATCCTGCAAATTGCGGGGCAAGCAATCATTCTAGCGCTGGTTGCAGCGCTGCCGTTTCTATTCTTACCGGCCAGTCTGGCGATGCTGGGTCTTAGCCTTTACATCACCCTGCATTTTCTCAACGAGGCGCATCGATTTAAGTCGTTGGGAAAGTCGTTTGTTGTGATCCTGATCTCTGGTCTTGTGGCCGTCCCGTTTGTTCTTTGGCTGATCCCCGCCGGGTCTGTATAGGGAATTCCTGTCTATGTATGACGTACAAAAAATCCGCGCAGATTTTCCGATCCTGTCACGTCAGGTCAACGGAAAGCCGCTGACTTATCTAGACAACGGGGCCTCCGCGCAGAAACCCCAGGTGGTGATCGACGCGATCACGCAGGCCTATGCGCACGAATATTCGAACGTGCATCGAGGGCTTCACTATCTGTCAAATCTCGCGACCGAGAAATATGAGGCCGTCCGTGGCACGGTTGCGCGGTTTCTGGGCGTATCAAACGAGAATGAGATTGTCCTGAATTCGGGTACGACCGAAGGAATCAATTTGGTCGCCTACGGTTGGGCAATGCCACGCCTGCAGGCGGGGGACGAGATTGTCCTCAGCGTGATGGAACATCACGCCAACATCGTGCCGTGGCACTTCCTGCGCGAACGGCAGGGCGTGGTGCTGAAATGGATCGACGTCGATGCGACCGGCCATCTTGACCCTCAGGCGGTAATCGACGCCATTGGCCCCAAGACAAAGCTGGTTGCGGTGACCCAGTGCTCGAACGTGCTGGGCACTGTGGTTGATGTCAAAGCAATCACGCAAGCCGCCCACGTCAAAGGCGTTCCGGTTCTGGTGGATGGCAGCCAGGGCGCGGTTCATATGCCCGTCAATGTCGATGACATCGGATGTGACTTCTATGCCATCACGGGTCATAAACTGTACGGCCCATCCGGTTCTGGCGCAATTTTTATCAAATCGGACCGCATGGCTGAAATGCGCCCCTTTATTGGTGGCGGTGACATGATCAAAGAGGTTTCAAAAGATCAGGTGATCTACAACGATCCGCCAATGAAGTTCGAGGCCGGAACCCCCGGCATCGTGCAGACCATCGGGTTGGGTGTGGCGCTTGACTATATGATGGACCTTGGCATGGAGAGCATCGCATCGCATGAGGCCGGCTTGCGCGACTATGCGATGCAACGGTTGAATGGATTGAACTGGCTGCAGGTTCAAGGCACCACAGCGAACAAAGCCGCGATATTCAGCTTTACTTTGGATGGGGCAGGGCATGCCCATGATGTTTCAACCATTCTGGACAAAAAGGGTGTCGCCGTGCGCGCAGGCCACCACTGCGCCGGGCCGCTGATGGATCATTTGGGGGTCACTGCTACCTGTCGTGCCAGCTTTGGGCTTTATAACACGACGGATGAGGTCGACACCCTGATCGATGCGTTGGAGCTTGCCCACGATCTGTTTGCCTGATCGTACTGCGGATTTGCAGTTGCACCCGGATTGGAACGAGGGTAGCTAACGGCCAAGGCACCTGTAGCTCAGCTGGATAGAGCGCTGCCCTCCGAAGGCAGAGGCCAGAGGTTCGAATCCTCTCAGGTGCGCCATTTCACCCTTGCTAGTCGTCATATTACGCAGAACTGACGGTGCACGAACCTGTTCTTTCCAGGCAAAACAAAACCCCCGCCAGAACTATCTGATGGGGTTTGTGCAAAAGCGAAAGATGAAATGCTCGATTAGCCGCGCCACGAGCGGATGACACCGCAATCCATGTGAACGAAATTCGAACGATAATACTGTCCAACGCCACCGGCACGGCAGGCCATCGCTGCTTTGCCCATTTGCGAGACCGAGCGTGATGACAGTCGCAGATCAGCAGCCTGACCCTTCATATGAAGCGAATTCTTGGCAACACCCCGCGAGCGGCGGCGCAGCATTGCGTTGGTTTGCGGCGAGCGGTAACCGGACAGCAGCATGTAGGGTTCGCTGACATCCAGAAGATTGTGGGTGGCCGCCATGATGTCGATGGTCCTCAGGTCCACTGACTTGACTTGATCGCTGCGCCAGTCGCGCATGAAGTGATTGACCTCTTTCACCGCGTCTTTGATGTATTTGCCATCAACCCAATAGACCATATCGATACGTTCACCGGTACGGCCGGAATACATGCGGATACGGCGAATATCACCTCCGCCGCGAAGGAAACCTGCTGCGTTGGAATATGTGGGGGCTGCAACAACTGCGGTTGCGGCGAATGCGCCCAATAGGGCACGCCGGGTCAGGCCCGAGGTACTGCTCTTGGTCATTTTTTGTTTCGTCCCGTACTGTTCCTGCCTGCACACGATGTTACGCGTGCCGTATTAATTTTTTCCCATCCCAGATGCGGGATTTATGGCACAGTAGGATTCAACAGCCAAGAAATCTTTGGTCGCAGTCAAATCAAGGGGGAAATTTCGGCAGTTTTTTGCGCAACTGATGCAAGTATGCTTGCTTTTGGCGCAGTTCGCGCGTCGGCGATGCAAACGCGCACCAGGGGTCAAAGAAGCGGTCTGGTGATGAATTTGTGAATAGACATCAGGCGCTCGGCAAAACATTATTTTCAGACGCCGCTTATAGGGCGTGACAAGTCATTGAAGAAACAGGGCCATCCTATGTCATTTGTTACCCGTGCTCGTTCAAGTGTTTTTATCGCCGCTTTCCTTGTGGCTTCGGCCTCAGTCGCGCAGGCGGGGACGGATGGCACAGCGTTTCAAATGGCCGTTGCGGAAAGTGTGTCCAACAGCCCGGCAATTGCTGAGTTTTATCGCACAAACGGGTTTGATCCGGTTTGGGTTGGCGATACGCCCGAGCATGCTGCACGACGCAAAGCTCTGATCGAAGCGCTTTCGACGACCGACCTGCATGGATTGCCTGGGGCACAATACGACGTCCAGACTTTGGTGACAAAGATGCAGGACGCGCGCAACACCCGTGATCTGGGCATGCTCGAGGCCGAGCTGACACGGGTTTTTGTCAAATATGCCAGAGACTTGCATTCCGGTTCTGTAACGCCTTCGCAGATTGATCCCGGCCTAGTGCGGGCGGTGGAACGACGCAGCGCCGCAGCGCATCTTGAACTGCTCGTTTCCAGCCAGGGTGATACCTATTTCAGGGATATGATGCCTCAATCGCGCCAGTATCTTGCGCTGTTGAAACAGAAGAAGGCGCTGGAAGCGCTGATGACACAAGGTGGCTGGGGCGAGACCGTTCCTGTCTCCAAGCTTGAGCTTGGGGACACAGGGAGCAATGTCATCAGGCTGCGCAATCGACTTGTCGCGATGGGTTATCTGAAGCCTACTGCCAGCCCAAACTATGATGATGCGCTGTTTGCGGCGGTGCAATCCTTTCAGGCTGCTCATGGTCTTGAGGCGGATGGCGTAGCTGGCAAAGGCACGATTTCCGAGATCAATCGCCCAGTTTCAGATCGCTTGAAAGCTGTTTACGTTGCGCTTGAACGGGAGCGCTGGTTACCCAAAGACCGTGGTGAGCGGCATATTCTGGTGAATCTGGCTGATTTTTCTGCCAAGATCGTCGATGACGGGCAGGTCACGTTTGAGACTCGTGCCGTGATCGGCAAAAACACACATGATCGCCGAAGCCCAGAGTTCTCAGATGAGATGGAGCATATGGTGATCAACCCAAGTTGGTATGTGCCACGCTCGATCATCACGAAGGAATATCTGCCGCAATTGCGGGCCAATCCAAATGCTGTCGGCCATATCCAGATCACCGATCGCCGTGGCCGTCAGGTGAATCGTGGAGCGGTTGACTTTACCCAATTCACTGCGCGTAATTTCCCGTTTTCCATGCGTCAGCCCCCCAGCAAAAGCAACGCACTGGGGCTAGTGAAGTTCATGTTCCCTAATAAGTACAACATCTATCTGCATGATACGCCTCAGAAATCTCTGTTCGCACGCGAGGTTCGGGCATTCTCGCATGGATGCATCCGTTTGGCGCAACCGTTCGAGTTTGCCTATAAGCTGCTGGCCAAGCAGGAAGAGGATCCAAAGGCGTTTTTCCACCGGGTGCTGAACACGGGCAAAGAAACGAAGGTTGAACTGGATAAAAAAATTCCGGTGCATCTGATTTATCGCACGGCCTATATTGGCCCCAAAGGCGAGGTGCAGTATCGCCGCGACGTGTATGACCGGGATCGCAAAATCTGGGAAGCGCTGCAAAAGGCAGGGGTGGTCCTGCCGGACGTTCAAGGGTAATCACGAGGCAAATCCCGCCACGAGGACGCCCGACATGCAGTTTACCGTTCAACAAATCGCCGATTCCTTGGGGGTCGTCGCAGAAGGCCAGACTGGGCTGACCATCTTGCGGGCAGCCGAGCCGGGAGATGCCGGGCCAACCGATCTGGCCATGGCGATGTCGCCAAAATATGCTGAAGCCTTGGAGACCGGTACAGCACGGGCCGCGGTTTTGTGGGATGGCGCGGACTGGAAAGCACTGGGGCTTGAGGCCGCCATTTTTGTGCAACGCCCCCGCATGGCGATGGCAGGGATCACCGCGATGCTGGATCGCGGGCAGGGGATTGCGCCGGGAATTCATCCATCGGCTGTCATTGATGAAACCGCCGAGATCGGGGTAGACGTATCGGTCGGCCCGCTTGCTGTTATCGGCGCGCGCGCGCGCGTCGGCGCGGGTTCGGTTATCGGCGCGCATTGCGTGATCGGTATGGATGCGTCGCTTGGTGAAAACGCTCTGCTGCGCGAAATGGTCAGCATCGGTGCGCGGGCTCAAATCGGTGATCGCTTTATCGCGCAGCCGGGTGCCCGTATCGGCGGGGACGGTTTCAGCTATGTCACACCAGAAGTCTCGGGTGCCGAAAATGCGCGGAAAACTCTGGGTGATCAGGGGGATGCAAAGGCGCAAAGCTGGTTGCGCATCCATTCGCTGGGTGCGGTCGAGATTGGCGATGACGTCGAGGTCGGCTCGAACTGCACTGTCGACAACGGGACCATACGCAATACTGTAATCGGTAGTGGATCGAAACTGGATAATCTTGTCCACGTGGGACACAACACCCGAGTCGGGCAGGATTGTTTGTTATGTGGGCAAACCGGCGTTTCTGGTTCGGTCGAGATTGGTAATAACGTAGTACTGGGTGGTCAGACTGGTGTTGTCGATAATATTTTCATCGGTGATGGCGTGATTGCCGGTGGCGGCACCAAGATTCTGTCAAATGTTCCTGCTGGTCGCGTGATCATGGGCTACCCGGGCATTAAAATGGAAAGCCATACCGAGATATATAAAGCCCAACGTCGTCTGCCCCGATTGTCGCGCGACGTCGAGGCGCTGAAAAAGGCTGTTTTCAAACAGCCTTCAAGTGATTAAATCATCCCCAAGGCGAAAATCAGGGGATCGAGATGAGCATCAGCGACCGCGTCATAGCAATCATTGCCGAACAGGCCGTGCTTGAGCCTTCGGATGTGACGCCCGACAGTACGCTCGAAGAATTGGGCATCGATAGCCTGGGTCTTGTTGAGAGTATCTTTGCCATCGAGGAAGAGTTCGATATCACCGTGCCCTTCAACGCAAACGAGCCCACATCCGGCGATTTCGACATTTCGAATGTGACAGCGATCATTGCGGGTATCGAAAAACTCGTGTCTGAAAAGGTCTGACCGCTGGTATGAAACGCGTCGTCATTACGGGTGCTGGCACCATTAACGCGTTGGGCCATTCCGTTCCCGACACTCTGGAAGCCATGCGCGAGGGTCGTTGTGGTATCTCCGAGCTTGAGTTTCGTGATGTGGATCGCCTGTCGATCAAGATCGGCGGTCAAGTCCGGGGTTTTGAGGCCGAGGGCCGTTTCAACCGCCAACAGATGACGCTGTATGATCGGTTCACGCAGTTCACGTTAACCGCCGCCAAAGAAGCGATCGATCTATCCGGTATCGTATTCTCGGGTGACACAGCCGCGCGGTCGGGGGTGGTGCTGGGAACGGCCGGTGGTGGCGTCTCCACCTGGGATGACAACTACCGCTCGGTTTACGAGGATGGTAAAAATCGCGTGCATCCTTTTGTCGTGCCCAAGCTGATGAACAACGCGGCGGCCAGCCACGTTTCGATGGAGCACAACCTCAAAGGCCCTAGCTTTACAGTATCAACAGCGTGTGCGTCTTCGAACCATGCGATGGCGCAGGCATTTCAGATGGTGCGCAGCGGGGCGGCGCCCGCAATGGTGACCGGTGGCTCGGAGTCGATGCTGTGCTTTGGGGGCGTCAAGGCATGGGAAGGGCTTCGCGTCATGTCAAAAGATGCCTGTCGGCCCTTTAGCGCAAACCGAAACGGGATGGTGCAAGGCGAAGGTGCGGGTGTTTTTGTGTTCGAAGAATACGAACACGCGCGCGCGCGCGGAGCAGATATCCTGTGCGAGGTCGTGGGCTTTGCCATGTCCTCGGACGCGGCCGACATAGTTATGCCCAGCAAACAAGGGGCAGCACGGGCCATGGCCGGGGCGTTATCGGATGCACGGCTGAATGCAAGCGATGTGGGTTACATAAATGCCCATGGGACCGGCACGGCTGCAAATGACAAAACCGAATGTGCAGCCGTTGCTGGTGTGTTTGGTCCACACGCCGACGATCTGATGATTTCGTCAACAAAGTCCATGCACGGACACCTGATCGGCGGTACCGGCGCAGTTGAGCTATTAGCCTGTATCATGGCCCTGCGCGACGGGGTGATCGCCCCGACCATTGGCTATGAAGAGCCCGACCCCGAATGCGCGCTGGATGTGGTGCCAAACGAGTCGCGTGAAGCGAAAGTTAATGTCGCCCTTAGCAATGCTTTCGCCTTTGGTGGGCTGAACGCCGTTCTTGCGTTGAAGCGTATATGAAGAAACCGCCGTGTTATCACGGCGGCTTTCTTATTCGATGTTTTTGCGGGGCTTAGTTTATGGAAACATTCAGCCCGTCAAAGCCTGCTGTGAAGCCAGACAAAGACATGTCCATATTCAGAACCTGATCTGGCAGGCGCGCAGGAACCAGCGACAGCACCGCCTTTTGGCCTGATTTCATCGCGTCGATATCACCCTGAGTCAAACCCAGTTGCGCCACGCAGCCAACCGGAATGCAGTGGTGATAATTGTAAAGCTTGCGCGGTGCCCCATCGATCGACATAGCCAATTGCGCCTGCAGCAGGGTTTCGAGCGGTACAACGACATTCGCCCAAGCAACAGCGGCACCGCCTTCGGGCAGTTTTCCGATCGAAACTTCGGCAATCGGATCACCCTGTTGGTTATTGAGGATCTGAACCATCGCGCAGGGATCGTCTTCGCCTTCGGTTTTGATGCAGGAAATATTCCATTCACCCGTTTGTTCTTTGACGTATTGCTCGCCAACACGGGGACCGGATTCACCCAGATCCAGATCGCTGCCAACTTCGGCTTCAGCACCGGCTTCAGGTTGCTGTGTGGTTTCCTGCGCAAATGCTGTTCCGCATAACAGTGCTGCGGCCGCCACATTAAAAGGGACAAGTTTCCTGATCATGAATGCCTCATCTAACTGATCCAGTTTTTTGTTTCCTCTATCACCGCAATTCAATGGTGTCAGGGTAAATCCGAATTCCAGACCGGGAATTGATCGTTTTTTGCCGAAATGCGTGGGAAACACCGCGATCTGCAACGAAAAAGGGAGCCGGTGGAGCGGCTCCCTTCCTGAATATTTTCTCCCCGTCGGACTGGCCGACTTAGTTATGCGCAGACGTTACGAAAGGGGAACCCGTTGGTCAACTCCTAACCCTAAAAAACTATTCTTGCGTCTTTCGGTTTTCGTAGAAATTAAAAAAAAGCCGTGCCCAAAGGCACGGCCAGTCGACAGGGAGGAAGTTTGCCCCCGCAGCCAGGCCACGAGAAGCAACATTTACTCTCGCAGCGAAAGGTTAACTTTGTATGCTTGCAGCAGATCGGTAGAATTCGGGACAGATTTTCAATGGACAACAAGATCTTCGTAGGCGGTGGTGGCGACAGCTATTCAGTGGCACAGGGGCTGTCGCTGAAATATGCGAACCGCCATGGCCTGATTGCTGGTGCGACCGGTACGGGCAAAACGGTTACGCTGCAAATTCTGGCTGAAGGCTTCTCACAGGCAGGGGTTCCAGTGTTTCTGGCCGATGTGAAAGGGGACTTGTCGGGGCTGGCGCTGCCTGGAAGCGAAACCCACAAATTACACCAGGCTTTTTTGGATCGGGCCGCGAAGATCGGGTTCGGCACATTCTCTTACGCCGCGTGTCCAGTCACGTTCTGGGATCTGTTTGGCGAGCAGGGGCATCCGGTCCGGACCACAGTGACCGAGATGGGCCCACTGCTACTATCGCGACTGATGGAGCTGAGCGAGGCGCAGGAAGGCATTCTGAACATCGCCTTTCGGGTCGCAGACGAAGAAGGCATGCCGCTGCTCGACTTGAAGGACCTGCAGGCATTGCTGGTCTGGATAGGCGAGAATCGCGCCCAACTATCGCTGCGCTATGGCAATGTCTCGACATCTTCGATCGGTGCTATTCAACGCCGCTTGCTGGTTCTGGAAAATCAGGGCGGTACCAATCTGTTTGGCGAGCCTGCGTTGGACCTGGCCGACCTGATGCGGACAGATGCGAACGGGCAGGGGATGGTGAACATTCTGGCCTCTGACAAGCTGATGGGCTCTCCGCGCCTATACGCGACTTTCCTGTTGTGGCTGCTTAGCGAATTGTTTGAAGAACTGCCCGAAGTGGGGGACCCTGAAAAACCGAAGCTGGTGTTCTTCTTTGACGAAGCGCACTTGCTGTTCGAGGACGCCCCCAAGGTGCTGGTGGACAAGGTCGAGCAGGTGGCGCGCCTGATCCGATCAAAGGGCGTTGGCGTTTATTTCATCTCGCAGAATCCGGCAGACATCCCGGAAGATATTTTGGGTCAGCTGGGCAACCGGGTCCAACATGCGCTGCGGGCCTTCACAGCGCGCGACCGCAAGAATCTGCGACTTGCTGCTGAGACCTATCGTGAAAACCCAGCTTTCGATACTGAGACCGCAATCCGAGAGGTGGGCGTGGGCGAGGCCGTGACGTCGATGCTGCAAAAGAAGGGTGTACCGGGCGTGGTCGAGCGCACTTTGATCCGGCCACCGGGCTCACAACTTGGTCCGATTACCAAAGCTGAGCGTCAGTCGGTGATCAAAGCTTCGCCGATGGATGCAAAATACGGCAAGCGTATCGACCGCAAATCGGCGTTTGAGATTCTGCAGGCGCGCGCGGATGCCGCTGCGAATGCGGCGGAACAGGCGGAATCCGACGAAGTTCTGGAACAGCAGACCCCGGCAGAACGCGAATACGCCTCGGCCCGAAGGTATTCGGGCAACCGCATTGGGCGATCGTCATCTCGTCTTTCGCGCAAAAAGGATACCTTCGCCACGGCCATGAGCGAGGCCGTGATCAAAGAGCTGAAAGGAACAACTGGCCGCCGCATCGTCAGGGGCATACTGGGCGGCTTGTTCCGCAATCGCTAGAAGCCGGAGTGCGGCGCGCGCCGAACCAGTCGCGCGCCCATATTGTTATCGATTAAGCCGGCGCAGGCCTTCCTGTCTGCAATAATTATCCGCCTCGGGCACCGACATTTTGGTGGCCGGAAAATCGATTGCGCGGTCCCAGGTGACGCGGTCCTGGCGGTAAAGCTGACAGGTCACAACTCCTTTGGGCGTCTGGACCTTGACCGGGGTGGTCTCTAATTGTTCGGGTGAGGGAATACACGCTGATAGCGTTGCCATCAGCGGGATCCCGATTGCGAAAACTCTGAGTGGTTTAATCATTGCGACTACGGTGCTCTCATCTTGGTTAACTGTCAGATCGTTACAACTCCGCACCAAACAAACATGGTATGGGGCACAGCGCGATGTGGTGGATCACGATACACCGATTTAGAGCGTTCTGACTCGCCGCACAATAAAACGCACCGATTAACGGTGCGTTAGGGGAATTTCGCAAGAAATTTTGCTTATTTCTCGGGGATCAGCCCTCTTGGACTGAATCTGAGAACAATCAAAAGAATCAGCCCCATGGTGAACAGGCGCATATGTGCGGCGCTATCGATCAGATGCGTCTTAAGTGCGCTGCCGTCAGGCATGCCTGAGGTTATCAGGTTCATCAGCCACAGGCCCATGGGTTCAACCTGAACCCACAGGAACCAGATCAGGAACGCTCCCAGTACGGCTCCGAAATTGTTGCCCGACCCGCCGACGATCACCATGACCCAGACAAGGAAGGTAAAGCGAAGCGGGTTGTAAGTGCCCGGCGTCAGCTGCCCGTCCAAAGTGGTCATCATCGCACCGGCGATGCCGCAGATGGCCGAGCCCAGCACGAAGATCTGCAGATGGCGGCGGGTGACATCCTTGCCCATCGCCTCGGCGGCAACCTCATTGTCGCGGATGGCGCGCATCATGCGGCCCCAAGGGCTTTTCAACGCCATCTGAGCCATCCACAGCAGCACCAGGAGCACGATCAGGAACAGCAAAGAGTAGCCCAGCTTGACGGAAAGCGTCGAGGCTGTAACCGGATCCAGCCCAAACCACTCGGCCCTTGCAAGGAAAGATGGGTCTTGCTGCAATTCAACTTCGTAGCCAACCACCGGTGAGGGACGTGGAATGCCGTAGACGTTCTTGACACCACGTGCCAGCCAGTCCTCGTTTTTCATGACGGCGATGATGATCTCGGCGATACCAAGTGTGGCAATTGCCAAATAGTCCGAGCGCAGGCCCAGCGCCGTTTTTCCGATCAGCCATGCTGCGCCCGCCGCCAAAAGTCCCCCGGCAGGCCAAGCGAATAGGACAGGAAGGTTCAAACCGCCGATATTACCAGCGACAGCAGGATCAATCGCTTCGATCGCAGCTACGTTGGGATCAAAAATTGCGCGGTAAACAAAAAAACCTACGACCAGAATACCGATGATCGCAAAGGTTTGTGTGCGTCCCTTGGGCATTTTTTTGGCCACCATCACAGCTGCAACTACGGTTGCCGCACCCATCAAAAGCGACAGGATGACGCCATACCCGCCACCAGACCAGGCGCCGGGGGTTGGGGGTGTCGAAACCAGCACAACCGCTAACCCGCCCAGCGCGACAAAGCCCATGACTCCAACGTTGAAGAGGCCAGCAAAGCCCCATTGCAGGTTGACGCCAATCGACATGATGGCCGAGATCAAGCCCATGTTCAGGATCAGGATTGCGGCGTTCCAGCTTTGGGTGAATCCGGTCAACAGGATGAGTGCGCCGACGACCACGAAAAGCAGCGTGTTTTTGACGGGCTCGCTCATATCACTTTTCCTTTGAACAAGCCGGTTGGCTTAAACAGAAGTACGATCAGCAAAATGGCAAAGCTGACAGCGAATTTGTAATCGGTGGACAGGAACTGCACCAAACCTGACGGCTCCAGATTTTCAGGTGCCAGATAAGTCAGCACTTTCTTCCACGCGTAGGTGATCGTCACCTCAGAAAACGCGATGATGAAACCGCCTGCGATGGCTCCCAGAGGGTTTCCGAGGCCACCCACGATAGCCGAGGCAAAGATCGGCAGCAAAAGCTGGAAATAGACAAATGGCTTGAAGCTTTTGTCGAGGCCGTAAAGCACGCCCGCAGTGGTCGCCAGCGCGGCAACGATGATCCATGTGATCATCACCACGCGCTCGGGGTTGATACCGGACAGCAACGCAAGATCCTCATTGTCAGAATAGGCCCGCATTGATTTGCCGGTGCGCGTTTTGTTCAGGAACCAGAACAACAGCGCCACGGCGACAACCGCCACGATCACCGTGATGCCCTGGGAGGTCTTGATAGCCAGCCCTTCACGCAGCCCAGTCATCGCCTTGAAATCTCGCGCCGAGACGATGAAACGCGCTCCGTCCGAGAACCTTTGGTCATCCGGACCGATGATGAACCGCACAAGGCCGTTCATGATGAACATCACACCCATCGAGACGATCACCAGAATGACAGGCTTGGCCTTCTGTTCCCGATAGAAGCGATAGACCAACCGGTCGGTGATCAGCACCAGAACGATACAGCCCAGAATGGCAAAGGGCAGGGCGAGCAGAGCCGTTGGCAACGGCCCGAAACTGACGCCAGCGGCTTGCAGGCCCCAAGTGACCAGCACCGCGATCATCGCGCCAAAGGCCATCGTATCGCCATGGGCAAAGTTAGAAAACCGCAGGATGCCGTAGATCAGCGTCACCCCCAAAGCGCCCAGTGCCAACTGGCTGCCATAGGCGATTGCGGGAACAAGAACGAAGTTGGAGAGCGCCACAAGGGCGTTGAGGAAGTCCATTAGTTCGTTACCTCATTTTCCAAGTTCGTACGTCTTTTCGACCTGATTTCAGAGTGATCAAACACGAGAGTAGCTGTCACTGGTGTCATCCCCCCAAGAAACTCTTGCGAACTTCTGGATCGGCCAACAGCTCCTTGCCTGTCCCGGTATAGGCATTGCGACCCTGGACCAGTACATATCCCTTGTCCGCAATCTCCAGCGCCTGACGGGCATTCTGTTCGACCATCAGGATCGGTAACCCGGTGCGCGAGACCTCGATGATCCGGTCGAACAGCTCATCCATCACGATTGGTGAGACACCGGCGGTGGGTTCGTCCAGCATCAACACCTTGGGCTGGGTCATTAGCGCACGGCCCACGGCGACCTGTTGACGTTGACCACCTGACAGCTCTCCGGCGGCCTGATTGCGTTTGTCGCGGAGAATGGGGAAGAGGTCATAGACCTGTTCCATCGTCTGGCTGATGTCGTCGCGCCGGATGAAAGCACCCATCTCTAGGTTCTCTTCCACTGTCATCGACGTAAAAATGTTCGAGGTCTGCGGGACAAAGCCCATGCCGCGTACCACGCGGTCTTGCGGGCTAAGATTGGTGATATCTTCGCCATCCAGCCGCACAGACCCTTGGCGTACGTCCAGCATGCCAAACACAGCCTTCATTGCGGTGGATTTGCCCGCGCCGTTGGGGCCGACGATCACCGCGATCTCGCCCTTATCAACGGCGATGGTGCAGTCATGCAGGATGTCCGGCCCTTTGCCATAGCCACCAGTCATGGTGTCGCCAATCAGGAAAGGACCGCCCTCGACCCGATGCGTTTCACCGCTTTTGCGATGCGCTGGTGTCATGGTGCCGACGCCATGCGTATTGGTGATCGAGGCGTCCTTGTTGCCCTTGTCGTCCTGGTAGGGGTTGTCGCTCATGCGCCCGCCTCCAGCTTGTCTTTGTTCTTAAGGCCGGTGCCTAGGTAGGCTTCGATCACGTGTTCATTGGCCTTGATCTCGTCCAGAGTGCCTTCGGCCAACACCTTGCCCTCGGCCATGCAAATGACCGGGTCGCAAATCTTGCCGATGAAATCCATGTCGTGCTCGATGACCACGAAGGTGTAGCCGCGTTCCTTGTTCAGGCGCAGGATCGTGTCGGCGATGGTCATCAGCAGGGTGCGGTTCACACCAGCGCCGACCTCGTCCAAAAACACGATCTTGGCATCGACCATCATGGTTCGGCCAAGTTCCAGCAGCTTCTTCTGACCGCCCGAGACCTGACCGGCCTTGTGATCGGCGAGATGTTCGATAGTCAGGAACTCCAGCACCTCATCGGCTTTCGCCCTAAGTGCGCGTTCCTCATCCGCGATACGCTTACGCCCGAACCATGTGTTCCACAGCGATTCTCCGGATTGTGCGCCGGGCACCATCATCAGGTTTTCACGGCAGCTCATCGACGAAAACTCATGCGCTATCTGGAAGGTGCGCAGCAGGCCTTTATGAAACAGCTCATGCGGGGGCAGGCCAGTGATATCCTCACCGTCCATATGTACCTTACCGCTAGTCGGTGGAAGTACGCCCGCGATCACGTTGAATAGCGTGGTTTTTCCGGCCCCGTTCGGTCCGATCAGACCGGTGATCGAGCCCTTTTGGATTTCCAGCGATGCCCCGTCCACCGCATGAAACCCGCCGAAATGCTTGTGCACGTCATCGACGACGATCATCTTTTCCCCTAGCCGCCGTTTTCGGCGTTTTTACCATCCCCGTTAACCGGAGTGCGGCCTTTTTTCATTGAAACAGCCCGGACACAAGGGCCGGGCTGCTTGTTTTTATGACTTTTAACCTTGGATCAACGGAAGTTGACGGTCTTGTTTTCGCCGTCGGTCACCTCGATCTCGCGATAGGAACCTGCGCTTTCACCAGGGCCGATCAGCTCAACGCCCGATGCGCCGACATAATCGATGTCCTGACCGGCAGCCAACAGCTCCAGACCTTTAGCCAGTTCTCCGGGGAAGATTTGCTCACCCGGAGCATTGGCGACATCCATGATTTTCGCGCCGTATTCAGCGGGGTTGGTCGAACCTGCGGCCTGCATCGCCAGCATGAACAGCGCGGCGGCGTCATAGCTTTCCGGCGAGTAGGGCGACGAACCGTCAAAGCCCGCAGCTTCAGCCATGGCAAAGTACTTCTCGGCACCTTCACCGCCCGAGCCAGCGATCTGACCGAACGAGCCGTTCAGGTCGGGGCCAACGTTTGCCGGCAGCGAGTCACCGATCATGCCGCCCGGCAGACCGAACGTGTCAAACGCTCCGCTGTCCAGAGCCGACTGGATGATGCCCAAACCACCTTGGTCCAGATATCCTGCGACCACGAGAATATCGCCACCGGCCGAGGCCAGCGCGCCAACTTCGGCCGAATAGTCGGCCTTGCCGTCTTCGTGCGCGGCAACGATGGTCACCTCGCCACCCGATGCCTCGAACGAGGACTGGATCGCATCCGCCAGACCCTTGCCATAGTCGTTGTTGGTGTAGGTCAGCGCGATCGAGCTGATGCCACGATCGTTCAGGATGTCAGCCATCACCTGACCTTCACGCGCATCCGACGGGGCGGTGCGGAAGAACAGGCCGTTGTCTTCCATGGTCGACAGACCCGGAGACGTGGCCGACGGCGAGATCATGACCATGCCGTTCGGGATCGCGACGTTCTGCAGGATCGCGCCAGTGACGCCCGAGCAGTCGCCGCCGATGATACCGGCGACGCCATCGGCGATCATACGTTCGCCGTTCGATGTGGCCAGACCATTGTCGATACAGCCGGTATCGGCGCGGGTTCCGGTCACGCTTGCGCCGTCCAGCAGTTTGCCGGATTCGGTGACCTCGGCCATCGCCATTTCTGCGCCCGAACCCATGGCCGGGGCCAGCGATTCAATCGGGCCTGTAAAGCCGAACAGCACGCCCAGCTTCACGTCCTCGGCCATAGCGGTACCCGCCAGCAGAGCGGTTGCTGCAGTAGCGGTAAGCAGCTTTTTCATTAGGTTACTCCCTATTTATCGTTTGAACGTCGTCGTTCTGGGCATGACCCTAGGCAAGCTGTCCGAAAAAGAAAAGTCCTAACAAAAAAGTGCTTTTGAAAGCAGCAATCCTATCTGTTTTGTTAGGCTAGGTCAGTTTGTTGCGGTGCACCACTAGGGGTTGGGTCGATATGATCAGGACTTTTGCGATTCTCATTCTGTCGTGCTGGTCGATTGCAGGCTGGTCCGATGTCATCAACACAACCGGCGGGCCGGTTCAGGTTACTCAGGTGGTCAGAGGCCTTGATACACCTTGGGCGATTGGCATTCTTCCGGATGGCAGCTTTGTTGTCACTGAGCGAGATGGCGAGCTTTTGTACGTTGCCGGAGGTGAGGCGAAGCGCATCAAGGGTCTGCCAAAAGTGGTCGCGAACGGGCAGGGCGGTTTGCTAGATGTCACCATCGCGCGTGACTTCAATCGGACCCGCGAGCTTTTTCTGACTTTCTCCAAATCGCAACGAGGCGGTGCAGGCACCGCTGTCGCTGTCGCTCATTTATCGGAGAACGGAGAACGTCTGACCAATCTGCGTGTGATATTCGAGGCCTCTCCCGGTGGCTCCGGCGGGCGCCACTTTGGTTCTCGCGTCGTTGAAGCGAATGATGGCACGTTGTTCGTCACTATCGGTGACCGAGGTGATCGCCCGGCTGCGCAGGATCGAACGAACCACATGGGTACGGTCATTCGGATCAACCGTGATGGTTCAGTTCCCAGTGATAACCCGTTTGTGGGCAATCCCGGTGTCCGCCCCGAGATCTGGTCGTTTGGTCACAGAAACCCTCAGGGTGCCAATTTGGATCAGCAGGGCCGGCTTTGGGTTTCGGAACACGGGGCAAAAGGCGGGGATGAGGTTAATCTGATCAGACCCGGTGCCAATTATGGCTGGCCAGTGATTTCGTATGGCGTTCATTATTCGGGTCAGAAGATCGGTGAAGGCACGTCGAAGCAAGGAATGGAACAGCCCGAGCATTATTGGGATCCTTCCATCGCACCCTCTGGCTTGATGGTCTATTCCGGAAAACTTTGGCCGGAATGGAAGGAAAATCTGTTCGTTGGCTCTTTGAAATTCGACTACATTGCACGTTTGGCGGGCGATCCACTGCGTGAGGCTGAGCAGATCGAAGGCCCCGAGACCGAACGTGTTCGCGACATCGCCGAAGCACCAGATGGGTCGATCTGGTTCATTTCCGTCGGGCAAGGCGCGGTTTACCGAATGACGCCCCTCTGACGGTATAAAACGGGGTTAGGGCGTTTGCTTCTATGCCATTCGGTCACGGTGTATCTGTTCCGGGCTTCAGGGTGATCAGGAGATTTGAATGAGTGATTTTGTAATCGAGCTTTGTGAAACAACGCCGCCAAAGCGCGAACTGAATACGATTCTGGCACAGTATTACGCGCTTATCGTGCAACGAATGCAGGATATGTGCTTTGAGATTGATCCAGCGGCCCCCGAAAGCGCATTGGCGGAGTTTTGGGCGCATTCAGATGATTACCTACCCCCGAATGGATGTCTTGTGGTGGCGCGAAACGATGCCGGAGACATCATTGGATGTGGGATGCTGAAACGATTTGATCACCAAACCGGTGAACTTAAGCGGGTTTTTGTGACCGAGGAGGCACGGGGGACCGGTGCCGGGCGTGCCTTGATCGAAGCCCGGGAACAGGCCGCGCGTGATATGGGTTTGAAACGCCTCATCGCCGATACGCTTACACCGAATGTCGAAATGCGCGACCTGTACCCCAAACTTGGTTTTGTTGAACTGGACTCACCAATCGAAACCACGACCTATCTGGATCAACCGATGTTACGGCCGCACCTGCACTACTTTGCGAAAGATTTGTAAGGTTTCCCTGCGGCTTTGGATTAAACAGACAACCGACCGCTCTGTGCACCGCGTTCGCGATAAGGCGTGGTGTTGTAATGCGCCCGGTAGCATTTGGAGAAATGCGACGGGCTGGCAAAGCCGCAAGCCAGCGCCACATTGATGACGCTCATATCGGTCTGCATCAGCAAGTTCCGCGCTTTATGCAGGCGCAGTTCCATGTAGTAGCGCTTGGGCGAGCGGCTGAGATAGCGGCGGAACAGACGTTCTAGCTGGCGCGTCGACATGCCTACGTCCTTGGCTAGAATAGAAGGCGAGATTGGCTCTTCTATGTTCTTTTCCATCATCAGGATAACCTGACTGAGCTTGGGGTGGCGTACGCCGATCCGTGTAGGGGTCGACAAACGTTGCGTGTCCTGATCCGTACGTATCGAAGAATAGATCATCTGATCAGCGACCGCGTTGGCCAGATCTTCTCCGTAATCTTCGGCAATCAGCTTGAGCATCAGGTCAATCGAGGATGTGCCGCCAGCAGTTGTCATTCGGTTGCCATCAACCAAAAACACCGACTTGGTCAGCTCTACTGTGTCGAATTCTTCGGCAAAACTGTCTGAGTTTTCCCAATGGATCGTTGCGCGCTTGCCTTCCAGCAAACCGGCTTTGGCCAGCGTATAGGCCGCGGTGCAAAGACCGCCGATTTTCAACCCTTTACGCGCTTCGCGCCGTACCCAGTTCAGAATGCGCTTGGTGGTTGCCGCTTGTACATCGACCCCCCCGCAGATCAGGACGACGTCGTCACGCTGCAATTCGGTCAGATCAGAATCAAGATTGAAAGAAGTTCCGGCTGAACAAGTCACTGTTTCACCGCCTTCGCCCGTCAAGGTCCAGGTATAAAGCTCTCGGTTGGCCATTCGATTGGCGATCCGTAGACTGTCCAAAGCCGAAGCGAATGACAGAAGGGAAAACTTGTCCAAAAGCACAAATACAAAGTTATGCGGCTTGCCTGTGCTATGATCCACAGTGACAACTTGGCGTTGCTCTTGCATGGCGAACTGTCCTTGATTCGGCGCGCACCGGGATTTCCACGGTGGCGGATATGCCAGTCACCATGCTCAAAGCTTGATTATGGCGTCAAGAGGCGCAAAAGGGATATGGCCTCTCATTCATGCATTTTGTATAGAGGCCACCTGAAATACTTCAGCGGAGATAAAAGCTATGACTGAATGGCAAAAAACGAACTGGCGCAACAAGCCCCGGGTTCAGATGCCAGACTATACCGACGCGGCCGCGCTGGCCAAAGTCGAGGCGCAGCTTTCGCAGTATCCCCCGCTGGTTTTTGCGGGTGAAGCGCGACGGCTGAAGCAGCATCTGGGAGCCGCGGGCCGTGGCGAAGCGTTCCTGTTGCAAGGCGGGGATTGCGCTGAAAGCTTTGAGCAGTTCAGCGCGGATGCGATCCGTGACACGTTCAAGGTGATGCTGCAGATGGCAATGGTGCTAACCTACGGCGCCAAGGTTCCCGTGGTTAAAGTTGGCCGCATGGCGGGCCAGTTTGCAAAACCGCGCAGTGCACCGACTGAGGTTGTCGACGGTGTGGAGTTGCCCAGCTACCGCGGTGACATCATCAATGAGCTGGCCTTTACACCCGAGGCACGCATTCCGAATCCCGACAAGATGCTTCAGGCATATACACAGGCGGCGGCTACACTGAACCTGCTGCGGGCGTTCTCGACCGGTGGTTTTGCGGATATGAGCCACGTGCATTCGTGGACGCTGGGTTTTGCCGACGGGCAAGACGTTCAGAAATACTCTGAGATCGCCGACCGCATTCAGGATTCGATTGACTTCATGGGGGCTGCGGGCATCACCGCAGATACCACACACGAATTCTCGTCGGTGGAATTCTACACCAGCCACGAAGGCCTGCTGCTTGAGTACGAAGAGGCGCTGACGCGTCTGGATTCGACATCTGGCAATTGGTTGGCTGGCTCGGGTCACATGATCTGGATCGGCGACCGCACCCGTCAGCCCGACGGTGCGCATGTCGAGTTCTGCCGGGGCGTACTGAACCCGATCGGTCTGAAATGTGGTCCGACAACCAGTGCCGAAGACCTCAAGGTCCTGATGTCCAAGTTGAATCCCGAAAACGAAGAGGGGCGTCTGACTCTGATCGCGCGCTTTGGTGCAGGTAAAGCGGGTGAGCATCTGCCGCGTCTGGTCAAAGCCGTAAAGGAAGAGGGCGCACAGGTTACTTGGGTCTGCGATCCGATGCATGGCAACACGATCAAATCCGCAACCGGCTACAAGACCCGGCCGTTTGATTCCGTGCTGCGCGAAGTACGCGATTTCTTTGGCGTACATCAGGCTGAAGGCACGATCCCCGGTGGCGTTCATTTCGAGATGACAGGGCTGGATGTCACCGAATGCACCGGAGGTGTGCGCGCGGTGACCGAAGAGGATCTTTCGGATCGCTATCACACAGCTTGTGACCCGCGCCTGAACGCTTCGCAGTCGCTGGAACTTGCATTCCTTGTCGCGGAAGAACTGACCAACCTACGTCGTGACCGCAGCAAGCGCGCTGCAAGCTGACTTCGAATACATCCTGAATTAGTAAGACGGCGGGCCTCATGCCCGCCGTTTTCATTTAGTCGTCACGTGATGATACCAACCTTAGGTGCGGTGCCCCTTTGAACGTAGTCTGGTCTTCAGCGAACCCCTCTGCTTGCTGTTGGACAGGCCTCGGAGGCTGTTGCAGTTCAGAGATCGGGTTGATGCGGCGATCCGAGACGATGAAGCGACGCGGTGTTGCCCCGATGGTTCCGTCGCTGACCATGACCCCAAGAATGCGGCTGACGTCGCCCAGATCGCTTTTAAGCGGCAGCAGGATCATGCGGGCCTGAAGGCTGGTTCGTCCGAGCTTGCCTTTCGAAAGCAAGCCCAGTTCAGCAACTGCGGGGCCGGTGAGGACTTGGTCCAGAATGGATTTGACATCATCGCGGGCGCTCGGTTCGAAAAAAGCCGTTAGAGGCATACCGCGAACTTCCATGCCCGCCAGATTGTTCAGGTGACTTCCCGCCAGCCGAAACCGGGCCAAACCCGGCGCGATGCGTTCCAGTATGAATGTGTATTCGAGAATATTCTCCAGGCCGCGCGGATCGATCTGCGAGCGCATCGGAACGCCTTCACCTGTCAGCAAGGCGGTCCAATAGGCTTCGGCCTGACGGATGGGAGAAAGGCTTCGCCCGCTGTCAAATCGGTCCATTGCGATGATCTTTCCAAGTTCTGAGCCGGAACCAGTCCCGAAAAAGGTTTTCATTTCATCACCCTACCGTCAATCACTCGCGATTTTCCTAAAATGCCATCTAATGGGCAAAGCTGCGATCCGCCAGCTTTTCTGACTGTCAGATTGACACGGGTTAATACAATTTTGGAGCAATTCTTTAACGAATGGTTAACCTCTTGGCATTGATTGGGGAATGAGCAAGGTCTTGCCCCTTGCTGGTCAATGGCATTAGGTGCGACCAGTGAATTTGACGGAAAGGGCAGGCATGATCAAATCCATGACCGGTTTCGCCTCGGGCAAGGGGGCGTTTGGTCCCCATAGCTGGACTTGGGAATTGCGCAGCGTCAATGGCAAGGGGCTGGATTTGCGACTGCGGCTCCCCGATTGGTTGACAGGGCTAGAGGCCGCGCTGAGAGGCGATCTGTCGAAGCAGGTCAACCGAGGGAACATCACGCTGTCCCTTCGGATGGGACGGGAAGAATCCGCCGCGGATGTCCGGTTGAACACCCCAGCGATGGAAGCTGCGCTGGATGCACTGGCCCAGACCGAAGCGCTTGCAGGCGCGCGGGGCGTATTGTTGGCACCGTCCAAAGCAAGTGATCTTCTTGCGTTGAAAGGGATGTTGGAAGCCGGAGCTGACGCGGATGATCCAGCCCAACTTGTCGAGCACCTGAAATCTGAGTTCGGTGGCTTGCTTGCTTCATTCATTGAGATGCGCGGTTCCGAAGGTGAAGCTCTGTCAGGCATTCTTGCGGGACAACTCGACCAAGTCGCAAAGTTGACGGATCAGGCCGCTGATCTGGCCGAGCGTCGCCGCGAGGAAATGGCGCAAAACATGCGCGAAAATCTGACGCGCGTTCTCGACAATACGCAAGGTGCGGACCCTGATCGTGTTGCACAAGAACTGGCCCTGATCGCGGTCAAGGCCGATATTACCGAAGAAATTGACCGGTTGAAGGCCCATGTCACTGCGGCGCGTTCCCTTTTAACGCAAGACGGCCCGGTTGGGCGTAAGCTGGATTTCCTGATGCAAGAATTCAATCGTGAGGCCAATACGCTCTGCTCGAAATCGCAGAATGCCGAACTGACGGCGGTTGGGTTGGAGCTGAAAGCGGTCATCGATCAGATGCGCGAGCAAGTGCAGAACGTGGAATAAGGACGGGAACATCACATGGCGGATCGCCGCGGTCTATTAATCATACTGTCCTCGCCTTCGGGCGCAGGTAAATCCACTCTGGCCCGCCGTTTGATGCAATGGGATGTCGGTTTGGAATTCTCGATCTCGGCCACCACCCGTGCTCCGCGCCCGGGTGAGGAGCATGGCCGGGAGTATTACTTCCTATCCGAGGACGAGTTCAAACAGCAGGTGGCGGATGGGCAGATGCTGGAACACGCGCATGTGTTCGGCAACTTCTACGGCTCTCCTGCTGGACCGGTCCGCGAGTCCATCACACAGGGGCGCGATGTGCTTTTTGATGTCGATTGGCAGGGAGAAGTGCAGATCCGCAATTCGGATCTGGGCAAGCATGCGTTGTCGATTTTCATCCTCCCGCCCTCGATCCGCGAGCTTCGGCGCAGGCTGGAAGGGCGTGGGCAGGACAGTGAGGATGTGATCGCCAAGCGCATGTTGAAAAGCTGGGATGAGATCAGCCATTGGGGCTACTACGACTATGTTCTGATCAACGATGATTTGGATACCACCGAGGAAAAGCTGAAGACCATCGTCAGCGCAGAACGCATGCGTCGCATCCAACAGCCCAGCCTGCAGAACCACATCCGCTCGTTGCAGACCGAGTTCGAGGGCTTGTCATGACCATCTATGCCTTGGGCGATCACTCGCCGCAAATTCACGAAGACACCTGGGTAGCCCCCGACGCCAACTTGATCGGCAAAGTAGTCCTGGAACAAGGCGCTTCGGTCTGGTTCGGGTGCACCATCCGGGCCGATCACGAAGAAATCCGTGTGGGCGCAGGCAGCAATGTGCAGGAAAACTGCGTGATGCACATCGATGCGGGTTATCCGCTGACCATTGGGAAGAACTGCACAATTGGTCACAAGGTCATGCTGCATGGTTGCACGATCGGAGACAATACGCTGATCGGTATGGGGGCTATCGTTCTAAACGGAGCGAAGATCGGAAAGAACTGTCTGATAGGGGCGGGGGCGCTGATTACCGAAGGCAAAGAGGTTCCCGATAATTCGTTGGTCATGGGCTCGCCGGGCAAAGTTGTGCGGCAGCTTGATGAGGCGGCGACCCAGAAACTAACGCTGAGTGCGCTGCACTATCAGGACAACATGCGCAAGTTTCGCCAAACATTGCGTCCGGTCTAAACGCGCATGACGGATACCCTGCTTGCCGAATTGGTTTCTGCCATTCCGATGCCCGCCGTGCTGGTCGGTCAGACCGAGCGTATTGTCGCCGCAAATAGCGAGGCACGGACGCTTTTGGGGCACGCAATCGAAGGCAGGCATTTTGCCACGATCCTGCGCCAACCTCAGGTCATCGATGCCGTCGAACAATGCCTGCGCTCGAAGCAACCCGGCAAAGCGCGGCATCTTTCCAATGATGGTGCTCAGGATACGACGTTTGAGGTGCAGTGCAGATTCGTCGGCGGGACCGAGGCGGTATTGGCGGTATTTCAGGATATCACGCATTTGGAACAGGCCGGTCAGATGCGGCGCGATTTTGTGGCCAATGTCAGCCATGAATTGCGCACGCCGCTAACGGCCTTGATGGGGTTTATCGAAACATTGCGAGGCCCCGCCCGCGACGACACCGCCGCCCGCGACCGCTTTCTTCAGATCATGGCGGATGAGGCCAATCGGATGAACCGGCTTGTGGGGGATTTGCTGTCGCTCAATCGGGTGGAAAGTGAAGAACGGGTCAGACCTAAAGAGCCATTGGAACTGACAGGCCTGATTCAATCGACCTTAAACACTCTGCGACCGCTGGCGGATGATGCCAGTGTTGTTGTTTCGTTGGATGCCCCAAACGAGTCGATCGAGATGGTCGGAGACAGCGATCAGCTTCGTCAGGTGATAACCAATCTCGTTGAAAACGCGATCAAATACGGGGGCAGCGGTGGCAAGGTCGGTGTGGTCGTAACACTGTCTGAGCGGGATACGGCGATGCGCGGTCCCGCGGTAAGGATCAAGATCATTGATCAAGGGCCCGGTATTGATGCCAAACACCTGCCCAGGTTGACCGAGCGGTTCTACCGCGCAGACAGTCACCGCTCGCGCGAGTTGGGCGGAACCGGACTGGGGCTTGCGATCGTGAAGCATATCGTCAATCGCCATCGGGGCAGGTTGCGGGTGGAAAGTGAACCGGGGCAGGGAGCGACGTTTACGGTCATTCTACCACGCTGAGATCGTGCCAAACGCAGGCTTTACTGGGGTGACGCTTCGTCAAGTTAAGAATTTCTGAGAAATTCATGAGTTGTCATGAAACCGTTACATACCTGTCACAAAAGGCTTACGCAGGCGTCATAGTGCTGCGCTCAGATCATCATGGGGATGATCAGTACCCATCCTTTTCAAGGAGACTGAAATGTCCTTTGTAAAACTGTCGGCTTCTGCGCTGGCTATCGCTGCCGTCTCGGCAACCACTGCTGCTGCGCGTGACAACGTTCAAGTTGCTGGCTCTTCCACCGTTCTGCCTTATGCGTCAATCGTTGCAGAACTGTTCGGTGAAAATACCGACTTCCCCACACCGGTTGTTGAATCAGGCGGCTCGTCCGCCGGTCTGAAACGCTTCTGCGAAGGCGTCGGTGAAAACACGATCGATGTTGCAAACGCATCGCGTGCCATCCGTGAAAAAGAGATTAAAGCATGCGCCGAAAACGGTGTGACCGATATCATGGAAGTCCGCATCGGTTATGACGGCATCGTATTTGCAAGCCAGCAGTCGGGTCCTGCGTTCACTGCCTTTGAGCCCGCGGATATTTACAACGCCATCGGATCGAAAGTGATGAAAGATGGCGCGCTGGTCGACAACAGCTTCAACAGCTGGGCCGAGTTCAACGCTGACCTGCCGGATGTGGAAATCGCAATGTTCATCCCGGGCACCAAGCACGGTACCCGCGAAGTGTTCGAAGACAAGGTTCTGCTGGCAGGTTGCGAAGCGACGGGCGCGATGGAAGCCATGGTCGCGGGCGGCCTAAGCGAAGATGACGCCGAAGATGCATGCCTGGACGTGCGCACCGACGGCAAATCGGTCGATATCGACGGTGACTACACCGAAACTCTGGCCCGCATCGACACCAACACCAATGGTATCGGCGTGTTTGGTCTGGCGTTCTACGAGAACAACACCGACAAGCTGAAAGTGGCTACGATGGGTGGTATCGCACCGTCGACCGAGAGCATCGCGTCGGGTGAATACCCCGTCTCGCGCCCGCTGTTTTTCTACGTCAAGAAAGCGCATATCGGCGTGATCCCCGGTCTGAAAGAATACGCCCAGTTCTTCACTCATGAAGAAATTGCTGGTCCCTCGGGCCCGCTGGCCAACTACGGTCTGGTTGCCGATCCTGAACTGGCAAAAACGCAGGACGCGATTGCCAACGAAGTAACCTTGGGTTCGGGCAGCTAATCCCTCACCCCGATTGAATTGACTGGGGGCGGCGTTTTCTGTCGCCCCCAATTTTTCCCTAATCCCGATCAAGACCTATGGGGGCGTCATGCCAATTCTTTGGCTCATTCTGATCGTGCTTGCGATCGCGGCAGTCGGATATGTTTTGGGGCGAATGCGCGCCTTGCAAAGTGCCGGAGGGGACAGCCGCAATCTGCATTCTCTTCCCTCGTTTTATGGCGCTAACGTCGCACTGAAAGTCATAGTTCCCGCCTTAGGTTTGCTGATCGTCTGGCTGCTGGTTCAGCCGCTCTACGTTAACTCTCAGATCTCGGATATGGTTCCCGAAACGGCGATCAAGGAAGGATCGTCGCGCAGTCTTGTTATGGCCGAGGTGCGTCGGACCGCAAATGGTCTGGACAGTGCCGTTGCGCAGGGACATCTCACCGAAACGCTCGCACAGGATGCGCGGGCGGATATTTCCGAGATGACCCAAAAGTTGAAGGACGCGGGTCAAGTCGTAACCTCGGACATCACGCAGACGGTTTTGCATGCAGCTCAAGCCTATCGGGCGATAAATTCAACCGGTTACGCGATAATGTCCGCCGCTGTGATACTGGTCGCCTTGGCCGGGGCTGTGTTCAGTTGGTTCCAGACGCATTCTGAATATCGTGCCCGCAATGTGGTTGAGCAGGGAATTCGTGTGATGCTGCTGGCGGCTGCGTCGATTGCGATCCTGACAACGGTCGGCATCGTCCTTTCGCTGGTTTTCAATACGTGGGAGTTCTTCAAGCTTTACCCGGCATCAGAGTTCTTTTTCGGTACTACCTGGGCGCCCAGTTTCTCGGGCCGTGGCGGGGCATCAGATCTGGGTATCATCCCCTTGCTGTGGGGCACGTTCTATATCTCGTTGGTGGCGTTGTTGGTGGCCGTGCCAATCGGTCTTTTCGCTGCGATTTATCTCAGTGAGTACGCTTCTTCGCGCGTGCGCTCGATCGCCAAACCGATGCTTGAGGTGCTGGCCGGTATCCCGACCATCGTTTACGGCCTTTTCGCCCTGCTGACCGTTGGCCCGCTGTTGCTGAGCGTGTTCGGGGATGACGGATTGGGCTGGATGAAAGCCGGTACGGCGGTGATGACCGCCGGTCTTGTCATGGGCATCATGCTGATCCCGTTCGTTTCGTCGCTTTCCGACGACATCATTAACGCGGTGCCTCAGGCCATGCGTGATGGCTCTTACGGGCTGGGGGCCACACAATCCGAGACCATCCGGCAGGTCGTTTTGCCCGCAGCCTTGCCCGGGATCGTCGGTGCGATCTTGCTGGCAGCTTCGCGCGCAATTGGTGAGACCATGATCGTGGTTCTGGGGGCAGGGGCCGCTGCGCGTCTGGACCTGAACCCGTTCGAGGCCATGACCACCGTAACCGCCAAGATCGTCAGCCAGCTGACAGGCGACGCCGATTTCGCCTCGCCCGAGGCCCTCGTCGCCTTCGCGCTTGGCATGACGCTGTTCATCCTCACGCTGGGGCTGAACGTTTTCGCCCTTTATATCGTGCGCAAGTATCGGGAGCAGTACGAATGACCGACGCCAGCATGCAAAACACCTCGACCTCGCTGACTGCATCCGATGCCCGGACCAAAAAACGCGCGGCTGCCGAAAAGCGTTTTCGCGCCTATGGGATCGTCGCCATCGCGACCGGACTGTTCTTTCTGATTGTGCTGTTTGCCTCAATCCTGTCGCAGGGCATCCCGGCCTTCCAGCGCACAGTTATCAGTTTAGAATTCACGCTGAGTGAAGCGCAGCGCGATGAAGCCGAAGGCACGATGTTCAAGACAAAGGCCTACTCCAATCTGTTCATTGCGGAACTGAATGAACAACTAGCCGAAAGTGGCATCACCGTGGATTTCGATCAGGATGCCATCGAGCGTCTGTTGGGCAAAATCGGCGGTACGATCCGAACCTTCTATGCCGATAATCCTAGCAAGCTGGGTGAGCCGATCATGTTCGATCTGGCGGCTTCAAGCCGTGTGGATGGCTACTTCAAGGGTCGGGTGTCTCGTGACACCCTGCAGGACAGCCGCTTCCTGCAACTCAGCGATCTGGATCTGGTGGACGCGTTGAAAGAGGCAGGGATCATCAAACAGGCATTCAACTGGCCGTTCATCACTGGTGCGGACTCGGGCGTGGATAACCCCGGTGGCGCGGGTATTGGTGCCTCAGTTGTTGGCTCGTTCTTCATGATGCTGGTGGTGCTGTGCCTATCGCTGCCCATTGGGGTCGCCGCCTCGATCTATCTGGAAGAGTTTGCGCCGCAGAACAAATTTACCGACCTGATCGAGGTGAATATCTCGAACCTGGCCGCCGTTCCGTCCATCGTCTTCGGTATCCTGGGGCTGGCAGTGTTCATTCAATTCATGCACCTGCCGCAGTCGGCACCGCTGGTGGGTGGTCTGGTGCTGACGCTGATGACCCTGCCAACGATCATCATCTCGACCCGAGCCTCGCTAAAGGCGGTTCCCCCGTCTATCCGCGACGCGGCGTTGGGGGTAGGGGCCTCGAAGATGCAGGCCGTCTTCCACCACGTGCTGCCGTTGGCCGCGCCCGGTATCCTGACTGGTACCATCATTGGTCTGGCGCAGGCGCTGGGTGAAACTGCTCCGTTGCTGTTGATCGGCATGGTGGGCTTTGTCGCCCGAGGCTATCCCGATGGCTTTTTGGCGGGCTTCACCGAGCCGAACTCGGCCATGCCGGCACAGATCTACACCTGGGCCGCGCGTGCCGATGTGGGTTTTTACGAGAAAGCCTGGGGTGGCATCATCATCCTTTTGATGTTCCTGCTGACCATGAATATCATCGCTATCATCCTGCGCCGCCGCTTTGAACGCCGCTGGTAGGAGGGGTTTAAAATGAACGATATGACACGAGTGGAGAGAACCGTGGACTCCAAAGACATCAAGATCAACGCCAAACAGGTTCAGGTCTACTACGGTGAGACCCACGCCATCAAGGACGTGAGCGTCGATATCGAAGACAAGACTGTGACGGCTTTCATCGGACCCTCTGGCTGCGGTAAATCCACTTTCTTGCGCTGTCTGAACCGGATGAACGACACAATCGATATTTGCCGGGTGCAGGGTGATATCCTGCTGGACGGTGAAGACATTTACGACAAGCGCGTAGATCCGGTACAGTTGCGTGCCAAGGTCGGCATGGTTTTTCAAAAACCGAACCCGTTCCCCAAATCGATCTATGACAACGTGGCTTACGGTCCGCGTATCCACGGCCTTGCCAAGAATAAGGCAGAACTGGATGAAATCGTAGAGAAATCTCTGCGTCGTGGTGCGATCTGGGATGAGGTCAAGGACCGTCTGGATGCCCCCGGTACCGGCCTTTCTGGTGGTCAGCAACAGCGTCTTTGCATTGCGCGCGCCGTAGCCACCGAGCCTGAGGTGCTATTGATGGACGAACCCTGTTCGGCGCTCGACCCAATCGCAACCGCGCAGGTCGAGGAACTGATTGACGAACTGCGTTCACGCTATTCAGTGGTGATCGTAACCCATTCGATGCAACAGGCCGCGCGGGTCAGTCAGAAGACAGCGTTTTTCCATCTGGGGAACTTGGTTGAGTTCGGCGAAACCGGGCAGATCTTCACCAACCCCGAAGATCCCCGAACCGAAAGTTACATCACCGGCCGGATTGGCTGAGCACAGGATAACTGCAATGAGCGAACAACATATTGCATCCGCGTTCGACCGCGACCTTGAGGCCATCCAAGCACACATCATGAAGATGGGTGGACTGGTCGAAGCCGCCATTATGGGCGCGGCCCGGTCGCTGGAGACCCGCGACGAAGAACTGGCAAATGAAGTGCGTCAAGGCGACAAGGCCATCGACGCACTGGAAGAACTGATTGACGAAGAGACCGCGCGCCTGATTGCCTTGCGTGCACCGACGGCCAGCGATTTGCGGCTGGTTCTGTCCGTTCTGAAAGTTGCGACCAACCTTGAACGGATTGGAGATTACTCCAAGAACATCGCCAAGCGAACGACCGTTCTGGTGAATGCCGGCGAAATCAACGGCAGTGCCGCCGCTCTGCGCCGAATGGCGCGCGAGGTCGAGCGGATGCTGCGCGACGCGCTGGATGCCTATATCCAGCGTGATGCTGAGCTGGCGCAGGACGTGATCGAACGGGATCTGGAAGTGGACCAGATGTATAACGGCCTGTTTCGCGAGTTCCTGACCTTCATGGCGGAGGATCCGCGCAATATCTCATCGTGCATGCACCTGCATTTCATCGCAAAAAATATCGAACGCATGGGCGATCACGTCACCGCCATTGCCGAGCAGGTCGTCTATCTCGTCACCGGCGAGAGACCCAGCGAAGCGCGCCCCAAAGCCGACAACACGTCGCAAACGATCTAGGAGATCTCAGTCATGTCCGCTGATCAACCGACGGTACTGGTTGTTGAGGATGAGTTGGCCCAAAGAGAGGTACTGGCCTATAATCTGGACGCCGAAGGGTTCCGGGTTATCCGTGCCGCTAATGGCGACGAAGCTTTGTTGCTGGTCGAAGAAGACCGCCCGGATATCATCGTTTTGGATTGGATGATGCCCAATCTGAGCGGTATCGAGGTTTGCCGCCGCCTGAAAACGCGGCCCGACACCCGATCAATTCCGATCATCATGCTGTCGGCGCGCTCGGAAGAGGTTGATAAAGTGCGCGGCCTTGAAACCGGTGCCGATGATTATGTGGTTAAGCCTTACTCGGTTGTCGAATTGATGGCGCGTGTACGGACACAATTGCGCAGAGTGCGTCCAGCGACCGTGGGCATCCGGTTGGAGTTTGACGATATCATATTGGACTCTGAGACCCACAAGGTAAGCCGCGACAACAAGCTGTTAAAACTGGGCCCGACCGAGTTCCGGTTGCTGAGCACATTCATGGAGAAGCCCGGCCGGGTCTGGAGCCGAGAGCAGTTGCTTGACCGCGTCTGGGGCCGTGACATCTACGTTGATACGCGTACCGTTGATGTTCATATCGGACGCCTTCGCAAAGCGTTGACCCAACATGGCGGCGAAGACCCGGTGCGCACTGTACGCGGGGCAGGGTACGCGCTCGGCTAACGCGGCAATGACTCTTCGGTCTGGGCCTGAGAAGCAAGCCAGTGTCGGAACTCTCGCAATGATCCATCACCCGATTTTTCGCGCGGCCAAACCAGATAATATGCCCCCATCGTCTCTATCGCGTCAGGGAAGGCTGCAACCAGCCTACCTGTCGCTAGGTCTTGTTCCACCAGATAGTTTGGCAACAGGGCAACACCCAGGCCGTGCAGCGCGGCTTGGTTGATCGTGTTGAACTGGTCGTGGACGGTGCCGGGCAGGGGATGCGGGTGCGTGACACCCATCTGTTGAAACCAGTCCTGCCAGGCGCGCGGTCGTGTCTGGATATGCAGCAGCGGCAGTTTTAGCAGATCGCGAGGTGAGGTCGGAGTGCCTTTGGGTAAAAGCTCGGGCGCGCAGACGGGCAAAACCCGCTCGACACTTAATAGCAAGCGATCAGTTCCGGGCCAATCAGGTTCCCCAAAATGTAAAGCCGCATCAAAGGGTTCCGAAGCAAAACTAAACGGTCGCAACCGCGTGGTCATGTTGATTGTGATATCCGGATGGCGGCGGGCGAAATCCGGCAGACGCGGTACCAGCCAGCGCATTCCGAATGTCGGCAGAATCGCCAGATTCAATGTCCCACCGACAGGGGAAATGTGCAGTTTCAGCGCCGCCTGCGCGATCTGAGACAAGGCTGGCCGAATTTCTTGTACATAGTCTTGTCCAGCCTTTGTCAGTGACAATCGCTTGCGATCACGGCTGACCAATTCTGCGTCCAAATGCGCTTCAAGCGTCTGCAGTTGCCGACTGACCGCGCTCTGCGTCAGTGCCATTTCATCCGCGACTGACGAGGCTGATCCAAGGCGATCCAAAGCTTCAAGCGCGCGCAGCGCGGATATAGGTGGCAGGATAGGGCGCTTGGTGTCCATCTATGCGTTTTGATCATGAAACAATGCAAATGTCTCGCTGTTTTTTGAATATTTCTCAGATTATAGTTGCGCAAATCTATTCAAGTCGGAGAAGCAAAATGAACGCTCCAGATACAAAGCCTGTCCTGCGCGCAAAAGATGCGCCTGACCTTGGACGTTTCAACTGGGACGACCCGTTTCGCTTGTCGGACCAGTTGGAAGAGGATGAACGCCTGATTGCCGACAGCGCGCGCGCTTACGCCCAGGAGAAATTGCAGCCGCGTGTCACCAAGGCTTTTGCAAACGAAGAAACCGATCCCGAGATCTTTCGTGAAATGGGTGAAATGGGGCTGTTGGGCACGACAATCCCCGAAGAATATGGCGGGATCGGTGCGAGCTACGTATCTTATGGACTGGTGGCGCGGGAAGTTGAACGGGTGGATTCCGGCTATCGCTCGATGATGTCGGTGCAAAGCTCGTTGGTGATGTACCCGATTTTCGCCTATGGCAGCGAAGAACAGCGTCGCAAATATCTGCCGAAACTGGCAAGTGGCGAATGGATTGGGTGTTTTGGCCTGACAGAGCCGGATGCGGGTTCGGATCCGGCGGCGATGAAGACCCGCGCCGAGAAAATTGATGGCGGGTATCGTCTGACCGGCAGCAAGATGTGGATTTCAAACGCACCGATCGCAGATGTCTATGTGGTCTGGGCCAAGTCAGATGCGCATGATGGCAAGATTCGTGGGTTCGTGCTGGATAAAGGCACCAAGGGCCTGAGCGCACCGAAGATCGAGAACAAGCTGAGCCTGCGTACTTCGATCACAGGTGAAATTGTCATGGATGGCGTTGAGGTGGACGAGGGCGCTTTGCTTCCACATGTTCAGGGTCTCAAGGGGCCGTTCGGCTGCCTGAACCGCGCACGCTATGGTATCAGCTGGGGTGCGATGGGGGCCGCGGAATGCTGCTGGCACGCAGCGCGTCAATACGGCTTGGATCGTAAACAGTTCAATCGACCACTTGCGCAGACCCAGTTGTTTCAACGCAAACTGGCAGAGATGCAGACCGAAATCTCTTTGGGACTGCAAGCAAGCTTGCGCGTCGGCCGTCTGATGGATCAGGCTGAAGCTGCGCCCGAGATGATCTCGATCATCAAACGTAACAATTGCGGCAAGGCATTGGACATTGCGCGGATGTCGCGTGACATGCACGGCGGCAACGGTATCTCACTTGAGTTCCAGGTGGTGCGTCACATGATCAATCTTGAGACAGTCAACACCTATGAGGGCACGCACGACGTTCATGCATTGATCCTGGGGCGGGCGCAAACCGGACTACAGGCATTTTACTGAGGCTGCATCTGTTACTCGCATAATCGGTATTATGTAAAATACTTAGCAAGCGAGCCACGACTATAGAACACACATTGGTCGTGGCTTGCCAATATGTTACGCTGTGTTTGAGAAGTAAGACACGAGCTATGCAATGGTTCTGATTGGGAAGACCGTCGTCATCACTGGCGCTGCAAATGGCATAGGTAAAGGTCTTGCCAAGCGGTTCTCAGAAGAAGGTGCGCATGTAGTCTGCGCCGATATCGACCTTGCCGGCGCGCAGGCCGTGGCGGCGCAAATTGGCGGTGATGCACTCAGCTGTGATGTGTCCAAGGAAAGTGATATTCGAAATCTGATTGAGACTGTCGAGGATACGATCGCTCCGATTGATTTATTCTGTGCCAATGCGGGAATACTCACCTTAGGTGGATTTGAAGTGCCGGATGCTGAATGGGACCGCATCTGGCAGATCAACGTGATGTCTCATGTCTGGACCGCGCGGCACCTGGTCCCAAGGATGGTTGCGCGTGGTGGTGGTTATTTGATGATCACAGCATCAGCGGCTGGATTGCTCAATCAACCCGGCGCAGCCCCTTATGGCGTAACCAAACATGCGGCTGTGGGTATTGCTGAATGGGTTGCGATGACCTATGGCGGTAAAGGTCTCAGGGTCTCAGTTCTGTGTCCACAGGCCGTTCGGTCCGAGATGATACGTGGACATGAGGATTCGGTCGCCGCGATTGACGGAATAATTGAACCTGATGAGGTCGCCCAAGCCTGTGTCGAGGCGTTGGCGGATGAACGTTTCTTGATTCTTCCGCATCCACAAGTGCTTGACTATATGCGTTTAAAAACAGAAGACTACGACCGATGGTTAGGTGGAATGATGAAGCTTAATCAAAGGTTTGCTGGCAGTTCTTAGCGCGGTTTCCGTCTTCTGAGCAGGCCTTCTTGCGCGACGGATGCAACCAGTTTGCCATCCTGCGAGAAGATCGAACCCCGATTGAAGCTGCGCCCCTGCCCTGTCCACGGCGACTCCATCGAATACAGATGCCAGTTTTGAAACTGCACGGGTGCATGAAACCAGATGGCATGGTCCAGACTGGCCCCATCAATTTCACCAGTGAACCAGCTCAGCCCATGGGGCCGCATTCCGGAACTGAGCAAGCTCATATCCGAGGCATAGGCCAATAGAAGATGTTGTGTGACGGTGTCCGCGTGGTTCGCTGCGCCCATGCGAAACCAGACGTGGTTCTTGTCATCTGCCTTGGCGGGTGCAAACAGGTCCAGCGGATCAATTTCGCGCACTTCGATCGGGCGCTCGCGCAGCAATTCAGCTTTCAGCTTTTCGGGAACGCGATCCAGGTATTTTTCGCGCAATTCGTCACGCGATGGATGGTGCTCGGGCGCTTGAACGTCCGGAATCGGATGCTGATGTTCCCATCCGTCATCCTGCTTGTGAAACGAGGCCGACATGTTCAAAATTTGCTTGCCATGCTGGATCGCAACCACGCGGCGGGTTGTAAAAGAACCTCCATCGCGCGCGCGATCCACTTGATATATAACCGGAATTGACGGATCTCCGGGCCTTATGAAATAGGCGTGCAAGGAATGGCATAAACGATCCTCGACCGTCCTGTACGCTGCGGCAAGCGCTTGCGCGATCACCTGCCCGCCGAAGATACGCGTTGGTGTCTCGCCACCAGAACCGGTTCCGCGAAACAAATCGACCTCAAGCGGTTCGATATTCAGCAGATCAAGCAATATGCGTTCGGCTTCGGTCATTCGGGGCTCTCCGGCGTCTTGGCCTTTTCCGGTATCACTCAAACACCGATCATTCAACGAGCGCCGCGTGAACAAGCGCCTTTAACTCGGCTCGGGATGGATAAGAGCTGGATGGCGAGAGCTGTGTAAAAAACACAGTCGACAGCGCGTTGACCGGATCGATCCAGAAGTAGGTCGAGGCCATCCCGCCCCAGCCATAGTCGCCAACCGAGCTTGGGGCTCGGGTGCGCGCCGGGTTCAGTACCACCGCGCCTCCGATGCCAAAGCCTGTGCCTTCCATGGGTTGCTCGGCAAAGCTTTGTGGACCCATGGATGCAATATCGTCCGGTAAATGGTTGCGAAACATGAATTCTACAGTCTTCGGCCCAAGCAATCGCGCGCCATTTGCGGTTCCTTTGTTTCGCAACATCTCGGCGAACTTGCTGTAATCGTCGATGGTACTGATCAATCCGCCACCGCCAGAAAAGGTCGTTGCCGCCTCAAACGGGGACTCTCCGGCCCGATCCACCAACCGCAGTGTTTCGCCACCCGATTTTGCGGCATTCAGCGCCATGGCATCGCCTTCGAGCGGGGTGTAGAGCGAGGCAAATCGGTCCCCTGCCCCTTCAGGCACTGAAAACGCGGTTTCACTCATCCCAAGTGGTCGAAAGATGTGTTCGGTCAGAAACACGTCCAGCGGTTTGCCTGATACGACTTCAATCACGCGGCCAATCACGTCGATCCCTACCGAATATTCCCAGCGGCTGCCCGGCTGAAACGCCAGCGGTAACTCTGCCAGCACTTTGACCCGATCTGCCAGCAGACCCTGTTGCGGAGAAAAGATTAGATCAAACGCATCCATAGCCTCGGGTAACACACCGGGATTGAATGGGTAGCTCAGCCCGCTGGTGTGCGTCAGCAATTGATGCAAGCTGGGTGTCGGCGCGTCCTCGGTCTGGTTCAACTGCGTTGCACCCGGGACCAAGGCTTGCATCGTTGCAAACTCTGGCAGGAAATCGGAAACCGGGGCATCTAGATGAAACAACCCTTGTTCCACCAACATCATCAAAGCAACGGACGTCACAGGCTTAGTCATCGAATAGATCCGAACCAGGCTATCGCGCTGGAACGCGAGGTCGGTTTCAATGCAGCGGCGGCCACATGCGTGAAAGAATGCCTCTTGCCCGTTCTGGTGGATCAGAAGGGCGCTGCCTGCGTATTTCCTCTGCTCCACATATCGGTGCATCCAATTGTGGATGTCGGTCTGCGCGGTCGGATCAAATCCCATGAGGCAACTCCATCTTGATCAGGCCGATCTTGCCTTCGTGAGATCCGAGGCAACAGCGAATTCTGCTGATTTTTGCTGGATTTGTTGAAGGGCGCCGAGAATACTGCCTACGTTTTTTGCAGCGCAGATAATCCGTTTTGGGCGAAGACCGGCACATAGGCACCGAAAGCCTTAGCGCGTGCCGGGTCTGACGCGTTTCCATCCAAGGCCCGCTTGTAGACACCTTGCAGAATACCGGCCATCCGAAAGAAGTTAAAAGCAAGGTAGAAGCCAAAATTCTCAATCCCCGTTAGGCCGCGGCGCGCGCAATACTCGGTGATGAAGTCCTGATCGGACGGCAGCCCGAGGCTTAACCGATCTACGCCAGCCAACCCCCGACCCTCCTTGCCCGGGGGCAGCTGCCACTGCATGATGACGGCCGCCAGGTCGGCATATGGATGGCCGATGGTCGATAGCTCCCAATCCAGCACTCCGATGCAGGCGGTGCCATGCGCCTCGAACATAAGATTGTCGATGCGGTAATCCCCATGAACTAGTGTTCTTTGATTATCATCCTCGGGGATCTGGCGCTCAAGCCCGGCGATCAGCTGATCCATCTCGGCGATTTTTTCGGTCTCAGAGGCGCGATATTGTTTGGTCCAGCGAGCAATTTGCCGCTCGAAATAGTTGCCTGGAGGTCCGAAATCCGAAAGACCCACCGCATCGATATCGACCATGTGCAGTTCGGCCAGTACGCGGTTCATCTCTTTCAGCACACCCGTGCGCGTCGCATTGTTTTCGCCTTTCATGACAGGGTCGACAAATGTGCGCCCTTTCAGATGCTCCATCACGTAAAAGGCAGAGCCTATGACGCTGTCATCTTCACAAAGCAGATGTACTTGCGGGACGGGCACTTTGCTACCAGCCAGCGCTGCTTGTACGCGAAATTCCCGATCCACTGCATGTGCGGATTTCAGCAATATGCCCGGCGGCTTGCGTCTCAGAACATAGGATTTGGCCGGCGTACGCAGCAGATAGGTTGGGTTCGACTGACCCACGGTGAATTTTGTAGCTTTAAGAGGGCCATGATACCCAACAAGATGCGTGTTTAGATAAGCGTCGACGGACTTGATATCCAAAGTGTTTTCAGTGTGTGTCATATATTCAGCCTGCGTATGAACCCACGGCTAAAGGGCATCGGCAAAGATATTGCCACCGGTCTGCACATTTATCCCGCCGGAGACAGGGATGACCGCGCCAGTGACATAGCTGCCTCCGCGACCGCATAGAAACAACATGCAACCAGCGATATCCTCGGCCTGGCCAACCCGGCCCAGTGGAACACCTTTGCCGACGCGCGCGCGCTTGGTTTCGTCTTCGGTGGCAAAGGCCGTCATGCGCGATACGAATGGTCCCGGGGCCAGCGCATTCACCGTGACTCTGTATGGCGCCAATTCTTTAGCCATGATTTTGGACAGGTGAATAACCGCCGCTTTGGACGCGGAATAGCTGTAGGCCCCGTCACCCATCGGAACTTCACCCATGACCGAACCTACATTGATGACCCGCGCAGGATCCTCGTCGGTTGCGGATTTCATCAGAAGTGGCAGCAATTTTTGGGTCAGATCAAATACGCCTGCGACATTAACCGACATGACTTTGTCCCAAGCGAAATGAGGGAACTGCCCCATCGGCGCGCCCCAAGACACACCTGCATTATTCATCAGTATATCAATCGCTTGAGTGCGGTTTTTGACTTCATCCACCAGCGCATCTACACCCGCCTCACTGCTGATGTCGCCAGCAAACCCTTCGGCCGAGCCTGGCGCGTCCAGAGCGTTCAACTCTGTTGCAACCTCCTCGCATGCCTCGCCTTTGCGAGAAGCGATCAGCACATGCGCCCCGGCACGTACCAACGCCTCGGCCGCCATTCGGCCGATACCGGTGGCACCCCCAGTTACCAGTGCCGTCTTTCCACTGAGCGAAAACAAAGTCTCGGGCGTCATGTGCACTCCATTCAGGCGATCAGGGATTCTGGCGTGAGGTCTTCTTGACAATACCTGCTGACAATCCAACGATTTCAAAACAGGTGAAGCAAGAGGCAATTGAAAAACATGCAGGCATTACTCAGCGTCACACCAGGCGGCCCCGAGAGTTTGGAACTGACCACCCTGCCCGATCCAACCCCTGAGTCAGATGAAATTGTAATGCGTATCCGCGCCGCCGGGGTGAACTTCCCTGATACGCTGATGATCCGGGACCTCTATCAGATAAAACCACCCCGCCCCTTTGCGCCAGGTGGTGAAATCGCCGGAGAAGTTGTCTCGGTCGGAGAAGGCGTTGCAGACTTCGCGCCTGGTGATCGGGTTCTGGCGCTGACAGGGCACGGAGGGTTCGCCACGCATCTGAAGCTCAAACCAGCGACTGCCGTCAAGATACCCGACGTGATGCCGTTTGAAGATGCGGCTAGCTTTGTCTTCACCTACGGCACTTCATACCACGCCCTCAAGGACCGTGCGCTACTTAAGCCCGGCGAAAAAGTACTTGTTCTGGGGGCCGCCGGTGGCGTTGGGTCTGCGGCGATCGAGCTAGCCAAAGCGATGGGGGCACATGTGATCGCGGCGGTCTCGTCTGAAGACAAAGCATTGTTTTGCAGAGATATTGGCGCAGACCAGACGCTGATCTATCCACGCGATCTGGACCGCGAAGCGCAAAAGGCCCTGTCCGCCGAGATAAAGGCACTGGCCCTGGGCGAAGGTGTGGATGTGGTCTACGACGCGGTCGGCGGAGACTACGCTGAGCCCGCCTTGCGAAGTATGGCGTGGGGCGGGCGTTATCTGGTTGTTGGCTTTCCTGCCGGCATCCCCAGCATTCCGCTGAACCTGACTTTGCTCAAGGGCTGTCAGATCGTCGGGGTGTTCTGGGGTGCGTCCGTACTTCGCGACCCGAAGGGGCACGCACAAAACCTGGCCGAGTTGTTCCGCCTATATGGATCGGGAAAGATTTCACCCCGTATCAGTGCACGATTTCCGCTAACCCAAGCGGCAGAGGCAATTGGCATGCTCGAACGGCGCGAGGCTCTCGGTAAAGTTGTGGTCACGATGGAAGATAATTGAATAGAGGATGGGATTGAGCCGATCCAGCAACCTGCATGCGTCAATGAAGCTCTACCCATAAGAGCGAAGGTCGCTGGACGACCTTTAAATTCATGTTTATGAAAAAAGGAAGATGGGGACAGTTTGAATATGCACAATATCCTGGTTCTGAATGGTCCGAACCTGAATTTGCTTGGTACACGGCAACCCGAGGTCTACGGCGCAACGACGTTGCAGATGATCGAGGACCTGTGCGTTGCGCATGGTGAAACGCTGGGTCAAATCATAACCCATCTCCAATCGAATCACGAAGGCGCGCTGATTGATGCGATCCACGCGGCACGCGGCGTTCAGGATGGTATCGTGCTGAACGCAGGCGCATTCACGCATACATCGATTGCGCTGATGGATGCGATATCTTCGGCCGAAGTACCCGTGGTTGAAGTTCATTTATCTAACATTCACGCGCGCGAGGCGTTTCGTCACAAATCGCATATCGCACCAGTCGCGATTGGACAGATCTGTGGTTTTGGCGCGCAAAGCTATGTTCTTGCACTGAACGCGATTGCCGCGCATCTGGCTGAGAGGGACACAGGATGACCCTCAAAGAGTATCTGAATTTTCTGAGCTACACGAAAACTCTGGAAGAGCTTTGGGATGCACATTGCCGCCAGATGGAAAAGTATGGCTTCGACCGGCTGTTGTATGGGTATACGCAATACCGAACGGCGACTTCGCTCGGCGATCCAGAAGACTTTGTAATCCTGACCAATCACTGCTCAGATTACTTGGAAGGGTTCCTTCAATCCGGCCTGTATTTTCACGCCCCCATGCTGAAATGGGCGCTGAACAACGAAGGCGCTGCAAGTTGGAGCATGATACAGGACATGATGTCCAGCGGGGTCATGTCGAACGAAGAGCTTCGGGTTTTTGAGTTCAATAAGTCGCGTGATATTACAGTAGGTTATACGGTAAGCTTCAACTCGGTATCGATGCGTTCCAAAGGGGCGATTTCGCTTGCGGCACGTAATCACAGCCAGGAGGAGATGGACGAGGTCTGGAACGAGCACGGCGACGATATCCTTCTGATGAACAATGTTGCCCATCTCAAAATCCTGACATTGCCATATCATGCCCCGAACCGCGCGCTGACCAAACGCCAGCGCGAAGCTTTGCAATGGGTCGGTGACGGAAAGACCACGCAGGACATCGCGCTATTGATGGGTTTGACTTCGGCAACGGTGGAAAAACACCTGAGACTCGCGCGTGAGGCGCTTTCGGTTGAAACAACGGCACAGGCCGTGTTGAAGGCCGCGTTGCAGAATCAGATGTTTGTGATGGAAGCATGACCCTATTTTGATGCTAATTAGCATCAAATTGACCTAGGGTAAGGAATACATGACTTTCCGAATCTCCCGATAAAATTGCAAATTGATATTGTTCCGTGAGTGGTGGCTTTAGCCAGGGAACGTTTTGATCGGATCTTTGTAATACCAAAGCTCTCTGATCGCTCTGACACCGAGGCGTCTATTCGTCCACGTCTCTTTGTCGGGATTATTGAGGGGCCCTTCCATCCCCATCATGCAGGGCCCCTCAATTCACCAATCTTCGCAAGCATCGGTTCACAGGCTTTTGACATGAAAAAAACCCGGCTGCGCTATGCAACCGGGTTCGGTATTTGTTGCAGCCTCTAACCGAAGCTGCAAAAGATTTTAGCCTTGGGCTGCCTTTGCAACTTCGGCAGCGAAGTCTTCTTTTTCGACCACGATGCCTTCGCCTACTTCCATGCGGACAAAACCGGTGATGGTCGCACCCGCTTCTTTGGCGGCCGCTTCGACGGTCAGGTCAGGATTCACAACGAAGTCCTGGTTCAGAAGGGTCGCTTCGGCGACGAATTTCTTCATGCGACCGACGATCATCTTTTCGATCACCTGCTCCGGCTTGCCGGATTCGCGAGCGATGTCCATCTGGACCTGCTTCTCTTTCTCGACAACTTCCGGATCCATGTCCGCCTCGGACAGGGCCGCCGGGTTCACAGCCGCAATGTGCATTGCAACCTGCTTGCCGAAGGCTTCATCGCCGCCGGACAGAGCAACCAGAACGCCGATTTTGCCCATGCCGGTTGTCGCCGCGTTGTGAACGTATGACACGACGGTATCGCCCGACAGTTTCGACATGCGGCGGACCGACATGTTTTCACCAATGGTGGCGATCTTGTCAGTCAGGGTATCTGCAACAGACTTGCCGCCCAGATCAGCAGCCAGTAGCGCATCGACGTCATCAACACCCTCGGCTGCGTAGGTGATCTTGCCGACCATCTCCTGGAATTCACTGTTTTTCGCAACGAAGTCGGTTTCCGAGTTCACTTCGACAGCAACACCGTTGCCGCCGTTGACGTGAACAGCAACCAGACCTTCGGCTGCGGTACGGCCCGATTTCTTGGCCGCCTTGGCCAGGCCTTTGGTGCGCAGCCAGTCAACGGCTTCGTCCATGTTGCCGCCGGTTTCGGTCAGCGCTTTTTTTGCGTCCATCATGCCTGCGCCGGTCGAGTCGCGCAGTTCTTTTACCATTGCTGCTGTGATTGCCATCTTTTGGCTCTCCTCAATTCAAACGGAATTGGGGCAGGTCTACCCTGCCCCATATGTCATTTACGTGACGGGCAGCTTACGCTTCGGCTTTGGCTTCCGGCGCGGCTTCTTCAGCGGGTGCTTCTTCGGCTACGACTTCTTCAACCGGAGCTTCTTCGAATGCACCCAGGTCAACGCCAGCAGCACCCATCTGAGCGGTCATGCCGTCCAGAGCGGCACGTGCGGCCAGATCGCAATACAGAGCGATTGCGCGCGCTGCGTCGTCGTTGCCGGGGATGATGTAGTCAACACCATCGGGCGAGCAGTTGGTGTCGACAACAGCCACAACCGGGATACCCAGCTTGTTGGCTTCGGCGATGGCCAGTGCTTCTTTCTTGACGTCGATGACGAACAGCAGATCCGGAACGCCACCCATCTCGCGGATACCGCCCAGTGAAGCCTGCAGCTTGGCCTGGTCACGTTCCATGCCCAGACGCTCTTTCTTGGTCAGGCCTTCGGCACCCGATTCCATGGCTTCGTCGATCTGGTTCAGACGGTTGATCGACTGGGAAACGGTTTTCCAGTTGGTCAGCGTGCCGCCCAGCCAGCGGTGGTTCATGTAGTACTGAGCCGACTTTTCAGCGGCATCTGCGATCGGCTGAGCTGCCTGACGCTTGGTGCCTACGAACAGAACGCGGCCACCTTTTGCGACGGTGTCACGAACAGCCTGCAGAGCCTGATCCAGCATCGGAACGGTCTGAGTCAGGTCCATGATGTGGATGCCATTGCGCGAGCCGTAGATGAACGGGCCCATGCGGGGATTCCAACGCTGTGTCTGGTGACCAAAGTGAACGCCAGCTTCCAGCAGCTGACGCATGGTGAACTCGGGAAGAGCCATGCTTTACTTTCCTTTTCCGGTTTACGCCTCGGCGGGGGTGAAAGAAGCGGATGCTCCAACCGGCGGGCCAGATAAGGATGTCTCCCTCAAAAAGCCCAAACCCCGCCTGCGGGTTTGAATGGCGCGCGTATACGGCAGGTTTAGCATCAGTGCAAGGGCCAAATGCCCCTATTTTTCAAGCCGCGCCAGTGAATGCGCTTGACGTACCGCGTCTTCGCAATGGGCTGCCAGAGCTTTGCGGTTTTCAAAGTCGCTGACCTTGGCTGGCGCGTGGTAGATCAATTCCACGGTGCCTTGTCGACGTGCCCCCAAAGTCTTAAGCAAATGCGGTCCGAAATCCATGTCGCCCCACCAGCCATAAAACCTATCGGGCTGACCTTGGGGAGCGTGAAAGATGACCGAAACCGGTTGAACATACATGAATTCCCGCAGCTCTTCAGTGAAGAACGCGGCAAAGAGTGTTGTTTTAAAGGGTAAAATTCGCTGTCCGTCGGTCGAAGTGCCTTCTGGAAAGAACAACAGCTTGTGCCCGGCTTTCAGACGTTCCTCGAAAATCCGGGTCTGCTCGCGGGCTTTCTTGCGATCACGTTCGATAAAGACCGTACCCGTCGCGCGTGCCAGCCAGCCGATGCCGGGCCATTTTGCAACTTCGGCTTTCGATACGAAATACACGCGCTTACGGGCATTCAGCGCAAAGATATCCAGCCACGACGTATGGTTTGCAACCACAGCGCCGCGTTCCTGCATGAGCGCGCCAGAGGTGCGAAATCTGATTCCGAGAATTCGAAATGCATTGCGACAAACGAACTGAGAAATGAACGGTGTCACCGGCCGTTGAACGCCATAAAGCGGTCGTTCGATGAGACGTATGGCCAATAAGACGAACAGCCCCCCAAAAACCAAAAGGGCCAGCGGCAAACCGCGAAGTATCACCAGGACCCAACCTATGAAACCAAGCTCAATTGGATCAGGCGCGTCTTCACTCTGCCACGATGGGTCGCTCACAGGGTTATGCTCCACCATAAATACGCCGCTGACGCTCATTCATGCGGGCTGTGTCAAGGATCAGACACACATCGGTTGTGTTGAAGGCATGATCGATAAATGCTCCCTCGCCCACGAATCCACCGAGGCGAAGGTAGGCCTTGATGAGAGACGGCACTTGAACCATCGCCGCGCGCCGATCCAGCGCGTCGGGTGCCAAAAGGTCCATTGATTCAAACACATCTGGCTGGGCCCGAACCCGCAAATCCAGCGGGGCAAGATGGTTGTGATGCAGCATCGACAGCGGCTGCGCCAATTTGCTCACGTCGGTTCCGTGGAAACTCGCGACCCCGAACAAGATCTCAATATCACGCTCAGTGACGTATTCAGCCAGACCATTCCACAGATGATACATCGCCGTGCCACCACGATAATCCGGATGCACGCACGAGCGTCCAAGCTCCAACAGCTTGCGCCCGCTTTGTTTCAGGACGGTGAGATCGTATTCATCCTCGGAGTAGAATTGCCCCAGTTCGGCAGCTCGCTCACCAGGAAGCAGTCGATAGACGCCGATCACCTCTCCAGATGAATCGTCGATGGCGAGCATATGATCGAAGTATGGATCGAACCGATCCTTCTCGAGCCCCGCCTCATGATCCACCATCTCGCCGCAACCGCCCAATTCCTGAACAAACACGTCATAGCGCAGACGTTGGGCCGCCCGCAGTTCAACCTCGGTATTGGCCAATTTGACAGTGAATGAGGGGCCTTCGTCTGGCATCAAGAAAACTCCATCGATCGCGGTTGCGCGCTGATAACGCGATTGCTCGGCCAAAGGCAACAAGCCCGCGTTTTGCCCGAGTTGTTAACCTTTCCTAAACCAGTTTCACGGATCAAAGACCGGCATCAGGGCTATGCGTGTCCCGTCGATCACCACTTTCCCCTGCTCGCGAAAGTTAACGGTGATCTTGCCTCCGATATTGGACTGCACCTGTCCAACGCCCCAATCGGGGAAATCGGGGTGGCGGACAAACATGCCCGGTGCAAGAATGGCATTCAGATCTGTCATATCGGGCCTCCGGGTCCAATGGCAGGTGCAGCAGGAGGTACGCATGGGCGCGTCAGACGTCAACCTGGCCGAATTGATCGGTTCTCGGATCTGTCATGATCTGATCAGCCCCATTGGGGCAATTACCAACGGGCTTGAGCTGTTGGAGATGGTTGGCGCAGTCCAAGGCCCTGAAATGGAGCTGATTTCAGGCAGCGTTGGCAGTGCAGGCGCCCGCATCCGGTTTTTCCGTGTTGCCTTTGGATCAGCAAGCGATCAGCCATTGGGTCGCACCGAAGTGGTCGAGCTTCTTAAAGATGTGGAAAAGGCCGGGCGTCTGAGGATCAGTTGGAACCTGACCGAACCTGTCCCGCGCAATCAGGTTAAACTCGCGTTTCTGGCTGTGATGTGCTGTGAAAATGCGATGCCCTTCGGCGGCGAAGTGGAAATCGAAACTCAGGGCGACGCATGGACGGTGACTGGCGTTGCTGACAAGCTGAACCTCAATACGGGTCTGTGGAAAGGGATTGGCTCGGGGCGATTTACCGAAAAACTAAGCCCGGCGCAGGTTCAATTTGCCCTGCTGCCGGACACAGCCTCGACGATGGGGCGCAGGATCACGGCTGAAACGACCGCAACCCGGGTGACACTGCGGTTTTAGTGCCGAGTGGTCCCGTTTCCGCGCACCAGATACTTAAAACTGGTCAACTGAGCGGCACCGACAGGACCGCGCGCGTGCATCTTGCCGGTGGCGATACCAATCTCAGCGCCCATGCCAAACTCACCGCCATCCGCGAATTGGGTCGAGGCGTTATGCATCAGGATAGCGCTGTCGAGCCGTTCGAAGAAGTGCTCGGCGGCCGCGGAATCCTCGGTCATGATGCAATCGGTGTGGCTTGAGCCAAACTGCCGGATATGCGCAATCGCGGCGTCGATATCTGCTACGGTCCGTGCAGCGATGATGCTATCTAGGTACTCTTTGCCCCAGTCATCATCCGACGCAGGAATGGTGTTCTCATTGGCCAAAACGCCTTCGGCATGCACTTCAACACCCGCAGCTTGAAGAGCAGCGATCAGATCACGGCCCAGTGTTTCTGCAACGTCTTGATGGATCAGCAAGCATTCTGCCGCGCCACAGATACCGGTGCGCCGGGTTTTGGCGTTCAACACAACATCCAGCGTCTTCTGGGGATCGGCGGCTTTATCAACATAAATATGAACGATGCCTTCGAGATGCGCAAAGACGGGCACGCGCGCCTCGCGTTGCACAAGACCCACCAATCCTTTGCCACCTCGGGGAACGATGACGTCGACATAATCAGTCATGGTCAAAAGCTCTTGCACCGCAGCCCGGTCGCGAGTCGGCACCAGTTGAATGGCGTCTTCGGGCAAGTCTGCAGCTGCTAGCCCCTCAACCAGACAGGCGTGGATCGCGGTTGACGAATGAAAGCTCTCAGACCCGCCTCGCAAGATCACGGCGTTCCCGGATTTCAGGCACAATGCACCCGCATCCGCCGTCACGTTGGGACGGCTTTCATAAATCACGCCGATTACACCCAAAGGCGTGCGCACACGCTGAATGTTGAGGCCCGAGGCCATGTCCCATTCGGCCAACACCTCACCCACAGGATCAGTCTGATCGGCAACGGTGCGAAGCCCGTCAACCATGCCCTGAACGCGTGCTTCATCCAGCATCAGGCGGTCCATCATCGCAGGGCTCAAACCCTTTTCTCGCCCGAACTCCAAATCCTTCTTGTTCGCTTCGATAATGCCGGCACGTTTGTGCCAAACGGCGTCTGCGGCTGCGATCAGCGCGGCGTGCTTGCGTTCGGCGGTGGCAAAGGCAAGCTCTTGCGAGGCTGCTTTGGCGCGCGCACCAAGGTCGGCCATCATTGCGGGAATGTTGTCGAAATCCTTCATCTCATGCGCCTTTCGGTCTCAGTTTATCAAATCACGCCCTTACAGCGCCAGATCGTCCCGGTGGATCAGGGCCGCGCGGCCTGGATAGCCTAGCGTCGCCTCGATTTCAGACGATTTACGTCCTTTGATCGCATCCGCCTCTTGCGCGGTATAGCGACTTAGCCCCTGTGCCAGCCTCCGCGCCTGCGCATCCAGAACAGCGACGGGATCGCCGCGACCGAAATCACCCGTGACCTCGACAATGCCAGCGGGCAACAGGCTTTTGCCATTGGAAAGCGCCCTTGCCGCGCCGTCATCGATCACGATCTCTCCGCGCGGTTTCATCGCCGAAATCCAGCGTTTCCGGGCTGCATGCGGATCGAGCGTGGCCGTGAACCAAGTGCAGCTCGCTCCATTTTCAAGCGTTTTCAGCGGGTTCAGGGGTGATCCTTCAGTTATCGCCATATCGCAGCCAGCTGCGGTTGCCATCTTGGCAGCCAACAGCTTGGTCTTCATGCCGCCCTTTGACAGCCCCGATCCCGCGTCACCTGCCATGGCCTCGATCTCGGGCGTGATCTGTTTGATCACGTCATATCGGGTGGCTGTCGTGTCCTCGTTGGGATTGCCCGAATAGAACCCGTCGACATCTGAAAGCAGGATCAACTGATCCGCGCCGATGGTCACGGCGATTTGCGCTGCCAGCCGGTCATTGTCGCCATACCGGATCTCATCCGTGGCGACTGTATCGTTTTCGTTGACAATCGGAACAACACCCAGGCTCAGCAGCGTTTCCAGCGTTGCACGGGAATTCAGATAACGCCGCCGATCCGCGCTGTCTTCCAACGTGACCAGCACCTGAGCGGTTTTGATCTCATGCGGCGTCAACGCTTCTTCATACGCACGGGCAAGCCGGATTTGTCCAACCGCCGCAGCGGCCTGTGACTGTTCCAGCGGCAGATTCTGCATCGGCAGGCCAAGTACACCTCGACCCAACGCGATTGACCCGGACGAGACCAGAACAACATCTGTCCCCTGCCCTTTCAGCCAAGCCACGTCCTGCGCCAGCGATTTCAGCCAATCCGACCTGAGCAATCCCGTATCCCGGTCGACCAACAAGGCCGATCCGATCTTGACCACCAGGCGGCGGGCATGGGTCAGGGTTGCCAAGGCGTGGCCTCCTCGGCGGGTTTCTGGCGCAGGCGGTTTTCATCGATCTGAGCCCGCAAGGACCGCAGCACCTCGGTCACGCCCAAATGCGCAACGCCTGACATGGTCATGACCGGGCCGCGAACGGCTTCTTCCAGTTCGGCCTTGATCAGTTCGCGTTCCTCATCGTCCAGAGCGTCGATCTTGTTCAATACGGTGATACGCGGCTTATCCGCCAGCTCTCCGCCATAGGCCTCAAGCTCGGTGATGATTGTGCGATAGTCTTCGACCACAGTTTCCGAGGTGCCGTCGACCAGATGCAACAGTACCGCGCAGCGTTCTACGTGGCCAAGAAACCGGTCACCGATTCCACGCCCCTCGTGCGCGCCTTCGATCAGACCTGGAATGTCGGCAACGACGAACTCCACGTTATCGACACCGACAACGCCCAGATTGGGGTGCAGCGTAGTAAAGGGATAGTCGGCGATTTTGGGCCGTGCATTGGATGTGGCAGCCAAGAAAGTTGATTTCCCGGCGTTGGGCATGCCCAAAAGACCCACATCCGCAATCAGCTTCAGCCGCAGCCAGATGGTGCGGTCGATCCCCGCCTGCCCCGGATTGGCGCGGCGCGGGGCCTGATTGGTCGCGGATTTGAAATGCAGGTTGCCAAAGCCGCCGTTGCCGCCTTTTGCCAGCAAAAACCGCTGTCCAACCTCGGTCAGGTCACAAATCACGGTCTCTTCGTCTTCGTCCAGAATCTCGGTTCCGACGGGAACGCGCAGGATGATGTCGTCACCATCCTTACCCGTACGCTGCTGACCGCGACCGGGTTGGCCGTTCTTGGCGAAGAAATGCTGTTGATAGCGAAAGTCGATCAGGGTGTTTAGCCCGTCCACAACCTCGGCCCAAACAGACCCACCCTTACCGCCGTCCCCACCATCGGGTCCGCCGTATTCGATGTACTTTTCACGTCTAAAGCTGACGCAGCCGCCACCTCCGGCCCCGGACCGGATGTAGACCTTTGCAAGATCGAGAAATTTCATAGCTGTCCCCTACTGCAAAGGCCCCATCGGCCACAAGTCAGAGTTTCTTTGTATAGGTCCAGGTGGGCACATTCGCATCGCGCGCCACCGAATAGGTTTCCGCATCGCCAAGATACTGGAATCCGCAATGGGTCAGAACCCGTGCTGAGGCCGGATTGTCCTGGAACACGCTGGCGAACATGGTCGCGTTTTCCAGCGGATTGGCGTTGACCAGCGTTTCAACGGCCAGCGATGCAATGCCGGTGTTCCAATACACCGGGGCGACCCAATAGCCGACCTCGGACTGGTTGCGATCCAGCCGAGTCAATGAAATCAGTCCGATCAGCTCCGGGCCACCATCCTTTGTGGCATCCATTGCCCAGACATCCTCGTCCCGGTCTTCGGCCATCGCGCGCATCACAAACGCCTCAATCGAGCCGGGTGGCAATGGATGCGGGATCGATGTCGTCATGCGCGCCACACGCTCATCGCCTGCATAGTGCTCAATGAGACCCAAATCCGACCGACGCAGAGGGCGAAGGTCGAACCGCTCGGTTTCAATGACCGGCTGATTTATTATTGCCTCAATTTTCATGAGTGCGTTCCTCCTCCGAACAACACAAAAAGTACGGACGCAACTGTCAAACTGGCTAACGTCCACATCAGATATTTTTCCGCAGGCCGACCTTCAACCGCATGGGCGATCCGATCTCCTGCAAATGTCCAGATCGGGTGCAATACGATCTGGCAGATTAACAAACAGAGAGCGATCGTGAGGGTCGCCTCAAAACTGGGTGTTCCTGTTGCCACAAACCCGGTGAAACCTGCGATAATCATTGCCCAAGCCTTAGGGTTAAGCGGATGCACTATTAACCCCGCCAGAAAACCGGGCACTTGCTTATCCGATTGACCTCGGGAAAGCCGCAGATTGGCAATTTTCCACGCGAGCCAGCAAATATATGCAGCAGAAGCATATTTGAGTGCCTCGAACACCAACGGCGCCTGATCGGCAACTTGCATCAGGCCAAAACCAACCGGCCAGATGATCAGCTGTTTGCCCAGAATGACCCCGCCCACAAAGGGTAGAGCCGACCGAAAGCCATAACGCGCACCTGTTCCCAGCAGGACCATATTGGCCGGTCCCGGCGTGCCGACCTGCGAAGCGGCAAAAATCAGGAAACTGGTGGTTGCGACTGTCATCGGTTCTGGTGATCACGACTGCGTTAAAACGAAAAAGGGACCGGCACTTTGTGCCGGTCCCCCATGAATTTTTCTTAAACCTTCTGGGTTTCGGCTTACTCTGCGGCCTCCGCCACTGGCAGGACCGAAATAAAGGTGCGGTTTTTAAGTCCCTTATGGAACTTCACGGCGCCATCGACAGTTGCAAAGATGGTATGGTCTTTGCCCATGCCTACGCCTTCGCCCGGCCAGAACTTGGTGCCGCGCTGACGTACGATGATGTTGCCTGCGATGGCGGCCTGGCCACCATACAGTTTCACGCCAAGGCGACGACCAGCTGAGTCGCGACCGTTACGGGAGGAACCGCCAGCTTTCTTATGTGCCATTCTCTCTCTCCTTAGCCCTGAGCCAGCTCTTTGGCTTGCTCAACCCATTCGGGTTTCACTTTGATGGTGTCGATAGCAGCAATCTGCTCGTCCGACAAGGCGGCCAGAGCGGCAAAGCTTTCGATACCGGCTTCAACCAGCTTTTTGGCAGCGGCAGGGCCGACACCATTAAGAGCAGTCAGATCGTCAGCGGCAGCAGCTGCGGCGGGTGCCTCTGCTTTGGCTTCAGCTTTCTTGGCAGGCTTTTTTGCCACCGGAGCAGCTTCGCCAGCCGGTGCCGAACCGGTTGCAGCTTTGATGCCCGACTTGTCAGCGCCCGACGACAGGATGTCGGTGATTTTGACCAGAGTCAGTTTCTGACGGTGACCAACGGTACGCTTCGAGCTGTGCTTACGACGGCGCTTGACGAACTTGATGACCTTGTCACCTTTGATCTGTTCGATCACTTCGGCCTGTACGCCTGCGCCTTCAACGAAAGGTGCACCAACAACCGGTGCGTCGCCGCCCAGCATCAGAACATCGTTGAATTGAACTTTTTCACCTGCGTCGGCAGCCAGCTTTTCAACACGGAGCACATCGCCCGCCTGAACCTTGTACTGCTTGCCGCCAGTCTTGAGGACCGCAAACATGCGTCTTTCCTTTGTCTAACCGCGTTCTGTGGTCCCCGACTGGGAGTTTCCGGCTTTCGCCACCTCGAACAGCGCGCCCTTTTCGGGCTGTGTGAATGACCTTTGGCACATGCCATCAGGTCAAAGAATAACGATACCCGGCGCGGAAAGCCGGCCGGGATGCGCGCTTATCGAAGCATTCATGAAGAAAGTCAACCAAAAATCCGCAGCTTTGAGATCCGAAAATCTGCGGCTCAGAGATCCGACGCTTTCATGGCTTGCGCAACGGATTGCCCAAGCTGGTAAGAGATGCCGTTTAGCATCTCATCAAAACCCATGAACAAGGCGGAATTCAAGGCCCGACCCGCATCGGTGCGGGAAAAGGCGATGTTCTCTCGCATCTGAGACTCGTTCAACGGCTGATAGGCCAATAAAAGGAACGAGTACATCCATTCAGTTGTCTCCGCCCTGGTGTTCTCATGCTGAGATAGCAGTTCCTGCAACACGGATGCATCGTCGAACAGGGCACTTTGCCCGGAGGCAAGTCCTTGGTAAAAACTATAATCGGCGCTGATGGTGCCTTGCACATTTTTCTCGATCAGGTCGTTGACCTGCACATATTCATCTACAAGACGAAAAAACATGCCCTCGCGATCAGCCTGTTCGTAAGCGCTGCGCGCCATCTCTTCGATCGCGTCATCTGCAATGGCCCGGCGCGCCGAGTTTTCCAGAGAAACGATGCTTTGCCCCAGTTCGCTTTCAAAAAAGATCGAAGCTTGTTCTAGCTGCACATCGGACATCATCTCGCCAACCGACAGCGAAAGTTGTTGGTGCATCGTGCTCGGATCGTACAAATCCTCAACTTGCGCCAAAAAATAGGCTCCTCCTGAGCTGCCCAGCATCGACTCGTTGATTGCATGCCCTTGCGCCACGCCTTCTTCACTAAGAATTTTCATAAAATCCAAAATATGCATCGCCTGCATCAGTCTTTCAGCACGCTCGCTTGCGGCCAGAGGCAGCGCCCAGATCGTCAAACAGAGTGCCGTAGCTAAAACTCGCATCAGATATCCTGCGCCGGGTGCAATTCGGCCATGCGGGCGGCTAATACTTCAAACCGCATCGCCATGATTTCATATTGGATCGCATTCAACAGCTCATAGACCTCCTGCATCAGAGGCTGTTCCAGAGCGTCAACATAGGCGTCGACATCCTCATCCGAGAAATCCTGGTAGGTGTAAGCCGCCCCTGCCAAAGCTGACAGTTGCAGAGATCGACGCAACTCACCTTCATTGCGTTGGATCATCGCGCGCAGTTCATCTCCGCTCAGTTGCATGTCGATAATGCCAGACGCACTTGCCGCCAGTAAAAACCGCACCTGAATCTCTTGCAGCGCGCGCAGCGAGGTTCCGCTGGCGTCCACCGCACGGTTCATGCGCTTCAGGCTTTCAACACGAGATGAGCCTTCTTTTATCAACTTCGAGACGATTTCTTGCCCGGCCAGTTGTTTAGCATCATCATCGTCATCCATATGAGCGGCGTTTTCAGCAACGACCAGTCTTTGCCCCAACTCCGAGGCGTAAAACGAGACCGCGTGGACCAGCGCCTCTTCGCTAAGCGTCTGTTCAAGGATCGAGACGGCCGTTTCGTGCATCAAAGCGGTATCAAACACCTCTTCGGTCAGACGCGCCCAATCCGATCCGAAGCCGTCAGGGTCGATACCCAGCATCTGCGGGGCCGAAGCAGAGGCCTGCGCTATGCTTTCCAAGGCAACGTCAAACCCTGTCGTGGTTAGAAACGCCTCAATCTGATCCTGACTGGCGGCCTGAGATGGCGAGGCCATGACACCAAGCGAGAATATTGGAAGGATGAGGCTGATTGCGAACTGGCGTATAAAGTAAGTCATACATATCAGCCTAGGTGTTTTCTTACCTCTGGCAACGGAAAATCCCACTATCGTCAAAATCCGGTATTTTCTGCTTGCACCCCTGCCCGTTCACCACTAAATCCCCCCCTCACAGACCCCCGCGGAGAGGTGCCGGAGTGGTCGAACGGGGCGGTCTCGAAAACCGTTGTGGGTGCAAGCCCACCCAGGGTTCGAATCCCTGTCTCTCCGCCACTATATCCCTGATAAGTAAGAATAGTTATCGCCAACGAGGCGACTCATCAGGTGCCCATGCCAGCCCTCACAATCCCGAAACTTGACATACTATGTCACATTTCGAGCTCCGGTTGCGCCGGCTATGTCATCGGTCCAATCCAATTTTCACGGCAAATGCGTCGTTCAGACAACCATTGCTGATCGAAGATCGACAAAAGGAAACGGGCCCCGCAGATCTGCGAGGCCCGTCTTCAGGTCATGAGCCAGCGAAGATTTACCGGAAGCCGTTGTCCCCATCGGAACTCGCGGCATCTTGCTCTTCCTGGGTCAGATACCGGAAGTAATAGCGCTCGGTCGTCCTCACCGACACATGGCCGATATAGCGGCTGACCCGGTAGATGCTCCAGCCCTCCTGCAGACGTTCGATCGCGAACTTGTGCCGGATATCGTGCAGGCGTGAGCCAAATCCAGTTTCTTGCCCGTATTCCCAGAACAGGTTCGACGCATCCTTGTAGTAGCCGTGATCGCTCCGGTTCCAAAATAAGTATGGAGACGAATTGGAGCGCGGAATGCGAAGGAGGATGTCGATCGCCGCTTGTCGCAATAATACGACCCGGATCTTGCCCCCCTTGGTTTTCCGATAGGTGACCTTAACGTTGCCTTCAGTCGGCCGCTCCAATCCCTTTATGTCGAACCACTTGAGCATCGCCGTTTCGGTGACCCGCCCCCCGGTTTCGTTTAGGAACTCCGGAAAGAACGCCAGTGTTCCCGGTGCTCTGGCCCCCAATTTCCTGATTGCGTCATCGGTTGGAATTTCAATGTCTGGCAAATTCTCTTTCATTCCCTGTCGTTCATAGGACACGACTGGGTTCTCACTAACCCAACCTTGGTTTTTCATCTCAGCCATCAGGTGCCGGAACGCGGTCAGATCGCGGTTGATCGTAGACACAGTGACACCTTTGTCTTTCCTTCGCTCGACGAACTCGGATACCACGGCCGTTGTAATTTCCGTTGCAAAGAGATCGCGAATATCACGGTCCTCATCTTCACAAAGCTCATCGAGGATGTTGAGTATTTGGCGCAGGCTTGTCTTGTAACGCTTGACGGTCTCGTCCGACCAAGCGGTGTCTCCCTGCCCCATTCCGTCGTAGAACTTGACGTAACCGACCTGAAACAACCAATCGTCTTCGCCCTTATCGGCTTTCGCCCGCAATTCCTTTATGCGGTCTTTCGCCTTCTTTTCCGCGACGCGCTTCGAAGTTGTTCGAAGCGACTCTCTGTGGCGGACTCCGTCAATCGTGACACGGAGATGCCAGTTTTTGCTTCCCGATTGCTTGTAGATGTTGCTCGACATTTTTTGTTTCCCTCATTGAGCCAGATGTGAATTGCGTGTTGGTCAAAAAGCCAGAGACCTTCACGTTTTGTGGCGCCAGGGATTTCCTGCTTGCTTGCGAGGTCAGTGATCTTCCTTTGGGAGAATCCGCTGAGGCGCGCGACGACTGCTGCCTTGATGGGAGGAGGTCGGTTGGCCAGCCCATCAATCAGCTCAAGGTTTTCGAATGAAGCAGGGTTTCGGACTGCTCGTTTAGCCATTGTTTTCATGTCCCATTATTGTCTTTCGGGGCCCTATCCTGTGCCGTTGGTGGAAACTGAGAGGTTGAAGCGGCAGAGCTTGTGGCCAAGATGACCAACCTGGCGGAGCCGCTTCGATCACCTCGCGAACGCCCAATTACGATTCAGGCATCCCTGCCCCGAATTTTCTGGTGTTCTCTGGTGCACGAGTTTTCATTTTCTCCTCACAACTTCGTTTGGGTGTAAGGAGCAGTTAGGCGCGGCTACTCAAAGCTTGGAGATTGGTTTGAATCCCTATTTTGAGACCGAAACTGAAACGACTGGGTCAATTCCATCTCAAGAAGATGGATTCGCGATGCCCGGGATCGTCGGTAAATTTCTGATTCAGCAGCCTGTGTGGAGCAATGGAGGTCGATTGCCTGTTAGGATTTGCGAGCGGCGCAGTTGCACGTCGCCGCTCCGCATCTTGTCAGGACGATGCACCAATCAGCAATTGCGCCTTCACCCGCGCCCTCAGGCGATTTCGGAGAAACTGAAACTGACTCCATGCCAGAATCCGGCGACGCAGGTGCTCCAGTTCGCTGTCGATCAGAACATCTTCTTCAGTGTCCATCTCGAGCACCTTGTTTCCGTACCCCGCGCACCGCGCATTTGCAGCGGAGACGAGATCTTTGCCGATCATTGCGATACACGCATCGTCCCGCTCATCGAGAACGTCGCCGCGTTCCAGCCGCTCCAGCATATACGAAAAGCTGCGCCGCATCAGCCCGCGCGGAATTGGTCCATGCCGCGCGCAGTCGTCTGCAAAAGCGGCCGCTTGCGAGATCACGCAAGCACCCAGTTCCTCGAGCGTTTGTTCCCGGCGAATGTATGTGTAGCTCATCACGATCTCCTCACGCCGCCGCTTCACTCTCAGCCACTAAATCAGCCACTAAAGACGTGTGCGTTGGTTCATCAATTCTGGCGATCAAAGCTTCCAGCTGGTCAGTCAGCCCGCAGATGACCAGCACCGCCGGATCTTCCGGTGAAATCTCGGCGAAATGCCCGCTCTCGTCGCGGTCCAAATCACCGACGTGCTCCAGAGTGAGCAGTTCGTGCAGCCACTCCAAACCGCGGCGATGCCAGATTGTGTAGGCATTGTCAGTTGCGACCGACGCGCGCAGTCGCTGTAGTCGCATCAGTGCTGCGGATCCACCCAGCAGCAACACTGCATGTTGAAGATCGAGATCAGCAGATTCGAGGAAAACGCCGACCTGGGTCAGGATTTGGTTTTTATTCATGGGGAATTACCCTGTGTTTACGCCGCCCCCATCGGACGACAAGCGCGCAGGCGGGGGCGTTCTCCTTTCACCCTGCACGTAGTTTCTGTTGATCTGAGCTCTGAGCTTTCTCTCATCTTGCTGCTCACAAAGACGTAGCAAGATGAGAGGAAGTCAGGGCCGGGATACTTCACCCGCTATTAGGCACGCGACCGATCGAAGTGAGGAGTCGCCGAGGGCCATTGAATAGATCTTGCCGCCTATGCCGCACTTGTTATCTATCTGGGGCGCGGTGAATTATATCGCGATCACGTTTGTATTGTCTGGGTCTTGCATTCTCGATCCAGCAGCAGAAGCGCGTTTTCAAAAAAAGGCGCCGAAGGCTTTTTTGTTCAGCGTGATTTTTCTATGCAGCAATTTCCGCGAGGATATCTTGCGCTTCCAATCGCCGGTAGCGATCTGCGTTCAGCTCATAAAAGTGTCGGCTTGTCTCGTGGGCGTGACCGCAGAGCGCTTGCGCGACGCGTAGATCCAGATCGGGGTCCTCCACCACGGCATCATATGTGAGACTACGCGCGATATGTGGCCCGTGGCCGGTCAGTCGCCGCATGTTCTCCCATAACCAATTGTCACCGAAAGGTTTCCAACCGCGAGCAGGATTGCCGAACAGTGCCGTTCCGACCCGCGCCTCATAGACGGCCCAAAGATGCATTTCGCCGACTCCCATTAGTAGCGTCGCATCCAGATAGGGGATCAGACATTCTGCAAGTCGACCGTTGATGAAAGTTCCAGTCTTGGATGTCTCGATCTCCACGCGCCAACCTTCACTATCTCTAAGGAATTCCCTACCGATCCGCCCGGTCCGCAGGTCGAGAGAGCGCAATGGCAGTTTCGTCAACAAAGCCATAGCGCCAGCAAGCGCGTAGTCACGCCGACGGGTACGGATATGATCCTGGTGAGGAGCCTGTTGAAGTTGCGCATGGGCAATTTCTGCGAGGTCAACGAGATTCAGTGGGTTCTGTGCCAAAGCCACCTCCTTCCGACGCAGATCAGACGAGGACTCCAGTTTCAATGCATTGTGCGTTTCCATAAACGCCTCGCGAATTTCGCTGGGATAGTTGGCGTGTTTTGCAAAGCCTGCGAGTGCGTCGCAGTAATTTGCTTTGCTTCGCGTTTTGATGTCGCTGTCGAATACGTCTTCGGCGAAGGCTTTCGCCGTCTCCATCGAAAGCTCCACTGGCATTTGCCTGTTATTGGTGACCCGTACCAAGCGTCGCAGAGCGCAGGAAAACAATTCGATCCGGGCACTGGACAGACCGTTGGGCCTAACGGACTGTGCGGCGATCCGAACCATTTCCGTATGGAAAGGTTCCGGAAGGTCGTGAAACGAGGGCTTCTTATGCGGAGGCGATTTTGGGCGGGTAACCGTTCGACGTATGCGTTGACATTGCTGTAGGAAGTTTGTGTCCGGGTTCTCCGGATCAATTTCCGACATCAATTCAGCCAGAAGCCCGAGGTTACGCGCGTCTGCTTTGAAGCTTTGCATTGTGGCATCATCAAGTCGAGGCACCGACTGACGCCAGCGCATCCAGCGATCGGCAAGACGGATCAGCGAAGGCTCGCAGACCTCCTGCAAATCCGATTGGATCGCGAGAAATCGCGACCAATGCGGTGCACGAAAGACGAGTTCGAGAGGGCGGCGGTCAAATGCGCTGCTCTCGATCGCCCACTCCATGCCCTCGCCGGTTTCAAAAGCGTATTTCCGAAGCAGCCCTGCCTGACTACTCAGGCTGTTTTCTTGCCATCCGTCCGCCCTCAGGCGATTAAAAAAAGCCACTCCGGTCTCCCGCGATAGCCTTTCCGCATAACCATGATGTCGCGCGGTCTCAATGAGTCCGCGAAAGGCTGAGGAAAGAGAATGCCTGCTCGGGTGAAGACTTTTTGCATAATAGGCCCGTCCAGTATCAACGTCGGCGAGATACCGACGCATAGGTCGCGGCAATTCCTGTTCCGTGATCAGGTACTTCATCTGTTTTTCCCTTTTGCGAGTGCGTTGTTGACGGCATCCAACCCATCTTGGCCGCGTTCAATCGCGGCAGTTTGGTCAAAGAATGCGTAAGTCTTCGAAACCGTGGCCGGAGAGTTGTTGAGAAGTGCGGCAATGACGCTCAGATCGGCGCCGGGCTGATTGATCAGGATCGAGGCGATGGCGTGGCGCACCTGATGCAGCTTCATGTATAAATCGACCGAAGCGGTGGCGTAGCGCCAGGCATCGGCTGCGTTGCTGTAACGGGCTCCCCCAAACAGTAGCTGTGGGTCCGGGTTGTGAAGCCGCTTCATGAAGTGCGGGCGCGCTTCGGTAAGCCACCATTCCAGGATTCGACGAGGATCGACCTTGCCGCGTTTCTTGATAAACGCTGTCAAAGGTTTCTTGTTTTTCATCATTTCCTTTGGAATGGCGAAGCTGACAGTTCGCGAACCAATCGGGAAGGAAACATTGGCCTTCTCGCCAGTGACTGACAGATTGACCAGTGTATCAACCCGAAGCGGCATAAAGGTCAAAACAGCGGCCATGGCAGCGGCAAGTGAAAGTCTCACAGCTCGCGCCTGATCACCCATCGAAAGATCTTTATAGTTTTGGATGAGCGGCACAGCCTGGATATGAAATTCACCTGCGAGCGCCAGAAACTTTTCGACGCGCCGAGGTGACGCGACAAGGCGCCGACAGAATGCCTGGTTTGCCTCCGTCATTGTGTCCCAGTTTTGGAAGTACTCGGTCTCGAAAAACTCCTTTTGAACTTTTGAGAATTCAGGGTGGAACTCACGGGCGAAGCGAAATGCCGCCCCCATGTTTTTCTTGAGCGTTCTGGCCCCGAGCGGCTTCCAGTAGTATTCGCCGCCCACTTCCGCATCGAAGACGGCAAACAGATTGTCTACCGTGGTCAATTCCGCGATGGTTTGGCCGCCGTCCAAATCCAATCGACCGAGTTCAAAGAGGCAGGTGAAGTACCAGTTCAGATCATCCCCGGCAGATTTGACAGTCTGCGGAGAAAGCGGGGCGCGACGGCGGCCTGCCAGGAGCCCATCATAGGGTCGACCGAGGCGCATCGTCGCCTGGTATTGTCTAATAGCCGAGATGACTTCGGCCGGTAAATCTGGTGTCACGCGGTGGCGTGTGGCCTTGGGGATCTCACCGATAACAGATGGCAAAAGCGAGGATTCGACAGTCTCCGGGAACTCATGCAGGCGATCCAGCAGACGCGCAGCTTTACGAATTGCGTTCTTACGGCCCTGATCGTGACAGTCTTTCATCCAGAGGTGCAACATATCAACATTCAGCTGCGCCGGCTGTACGCCCTTGCTTCTTGCCAGGCTTGTCAGAACTGTCAGGGCAATAAGTTCTGGTGTTTGGATGTTATTGCCTTTTCTACGCGGTTGGATCAGAGCGGTCGCGGCTTTCTGGAGCTGTGACCAGTCGTCCTCCAGCCCGCGCAGACGCTTTTCCTCGGCGCGCAATCCTGACGCGTGCGCCATCAGGCTCTTTACGTTGCCGTGCCACGTTTCGAACTGCTTGAAAGTGTCGAAGCCTTCGGGCGCATCCTTGTTGGCGATGTGACTTGACCATCGCTTGACGAAGGCATTGACATCGATCGGGATCATCGCCAGCGGACAATTATACGCTGGCAGTTTCCTACATTTGTTTGCAGATCCCCGGATCTTCTTCGCGTTTGCTTGCGAATATGGGTAGTCTCCGGCGTCGAGTTTTTCGACAGCTTGCTCGAGGGTCATTTGCATTCTTGCCTCCATCATTGGTGTTGTTTCTTTGGCGTTAGTGACGCGGTTAATCTTGTAAATCCGGGTGATCTTCAGAGATGCGTTTTGAGGTTCTTTTTTCGAATTTCGGCACTTTGGATGCGAAATGAGGAAAAGGACTCCAAAACGTATTGAGGTGAGGTTTTGTGGGCGTATTCCTCACTTTTTCCAGATCGGGCAAAGGTGCGAATTGCGGTGTTTTCGACCTCACACAGCATCAAAAAGACCCTCAATCTGGTGTTTCCGGAACCGGATAGAGCCGCCGAGGCGGAGGCTTGGAATGATGTTGTCGCGGGTATAGTTTCGGACAGTTGCCGGAACGCAGCCGAGTTCCTCGGCAAGGTCTTTGGCAGTCAGCAGTGGCTCAATCAGCGCCGGATGTTGATCTTGATCCAGCATCTCGGCATGAGGCACGCCTTCGACCCGCCAGACATCCGTGATGGCATAGCGCGGGCGCTTCCACGGCCCGGGCGCAGGACGGATGCTGTATTCGCGCAGCACCCGGCGCACCGTGTCCGGATGCAATTGCCAGCGGTTCGATAACTGGGCTTGTGACAAGCTTGGCAAGCCGGTCAGCGCTGCGGAGTGGGTTCTGAGTGTGGATAGTCGCTTCATGAAGAGCAGATGGGTCCACAACGCCGATCCGGAAAAAAATAGCCGAAACGTTTTCTTCAATCCCACTTCGAAGGCCGCCGACTAACAGCTGGGACCTTTCGGAATCTTTATTAACTCGTCGCGAGCGTAGACCGTGTGAAAACTGTTTTTGGGCCACTTTGTTCTTGCATGCCGCACGCGAATGCGGACATCGGTGACGCCCGGACGTTCACCGTTTTGACAGATTACGACAGCGTATTCATGGGATTTGAGAGTGCTCCACTTTCTCAGGAGCCGCTACAGTTTCGGTTTGAACGCTCTCATGTCAGGTATGGGAGCGTCGCGAAAACCGTCCCAGCCACGATTGTGAAGAACCGCGCCAAAGAGCGAGAATTCCGGGCGCTGCATTTTTTCGTGCAGCGTCAACAGGGTGACGAAGCCGGGCTCCAAATCGGTGTTCATATTGGCGATGTCTTTGGTGTGCATGAGTGCATAGGGTCTTCGCTCGGTCATCAGGGCGGCCGCGTAAATCGAAAACTGCCAGAAAAGGACTGTTGGTGTGCCCGCCTCGACTTCCAACTCGTCGAAGAGATCGGTCTTCGTTCGAAGGTCCTGGATCGCATTGTCGAGGAAACGGGCACTTTTGGACTTCGGTGCGAAACCCAATACCCGAAATGTATTGAGCGTGTGGTAATGCAGACAAAGGTGCTCGTGTGGGTACTCATACCTGATCGGCTCCTCGTCGAGCACGACGGTCGGCCATTCATCCTCTTCAAGATGCTGCAGATATATCAGCGCAATCAGCAGCTTTTTGGCACTTGGTCCCAAAGGCAATAGCTTGATGTATTCTGCCATCGGATGAGAAATCATGAAGCGGCCATTGTCATTTGGCATGTCGTTCTCCGTGTTTCGTACGTCGAACAGGTCGTACCGAAACGATCAGTCCAAAGGCGGTTTGATAGGTGTGTGAAAACGCCGGATCGAAGGTGCGTGAGACCCGGATCGTGATCGTGGCCACCCGGAGGATCGCTTCATCACCCCGGATCGACGCGACGAAATTTTCTATAAAATACTGATTATAAACATATTTTATGACCTCGAAGTCATGGAAGTGCCTGAAATCAGGAAATCAACAAATGGCCTGCGGCTCATTTGGATTTGTTTTTTTCGGGACTGACAATCGTCGAGCAAAAAATATCCAAAGAATTACTTCTCGCTTCCGGTTCTGATCCCACTTCCTGTTTACGAGGCAAACCGCAATCAAAGAGAAACCTATGACTTTAAAAGAGTATCTGTCGAAATCTATGGTTAATACCATTGCCAACGGAGCATTGCTCCTGGATCAAGATGGCCGGACCATTCGGTTCACACTATCAATGACTGAGTGTTCCGTTTTGGGAGTGCTTTTTTTCCGCGGCGATTGGAGCGATGACTTCGGCCGCCCTGGTCTGATACCTGTGATTGAAAAAGTGAGCTTCGATGGAGTTGAAAACTTCTCGGTCGAAAACTTCAAATTGCCGCCGGAGTTCATGCAAACCGCTTATGACGTTCTGCAACAACGTTTGGCACCCGAGAAACTTTATGTGCCTGAGGAGGCAGGAGGCTGGATGTTAACATCCTTCAATTCGAAGCCATTGGGCGGACTTGATGGAGCATTCGCTTAGCCCGCGGTTCTCCACTTCCGCCCTTTCAAGCTTGGCACTATAGAAAGTGCAACTTGCCGAGGACACGATCGGCAAGTTGCTTTGTTTATTTGGATGTGACCGGCCCCAAAATTTTCACCCGCCTGTTAAGCTCGACGCGCGATGCAATTGGCCTGAGGCCCAATCACCAAGACCTGCGTGGCCATCCCAAACCGGCCATTCAAAATAACCAGCATCACCGCTGCGCGGTTCCCGAAAACGGATAAAGACTAAACGCAAAAAATATCTGGTTTGTTGGAACCACCCCGTCAAGGCCGTATCCGGACTTTGATTGATCGCCATCATTTGTGGCTTTGCAACCAATAGGTTTAGTCATCACTTCCCGCCCGGGTTGTACATGGTCTCAAAAAGGTATTCTCTGACTACAGTCTTGGAACAGTTGCGCATCACAAATGAACGGTCGACATAACGAGTTTCTTTCCAAATGTCTGTCCATCGATCTGGAGGTGGATCCCAAAACCTCGAAGGTATTTGCCTTTGCCGCCGTTCGAAACGATGAGCAACCGGCTTTGAAGTCGAAATCCAGCGCGCTGGAGAAAGATCTCGATCGCCTGGAAGAGGCCATCGCAGGCGTCCCACATTCGATTGGGCACAATTTCCTGCACCACGATATGGAACACCTAATTGCCGCCAGACCACATCTGACCCAGATCATGCGAGCACCAATTGATACATTGTGGCTGAACCCGCTGGCCTTCCCTCGCAACCCGTACCACCATCTGGTCAAACACTATCAGGACGGGCGGCTGGCTGCGGGGCATATCAATGATCCAGAACTTGACGCCCGGCTTGTATTTGAGGTGTTCGCTAATCAGCTCGATGCCTTTCAAAACCTTGCCGAAAGCGAACCAGATGCGCTTGTAGCCTATCACTTCCTGGCCACTCGAACGGAACAATCCGAAGGGTTCGACGCGGTTTTCAAGTACCTAAGAAGAGCCAATTGCCCGCCGCAGGATGAAGCCGTTCCCGCCATCCGTCGGATGCTGGACGGTCGGGCTTGTAGTAAACGGGTCGAACAGACTCTGGCAAGGCTTAGCAATCCCCGAAACGGATGGCCTATGGCCTATGCGCTATCCTGGATCACCGTAGCGGGTGGGGACTCGGTCATGCCGCCCTGGGTACGGGCGCAATTTCGCGAGGCATCTCTGATTGTCCGGCATCTCAGGGATACGTCCTGCAAAGATCCCGCCTGTCAGTGGTGTGCTGAACAGAATGACCCGGTCCGTGCGCTGAACAGGTGGTTCGGGTTCGACAGTTTCCGCCCACAGCCTGTGGACCCAGATGGTCGCCCTCTACAGGAACGCATTGTCGATGAGGCCATGTCCGGAACAAGCCTGCTCGGCATCTTGCCAACAGGCACTGGAAAGTCCGTGTGTTATCAGGTGCCAGCCTTGTCGCGGTTCGACAAAATAGGGGCGTTGACCGTGGTCATTTCCCCGTTGGTCGCGCTGATGGCAGATCAGGTTCAGGGTATGGAGCGCGTAGGCATTTCCTGTTCCGTGACTGTGAATGGTCAGATGTCCATGCCCGAGCGACAAGACGCTTTGGACAAGGTCCGCATGGGGGATGCGGGCATTTTGATCATCTCGCCCGAGCAATTACGCAGTACATCGATCCGGTCGGTACTGGCTCAGCGCGAAGTTGGCCTGTGGGCTATTGACGAGGCGCATTGCGTGTCGAAATGGGGTCATGATTTCAGGCCGGATTACAGATATCTGGGACGCTTCATCAAAGAGTTCTCGGGCGATCAAGCCCCTGCCCCAATCCTCTGTCTCACGGCCACCGCCAAACCAGAGGTCGTCGCCGATATCGTCGAACATTTCCAGTCTCGCGCCGGGGTCGAGCTGCTGTCCCTTGATGGTGGAGCATCGCGGAAAAACCTTACATTTGATGTCAGGCCTACGACTAAGAACAGCAAACTAACCGATGTCCTGAACGTGATCGAAGAGCTGCTTCCCGCTGAGGGCCGATCCGGCGCCGTGATCTATTGCGCGACGCGTAAAGAGACCGAGCGCGTTGCCGAGTTTCTAAAATCACAAGGTATGGACGCGGCACATTTCCACGCTGGACTTGGGTCCGATGACAAACACGACGTTCAGGAACGGTTCCGGGTCGGAGACCTGCGGGTGATCGCAGCCACCAACGCTTTTGGCATGGGCATCGACAAACCCGACATCAGGCTGGTGGTGCACGCAGACATCCCAGGGTCCTTGGAAAACTACCTGCAGGAGGCTGGGCGCGCCGGACGCGACCGGGAAATCGCCGATTGCGTGCTTCTGTACGCGGGGGATGATGTAGAACGCCAGTTCAGGCTGTCCGCGGGTTCGCGTTTGGCACGGCATGAAATCGGAGCCATTCTCAAAGCCCTACGCCGGATCGACGAACGCACACGCAAAACCGGCAAGATCGTCGCCACTGCGGGTGAGATTGTCCGGTTCGAAAAAGATCAAGAATTTGAACGGGACAGCGCGACTGATGACACACGAGTCAAGACGGCCGTATCGTGGCTTGAAGAAGCAACACTTGTTTCGCGAGAAGAGAACCGTGTTCGTATTTTCCCTTCTTCGCTAACGGTCCGCACACTGGACGAGGCGAAACAACGGCTTGCGGATGCGGAGATCACTCAAGCGCATCGCAAACAATTGCTGGCCATCGTGCAGCATCTGATTTTGGCCCCGGCGGATGAAGGGGTCTCAACCGATCAGCTCTGCGGCGTCAGCGGTTTGACACCCGGCGCACTGACCAAGGCGATGGCCAATCTCGAAAGCTTTGGCATCGCGCGCAACGACGTTGCGATGACGCTCTTCATCCATGTCGGTGTGGCGCAGTCTTCCTCCGGGCGCCTCACAGAGGCCGCAAACCTGGAACGGGATTTGATCGCGTCGATGCGAGAGCTGGCACCGGATGCGGACAAAGAGACTCCAATACCGCTGAACCTGCAGGAAACCTGCCAGCATCTGCGCAATCAGGACCATGCCGATGCCCGCCCCGATGTAATCGACAAACTGATCCGGGGCATAGCTCGGGATGGCAAGGGGCAGGATGGAGGCACCGGCAATATCCGCTTGCGCAAAATCAGCCGAAACACTCTAAACGTGACGCGGATAAGAACGTGGGAAGTCATTGCCCAAACCGCTGAGGTTCGGTGGCAAGCTGCCGGGATTCTTTTGAAGTTTTTGACGGGTCGACTCGACAAAGGCGCGCGTGGCAAAGATCTGCAGGTCGAAACTACCGTAGGTGACCTTCTGGCGCAGCTCACACAAGATGCCGTTCTGAAATCCAGCGGTCTGCGGGATATGACCAAGCTGTTGGAACGCTCCCTGCTTTGGATGCATGAACAGGGCGTTTTGACACTGGGGAAAGGGTTGACCGTATTCCGCCCCGCCATGACCGTATTCCTCAATCCCGAAGGTGGTCAGTTCACGCAATCGGACTTCCTCCCTCTGGAAGAGCATTACGCCGAACAGACGCTTCAGACCCATGTCATGGCAACTTACGCGGAAACCGGCCTCGAGAAGATCACAGACGCCGAACGCCTATCGGAGGATTACTTCCTGCTCAACAAAGAGCAGTTCATGAAACGTTGGATGCCGGGCATGGCACGAGAGGTCAAGCGACAGACAACCAGCAAGTCCTGGACCGCCATTGTCGAAGATCTGGGCAACAAGGTCCAACAGGACATTGTTGCGGACGATCGGGACCAGACCAATGTGTTGGTTTTGGCGGGTCCCGGATCTGGGAAGACCCGTGTTTTAGTGCACCGGATCGCTTATCTATTACGGATGAAGCGCGAAGACCCGCGCGGTATCCTGGTACTGGCCTATAATCGCCATGCCGCTGCCGAAATCCGTGTTCGCCTACGAGCGCTGGTGGGCGATGATGCGGCGGGGGTTACGATCTCGACTTGCCATTCGCTTGCGATGAAGCTGGTTGGCGCCAGTTTTGCGGGGGTTCAGGCCGCGACAGAAGACTTCGACAATGTCATTATGGAGGCGGTGCGCCAGCTCAACCCCGAAGGCCTCACAAAAGCCGAAGCAGAGGCGCAACGCGAGAGCCTGATTCAGTGGTTTCGCTGGATTTTGGTGGATGAATACCAGGACATTGGCCCGGAGGAATACGCGCTCATTTCCGCCGTGGCCGGTCGTTCTCTGGAAGATGCCGAGCTTAAACTAAGCCTGTTTGCCGTGGGCGATGACGACCAGAATATCTATGCTTTCAACGGGGCTTCCGTGGATTTCATCCGCAGATTTGAAGAGGACTATAAGGCCAGACCATCTTTTCTGATCGAAAACTACCGATCGACAGCACATATTATCGAAGCCGCCAATCAGGTCATATCCAAGGCGCCTGAACGCATGAAAATGGATCACCAAATCACAATCAATCAGGCGCGGCTCTCTCAACCCAGCGGCGGACGTCTGGAGGGGAAAGATTCCGTTGCCCATGGCCGAGTGCAGTTGCTGGACGTCCCAGCTGGCGCGATGCAGCAATCTGCAGCAGCAATCAACGAGCTGATACGCCTTTCTCGCCTGGACCCCAATTGGAACTGGTCCCGCGTTGCTGTGATTTCCCGAGACTGGAAATCACTGGATGCAGTTCGGACCTATGCCGAAGCACAAGGTCTGCGCGTGGATATGGCCAACGAAGACCTTCCGAATGTTTGGCGACTTAGGGAGACCCAACGTCTGGTGTCCGGGTTGCGCGAGAAACAAGGCGCACTTCTGGGCATTCAGGATATCCTCACGGTCCTGAACGTTCAGTCTCGCAACAAATGGGTGGATTTGCTGGCAGAAGGTGTGGCGGAACTGGCCCGTGAGTTGGGCACCAAATCTATGCCAGTACCTGACATCATTGAGTGGATCGCGGACTGGTCCCGGGATACACGCGGTGAACAACGTGGACTGCTGTTGCTGACGGCGCACAGGGCCAAGGGCCTTGAATTTGACCATGTCGCCATTCTAAACGGCGGTTGGACCCGAGTCTCGAAAGAGGAGGATAACGAAGCCCCTCGTCGCCTATTCTATGTGGCAATGACCCGCGCACAGCAAAGCCTAACAGTGCTGACATCCGGAACGCACCCCTTTCTTAAAACGGGTTCAGATTCAGTTCTTATCAGGCATGTGACGCCCGATCTCGACGAAACCTCTTTGCCTGCAACAAAATACCAGATGCCCGCGCTCGATATTGTAGATTTGTCATTCGCCGGTCGCCAAAGGGATGCACATGAAGTCCACAACGCCGTGCGCACAGCGAATGTAGGGGACACCCTTTCCCTTGAGTTTCAACAACCTCATTGGGTTTTGTTGGACGCCCTAAAACGTGTTGTCGGACGTATGGCCAAATCGTGGAAGCCACCCCGCGGGCATGTTTTTGCGTCTGGCCAGATCGGGGCCATAATCAACTGGCGTAAGATTGATAGTGGCGAAGACTACGCCCACTACCATAAGCGCGATAGTTGGGAGACCTTATTGCCAGAGTTGATCTTCCGACATGAGAATACCGAAGCCTCGCATACTCAGCCGAAACCAACAGCCCGAGAGGATGTTCAGACCGTCCGTGTAAGGGACAATCCATATCGACAAGCGGCCGACCCGTCTGCAAATGCAATGGATATCTCGGTTCAAGAACCACAGGAGATTGATCGTCCATCGAAACTCGACCTCAAAACACTCCTCACCACAGCTATTGCTGATACGCGTTCCTGGAATGAGCTTTCGGCAGCGTTGAAACAGAAAGACATCGCACTGGCGGCCAAGGGCGGCGGCCTTGTGGTCAAAAACGCCTCTACAGGCAAGGAGATCGGTAAGATATCTGCGCTTGGGTTCAAATATATCGATCTGATCCGCCACTACGGCGAAGGTTTCCCTGATCACCCTGCGACATGGTTGGTCGAGAAAGCGTTGAACGACAACTACGCACCCAAAGGCCCGAGACGAACAAAGAAACTAAGGAACCGCAAAAGAAAGTCGGGCGATGACGACGATTTTTCGCTGATTGAAGACTAATGGGCTGGGTCAGTTTTGGGAGTTTCGGTCGGCGCCCAACCAATAATTTCCGTTGGCGATTCAACGCCACATGACCCGTCTTGCGGTAAACTGGCATCGGCTTGACTGGCTGACGGTATTTCTTCCTTGCCCACGGAAGCGCTCGTAGCCTATCAAGCACCTGCAGCAACTTTCGAAACCGTAGGCGATCTCTCCTACCCAGGGCGAAAGCGGCGTGGCGTTCAACCTCGCCGGCGCAATGCAGGAACGCCGGGCGGTGAAGGCATTTGGAGCAACCTACCTTAAAGTCGACGCGTAACTACTAATAATACATTACTTAACTGAATACACGGCGAGATTTTCCCCAAATGATCAATTGGAAAGATGGAGGGTGGACAGGAAGCCTAAACAGATTGGCGCGAAAAGAGGTTCGAAATCAAATCCGAAGCAACCCTACGGCTCGCCGTTCGCGTTACTCGGCGTCACTCAAATTCCTGCTTGGCTTTTTTTCCATCGGAACATTCGGGCGATACATCAAGTTTTACATCGCAGTCTATTTGGGGTTTGTCATTTCCGAAGTCGCAATTTCGCTGTATTTTCCACATTGGCTACCTGGGATTCCGAAGGCTATCTGGTCCCGCGAGCTGTCTCAGCAGCTTTCTGGCCTTTCCAGCCATTTTATCACCGCTCAGGTCGGCGTCCTTGGTGTTATCTCGTTGGCTTTGGCACTTGTGACAATCCTTGCCCAGCGTGAAAGGTCTTCAACCGATGTCAGACTATATTACTTCGAGTCCTGCGCATTCGGAGTGATTGCCAGTTCGGTTGCATTGTTGGCGGTAATGTGTGCTCAACTCGTCTGGCCGGGTCAACTCGTACTCGACTACTTCAACGTCGGCATAGAGTTGCAGGTGTTTGAGTTAAGCATTGCGGGCATCCATTTAGTTTGGCTTTTGGTCAATCTGACGGGCTTGGCGCATTTCATTGCGACCACTCTGGAGTTTGTCCAGCACTCGTCCCGTGAGCGCATGAGGGAACGGTATACGGCCCATGTTGTTTTGCCCAAGGTCTTTCTCAACCGCATTAGAGAGCACTTGTATGCATCCGCATCCAACGGAGTGTTTGGAGATGCAAGTAACAAGAGCGGACAACCAAGCGTAATGTTCGGCTTCGACATCGGAGCACCTAATCTCGTTGAGATTGAGACAGATTTTTCGTCTCAAGTAGTTTTGTCTGACCTACGAGTAGTGTTGCTTCATTGGGCTCTGCGAAATTGGGAAAAGCGGTGCCAGAAGGCCTCAAGCAACAACTCCAATCATCAAACCGACTTCTTCGATCAGGGGCCGGTTATCTGGTTTACTCCGCGTTTAGAAGTTCCACTACAGGGCCGTGTGGAGTGGTGTTGCAGGCGCGGCGGAATTCCATTGAATCGCTTCGAGAAGTTCTTGATCCAAAGAGCCTTTAGATTTCGGAGGAAGAGTGAAGATGAGTGATCTTCCAACACCAGAGCAGATTCTTGAGGAGCTCGCGGACAAAACACTGGAGCAGATAGCCAGGATGGCGCCTGTGGCATTTGATGACGCCATTGCTGAAATGACGCGCTACCATCGCTTCTTACTGGAGTTGAGTTCAACTCCCTCCACTGATGGAAGGCCGTTCAGCTTCGCGGAAATCCAAGGTGACTCTTGGATGCCCCCCCACCGAGAATGGACAGGACAATACCGGCGATTGTTTGAACGAGCTGCTGAACGGATCCCTGAAGATGGTCACTTCATAAAATCACTCGCATATACCCCGCTTCGCCTAATGAAGCCCTCCAGCGGACAAATCTTGTCGCCTGATGTCGTCAAAAAGATTGTCGATCTGGAACCCATGATGATGCACATGATTGAGGCATGGTTAACCAAGAGAACCTTGATTGAGGCCTCCGAAGGCCAATCTGCTGAACCGCGGCTGGCCCTGTCTGGCTCGGATGCCAAGGCTTATTTGGGTATCCTTCCAGAACTGATCGGTTCTTGGGAGAGCCTTCTTCAGAAAGCAGCTTCAATTTACGGTTGGTCCAAAAACTCGTCTCGTACTGATGATGAGTGTTGGTCGACCTATAGTGAAAGCTGGGTATTCCTTTGGCAGCACCTTACTAACACAGCATATTGCCTCGCCGTTGCCGTATGGAATGAAGACGAAGCAGGAGCTGACCATTTTCATGAAGCCTTGGTGCGCTGGCCAGAGAACTTGAGAATAGATTTCGACTATCTCCACCAGTTTCGTCATCGGCGTTTGGTATATCCAGATCTCTTGAAAAAGAACTGGCATGAAGCGTTAGCACAAGTCGAACCGCTTTGTTTCAGATACGATCAATCGCCTTCACCCAACCAAGTATTCTCTGGCATCATTAGCGGCGCGCACGATGACGTCCTCCTTCTTGTCTCTGCTCTTTTGCTCCGTTGGTCAATCGAGGGAAAACAGGTTTCGGACATCGGGGGTCGAAACGCACGGGCGGTATTGCGTCGAGAAAGAGGCGACGAGATGGGAAGCAGATCGCGCTCGAGAGTGTTCAACTTTTCCTCCACCTTCTTGGATGTTCTTCGTCTTGAAATGGCTGGTGAGCGCTATTCGGAAGGATCATACGCCAGGGACCTCGACCAGCTGGTGAACTCTTTGGATAACATGACCGAACGGCGCGTTGTTCCAGGAAGGGTCTACAGCCCAAGCACTTTGCACGACAGGGACGGATTGGGTTTGTCTATTGCAGCGATTATTTTGGCTGCCCATCAGGAAGGCGGCGATGCTTCGCTTTCAAGGGGTGTTGAGACATTGGCGGAAGAAGAAGAATTCTTGCCTGAGGGTGACCGATCCTTACGAAAATGTCTGCAAGAGATCAGCCGTCTGAAATCTGTACTTGAGGAAAAACCAGATCAAATTTTTAGGGGTTTACGGTTGCTTACTTCAGAATCCGTACCTGACCTTTCAATTGAGAGCATCATAGAAACTCTCAAAACGGTAGAAACCGCTATAAATTCAGTGCGACAGAAGCGTCTAAAAGATCGCGACGTTGACGCAACTCAGCTTGAACGCATCCGTTCAGCCGTTGAAGATGCACTCCTAAAGGGGCCTTCAAACCTTCCCTTCTTTCAAGACATACAAATCTATCGCGTTTCAAACCTCAGCGAAGCGTCGCCAATTGACCGGGAATTTGGCGAAATTAAGAAGGCTTATCTGACCGATCCGCCAATGGACGACCGGGTCTCAAACTTCGAAGAATTTTTCGCTTCAAGTATTCAAAGAGAAACCGGCATTCGGATCTGGAGAGCATTCGATCAGCGCGACCATACACTTAGAACTATTGAGTATGGTATCGGTCAGGAGGAGTTTTGGCGGAGTTTGGAGCCACTGGCACATCAAACGGGCAGTAGCCCTGTTCTTTTGGTTTCAAGAGCATCCGAAGGGCGGGTCATAAGAGATCTTCGTTATGAACGTGCTGATAAGCAAGGAAATATTAGGATCGAACACCAACCCGAAAAAGCAAAATATGGATCCTATATCGCGACGGTGAATGGGATAGATTTGTATGGTTCGGATTTTGAAAATAGGGTCGCTTGGCTGTTTTCCGGAAACACGCTCTCCAACATTCAATACTCTGAGTCAGACGATGAGAGCCATTGTGTAGAAGTGAATTACGCAACCGAAGACGGTTTTGTCGGCCAGCTACAACTGCGGTTCTCTGAACACTTGACCTGGTCGAGTACACCTATTTTTGAGATTAAAATCGAGGAATCTTAGAAGTTGTTCGACTCCACTGTGACGGCCCTGGCGGTTGCCGCGAGACCGCACCTCCTATTCGAATGGTTTTGGTTGGTTTCCCTACGCCAAACAGAGCTTTCAACAATTTGTATGACTATGTCTTTCAGCAGATCACTCAACGTGACAGCCCCGGCGAACTCTCCCTATAAGCGAGGGACCAGCGGGGGGGCAGGTCAAGCGCTATGTTCTTTTCAGAGCAGACGTAGTGGCAATAGCCTTTAGCGCCGCTTTCCGATCCGGCAATCATCCTGAGGCGAGATAGACTGACTTCCAGACAGTAGACAGGGGCCTAAAAGGCCCCTGCCATATCCATGTTACTTCCGTTTTCCTCCTCCTGCGGGACCGTTCGAACGTCCGCCGCCAGAAGGTTTGCCAGTGGAGCTCGGCCACTCGCGCCAGTCGCCCTCAGTCCATCCTATCACGGGACAAACCATCTGGATGTGAACCTTCAGCACCTTCCCTGCCAGCTTCAGGCAGAGAAAAGCAGAGCGAACGCTGCTACATCTCAGCCCGAAAATCTCGAAAATTTCGAGCCAGATCCATCATCGTCTTCAGATGATCCGTGCCCCCGATATAGCGACGAGGGCCGCGAATAGGCACGTCTGGATCAGCAATTTCCACGATGTAGTTTCCACCGTCGCCCTCGAGATAGAGGAAAGCATCCACGTAATCCCTCATCAGCTGGACCAGCATGCGGTACTCATCTTCCGTCCGGATCGGGATCTCAATAATGCCCTCCTCGGCCTCAAGCGTGGCGTCGAGGACGGAGAGCTTTTGGTCCCGCAGCAACGTCATCATGTCGGTATAATTCAGCTTTGACACTCCTCGATCGACCCATCGCCCAGAGACCTGACATGTGCCAGGCGACACGTGCACCGACGCCCCAATGGGCATCCAGTTTTTACGTGCGCGCTCGTCGACGAACTCTACGTTCACCTTCGCGTCATATGCCGACGCGCTAAAGCTCGACTTCTCCATCATTATGATATCAAAAAGCCTTGAGTCGCCGTCTGTCAGGATCATGTGTCCGGCCGCCGCAGCCAAATACTCCTCGCCATGCCACCACATGCCCAGGAAATCCTGTAGCAGGTTGACGTCCTTTTCGTTCAACGTCGGGCCGAAGACGACCATCACCTTGCCGCCAAACCGCACCTCCAAACCATAAAGTCCTTTGCCCCGCACCACCCGGAGAGATACATCCGGCTCATCACGGTGAATAGTGATCTGTGAAACCGTCCCCGGCTTGATAATCACCTTGTCCGTGAAGAATAAAACACGAGAGCGCCGGCCCTGTGCCGCCGCGCGGAAGGCAATTTTCTCATAGAAGTGACTTGGCCCCAGCCATTGCTCCAGAAGCTGCGGCGCCGCGCCACACAAAGCGGCTATGAAGAGGCCGTATTTCAGTCGGACTTCTTCCATCAGCACGTCCCATGATGCCGTCGCATCTCCGACCGGTGCCACGTATGCCTTGATTATCTCAAAAGCCGCGAACAGCAGAAAGCCGATCGCAGCGAAGGTCATCCGCGCCAACCAACGTCGAACCTGAGTGCTTCCCTCCGCTGTCCGGCGCGGCACCTGCCAGGCATACCGAAACGTCTCTGAATAGAGCTTCTGGTTGTCCGCTGGAATCTCCGCCGAGAAACTGGACGCGGGCGAGATCTCGAAGACCGCGTCACCCTCCTTGAAGTAGAACGTATCCTGGAGCGGCCACAAATCATCCCGCGATGCCAATATGCTGTCGATTATCGTCGTCAAGCGCGTGCCTCAGGTCTTCTTTTGGTTGAGTTGTGCAGGACCAGCTGGTCCGGAACAACCAAAATATTGGCAAAAACCGTCTCACCAGAAGTTGAAATCCTCCTGTTCGCGCCGTCTTAGCCATACCGACCTGAACGTATGGTTCGCGAACATCCGCCCGTTTTTTCGCAAGCTTCCGCAACATTTCAGAAAAGCCCAATCCCGGCCTAATTCCCTATCACAGCAGGGTCTCAGGTGATTGGTGAAAAACCGTAGTTCACGCCAGATGTGTGGAAGCGGTTCAAGCAATGTGAGTGAGGATAGTCCAACCGAATATCGGAACCTCTCATTTATTTGCCGTTGTACGATCACCTGGCTGTGTACCTGCTACCTAATTCGGCCGACAGGGGCTACCGCATAGAGCCGCGTGTCGCGGTGGTCCTCACCCAGTTCGTCGAGCTGGCGCTTGGGAGCATGCCCAGGAGGTTCCGGTGCTTATGACACGTGCAATGCCAGATGGGCAGATCCCGGGCACGCCAAAAGTCCCAGTCGACCTTCGCCTTTCGCCATGCCCGGCTGACCACGCCCTTGCCAATTGCCCCTTCGAACAGGCCGAACAGCACCCGCTTGACGCGTCGGGTGTTGGTCCCTGCCAGATAGATCGCCGTTCCGCAATTGTCGCTTTTAGAGGTATTGGCGTCAAACTCATCCAGCCTCCTCAACGCCAGAATCCAACTCGCTTGCATGGCTTTGGAACTATGCCGTCTTTCTATGCCAACCCGTGCTGCCAGTCCTGCTGATTTTGCCCGAGGTTGGCTCGCCTGCCCCTTATTTTATATGAGTCAAATTTGCCAAACCACCTTTAGAAACGGTCTCGAAAACCGTTGTGGGTGCAAGCCCACCCAGGGTTCGAATCCCTGTCTCTCCGCCATAAATCAATTCATCCTTCAAGGCTGTTTCTTTGCTTGCGTTGCGATTCCTGCAATGGATGGCATGATGTTGCCACTGCCTGCAGTGTCAATCAGCGCAGTGTGGCTCAAACCCGCAATATGCTGCAAACTCACGTGTTTTCCCCTTTGCTTTAACGTACCTTAACCCCATCTGAGCGACACATCATTTGAAGGAGACATCCAATGTCGCGTCTTTTACTTATCGTAGCCATCGCCGTTATCGGCGGAGGCGCTTACTATTTCGCCACAAAACCTGAACCAACCCCTGCCGAGCAGTTGCAATCGGCGGCTGAAGATGCCTCAGAGGCGGTTGGTGAAGCAGCCTCGGCAATACAAGAGGGCGCTGCTGATGCCGTTGAGGCGGCGACTGAACAAGCATCCGAGGCTGCGTCCTCGATTGCGGATCAGGCCTCGGAAGCTGCATCTTCGGTATCGGAACAGGCCAGCGACGCTGCTACATCTTTGACCGAGCAGGCCAATGATGCAGCCTCAGCAGCTGGCGATCAGGTCGCAGCGCTTGCCGGTCAGGGGCAGGAACTGTTCAACTCGTGGGTTCAGGACGGCATGCTGACCGCGCAGAATTTCGACTATGACGCAATCGTCACGTCGGTTCAGGAAAGCGCCTTGTCTCAGGACATCAAAACACAGGTTATGAAGATCCTCGACGAGATCAAAGCGTCGCCTGAGCTGGTTGTCGCGAAGATACAGGATCTGCGCAATCTGATGACGCAGCAGTGATCAATTCCAGAACCAGCCCCAAGAGGGCTGGTTCACCCGGTCGGGATGCGACTTAATTTGCGTCACTTTACAGCATTACCCAATTGACATAGCTCACCGTGTTTGATTGCTTTCTTGAGATTGTTTTGAAAAAATAAAACCTTTTGTCAGTGTGTTACATTGTGACGATGAAGGCCTCGTGCTGAACTCGCATCAAAGAAGGATCGAACGATGACCACCCTGCCCGACACCATGTTTGCCGTTGTTCAGACGCAGGACGGATATTCCGGCACAGCCACGGGACCGACGCTTGAGAATGCCTCGGACTGGTTAGCGGAGGCTGAACTGCCTGTACCTGTCCCAAAGGCGGGACAAGTGTTGATCAAAGTGCGCACTGCCTCGGTGAATCCTTCAGATATCCATTTTATCAAAGGGGAATATGGTCAGCCGCGGGTCAAAGGCGCCGCAGCAGGGTTCGAGGGGTGCGGAGATGTTGTTGCCACCGGTACCGGCGCTGACGCCCTGCTGGATCAGCGCGTGGCCTTTGTGGCAGCAGGCTCTGGTGCCTGGGCCGAGTATGTTGTGACGCAGGCCCAGATGTGTATCCCCTTGCGCCCCGAAATCTCGGATGAAGACGGGGCGGCGCAGATCGTAAACCCGCTAACCGCAATGGCGATGGTGGATATCGCACGGGCTGAGGGCGAGGCTTTTGTGGTCTCTGCCGCCACCAGCCAGCTTGGTAAGTTGATGTGCAGCCTTGGACGGGATCTTGGGTTGAAACCGATCGCTCTGGTGCGGCGCGCCGAAACGGTCGAGATGTTAAAAGGCCTGGGTGCGGCAGAGGTGGTCGTGACCAGCGATACGGATGCGCCGACGCGGTTTGCCACGATCAGTGCAGATCTGAAACCTCGTGTTTTTCTCGACGCGGTTTCCGACCAACTGTCAGAGCAGGTGTTCTGCGCGATGCCCAATGGCGCGCGGTGGGTTTGCTATGGGAAACTCAGTTCGGAAATGCCGAAGTTGACTCAGATGGGCCAGTTGATCTTCATGAGCAAACGGATCGAGGGTTTCTGGCTGACCCGCTGGATGATGGACACCCCCCCGGCTGATCAAATGCGAGTTGTCAGCGAAGTGCAGGCGCGATTTGCAGATGGGCGCTGGCGCACAGATGTTTCCGCACGGCTTTCGCTACGAGAAGTGCTGCCAAATCTGGCGGATGCTCTGAAAAAGAGTGACGGGAAGGTGATAATCACTCCATAGTAGAACAAAGCGCCGGACTTAACCGGCTTAGGGAGGGTGAGATTGGATAACGCACAGCTGCTGATTAGCGGGCTGGCGAATGGTTGTGTCTACGGCCTGATCGCCCTTGGCTTTGTACTGATTTACAAAGCCACCGAGGCAGTGAATTTTGCGCAGGGCGATTTCATGATGCTGGGTGCGTTTGTCACCATTGGCCTTACGAATACGGAATATATGGGGCTGCCCTTCTGGCTGGCGCTACCGATTTCACTGGGGATTATGGGCGCACTTGGGTATCTGATCGATCGGCTGATCATCCGCCGCGTCTTTGGCGAAAGTCAGACTGCCGTGGTGATCCTAACCATCGCCTTGGGCTTTGTGATCAGGTTTGCAGCTGGTCTGATCTGGGGGCACGAGCCGCAAACGCTGCAGAACCCATTGGCTGGTAAGGAGATCCGGTTCGGTGGTCTTGTGCTGGGGATGGAGGACGTGGCCGTGATTGTTGTCACCGTCCTACTGACCTGGGGTCTTTATGTGTTCTTCAGCAAGACCAAGCTGGGGCTTGCCATGCAAGGTGCGTCTCAAAACCAGTTGGCGGCATATTACATGGGGATACCGGTTAAGCGGGTTCAGGGCTTAATCTGGGCATTGGCCGGAGTTGTCGCCGGGATTGCCGGAATTTTGTTCGCGGCCAAAGGCTCGGTCGATCCCACAACTGGGCTTCTGGGGATCAAGGCATTTGCAGCAGCTGTGATCGGCGGGTTTGGCAGCCTGCCCGGCGCATTGGCCGGCGGGCTAATCGTCGGCGTAATCGAGCCCTTTGCCAGCCGCTATATTGCAGCCGGGTACAGTCAGATCGCGCCTTATGCGCTGTTGCTGGCAGTTCTGATCTTTCGACCGCATGGGCTGTTCAGCCAGGTGCGGGTCAAGAAGGTCTGATCGCATGCGGATTGTTTTCAAAACAAACTATATGCAGGACATTCGCCCGTGGAAGGATGGCTATCAGCTTAGCCTCTATCTGATCCTGTTGGCGGTCGTAGCCGCTGCGCCGTGGTGGTTGGATGACTTTTATCTTGGCGAACTGACCAATGTTCTGATCTGGGCCATCGCGGGTTTGGGCTTGATGATCCTAACCGGCCATACCGGGCAGGCCAGCCTTGGCCATGCCGCCTTTCTGGCCGTTGGGTGCTATGCCAATGTCATCCTGATTGAGGCTGGGGTGCCCTTTCTGCTGGCGTTCCCGTTGGCGGGCCTGTTGACCGGCATCGTCGGAGCAACCGTCGCTATTCCTGCCCTGCGCCTGCATGGCATCTATCTTGCGATCTTCACCCTGGCTCTGTCTGTGCTCATGGACGACATCATCGTTCTGGCCGAACCCGTCACCGGAGGTGTCGCGGGTAAATATCTGGGTGGTGTCGAAATCTTCGGACATCTGGTCGATCGTTGGGCGACCCCGGCCCCGTTCTTCTGGCTGGTGCTGGCCGTCGCCGTTGTCGTGACACTGGGCTATATCAACCTATTGCGCGCGCCCTTGGGCCGCAGCTTCATCGCCGTACGAGACTCTGAGATCTCAGCGCAGGCGATGGGTGTGGATATCGCGCGCACCAAGACGATCTCTTTCGCCCTCTCCTGCGCGGTCACCGGACTAGCAGGCGCATTGATGGGTATGTTCTCTGGGGCGTTCAATAACGAGACCTTCAGTGTCGTAATTTCCATCCAATTGCTGATGATGATCGTTATCGGAGGTCTGGGCTCAATCCATGGCGCGTTTTTGGGCGCAATCGTGATCGGTTTCCTGCCGCAGTTTCTGTCGATTTCAAAGGAATACGCAGCAGCCTTGTTTGGTGGCAATACGGTCGCCATTCCGGGGCTCGAATTCGGCATCTTTGGCATGATCCTGATCGCCTTCATCCTGTTCGAACCGATGGGTCTGTATGGTCGATGGCTAAAAATCCGGACGTGGTTCGAACTGTTCCCCTTCTACCGCAAGGACATGTTCAAACGACAAAAGTCCTATCTCAAGACGGAGCGTCTGAGATGAGCTTGCTGGAGTTTGAAAACGTTACCCTGAAATTCGGCGGTCTGACTGCTGTGGATGATCTGTCCTTCAACGTGCAAGAAGGTGAGGTGTTCGCCATCGTCGGTCCCAACGGCGCAGGCAAATCAACGGTCTTCAACCTGATTTCGCGCTTCTATGATCCTTATGCAGGTGCGATCCACTTTGACGGGCATGATCTGCTGCGTATCAAGCCCTCGGGTGTCGCGGCCTATGGCGTCGCGCGGACGTTCCAGAACATTGAACTGTTCGAACATGCGACCGTTTTGCAGAACCTCCTGGTCGGGCGCCACCGGCACCGCAAAACCAATCTGATCTCGGAAATTCTGTTCACGCCCACTGCACGACAGCAGGAGATCGAGAACCGAGAAAAGGTTGAAGAGATCATCGACTTCCTCGACCTCCAGGCCTTTCGTGACAAGATGATCTCGGGCCTCCCCTATGGCGTGCGTAAGGTGGTCGAAGTCGCCCGAGCGTTGGCCACCGATCCAAAACTCCTGCTGTTGGATGAACCCGCCTCGGGCCTATCGGTGGAAGAGACCACAGATATGCGTTGGTGGATCGATGACATCCGGCGTCAGATGGGCATTACCGTGCTTATGGTAGAGCACGATATGGGTCTGGTCTCGGGCGTGTCCGACCGGGTTCTTGCCATGGCCGACGGAGCGAAGCTTGCCCTTGGAACCCCAGCCGAAGTTCAATCTCATCCTGCTGTGGTAGAGGCCTATTTGGGCAAAGCTTCATGAACCAACCGATCCTTAGCATTCGCAATGTTGAAAGCTTTTATGGCCCGATCATGGCCATTCGTGGCGTGTCATTGGACGTGCATCGAGGGCAGGTCGTTTCAATCCTGGGCGCAAATGGCGCGGGCAAGACAACGCTGATGAAAACAATCTCAGGCGTGATGGATCCCGAAAAAGGTTCAATCACATTTGACGGTCAGCAGATACAGGGATCGGAACCTCACAAGGTCGTGCAAAAAGGCATCGTCCATGTGCCCGAGGGACGCGAGGTCTTTCCACTTTTGACCGTCGACGAGAATCTGAATCTTGGGGCTTATACCCTGTCGGATAAAGGACAGATCGATCATGACCGCGATCTGGTGTTTTCCTACTTTCCTGTGTTGAAAGACCGCCGCAATCAGGAGGCTGGCACTCTGTCCGGCGGGCAACAGCAGATGCTGGCGATTGGGCGCGGCCTGATGGCTAACCCGCGTATCATGCTGTTGGATGAGCCTTCGCTGGGCCTATCGCCGCTGCTGGTGCAAGAGATTTTTGGCATTCTCAAACGCCTGAATGACGAACAGAGCATGACAATGATGCTGGTCGAGCAGAACGCCAATGCGGCACTGGAACTCGCCCATCATTGCTATGTAATGGAGATCGGACGGATCGTTATGGATGGTGCGGCTGAAACCTTGCTGCAATCCGAGGACATTCAGAATTTCTATCTGGGCGTTCAGGAAGAAGGCGCGCGAGAAAACCGCCGCTGGAAACGCAAAAAGACGTGGAGGTGAGCTGGATGGACGCAAGCCCCCTGCCCCCTCAGACCAGTATCAACGGTGTGCAGTTCAACGCTACGCCAGGTCAGAGACCCCTGCGAGTCGATGGCTGTGTCACGATATGCGAGTTATTCCAGAAACGCTGTGCCGAACTGGGACCGCGTACGGCGCATCGCGAGAAGGACTTCGGCATCTGGAAATCCTACTCATGGGCCGACTACTGGCAACACGCCAAATGGATCGGGCTGGCCCTGCGCAAGCTGGGTCTGCAACGTGGCGAGGTTGTCTCGATCCTGTCCGAAGACCGCAAGGAATGGGCGTGGTTCGACATGGGCATCCAGTGTGTCGGAGGGATTGCTTCGGGCGTCTACACCACAGATTCGGCCAGCCAGTTAAAATATCTGATCAATGACAGTGGCAGCCGGTTTCTGATTGTTGAAGATGAAGAGCAGTTGGACAAGTTCCTCGAAGTCGAGGCGGATCTGCCCGATCTGCTCAGGGTCATTATCCTTGAGGATGAAGGCCTGCACGACCTGGCTCATCCGCGATGCATGATGATCGAGGACTTGTATGCTCTGGGGCAGCAGGCTGAGGTCGATGAACCCGGCGCATTCGAAGCAGAAATCGCTGAAACCACGTCACAAGACACCGCCCTGCTCATATATACGTCAGGTACCACCGGTAATCCCAAAGGCGCCATGCTGAGCCATGAGAACATTATGGCCGCGATAGAGGCAGGGGCGCATTCCCTGCCCTCCCAATCAACCGACGAACAGCTATGTTTTTTGCCGCTCTGTCATATCCTCGAACGCGACGTGTCGATCTACTACCCGCTTGCGATGAAGACTACTGTGAATTTCGCTGAAAGCCCCGAGACAGTGTTCTCCAACCTGCAAGAGGTCTCTCCCGCCACCTTCACTGCCGTCCCGCGCGTGTGGGAGAAGATCTACTCGCAGGTCATGTTCATGGCGAAAGAAGCAACGCCCACAGGGCGCTTCGCCTTTGCACAGGCGCTCAAGTCTGGAATGGCGCGGGCCGAATTTATCCTTGCAGGCAAACCTGTTCCAGCACCGATCGCTATGCAGTTCTGGCTTTGGGATCGGCTTGTTCTGCGCAACCTGCGCCGGATGCTGGGCTTAGATCGTCTCCGCCGAGGCGGCTCTGGTGCAGCGCCGATCTCTCCCGATTTGCTCAGGTGGTATTGGGCAATTGGTGTGCCCATTGTCGAGGGCTTCGGTATGACTGAAACCGCCGGCATAGCAGCGCTGAACACGCTTGAGGCCAACAAGATCGGCACCATTGGAAAACCTGTTCCTGGCAACGACCTGCGCATCGCGGAAGACGGAGAAATTCAGGTCAAAGGCCTGAACGTCTTTCAGGGCTACTGGCGCAACAATGCCAAAACAGCCGAAAGCTTCACCTGCGACGGTTGGCTGCGCACTGGGGATATGGGGCATATCGACGAGGAAGGCTTTGTCACCATCACAGGGCGCCTCAAGGACATCATCATTACTGCGGGCGGTAAGAACGTCACGCCCGCAGAGATCGAGAGCGGGTTGAAGTTCAGCCAGTATATCTCGGACGCGGTGATCATCGGGGATCGGCGCAAGTATCTAACGGCGCTAATCATGATCGATCAGGAAAATGTCGAGAAATTCGCACAAGAGCGCAAGATCCCCTTTTCGAACTTTTCTTCCCTTTGTGCTGCTTCCGAAGTGACGGAGCTGATCGGCGAGGAAATCGCAGCGGTTAATAAGGACTTTGCGCGGGTCGAACAGATCAAGGATTTCCGGCTGATCGACGTGTTGCTCACTGCCGAAGATGAGGAGCTGACTGCGACGATGAAACTCAAACGTGGTCTGGTGGAAAAGAAACACGCACATCTCATTGAAGATATGTACAATTAGTTAAGGGGCGACCCAACAGGGAGGAGAAGTATGAAACACTTATTTAAGGGCCTTGCCGCAGCGACGGCATTGACTGCATCCGCCACGATCAGCTGGGCGCAAACACAAGGCGTGACAGATGACGAGATCGTCATTGGCTCAGTCAACGACCTCAGCGGCATCTTCGCTGCCGTGGGCGTTCCGGCCACCAAAGGCGCAAATGTGGTCTTTGATCGCGTCAACGCCGAGGGTGGCGTGCATGGCCGCAAGATCCGCTTTGTCGTCGAGGATAACGGCTATCAGATGCCACGCGCGATGCAGGGCTATAACAAGCTGCTGAACCGTGACAAGGTTTTCGCGATGTTGCAGTCGCTGGGTACGCCGATGAATGTTGCTGGGTTCAAGCTGCTGGACCCGAAAGGTATTCCCAACGTCGCCCCTCTGACCGCCGCGCGGCAAATGCTGCAAGAGCCGATGAAGAACAAGTTCACCTCGTTCTCGACCTATTACGATCAAGCTCGGATTGGGGTGAAGTATCTGAACGGTGAATTTGGATCGCAAACCGTTTGCACCATGTACCTGCCTACTGATTTCGGTGAGGAAATTCTGGAAGGCAGCAAAGCGGGAGCCGAAGAGGCTGGCATCACTTTCGGCGCTGAGACCACCCATAAACCGGACGAGACGGATTTCGTGGGGTCCTTGAGCAAGCTTAAAGAAGAAGGTTGTGACATCGTCACGATGGCGCTCGGCGTGCGTCAGGCAATCACTGTTGTTGGAACGGCCAAGAAAATGGGCCTGACCGACATGAAGTTTCTCGGCACCTCGGCCAGCTTCCTAACCGTGGTCGCACAGGTGCCCGGTGGTGTGACCGACGGTTTCTATGCGGCGGCCTCGTGGCTGGATCTCTGGGCGCGCGCCGAAGAGCCCGCCCCGGCAGCATTTATTGCTGAATACAAAGAGGCTACGGGGGAAGACCCGGTCGGATTTTCAATGCTGGGCTATTCAGCGGCCGAGATGATGGTCAAAGCACTTGAAGCTGCAGGTCCTGATCTGACGCATGATAGCTTCATTGCCGCGATGGAATCTCTGGATTACATGGATGAGTTGGTCGGCAATCAGATCACATATGGGCCCGATGATCATCAGGGTGCTGACTCTGTATTTGTCAGCGTCGTCGAAAATGGTGCGTGGAAACTGGTTTACGAAGAATAAACCGACCAAAGAAAAAGGGCTCGCAGTTGCGAGCCCTTTCCAATTCGGTATCCGTAGCGATTAACGCTTCGAGAACTGGAACGAACGACGCGCTTTGCGCTTACCGTATTTCTTACGTTCCACAACGCGACTGTCGCGGGTCAGGAAGCCAGCGGCTTTCAGAGCGCCACGCAGCGACGGATCGTACAGTTGCAGCGCTTTCGAGATGCCGTGCTTGACCGCACCGGCCTGACCGGTCAGGCCACCGCCTTTGACGGTTGCAACAACGTCGAACTCACCTTCCACACCAGCAACCTGGAACGGCTGGCGCAGGATCAGCTGGAGAACGGGACGCGCAAAATACTTGTCCTGATCCTTGCCGTTTACGGTGACCTTGCCGGAACCCGGCTTGATCCAGACGCGGGCAACAGCGTCTTTACGCTTGCCGGTGGCGTAGGAACGACCCAGCTCGTCACGTACGGGTTCACGTACGATAACTTCTTCGGCCACGGTTTCAACGCCTGCGACGGCGCTCAGCTCTTCGAGAGTATTGATCTGATCAGCCATCGGTCATTAGCTCCGGGTGTTTTTCTTGTTCATGGACTTTACGTCCAGAACTTCGGGCGCTTGCGCCTCATGAGGATGCTCGGCACCAGCATAAACGCGCAGGTTGGTCATCTGCTGACGCGCCAGACGGTTGCCCGGCAGCATGCGCTTGACCGCTTGGGTCACGACGCGCTCGGGGTGTGCACCTTCCAGGATCTGCTGCTTGGTGCGCGACTTGATGCCGCCCGGGTGGCCAGTGTGCCAGTAGAAGTTCTCTTCGCGCTTCTTGCCGGTCATCTGGATTTTGTCAGCGTTGATCACGATGACATTGTCGCCCATGTCCATGTTGGGTGTGAACGACGCTTTGTGCTTGCCACGCAGGCGCATGGCGACGATCGAGGCAAGACGGCCCAGAACAACGCCCTCGGCGTCGATCAGGATCCATTTCTTGTCGATGTCTGCAGGTGTTGCAGAAAAGGTTTTCATGGCAGGATAGTCCTGTTTGATGTGAAAGACCGCCCCTTGGCGGAGCGGCCCGAATTCGATGGAGGGGGTTTAGACCTACTAGTTATGCAGGTCAATACAGGCAAAGTATAATATATCTATCAATAACAATAACTTATAAAATAGGTATTATTTTACCCCAAAATTTCTTCGGCATATCCAATTTTGCGTAGCTTAGTTAAGCTAGACTCAACCAAGATCATCCAATGCCGGAGGTGGCTATGCAAGAATTGGAACAGGTTATCGCTGCCTATGGTGCGGCATGGCAGTCGACCGATCCCGAAAGGCGACTGAGCCTTCTTGAGCAGTGTTTTGCACAAACTGGTCGTTACGTCGATCCAACTGCAGAAGTTTCCGGCAGAGATCAACTCAATGCCCATATCGGAGCAGTTCTGAGTGATACAAAGGGCCGCGTTGAGCTGACCAGTGAGCCAACTTCACACCATGATGTAGTTCATTTCACCTGGCATATGATTGCTTCCGATGGGTCCATTATGGTTACCGGGCATGATTTCATTCGTCTCGATGCCGATGGCAAGATTGCACATTTGGCGGGCTTTTTTGGCGACCCTGCCCCATTGCAATAGGTACTAGACGCTTATTTGCTCGGGCGGGTTGTCCAGCAATGCGCGCAGACGCAGCATGGCGTCTTCGAACTTCTCAAGCGAGACATGCCCATTCACCGCTATACGAACGGCATTTGGCGCGCGACCATCCCGCAGCGCGAATTCATCGGCCGATCGCAGCTGAATACCTTCCCGCTCGGCCGCCCGGCTGAACGCAGCAGACCGCCAACCGGAAGGCAGATGAAGCCAGACGAAGGGAATCTCAGAATCCCAGTTTAGATCGAATCCACCCAGGACGTTTACCGCCACACGTACATATTCGCCCATCTTGGTACGGACGTTTTTTGCAAGTTGCCTCGCCTCTGGATGTCCCAACAGCAACCGCGTCAACTCAGCCAAAGGCTGGGCGAGCCCGAAATACCCGTATTCTGCAGAACGCCGCAGATCGACGCTCTGCTCTTTCGGTGCGATGGCGAAACCTACCCGTAATGCTGGTGTGAGAGTTTTCGAAATTGACGAAACATGCCAGCCCCGTTCGGGTGCCAAAGCACGATAGCTGGGCGCGCGGGCCTCGCCCATGCGATAGCAATCGTCTTCAATGATCTGTAATTCATGCTTTCGCGCAATCTCGACAACTTCTTTGCGCCGCTCCAACGGTGAATGCCCGCCCGTTGGGTTCTGCACTTCGGGTGAGACGCAGATCGCCTGCGCCTTCGTTTGCCTGAGGATGTGGTCCAGCGCATCGGGGCTTATGCCCCATTTGTCCATTTTTACCCCGACAACCTCGGCGCGCATCAACTCACCTGCCCGTCTGAACCCGGCATAAGACAAGTCCTCAACCAACACGATGGGTTTCGGATCTTTCAGAACGGTCTGGAACACGACGCAAATGCCACTTTGCCCACCGTGTGTCAGTACAATGTCATCTGCATTCAATGAGCCCAGAGGAAGATCTGACAACCAGTCGGCCACAACCTGGCGCACGGGTAGGTAGGCATCTCGGGTCGGATAGTTCATAAACATCCGCGGATCGCCTTTTGCAACCTTTTCAAGGCATTCGCGGATTAATGTCACCTGCCCCACATCTGGCAAGCGTGGACTGAACAGACTGACATTGGATTCATATTTGTCGTCCCTTAGATGTAACTGCCGCGACCAGACATCGTCCAGAATGGGCGATCTCGGCGGGGCTACAAATGTACCACGCCCGACCTCGGCTTGCAGCAAACCTTCATCGGTCAGGATCGTATAGGCGCGCGCGACAGTGCCTGGTGTAATCTTTAATCGATACGCCAGTTCCCGCACCGGAGGCAGTTTCTTTCCAACCTCCAGTGTTTTGTTTTCTATCGCTTTTCGGATCGTGTTAGCGACCAGAGTATATTTTGGACCTTTGGATTTCGGTAACGCCTCTGGCCAAATTGTATCCATTACAATTCATCCTTTGATTTCGACACAATGCTGAATGTATCAAGGCAGTGTACCGAGCATATTTACTTTGTGTCAATACAATTTGAAAGGATACCCAAGATGACACGCGCAATGCACAACCCCGCCCTCTTGCTGCTGAACGACAGCCCCCGGCTGCCGCTGATCGCCGCGCTGGCCGTGCGGTTTGCGGCGTCGGTCACACAATGGGAACAACGCCGCCGCAGCCGGGTAAACTTAGGTAAGCTGGATGACAGGCTGCTCCGCGATGTCGGGCTGACCCGCCATCGGGCAGATGCAGAAGTCAGCCGCTATTTCTGGATGAAATAGACTATCCCCAGTCCCATCTAAGGGACCTCTTCCTGGCCGGGGTTTATCCCCGGCCTTTTTTACCCAAAGGCAGCAGCGGCTGAGCCTTCTGGAGGAAGCGAATAGGTCATGCTGGCCCGCGCGACGGGTTTGTCAGAGCCTTCCGAGTAAATCAGCACATCCCCGACAGCCAGCGTTCTACCTAATTTCAACAACTTACACTCAGCAATCAGGTCCGCCCCGCCTTCCGGCTTGCGCAAGAAATCCAGAGAACTGTTGGTCGTGACAGCCAGAGATTGCCGACCTTTCCGTGCCAAAACCATTGCATATACACTGACATCGGCCAGCCCGAACATGGAAGGACCAGATACTGTGCCTCCGGGGCGCAGGTGACGGTCTTCGACCCTCAGGCGCATGGTGATGTTTGCTTCTCTCAGATCCTCGACGACAAAGTCGTTATGAACCTGTGGGAACACCTGCGCCAGGTATTCCGTCAATTCTTGTTTATTCAGTGCTAATGACATGCTTCCCCTCGTCGCTCTGCCCGCCTAGAGTTGGCCTGAACGCCAGCGGGAGGGCAAGATGGCAATTCTGGAACGTAACGATACAGGTGCGATCGCACGGCTTCGAATGAACGCGCCTGAGCGGTTGAACGCCCTCAGCGATGAAATGCTGGCGGCCCTGCAGGCAGAGTTCGATGCGCTGCGCGAAGACAAGTCGATTCGTGTTGTTGTTCTTTCCGGTGCGGGGAAAGCGTTTTGCGCGGGGCACGATCTGAAACAGATGACCCAAGGGCGGCAGGCACCCGATGGTGGGCTTTCCTATTTTCAGGATCTGTTCGACCGATGTGCCAAGATGATGATGTCCATTCAGTCCCTGCCCCAACCCGTGATCGCCCAAGCGCACGGGATCGCCACTGCCGCAGGGTGTCAGCTTGTAGCAACCTGTGACCTGGCAATCGCGGCCGAGGGCACACGGTTCGGCGTAAATGGTGTCAATATCGGCTTGTTCTGCTCCACTCCGATGGTGGCTCTCAGCCGGAATATACCGCGGAAACAGGCGTTTGAAATGCTCACGACCGGTGATTTTATCACCGCCGAACGCGCGGCTGAGCTGGGTCTGATCAATCGAGCGGTTCCCGAGAACTTGTTGGAAGATGAAACCAATGCGTTGGCCGAGAAGTTGGCAGGCAAGCTCAGCAGTGCCGTGAAAATCGGTAAAACCGCTTTTTATCAACAGATTACAATGCGGACTGATCAGGCATACGATTATACCGCCGAGGTAATGGCACAGAATATGATGGACCGGAATACTGAGGAAGGGATTAGTGCCTTTATCGAAAAGCGCCCGCCTGATTGGCACCAGTAACGCAATTATTTAATACATTTTTGCCGACTGTTCGCATTTTTTCACTTTTCAAAAGGGCGACACTGTGGCAAAGCTGGGTCAAGGCCAAGGCCTGACCATACTTTTGGGTCGCCGTGGGCGGAAGGTCCCTCCAAGCTGGTTTCTCTCACCGGCGTTGACATTCCCGCAGCGGCGACCCCAAGAATCCCTCTCAGAACTAAAGCGATTACTGCGCATTGCGCATGGCGCTGCTCTGCCCTATTTGGCAGCACATGACAGAGACATTGCATATCGTGGGCGGCGGCATGGCCGGGTCCGAGGCCGCCTGGCAGGCAGCGGAAATGGGCGTGGATGTTGTGATCCACGAAATGCGTCCTAATGTGGGCACGTTTGCACACCAGACCGGCAATCTGGCCGAGATGGTGTGTTCGAACTCATTCCGATCGGATGATGATGAACAGAACGCAGTCGGCTTGCTGCATTGGGAAATGCGCGCGGCAAACGGGTTGATCATGACGACCGCAGATAGCCATCGCCTGCCTGCGGGTGGCGCGCTTGCGGTTGACCGTGATCCTTTTGCCGAAGCCGTAACTGCCAAGCTGAAGGCCCATCCACGGGTCTCGGTCTCAGCGGAAGAAGTTACCAGTCTACCCCAAGACGGAAAGTGGATCTTTGCAACCGGGCCGTTGACCTCGCCCGCATTGGGGGAAGCCATTCGCGCAGAAACTGGTGCCGAGGCGCTGGCCTTTTTCGACGCGATCGCCCCCATCGTCTATGCAGACAGCATTGATATGAGCAAAGCCTGGATGCAGTCACGCTACGATAAGGGCGAGACTCAGGAAGAGCGCACCGCCTACCTCAACTGTCCGATGGATCGTGACCAGCACGAAGCCTTCATTGATGCGCTGCTGGCTGCAGATAAGACCGAATTCCACGAGGGAGAGACCGCTGGTTATTTCGACGGCTGTCTGCCGATCGAGGTTATGGCCGAGCGCGGTCGTGAAACTTTACGCCATGGCCCGATGAAACCTGTTGGCCTGACAAATCCGCATCAACCGGACGTAAAACCTTATGCCGTCGTCCAATTGCGGCGCGACAATGCCTTGGGCACGTTGTTCAATATCGTCGGTTTTCAAACCAAGATGAAATACGGAGCGCAGACCGAGGTATTTCGTATGATACCGGGTCTGGAAAATGCCAGCTTTGCGCGATTGGGTGGCATTCACCGCAATACTTTCATCAACTCTCCGACTTTGCTGGACGCGCAGATGCGGCTCAAGTCTAGGCCAAATATTCGTTTTGCGGGGCAAATCACGGGGGTGGAAGGCTATGTGGAAAGCGCAGCGATGGGCCTTTTGGCAGGCCGTTTGGCCGCTGCCGAAATACTAGGCCGATCCCTTCCCGACGTACCGCAAGACAGTGCGATGGGCGCATTGATCCACCACATCACGGGCGGCGCCGAAGCCAAGACCTTCCAGCCGATGAACGTGAATTTCGGTCTGTTTCGCCCGGTCGACGGCCTGAAGGGGGGGCGCCGAGGCCGTAAGGACCGCTACAAGGCCTATACCGATCGCGCAAAAGAAGTCTGGAGCGATTGGGTAAAGCAGTGTTGACTGGACGTCGCCCCCAGCCTGCGCCTAACATGTAAGGTATGAGCGATAAGCTTCTGAAAGACACATACAATCTGAATTCTGCCCAGGAAACGCACGATCACTACCAAAAATGGGCGGCCTCATACGATGATGAAGTCGGTGAGCACGGATATGTCACCCCGGACCGTGTTGCGGCAGCATTGAAATCCTTTGTCTCAGATGCTGATGTGCCGGTGCTGGACTACGGATGCGGTACCGGGTTGTCGGGTTTAGCACTTCGCAAGGCGGGTTTTCGTGTCATCGATGGGATGGATCCAACACCAAAGATGTTGGAAGGTGCCGCTGCCAAAGGGGTTTATCGCAACTTGATAAACTTCGAAGTTACTGATCCCAACCCCATTGAGGCCGAAGCTTACTCAGCCATAACATGCATTGGCGTCATCGGTGTTGGTGCCGCGCCGCCTGAAACCTTTGATCTACTTATGAACGCGCTGCCACGTGGCGGATATCTGGCGTTTTCCTTCAACGATCACACTTTGGCTGACCGCACTTACACCGGGCGGCTGAACGACTGGCTGGACATGGGTCACGCAAGGCTGTTATTCCGCGAATACGGTCCGCACCTACCGGGTATGGACATGAAATCTGACGTTTATGTTGTTGAAAAAACGTGACATTCACAACGCGTTTCGCACCATCTCCAACAGGTCCGCTGCATCTAGGGCATGCCTATTCCGCGCTTCTTGCGTTTGATCAGGCACGGGCTGCGGGTGGATCATTTCTTTTGCGGATCGAAGATATTGATCAATCGCGATCCAGGTCTCGTTGGGAAACCCAGATCTACGACGACCTGCACTGGCTTGGACTGCACTGGCCGCACCCGGTGATGCGCCAGTCGGACAGGCTGCCGCGATACAGAGAGGCATTGGAGATTCTCAAAAACACGGGCCTGGTCTACCCTTGCAGCTGCAATCGTGCCGATATCGAATCTGCGGCCGGTGCTCCGCAGGAAGGTGTACCCCAGTTCGGACCTGACGGGCGCATCTATCCAGGCACGTGCCGCGACCGCCCTTTGTCGGATGCTTCAGCTGGTGATGTTCTGCGCCTGAACATGCACAAGGCAATCAAGGCATCCGAACTTCGTGGATTTTGTGAAACTGGTGCGAAGTATTTGGGAACGCATGAGCTTGATGCGCACAACCTCATGAACGCGGTTGGCGATATCATTCTCGTTCGGCGCAATATGGGCAGTTCGTATCACCTGTCCGTCGTGGTTGATGATGCGGATCAGAACATCTCCCATGTGGTCCGGGGCGAGGATTTGTTCGATGCCACGCAGATACATGTCCTTTTACAAGGGCTGCTTGGGTTGCCGACACCTGTTTATCATCATCACCGTCTGATCCGGGACAACAACGGCAAACGCCTCGCGAAACGTGACGACGCACGCGCCATCTCGCTTTATCGCGAACAAGGAGCATCTCCTGCTGAAATCAGAGAGATGGTGGGCATTTGACCTGACCACCATCAGAGGCCCCACTATTCCATCGGCTTCATGAGCTCGACTTCGGTCCCATCGCGGACGGCCGTGTAGAAACAACTTCGCCGATTGGTGTGACAGGCTGGCCCCGTTTGGTTCACCACAATCAGCAGGCAATCCCTGTCGCAATCGACGCGAAAATCCACCAGGGCCTGAAAGTGGCCCGAGCTTTCGCCCTTGATCCAGAACGCCTGTCGTGACCGCGACCAATACGTAACCCGTCCGGTTTCCAACGTTTGCTCGATGGATTGGGCATTCATCCAGGCCATCATCAGAACCTCACCCGTCGCTTCGTCCTGTGCGATCGCGGGGATCAAACCCGCCTCGTTGAATTTCAGTGTCGACGGATCGAACAAGACTGCGTCAGCCATCGCAAAAACCTTTTGCATCCCAGAATCCCGCCATTATGTATGGGGAATGGACAACGAGGGAAAGCCATGAGCGGCGAAACCGATCTGATCAAGCTCTATTCCGGACGCATCTTGGCGCTAGCTGCGGATATTCCGCATCTGGATCGCTTGGATAATCCCGATGCGACGGTAAAGAAACGAGCCCCTTTGTGTGGATCGACCGTGACTGTTGACGTCAAGCTTGAAGATGGGCGGATCGTGGACTTTGGGCAAGACGTCAAGGCCTGTGCGTTGGGTCAGGCCTCGGCTTCGGTCGTAGGCAGCGCCGTGATCGGGGCGACGCGGTCGCAGGTCGAAACCGCACGTGATCAGCTTTCCGCAATGCTGAAGAAAGACGGCCCTGCCCCCGAGGCGCCCTTTGAGGGGCTCGAAGTTCTGATGCCCGCGCGGGACTACAAGAACCGCCACGCGTCAATCCTGCTGGCGCTTGACGCGACCGCCGAGGCGATGGAGCAGGCCGAACAAGCCAACTGCGCCTGATTGGCTTTTCCATACAAAGCCGTATAGGGTGCCCCCAATGATTGGGGGGGGCTAACGTGAACAATTTGCTGGAACATTTTGTGACGCTCTGGGTCGTGATCGACCCGATCGGCACCATCCCCGTCTTTATCGCTGTCACTGCTGGGATCGCGACGGGTGCGCGTCGTAAAACCGCTTTACTGGCCGCGTTGGTCAGCGCAGGCATTCTGCTGTTCTTTCTGATCTTCGGGCAACTTGTGATCGAGGCTTTGGATATCGGCCTAAACTCGTTTCAGGTTGCAGGCGGAATTATTCTGTTTCTCTTCGCTCTGACCATGATCTTTGGCGAAAGCAAACAGGTGATCGAGCAGCGCCAGGCCGAAGAAGACTTGGACGACAAAATGCACAAGACCAATCCGGCCATATTCCCTTTGGCCGTCCCTTCGCTTGCGTCACCGGGCGCGATGCTGGCGATAGTGGTTCTAACGGACAACAACCGATACAGCGTTGCCGATCAGAGCATCACTGCACTGGTTATGCTGGTCGTTATTGCCATAGCGTTTGTGCTGATGCTGCTGGCCGAGCCGATCATCCGGTTGATCGGGCATTCCGGCGCAGCGATCATCAGCCGCGTGATGGGGATGATCCTTGCATCTGTCGCCGTAAATTCAGTTCTATCCGCCACGATCGAAATCATCAAAACCGGACAGCTGTAAAAAGAACCGCCGCACCTTCCGGGCGGAAAGGGCGGCGGCAAGTCATGCGTTTCTCATGTAGGGTCCGGATCACCGCACGGGGCCGAGGCAGGCCCCTTCAAGGGAAATGGGACAGGCAGGTCACCCTTGACTATGACGGGGAGACAAGCGCGGTGTGATCGGCACGAGATCGCAGGCAGAAAGGCTTAGAACCCGGTTGGCAGGTGAAGGGCAACCACCAGCATCACAACCAGTGAAACCGCGCCCGCTGCATCCTGCAAAATCGTGGATTGTGAACGGGTAAAGGCAGTTTTGATCTGGCTCAGCATGGTCTCACCTCCGGTCAGGTTTAATCCTTTGTTGACCTTTTGTTCTCATATTTTAACGAGTCGGTAAAGAACTTTTTGAGAACATTTGTGAACTTAGTGGGATTTTCGGTCTAACCCACTGATATCAAACGGATCGCCTGATCCTGCTTCATAAGCCACAGAAGAACACGCGCAGCCTGCCCCCGATCCGAGGTCAATTTGGGGTCTGCGGACAGCAAAGCGCGCGCATCTGATTGCGCCACCGCCATCAGCCCAGCTTGCCTTTCAAGATCAGCTATCCGGAACTTTGGCAGGCCAGATTGTACGGTTCCGATCAAGTCACCCGCACCGCGCATCTGCAGATCGGTCTCGGCAATGCGGAAGCCGTCTTCAGTTTCTCGGAGTACCTCCAGCCGTTTGCGACCACCCTCGCTAAGCGGTGGCTGATAAATCAACAAACAGGTTGAGGCATCTTCACCACGTCCAACTCGGCCCCTAAGCTGATGCAACTGCGCCAGACCAAAAATCTCTGCCCGCTCAATCACCATGATCGTGGCGTTCGGCACGTTCACCCCAACCTCGATCACCGTAGTAGCGACAAGGACTTTGGTCTTACCACTCTGAAACGCCGCCATTGCCGCGTCTTTATCGGCGGGCGGCATTTGGCCGTGTACCAGACCCACCACATCGTCCCCCAAGATCGCGCGCAACCGTTTGAAACGCTCCTCAGCCGCAGTCAGGTCCGAGACCTCGGATTCATCGACTAATGGGCACACCCAATAGCATTGTTTGCCTGCATCAATCGCACCGCGCAGATGGGTCACAACTTCATCCATGCGTTGCGTGCTGACGACTGCGGTCTTGATCGGTTTACGACCCGGCGGCTTTTCATCCAGCACCGAAACGTCCATATCGCCGTACTGCGCAAGCGCCAAACTGCGCGGGATGGGCGTAGCGGTCATCACCAGCACATCAGCGCGTTGGCCCTTTTCGGACAGCTCCATGCGTTGGCGGACGCCAAAACGGTGCTGCTCATCAACGATGGCCAGCCTTAGGGCTTTGAATTCAACATCGTCCTGAAACACCGCGTGGGTACCGACCAATATCTGAATATCTCCCTGCTTCAGCGCAGCCAGCTTCGCTCGACGCTCAGCCCCCTTGTCGCGCCCGGTCAGGATTTCCAGCACAACTCCGGCTTCTTCTGCCAATGGTCGCAGCCCTTCAAGATGCTGCCGGGCAAGGATTTCGGTAGGGGCCATCATCACCCCCTGCCCGCCAGCTTCGACGGCTATAAGCAGCGAAACAAATGCTACCAGAGTCTTTCCTGCCCCCACATCGCCCTGAAGCAACCGGTTCATCCGCGTCTCAGCGGCCATATCTGCCGAGATTTCCTCGATCGCGCATGTCTGCGCTCCGGTTGGTCGATATGGAAGGCTTGCCAGCACCTTGGATTGCAAAGCACCGGTGCCGAGACTGACGATCCCCCGCGCTTTACGCTCACGCTGTCGTGCCAGGGCCAGCGTCAATTGATGTGCGAGCAGCTCATCGTAAGCCAGACGTTCCCGCGCAGGCGCAAAAGGTGCTACGTCGTCCGCCCCCTGCGGGTGATGCGCAGCGTGAATTGCTGTTGTCCAATCTGGCCAATTCTGTTGTGCCACCTGAGCGGGGTCGGCCCATTCGGCCAATGCAGGTACTCGCGCCAACGCACTTTGAGCAGCTTTATAGGCAGTTTTTTGCGTCACACCCTGCGTCAGATGATAAACCGGTTCAAACTCGGGCAATTCGCCTGCGTTTTCAGGCGCGACCATATGATCGGGGTGTACCATCTGAGCCATGCCATCGAACAGCTCAAGCTTTCCCGATACCACCCGGCGTGCGCCCTCCGGCAACAGCTTCTTCAGATAGTCCCCTCGGGCATGAAAAAACACCAGTTGGAAATCCGCCTGACTGTCTTCAACATGAATGCGATATGCGCCCCCTTTGTTCCGCGGTGCTCGATGCGCGCCGATCGTCACCTCAACAGTCAGAGTCGTCGGAAGGTCGGCGCCCTGAATCGTATCGCGTCGCCGCCGGTCAATCACCGCATAGGGTAGCGAAAACAATACATCGCGCGGTGAATCGATCCCTAATTGGCCCAGAAGCTGCGCGGTCTTCGGCCCCACACCATCTAGTGTTTCAAGACCCGCAAACAGCGGAAAGAGCTGTTCAGGCCTACCGCTCATAGATCGCCAATCAGTTGAAGCCAGCTATCTTCATCCAAGGTTTCGATGCCCAGATCAGCCGCTTTTTTCGCCTTGGACCCTGCGCCCGGACCCGCGACCAGCAAATCGGTTTTCTGGCTGACTGAGCCGGACACTTTGGCCCCTAACGCTTCGGCGCGGGCCTTGGCCTCGGCGCGTGTCATCTTTTCAAGCGTTCCTGTAAACACGACGGTTTTTCCTGCGACTGGACTGTCTGACGCAGGAGCCTCTGGTGGAACAACCGTCAGATGTTTACGCAGATCATCAAATGCTTGGCGTTCCTCCGAATTGGCAAACGCATCAGATAGTGACAACCCGAGCGTGGCGCCGATTCCGTCGATACCAATCAGATCAGCCCAGGCGCTGGCGGCATCTGTCGAAACATCCATTCGCGCGAAAGCCGCGTCCCGAACTTCTTTAACTTTCGCACGCCTCGCTTCTGCAGTAGCCGCGATCCTCTCGGCGTCTTCCGCTTCATCGGCTGCACGCTGCGCAAGCGCGGCAGGCCGGGCCGTATCAATGGAGGCCGCCATTACATCCCATTCCCGATAAAACAACGCCAAATCTCGTGCACCAACTTCGCCCACATGACGAATCCCCAGAGCGAACAACAGACGGGCAAACGGTATGGTTCGCTTGTCATCGATCGCTGCAAACAGGTTGCTTGCCGATGTCTCGCCCCAGCCGTCGCGGTTCTTCAACCGGGCCAGGTTTTCAGTGTCGCGATTTTTCAATGTAAATATATCAGCGGGTGTGTTTATTGGCAGAAGAGGATCGCCATAAAACATCTCGATTTGTTTTGCGCCAAGCCCTTCGATATCGAACGCCTTGCGCGATACGAAATGTTTGAGTTTTTCAACCGCCTGCGCGGGACATATCAGCCCCCCTGTGCAGCGGCGGACCGCATCCCCCTCTTCCCGGATCGCGTCGCTGTCACATTCCGGGCATTTCGTCGGGAAAGCAAAGGGCCGCGCATCATCGGGTCGTTTCGACAGATCAACATCCGAGATTTTCGGGATCACATCCCCGGCCCGATAGACCTGAATCCAATCTCCAACGCGAATATCCTTGCCCTCACGAATGACTCCGCCTTTGGCGTCCCGCCCTGCAATATAATCTTCATTGTGTAGGGTCGCGTTCGAGACAACTACCCCGCCAACGGTTACCGGATGCAGCCGCGCTACCGGGCTAAGCGCGCCTGTACGACCCACCTGAATGTCGATGGCTTCAAGCCGCGTCCAAGCCAGTTCGGCAGGAAACTTGTGCGCAATTGCCCAGCGGGGCGTGGTAGATCGGAAACCCAGCCGGGCCTGCAGACTCAGATCATCGACCTTGTATACGACCCCATCAATGTCATAGCCCAAGGTCGCGCGCTGAGCTTCAATCTGACGGTAATGTTCCAACATCTCATTGGTCGTTGAGCAACGCCTTGTCAGCGCATTGACCTTGAACCCCAAGGTTTTGAGGCGATCAATTGCGCCCAACTGAGTCTCAGCCAGCGGTGCAGACAATTCACCCCAGGCGTAGGCAAAGAATTTCAGCGGGCGAGATCGTGTTATTTCGGAATCCAGTTGACGGAGCGAACCAGCCGCAGCATTGCGCGGATTTGCAAAGGTCTTTCCACCTGTTTCGACCTGACGTGCGTTCAAAGCCTCGAAATCATGGTGAGACATGTATACCTCGCCGCGAACCTCAAGAACGTCTGGTGCACCCTCAATTCGGTGTGGAATATCGGAAAGCGTACGCGCATTTGCGGTAACGTTTTCACCGGTCTCACCATCACCACGTGTTGCAGCCTGCATCAGTTCACCCTGCTCATACCGCAGGGATAATGACAGGCCGTCGATTTTGGGCTCAGCTGTATAGGCGAGCGGTGCCTCATCTCCCAGTCCCAGATATTTGCGGATCGAGCGGTCAAAATCGGCAACATCCGTGTCATCAAACGCATTACCTAGTGACATCATACGCACGGCGTGAGTCACTTTTGCAAACCCATCTGAAACGCGTGCGCCCACTTGTTCAGTAGGGCTGTCGGAGCGTTTCAGTTCGGGGAATCGCGCCTCGATCTCGGCATTGCGACGCTTGAGAGCATCATAGTCGGCATCCGAAATTTCTGGAGCATCTTCAGTGTGATAAAGCTGGTTTGCCCGCAGCAGTTCGTTGGCGAGCCGGGCCAATTCTTCCCGTGCTTCATCTTCTGTCAGATCTGCGATTGCTGTGGTATCGCTCATGGCCCCGCCCTGTCACATCGTCTTGAAAACCAGTGATAGGACGAGGCCATGGTCAGGTCCAGTGTTGTGCTGAAACGCGAGTGGAATTACCGCCCCAGACCAACGACGGCAGCTATCAGATCAGGTCAAGCGCCCACGGCCATGCGGGTTTCACCCATGTTGTTGGCTTGCGGATCACGCAGGACATATCCACGGCCCCAGACCGTCTCGATATAATTCTCACCACCGGTCGCATTGCTGAGTTTCTTGCGTAACTTGCAGATGAAGACGTCGATAATCTTGAGCTCGGGCTCATCCATGCCGCCGTAGAGATGGTTCAGGAACATTTCTTTGGTCAGTGTTGTCCCTTTCCGCAGGCTCAGAAGTTCCAGCATCTGATATTCCTTGCCTGTCAGGTGTACGGTTTTTCCGTTCACCTCTACGGTTTTGGCATCTAGATTTACGGCGACCTGCCCGGTGTGAATCACGGATTGAGAATGCCCCTTAGAGCGGCGGATAATCGCATGAATGCGCGCCACCAGCTCTTCGCGATGGAAAGGTTTGGTCAGATAATCGTCTGCTCCAAATCCAAATCCCTTGATCTTGCTTTCGGTGTCATCAGCGCCCGACAGAATCAGGATCGGTGTCTCTACCCGTGCTATGCGCAGTTGGCGCAACACTTCATGGCCGTTCATATCCGGCAGATTCAAGTCCAACAGGATGAGGTCGTAATCATATAGCTTGGCCAGATCGATGCCTTCTTCGCCAAGGTCCGTCGCATACACGTTGAGATTGGCGTGTGTCAGCATCAGTTCGATGCTTTTGGACGTGGTTGGATCATCCTCGACAAGAAGTATGCGCATGTTCACTGCTCCAATTTAGGTCAAATTCTTCAACTGATTTGAGCCTGAATAAAAATGGTTAATCTGACGTTACCGTTGAATCATTTATTCACTTTCACCTTTAAGTTGTCGATATTTTTTTAAGGCCGTCACCTTCAATGCATCGATCCCGTGCTCAGCAACTGCTGAGACCCACGAGTTGAACTCTTCATCGCTGATGCCATAGCGCTTTTTGGCTTCGGACAACGAAATCAACCCATAAAGTACACCACGCACGACGATCACCTTGCGCGACGCCACCCAGCGCCGCGTGTCCGCAGGAGGTAAATCGGCGCGTGTCAGCACGCTCCCGTCCGGCAGGGTGACCGACCTTGGACCTTCCACTTTGTGCAAATACATCTCTCATACCTTCTACTGCTGCGACAAAGCTGCACCCAGCCTACTTAAAAGGGCGTGAAACCGCCCCTTGAGAGTGTGTAGAATTTTCTTATATTCTGCCGGTCTTTCTTAACCCGGACAGGAACCGCCTATGGCCCTCGATACCGAGACCCCGCTGAACTCGCTTGGCTTTGCCAAACCACCCTCGGAAACGCGGGTTGTCGTGGCCATGTCCGGCGGTGTGGACAGCTCTGTTGTGGCGGCCCATCTCGCTGATCAAGGCTATGATGTCGTAGGTGTTACTCTGCAGCTTTACGATCACGGTGCGGCGTTGGCCAAGAAAGGCGCGTGCTGTGCGGGGATCGACATCCACGATGCGCGTCGCGTGGCGGAAGAACGCGGGTTCCCTCACTACGTCTTGGACTATGAAAATATCTTCAAGGACGCTGTAATCGACGAATTCGCCGACAGCTATCTTGCCGGCGCGACTCCGGTGCCCTGCATCCGTTGCAATGAACGGGTGAAGTTCAAGGACTTGCTTGAGACCGCCAAGGACCTTGAGGCCGACTGCATGGCCACCGGCCACTATATTCAGCGCAAGATGGGCCCCAAAGGCGCCGAGCTTCATAGCGCTGAGGATGCAAATCGCGATCAGTCCTATTTCCTATTTTCGACCACACCGGAACAGTTGGATTTCCTGCGTTTCCCGCTAGGCCACCTGCCCTCCAAAGACGCCACGCGCGAGATGGCGGCACAATATGGGCTGGCCGTTGCGGACAAGCCGGATAGTCAGGACATCTGTTTTGTGCCCAACGGAAACTATGCCAGCGTGATCGAAAAACTGCGCCCCGGAGCCGCAGAACCCGGTGAGATCGTACACGCCGATGGCCGCGTTCTGGCGCAGCATAACGGGGTGATTCACTATACGATCGGTCAGCGTCGTGGGCTCGGTATCGGTGGTCTCAGCGAACCTTTGTATGTGGTCAAGCTGGATGTGGACAAGAAACAGGTTGTTGTCGGCCCCAAAGAGATGTTGGCCACAAGAACCGTTCCCGTGCGCGAGATCAATTGGCTGGGTGACGAACCGTTCACGTCAAAGAACGAATGGCATGTTTCGGTCAAAGTCCGCTCGACCCGCCCGCCGCGTGAGGCGATTATTCGCCCCCTTTCGGACACAACAGCCGAGGTTGAATTGCTGACGCCCGAGGAAGGTATCTCTCCGGGTCAGGCTTGTGTGTTCTACGAAACCGATGGCAGCCGTATCTTTGGCGGCGGCTGGATCTGGCGCGGTTACTAAATCGCGTCAGTCCACGAGTTGCTGAGGATATAGATCCCGGCACAAATCATTACGTAAGGCACCAGTTTCTCAAGCCGACGTGCGAAACCGCCAGTCATGATTGGGGATTGTGCACCCCAAAGCCCCAGCATGGTCAGCGTCAGCGCTGCTGCCACCGCGCCGGTGACACCCGCAATCCTATAGCTGGGGGCTGAGTCGGCCAATAGCGGCGCAAGCACAGCGAACGTGTCCATCGACAGACTTATGAACAGCAGCATGGTGACGAATGTCGAAGCACCCGTGGATATTTGAGGGGCCTCCTCGGTCTCCGATCCGCGGAACTGACGGATAACTCCGATCAGCCCGAGGCCAAGTGGTATCACGCCCAGATATCCAGCCCAATGTGGCACCACATCATCGACACCCAAGGCCAACAATAAGGCGGCAGCGATGATTAACATCTGCGCCAGCAGGAACCCCGCAACGGTCCGGCGCGGACCAGACACCATCATCAACGCTACAAGAGCTGCAAGGTTGTCGAGATTGGTCAAAACCTGCGCCATGAAGGCAGAAGCAGCAAAGATCACATGATCCAGCATCACGATTTCATTCTGTCCAAAACGGACCTTGCCGCACGCAAACCCGGTGCTTCGCCACCGCGACCAAGACGCTCCATCGTCGTCGCCATGGCTTGATGTTGGGCGTCGGGGGTGGCGGCCACCTGTTCCAACGCCGAAGCGATCTTGTCCGGTTGGCATTCATCCAGCAGACATTCGGGTACTGCGTGTGTCTCCGAGACCAGATTGACCAGTGTGACGGTGTCCAGCTTAACCATTCGTTTTGCGATCAGCGTGGTCAGCCAGTTGAGGTTATAGGCGATCACCATCGGTGTTGCCTGCGCGGCCAGTTCCAATGAGACCGTGCCGGATGCAGCCAATGCAAGATCAGCTGCGGCAAACGCTGCCCGTTTCTGCGCTTGCGCGTCGTCCGAGGGCAATTCCCGCGGATCGACAACTATCGGATTCCCCGGCCAGTTCCGAACCTGTTCGACGACCGCATCAACCATATGTGCAACTGCGGGCACGACCACGCGCATACCGGGACGGTCTTTCAGAAATTCCTGCAAAGCAGCGCCAAAGATCGGAGCCAGCCGCTCGACCTCACCCCGTCGAGAGCCGGGCAAAGCCAGCACGATGGGCGCGTCGCCCAGATCGTGAGCCGCGCGGAATCGCTGGATATCCTGATCGGACGCAATGGGTTCGTTCACAACCGGATGGCCGACAAAGTCACACTCCATCCCTGCCCGCTCCATATAAGGCGGTTCAAAGGGTAACAGCGCAAGGACGTGATCGATTACTTTCGCCATCTTGTCTGCGCGCCCCGGTCTCCAGGCCCAGACGCTGGGGGCAACGTAGTGGACAGTGCGAATCTCGCTGGAGGCCTTTACCAGCTTAGCCACACGCAACGAGAAATCCGGGCTGTCGACAGTGATCAGTACATCAGGCTTCGTATCTAGAACTGCCTGAGCAGTCTCAGCGATACGGCGTTTCAGGTGAAAGAACTTGGGCAGAACCTCGACCAACCCCATAATGCTGAGTTCAGACATGGGAAATCGGCTGGTCAGCCCCTGCGCCTGCATTAGCGGCCCGCCAACCCCATCAAAGTGCACCTCTGGCAAAAGGGTACGCAGACCTTCCATCAACGCGGCTCCTAAACGGTCGCCCGAAGGTTCACCGGCGACCAGAAAAACGCGCATCAGACCGTGCGCTCGCGGACATAAAGAAACAGACCAAGGCGATTGCATTCTTCAATCACGCGATCGCGTTGCAAAACGATGACGCCGCCCTTTTCAATGACAATGCCAGACAAGCCCGCAGCGACGGCTGCTGACACGGTGTCGGGTCCGATGGCAGGCATATCTGCGCGCCGGTCCTGATCCGGCTTTGGACCTTTGTACAGAATGCCACCGCCCGCGTCGGGGCGCTGTGTCAAGGATTGCAGCATCCATGCGGTGCCATAGATGCCCTCGATCGCCAACGCTTGGGATTTCAGTACTACGCAAGCCTGACCGATATCCGCCGCCCCCATGTTGCGCAGGATTCCTGCCGCTCGATCTGCGTCGGCGTGATCAGCTTCAGAAGGCTGGGCTTCGGTCAATGAGCCAAGCGGCGGCAGCAAATCCGGCGCGATCTCATGCGCCGCACGGACCGTCAAACCGGCATCCTCAAATATACCAATGACCGCGCGCAATGCGCCGTCGTCACCGGCCATGATGGCCTTTTGCAGGATCGGCACCAGCGGCATCGTTGCCGCATCAATGCGAGCTGGATTGACAGTCGGACGACGCACTGCCCCTGCCATGCAAATCTCGGTCACGCCGCGGGCTTTGAGATCGGCGATGAAGCTACCCAGTTGCTCCAATGGAAAAACCAAGTCGGTGGTCAGTGTATCGGGCTCAAACCCTTCCAGAGCGCAGATTAGCGGGCGGTTTGGCAGACAAGTGACCACCTCGTCTGGTAAAGCGCCAGTTCCTGCGATCAATGCCAGCATTGGCCTACTTCCTCGGGGTCAGGAACGAACGGTCTGTTTGCCCCGTCACAAATTCGACGATCTGGCGCACATATTCGTTGTCAGCATCCTCACCCAGCCGGGTGGCGCGATCCATGAAGGTGCCGTCTCCTTCTGACAGTTCCTTGAAGGCCGCGCGCAATGCCGAGATATCCGCACGCGTTACACCACGCCGTTTCAAACCGACCAGATTCAAGCCATCCAGCTCGCCCCGAGGCGCCTGAACAAGCCCATATGGGATCACATCATTCGGGACCATCGTAAGCGCGCCAATGATGGCACCGCGACCTACGCGCACGAACTGATGTAAGCCCGAAATTCCGCCAACGATGACGTCATCCTCGATAATACAGTGACCAGCCGCGCCAGCGTGATTCACCAGAATGACCCGGTTGCCGATTTGTACATCATGCGCCACGTGGACACCGGCCATCAGTAAGCAGTCATCGCCAATCCGGGTGATACCACCGCCGCCATCCGTGCCGGTGTTGATAGTGACGTGTTCGCGGATACGGTTGCGCTCACCGATTTCAAGGCGCGTGTTCTCACCACCGAATTTCTTGTCTTGCGGAATTTCCCCGACAACAGCAAAGCTGAAAATCACTGTGTCATCACCAATTGACGTATCGCCGGTGACCACGACATGGGATTTCAATTCGACCCGATCGCCCAGACGGACCTGCGGACCGATATGGCAGAATGGACCAATCGTACAACCCTGCCCGATCTGCGCACCGTCTTCGATAATGGCGCTGGGATGAATACCGCTCATGTTGTTTTTTCCATGTCCCAGTCGACATAGGCCGAAAATTCAGCTTCGGCAGCAACCTCGCCCTCGACTGTCGCGCGGCCGCTGAACTTGAAGATCTTGCCACCTTTCTTACCGCGTACAGTTTCGACATGCATTTCGAGAACATCGCCAGGTACGACTTTGCGGCGGAATTTGCATTTGTCGATATTCATGAAATAGATCAGCAATTCGCTGTCGATTACATCCATGCCGACACCCAGCATAACCCCTGCAGTCTGCGCCATCGCCTCGACAATGGTCACGCCAGGCATGATCGGAGTTCCGGGGAAATGGCCCTGAAAGTGCGGCTCGTTCATGGTGACATTCTTGATGCCCACCGCTGATTGATAGCCATCGATATCCACAACCTTGTCGACCAGCAAAAACGGATAGCGATGCGGCAATATACGCTGAATCAGCTGAATGTCGGCGCTCTTGGTTTCCGTGGTCATGGTGCGGATGTCCTGTTCTGGATGTCTCTTTTAAGCGTGGTTAGCAATACCCGTACCCAAGGGCAAGCCAGCCTATTCGTTGTTATTGTTTTCAAGTGTAGCGCCGTCGCCGATTGCGGCATCGATCCTGGCGATCGCAGCGTTGGTAATATCTGAGGCGTCCGTGCTTAGAACCACATTGGACCGCTCGATCACAATCGAGGCGCCAAATTCGCGCAGCAGTTCGATCAGCACCGGTTGCGCCATTTCAAAAAACTGACCGCGCGCCTCTTCGCCGCGCCGCGCTAATGCGTCCAGTTTGGCGCGCTGGCCGTCACGGTGTGATTGAACTTTCTCGTCAAAAGCTTCGGCAAGCGGGCGAAACTCGTCCGCCGAAAGATCTGACCTCTTTTCGGTCAGATCTTTTTCTTCCTTGCTCAACTGCGCCACAATCCTTTCGTTTTCTTCGGCCAAAAGGGTGCTTTCGGCTTCAATCTCGCGAAAGACCCGCTGCCCAAAGGCGGAATCTGCAAACAAACGCTCACTGGAGATTGTCAGAACGTCTGTTTGCGGCACGCCCAATTGCTGCGCACCCAGCGGCATTGCTACAGCTACAAGTACCAAAACGCACAGGGCCCTTAGCGGGCCCTGCAGGATGTTCTTAACTTCGGTGATCATTCGCGATCAGAACCTGGCTTGAACGGTCAGGTCAAAGCTTTGCTCTTTATCGAAGTCCTCTTTCTTGAGGGCCTGCGAGAAGTTGAAGCGAAGCGGACCAAACGGTGTTTCCCACAGCACGGATACCCCTACAACATGCCGGATCGAACCGCTTTCACCAACAATATCAGCGCCAGCGGTGTTGACGTTGTTGAGATTGTAGAGGTTGCCAACATCATAGAAGACGCCGCCACGCAGCCCCAGTTCTTCGGGCAGCCCCAGCGGGAAGTCCGATTCGAAACGAGCAACCCAGTAGTAGTTGCCGCCGATGGCATCGTCCTGCCCGTTCGAAAGGTCACGCGGCCCGATACCAGCAGGCTCAAACCCGCGGAATGTGCTAGGACCTAGAACAAACCGGTCGAGCGTGCGGCTGAAATCGTCCCCGGTCCAGTTCAGTGCACCCAATTCAAGCGTCGCGCGCAATACGACTTCTTCGTTGAGGACGCGTTTCTGCGCGATCGCCCGCGCCGTGGTTTTGAAGAATTCATTGTCCCCGCCAAGACCAGCAGCATCCACGCCGACTTCGAACAGGACGCCCGCTGTGGGGTTCAGGCCACCAATACGGCTATCGTATACGTAGGACACACCCAGAGAACTGCTGGTTCGTTTCCCCTGATCGATCTCTGATGAGATGACAGCGCCGTTCCGCTCATTGCTCTGCTGGGTCATTTCGCTGCGATCCCAACCATAGCGAAGACGCAACGCCGACAATTCACCGATCGCGTAGCTCAGCTGTGGGCGGAAGAACACTGTTTTTGTGTCGTAGCTGGCAAAGCTCGAATTGGTGCTGGCCAGGCCAAGCCCAAGATCAAAGCGTAGCTTACGGCCCAGCAGATAAGGCTCGGTAAAGTTGATAACGTACTGTTCAGAATCCTGAGCTGTCGACAACGTGATACCCAGGTTTTGCCCGCGGCCGAGGAAGTTCGATTCATTCAATCCGATTGCGATCCCGAAACCGTCCGAGACCGAGTAGCTACCACCCAGGCTCAACGAACCGGTTGGTTGTTCTTCGACATCCACGTCCACGATAACCTGGCTTGGCGACGATCCCTCGCGGGTTTCCACATCAGCGACCGAGAAGAAACCCAAGGCGCGAATACGTTCGGCGCTCTGGCGGATTTCGCGGGGATTGAAGGGGTCGCCTTCAACGGTATCGAATTGGCGGCGGATCACACGGTCCAGGGTGGTTGTGTTGCCCTCGATATCGATGCGTTCCACAAAGATACGCGGGCCACGGGTCAGCACGAACTGGACATCCAATGTCAGATCGCGGGGATTACGCGTTACCCGGGGCTCGACCCGCAGAAAATCAACGCCGTTTTTCAGCCCCAGACGCTCCATCCGCGCGATCGAGTTCTCAAGCACCGTCGGAGAGTAAATTACACCTGGTTTGACTTTCAGAGCCGCCTGATAAGGCGCCGGGTCCACACCCGGGATCTCACTGACGGTCGTAATCTGACCGAACGAGAACCGCTGTCCTTCTGTGACGTTCATAACCAGAAAGAATGCATCCCGTTCGCGGGTGAATTCGACATTGGCACTATTGACGCGAAAATCGATATAACCGCGTGACAGGTAGAAATCACGGATCACCTGTTTGTCGAATTCGATTCTGTCGGCAATGAAGGTGTCGCCGCGAAGGAAGGTCCGCAGAATGTTCGCCTGCTTTGTTTCAAGCACGCGGCGCAGTCGACGGTCCGAAAACGCGCGGTTTCCTACAAAACTGACTCGCTCGACCTCGATTGTCGTTCCCTCGGCGACTTCGAACACCAGATCGACACGGTTATCGCTGCGACGAATGATGCGCGGGATAACCGTCGCGGATACGCGGCCCTGCGCCGAATATACTTCGGCAATCAGGTCAGCGTCCGCTTCGGCCTGTTGAGGCGTGAATACGCGGCGGGTTTGGGACGATATCGCTTCGAGCAGGAGATCATCTTTTACGCGGCGATTGCCCTCGATGCTAATCTGGTTGATGGTCGGGTATTCCTCGACCGCGATGACCAACGTACTGCCACGCGGTGTAAGTTCGACTGTTTCAAAAACACCACTGTCAAGCAAACGCTGGAAGGCATCATTCAATTGTCCTGCCGTAACAGTCTGCCCCGGTTCGATTCCGGTGCGGGCGATAATCGTCGAAGTCTCGATCCGTCGATTGCCCTCAACCTCGAAGCTGTTGATGGTGTAGGATTGCGCCTGCGCGGGCTGCGTCAGAACCAGTAAACCCGGTGTAGCAAAAAGGAAAAAGAACGTTAGTGCCTGCCACAAAATGTTGCTTTTCCGCCCCCGCGAGCCGCAGTATGTGCCCGTGCGCCTGCTGTCAGTCATTTTTATCACTACCCAGAATTTTCAGCCTTTAGCTGCTGAGTAGCCCGATTGTGAGGCCATGTCAAAAGACGAAAAAGCAAAAACGGCCCATCAGGCCGTTGCATGTAAGTCAGACATGTTCTGGAGAATCACAAACCGAGCAGATAACCACCAACAGCTAGGGCCAGTGCGGTCACGGCAAAGCTAAGCAGCATATCCCAGTTCAACTGGAACAGGACACTGACACTCTGATAGGATTTTTGAAACGCCTTGGTCATTGAACTCAAGCCTACACTTATCGATGCACCCCAATAAGATAGGCTTGAATTGCGGCAATTTTGCGTCGGAACGGTGCCAAGATCGCCTTAATCAGCAGAACAGATCATTACTGACCGAGAAAAGCATCAATGACAGGATCAGTGTGACACCGACCCCCATCAGTACCCTCAGCGCTTTATCACTGGGTGGTCTGCCAGACACAGCTTCATAAGCGTAGAATAGCAAATGCCCCCCATCCAAGGCTGGGATCGGGAACAGGTTCAGCAACCCGACCGCCGTTGACAATACGGCGATGAAGAAGATGAAGTTCTGTGCCCCCTGGCTGGCCATAGCACCCGAGGTTTCGGCAATACCGATCGGCCCGGAAATGTTGCAGGTGCTGATCGCTCCGGTGATCATGTGCCACATTCCCGACAGTGAGCCTTCGATGATGCGCCCGGTTTGGACCACGCCACCTTCGATCGAATCCCAAATGCCCGCTGGAACGGTTTCGGGATCGATCATCATGCCGCCTACGATACCGATGCGCCAATGGGTGATGAAACCACCATCGGACGTCGGCTCGTCGGTGCGTCGGGGCGCAAGTGCAAATTCTAAATCCGCCCCGTCGCGCCATACATCCAGCAGCAATACGCGCCCGTTCGATCCTTCGACATGTTCCTTAAGCTGCTCGAACGCAAAGATCGGTTCACCGTCTACCGCCGTGATTACGTCGCCTTGCTGCAACTGTATGTCCATCGCTGCACTGCGCGGCGTAACCTGTTGGATTAGCGGTGGAAAGAGCCAAGGTGCCACGACATCAGTGGTCTCTCCATCTCGGATAACCGTATAGTCCAGCTCTGGTTCTACAGGCAGCGAATTGATGAAATCGGACCAGTTGCTTGCGTCATCGAAATCCGGTGTTGGAATGCCTGCGATGGCGATAATCTCATCGCCCTCCTGCAGACCCTGAATTGTACCAGGCAACGGCTGCAGTGCGCCAACAGTCAAAGGTTCACGGGAAACACCCTGCGACCAGAAAATCAGGCCAAACACCAATATCGACATCACGAAATTAAAGACCGGCCCTGCCGCAACAGTAGCCGCACGCGCCCAAAGCGGGGCACCGTGCATGGTGCGGCGCAGCTCTTCCGGGCTTTGTGCAGAGATCTCACTCATCGCGTCTACGTCTTTGCCGGACGCGGCATTGGCATCTCCCAGGAATTTGACATAACCGCCAAATGGCAGCAGCGCGACCTGCCAGCGAGTGCCGCGCTTGTCTACACGGCTCCATAGAACCGGGCCAAAACCGATCGAGAACACTTCGGCATGAATGCCAGACCACCGACCAACGATGTAGTGGCCGTATTCGTGCACCGCGACAATCACTGAAAGCGCAATAACAAAGGCTATTATCGTGTAGAGCAGATTGCCAAATTGCGGGATCAAAGAGAGTATGTCCAAAAGTTCTATCCTGCTCGTTCCAATACGGTTTCATCGACCCACTGACGTGCGAGATGGTCCGTTTGCTGTACATTATCAAGGGTCAATGGTGCATCAATCAGGCTGTCTGAAGCCTCAAAACGCTCCAACACGGCCGACACCGTGTCTGCCATATCCAAAAAACGTATCCGGTTTTCTATAAAGTGGTCCAATGCGCGCTCTTTGGCGGCGTTGAAGATCGCACCGGACAAGCCGCCGCGCTGCATCACTTCGCGGGCAAGACGCAAAGCCGGGTAACGCGCTTCATCCGGTGCATGAAATCGCAACTGACCCAGTTGCGCGAGATCCAGACGCGCAACAGGTAAATCGCGCCGTTCGGGCCAATGCAGCGCGTACCCGATGGCATGGCGCATATCCGGAGCCCCCAGATGCGCCATCAAGGCGCCGTCCTGAAATCCGACCAGTGCGTGAACGATGGATTCGGGGTGCACGAGGACTTCGATATTCGATGGGTTAACGCCAAAATATTCTTTGGTTTCTATAACTTCCAACGCCTTGTTGAACATAGATGCGCTGTCGATCGTTATCCGCTGTCCCATGTTCCAGTTCGGATGACTCGATGCCTGTTCAACAGTTGCTTTGGCCAGATCGCCAAGCGGCCAATCCCGGAACGCTCCACCGCTTGCGGTGATAATGATCCGTTCGACGCTTGTCATATCCTCGCCCACCAGCGCCTGAAAAACTGCCGAATGTTCGCTATCCACGGGTAATAGCGTGGCGCCATGCGCCCGAGCCGTTTCCAGAACCAGCGGCCCGGCACAAACCAGCGTTTCCTTGTTGGCAAGCGCGAGTGTCGCCCCTTGTTTCAACGCTTCGATCCCCGGAGCCAGTCCTGCGGAACCGACAATTGCAGACATCACCCAATCCGCCGGTCGCGCCCCGGCCTCGATCAGAGCGGCCTGCCCCGCAGCCGCTCGCACTCCGCTGCCGGCCAATGCGTCACGCAGATCATCGAATTTGTCATCAAACGCAGTCACCGCCACGTCTGCATCCAGGCGCACCGCATCGCGTGCAAGCTGCGCGACGTTGCGTCCACCGGTCAGCGCAACCACCTCATAGGCATTCGGATTTCTTGCGATCAAATCAATCGTATTCTGGCCAATGGAACCAGTCGCACCAAATATGGATACCCTTCGCATCACATACCTCCGGGCGCGTAAAACAGCCCTGCGAGCAACACAAAGACTGACGCGCCCATCATCCCATCAAACCGATCCAGAAACCCGCCATGACCGGGTATAAGGTTTGAGCTGTCCTTAACGCCGAAGCCACGTTTTGTCGCGCTTTCAACAATATCACCGATCTGGCTGGCCATAGAGGCAAGAACCGAGACAACGATAAAAGCAATGCCGAAACCGGCATAGTGCGCAAAAACTGTTCCGACCAGCGCGGCGGCCACCCAGCCTCCAACCGTACCGGACCATGTCTTCTTGGGGCTAACTCTGGGCCAGAACTTAGGTCCGCCAAGCGTTTTGCCCACAAAATACCCGGCGACATCCGTGGCCACGACCACAAGGATCAGCCAAACCATCCATCCAAATCCCAGGTTTTCTCGGATCGATATGAATCCCAGCCCCGACATCGCGATCCAAAGGGCAAACAGGACGTATATCCCGCGCGCACGGTTGATCTGTCCTGCTCCTACCAATGCCGGGGCCACCAAACATGGAAGCTTGTATAGCGGTGGTAGATGATAGCTTAGGACCACGGCGAACCCGGTCAGTATCGCCAGCTGAATCGCGACACCCTGACGTTCTGGGTCGATCATCCGGATCAGTTCCCATATCATCAGACCGCAGACGGTGCCGATAAATATCTCAAACCACAGGCCGCCTAGCCAAACTTCGACTGCCGCAATAGTCACAAGAACCGAAGCCGACAAAACCCGGGCAGTCAGATCAGACCATCGGCCATCACTCATGCCGGGACCGCTCCAAACCGCCGTTCACGCGATCCATAGTTGCGGCACAGCCGTTCCAGTTCTGCAGCGGTGAAATCAGGCCACAAAGTATCGATGAATTCGTATTCGGAATAGGCAGACTGCCACAGCAGGAAATTCGAAATCCGCGCTTCACCACTGGTACGGATCACCAAATCGGGGTCAGGCAGAACGCGCGTGTCCAGATATTTGGGCAGAGTTTCCTCGTCCACGTCCTCGGGTCGCAGTACGCCCTCGGCCACGTCACGTGCCAAACGTCTGGTCGCGCGCGCCACCTCGTCACGTCCGCCATAGTTCAAGGCAACGGTTAGATGAACCAGGTCGTTGTTCTGTGTTTCGCGTTCAAGCGTATCCATCAGCTCGGTCAGCTTGGCATCCAGCCGAACTCTATCCCCAATGAAACGGACCCGAATGCCGTTATCTTTCAAGGTCTTGGTCTCTTTGACGATGTAACGGCGAAACAAGCTCATCAGGCCTGCAACTTCGACCTGAGTGCGTTTCCAGTTTTCAGTCGAAAACGCAAATACTGTCAGATACTTGATCCCTAAACCCGGGCAGGCCTCGACCACCTCACGGACGCGGCGCGCACCTGCATGATGGCCAAACAATCGAGGCCGCCCGCGCGACTGTGCCCAGCGACCGTTGCCGTCCATGATGATAGCAACGTGGCGCGGCCCTGCAATCGGAGAGGTATCGGGATCCTTTGGCATATCCGAGGCTCAGACCTGCATGATCTCGGCTTGTTTGGTCTCGAGCGCATCATCGACGGATTTGATCATGGTATCCGTCAGCTCCTGAACCTCGGTTTCCCAGAATTTCTGATCGTCCTCGGACATGCCGTCTGCCTTGGCCTTTTTGATCTGGTCCATGCCATCACGGCGCACATTCCTGATCGAAACCCGTGCGCTTTCTGCATATTGACCCGCGACCTTGCCGAGCTCGCGACGGCGTTCTTCGTTCAGTTCGGGAATCGGCAGCATGATGATGGTACCATTCAGTTGCGGGTTAATACCCAAACCGCTTTCCCGAATGGCCTTTTCAACTTTGCCGACGAGGCCCTTGTCCCAAACATTCACGGTTACCATGCGCGGTTCAGGGACGTTCACGGTACCAACCTGATTGATCGGAGTCATCGCGCCGTAAGCATCGACCATAACGGGCTCAAGCATCGAGGCCGAGGCACGCCCGGTCCGCAGCGAGGCGAATTCGGTTTTGAGGTTGGCCATCGCGCCGTCCATACGGCGTTTCAGATCATCGGTGTCGAGTTCGAAATCATCAGACATGCTGCTCACTCCCCGTCTTCAGGTGATGTTCGGATGGGTCTTAAGCCATCACAAATGGGATGTATAGCAATCATGGTCACGAAATGTGGCAATGGCCAGAACTGTTTCCGGCATTTCGGCCTCATTCCCGACAATTGGGTCGGCCGGATGCATGCTCCGGCCGATCCGTTGTCTGTTTTGTCTATCAAGCGTTCACGTTTACCACGACGCGCCCTTTTACCTGACCTTGCAGGATGTCCGCTCCCAACTGGGGCAGATCAGAAAGGGTTGCTGAATGGACCATCGCCTCAAGCTTATCCATAGGCAGATCGGTTGCGATACGCGTCCAGGCACGGACCCGGTTGTCATATGGCTGCATCACGCTGTCGATGCCCAACAGATTTACACCGCGCAGCAGGAATGGGATCACGGTTGCGGGCAGCGCCGCACCACCGGCAAGGCCAACCGCAGCGACCGAGGCCCCATACTTCATCTGCCCCAGCACGCGGGCAAGCATCGCTCCGCCCACCGCATCAACACATCCGGACCAAGTTTCACTTTCCAGCGGACGCTTGGTGGTCTCGTTCAACTCGTCACGCGGGACAATTGTGGTTGCACCCAGTGATTTCAGGTATTCTTCGGTTTCAGGACGCCCGGTCACAGCTGCAACCTCATAGCCCAGATGGGCCAAAATGGCCGTCGCGACCGAGCCGACACCTCCTGCGGCACCTGTGACCAACACCGGGCCATGACCCGGCTGCAAACCTTGATCCTCCAGCGCCATGACGGCCAGCATAGCGGTGAACCCGGCAGTGCCAACTGCCATCGCCTGCCGTGTATCCAACCCATCCGGCAACGGCACCAGCCAATCTGCCCGCGCGTTTGCTTTTTGTGAATAGCCGCCCCAATGCGCTTCACCTACGCGCCAGCCCGTCAGCACGACCTTGTCGCCAGGTTTGTAGCGTGCATCCGAGGACTGCTCGACCGTGCCCGCATAATCGATGCCCGGAATATGAGGATAGCTACGCACCAGACCACCGCCTTTGGGCGACATGCACAGACCGTCCTTGTAGTTCACCGTTGAATATTCAACGGCGATCGTCACTTCTCCATCCGGCAGCGTATCCAGAGAAATCTGCTTCACCGAAGCGCTTGCGAGGCCACTTTCTTCATCTTTTTCAACGACAAGTGCATTAAACATGAACTTACTCCTTCTATTGCCTCAATCGGCTGTGTTCCTGAAACAAGGGCTTAGCGCCAGAATTTTTCCTGCACCTCGGCCCATCGCATTCCATGTTCGGTCATCAATTCAATCCGTGTACCTGGCGCCCAATGGGACCGGTCGACCATTCCAATGGCTACATTCACTCCAAACTCGGGTGAATACGCAGCCGAAGCCACCTGCCCGACCTGCCGGCCCCCGGCCATCAGCGGCCAAGATTCGGTGCACGGTCCGATCTCACCTTCAATGACAAGCGGACGGATCTGCCGGGGTGGACCGTTTTTCGCCTGATCCGCCAAAGCGGCTTTGCCGATGTAATCCAGCGGAGAATTGCAGAACCGTGCTAGCCCGCATTCATAGGGCGTATTCTCGCGCCGCATGTCCGACCCGAAACTCAACAGACCGCTTTCAACACGCTCTATCCCGTTTGGGCAACCTGCCCGCACGTTCAGGTCTCGGCCATTAGAAAACAGCGTGTCCCATAGTGGCATGCCATAATCCGTCCCTTCGACGTATATCTCGAACCCGCCTTGTTTTGACCAGCCAGACCGGGCGACGACGAATGATGTATCTTCAAACGCCAACCGTTTATATCGAAAGAACTTTATATCCCTGACTTCATCACCAAAGACGCGCGTCATCAGCTCGTCCGCCTTGGGGCCTTGTACCGCCAAGGGCGACACATCCGGCTCAGAAATATCGACATCCAGCCCCAGCGCAATCACGATTCCCAGAGCAAACTGCCAAAGGTCACCATCGGCAACCGACAACCAATAGTGATCATCCGCCAGTTTGATCGCAACAGGATCATTCAGCATGCCGCCATTGTGATCTACTATCGGCACATAATAGCACTGGTTCGCCTGCATTTTGTCCATATCGCGCGGGCTGAGCATCTTCATCAGCCGCAACGCATCCGGACCTTTGATCTGTACCTGCCGCTCACACGAGACATCCCAGACCTGAACATGCTGTTTCAGATGCGCCGCATCAGCCTCGATGCTTTCAAAAACCGTCGCAAGCAGCATGTGATTATAAACGGTATACCCTGTGACGCCTTCGGCCTCGACGCCCGGAGTGAATGGGGTTTTGCGCACGCGCCGGTTCGGTGAGATGACTGCCATGTCAGAAATCCTCTGGCAGAAAGACAAGATCGCTGACAGGTGCCTGCGAACCAGCCTCGGTCAGCATTTGGTGCAATTGTCCGCGATGATGCGTCTGATGATTGAACATATGAATGACGCATTGCCCGTAAGGCTTTGTTACGTCGTTCTCTTTTGCAGCCGAGTACCACGTGAACGAACCGCTCAGGACATCATCCCCCAACGTATTGGCCCATCTGGCAATACGGGCGTCAATCGTATCGCGCAGCGGCAGCCAGTCGGCCATGCCAGTGCAGATCGAGACACTCTCAGGAATGCCGCCACCTGGCCCCGGTCCCTTGTCAAACCGGGAAATCCAGATCCAATCCCCCCAAAGCAAATGATTGGCAGTTCCCATGATCGACCCGAAAAAAGCGCCGCGATCCCGTGCCAATTCTTCGTCTGAAAGAGCTTTGAGAAAGCTCTTTAACTGGTTGTTTTGCCAGTGGTTATATCGCGCCATTTCACGGGCATAGGCACCGGTTATCATTACTTAGGCCCGTGCCAGTCAATCGGGCAGATCTCGGCTGACTTGCCGCCGAAGTCCCATACGCGACCATAGTCGCGCACCTTGGATTTCGTACCTTTTGCTACAATGATGTCCGGCCCCATCCAGTATTTCGAATTTGAAACCATCACTGGGTGCTCTGGGTCTTTGCCCGCAAGCATTTCGATCTCACCCTGAATCTTGCGCCCTATCATGATCCGGCGTTTGGTGCCGTCCCTTTCGATCTGAACCGGTGCACGTTCAGCCCCTATGATCTCGCTGACCAACATAGTGAACAGCCCGGTTGTGCCACCTGCCTGACCGCTGAATATCTGCAACAGTCCATTATAAGCCTTGCCGCTGGCACGTTCATCCACATAAGCCGCGACTTTCCACTGGCCTTCGCCCATGCGTCCGGGGATATCAACCAGCAGACCTACATTCAGACCGGACAAGTCTTCGCCTTCGTAATGGCCTTCGTCGATCGCGATACCCATCCACGCATGGCAATGCCCTTCGGTCGGAGGGTGTGCACCCAGCGAAACCACGCATGGGCAGAATACGTCACACGAACAGTTCAGGATCAGTTCACCCTTAACCGCCCAATCGGTCGGGCTCATCTCACGCCGCTTGGGATTTGGCATCCGGCTGTCAATTCTTTGACTGACCGGCAGCTTGTCTGCATCCGGTTTTCTGTTTTTAGCCATCGGCTTATCCTCCGTAAACAATGTGATGAGCGAGCAGTGCAAAACCACCCGCAATCAAGACGAATCCCATAGGACGGGTCACGGCGTGCCCGATCTGGGGAAGTTTTTCCAATACCATGAACAGGGTCGCCAGCCCCATCCAGAGCAGGCTCATGACGCCGCCGACAAAGCCCAACGCCATGAAGCCCCAGCAGCAACCGACACAGAACGCACCCAGTCCAACGCCCATGCGTACACCGCCGCCGAATCCGGTTTTCCAGTGGCCCAGAAAATACGTCATCGGTGCATGGCAAACACCGTGGCAGACTTCTTTCACCCGAGAAAACTGAAAGGCACCCACGGCGATCAACAGGCCGGCGGCCAGATATGGCGATTTAGCGATTCCCAACATATCGACCGCGCCGCCAAACAGCAGCGCCAATTGCAGGCCGGTGATCAGCGCAGCAAAGCCCACCCAAACTATGAAGTATCCGGATAGAACGCCCAGCCACCCTGCCCGCGTACCGTTCGCGCTGCGGATCAGATCATCATAACTGCGCAACGTGGGCACCAAAGTCGGCAGCATCATGGCCGCCATCATGATCGCCCACATCCAGAAAAGTGGGCCGAACTCGGCCATGGGCATATACATGTCCATACGCGGATCCATGGCCGCCATCGCCTGACCCATCGGTCCGGGTCGACCGATCCAGTCCACGTCCATATCGCGGCTCATCGAGACCATCATCCACCACGACCAAAGGATCGTGATGTAGAAGCCCAACCAAAGCGCGCTGCGGAAAATTGAGCGACTCACTTGCTCCTCCCGACTCAACTCTCTTGCTTTTCAAATGTCAGACTTTTAAATGTCAGACAAATAAAAATTACGCATCGCCGAAAACAACCATGAAAATCGACCCTCAGAGTACTGCAGATCTGTCCGCTCAAATTGCTCAGGCAATCCGCGACGCCATTATTTCGGGTCGGCTAATCGTAGATGAGCGTCTGCCCTCAGAATCTGAGTTGGCCGATCAGTTCAAAGTATCACGGCCTACGGTTCGCGAAGCATTGAAACGTCTGGCAGCGCAGTCCCTTATCCGCACGCAACGCGGGGCATCGGGTGGTGCGTTTGTGAACCGACTGAGTTTTGAGGACGCCTATTCCCAACAAGTCACAACCTCGACACTGCTGCTGTCGATGAACGCAGTCAGTTTCGACACCGCATGCGAAGCGCGTTATGCGCTCGAACGTGCATGCGCTGCTTTGTCGGCACAACGTCGTACCGCGGATCAACTTGCCACCATGCGGGCCGAGATTTTTCGTCAGGCGCAACCAGGTCTCACAGATGAGGCTTTCTGCGCGTCCGACGTCGCCTTTCATCGCGCGCTTGTGGATGGCGCGGGCAACCCCGTTCTGTCCTACCAATTGGCCGGCGCGGTCGAGGCTATGCAACCTCTGATGAACATGATTACGTTCACGGCCCGATCCCGCGAAGAGATCATCGCCCTCCACAGTGACATCACAGACGCACTAGAAGCGCGTGATGCCAGCTCGGTCGATGCAGCATTGATCAAACTTGAGGCCTACACACGGCAACTGGCGCAGGACGTGGCCGAAAGACGACGCAAACCCGCCTGACCACAGGCAAAAAGGAACGAAGGACGGCGAGGTGCCCGAGCAGGCAGCATGACATCCGGCGTTAAGACCGGAACTTCCAACATGTATTGAAGATCAATGACTTACGGGAGGACGTTATGAACCAAAGACCGGACCCAACCTTTTACCCATCAGCCAAACTGGCGATGGAGGGCCCCACTGAAACGCTTGCATTCACGTTGATGCTAAGCCCTGATTTTTCCCAACCAGACGGTTTGGCCGTCGTGAACGTGGATCCGACTTCGGATGATTACGGAAAAATTGTCCATCAAGTGATCATGCCAGAGAAAGGCGATGAGTTTCACCATTTTGGGTGGAACGCTTGTTCCTCTGCGCTGTCACCGCTTAGTGGCCATGCGTTTCTGGAACGCCGCTACCTCATTGTTCCTGGCATACGATCAAGCCGGATCTACATTATCGACGTCAAGAACCCGCTTGAGGCCAAGATACACAAGATCATCGAACCCGAAGAAGTTTTTGCAAAAACTGGATATTCCCGCCCGCACACGATCCATTGCGGACCGGAGGGGATCTACGTGAGCACGCTTGGAGGCGGTGGCGAAGACGGCACGGACGGCCCACCGGGCATTTTCATCATGGATTGCGAGAGCTTCGAGATCATTGGGCGCTACGAGATCGAGCGAGGTATCCAAGACAAACACTACGATTTCTGGTGGAACCTGCCACGCGACTATATGGTCAGTTCGGAATGGGGACTGCCTCCGCAATTCGAAAACGGCATCGTGGCCGAGGATCTGCTTTCGAACAAATACGGGCACAGCATCCATTTCTGGAACCTACGCAGCCGGACAAATATTCAGACCATCGATCTAGGTGAAAATCACCAGATGGCCCTGGAAATCCGGCCCGCTCACGATCCGGTCAAACAATATGGGTTCTGTGGTGTGGTGGTTGACACGACCAACCTGCAGGGCGCGATCTTTACTTGGTGGCGTAATGATGATGGCACCTTCGAGGCCAAGAAGACTATCACGATCGATCCGCAGCCCGCTGATCCAGATGACTTGCCTGAATTGCTGAAAGGCTTCTCTGCCGTTCCGCCACTGGTCACGGATATCGATCTCAGCTTGGACGATAAATACCTTTATGTGGCCTGTTGGGGCACGGGTGAGATGCATCAATACGATGTCTCTGATCCGATGAACCCGACCCTTGCGGGCAAAGTCGAGATCGGGGGGATCGTCAAGAAAACAAAACATCCCAACGGGCAAGACTTTGGTTACGGGCCGCAGATGGTTGAAATCAGCCGCGACGGAAAGCGGGTATATTGGACCAATTCGCTTTATTCCACTTGGGATGATCAGTTCTATCCCGGTGAACGCGGGGCTGCGATGGTCAAGGCGGATGTTGGCGAAAACGGAGGCCTGACATTGGATCCGAAGTTCTGGGTCGACTTCCCCGACGGATATCGGGCCCACCAAATCCGGCTTGAGGGTGGAGACTGTTCTACCGATAGTTTCTGCTACCCATCGGTCTGAGTTGGAAACTCTGATGACATCAACGGCTGGTCTCTGGCTGGCCGTTGTGATTAGCGGCGCTTATCATGGCCTGAATCCCGGAATGGGCTGGCCGCTTGCGGTATCTTCGGCGCTGATGGAACAACGGCCATCAGCTTTGTGGCGCGCATTGACCGCCCTGGCTGGTGGTCATTTCGTCGCCATGCTGGGGGTCCTACTGCCATTTGCTATGATGGCAGTTCTGGTTGAATATCAACGCGAAATTCGTATCGGTGCTGCGCTGATTGTGATCACAATGGGTGTTTACATCGCCATAACACGCCGGCATCCCCGGATGTTGTCGCGCGTACCGCCAAGCAAATTGGCACTTTGGTCGTTCCTCGTTGCGCTGGCACACGGCGCGGCGTTGATGCTGGTTCCGATTTATCTTGGATTGTGTGGATCAGACGAGTTGGAAACGGGCCAGATCGCAGTCTCTCAGATCATGGCGAGCAATGGCCTGCTCGTTCTGACGGTCGCTGCACTTCACACAGCCGCCATGATCCTTGGCGGGGGCATTCTGGCCTTCGCCGTCTATCGCTGGCTGGGCCTTCAATTTCTGTCACGCAGTTGGTTCAATCTGGAACTTGTCTGGGCTCTCAGCCTGATCGCGGTCGGAGTTATAGGTTTGTGGTCAGCGATTTAGATGCTTTTCTTTACATAGTGCTGCGCTAGACTCTGCGGGCAGAGCAGAAAGGGAAAAAGTCCATGATCACAGCCCTTAACGTGATTGCCGCCTTGCTGACCATCGGCTTTGGTTTGTTCGGATTTCTGGCCCCGGCCTACACAGCCAACGCGCTGGACCTAGCCCCCACCAAAAGCACCATGGGACTTAGTGAGATGCGAGCCTCGGTTGGCGGGTTGTTCGTGGTGACAGGTGCCGTGGTTCTCTGGCTCAACACACCGATGGCATATGCCATGCTGGGCGTTGTTTATGCAGGGGCGGCGTTGGGTCGGTTTGTGTCTTTGGCGCTGGATAATCCCCCGTTCGTCAAGGCGCTGACTTTTGGTGGAATCGAGCTTGTTCTGGCCCTTTGGCTTATTCTCGCCAACATGAACAGAGCTGCTTAACTTATTGAATTTGATATAAGTAAACCTTAGAATTCCGGGTTTGCATCCGACCACGTCCTAACCTATATATGAGGGGTCCTTCGGGACTATGGACATAAACGCGCTCGTAATAAGCGGATCGGACCCGGGGGCGGTACCCGGCGGCTCCACCAATCATCCTTCGTTTGGGGATTTTGGGGCCGAAACAGGATCGACGAACGTCTAAAGGGGTTAGCTTTGTCTCGGCTGTCTGCCACCGTTATCGGCGAAACTAGTACAATTGCAAACGACAATCGTGCTCCGGTTGCAGTTGCTGCGTAAGCAGTAGCAAGACCGAAACTTAAGCCCTTGCGCCTAGCCGCGTAAGGCGGGGTTCGCAGGTACCTGGCAACAGAAACCTGCATTTTACCGATTATGTCTGCTCCATGCCCATAACTCACCTGGGATTCAGGGTTTATTCATTTCTCTGATCCATCTTCCTGAACAAGCGACAGGAGGGCTGAGATGACGAATTCTGACAGGCTTAGGGCATGGTATTCAGAGGTCTGGGAACAAGGCAATACCGATGCAATCGATCAGTTTTTTGCCCCGGATACGATGGCCGAAGGGTTGATACCCGAAATGCAGGTTGGCGCGGACGACTTTCGCGATCTGGTCATGGCGTTTCGTCATGTTCTGGGCGAGATCACAGTCGAACTGCCGAAGATCATCGAAAATGGTGATTGGGTCTCTGGTATTCTGCATGTCCGCACCTTCCGGGCCGATAACGGTGCCCCGCTTGAAGTTACCGGACAAGTCATGGCGCGCTTCAAAGGGGACAAGATGGTCGAGGCCTATAATCAGTTTGATTTCATTACACTTTTTGAACAACTGGGGCAGTTCCCACAGGATACCCTTCCGGTTTGCATGACCGGGCAAAGGTTGGACTGGGCCTGATAAACTTGACCGCAAGCTTGACCCATCCCGCATTTGCGCGCTAGCAGAGGATCAAGGGGTAAGCTTGCGAACACCCCGTGAGGCGGCAGCCCAAGTTCGCATGTATCCAAAGCAATAAGGAAACATGCAATGGCTGCCCCCAATGCAATTACACCCCGACAACTCTTGCGCCTGATCGGTACGCCTCAGGCTCCTATCCTGTTTGATGTGCGAACAGATGGGGATTTCGACGATGATCCCTCCCTCATACCCGGCGCATTCCGAATGCCATATCAAAATGTTGATGGCATAAGAAATCATACCGGCGATCATTCTTGCGTAGTAATTTGCCAGAAAGGCAAAAAGCTGAGTCAGGGCGTTGTTTCATGGCTGCAGGCTGAAGGGGTGGTGGCAGAAATTCTGGAAGGTGGAATGTTCGCCTGGCGCGCTATGCCGGGCGCAATGGTCGTGCCTGTGCCTGCCCTTCCTGCAGTTGCAAAAGGCAACACGGTCTGGGTGACGCGGCACCGCCCCAAGATTGATCGCATCGCGTGCCCCTGGCTGATCCGCAGGTTTGTCGACAGGCGCGCTCGGTTCCTGTTTGTAGCACCGGATGAAATTCAGGGGGTTGCCGAGCACTTCGTTGCCACACCCTTTGATGTTGAAGGAACTGATTGGAGCCATCGCGGCGACAATTGCACCTTTGATACGATGCTGGATGACTTCAAGCTTCGATCTGAGCCTCTGGACCGCATGGCGACGATCATACGTGCCGCCGATACAAACAGGCACGATCTGGCGCCTGAGGCCGCCGGGGTGCTGGCCCTTTCGGTCGGCTTGTCGCGCCAGTATCGGGATGACCAACAACAATTGCAGGCTGGAATGCACATCTATGATGCACTCTATCGCTGGGCGCGCGATGGCTCTAGCGAGACGCATGATTGGCCCGCGGGTCACGGCAGATGACCCCTTCATATCAAGAGTTGATCAGGGTGTTTGGGCGCATCGGGCTTTTGTCATTTGGCGGCCCCGCCGCCCAAATCTCACTCATGCATCAGGAACTGGTCGAAAAGCGCCCCTGGTTGGACGAACAGACCTATCTACGCGCGCTTTCGCTGTGCATGCTGTTGCCGGGTCCCGAAGCCATGCAGCTTGCCACTTATGCTGGCTGGCGGCTGCGCGGCGTAGCCGGAGGGTTGATCGCGGGCAGCTTGTTTGTGCTGCCGGGGGCTCTGGTGATCGCGCTGTTGGTTTTGCTCTATGCGGCCTATGGCACATTGCCTTTGGTTCAGGCCGGATTTCTGGGCATCAAGGCCACCGTGATCATCATCGTCCTTCAGGCGCTACGGAACCTATCGAAAAAAGCGCTGACAGATGTTGAGCATCGGATGATCGCGGGCCTCGCCTTTTTAGGGATTTTTGTCTTCAACCTGCCCTTCCCGCTGATCATCCTGTGCGCCGCCGTTTGGGGGTTCGCCACTTCGAAGGACCATGCACCAGCCGCCGTTCAAACCAGCCCAACGCTTGCCAATCCCGTTCGCACTGCGGTTTTCTGGCTTGTTCTTTGGCTGGGGCCGTTGTTCGTGCTGTCTCTGACGGGTCAGGAACTGCTCAGCGATCTGGGTTGGTTCTTTGCCCGGCTCGCGGTTGTTACCTTTGGCGGGGCCTATGCGGTGCTGGCCTATATGACCCAGACTGTGGTCGAGACCTACCAATGGATCAGCACGGACCAGATGATCGACGCGCTGGGGCTGGCCGAAACGACGCCCGGGCCGCTGATTCTGGTGACTCAGTTTGTGGCCATGCTTAGCGGTCAGATTGCCGGAGGCGCCTCGCTGGCGTTTGCGGCGGGCATTGTCGCTTTATGGGCGACGTTTGTACCGTGTTTTCTGTGGATTTTTCTTGCAGCCCCGCATCTGGACAGAATCGCCGAGCGTCCGCGTCTTGGGGCCGCGATGCACGGAATCACAGCTGCGGTCGTCGGAGTGATTCTCAACCTTTCCGTGTGGTTCGGGCTAAACGTCTTGTTCACCTCAATTCCGGGGTGGCATTGGGGACCAGTTTCTCTCCCCCTACCCGACCCTTCGTCGCTTGAATTCAGCGCACTTGTGTTGACCGTTCTGGCTGGCCTGTTGATTTTCCGTATGAAATCCGGTTTAGCAACCACACTTGGTATCATGGTTCTGGCCGGACTAGGCATGCAGATTTTGTAATCAATACAGCCCAGCACAGCCTTTCGTTTCCGTCCGAATGAACTATGCTGGGATTAACCACTTTCGAGGATCAACCATGTCGCAAGACATCGACTACGGGAATCTGATGCACACGGCCATGCGAGGCCTGATCAAGACCGTCCTGACCGACGTGTCCGAAACCGGCCTGCCCGGTTCGCATCATTTCTTTATCACTTTTGATACACGGCATGAGGGCGTTGAGTTGGCCGATTGGCTGCGTGAGCGCTATCCAGGCGAGATGACGATTGTCATGCAGCACTGGTTCGAAAACCTCGAAGTCGGTGACGATGGCTTTTCGATTACGCTGAATTTCGGGGATGCGCCGGAACCGCTTTACATCCCCTATCTGGCGATCAAAACCTTCGTGGATCCTTCGGTTGAGTTTGGCTTGCGCTTTGAAAGCCCGGAAGACGAGGACGAAGAGATCCATGTGACGGAAGAGGCCCCGATTGAGCTTGAGGCCGAAGAGGCAGAACCGCAGCATGATGCGGACGTGGTCTCGCTGGACAGCTTCCGGAAATGATCAGAAAACCCCGCTTGATGCGGGGTTTAATCTTTTTGAAGGAATGTCTCGACCGAGCGCGACTTAACCCCATCGCGAAACCGGGAAAATGACAGCTCGAGCCCGCCATCAGCTAGTGTCCGATCAAATTGCTGAAGCTCATAGCCACCGTTTTCGGCTATGAACAACGAAAACACCGTCAGAGTATCGCCTTCGATCCGCCCCCAAACAAAGGGTTCCCCTTTCATCGGGTCAAGCGGCACCTCGTGGCCAAAAACATTACGCTTCATGGCCGCAGAATAAACATCGGGCCGATCCGAGCTTTGAAAATCAACCGAGTATTTCTCATCCTTGATGCGACCGTCGGCTTTGTAAGTCGTGGTGGTCCAACTCACGTTGAAGCCCCCTTTGATTTCCTGAATTGAAACGCTCATATCCCGAGGGGTCGCCGTACCATCCGCATCAACAACGTCGGCCGAACCGGTATAGTCGCCCACGAACGGCTCGATTCCCGTCGCCTGAGCGTGTTGCACAAATACTGCCAGCCAAAAACTCGCGGCAAACAATAACGCAAGCGTATACAAAGGGCTTTTGAGAAGTGACACGCGCATGGTTGCCTCCGTCAGGGTTATTGTCCCATCTTAACTTTAGCCCGCCGACGTACAATGGCACTGTTTTCGCTAACAGAAATTATTTGTAGCTGTGCCGCGTCTATACCTTTGCGCGGCCCAAGTTTAAGGTGCGCTCAACTGGCCGATTGCGCCACAGCCTTGCTGCGGGTAAACGGCATACGACTGCATACCAGACCGGAGCGACCGATGTCTCAAACCCGCACTGAATCCGACAGCTTTGGCCCGCTTGAGGTGCCTGCCGATAAGTACTGGGGCGCGCAAACGCAGCGTTCGATCATGAACTTCCCCATCGGCTGGGAAAAGCAGCCCGTCGCCATCGTGCGCGCGTTGGGTGTGATCAAAAAGGCCTGTGCAATTGAAAACAAAGCCATCGGCAAGCTGGACGCCAAGATCGCCGACGCGATCATACAAGCGGCCGGTGAAGTGTTCGAAGGCAAGTTTGACGACAACTTTCCTCTGGTCGTATGGCAAACCGGCTCGGGCACGCAATCCAATATGAACTCGAACGAGGTCATTGCGAACCGCGCGATTGAGATTATGGGTGGCGAGATTGGCTCGAAAGATCCCGTTCACCCGAATGATCACTGCAATATGGGTCAATCCTCGAACGATACTTTCCCCACCGCGATGCACATCGCCACAGCGATGAGTGTGCGGGATGTGTTGATGCCCGGGCTTGAGAAGTTCGCCTCGGCGCTGGAAGCCAAGGCAAAAGAGTTTGCCGGTATCATCAAGATCGGCCGCACCCATACGCAGGATGCCACGCCGTTGACGTTGGAACAGGAATTCGGCGGGTATGCGCATCAAATTCGTCAGGGCATTGCGCGTGTAGAAGCTGCAATGCCCGGTATCCATGAACTGGCTCAAGGCGGTACTGCTGTGGGTACCGGTTTGAACACGCATGGCGGCTGGGATGAGGCTGTCGCCAAGAATATGGCCGATATCACCGGCCTGCCCTTTGTGACCGCGCCGAACAAATTCGAAGCTCTGGCCGCACATGATGCCATGGTCTTTTTGTCGGGCGCTTTGGCCACGATTGCCGGTTCCTGCTACAAGATTGCCAACGATATCCGTCTGTTGGGTTCGGGGCCCCGCTCAGGATTGGGTGAGCTTATCCTGCCCGAAAACGAGCCCGGTTCCTCCATCATGCCCGGAAAGGTGAACCCGACACAGGCCGAAGCGCTGACTCAGGTGGCCGCGCATGTGATGGGCAACGACGCAGCAATGAAGTTTGCAGGCTCGCAGGGCCATTTCCAGTTGAACGTCTACAACCCGATGATGTCCTATAACCTGCTGCAGTCGATCCAGCTGCTCGGCGATGCAACCGACAGCTTTACGGAGCGGATGTTGTTGGGCATCAAAGCCAACGAGCCACGCATCGACAAGCTGATGAAGGAATCCCTGATGCTGGTGACTGCCCTGGCACCGACAATCGGGTATGACAACGCCACGACCGTCGCCAAAACAGCGCACAAGAACGGCACAACACTTAAGGAAGAAGCCATTGCGTTGGGCTTTGTGGACGAGGCGACGTTTGATGCGGTTGTACGGCCCGAGCATATGATTGGACCCAAGGACTGATGGGTAAACCGGTTAACCTGAACCGGTTTCGAAAAGAAAAAGCGCGGGCTGAAAAAAAGGCCCGCGCGGATGCAAACGCTGCGAAACACGGACAATCCAAAGCCGACAGGACCGTTGTAAAGCTGCAGCAAGACCGGCAGCGCCGGGACCTTGACGGTCACAAGGTCGACGAATGAGTGGACGTCCTGTCAAACGCTCCCTGACCTTGCAAGGTCATCGAACATCCGTTTCGCTTGAGGATGAGTTCTGGCAAGCCTTCCGTGATATCGCGCGGGAAAAAGATATCCCAATCAATGTCCTGGCGGCAAATATTGATGCAGAGCGCGACCCGGAAACCGGACTGGCTTCGGCCATTCGTGTCTTCATTCTGAATTGGTATCGACAAACCGATTGAGTACTTGATTTCAAACAATCGCGTCGCTTATCCTCGCGGAGAACAAAAAGGGTACATTCATGAACGATTTGGCAACGGGCCCAGATGGAAAACCTCGGTGTTCGTGGTGCAACGCCGCCCCCGAATTCTTTCACTATCATGATAACGAATGGGGATATCCGGTTTCCGATGACAGACGATTGTTTGAGAAACTGTGCCTCGAGAGCTTTCAGTCAGGCTTGAGTTGGCGCACCATTCTGTCAAAACGCGAGAATTTCAGGGCAGCGTTTAGAAACTTTGATTTCAACAAGATAGCAGAATTTTCTGATGCAGATATCAATCGACTTCTGAACGACAAAGGCATCGTGCGACACCGCGGCAAGATTGAAGCTGTTATCAACAATGCCTGCCGCGTGCAGGACCTAATCGCTTCCGAAGGATCATTGGCCGCTTATGTCTGGAGGTACGAGCCTACGGCGCCACCCGCCCCGCAAAGCGCTTCCACGTCGGCAGAATCCATTGCGATGTCGAAAGATCTGAAAAAACGCGGTTGGAAATTCGTAGGCCCCACCACGATCTTTGCCTTTATCCAGGCCATGGGGTTGATCAATGATCACGCCAACGGATGTGTTATGCGCGAAAAAGCGGCGCAATTGCGCCGCGATTTCATCAAACCTGGATAGATTACCCCACGATCAGATCGAGGCGCGGAAGATATTGTCGATATTCCCGCCGAGCGCTGCATTGAATTCCGCGTCTGATTGCTGCTTGGACAGCCCTTCGGTCAGTGCGCGCGAAAACGACGCGATCATCTTGCTGTTTTGGCCAAGCAGGTCGCAGGCCTGCTCGGTCGAGTATCCGCCGGACAGCGCCACAACACGCAGGACGCGCGGGTGATCCGCCACCTCATCATAAAGGTTGGCCTGGCTGGGGATGGTCAGCTTCAGCATCACTTCCTGCCCCTCGACCAATTGATCCAGATTCTTCAGAATTTCTGATTTCAGAATGTCCTCAGCCTCGGCCTTGGTTTCCGAGTGGATGTTTACCTCAGGCTCGACAATTGGGACCATTCCCGCATCAGTGACCACGCGTGCGACCTGGAACTGCTGCGCGACAACGTCGGCAATGCCCTGAGCATTTGCTTCGTGGATAACTGAGCGTTCCTTGGTGCCAAAAACACCATCCGCCTTGGCCAACGTCTCAGCCAGCCCCGGAATTGGCTTCATCATCTGAACACCGTTGGCCTGATCCTCAAGTCCTTTGTCGATTTTCAGGAACGGCACGATGCCTTTTTCGGACCAAAGGTAATCCGCAACCTTCTTGCCGTCGATTTCTTCACCCAAAGTCCGTTCGAACAGGATCGCGCCAATCACTTTATCCTTGGTGAAATCGTCAGCCAGAATGATCCGCGCGCGCATCTTCTGAATCTCGCCGAACATCTCTTCGTCTGATCCGTAATCCGATGCTTCAACACCATACAAAGCCAGCGCTTTGGGGGTTGAACCGCCGCTTTGGTCTAGTGCTGCGATAAATCCTGCGCCTTCGGACATCTGCGCGCGCTGTTCTGCTTTCGACATAACTCAATCCCGTTCAATATGATTCCGCGTTTTCAATCCGCATACAGCATGCCGAAGAGCGATGGTAGTTTGTTAGCGCTCAACCAAGCGCAACCAAATTCCGTCTTTCGATCTAACGGTCAAATGCGCGACCGGTACCGGCGTTTCGTCTGGTATTGTTTCGAATCGGTAACGACGCAAGAGCATCGATAAGATCAAAGGACCTTCTACCATCGCGAACCCTGCGCCCGTGCAGACCCGGGGGCCAGCCGAAAAGGGAATATAGGCCTCGCGCTGGCATTTCTTTCCGTTTTCCGTCGTCCATCGCGTGGGGTCGAAATCGTCCGGCCGGTCCCAAAGCCTTTCGTGCCGATGTAAGTGCCAGGGGCTTACAACGATCTGAGAACCCTGCAAAATATCCCGATCACGGAAGCGTTCAGGACATGTCGCCTCGCGCACCATCATTGGAACTGGTGGATACAGGCGTAAAGCTTCACGAAACACATCGCGGCTAAGTTTTAGTTGGGACATGGTTGAAAACTCGGGCATGTCCAGAGCTTTCGCTTCCTCAGCCAGCTTTTCCTGCCAGTCCGGATACATCGCTATCAGATAGAGCGTCCAAGCCAGTGCAGACGCGCTGGTTTCATGCCCCGCCAAAAAGAAGATGGCGACCTGATCGACCATTTCCTGCGCATCAAACCGGTCTCCAGTTTCCGGATCTGTTGTCGTCATGATCTTGGTGGCCAGATCATCGGGGGCCGACCCGTTTTCGATTGCTATAGCGCGTGCATCCGTCAATCGGCTGATCAGATCCCGAATCTCGCTGGCGGTTTGGCGAGTTTTGCGAGAATGAAATCGGGGCATCCAGCTTGGAACCGGAACGAATGCGGCCAGGTTCAGCAAGGGCTGTTCGCGCTGATAGATTCTGAATTTATCGAAGACCTGCGCGGCAACCTCATGTTCGATGGGAACCGAAAACAGGGTGCGGAAAATCACATCCGCCGCGACATGGCTTGTGATTTCTTCACATTCCACCTTCTGCCCAACCCTGCCAGAAAGCCGATCCGCACAAGCCTGCGCCGCATTTAACATTGCAGGAAACGTATCTTTCAAACGTCCGCCTTCAAAGGCGGGATCAATGATCCTGCGCTGCCGTTTCCAGACTTCGCCATTGGTCAGGAACACGGACCGGCCCAATAAGGGGCGTAAGCCTTCGCTGATGCGATTTGATTTTGGAAACGCATCCGGGCGCTCTTTCAGAACAGCGCGGATCAGATCGGGTTGGTTGACCATATATGAGCGAAAGAACGGCGTTCGGAATTCAGCCATCCATGCTCGATATAGACGCTGGGGCTGAGCAGACAGCAAGTCTTGCCGAAACAGACGTAGATACCGCCACAGCGAGACTTTATCCGGTCGTGCTTCGGGCTTTGGGGGCGTCATGCTTCCACCGCAATGTATTTCGAAACCGACCGTTCAATGCGCGACCGAGATGGCGCGCGCCCTTCAAACCGCTGCTTCAATGTTTCAGGACCTGCGGTGATGCGGAAATAGTCATAAAGTCCAGGTTGATCGAACGCACAAAGATATTGAAAGTGCAGGCGAAAAAAGCGCCAACGCAATTGCTGCCATCGCGCGGGGGACAGTGTTTGGGTGAAGGCGGCAGAAAGAACCAGCGGCCCGCATTTTTTGGGGCCAGCGACGCCGCTGACCGCGACCGGATCGCACAACGCAAACGCGCAGCCATCTCCCGGTGCAGAGACATCGATCCAAGTCATATCCGCGCGTTCGGATAGATATTTAAGATCAGCGCGAAGCGTGTGTGCCTGCGGTAGAAACGAAACCATTGGCACCACCTGTCCCAAGGTCAGAAAGGATAAGACTGGCTTATCCTGTACACCGCCCCGTCGTCGTAAAACATCTGCCAACACCGACACACCAAGATGGGCGCCAGAGCTGTGACCCACGACCAGCACCTCATCGGTGTCTGTGTCCAGCGTCTCGGTGATCAGGTCAGAAAACTCCCGCAGCCTCGATTGCAGATCTTGCGAATACGCGCCGTATAGCTTCGCCGAGTGGGCATAGTCATGCATAAGGTAATAAGCGAATAGTCGATTATCGATCTTTCGGAACCATTGCATCAGAGCATAGATTACCCCGGCAGCAGGTACCAAAGACCACCACCCAACGAGTGGTTTCAATACAGAGACTAAACCCCAAGCAATCAACAACGATGCAAAAAGCTGCAGCAGCAGCATTGCCACCGGGTATAGCGCCGCAATTACGGGCCCCTTGCGCAGCTGCATCAGCCGCCAAAGCGTACCGGTCGAGATATATATCCAGGCGGTTCTCGCCAGTTGCAGATAGGTTGCCGGTATCGATTGAGCCATGCTGTCACGCACGATATCCGACCAGACCAGAACCTGAACATCTGCATCAACAGGACTGCCGTCCTGCTGAGAAGTCACCTGCCAGCCGTAGGGACCTTCGCCCGTCCTAGCGCTAATATCGATCTGGTATCCCGATATCTCAGCCTGGGCGCCCCCCTCTTTGCGGTAGAGCTCTCGATATCGGCGCGGATGAATCGGGTCGTAGCCGGGAATGTAAAACACCCGGCGTTTGCGCACCTGCGGATTGGATTGCTGACTGCTCATTACCCGGCCCTCTGCGCCAAAGATTAGCGCAGCGTTGACGCCAAGGTAAGACCTGGCGTCTATCCATCCGTGTTTAAAGCCAGAGGGTTAACCGAGGTTTGCCAAAGCCGGAAATGTTTCCAGCAGCCACCAGCTGAATTCGGTGAACAAACCGGTGACAAGCATGATGCCGACAAAAAGCAGCAGCCCGCCCATCACCTTCTCGATTGTGCCCATATGCGGTTTGATGCGGTTCATAACCGCCATCGAGCGGTTCAGGAACATCGCAGCCAGCAAGAATGGAATGCCCAGGCCTGCCGCATATACGCCAAGCAATACGGTGCCACGCGTGACTGATGCTTCGGAGGCGGCCAGCGACAAGATTGCACCTAATTGTGGGCCGATACACGGCGTCCAACCGAAGGCGAAGGCCAGTCCCAGAATATATGCCCCGAACACAGATCCGCTGGAGTCACCCGTATCAACGCGTGCCTCACGATCCAACAAAGGAATACGGAACACGTTCAGAAAGTGCAGGCCAAAGACAATGACGACAGCGCCCGAGAGTTTGGCGAAAAGCACCTGATTCTGAAGAACAAACGCCCCAAAGACCGAGGCTGTAAAGCCTAGCAGCAGGAACACGGTCGACAGACCCAGAACAAAAAACAGTGCCGCCAGGGTCGCCTTGCGCCGCGCGCGCGCCTCATCCTGCATCTCGTTGATAGTCACACCGCTCATATACGCGAGGTACGGTGGCACAATCGGCAGCACGCAGGGAGACAGAAAACTTATCAACCCGCCCAGCATGGCGATAAACATGGCAGGCAGAAGGCCCGCGTCTATGATCTCAATTCCGAACATGACTCAGCACATATGGTATCGCGCGGGTTTCGTCACGAGGCCATTCGGTCACATCCTCGTGGTTGCGCGCTGGACAGTATCGCTCGTTAGAAATATCTCAGCCCCATGACCAATGAGATTGAAACACTGGATGCGTTGGGATTGTTGTGCCCCTTGCCTGTTTTGAAGGCTCGGAAGCGCCTGAAATCCTTGCCTGCGGGGGGTATGCTGCGCGTGCTGGCCGATGATCCTGCCGCGATTATCGACGTACCGCATTTCTGTACCGAATCTGGCCATACACTTGTCTCGCAAGATACAGTGGATGGTCATCAGATATATGTGATCCAAAAATCGGCCTGAGGATTCTTTGGAACGCACCCTAATGAAAAAGGCGGGCCAGTTGGCCCGCCTTTTTCTTACTGTCCCAATGACCACCACCCTCGGCGCTTTGGCTTGGCCGGCGCGGGTTCGGGTTCGTCCGCCACTGCCTCCAAGACCGGCTCTGGGGTGGCTGCTTCAATGACTTCGGGTTCTGCTGCCACGGTCGATTCTTCGGCTACTTCGGCAACCGGTTCAGGCGCTTCAGCAGGTTCCTCTGGCACTTCTTCATCGACTTCAGAAGCCGACGTTGCTTCGGCGATCTCAAGTTCTGATGGTGCATCAGCACTATCGGGCTCAGCGGCTGGTTCGATGCTTTCAGACTCATCGGCTGGCTCTTGCTGTTCAGCCTCGGCGGCCTCAGCATTGACCGGCTCTTTCTGCGGATCGGAGTTCGCATTATCCGCTTCGGTCTGCGTCTCGCTTGCTTCGACTGTGGCCTCAGTATCCTTTTTGCGTCGACGCGGTGCCCGGCGCTTTTTCGGTTTGGCCGCTTTCTCAGCATCTTCCTCAGCAACAGGCTCAGCCTCGGTCTGCTTGGTATCGACGCTCTCAGCTTCGTTGCTCGAGTCGGTTACACTGTCTGCGTCAGACTCGTCTGCATTGCCATCCGGCGCGTCACCATTGCCCGAACTCTTCTTGCGCCGGCGCCGACGCCGTTTACGCTTGGGCTTAGTCTCTTCCTCGGTCTGAACCGCAGTTTCTTCTTCGTTTTCGTCCTCATCCGTGGCGTCGACCATATCCATCAGCGACGCATCAACCGATACCACCGGCGCAGTTGCTTCAGGAACAACGCGGCTAGCGGTCTTGAACTTCTCCATCGAGAAGTCGGGGCTGACCAAATGAACGTCCCCTTCGATCCGAACCGACAAACCATACCGCGCTTCGATCTGCGCGATGTGTTCGCGTTTCTGGTTCATCAGGAAGTTGGCGATGCTAACCGGGCAACGCACCAATACCTCACGCGAACGGCGGCGAGTGCCTTCCTCTTCAATCTGGCGAAGGATTGACAGTGCCATATTGTCGTCCGACCGGATCAGGCCGGTACCATGGCAAGACGGGCATGGCTGGGTCGTCGCCTCAAGCATTCCAGGACGCAGACGCTGACGGCTCATTTCGAGCAGTCCAAAGCCCGAAATCCGGCCCACCTGAATACGGGCACGATCCGTTTTCAGCTTGTCCTTCAGTCGCTTCTCAACGGCCGAGTTGTTTTTGCGCTCGTCCATATCGATGAAATCGATCACGATCAGACCGGCCAGATCGCGCAGACGCAATTGGCGCGCCACTTCTTCGGCGGCCTCCAGATTGGTCTTCAACGCGGTTTCCTCGATCGAACCTTCTTTGGTCGCCCGACCCGAGTTCACATCGATCGCCACCAGCGCTTCGGTCACCCCGATCACGATATAGCCACCGGATTTCAGCTGAACCGTCGGGTTGAACATCCCGGCCAGATAGCTTTCCACCTGATATCGCGCGAATAGCGGCAGTGCGTCTTCGTATCGCTTCACGTTCTTGGCGTGCGACGGCATGATCATCTTCATGAAGTCTTTGGCGATGCGATACCCGCCCTCGCCTTCAACCAGAACCTCATCGATGTCGCGATTATACAAGTCGCGGATCGAGCGTTTGATTAGGTCGCCTTCTTCATAAATTTTCGCAGGCGCAATGGATTGCAACGTCAGCTCGCGGATCTGCTCCCACAGTCGTTGCAGGTATTCATAGTCGCGCTTGATCTCTGATTTTGTCCGTTTGGCTCCGGCCGTGCGCACGATCAGACCCGCGCCCGTGGGCACGTCGATTTCAGCGGCAATGTCTTTCAGTTTCTTCCGGTCAGCGGCATTGGTGATCTTGCGGCTAATTCCGCCGCCCCGTGCGGTATTGGGCATCAGTACGCAGTACCGACCCGCCAAAGACAGATACGTGGTAAGTGCCGCACCCTTGTTGCCGCGCTCTTCCTTGACCACCTGCACCAGCAGGACCTGACGCACCTTGATAACTTCCTGAATCTTGTAGCGGCGCGGGCGTGGCTTGCGCGGAGGACGGATATCCTCGCTATCGTCTTCGTCTGCGACCGACTCGATGGTATCGTCTTTCGAAGCCGCGTCAGCGCTTTTGCTTTCTGTCTCGCCATCCGCCTCGGGCTCGTCACCAGAAGCTTCCGCCTCTTCTTCGTCAGACTTGGCTTCGACCTCATCCGAAGGTTCTTCTTGGTCGGTATCAGTTGCTTCGACAGGCGCGTCTTCCGCTACCTCAGCAGTCTCTTCTGGCGCTTCCGCCTGCTGATCTACATCTTCGGACTTGGCTTCTTCGGTCGGAGCTTCTTCAGCAACAGGCTCGGCGGCATCCTCTGGCTCTTCCACCGGCGTCTCGGCAACGATTTCCATCGGAGACGTCCCTTCGGGCACCTCCGTCTCTTCACCGTCATCCAGATCGATGGTTTCCATTCCGGTCGGCTCTGAGGAAACCTCCAGCGTCTCAACCGGATCGTCCGTCTTGACGTCAGCGGCCTTCGAGCGCGAACGCGACCGGCGCTTCTTGGGCTTTGTTTCCTCGGCCTCATCCCGCGCCTTCATCGCCTCGGCATAGGCGCGCTCTTCCTCCATCAGCGCCTCACGGTCGGCGACGGGGATCTGGTAATAGTCGGGATGTATTTCAGAAAACGCCAGAAACCCGTGCCGGTTCCCGCCGTAGTCCACAAATGCCGCCTGTAGCGACGGCTCAACCCGTGTTACTTTTGCAAGATAGATGTTGCCAGCAAGCTGGCGTTTGTTTTCGGATTCAAAGTCAAATTCCTCAACCTTGTTTCCGTCGACCACCACAACGCGGGTTTCCTCCGCGTGGGTGGCATCGATAAGCATTTTCTTAGCCATGTGTCCTTGGTGCACCGCGCCAAACGCGTTGTCCTGACCCGTCCAGGCGGACAGGCGCTTTTGGGGAGGTGTCTTGTACGGGCGATATCGGACGGCGCGCGGCAGGGTCTGGCGCTTTGGCCCCCTGCCCGTATACTCAATCGTTGCGCGCGCGTCATCGCGGTTCTTCTCCGACAGGCGCGTCTAAATGCGGCCCGCCCATTTATTCCTTTCACCCGCATAGACGGGTTCAGGCGTTCATCTGCCCCATTGGGGCATAATCGGTCTGCCGCGCCGCGCGGGATCTATCCTCACCATCAGCTCAGCAGCGAAACTCAAAACACGGGGCTTGCAGGCACAAAATACCCGGCCCGTTCGATCACAATAAAAGCAGTCCTGTGGAAAAGACAATGGGCAAACTGCATCGCGACCCAAGAACGCGCCGAAGAGTCCCTTCATCTGTTCAGAAATATCCAGGGGTTGAATTGAACCGCAGGCTCAAGAGGGGGCCAGCCCCCTCCTCCGCTTTCACAGGTAATCCGAACGCTGCAACCCGTACTTCGCCATCTTTTCGTTCAGTGTCCGGCGTGGCAGGCAGAGTTCTTCCATCACCGAGGCGATCGATCCCTTGTGACGGCGCATCGTATTGTCGATCAGCATCCGCTCGAAGGCTTCAACATATTCCTTCAGCGGCTTGCCTTCAGTTGTCATCACAGGCTGCATCTCTTCGTGATCCGACATCAGCAGCGAAGCAATTGTCCCCGACCCGCGCCGCGACTGCAGCACCGCACGCTCAGCAATGTTGATCAACTGCCTCACATTCCCGGGCCACGGGGCCTGAAGCAGCTGAGCCGCTTCCTGCGCACTGACCTGAGGCGCGTCGCAGCCATATTCCTCTGCGAACTGTTCGCTCAGACGGGTGAACAGCGTCAGGATGTCCTCACCCCGCTGTCGCAGCGGAGGCATGGTGATGCGCAGCGCCGCCAACCGATAGAACAGATCGGGACGCAATACATCTTCTGAGGTTTTGCCCGCTTCCTGCAGGTTCGAAATCGCAACGATCCGCGTTTCCGCAGGGGTGCCCTGCTCATTCATAACGCTCAAGAGACGGGCCTGCAGCGTATCACTCAGGGCTTCGACATCCTCGAGAACCAGCGTACCGCCGCGGGCCTCTTCGATGGCGGGCAACTGCGTGTCCTCGGGCAACATCGGGCCAAACAGGCGTTTCGACAGCGCTTCTTCCTCAAGTGCTGCGCAAGAAACCAGGACGAATTTCTTACCCGCCCGGCTACCAACCGCGTGCAATGCATGCGCCACCAAAGTCTTTCCGGTTCCGGTTTCCCCATCGATCAGGACATGACCATCCGCCTGCCCCAGATCCAGAATATCTTCACGCAACCGCTCCATGACGGGGCTGGCACCGATCAGCTTGTTCATGATCTGCGTACCGCCAGACAGCTCACGCCGCAGGGCTCGGTTGTCGAGCGTCAGACGACGCGCATTGCTGGCGCGTTTGGCCAGTTCGGACATGCGATCGGGGTTAAACGGCTTTTCAAGGAAATCGAACGCCCCGACACGCATCGCCTCTACGGCCATTGGCACGTCGCCATGTCCCGTGATCATGATCACCGGAAGCGTGCTATCGGCCCCCATCAGCTTTTTCAGCAGTTGAATGCCATCCATTCCAGGCATCTTGATGTCAGAAATCACGATCCCGGGGTATTCTGGCCCCAAGACCTTGAGCGCATCCTCGGCGCTTGAAAAGGTTTCGGTGTCGTACCCCGACAAAGCCAGCCACTGGCTGATCGACTGGCGCATGTCCTGTTCATCATCCACGATGGCGATTTTCATGGCCTGTGCCATAGTCACTTCCTCTATTCCGCGGCCTCAAGGCCGTCGCTTCCCAATATGGGCAATTGCATCTCAAACACCGCGCCACCCTGTTGGCCGTTGCGCGCGGTCAGCCGTCCGCCATGGTCGTTCACGATCCCGGACGAGATGGCAAGCCCCAGACCAACGCCGTCCCCCGGGCGTTTGGTCGTATAAAACGGCTCGAACAGGTTTTCGATATCCTCGATCCCGTGGCCATTGTCCCGCACGGTCAGTACCGCAGTTTCACCTGCAGCGAGAATGATCTCGACATCCGGCTCATCCACAGACTTGGTCGCATCCAGCGCATTGCGCAAGAGATTGACCATAACCTGTTCGATCCGCATCCGATCACCCATCACTATAACAGGTTCTTCGGGCAAAATCTGGGTTATCTTCACATGCCGCTGACGCAGCTGCGGTTCCATCATCGACAGAGACGAGGCCAGCGCTTCGCCAAGATTTACTGGCGAAAACGCATCTGCACCTTTGCGCGCATAGGATTTGAGCTGGCGCGTGATCGCTCCCATCCGCTCGATCAATCCGTCGATCCGCCCAAAGCTGGCCAACGCCTCTTCGGGCCGGTTTCGACGCAAAAGCAGACGCGCGCCGGCCAGATAAGTTTTCATCGCAGCCAGAGGTTGATTTAACTCGTGACTGACTGCCGCAGACATCTCGCCAAGTGCTGCCAGTTTTGAGCTCTGGGCAAGGGTTTGTTCGGCAACTTCCAGCGTCTTTTCAACACGTTCACGCTCAGCGATTTCCCGCTGCAGCCTTACGTTCAATGCGCGAAGCTCCGCCGACTCGCGCTGGAACAAGGTCATGCGCAACGTCGCCCTGCGGCTGAGCGCATAGAAGGTCAGCGCCAGAAGAATCGCAAATGCCATGATCTCAAGCGCCAGAACGCTGTTCACCCGCTCGCGGATCGATGAATAGGTGGTGAACGAGGTCATTTGCCAGCCCCGGAACGGAATACGGGTCTCCATCCGCATCACAGCCTCGCCCTGAAGATAGGCATCCGGGGGCAAAGCACTCCAATCGGTTGTGGCCCGGATTGCGCGCTGGATCGCGTTCTGAGGGGGTTGGCGCAACATGGCACCGCTTTCATCCAGACCCCGCCACTGAGGCTCGGTCGAGAGGATGATCGTACCAGTGCTGTCTGTGACCATCACCGCGTCAGAAATACCAGCCCAGGCGCGTTCAAATTTCTGCAAATCAACTTCGACAACGATCACGCCAAGGATCTCTGCATTCGCCTCGATTCGCCGCGAGTAGACAAAGCTGTAACCGCCGGATTCACGTGGAATGACCGAGAATATCGTGGCATTCGACCGGATAGCATCGATGAAGTATGGCGAGTTCCGGTGGCTTTCCTGCAACCGGTTCCGGTCGGTTGCAGCACGTGTCAGGCCATCCCCATCCAGCAAAACCAGCGAGGCCGCCCCGATTTCTTCAACGAAAGAGATCAGGCGCTGGCTCGACAGCGTGTAATCGCTGGATTGCAGGGCCGAAATCAGGGTGGGGTCACGGGCAAGCAACTGCGGCACGATGGCGTTGCGCCGCAACTCACTCAGCAGGTTGCCGGAATACAAGGCTAACCGCAGTTCGGCGCGGTTTCTGGTCGATTCGGTGAAGCGACTGGTTAGCAGACTGTTGGTGATCCAAACTGTGGCGACGGTAGCAAGCAGCAACAAAAACACGGCAAGACGCAGCCGCCAGCCCATAGGCGCGCCGCGAAACCGGTTCAGAAACCCTTTGCTGTCTGCTTGATCTTCCGCGCTCATGTACTGACGCTACGCGTCCCGACTGATGACCTCAAGTCACGCGGGCGTCAGCACCCCGGCCAATGCGCGGAAGAGCGCCGTTCCGTCGGTGCCTCCGTGGCCTGAATCCGCCGCCCGCTCGGGGTGGGGCATCATGCCTAACACGCGCCGGTTGTGCGATAAAATCCCTGCAATATCGTCGCGCGAACCATTGGGATTTTCGGCATATGTGAAGGCAATGCGATCCTGATCCTTCAACTCGGCCAAGGTCTCATCGTCTGCGAAATAATTGCCATCGTGATGCGCAATCGGGATATCGATCACATCCCCGGCATTGTACCCTTCAGTAAAGGCGCTATCGCTGGTTTCGACCTTCAGTCCGATCGTTTTGCAGATGTATTTCAGACCGGCGTTGCGCAACAGCGCGCCAGGCAGAATTCCGGTTTCGGTCAGAACCTGAAAACCGTTGCAGATACCGACGGCATAGCCACCACGCTCGGTATGCGCGGCCAGCGCTTTGCAAATGGGCGATTGGGCCGCAATCGCGCCGCAGCGCAGATAGTCACCATAGGAAAACCCACCCGGAACACCGACAATATCTATGCCCTCGGGCAGCGCGGCATCTTTATGCCAGACCATATCGACGGAAAAACCGGCCTGCTCGAAGGCGACGGCAAGGTCCCGATCACAGTTGGAACCAGGAAAAACGATGACGGCTGCGCGCATGGCGGACCCTCCTAGGTCGGAAAACTCAGAGCAGTTCGATCTCGAAGCGTTCGATGACCGTGTTGGCCAACAGCTTTTCGCACATCTTGGTTACGTCCGCCTCGGTCGCGCCGTCTGCCAGTTCCAGATCGATCACCTTGCCCTGACGGACACCTTCGACCTGATCAAAGCCCATCGCACCCAATGCGTGACGCACAGCCTCGCCCTGCGGGTCCAGAACCCCGTTCTTGAGCATCACATGCACACGTGCTTTCATTTTCGAGAACTCCACTGATGGACCGCGCATCGATCCGTTTCGTTGGGCGCGGGATACCCCGCTTGGGCTTGTCGGACAACCCTGTCGATATGAGACAGGATCAGTTGATCAGCGTTGGTTTTGTGACATTGCTTTTGGGCAGAACGCCAAGACGGCGGGCGACCTCAGAATATGCATCAGTCAGACTACCCAGATCACGGCGGAACACATCCTTGTCCAGCTTCTGACCGGTTTCGATATCCCATAGACGGCAGCTATCGGGGCTGATTTCGTCCGCAATGATCAGTCGTTGGAAATCGCCTTCGAACACGCGCCCGATCTCGATTTTGAAATCGACCAGACGAATACCAACCGCCAGCATCACGCCGCTCATGAAATCATTAACGCGCAGTGCAAGGCTCAGGATATCGTCCATATCCTGCTGGCTCGCCCAGCCGAATGCCGCAATGTGCTCTTCGGTCACCAGCGGATCACCCAGCGCATCGTCCTTGTAGCAGTATTCAACAATCGGGCGCGGCAGTTGAGTACCCTCGGCGATACCGAGGCGTTTGGACATCGATCCGGCGGCATAGTTGCGGACGATCACTTCCAGTGGAATGATCTCACAATTCCGCACAAGTTGTTCTCGCATGTTCAGACGGCGAATGAAATGCGTCGGAACTCCGATCTGGGCCAGACCGGTCATGAAGAATTCGCTTAACCGGTTGTTCAGAACGCCCTTTCCATCGATCACGTCTTTCTTCTCGGCGTTGAAAGCTGTGGCGTCATCCTTGAAGTACTGCACGATGGTGCCCGGCTCGGGACCTTCATACAGGATCTTGGCTTTACCTTCGTAAATCTTCTTGCGACGCGCCATGAGCGACCTTTCCAGTCTGGGGAAAGGGAATGAGTCCCTTCACGTTGGCGCCCTCATAGTGCAAGCCCCGCTTTCCCGCAAGTTCGCAACCCCGAGAGGCTTTGACGCAGCGCAAATACCTTGCGCACAGGGCGTCGTATAGTCATATCATCAGAAAAGAACATCTAACCCAAGAGGTCCCCAACCAATGACCACATTCGACGAACGTGAAGCCGCGTTTGAAAACAAATTCGCTCATGACGAAAAGATGCAGTTCATCGCCCGGATGCGCCGCAATCGATTTATGGCTGTATGGGCCTCGGCGCTGAAAGGCGAGACTGTGGAACAGGCGCGTAAATACGGGCAGGAACTGGTCCACACCGACCTGCAGAATGTCAGCGAAGACGATGTTGTCGAGGCGGTCAAAGGGTACCTCGGTGATCTCGCGGATGAGGCTAAAATCCGCGAGAAGATGGTCGAACTTCTGGTCGAAGCCAAAGAGCAGGTGATGGCGGAAGCCGAGTCCTGATGCCTGAGCTGCAAAACTCATGATCTTCATGAGTTTTATGAATTTGATTTGACGCCCCGGTCATGAGACACGGGGCGTCTCATATTTTGACGGGCTGTGGCCCCAATTTTGGAATACTCCAATGACAAACGCGCTCAGCAACCTTCTGGAAACCGTTGACGTCATTCTGGCGGATGGCGCAACCGGGACGAACCTGTTCAACATGGGCCTGCAATCAGGCGATGCGCCGGAATTGTGGAACGTCGATGCGCCTGACAAGATTCGTGCTCTGTATCAGGGCTCGGTCGATGCCGGCAGTGATCTGTTTTTGACAAACACATTTGGTGGAACAGCCGCGCGTTTGAAGTTACACGAAGCCCAGAACCGCGTGGCCGAGCTGAACCGTATTGGCGCTGAACTGGGTCGCGAAGTCGCTGACAAGGCAGGTCGCCCGATCATCGTGGCCGGCTCTGTTGGCCCGACCGGCGAGATCATGGAACCTGTCGGCAGCCTTTCGCACGCCGAAGCCGTCGAGATGTTTCATGAACAGGCTGAAGCGCTAAAGGCTGGAGGCGCAGATGTTCTGTGGCTTGAGACCATAAGCGCGCCAGAAGAATTCCGGGCTGCGGCAGAAGCGTTCGCTCTGGCAGATATGCCGTGGTGCGGCACCATGAGTTTTGACACGGCTGGCCGCACAATGATGGGTGTTACATCTTCTGATCTGGCAATGATCGTGGAAACTCTGCCCAATCCTCCGGTTGCGTTCGGGGCGAATTGCGGCACTGGTGCCTCGGATATACTGCGGACGGTGCTAGGGTTCGCTGCCCAAGGAAACGAACGTCCACTGATTTCCAAGGGCAACGCAGGGATCCCGAAATATGTGGACGGTCATATCCATTATGATGGAACGCCTGAACTGATGGGCCAGTACGCCGCCATGGCGCGCGACGCAGGTGCAACGATCATTGGCGGTTGCTGTGGCACCATGCCTGCGCATTTGCGCAAAATGCGCGAGGCGTTAGACAACGGCCCGCGCGGCGAACGCCCGACCCTGGATCAGATCGTATCGGCACTTGGTCCGTTTACCTCAGCCTCAGATGGCACTGGGGACGAGGCCGTTCCCGAACGGCGCACTCGTCGCCGCCGCCGGGCCTGATTGAATGATCAGCGCCCTTCGAATTTCGCAGGGCGCTTTTCCAGAAAGGCTACGACGCCTTCGGCAAAGTCTCGGGTACGTCCGCATTCGCCCTGCAGGTGGGCTTCGGCTGCAAGTTGCTGAGGTAATGTTCTATCGTAAGTTCCCCGGATCGCTTGTTTGATCGCGCGAAACCCAGAGGTTGGGCCATTCGCCAAATACGCAGCTCTCTTGCGCCAATGAGCGTCGAACTCATCATCTGCAACCGCTTCCCAGATCAGTCCCCATTCATCCGCCTGTCGCGCACTGATCTTGTCTGCAAACAGCGCTGCACCCATCGCTTTGGCAAACCCCATCTGACGCGGCATGAACCAGGTGCCGCCTGCATCAGGCAGCAGACCGATCCGAGCGAAAGCTTGCAGGAAATAGGCACTCTCGGTTGCTATCACCACATCGGCACAAAGTGCCAGGTTGGCCCCTGCCCCCGCTGCAGGCCCGTTAACAGCCGCTATTGTTGGCACGGGGCAATCATAGACAGCCTCAAGCATCGGTTCATATTCGTCCCGAAGCGCGCGTTCGAGGTCGATCTTTCCTGTGCTCGACGCGTCGCCAAGATCTTGCCCCGAACAAAAGGCAGGTCCAGCACCGGTCAGGACGATCGCGCGAGCGTGTTGCGCGGCATCTTTCATTGCGTAGGTGATCTCGGCCCGCATCTGCGTCGTCAACGCATTCATCTTATCCGGCCGGTTCAATGTCAAAACCGCCAAATTATCAGTTATGTCCAGAAGGACCGCTTCGTATTCCATGCAAAACCTCAGCTGCGCAGCGTTCTGCAAAACACTGACGCAAATGCGGAAAAAGGAAAAGAAGAACCGCGCGTCAGTCTTCCAGAATTCGGCGCAGACGCTCTTGTTCTTCCTCACTAAGGCCTTCTGAATGCGCTACTTCCTGATGCTGCGAACGCTTGCGCAAAAAGTTCCACCCCATGCCGGCCGCTATCAGCAGCATGACAGGGGCCGACAGCCATAACAACAGATTGGCGCCGGTCGCGGTGGGTTTCAGCAACACATATTCGCCATAGCGATCAACGATGAAGTCCACAACCTCTTGATCAGTATCCCCCGCAACCAGACGTTCTCGCACCAAGATACGCAGATCACGCGCAAGTTCGGCATTGCTTTCGTCAATGCTTTCGTTCCGGCACACCAAGCAGCGCAGACCGGTACTGATATCCCGTGCTCGTGTCTCGAGCGCCGGGTCGTCAAGCACTTCATCCGGCTGAATAGCCATGATGGGGGTTGCAATCAGCAGCAGGATAACAAGCAGGCGCTTCATTCGGCAGGAACCCCGCTTGCAGGCGTTTTCCGTGCACCGGCTGCAACACGGAAACGGCGATCCGACAGGCTGAGCACACCGCCCAGAGCCATGAGGATACATCCGCCCCAAATCCAGTTGGCCAGAGGTTTGATATAGGTTCGCATCACCCAGCCGCCATCAGCTTGTTGATCCCCGATCACAACATATAGATCGCGCAGAAAGCGGTAGTCGATTGCAGCCTCAGTTGTCGGCATCCGTGCCACAGGGTAGTCGCGCTTTTCCGGGTTAAGAGTCGCGATATAGCGCCCGTCCTTCTCAACAAGCACATCCGCCATGGTTGAGAAATAGTTCGGCCCCTGTACCTGACGCACATCTTGCAACGTCAACGTAAACTGCCCCACTTCAAAAGGCTGACCCGGTTGAGCGACACGAATATCCTCGACTTCCCAAGCGGTTAGGCCTGCGATGGCAAACATGGTGACGCCCAAACCACTATGGGCCACCGCCTTACCCCAGTCTGCGCCGGGCAGTCGAAACAGGCGTCCAAGACTGCCTTTGCGGCCAGTGCGGCTCCAAAGATCGACGATGGCGCCGAAGGTGATCCACGCCCCCAGGAACAAACCCACGGGTCCCAATGCGCTGCGTCCGGTCTGCATCACCCAGACCAGTATCGCGATCGTGACCGCCAGCACAAATGCATAGCGCAAAGACCATGCCGCCCGGCTTAGCTTGCCCCGCTTCCACGGCAGCATTGCGCCAACGGGAAGAACGATTCCGAGGGCGACCATGAATGGGGTAAATGCCGCATTGAAGAACGGCGCGCCCACCGAGAGTTTTCTATCGAACGCCATCTCGGCCACCATTGGCCACATTGTGCCAAAAAACACGACAAAGCAGCTAACTGCCAACAAGATGTTGTTCAGAACCAATGCACTTTCGCGGCTGACCATTCCGAAGACACCCTTCGCCTCCATCGCCTGCGCGCGTGCAGCGAACAGGGTCAACGCACCGCCGGTAAAGATGATCAGGATGAACAGGATAAATACGCCACGCTCGGGATCATTGGCAAAAGCATGGACCGAAGTCAGCAGCCCCGATCTCACGATAAAGGTACCGATCAGAGAAAACCCAAACGCGATGATCGCAAGCAAGATCGTCCAGCTTTTTAACGCCTCGCGTTTTTCCACCACGATGGAGGAATGCAATAGAGCGGCCGCCAGTAGCCAAGGCATAAAGCTAGCGTTCTCAACAGGATCCCAGAACCAGAACCCGCCCCAGCCCAATTCGTAGTAGGCCCACCAGGATCCAAGCGCGATACCGATCGTCAGGAAGACCCAAGCCGCCAATGTCCAAGGCCGTACCCAACGCCCCCAAGCCGCGTCCACCCGGCCCTCGATCAATGCAGCAACGGCAAAACTGAACGCCATGCTGAGGCCGACATAGCCCAGATACAGGAATGGCGGATGGAAGGCCAAACCGGGGTCCTGCAGCAGCGGGTTCAGGTCCCGTCCATCGAACGGAGGAACAGGCAGTCGGTCAAACGGGTTCGATGTGAAGAGGATAAAGGCATAGAAAGCAACTCCGATCGCGGCCTGAACGGCCAGCACCCGCGCCTTTAAGGTCGGAGGCAAGCCAGCGCCGAATATGGCGGCCATCGCGCCGAATATCGCTACAATCAGGACCCATAACAGCATCGAACCTTCATGGTTTCCCCAGGTCCCGGTGATCTTGTAGAGCATCGGTTTTGCCGAATGGCTATTCTCGACCACGATCCGCAACGAGAAGTCAGACGTGGTAAACGCCCAGACCAGCGCACCAAAGGAAAAGGCGGCCAAAATGAACTGCGTGATGGCGGCCGGTTCAGCGAAAACCATCCACCCGTTCCAACGGTTGGCAGCCCCGATCAACGGCACCACAGTTTGGACGATGGCGACGAGGAAGGCTAAGATAAGTGCGAAATGGCCGAGTTCTGTAATCATGGCCTGCTTATACTGCGGCACCGGTGCAAGTGCCATTCACATTCGCCTCGGATCACCGCACATAATGTCGCGCCTCAGGTCTTTCGTAGCCGCTTCCAGTCCTCCAATGCAGGGTTCGAATCCGGCTGGTTGACTGCTTCGGCCAACGATGCGTCCGAGCCAGTATCGGCGACACCCGGACTGTCATCGCGCAACCCGCGGATCGTTTCAAGATTGGCGATCACCTCAGGCGCCCTCAGCATTGTCGCGCTGATTTCTCTTTGAAAATCCTGCGCTTTGATCTGATGCCGCGCGCCAAAGTAAAACGACACGATCACCCCTAACAGCCACCACAGTGGCTCTGGCACCAGCGCAATTCCCTGCATACGTGCTGCGAACCACAGCGGATCGATCATGGCGGCCAGAAACAAACCCAATGTTCCCAAAGCCAGCGCCGGTCGCGGAAGGCGATTCAGCCCGTCCATGAACCGATCAAATCTGGTTTTGCTTGGGGCTTGGAATTCAGTGCCGAATTGCGCCATGGCCGCACTGCGCAGTTCGACAGAACGCTCGGCACCGCTTTCTACATTTTCGCGAAACATTTCCGCAGTTTCGCGAACCACATTGCGACCTCCGCCAAACAAGAGCGCCAACAAACCCGAGATCAAACCCATCCCGAAACCCTTTTCTGAAACGCGTCCTCGCTCAGATGATACTTGGGCGATAAAAACTCTTCGGCACGCTTGATCCATCCGCCTTTGCCGCCCGCGCGTGTTCTGGCATATTTACGAAGAGCCATCCGCCGGTCTGCTAAACGGAAGTAATAGTTTCGTCTTGCGACCCCATAGGCATCACGAAACACCAGAGGCTTTGGACTAGCCGCCTCCCGGCTCGCCTGCGCAGTCTGAGGGCCGATGACCCCGTCAACCGTAATGTCATACTCCATCTGCCGCAGCAGGTTCTGCAGGATTTTCACCGCTTGAGCTCCTGCATTGACGTACATGTCGAACACGGATGCCTGTACGGCGTTCGGCAGCACCTGAAGGCGTGGTTTCTCAAAATAGTGTTCCAGAAAAATATCGACGGCCTGCGCTTTGCTAAGCATGCGCACGTCTTGTTGCGTCACCGAACCATCTCGGTCCAGATCGAGACCCAATCGGCGCATGGTATGGATCGTCACCCCGTATTTCGTGGCACCGCCGGGATCATCGGGGTCATCCACAAAACCACCTTCCCGCGCCACGATCCCTTTTGCAATCTGTCGTACCGTCAACATCGTCAACCCTATGCCAAACTTTGGCAAACGGTCGGACAATTTCGTTAACACCACTGCAAAACAAAGGGCGCTGCCTACCTCTCGCACGCAACGCCCCGCTTCTTCTGTTTAGAAATTTGACGCCGATGGCATTCAGCGATGCTGCATTCAGCTATCGCCTGATTCCTGATAAACGCCTTGCTCTTTTAATGCGTCCACAACCTCTTTTGGCATGTAGGTTTCATCGTGTTTCGCAAGGATTTCAGTGGCTTCAAAAACTCCGTTCACATAACTTCCGGTGCCCACCATACCCTGATTTTCCGAGAACAGATCAGGCAGAACACCGGTAAAAGCGACCTTTACGCTTTCACCGCCGTCGGTCACGACGAAATGCACAGTCTCACCCTGCCCGCGAATGATCGAACCTTCTTCGACCAATCCACCTATGCGGAACACCTCGCTCGGTTTCGGCGGTTCTGCAATCACCTGACTGGGTGAGCGGAAGAAGTTGATGCCATCACGCATCGCATATCCGATCAGACCCGTCGCCAGTATCAGGGCCGCAACAGCCACTAGAATGACTTGTACACGACGACGTTTCTTAAGCGTTTTCATACCGTCCTCACGGGAACAAGGGGGCCATCATCAGACCCAGGGTTTCATCCTCACCTAACATCAGGTTGGCGTTCTGCAAGGCTTGCCCACTGCTACCTTTTGTCAGGTTATCCAATGCTGCCACCACGATTGCACGGCGTTCGATCCGATCTCCAACGACACCGATATGGCAGAAGTTCGACCCCCGCACATGGTGGGTCGAGGGCGTCTCGCCAAATGGCAGCATCTCAATGAAGGGCTCGGCTTCATAGGCCGCTTGAAGTGTCTCATACACGCTCTGCGGGTCACCCTTTACATAGGTTGTGGCCAGAATACCCCGGTTGGCTGGGATCAGGTGCGGTGTGAACTGCACATGCACCGTCCGTCCAGCCAGTTCCGTGAATTCCTGATCAAACTCGCCCAGATGCCGGTGCGTCCCGCCAACGGCATATGCGTTCGCCCCTTCACTGAGTTCTGCGTGCAATAGATTCTCTTTCAGCGCCCGACCTGCGCCCGAGACCGCGCATTTCAGGTCCAGAATGATGTCATCCAGATCAATCACACCCGCCGAAATCAGCGGACGCAGCACATACTGACCCGTCGCGGCATTGCATCCGGTCCCGGCAACCAGCCGAGCGCCGCGGATTTCGTCACGGTAGAACTCGGTCAGACCATAAACCGCCTCTTCCTGATGCCCAAGCGCGGCATGTGAATTCCCATACCACTTCTTGTATTCGTCGCCATCGCGAAGTCGAAAATCTGCTGACAGGTCAACAATTTTCAAGGTGTTGGGCAGTTCGCGAATGACTTCCTGACTGGTCTTGTGCGGCAGAGCGCAGAAACACAGGTCGATTTGGCTAAAGTCGATCTCGGAAATCTTGCAAAGCACCGGCAAATCCATATGGCGCAAATGCGGAAATACCTGCGCCATTGTCTGTCCAGCCTTCCGTTCGGCGGCCAGAGCTTTGATTTCCATACTCGGATGCCCGGCGATCAGCCGCACGAGTTCCGCGCCGGTGTAACCAGAAGCGCCAAGAATTGCGATTTTGTGGGTCATGTCAGACCTCTTTCATTCATGTGTCACATGGGGTGACCGCCGCTGTGACGGTCAACGAATTACGGAATCGGAAAAGCGCCGTCCTTGACCTAGGTCAGGCGGCTTCAAAGGTGATTTGTCGTCGCAGGAACTGAGTCGCGCGATCCGTCACAACGCCCGGCTTACCCGTTGTCAGGAAGCCATCGGTGCTCTCACCCAGCATATTCGGATGCCGTTGCAAGTAGTCTGCAAGGCTTTCCGCAACCAGATCACCCTGGCTATAGACTTTCACATCCGGTCCGAGCGCCTGCTGAAACGTCTCTGCCATCAGCGGGTAATGCGTACAGCCCAGAATGGCTGCTTGCGGTTCCGGCATCTTGCGCTTCAGAGCATCCACATGGCTGCGTACCAAAGCCTCGGCCAAGATCATGTCGCCCTCTTCGATGGCGTCCACCACCCCGCCGCAGGCTTGCGCTTCGACATCAACCCCTATCGCCCGAAACGCCAGCTCCCGCTGAAACGCACGGCTCGACACTGTCGCGGGCGTCGCAAACAGCGCAACATGCTGCACCTGAACCTCACGCGGCGGAGAGTTGTCGCCCCATTGCCGTTCAGTCAGCGCCTCAATCAAAGGCACAAATACGCCCAGTACACGCTTTCCTTCTGGCACGCCCGCTTCTTGCATCCGACGCAGGGCGGCGGCGCTTGCGGTATTGCAGGCCAGAATCACCAGATTGCAACCGCGATCCCAAAGGTCCTGCACAGCGTTTCGTGTCAGGTTAAAGATATCCTCGGCATCGCGCACACCATAAGGCGCATGCGCGCTGTCCGCGAAATAAAGGAAATCAACGTCGGGCAGACGTTTCTGCGCGGCGTTCAGGACGGTTAAACCACCCAATCCGGAATCAAAGATACCTACTGCCATTTGCCCCTTCAGGCGCGATGCCGTTCCTCGAATTCATAGCCATAGTCATAAGACTTCAATGGCTCTGGAGACAGCTCATACGTGGCTTTGCGCAGGAAATCCATCATCTTGCGCGTATCCTTGCCCAGCGGGTCCAGAATGTCGCGCCCAATGGGGTCTCCTACAACCACGCGGACGGGGGTATCGACACGTTTCTTGAACTCTTTGATCAGCAACCCCATCCGCAGAGTGTTGTGCAGATGGCTGGCAATCTGGAACAAACGCGAGGTGTGACCATCGAAGAAAACCGGCACAACGGTCGCATTGGATTTGGCAACCATCCGCGCTGTAAATCCCCGCCAGCCCGGATCCATCGGATGAGAAAATGGCTTGGCCGCAGTGCTGACTGTGCCACCTGGGAAGATCCCGATTGCACCACCATCGCTTAGGTAGTTCAGAGCGGTTTTGCGAGTCGCAAGATTCAGCTTCATCGCATCTTTTGTGGCATCAAACGAAATTGGCAGCACGATGCTGTTCAGGTCTTCAGCTTTGCGAAAAACATGATTGGCGAGAATGCGAAAGTCTGTCCGAGTCTGAGACAGGATGTGTCCCATCATTAGCCCGTCTAGAATGCCGTAAGGATGGTTCGCAATCAGGATCAATGGCCCATCTTTTGGGATGTTCGACAACGCACCGCCAACCACGTCTAATGTCAGCCCATATCGATCCACCATTACGGACCAAAAATCACGCCCCTGTGCGACCTCCTGCTCATACCCGTCAGCGCGGCGGATAAGACGCAGACGACCGGTCGTGTTTTCCATCAGCTTGATCACTATACGCCCGCTCCGCGTTTCTGCGGAATGGGCGTAAGAGATGTCACGAGCGACGTGATGGCGCGAGGGCATTGGCTACTCCGGTTTGCTGCCGCTTAGATAAGGCCGGGTAGCCAGTTTGCATAGGTTTGATGACAAGCTTGTAAAGCCTCACTCTGCCGCAGCTTTCATCTGAGGCCCGCCATCGCGAATAACAGCCAACAATTCCTCGCGACGTTTCGCAGCCTTGGCTTCATTCGCGACCAAAACCGGACCGAAACCGCGAATGTCCAATGGCAGAGCCGCAAGGGCCGCGATCGCATCACTGGTTTCGGGTGTCAGGCTGGGCAAAACCTCTTTCATGTCCTTTTCATACTGGCGGATCAGAGCACGCTCCATTTTGCGCTCTGTCGTGTAGCCAAAGATATCCAGCGGAGTGCCGCGCAAACCTTTCAGCTTGGCTAGAACCTTCAACGGACCAAGAAACCACTCGCCGAACGCTTTCTTGGCCGGGCGGCCATTGTCGCCCTTCGTCCCCAGGGTTGGCGGCGCAAGATGGAAGGTCATCTTAAAGTCACCATCAAACTCGGCCTCCGCCTTCTGGCGACTGTCGAGCAGCAATCGGGCGACTTCATATTCATCCTTATATGACAAAAGCTTATGGTAGCCTTTGGCAATAGCCTCACGAACGTGTTGATCTGCAACGCTGTCGACCAGCTTGCGATAACGTTTCGCCAACCGCTTGTTCTGATAGTCGATCAGGTGCGCAGCGCGGAAATCGATCACTTGATCGAGGGTCTTTGGTAACTCTGCTACGTTGGGGCGCAAAATATTGGCCACGTCGTCGGGGTGGGTCACCGCCCAGCGACCAACTTCAAAGGCGCGTTTGTTGCGCTCGACCGCCGCACCATTCAACTCAATAGCACCCATTATCGCTTGGTGACTGATCGGTAGCAGACCACGCTGCCAGGCTGCGCCAAAGACCATCATATTGGAATAGATCGAGTCGCCCATCACGGCTCGCGCCAGATCGGTGGCATCGAAAAGGGCCACCCCGTCTTTCAACCGCGCCTGCAGCGCAAGCTGCAATTGATCGCTGGGGATTGTGAATTCTGTATCGCGCGTGAAGTCACCGGTGATAATCTCATGACTGTTCACAACAGCGCCGGTCTGGCCGGTTTGCGTGAGGCCAAGCGTCTTGGCCCCGGCCGATACCACCAGATCACCACCGATCAGCGAATGCGCTTCGCCAGTGGCAACACGGATCGCGCTGATATCATCGGGCCGGTTGGCCAGACGGCAATGGATATGTACGGCGCCACCCTTCTGTGCGAGGCCGGCCATTTCCATCATACCGGCACCCTTGCCGTCGATTTGTGCGGCTTGCGCCAGAACCGCCCCGATGGTGACAACGCCTGTGCCGCCAACTCCGGTAATTACGACGTTATGAGTGCCAATGATCTGTGGCAAAACGGGGTCCGGTAGATCGGGCAAGTCGAGGTCGGTCGTCGCCTCTTTGCGGATTTTCGCCCCTTCAACGGTTACAAAAGACGGGCAGAACCCGTTCAAGCAGGAAAAATCCTTGTTGCAGCTTGACTGATCAATCGCACGCTTGCGGCCAAGTTCGGTCTCTTTCGGTACGATGGAAACACAGTTCGACTGAACGCCGCAATCTCCGCAACCCTCACAGATATCAGTATTTATGAACACTCGCTTATCGGGGTCGGGGAACGTGCCGCGCTTGCGTCTCCTGCGCTTTTCAGCTGCGCAGGTCTGGACATAAACAATGACCGATACACCCTCGATTTCGCGGAATTTTTCCTGAACCTGCATCAGTTTTGAACGCTCGAACGTCTCAACGCCCGAAGGCAACGCACCAAAATTCACATCTTCTTTTTCGTCGTAAACGACAGCGACGTTGCTGACACCCATCGCACGGACCTCGGCGACGATGCGTTCGGCACTTAGCCCACCTTCGTTCTCCTGACCTCCGGTCATCGCAACGGCGTCGTTATAGAGGATCTTAAAGGTGATATTTGTGCCCGCAGCCAGTGCCGCCCGGATCGCCTGCACGCCGGAATGGTTATAGGTGCCATCGCCGAGGTTTTGGAACACATGTTGTGTGGTTGAAAACGGAGCCTCGCCAATCCAGTTCGCCCCTTCGCCGCCCATCTGGGTGAAACCGGTGGTTTCGCGATCCATCCACTGCACCATGTAGTGACAGCCAATCCCGGCATAGGCTCGGCTGCCATCAGGCAGCTTGGTTGAACTGTTATGCGGACATCCAGAACAAAAGTATGGTAAACGCGCCGCGATTTCCTGCGCATTGTCAGCCCGGCGCGCTTCGGACAGCGCCTCCAGTCCGGCGCGAACGCCATCTGTATCGCGCCCCTCTTCGATTAGGATCTCACCCAGCTTCTCGGCAATCATGATCGGGTCAAGCGCCCCTCGGGTCGGGAACAGTTCTTCGCGGTGTAGCGTCCCCGCGCCGCCTTTGTACCAGCCATAAACACGGCGCCCACGACGGTCGTCAAAGATCGCTTCTTTGACCTGAACTTCGATCAGCTTGCGCTTTTCCTCGACGATCACGATCAGGTCCAGCCCCTCAGCCCAATCGTGGAAGCCCTTCATATCCAAGGGGAAAGTCTGCCCGATCTTATAGGTGGTAATGCCTAGCCGTTCGGCCTCATCCGGGTTGATGTTCAGCAGCGACATGGCATGAGTCAGATCAAGCCAGTTCTTACCCGCCGCCACAAACCCAATCTTGGCGCCCGGTTTTCCCCAGACCCTCTTGTCTAACTTATTGGCGTGCGAAAAGACCTCTGCCGCAAAGCGCTTGTGGTCGATTACGCGCGCTTCCTGCAGATGCGGCGTATCACCCAGCCGAATATTCAGCCCACCCTCTGGCATATCGAATTGAGGGGTGACCAGCTGCATTCGGTCAGGGCGGCCATCTACGACGGAAGTCACTTCGATCGTGTCTTTCATCGTTTTCAGCCCGACCCAGACCCCGGCGAAGCGGCTGAGCGCAAATCCATAGATGCCATAGTCCAGAATTTCTTGCACACCTGCCGGGCTGACCACGGGCATATACATGTCCACCAGTGACCATTCCGACTGATGCAAAACGGTCGAGCTTTCACCCGTGTGATCATCGCCCATGGCCATCAATACACCGCCATGTTGCGCCGTGCCCGCCATATTGGCATGGCGCATCACATCACCGGATCGATCTACGCCCGGCCCCTTGCCATACCAGAGCCCAAAAACACCATCGAATTTTCCGTCGCCACGCAGCCCCGCCTGTTGGCTGCCCCACAATGCGGTTGCAGCCAGATCTTCGTTCAATCCGAATTGAAAGGTGACATCCTTTTCGGCAAGTTGCTTTTCTGCACGAGACATCTGAAGGTCTACAGCCCCAAGCGGAGACCCCCGATAGCCTGTGACCAGACCTGCTGTGTTCAATCCCGCCGCAGTGTCTCGTACTTTTTGCATCAGCATCAAACGCACCAGTGCCTGCGTGCCGTTCAAAAGAACCGGGCTTTTGGACAGGTCGAACCGGTCGTTGAGTGAAATTTTCGGCTGACTCATCTGACGTCTCCCCTCGTCGGATTAGTGTGCTTTATTCTCGTGCATATTAGGTCATAAATACTGACCTGTATAGTGATTTTACTCTATTACGTAACGATTTCCGGGTTTCATTGTGGAATTTGTTACCTGTTTCATATAGGGCTGCGCGAGGATAACGAAAGTTGCGGCGATGGATTGGGACAAGCTCAGAATATTTCACGCGGTTGCAGACGCTGGCAGCCTCACACACGCGGGAGACAAGCTCAATTTATCTCAATCCGCGGTGAGCCGTCAGATCCGCGCGCTTGAAGAATCACTCGATGCAACCTTGTTCCACCGCCATGCACGCGGCCTGATTCTGACAGAACAAGGCGAATTGTTGTTCGATGCTACGACAGCTATGCTGAAACGTCTGGATGCCGCTGCAGCGCGTATCCGGGATAGCGAAGATGAGGTATTTGGCGTACTGAGGGTGACCACCACCTTCGGGTTCGGCACGCTGTGGCTCGCCCCGCGCCTACCGAAGCTCTATGAACAGTATCCCGACCTCAATATCGACCTCATGCTTGAAGAACGGGTATTGGATCTGCCAATGCGTGAAGCCGATGTGGCCATCCGCATGAAAGAGCCCAGCCAGGCCGATCTCGTGCGCAAACGGCTGATGACTGTGCAGATGCTGCTCTATGCAACGCGCAGCTATTTGGATGCTCATGGTGGGGCGCCTGAAACGCTGGAAGACATTTCCAAGCACCGATTGATCTGCCAAACGCCCGCAGCCCCTCAGGTTGGGGCAAGCGCGTCGATGGTTCGTCACCTTATGACATACAATCCCGGCTCGTTGCTGACCGTGAACAACTATTTCGGCGTTCTTCAGGGCGTGCTGCATGATCTGGGTATCGGAGTACTTCCTGATTATGTGACAGAGGACTTCCCGGATCTGGTCCCCGTCATGTCAGACATCGAAAGTGCTGATGTGCCGGTTTACCTCGCCTACCCCGAAGAATTGCGTCATTCCAAACGGATAGCGGCATTCCGGGACTTTGTGCAGGATGAGATAATCGCCCATCGCAAACAGCTGAGGCAATTGGGCAAGCTATAGCCATGCACTCAGAGCATAGCGGACATGACGCCGGGGTCTGCTAATAGACCTTGATCGTTAATAAACTGATCCCTAAATGAGCACATGAAGGCGGTGATGCTGAAACGCTCATCATCTTCATACCTCCCTGTTGGACTACGGCCGAGCTTAGTGCTCGGCCTTTTTTTTGCGCCAGGCTGATGCAATTCAGTGGAAAGCACTGGGAAAATCCAACGCGTAGGCCTATGATCCCGAAAAAACACCTAAATTTCGTGTTCGAGGGCTAATTCATGTTCCACTCATTCCGCCTATTGTTGGCGATGATTTCAGTCTTGTTCCTGGCCGTGCCACTTCATGCACAAGACACAAGCACAACCGCTACAGTTGAAATTCCCGAAGATCTGACGCCAGAACAGGTTGATGATCTGGTTGCGCGCATGTCTGACGACCAGGTACGGGCAATCCTTCTGGAACGCCTTGACGCTGTTGCCGAAAAGCAAGCGGCGGAAAAGGAAGGTCAGGAAGACCCGCTGACCGAGCTCAATGAGATCTGGGCAGAAATGGTCGCATCCTGGACACATGTTCTGACCACAGTTCCCAATATCATCAGTGCGCAAATCACTGCATTTAGCAATTTCTCTGACAAATTGGGGGGCGCTGGTGTTCTGACGCTAATGGGGCTGGTGCTCTCGGTCCTGATAGTCGGCTTCATTGCTGAGAAGCTATTCATTTTCCTGACCCGCCGCTGGCATGAGGCAACCGAGCCATCGGGTGACGCTGATCTCAGAGGCGCTGTGAACTACCTGTTCCGCCGATTTTGCCGCGAAATTGCAGGGCTTATCGTATTCTACGTCGTCATTCGGGCGATTGGCCGAGGATTGCTGAGCCCCGAGCAGATCATCTATGCAGCCCCATTTGTATTCTACCTAATCTGGGTGCCGCGTCTGGGGGCAGCAGTCTCGCGCTTTGTTCTTGCGCCGCAAAAGCCACAATTCCGATTGGTAAACATTGACGACCACTGGGCAAAATACCTGCATCGCAACCTGATCGGTCTGCTGATCCTGATCGGCTTTACCTTGTTCGTACTAAGGTTCAACGCGCTCAACGGGGTAACCGGCGATCAGACACGCATCGGTTTCTGGCTGAACGCAGCAATCCACGTCTATATTGGCATAATCGCCTGGACTGCGCGCGAAGGTTTGTCACAGATGATGCTGGGCACCGACCCAGACCACACCAAGTTCGACGAAGAAGTCGCGCGGTATTACCCGTATTTTGCAATCGGCGTTTCGGTCGTGATTTGGCTGCTGGTCGAATTCCTGGTGGCACAACGCAACCCGGCGCTGATCCGCGTGCTGTCCGGTGGAGCGCATTTCACAACCATGTTCTGGCTGTTGATTGCACCTGCACTTGATACATTGATACGTGGTTTGGTGCGCCACCTGCAGCCGCCAATGTCGGGCGAAGGGCCATTAGCAGAACGCGCCTACCGATCGGCCAAGCGCAGCTATATTCGCATCGGTCGGGTGATTGCTGGCCTCTTCGTCGTCTTCATGATTTCCCGTGTTTGGCAGCTAGATCTGCGCCATGTTGCGTCCGCAGGAATCGGTGCCGAAGTTGGCGGCGCAATCATCGAGTTCCTGCTGATCATCGCTGTCGGCTACATCCTGAACGAGATCGTCTCGCTGTGGATTAACCGTCGTCTGGCCAAGGAACAGACAGCGGCCGAGGAGCTGGATGAAGAAGCCGGCGGAGAAGGTGGCGGCGCGGGTGGTTCGCGTCTGGCGACCGTCCTGCCCTTGTTGCGGATCACCGCACAAGTCACCATCTCGGTGATCTTCGGCCTACTAGCCCTGAGCGCCTTGGGCATCAACATCACGCCGCTGCTGGCTGGTGCTGGTGTTTTGGGTCTGGCCATCGGCTTTGGTGCGCAGAAACTGGTGGCCGATATCGTTGGCGGCATCTTCTTCCTGATCGATGACGCCTTCCGCGTCGGCGAATATGTCGATGTCGGCGGGACCATGGGAACGGTCGAGAAAATTTCGATCCGCTCAATGCAGCTTCGCCACCATCGTGGTCCGGTGCACACTATACCTTATGGCGAGATTCAAAAGCTCACCAACTTCAGCCGTGACTGGGTGATCATGAAGTTGAAATTTACTGTGCCGTTCGACACCGACCCCAACAAGGTCAAGAAGATCTTCAAGAAGATCGGTGCCGAGATGATGCAGGACGAGGTTCACAAAGATGGCTTCCTGCAGCCCTTCAAATCTCAGGGTGTGTTCGACTTCGACGATGTCGGTATGATCATCCGAGGCAAGTTCATGGCCAAGCCCGGTAAGCAATTCACATTGCGTAAGGAAATCTTTAACCGTGTGAAGGCCGAATTCAACGCAAATGGTATCGACTTCGCCCGCCGCGAGGTGCGCGTCGCCATCCCGGGGTTGGATGAGGCTGAGAACATAACTGAAGAACAAAAAGCTGCCGCCGGTGCAGCCGCCGCAGATGCGGTCAACAAAGGGCAAAACCCCGCCTGACACTTAGGCTTCGACACGTTTCAGCCGCTGGCTGAACCAAATCAGCACGCCTCTCAAATCGGAACCGGTCTTATGGCCGGTTCCGTTTTTTATTGCCCGATGACCCCTGTGCGGGTTTGGCTCTTTCCTCAAGCGGCCCATTGCCCTAAAAGGCCCGCAATCTCGGCCCACTTGGACACAGGACAGAAGATGCAAGAGCCCGCCATCACACCCGATCTGATTGCCGCACATGGGCTCAAGCCCGAGGAATACGACATGATCCTTGAGATCATCGGGCGTGAGCCGACCTTTACCGAGCTTGGCATCTTTTCAGCGATGTGGAACGAGCATTGTTCTTATAAGTCATCCAAGAAATGGTTGCGCACCCTTCCAACCTCTGGCCCTCAGGTTATCTGCGGCCCAGGCGAGAATGCGGGTGTCGTCGATATCGGCGACGGTCAGGCCGTGGTGTTCAAGATGGAAAGCCACAACCACCCCTCGTATATCGAACCCTATCAGGGCGCGGCGACCGGCGTGGGCGGCATCCTGCGGGATGTTTTTACCATGGGCGCACGGCCCATCGCCTCGATGAACGCACTGTCCTTTGGCGAGCCAGGCCACCATAAGACGCGCCAATTGGTGAACGGAGTGGTCGAGGGTATTGGCGGCTACGGCAACTGCTTCGGTGTGCCTTGCGTGGGTGGCGAAGTTCGGTTCCACCCGGCCTATAACGGCAACTGCCTTGTGAACGCGTTTGCCGCTGGTCTGGCTGACAGTGACAAGATTTTCTACTCGGCCGCTTCGGGCGTTGGGATGCCCGTCGTCTATCTGGGCGCAAAAACCGGTCGTGACGGTGTGGGCGGAGCAACCATGGCATCGGCCGAATTCGATGACACCATCGAAGAAAAACGCCCCACCGTTCAGGTCGGCGACCCCTTCACCGAAAAGCGCCTGATGGAAGCAACGCTGGAACTGATGCAGACCGGTGCCGTGATCTCGATCCAGGACATGGGCGCGGCGGGCCTGACCTGTTCTGCCGTGGAAATGGGCGATAAGGGCGGCCTTGGCGTGCGCCTTGATCTGGAAAACGTACCTCAGCGCGAAGAGAACATGACAGCCTATGAAATGATGCTGTCAGAATCTCAGGAACGGATGCTGATGGTCCTCAAACCTGAGCTTGAGGCCGAGGCCCGCGCCGTGTTCGAAAAATGGGACCTCGATTTTGCCATCGTAGGCGAAACCATTGCCGAAGACCGTTTCCTGATCATGCACAATGGTGAGATCAAAGCCGATCTGGTCCTGTCTAAACTGTCCTCGACCGCGCCTGAATACGACCGCCCGTGGGAACCGACCCCTGAGTCCGCGCCACTGGAAGACGTACCACAGATCGATCCGATCGACGGTCTGCGCGCCCTGCTCTCTTCACCCAATTACGCAGGCAAACAATGGGTCTATGAGCAATACGACACCATGGTCATGGCGGATTCAACTCGCACGCCGGGTCTGGGCGCTGGCATGGTCCGCGTACATGGCACCGACAAGGTGCTAGCCTTTACCAGCGACGTAACCCCGCGCTATGTCCGTGCAAACCCGGTGGAAGGCGGCAAACAAGCGGTGGCCGAGGCCTATCGCAACCTGACCGCCGTGGGGGCCAAACCACTTGCCACCACAGACAACCTGAACTTCGGGAACCCCGAAAAGCCCGAGATCATGGGTCAGTTCGTCGGCGCGATCCAAGGTATCGGTGCCGCCGTTGGTGCGCTGGATATGCCCATCGTGTCGGGCAACGTCTCTCTTTATAACGAGACAGACGGTCAGGCGATCCTGCCAACCCCCACCATCGGCGCGGTTGGTCTTCTTGCTCATAGCGACGAGATCATCGGAAACGAGGTTCGGGATGGCCATGTTGCGCTGGTCATCGGCGAAACCAACGGCCATATGGGTCAGTCCGCCCTGCTGGCCGAGGTATTCAACCGCGAGGACGGAGACGCGCCGCACGTTGATCTGGCTGCAGAGGCGCGCAACGGGGAATTCATCCGTGCCAATCGCGAGATGATCAAAGCATGTACTGATCTGAGCGATGGAGGCCTTGCACTGGCTGCGTTTGAACTTGCTGAAGCTGCAGGCGTAGGCGTTTGCCTGGATGATGCATCATCCGAGTTCCTATTCGGCGAAGACCAGGCCCGTTATCTTGTGGCGTGCAACTTCGATCAAGCCGAGGCGCTAATGATCGCTGCCGGTCAGGCTGGTGTCCCGCTGGTCTCGGTTGGTCGATTTACCGGTGACAGCGTGAAGATCGGCAATTCCGAAGCTCCTTTGGCAGAACTGACCGAGACCTTCCGCCAGAGCTTTGCCGCCGCGGTCGCCTGATAAATCGTCTCTTCCGAATTCCAGAATTCCCGCGTCTTCCATAGGCGCGGGATTCGCGTATCTGAAAGATGCTCGACATCTTGCACGCCCGCTCTCATCACTCTACATCTTGGGAAAGACCTTCAGGAGTGAACCTACATGCCGATGAGCGCCCACGAGATCGAAACCCTGCTGCGCGAAAGCTTTCCCAATGCGGAAATTCAGGTTGGTGGCAGCGATGGCGTGCACATGTCCGCCATGGTCGTGGACGAAAGCTTTCGCGGCAAAAACCGCGTTCAGCAACAGCGTGCGGTTTACGCTGCGCTGAAAGGCAAGATGGATGGATCTGATGGGGAATTGCACGCGCTGGCGTTGACGACGAAGGTACCTGAATGACACAGCACTACTTTCAAAAAAGCGCCTAAGTGGCTTTGAAAAGATGAGTGGCTGGCCCTTCTGGATATCTCTTCTTGGTGCATTGATAGTTGTCGCCGCCCTCATCGAAGCCTATGTCAAACGCAACAGAAAACGAAAACTGTCGGATATGCGCCCTGACCCCGATACGCTTAGCAAGGTTGGGGGAATTGAACGATACGGGCTTGATCCGGTGACGCTTGCACAAGCAGAACACCGGCGGCTTGAAGAAGAAGGATGGGCACCTGAACTGCCCGATAACCGAACGACCGCCGCGCAAGCGGATGAAAAGGAAAAGCAAGATGAGCGACGTTAAGACCCAGATCGACGAAACCGTCAAAGCCAACGATGTGGTGCTTTACATGAAAGGCACCAAAGAGATGCCGCAGTGCGGGTTCTCATCCCGGGTGGCCGGTGTTCTGAATTACATGGGTGTCGAATACACCGATGTGAACGTTCTGGCTGACGAAGCTGTGCGCCAGGGCATCAAGGACTACTCCGACTGGCCAACCGTGCCTCAGCTTTATGTCAAAGGCGAGTTTGTCGGCGGTTGCGACATTATCACTGAAATGACGCTGTCGGGCGAGCTAGACACACTGTTCGATGAAAACAGTGTGGGCTACAATAAAGACGCTGCGGACAAAATCCGCGAAGCAAACGCGTAAGCTATCGGCTGCTACAGTCCTTGAACAATACGAGTTCCGGGGCTGTGTCGCCTTCGGCCTGATGGCTGATCGTGGCATCCCACCCCTTGGAGCGCAGGGTGTATGTCCCTGCCCCTCCGACGGATTCATACCGGATGCCCGAACCGCTTGGAACCTGTTTCATGGGGATCAACTGATCATCGATCATCATCGCAGCCGCCCCATCGCCATTTGAGGCGTTAAAGTAGGACACCGGCACTTGCGTGTTGTTTTCACAGATAAACGTCACGGACAGAATGTCGATATCGGCCTTTGCCATCGTGCCAGTCAGCGAGACGACGGCCGCGCAAAAGGCCATTCGGGCGATCGGCATTAGGCCGTCCTTTCTTCAATGACTGCCGCCAGGGCTTCGGCGCGCGCCGCCATTTCAGCCAGCGTATCCGTGACAGATGGCGGCACTACCGCGACCTCGATCCGTTCAGGTTCCGGCTGCGGTTGGCTGCGGAGCCGCTTCAATTCGGTCTCCAATTCAACCAGCTTGGCCTCGGCCAGTTTCATGCGATCTTCATGCGCGGCTGCCTTGTCTGCCAACATGAGTCCCGCCATCAGCAGCATCCGCGATTCCGGCATACGTCCGATCTGGTCCGACAAAACCTGAGCCTCATCATCCAGCAGTCTGGCTGCCGCTTGCAGAAACGGTTCTTCACCGTCCTGGCACGAGACATCAAAGCCGCGGCCACCGATATGAATGGTTACTTCGGGCATTATTCCACCTCTCCCTCGGCCAGATTGGCATGACTTAGCAATGGCTCAAGTCGAGCCAGGACCGCATGCGCTTCGGCTGCGTCCGACGCGCGCGCGGCACGTATGGCTTCTAATTCGGCTGTCGTGGCCCGGTTCAGCATGTCAGCATCCGTGACACCGTCCTCTGCGGCGGCGCGTAATTCATCGACAGCGCTCCGGAGCTGATCGTTTGCATTGCGAAGCCGTTGCAAATCATCATCCAACCGGGACATCGCGGCCCCATGGCTAGCCCGTTCCGCGCGCAGCATCTCAAGCTCGGCATTGAGTTCGGTTAACCGCTCGCTATCGACCAGTTCAGCCCGCAGACGCGCCAATTCGGCCTCCATCTCTTCCGCGCGATCCGCGATTGGGGTCAGTTTCTCGACCTGCGCGCGCAACGTATTGGCCTCTTCTGCGGCGCCCTGATGTGATCGCAGAGTCTCAATCTCAGCCTTCAAGCCCTCGACTTCGTCCGTGTTTTCAAGCGCAGCCTTGGCATCCGCCAACTCGGCCCGCGCAGCCTCAACCGTGGCGAGCTGAGAGGTCGCCTCGGCCAATTGCGCACGCAGCGCATCCACTTCCGAACTCGGTGCCGGTTGCGCACGCAGCGCGTCAATCTCTTGCGCGTGTCTCTCTTTGATCGTTTTCAGCCGTTCCTCAAGCTGGGCATTGGCCACCCGCTCTTCTTCAAGCGCCGTTCGCAGCGACGTGTCATCACCGGCTGCGGATCCAGCATCGTGCAAGGCCTCGACACCATTACCGATCCGCTCCATCGCGGTGATAATACGGCGTTGTAGTTCTTCGATCTGACTCATGCCTGTGTCACCTCTTTATCAAGGTTCGTTCTGATATTCGCCTACCCGAATCAAAAGCGGCGGCGCTCAGCCCTAGTCTAACGGAATGCGACAGAAAATACCCACTGTTTGGTTTCAACCACTTGCACACCGCTCTTGAAGCGCCAATTCGGTGTGCCACGCGGTTCTGCTTGCACTTTGACAATCGGATGGTATTCAGCGCCCATCTGCCCGTAAACCAAAGGAACTACGCCCGTGGACCTGACTGCGCTGCGCAATGCCAACCCCGAACACTGGGACAAGGCTGCGGCCATCCGCACCCTGACCCTCGACGCTGTCGCCGCCGCCAATTCCGGCCATTCCGGTATGCCGATGGGCATGGCCGATGTTGCGACCGTATTGTTCGAAAAGCACCTCAAATTCGACGCCACTGCCCCGAACTGGCCGGACCGCGATCGGTTCATCCTATCGGCGGGTCACGGTTCGATGCTGGTCTATTCGCTGCTGTATCTCACCGGTCATGGCGATGTTACGCTGGAAGAGATCAAGAACTTCCGTCAATTGGGCGCCAAAACTGCCGGGCACCCCGAGAACTTCCTGATCGATGGTGTCGAAACCACTACCGGACCTTTGGGTCAGGGCATTTCGAATGCCGTTGGCTTTGCGATGGCCGAGGAAATTCAGCGTGCGCATTATGGCAAGAAGATCGTTGATCACTATACCTACGTGATTGCGGGCGACGGCTGCCTGATGGAAGGCGTCAGCCAAGAGGCGATCACTTTGGCCGGTCGCCACGAGCTAAGCAAACTGATCGTCTTCTGGGATAACAACAACATCACCATCGACGGCACAGTCGACATCGCCGACCGCACCGATCAGGTGCGCCGTTTTGCGGCCTCGGGCTGGCATGTGCTTGAGATTGACGGCCACGACCCCAAGGCCATCGATGCGGCCATCGTGCAGGCGAAGAAGTCGAACAAACCGACGATGATTGCTTGTGAAAGCCACATTGCACTGGGTCACGCGGCGCAGGACACTTCAAAAGGCCATGGCGCTCTGACCGATCAGGATCAGTTGAACGCCGCCAAAGAAGCATATGACTGGCCGCATGATGCGTTCGTCATCCCTGCTGAGGTCAAAGCCGCTTGGGAGGCCATTGGTGCACGTGGCAAAGCCGAGCGCGCAGCGTGGGAGGAGCGTTTTGCGCAAGTCTCCGAACGTAAACAAGCCGAATTCAACCGCGCCTATGCGTTTGAGGCACCAAAGAAGCTGGCCGGCGCCATCCGGTCGTTCAAGAAACAGATGTCGGAAGACCAGCCAAAGCTGGCCACACGCGCCTCTTCAGAGAAGGTGTTGAATGTCGTTAACCCGATCATGCCCGAAACCATTGGCGGCTCGGCTGACCTGACTGGATCGAACAACACCAAATCGGCTGATATGGGCGTGTTCCTTCCGGAAAACCGCAAGGGTCGGTATATCCATTACGGCATTCGTGAACACGGTATGGCCGCTGCTATGAACGGTATGGCGCTGCATGGTGGCATTCGCCCGTATGGCGGTACGTTCATGGCCTTCACCGACTATGCGCGGCCCTCGATGCGTTTGGCTGCACTTATGAAGATCCCGACGGTGTTCGTGATGACCCACGACTCGATTGGTCTGGGCGAAGACGGTCCGACGCACCAACCGGTGGAACATCTGGCGATCTCGCGCGCGACGCCGAACACTTATGTGTTCCGCCCCGCGGATACGATTGAGACCGCCGAAGCCTGGGAATTGGCGCTGACCTTCAAGGACAGCCCCTCGGTTTTGTCGCTGACCCGTCAAGGCGTGCCAACTGTTCGGACCCAGCACAAAGCCAAAAACCTGACCGCGCAAGGCGCTTATGTATTGGCTGACGCAGAAAACAAGCGTCAGGCGATTCTGATTGCCACAGGTTCCGAGGTTTCGCTGGCGATGGAAGCTAAAGCAATACTTGAGGCCGAAGGCATCGGCACTCGGGTCGTTTCCATGCCCTGTATGGAGCTGTTTGCCGAACAAGACGAAGCCTACCGCAAGCGCGTATTGCCTGCGGGAGCCGTCCGCGTCGGTATCGAGGCTGCGGTTCGCGCCGGAGGCTGGGACCGTTGGCTTCTGGGCGAGCGTGGTCGCGAGGCCAAAGCCGGGTTCATCGGCATGTCCAGCTTTGGTGCGTCGGCACCCGCCGGAGAGCTCTACAAGCATTTTGGCATCACGACCGAGGCAACAGTCGCCAAGGTCAAAGAACTGCTGGGTTGAACCTACCCAAATTAGTCAGAAGGCCTCGGTTAAAACCGGGGCCTTTTTTGTTAGACGAAAATTATTACTGACTGCATACCATCGACAATTAGATCACCATCGGTGTTCCACATCCGCATGACCTGAGAGCTGTAGCCGTCATGTCCAGCTGTCAATTGATGTTCCATCAACCACCATCCATCGCGAGTATGAATATCTTCGGATAGCACGTTGAAAATCCAGTTCATTGATGAGTTGTTTCCCGGCTTCTTCAATGTCGGGAATATGGCCGGTGGCAACAGGTCCGCAATTGCGATCAACCCTTCGATCCTATCGCGCATATCGGCATCATTATGGCGCGCCCAAACCTTCACATAGCCACGCTCTGCACCAGCAAATGGCCGCGCCCCGTCGATCAACCGAACGTCGAAGTTCTCAAGAAATGCGATGGGAAGTTTTGGCAAATCTGGCGGGAAATAGTGTTCTGTGATCTCTGGCTGTATCTCTGCCTTAGCCGGATGTTCGAACGCCACATGGCTGTCCTGTGCCTTGCCAAACGTAAATGTCCCAAGTGCGGCTGTATTCCCCTCAATCCTTGCTCGTGTATTGATCGTCGTGACATTCCGCCCATTGCGAAGCACCTCGGTTTCGATCAGCGGAGGTGAACCGATGGGCGCGGTAAAATTGATCAGGGCCGAGCGTAATGGAGGCAGAACATCGACCGCATTTCTCGCAGCAGCCAGCAGCAAGGCAGACGAGAAGCCGCCATATGTTGTGCGGCCTTGCATCCAGTTTGGCGGTACCGGAAACTGCAGCATCCCGTTCAACCGATCTGAACTGGCAAGGACTTGGGAAAGGCTGAGTTTAGTCATCGATCTCACACCGGATATGCTTCGATTGGAACTTACCCCGCTCTTACCGTTGTGCCAGATGAAACCTCACGTCACATGATCCTGATTTCAGTGTTTATTCGCAGATCCCGAAATCGCGCTGATCGCGGGGGACAGCAGCTTGGTTGCCACCGGTATCAGCGCCAGCCCATAGGCCAGACCGAATACACCATCCATCGTCGCCTTCGCGATCCACTTTACCGCGCCTGCCCATTGTTCAGACACAGCATGACTCGCAGCATTTGCCCAGTCGTAAATGTGATGGCCCAGCCAGCCAAAGCCCAGGACCTCCATACCGTGGATCATGATCGACCCGCCGACCCACAGCATCGCAGCAGTACCAACGATAGACAGAACTTTCATAACAACGGGCATCGCTTTGACGAGGCCCCTTCCCGTTCCGCGCCCTATCGGCGTCGGCGCGTTTTGCGCCAAATACAGGCCGACATCATCCATTTTCACGATCAGAGCGACCGAGCCATAAACGGCGACGGTGACCCCAACGCCCACCACGGCCAGCGTCGCGGCTTGCATCCACACATTCGGTGCTTCAATGGCCGCCAAAGCGATGGTCATGATTTCAGCAGACAGAATAAAGTCAGTCTTGATCGCACCCTTCACCTTCTTTTCTTCCAGATGGCCAGGATCAGGATTTTTCATATCTTCGTCTATCGCATGGCTCCCATGTGGAAACAGGACATGAAAAATCTTCTCGGCCCCCTCGAAACACAGATATGAACCACCGAGCATAAGCAGCGGTGTGATCAACCAAGGCGCAAAATTGGCTAGTAGCAATGCCACTGGCAACAACAGAATGATCTTGTTGAAAATCGATCCGCGCGCGATGCGCCAGATGATCGGCAGTTCCCGCGCCGGGGCAAAACCCTGAACGTATTTGGGCGTCACGGCCGCATCGTCAATGATCACACCCGCAGTCTTGGCCCCAGCCTTGCCGGCAGCGGCCACCACATCGTCCACCGAGGCCGCCGCAACCTTTGCAATGCCCGCCACGTCGTCCAACAGGGCCAACAGACCACTCATCGCGCTTCCTTTCCATTCATCTGTTCGATCGGACCCTACCTGATCCAACGGCTAGCGCAAGCGTTAGCGCAATCGGCGCAGGTTTGCGCTAACACCTTAAAAATATGCCATTTTTGCCCTTTTGAGATTCAATATTCGCGGCTATATGGCCTGCAACGCAAGCGCATTTTTGGAGACGTCGGATGACCATCAAGGTCGGTATCAATGGTTTTGGCCGCATCGGCCGCTGTACTCTGTCGCACATCGCCGCATCGGCGCGCAACGACATCGAAGTGATCAAGGTCAACGCCACCGGCCCGCTGGAAACCTCGGCGCATCTGTTGAAATACGACAGCATCCATGGACGTTTCCCACGCGACGTCTCGGTCGAAGGCAACACCATGGATCTGGGTCGCGGCCCGATGGAGATGTTCTCGACCTACGATATGAACGAGCTGGACTGGGAAGGCTGCGATGTCGTTCTGGAATGCACCGGTAAATTCAACGACGGCCTGAAAGCCAAAACCCATCTTGAGCGCGGCGCTGGTAAGGTTCTGCTGTCGGCTCCCGGCAAAAATGTCGACAAGACCATCGTATTTGGTGTGAACCACAACAGCCTGACCGCAAACGACAATATGGTGTCGAACGGTTCTTGCACCACCAACTGCCTTGCTCCGCTTGCCAAGGTTCTGGACGAAGGTATCGGCATCGAGCATGGCATCATGACCACGATTCACGCCTATACCGGCGACCAACCGACGCTGGACCGTCGCCACAGCGATCTTTATCGCGCCCGCGCTGCCGCCATGTCGATGATCCCGACGTCCACTGGCGCCGCTGCAGCACTGGGAGAGGTTCTGCCGAACCTCAAAGGGCGCCTGGACGGCTCGGCCATCCGCGTGCCCACTCCAAACGTCTCGGCCGTTGATCTATCATTCCGCGCCTCGCGCGACGTCACTGTCGAAGAAGTTAACGCCATCGTCGAAGAGGCAGCAAAAGGCCCGATGCAGCGCGTTCTAGGGTATGAGCCTGCGCCGCTGGTTTCGACCGATTTTAACCATACCGAAGAAAGCTCGATCTTCGCGCCGGATCAGACCCGTGTGGTCGACAACCGTATGGTGCGCGTGCTGGCGTGGTATGACAACGAATGGGGATTCTCGGTGCGTATGGCGGATGTCGCCGTCGCGATGGGCCGCCTTAACTGACCCTTTGGACATAGCTTGTACCTTTATGCCCGCTCAGGTTATCTGAGCGGGCATTTTCGTTCAGGGCGCAGAAATGACAAATCAAATCGCCATCTGGCTTGGAATCCTAATTCTGGGCGGTCTGATGCTGGACGTGGCACTATTCGGCACCGAACACCTGCTGTTCCTGGGCAAGAAGCTCTACGATTTCCTGGATTGGCTCGCCTTCTGGCGCTGACAGAGGTTTTTCTTGACTTTCGCGCCAATCTGGCTTTGTTAGCGCTAACCATCTATGGACCATGTTCTGACGGAGCGCATTATGACACTCAAGCTGGCAATCAATGGATTTGGACGGATCGGGCGCGGCGTTCTTCGGGCCGTCATGGAATCCGGACGTACTGATGTTGAAATCATCGCAATCAACGATCTGGCAAAGCCCGAAATGAACGCACATCTGTTCGAGTTCGACAGCGTGCATGGACGCTATTCCAATCCCGTAACTCTGACTGATGCAGGTCTGGACGTGGGTGCTGGGCCCATCCGGCTGACCAGCGAGCGTGATCCCGAAGCACTGGACTGGTCTGATGTGGATGTGGTTCTGGAATGCACCGGTGTTTTCCGGACCCGTGAAGCAGCTGAGCGGCACCTGAAAAACGGATCAAAGAAAGTGTTGATCTCGGCCCCTGCCCGTGGCGACGGCGGCGTGAAGACAGTCGTGTTCGGCGTGAACGATCATGAGTTAACCGCCGACGATATCGTTGTTTCCAATGCCTCGTGCACCACCAACTGCCTGTCGCCGGTCGCGGCGGCTTTGGACGCAGGACTAGGTATCAAACACGGCAACATGACCACAGTTCATGCATATACGGCCAGCCAACCGGTTCACGACACTGCGGGCAAAGACCCCTACCTGTCGCGCGCAGCTGCGCTGTCGATGATTCCGACGACAACTGGCGCGGCATCGGCTGTTGGTCTGGTTCTGCCGCAGCTTGCTGGTAAGTTGACCGGGCAAGCCATTCGTGTCCCCACGCCCAATGTCTCAGTCGTTGATCTGGTTGCTGAGGTTTCGCGACCGACGACCGAAGAAGAGGTCAATGCCCTCTTTGTAGAAGCCGCCGCCAAAATCCCCGGTGTGCTGGCGGCCGAGAATCGCCCCTTGATCTCGATCGATTTCAACCACGACTCGCATAGCTCGACGGTTTCACTGGCTGAAACCAAAGTAACTGACGGCACATTGGTTCGTGTGCTTGCATGGTACGACAACGAATGGGGCTTCTCGAACCGGATGCTGGACACTGCCGCCGCGATGGGCGCGCTATCCTAACCGCTCTTTCAAGGCGGAATTAACGCGGGGCGTGACGAATTTTGACACGTCCCCGTTCAATCTGGCGATTTCTTTGACCAGTTTCGACGCAATGGCTTGATGCCGTGCCTCTGCCATCAAGAACACGGTCTCAATCGAGTCGTCCAACGCGCGATTCATCCCAACCATCTGGAATTCATACTCGAAATCCGCAACCGCACGCAGTCCGCGCACGATGATCTGAGCGCCTACATCGCGGGCGCAATCGATCAGCAGGTTTTCAAACGGATGCGCGACAATCTCGGTGCCAGTCTGCTCGGTTAGATGGGCGCATTCGGCCTCGATCATCGCGACACGCTCTTCCAAAGAAAACAGCGGGCCCTTGTCCCGGTTGATAGCAACACCAATGACGAGCTTATCCACCAGCGCAGCCGCGCGGCGAATAATGTCTATATGACCCATGGTGATAGGGTCGAAAGTACCGGGATATAATCCAACCCGCATTGGGCTCTCCAGCGCAACAATATTTCTGCGCAAGCAAACATAACTTTGCCGCAGGTGCAAGAGGCTGAAACAGCCCCCGCGTTCAGTGCCCCATGATCATGCCTTCAAGCGCGTCTTTTTCCATAGCAAGTTCAGCCAGTTGCGCCTTGACCGCATCACCCAGCGTAACGATGCCGACCAGTTTGCCATCTTCCAATACAGGCATGTGGCGAAATCGTCCTTCGGTCATCTGGGACAGGATAGACTCAACAGTATCCTGCTGGCTGGCGGTCACAAGTTGCTTGGTCATATAGTTGCTAACGGGTTTATCCAAGCATCCGCTGCCGCTGGCAGCCAACTCGCGAACAATGTCTCGTTCGGATAAAATGCCCGCTGCCGTCTGCCCCCCATCCTTGGAAATGACCACAGTACCAATCCGCTTTTCCGCAAGAATCTTGGCAGCCTGAGAAACGGATGCCGTTGGCTCGACCGTCTCCACACCGCCGCTGGCCTTGGATTTGAGAATGGCCTGTACAAGCATAAGCGAAAACCTCCGGAATTACGTACTGTTTTCCAAAGCGTTGCCGGAATGTGTGAATGTGTCAAGGTGAAGCTTCGCGCTCAAGCCGCGCTACTTCGTCCCGTATTCCGCGCGTCAACGCCTCGGCAAAGTGGTTCAACCGCTCATTGCGCTGATCGCCCTGATGGCGGACCAGATAGAACCCCCGGGTCAGACTGACCTGATCCGTCAGGATTTTCTGCAATCCCCGATGGAACGGCAATGTGAAATCATGTGCCACGCAGACCCCTGTTCCCAGCGAAACTTGTCGCAGCTGAACGGAAACAGAGTTTGATGCAAGCGCGACACGTTCAACACCAATGTCGTTGAGATAGTCCAGCTCGCGGTCGAAAATCATGTCCGGAATATAGCCTATCATCCGATGCCCTTTTAGATCCTCGATGGATCGAATTTCGGCGTGACGACTCAGGTATTCCTTCGTTGCGACCATATGCAGCCGATAGTCGGATATCTTCTGCACCAGCAGTTTCCCTGCGGTGGGCGCACTGACTGTTACCGCCATGTCGGCCTCTCGCCGGGATAGGTTGATGATGCGCGGCAACGCCAGGATCTGAATGTCGAGATCAGGATTGGCATCGCTGATCTTGGCGCAGACCTGTGGCAACAGGTAATTGGCACTACCATCCGGGGCACCAATTCGGATCTGACCGCTTAGCGATTTGGCAGAGCCTGACATGACACCAGTCGCTGCGCGCATAGCTTCTTCCGCCTGCAGCCCATGCTCCATCAGGCGTTGTCCTGCAGTCGTCAACACATAGCCCTGCTGTGATTTCGTGAACAACACCGCGTCCAATGCCGCTTCGAGCCGCGCGATTCTGCGCCCGACTGTCGCCGGGTCTATCTTGAGAACCCGCCCCGCACCCGAAAGGCTTTCATCGCGCGCGACCGCTAGGAAAACCCGCAAATCATCCCAATTCGGCGTCATGCTCTACCCTTTGCATTTTTGCAAAACTGATTTGAAATATTGCCTCTGTTCAGGTGATTTTCGCAAGTCTATTCTTCGCGCAACTTAATCCGGAGGAGTTTGCAATGCAGAACCTGACCCATTTCATCAACGGCGAAAATGTCGCTGGCACATCTGGCCGCTTTGACAATGTATTCAACCCAGCAACGGGTGAAGTGCAGTACCAATGCCCGATGGCCAGTGTCGCCGAGACCACCGCTGCGATCGAAGACGCTGCAGCAGCTCAGGTCGCTTGGGGCGCAACCAACCCGCAGAAGCGCGCGCGCGTTATGATGGCGATGGTTGGTTTGATGAACCGCAACATGGACAAGCTGGCCGAGGCTCTCAGCCGCGAGCACGGTAAAACCATCCCGGACGCCAAGGGTGATCTGCAGCGTGGTCTGGAAGTGATAGAATACTGCATCGGCGCGCCCCAGATGCTGAAAGGTGAGTTCACCGACAGCGCGGGCCCGGGCATCGATATGTATTCAATGCGTCAGCCGCTGGGCGTGGTCGCTTCGATCATGCCATTCAACTTCCCCGCAATGATGCCACTGTGGCACGTTGGCCCGGCACTGGCCTGCGGCAACGCAGTTGTTCTAAAGCCGTCCGAGCGCGACCCCTCTGTTCCATTGATGCTGGCAGAGCTGTTTGTCGAAGCTGGTCTGCCCAAGGGCGTGTTCCAAGTCGTAAACGGTGACAAAGAGGCCGTGGACACCCTGCTGGACAGCGAAATCATTCAGGGCGTGTCATTCGTGGGTTCAACCCCGATCGCGCAGTACATCTATGCTCGTGCAACCGCCAACGGCAAACGCGCGCAGTGTTTCGGTGGCGCTAAGAACCACATGATCGTTATGCCTGACGCCGATCTGGATCAGGCTGCTGATGCGCTGGTCGGTGCAGGTTTCGGCGCGGCTGGCGAACGCTGCATGGCAATCTCGGTGGCCGTGCCTGTGGGCGAAGAAACCGCAGACGCACTGATCGAAAAACTGATCCCTCGCGTGGAGAAGCTGAAAGTCGGCCCCTACACAGCGGGCGACGACGTAGACATGGGTCCGGTTGTTACTGCTGCCGCGAAAGAGCGTATCCTTGGCCTGATCAACTCGGGCGTTGAGCAGGGCGCGAAGCTGGTTGTCGACAACCGCGACTTCAGCCTGCAGGGCTATGAGGATGGCTTCTTTGTCGGCCCGCACCTGTTCGACAACGTCACTCCCGACATGGATATCTACAAGCAAGAGATCTTTGGCCCGGTCCTGTCGACCGTACGCGCGGGTTCTTATGAAGAGGCGTTGAAACTGGCGATGGATCATGAATACGGCAACGGCACTGCGATCTTCACCCGCGACGGTGATACGGCGCGTGACTTTGCCAGCCGTGTGAACATCGGCATGGTCGGCATCAACGTTCCGATCCCGGTTCCGCTGGCCTACCACACTTTTGGCGGCTGGAAGAAATCGATGTTCGGCGACCTGAACCAGCACGGTCCGGACAGCTTCAAGTTCTACACCCGCACCAAAACAGTGACATCGCGCTGGCCGTCGGGCATCAAGGAAGGTGGCGAGTTCAACTTCAAAGCGATGGACTGATCATTCAGCTTACAAATCAGGAAACCCGGCCCTACATGGGTCGGGTTTTTTCGTGCATGCGCCAGTTGCTGCCTGATCGCGTACCTCACAAGAAATTCAGAGGTCGCCCTCTGGAAAAAGCAGGCAATCACTAATATTTTATCGGTAATTCAACTATCCGAGCAGCTCATAACTTCCTGGAGGCAACCTTGTCCCAAAATCGTTTTACCCGTCGTCACGCCCTTTTGGGCGCTGCATCGCTGATTGCGGCCCCTGCCATCGTGCGTGCTCAAAGCACTGATGCTTTCCCACAGACCGAGGAAGCAATCAGCACGCAGCTTCCAGTACGTCGTAACGTTTCATCGTTCTCGCAGCAGAATTGGCAGGATCACTTTGACGAGTTGGGCGTCGGCGCATTGTTGGCCGATATCACCAGCCGGGCTGTTCATTACTGGGGGCCGGATGGAACCTACAAGCTGTACCCCAGTTCTGTCCCGATGAGCGAAGAGCTGACCAAGCGCGGCTATACCAAAGTCACACGCAAGGCGGAGAACCCAAGCTGGACACCAACCCCATCAATGCGCGAGCGCGATCCCTCGTTGCCAATTCGCATGGAGGGTGGTGAACCTGGAAACCCATTGGGAACTCGCGCTATGTATCTTGGCTGGCCTGCCTACCTGGTTCACGGCACCTATGATACCCGCAAGATTGGACGTCAGAGCTCGTCCGGCTGTATTGGTCTCTATAACCAGCACGTTGAAGAGCTGTATCCGCTGGTAAAGGTCGGTACTCAGGTACGTTTGGTCTAAACGGCGAGTTTCTACACGAAACACAAAAAAGCCCCGTCCATCAGGAACGGGGCTTTTGTTTTCGTGAAGGTGGTAGATTTATTCGGGAATGATCACTTCGTCGACAACGTGAATGACGCCGTTGCTGGCTTCGATGTCGGCCTGCACAACTTTGGCACCATTAACTTTCACGCCATTTTTTGCGTTCACGCTTAGTCGGTCGCCTTGCACGGTCAGAACCTTCGCGCGCTTTCCTGCAATGTCGCCGGACATCACTTTGGCTGGCACGACATGGTAGGTCAGGATCGACACCAACTGGTCCTTGTTTTCTGGCAGAAGTAGGGTTTCAACAGTGCCTTCAGGCAGAGCTGCAAAAGCTTCATCCGTGGGTGCAAAGACGGTGAAGGGCCCATCGCCTTTCAGCGTATCAACCAGGCCCGCGGCCTGAACGGCAGCAACCAGGGTGTTGAAAGACCCGGCAGCAACTGCGGTATCTACGATATCAGCGGCCTGTGCCTTGACGGGCAGTGCAAGTGCAAATGCGGCGGCAGCGCCCATGAATGTGCGGCGGAACATGGCTGTTAACTCCTCTCCAGCTTGTTATGGAAAGGGTTACGGGCCTGGGTTCGAACCGGATCACACAGAAATCAATTTTCTTTGAGCTGAACCCAGATGCTCTGCGCACGGCCCTCTTCTAGAAACGGCAGCGCTGCGACGGCGTCGGGGCGATCCTGCTGAAGGTAATATCCGGGCCAAAGCATTGAATAGAAACCGGATTGCAGCAAGGCGTGCAACATGTACTGCTCACCCCATCCTGGGCAGTCATAGAAGAACCGTTTGGGATATTCATAAGGCAGAAAAACATCGTGGACATGAATGACAACGCCGGGTTTCAGCGCCGGAATGATCCGACAGAATAGATGGGCGACATCGTTGCTCATCCGAACCACATGGCTTGAATCGATGAACAGAACATCCCCAGCCTCAAGCTGATCGAACAGCGCGGGATCTACTTCTTCCAGTCGCTTCTGCTCAAACTGATCGACGACATGGGCGATATCTGCGCGCGGGTACGGATCAATTGCCGTGATCGTCGTATCCAAACCACCATCTATGATCGCCTGCCGCGTCACGCGGGTAGAGTTCCCGCAGCCGACCTCGATCACGCGCTTGGGCTGAAAGCGGCGGATCATCAAGTAAAGCGCATCCGCATCCGGGCTATCGTAATATCCGTTGCCGGTGTAATAACCGGTTTGGTTTCGCGCCGGGTCCTTCAACGCAGCAAGCTCATCGGCATGGCGCGTATACTCTTTGATCAGTTGCGCGATATCGAATCCGTCCATCCCCGGTGACAGGGCATAGGCAGCCCTGTTCAATCCCCCTGCCCGTTCGAACGCTTCGAGCCGCGCCCGTTCATCCTGTTCTGTAACCTTGTCGATCAGCTTAACGCCCAACTCATCCAGGGCGGCATTGATCTGCGGAAATTTTCTGGGTTTCACGAGGACGGCTCCACATTGCGTTGCGCCCGCTCTTTACCTGTGCACGCAGGACCTCTGCAAGAACCGACAGGTCAAACCCTTGGCAAAACGCTAATTTCCGTATTCACTGATGTGAATTGACCAACGAGGGCCGCCATGCAGCAGGAATTCACGATCGGCATTGAAGAGGAATACCTGCTGGTCGATCAAGACAGTCTGCAGCTCGCCGAGGCGCCCGCAGCATTGATGGAAGCTTGTCAGGCAGATTTCGAAGGCCAGGTCAGCCCGGAATTTCTGCAGTGCCAGATCGAAGTCGGGACCCGCCCACATGCTACGATCAGATCGGCGCGCGAAGATCTAAAGCGCCTGCGTTCTTGTGTATCAAAACGTGCGTCCGAGTATAATCTGGCTCCGATCGCGGTCTCTTGCCATCCGTTTGCGAACTGGAAAGATCAACACCATACACGGAAAGAACGCTATGACGCCCTGCAGCATGCTTTGGGCGGCGTGGCGCGGCGGATGCTGATCTGCGGAATGCACGTGCATGTGGGCGTCGAAGATCAAGCCTTGCGCGCCGACCTGGTACCCCAGCTTTCTTACTTTCTGCCCCATCTGCTGGCGTTGTCGACCTCGTCTCCTTATTGGAACGGCGAAGATACCGGGCTTTCCTCCTATAGGCTCACCGTGTTCGACAATCTGCCCCGGACCGGTCTGCCCCCGGTGTTCAGCAGTTGGGGCGAATACGAACGCACCACCGGCGTGCTGGTCGAACTCGGCGTTATCGAGGATACCTCGAAGATCTGGTGGGACCTACGTCCATCTCACCGGTTCCCCACCCTAGAAACACGCATCATGGACGTACAGCCAAGGCTTGAACATACGCTTTCGCTTGCAGCGCTAGTGCAGGCGCTGACCCGGATGCTGTGCCGCCTGAAAGACCGCAATCTTCGTTGGCGGCAATATGATAAGTTTCTGATCGGCGAAAACCGTTGGCGCGCGCAGCGCTACGGTGTGGGCGAAGGTCTGATCGATTTCGGTGATCGCTCAATCAAGCCGATGGCTGAACTGATCGGAGAGCTGATGGGCATGTTGGCCGAAGACACCGAGGCATTGGGCACCATGACCGAACTCGCCCGACTTCGGCAGATCGCAGAAAATGGCACCTCCGCCACCCGCCAACGCCGTGTTTACGCTGAAGCTTTAGCGCGCGGGGATGATCCGGGCATGGCGGTGGTCAAGCACCTGATCGAGGAATTTCACGCCGACCTATAAAGTCAAACCGCCGCCAAAATCTCCTTGATCCGGTCCGCTACGGGTTCATACAAATCGCGATCCGTCCAGTATCCGTTATGCGAAAGCGGGTTCCACGACGTAAAGATTTTGCCCGCATTGATCGGCTTATCCTTCAAGGCCCCACTTTGAGCGAGCTGTTCATAGCTTGGCGCGCTTTTACCCAAAGGAAAACCCAAAACATCATGCTTGTCATAGTAGTTTCGCCACCAGGTCGAAAACTGCAACGCAGGCGGCAGCGCGCGGTTCGGGGCCATGATCGGAAAAATCTCATTCTCGGGATATGCGAACAGAAAAATCGGAATATTGCACCCAAACGTCACGAGGCCAGCAACGGTTTTCATGTTTTCAACATCTGTCGGGTGAACCGGTGAACCACCCTGGCGCAGATGTCTTTGCATGTCATAAATATAGTTCGACATTATGTGCCCACCCAGCGAATGCGCCAGGATCAGTACAGGCCCCTGTGGTCCGACCTGGTATTTGACGACCCCCATCACATTCTCGATTTTCTTGTGGATCGCCTCATAGATCTTATCGCCATCATCCGGAGTTGGTCGGTAAGAAGCAGCATCCGACAGATTGCACACTACAAACTCGCGCAGCTTGTCGTATCCTAGGCTGCGGTTGACCTTACGCAGATATGCCTTTTGCCGCCCTTGCAGGATCTGTGCCCAGACCACCTCGTGCCAGATCACATCATCCATATCCGCGCCGACCCGGTTCGAAACGCGTCGTTTCAGCCCTTTGGAAAACGTTGGGGTCGTGGATGGGGGCTGGTTCTGAGGATTGTACTGGCTGCCCATGCCGTGAATCGCGATAACAGCAAGCTTGTGTGACGACATAAGAATACTCCGTAATGATCAAGAAAGCAGAATTCCCGCAGTATACCTCACCGTCCAGAAATCCCCTAAATCGCCGGGTTTGCCGTCATTGAAAAATTTCTGTAAGGATTGAAGAATAAAACGCTCGTTCAATTCTATAGCCATCAGGAAGCACACGTCATGGATTTCGCGCTGACCGAAGAACAAACGGCCATTTTCGACATGGCCTACGCCTTTGGCCAAGACCACGTCGCCCCCTTCGCGCGTCAGTGGGAAGCAGACGGAACCATCCCCAAAGAGCTTTGGCCCAAAATCGGCGAACTAGGATTTGGTGGACTTTATGTCTCGGAAGAGGCTGGTGGTTCGGGTTTGACGCGATTGGATGCGACACTGGTGTTCGAAGCGCTATCGATGGCCTGCCCCTCGGTCGCGGCATTCCTGTCGATTCACAACATGTGCGCCAAAATGCTGGACAGCTTTGGCAGTGACGATCTGAAGTACCGCATTATGCCAAGTATCCTCAGCCTCGAAACCGTCCTCAGCTACTGCCTGACGGAACCCGGATCGGGATCGGACGCTGCGGCGCTGAAAACGCGCGCTGAACGGACCAATGAAGGCTTTACGCTCAACGGCACAAAAGCGTTCATTTCCGGCGGCGGCTATTCGGATGCCTATGTCTGCATGGTGCGCACGGGTGAAGACGGCCCTAAAGGAATCTCTACCGTCTATGTCGAAGACGGCACGCCGGGCCTGAGTTTCGGTGGGCTGGAACAAAAAATGGGTTGGAAAAGCCAGCCAACCGCGCAAGTTCAGTTTGACGATTGCAAAATTCCATCCGGCAATCTGGTCGGGGCTGAAGGCGACGGTTTCAAATACGCGATGATGGGGCTGGACGGTGGCCGCCTGAACATCGCCTCCTGCTCGCTGGGGGCAGCTCAGAACGGTCTGGACATGACGTTGCAGTATATGTCCGAGCGCAAGGCCTTTGGACAATCGATCGATCAGTTTCAAGCGCTGCAGTTCCGACTGGCAGATATGGAGATTGAGCTACAGGCGGCGCGCACATTCTTGCGTCAGGCAGCGTGGAAACTTGATCAGGGCGCACCAGACGCCACAAAATTCTGTGCGATGGCCAAGAAATTCGTAACAGAAACCGGATCGAAGGTTGTGGATCAGTGTCTGCAATTGCACGGCGGATATGGCTATCTGGCGGATTATGGCATCGAGAAACTGGTGCGGGATCTGCGCGTGCACCAAATTCTGGAAGGCACGAACGAGATCATGCGCGTGATCGTTGCGCGCCAGATGCTCTCCAATCGCTGAGGTCTTTGATGTCCGATATCGACATTCGCACCACAGGCCGTGCCGGGCGCATCACGCTGACACGACCACACGCCCTGAACGCCCTTAGCTATGAGATGTGCATGGCCATCGATACCGCTCTGCGCAACTGGCGTGAGGATGATCAAGTCGATCTGATCATTCTCGATGCCGAAGGCGACAAAGCCTTTTGCGCTGGCGGAGATATTGCCGAGCTTTATGCAACCGGCACCAAGGCGGACTATGCTTATGGCCAAACGTTTTGGCGCGACGAATACCGCCTGAATGCCTTGATTTTTGAGTACTCAAAACCAGTGGTGAGCTTCCTGCAAGGTTTCACCATGGGTGGCGGGGTTGGCATCGGGTGCCATGGCAGCCATCGAGTGGTTGGAGAAAGCTCAAAGATCGCGATGCCGGAATGCTCAATCGGGCTGGTTCCTGATGTGGGCGGATCGCTGATGTTGGCGTTGGCGCCGGGGCGATTGGGCGAGTATCTGGGCACCACTGGCCACCGCATGGGGCCCGGAGACGCGATCTATGCCGGGTTTGCCGACCATTTCATTCCCCAAGAGCATTGGGCGGGGCTGATAGACCAGTTGGAAGCCTCTGGACGGGCGGAACTGGTGGATGAGCATGCAGTGCCCGCACCGGATAGCCCCTTGGCTGAAATGCAGGGCGAGATCGACAGGCTATTCAGCGGAGAAAGCCTTAGCGATATCCTGAACAGCTTGCGCAACGATGACACAGAATTTTCGACAAAAATTCTTGGCACCCTGCAGCGAAACTCTCCTATCTCCATGGCTTGTGCTGTCGAGATGTTGCATCGGCTGCGCGGAACCGGCCTGACATTGCAAAAAGCGCTGGATCTGGAGTACCGGTTTACTTATCGCGCGATGGAGCATGGCGATTTTCTGGAAGGCATTCGCGCCCAGATCATCGACAAGGATCGCAACCCGAAATGGCAGTTTGCTGATTTGGATGTGCCTGCAGTCGCGGTGTCCAAGATGCTGCAACCGCTCGGTGCGGATGCTTTAAGCTTTTCAGAGGAGTAAGGGATGAAAATCGCATTCATAGGGCTTGGCAACATGGGCGGCCCGATGGCGGCCAATCTGGCGCGCGCGGGCCATGACGTCATCGGCTTTGATCAAGTTGATGTCGCCATCGAAGGCGTTTCCATGGCGTCCTCTGGCGCCGCTGCAGCTGCGGAAGCCGACGCCGTCATCACCATGCTTCCCAACGGGCAGATTCTGCGCACTGTGGCCAATGAAGTCGTCCCGACAATGCAAGACGGTGCGGTTCTGATTGACTGCTCTACGGTCGATGTCGACAGCGCCCGCGCGGTGGCGCAGCAAGCTGCTCAGGCTGGTCTGCTATCAGTCGATGCACCTGTATCCGGCGGGATTGGTGGGGCCGCTGCAGGCACTTTGACCTTTATGGCCGGTGGATCTGACGCAGCTTTTGCCAAGGCGGCTCCGTTATTTGAAATCATGGGGCAAAAAGCGGTTCACTGCGGTGAAGCTGGCGCGGGTCAGGCCGCCAAAATCTGCAACAACATGATCCTCGGCGTGACGATGATCGCAACCTGCGAGGCATTTGCGCTTGCTGATAAATTGGGACTGGACCGGCAAAAGATGTTCGATGTGGTCAGCACCTCGTCAGGGTACAGCTGGACAATGAACGCCTATTGCCCTGCCCCAGGCGTTGGACCCGAAAGCCCATCCGACAATAACTACACCCCTGGTTTCGCCGCCGAGCTGATGTTGAAAGACCTACGTCTCAGCCAACAGGCTGCCGAAAGTGCGGACGCTGATACGCCCATGGGACAGGTTGCGACAAAGCTATATGAACAGTTTGTCGAACAAGAAAATGGCTTGGGTCGCGATTTCAGCGCCATGTTACCGCGATTTGAGAAGCGGTCCAGAGACTGAACAACCTAAGAACGCAGCGCTCTACGAAGCAACAGAGAAGAAAATTCGCAGCATTTTCTTCTCTCGCTCTGTTCCTATTCGGCAGCTACGGCTTGCCCATCCAGCATTGGCTTCAGATAACGCCCAGTGTGGCTACGCTCACATTCAGCGACGTCTTCGGGCGTACCCTCAGCCACAATCTGACCTCCGCCATCGCCACCTTCCGGGCCAATGTCGATTATCCAGTCGGCGGTTTTTACGACATCGAGATTATGTTCGATGACAACAACAGTATTTCCTTGGTCGACCAGTTCGTGCAGGACTTCCAATAGCTTACGCACGTCCTCGAAATGCAGACCCGTTGTGGGTTCGTCCAAAATATACAGCGTTCGACCCGTTGATCGCTTGCTCAGTTCTTTAGAGAGCTTTACACGCTGCGCCTCACCACCGGAGAGCGTGGTCGCCTGTTGACCAACTTTGATGTAGCCGAGCCCAACGCGAGCCAAGGCATCCATCTTGTCACGGATCGATGGCACCGCTTTAAAAAACTCCTGCGCATCTTCCACTGTCATATCAAGTACATCCGCGATGGACTTACCCTTGAATTTGATCTCAAGCGTCTCACGGTTGTATCGCGCGCCTTTACAGGTTTCGCAGGTGACATAAACATCAGGCAGAAAGTGCATCTCGATCTTGATGACGCCATCACCCTGACACGCTTCGCACCGGCCGCCTTTGACGTTAAAGCTGAACCGCCCGGGCTTGTATCCACGCGCTTTGGCTTCTGGCAACCCGGCAAACCAGTCTCGGATCGGGGTGAAAGCCCCGGTGTAAGTCGCTGGATTTGAACGTGGAGTCCGGCCAATGGGTCGCTGATCTATGTCGATCACCTTGTCCAGATGCTCTAGCCCTTTGATCGTTTCACAGGGCGCCGGTGTCTGGCGAGCGCCGTTCAACCGCATCGAGGCGGTTTTGAACAAAGTCTCAATCGTCAGCGTCGATTTTCCACCGCCAGACACACCGGTCACACAAACAAATTTTCCCAGCGGAAATTCGGCCGTAACGTTCTTGAGGTTGTTTCCCGTTGCGTTAACAACGGCTACTTTTTGCTTCTTACCCTTTCGCCGCTCAACCGGCACCGGGATCTCGCGCGTGCCCGAAAGATATTGACCGGTGATCGAGGCCGCATCGCCGGCGATATGCTCGGGCGTACCGTGGCTGACCACCTGTCCCCCATGCACTCCTGCACCGGGACCGATATCAAACACATAATCCGCCTCGCGAATGGCCTCTTCGTCATGTTCAACGACGATGACCGTGTTGCCCTGGTCACGCAAATTCTTAAGCGTTCCCAGCAGACGATCATTGTCGCGTTGGTGCAGACCAATCGATGGCTCGTCGAGTACATACAATACCCCGGTCAGGCCCGAGCCGATCTGGCTCGCCAGACGGATACGCTGACTTTCACCTCCGGACAGGGTACCACTTGAACGAGACATCGTAAGATACTCTAATCCAACATTATTCAAAAAACCCAACCGCTCGCGAATTTCCTTGAGAATTGCGCGCGCGATCTCGTTCTTTTGTGCGCTCAGATGATTTGGGGCATCCTCGACCCAGGCCAACGCCTCGCGGATCGACATTTCGACGACCTGTCCAACGTGCAAACCCGCAATTTTGACGGCCAGCGCCTCAGCACGCAGACGGTAGCCTTTGCATGTGCCGCAGGGTCGGTTGTTTTGATAGCGCTCGAATTCTTCGCGAATCCAGGCGCTGTCAGTCTCGCGATAGCGGCGCTCCATGTTGGGGATGACGCCTTCAAAGCTTCGGGTAACCTGATAGACGCGGCCACCTTCATCATAACGGAACTGGATCTCTTCATCACCAGACCCGCGCAGAAACACCTGCTGGACTTTCTTGGGCAAGTCCTTCCAGGGAGTGTTCTTGTCAAACTCGTAATGTCGCGCGATAGCTTCGATCGTTTGTAGAAAATAGGGTGATTTACCCTTCCGCCAGGGCGCAAGCGCCCCGTCATAGAGTTTCAATGTCTGGTCCGGCACGACCAGACGTTCATCAAAGAACAGTTCGACCCCAAGCCCGTCGCAATCGGGGCAAGCCCCAAAGGGTGCGTTGAATGAGAACAGGCGCGGCTCGATCTCGGGGATGGTGAACCCACTGACCGGGCAGGCAAAATTCTCACTGAATGTGATGCGTTCCGGGTCGCCCTCCTTCGGTGCGGTTTCGAGGATTGCGATCCCGTCCGCCAGATCCAGTGCGGTCCTTAGGCTGTCGGCCAGGCGTGTTTCCATGCCCTCTCGTACCACCAGACGATCGACAACGACGTCGATATCGTGGCGGAACTTCTTGTCCAGCGTCGGCGGCTCATCCAATTCATAGAACTCACCATCTACCTTGACGCGTTGAAAACCCTGCTTGCGCAGCTCAAGGAATTCTTTCCGATATTCACCTTTCCGATCACGAACGATGGGGGCCAGCAGATAGCCGCGTGTGCCCTCCTCCATCGTCATGATCCGGTCGACCATGTCCTGCACCTGCTGTGCCTCAATCGGCAATCCTGTGGCCGGGCTGTAAGGCGTACCAGCACGGGCAAAGAGCAAGCGCAGATAGTCGTAGATCTCGGTTACGGTGCCCACGGTTGAACGCGGGTTTTTTGAGGTCGTCTTCTGCTCGATCGAAATCGCGGGGCTTAGTCCGCTAATGTGATCCACATCAGGCTTCTCCATCATATCGAGGAACTGGCGCGCATAGGCCGACAGGCTTTCGACATAGCGGCGCTGCCCTTCGGCATAGATCGTATCAAATGCCAAAGAAGACTTACCCGAGCCCGACAGGCCAGTGATCACCACCAGCTGATCCCGTGGGATGTCGACATCAATGCTCTTGAGGTTATGCTCGCGCGCACCGCGCACCTCGATATTCTTCAGCTCAGCCATTCAGGCCCCCAACAACCAACGTCACTCAGAGATAGGCGAGAGCGGCTGAGTCTCCAACCAAAAAATTAGAACAAAGTAAGAACAGGCGATTTTTCGACACTCGGCTTAAGCACTGGTTTTCTTAGCCAGAGCCCATGCGCAGATTGGAAAATCGGGATCGTTCTCCAAATTGTCTGTCTCAGGGTCATAAACAGGAGGCCATTCAAGTTCGAGATTGCGCAAAGCGGCATGCCGATTACCCCACTGTTCGGCCCGGATGAGATCCGGGTCGAACCCACACTCAGTGAGCAGGTTTTTCAATCCGCGCGCAGACCAGCGCGAACAGTCATGCGGAGCAGCGTGAAACGGAATGAAGAACGGGACGGCCAGCCAGAAATACCCTCCGGGCCTTAGCATCTCTAGCACGTTCAGCGTGGCTTCAACCGGGCGATCCAAGTGCTCCCACACCTGATTGGCCAAAACCAGATCGACCTTTCGCACCTGCTGTTGTTTATTCAGAACGGGTCCGGTGCAGATATCATGTTGCTTATGCCAAATCTGTTCATAGCTGCAAAATCCAAATTGCTTACCCCACGAACCAGAAATCTCAATGACATCAAGTGTTTCCGGCTTCAGGCCGCGGACCCACTGCCGGCTGCGCCGTGCCATGATGACTCGATTTAGACTGGTCACTGCTTGCCCCTGATGTTTTGCAGGCAATAAACCATAAGATCAGTAAGATGTCGGCACAAAAAAACGCCCACAAGGGCGTATGACTTTCTAACTCGAAGGAAAATGGCGCGGTTGACGGGGCTCGAACCCGCGACCCCCGGCGTGACAGGCCGGTACTCTAACCAACTGAGCTACAACCGCGCATTTAGGGTCTATGTGCGATCCGTTTGCCCGGATCAAAGGCTGGCAGCGATGGCGCGGTTGACGGGGCTCGAACCCGCGACCCCCGGCGTGACAGGCCGGTACTCTAACCAACTGAGCTACAACCGCCCACTGCCCGTTCATCTCTGAACGTTGGGGTGTATTATGGCTACACCCCGGCATCGTCAAGCGGCGTTTTCAAGTTTTTTGCTCGAACCTGATTTTTTCCGATCTATCCGACTTGGCGGTCATTGGGTGAAAACCGGATTTCGTCTGACGCGCTGCAATTTGAACGCTTTGAACTTGCGGCGAAACACAAGCCGCTGTATCAAACGCCGCTATGGGTGATTAGCTCAGTGGTAGAGCGCTTCGTTCACATCGAAGATGTCAGGAGTTCAAATCTCTTATCACCCACCATATTATTCAAATTCTTATGCGGCATAGTTGAAGCGTTTTGGAGCCATTTGGTTCAACGCTGCGAACACAATGCTGTCATCCTCCGACATACACGCCGGATTTAGGACGATAAAAAACCTTTTGGTCATGCAGACGCCCCAGAAGGTCGTGTGCCTTGCGCACAAAGTCTTCACGGGTTTCCCTTTCTTCCACCCTCTCGTCAACAGGGCCATTCGATCTGGAAGCTATGGCATGACGCATGGCCTCTTCGATTATATCCATATCTTCGACCGAAAGCTCGAACATATCATTGTACAGAGGCATCCTGGGTTCTCCTACCTTGGCACAGACGACCAGCGTGCCTCATGTTCCGAGTCGATTCCACTTCAAATACCTATTGCCGGCGATCGCGTTTCGAAGAACACGCCCAGCAGGATTTAGAAGATGAATCGGGCAGACCTCGTTTTCGCGAATTTTCTGCATGATATGTGGTGCTTGCCATGTTTCCCGTGGCCTGCTTATCCTGATGTCATAGCCACCAATAAGGCACCCCTCTTTGGGCGAGAAATAACATGGCGAAACTGAAGCGGGAAATTGGCCTGGTCGGCCTGACCTTCATTTCGGTTGGAGGAATCATTGGGTCAGGCTGGCTTTTCGGCCCCCTGCTCGCCGTGCAACACGCAGGCCCCGCCGCGGTTCTTTCTTGGATTATTGGCGCCGTTGCGATGTTCATACTGGCAATAACATTCGCCGAGATTTCAGCGATGTTACCTATCCCAGGCGGAATCGCACGCGTCCCTCAGTTCTCACACGGCAACATCGTGTCGATGGCGATGGGATGGACGGCCTGGATTGGCTACAACACCACCGCTCCGATCGAAGTTGAAGCCATGCTTAAATACCTCGCGCCCTACGCGTCATGGCTCCACGCCGCGGATACCGGCGAACTGACCGGCGCTGGTGTTTCGGTCGCCTTGCTGTTCATGTTGCTGTTCGTCGCTGTGAACGCACTGGGCGTGAAATTTTTTGCACAGGTAAATGCAACGCTGACCTGGGCCAAGATTGCCATTCCGATAGTATTGTCCGTGTTGTTGATCGCGACCCGCTTTGACGTGCAGAATTTCTCCGCCCCTGACGGTTTCGCCCCCTACGGCCTGAAAGGCATCATGGCCGCAGTATCAACCGGTGGGGTGATCTTTTCCTTTATAGGTTTCCGGCATGTTGTTGATATGGCAGGAGAAGTTCGAAACCCAAAATTCGACATCCCGGCCGCTCTGGTTCTGTCCATTGTACTATGTGCCTTGATCTACCTTGGATTACAGGTGGCCTTTATCGGCGCGCTTGATCCCATGATGATCCGCGATGGTTGGGCGAGTCTCAGCTTCGGTGGGCAAGGTCCTTTGGATGGCGTCATAATGTCTGTCGGAATATTGTGGTTCCTCAGCTTGCTGAACGTCGGGTCGGTCATCGGCCCGTTTGGCAATGGGTTGGTTGCAACAGGATCGAACGCCCGTATCGCTCTGGCCCTGTCGCAAAACGGGTTCCTGCCGAAACGTTTGCAGATCTTGTCATCGTTCGGAGTACCGCTTTGGGCCTTGGCTCTCAACTTTCTGATTGGCACTCTGTTTTTACTGACGGTCCCGTTCGCAACCGTAATCGCCCTGAACGGGGCCGCCATTGTGCTTTCATTCGCGGTCGGCCCAATCGCCGTGGTGTGTTTACGCGATCTGATGCCTGACCGCCCGCGCTCAATCCGTATTCCCGCCGTCAAACTTGTCGGGCTCACGGCCTTCGCGATCTCAACCCTGATCGTCTACTGGAGCGGATGGGACACGGTCTGGAGGCTGGGAATTGCACTGCTCATCGGCATGGCGCTGCTGCTGATCCGCTTTCACAATCGGCTCGATGAAATGGACGCAACCGAGGCGCTTTGGCTGATGCCCTATTTCTGTGGTTTGGGGCTGATCTCTTACATGGGTCAGTTTGGAGAAGGCGCGCAAAAACAGATCCCGTTTGGTTGGGACATTGTGCTGTGTGCGGCATTTTCGGCAGTGATTTTTGCGCTCGCCGTACGCTCGGCGCTGTCGGACAAAAAATTCCAGGCTTACATCGAAAACGAAGAGGTGCTGGACCCGACCAAACCTGTCATTGGACTTTGAACAAAAAAAGGCGGGGAATGACCCCGCCTTTCTAATTAATCTGTTTCAGGGTTAGTGGGCTGTTGCCGACGGTCCTGCCCCTTCGGCCGCCTTGGCGGCAGCGGCAGCGGCCTCTTCAGCGGCCTCATCCCACTCAATTGACTCGGGCTTACGTATCAACGCTTGCTCCAGTACTTCCGAGACGTGTTTGACCGCGATGATCTCCAGCCCTTCTTTCACGTTGTCGGGAATATCTGCCAGATCCTTTTCATTCTCTTCGGGAATGAGGACGGTCTTGATCCCGCCACGCAGGGCAGCCAGCAGTTTTTCTTTCAGCCCGCCAATCGGCATCGCGTTGCCGCGCAGCGAAACCTCGCCTGTCATGGCGATGTCCTTGCGCACAGGAATACCGGTCAGGACCGAAACAATCGAGGTCACCATAGCCAAGCCCGCAGACGGACCATCCTTTGGCGTCGCACCATCGGGCACGTGCACGTGGATATCGATTTTGTCGAACTGCGGCGGTTTAACCCCGATCTGAGGCGAAATTGATCGGACGTAAGACGACGCCGCGTCGATCGATTCCTTCATCACATCGCCCAGCTTACCAGTGGTCTTCATCCGCCCTTTGCCGGGCAGTTTCAGAGCCTCGATATGCAGCAGATCACCACCGACCGAAGTCCAGGCCAAGCCAGTGACTACACCAACCTGATCGTCCTGTTCAGCCAAGCCATAACGGAACTTGGGCACTCCAAGAAAATCATCCAGATTGTCGGGCGTCACTTTTACGGTCTCCGCCTCTTTCTTGATGATCTTGGTCAACGATTTCCGCGCCACTTTGGCGATTTCGCGTTCGAGGTTCCGCACACCCGCCTCGCGGGTATAAGTGCGGATGATCGATTGCAGCGCCTCATCGGTCAGCTCAAACTCCTTGGCTTTCAGACCATGGTTTTTGACCTGTTTGTCGATCAGGTGTTGCTTGGCGATCTCGCTCTTTTCCTCTTCGGTGTAACCGGCCAGCGGGATGATCTCCATCCGGTCCAGCAGAGGCCCAGGCATGTTGTAGCTGTTAGACGTGGTCAGGAACATCACGTTGGACAGGTCATATTCGACCTCAAGATAATGATCCATGAACGTGTTGTTCTGTTCCGGGTCCAACACCTCCAGCATCGCCGAGGCTGGATCGCCACGGAAATCCTGCCCCATCTTGTCGATTTCATCGAGCAGGATGAGAGGGTTTGTGGTTTTCGCCTTCTTCAGCGCCTGAATGATCTTGCCGGGCATCGACCCGATATAAGTCCGACGGTGGCCACGAATCTCAGATTCGTCGCGCACACCACCCAGCGAGATGCGAATGAATTCGCGCCCCGTGGCTTTTGCGACCGATTTACCCAGCGAGGTTTTACCCACACCCGGAGGGCCAACAAGGCACAGGATCGGGCCTTTCAGCTTTTTCGAGCGCTGCTGAACCGCCAGATATTCGACGATCCGCTCTTTGACTTTCTCAAGTCCATAATGATCGGCGTCCAGAATGTCCTGCGCGCGACCCAGATCCTTTTTAACGCGAGATTTGGTGCCCCACGGCAGTGACAGGATCCAGTCCAGATAGTTGCGCACAACGGTCGCTTCAGCCGACATGGGCGACATGTTCTTAAGCTTTTTCAGCTCACCTTCGGCCTTTTCGCGCGCCTCTTTCGACAGCTTGGTCTCGTTGATCTTGGCTTCCAGTTCGGCAACTTCGTTGCTGCCGTCCTCACCATCGCCAAGCTCCTTCTGAATGGCTTTCATCTGCTCATTCAGATAGTACTCGCGCTGCGTCTTCTCCATCTGGGATTTGACGCGGGTCTTGATCTTTTTCTCGACCTGCAGAACCGACATTTCGCCCTGCATCAGGCCATAGACCTTCTCAAGCCGCTCGCTCACCGAGAGAGTCTCAAGCAGTTCCTGTTTCTGTTCAACCTCGATGCCCAGATGACCTGACACAAGGTCGGCCAACTTTGCAGGCTCGGTGGTTTCACCAACAGCGGCCAGCGCTTCTTCGGGGATGTTCTTGCGCACTTTGGCATATCGCTCGAACTCATCGGCGACGGTGCGCAGCAGTGCTTCGGTCGTGGTGACATCGCCCGGAATCTCGGTCAGATACTCGGCGCGCGCTTCGAAAAACTGATCGTTTTCAAGGAATTCTGTGATCTGCACCCGCGCCTGCCCCTCGACAAGCACCTTCACGGTGCCATCGGGCAGTTTCAGCAGTTGCAGCACGTTGGCCAGAACGCCCGAGCGGTAGATACCGTCGATTTCCGGATCATCCTCACCAGGATCAATCTGGCTGGACAACAGAATTTGCTTGTCATCCTGCATCACCTCTTCCAGGGCGCGGACCGATTTGTCACGGCCCACGAACAGCGGCACGATCATATGTGGGAAGACCACGATATCGCGCAGCGGCAGGACGGGGTATGAGGAATTCAGAGGCTCTTGCATGCTCTATCCTTATCATTGGCAAGACGGCGCTGGTCCCTGATTCAGGCAACCTTTGGCCATCTCCTGTCTTGGACGATAAAGGTGGGGCACCTGTTCCCCCATTTCAACCTCATCGTCATTTGTCGTGTTGCAGCATGACCCGATGATTTGGGGACTTCAAGGCATCCGACAGACATATCCACCGATTTTAGCGAACCCAGCTTTAAAACGGGCAACAGATCATCCAGCGTGGATCAGAACACCCTCTGCTTAGCTCGCGACAAAAAGAAGCCATGACCGACTTCGTTTCTACATTCCAAGCCCTTTTTCGAGGAATGGCAGACGAACCCGCCAAACTCTCCGGTTACGCCGTAGTCTGCACGGTCAAATCCGTCCCGGTTATGGCTGACTGGTTGGCACAGCATGCGGACGGCGCCCGTATTAGTCATGAAAAAATCATGTCCCCAGTCCGACTGACAATCCGCCGGGCGCGGGAACGCAGGCGCACCACTCCGCTCAATTATGGTGCAAGACAGGTCCGAAACACTCGCCCCCTGCCCGACGACACACTGAATATTCTCGGACGGGGTTTCGAAGGTCCAGACATCCGCAAGAGATGTCGATGCGCAAAGAACGATTGCGAGAGAAACAATAAAGCGAGGCATTGAATCCTCCTGAACAAAACAAATGAAAATGGTAAATAATGCGCGAACAGTATAGCAAAAAATACCGCGTTTGTCACCGCAATGGCCACAATCTACAGCGGTTCAATATCGCCTTGCTCCCGAAGCGCGTGGAATTGCGATTGCCAATCTGCGAATGTGCCCTGTGAAATCGCGTCCCGCATTCCCTGCATGATTTCCTGAAAGTAATGCAGATTGTGCCAAGTCAGCAGCATGCCCGAGATCATCTCATTCGAGCGGAACACGTGATGCAAGTAGGCGCGAGAATAACTTGAACACGCGGGGCATGTGCAGTTCTCATCCAGCGGGCGTGGGTCGTCAGCATGGCGGGCGTTCTTGATATTGACCACACCGTAACGCGTGAACACCTGCCCGGTGCGACCCGACCGCGAAGGTAGAACGCAATCCATCATATCTATCCCGCGTGCAACGGCACCTACGATATCATCAGGCTTGCCTACGCCCATCAGATAACGCGGTTTATCCTGGGGCAAGAAGTCAGGCGCATAGTCAAGGCAGCTGAACATGGCCTCCTGCCCCTCACCCACGGCAAGGCCGCCGACGGCGTAGCCTTCAAAACCGACCTGCTTAAGCGCCTCGGCACTTTCTTCCCGCAGATCCTGTTCCAGCCCGCCCTGCATGATCCCAAACAGGGCATGTCCGGGGCGGTCTCCAAACGCTTCACGCGACCGCGCAGCCCACCGCATCGAAAGGCGCATGGACTCGGCGATACGGTCGCGATCGGCGGGCAGCGCAGGGCATTCATCAAAGCACATGACGATGTCCGAGCCCAAAAGCCGCTGGATTTCCATCGACCGTTCCGGCGTCAATTCGTGCTTCGAGCCATCGACGTGAGATTTAAAGGTCACGCCCTTCTCGGTCAGTTTGCGCAGACCGGCCAGCGACATCACCTGAAATCCGCCAGAATCCGTCAGGATGGGCCGGTCCCAGTTCATGAACTTGTGCAGGCCTCCCAAACGATCGATACGCTCGGCCGTTGGGCGCAGCATCAGATGATAGGTGTTGCCCAACAGAATATCGGCACCCGTGGCACGCACACTTTCCGGCATCATCGCCTTGACGGTCGCGGCTGTGCCCACAGGCATGAACGCCGGCGTTCGCACCTCACCGCGCGGCGTGTTGATCACGCCTGTGCGGGCCTTGCCATCGGTGGCTTTCAGGTCGAAAGAAAATCGCTGGGTCATGGTAACGCCTTGGATCGCTGAACCGGGCAGGCTTTGCCCGATCTGCAAGGGCATTGCAACCCGTCAGGGCAACGAGGCTACACGGTCCGTAAACAGGCGCACCACCCCTGCCCCATCGACATCCCGGCACACTCGCACTGGTGGCCGTGCAGGGTCAGGACGAGTCGCACCGATCTCAGCCCCGTCCAACGCCACCTGCACACCCGTTTCGACCATTTCGAACATCGGTTCATGGGTGCAGGCGATAACGGCAGTCGAGTCATGCAGTCCGCACCCTTCAAGCCCACCGATCTCTTTGTAGAACTTTAAATAGAAGCGCGAGATATCACGCAGAAAACCACCCATGTCAGGGGAACGTTCAGCGAGCGCCTCAAAATCAGCGGTCTCGTAGAGCGTTTTCAGAGTCACATCCAATCCCACCAGAATCGTAGGCGGCGGCGCGGCAAAGACTTCGTCTGCAGCTTTGGCATCGTGATAGATATTCGCCTCGGCATGTTCGGTGATATTGCCCGGGCAGTACACGGCCCCGCCCATGATGACGAGCTTGCCAAGATTGTCCGCAAACTCGGGGTCCAATCGCATGGCATCAGCGATATTGGTCAATGGCCCAACCGCGCATACGACCAGCTCTCCGCGATGGCTGCGCGCCATGTCGACAAGAAACTCTGCGGCGGACAAGGCGTGGTTTTCACCGATCTCTTCAATCTGGGTCAGGTCACCAAAGCCTTCGGGGCCGTGCACATGTTCCGAAGGTGAATGCGTGCTCTCTCCCAAAGCGGAGGACGCGCCTTGGGCCACGGGTATGCCCAGCCTCAGTTTGTCCACCAGAAACCGCGCATTGCGGCTGGATTGATGCACATGGGTGTTGCCGAACACGGTGGTCAGGCCGATCAGGTCAATTTCGGACGCAGCGGCGGCATAGGCAATGGCCATTGCGTCGTCGATGCCGGGGTCTGTATCGATAATCAGTTTCATCCTCGTCCGATAACGCAAACACCAGTGGGATGCAAAGCTGCCACAAAAGGGAATTTCTGGCCGGTATGAACGTTTTCACCGATTTGCATTCCGGCCAGCACAATCCATACCAGAGTTGTAATTGAGCGACTCAATCCCCATATGTATACCATAGTACACAATAAATGAGGACAGTATGATAGAAGACCAGATTATCGGACTGATTACTTCGAACATTATCTACCTGCTGGCAGCGGCGCTTATTGCCATTGTCATATTCAAAGGCATCAAAATCGTGCCTCAATCCGAAAAGTACGTGGTTGAACGGTTTGGCCGCCTGCATTCGGTGCTTGGGCCCGGGATCAATTTTATCGTTCCTTTTCTAGATGTTGCCCGCCACAAGATATCCATCCTTGAGCGTCAGTTGCCAAACGCAACGCAAGACGCAATTACCAAGGACAACGTTCTGGTGCAGATCGATACCTCGGTGTTCTACCGCATTCTCGAGCCAGAAAAGACGGTTTATCGCATCCGCGATGTCGACGGTGCGATTGCAACGACTGTAGCCGGTATCGTCCGCGCCGAGATCGGCAAGATGGACCTGGATGAAGTGCAATCGAACCGGGCGCAACTGATTGAACGTATTCAGGAAAGCGTAGAAACCGCTGTTGACGATTGGGGGATCGAAGTAACCCGCGCTGAGATTCTGGACGTGAACCTCGATCAGGCCACTCGTGACGCGATGTTGCAGCAATTGAACGCCGAACGTGCCCGCCGCGCGCAGGTGACCGAGGCCGAGGGCCAAAAGCGTGCCGTTGAGCTGCAGGCAGATGCCGAACTTTATGCGGCAGAGCAGACCGCCAAGGCCCGCCGAATCTCGGCTGAGGCCGAAGCTTATGCGACTCAGGTCGTGGCAAAGGCCATTCAGGACAACGGGCTGGAAGCGGCACAGTATCAGGTTGCGTTGAAACAGGTGGAATCGCTGAACGCCCTGGGCAACGGCACCGGCTCGCAGACCATCGTTGTGCCTGCAAACGCACTTGAAGCCTTCGGCAATGCCTTTAACATGCTTAAAGGAGGAAAATGATGGCCGATCCTTTCTGGCTGACGTGGTGGATTTGGTTGGCCGGAGCGCTTGCTCTGGGCATCCTTGAGGTCGCGCTGCCCGGCTTCATTTTCCTGGGTTTTGCCATCGGTGCAGCCATTACCGGAGTGGCTTTGCTGATCCCTGGCCTCACGCCATCCCTGCCCGTTCTGCTGTTGATATTTGCTGTTCTGTCACTGGTCGCATGGCTGGTTCTGCGCCGTATGTTTGCCCTGCCGCACGGTCAGGTCAAAACCTTCAGGCACGACATCAACGACTGATCTGTCGTGGCGCCCAAATCAGGCGCCACGGCACCTCTGGACGCTGCCCGGCACTTTCCCTATATAATTTCTCAGGTAACAGACCCGAGGCATCAATGACCCACCCCAGTGAACAGTTCGAAGGCAGCCCTCTGATCGCTCCCTCGACCATCGATCACCCGCTCTACGAACCCGTGGTCGAAGCTTGCCGGACGGTGTTTGACCCAGAAATACCGGTCAATATCTACGATCTCGGTCTGATCTATACGATCGACATCACCGGAGAAAACGCGGTCAAGGTGATCATGACCCTCACTGCGCCAGGTTGTCCTGTCGCAGGCGAAATGCCCGGTTGGATCGTGGAAGCAATCGAACCCGTTGCTGGTGTCAAAGAGGTCGACGTCGAACTGACTTGGGAGCCACCTTGGGGCATGGAAATGATGTCAGATGAAGCCCGGCTTGAGCTGGGTTTCATGTAACTCTCGACTTACTCACAAAAAACATGGCGATGTTACAAAACGGTGTACTGCGTGTTACTTAACCGTTTTCATGTTGTCACAATGCTGGGTCACAAGGTCCTCAGGTACTGACCCAGTGATTAAGCATGCGTTTTTCGATCTGCTGGACGTGCTGGCGCAGGATGTCGAGTAGCGGGCGTCTTATCCGATTGCCCCGCTAAATTGACATACTTCGTGAATTGCATGGGCCTCTGACCATAGCCATCCCCCATTCAATGGGCCCATTCCGGGCCGCTCTTGCCCGAGAGCGGCCCTTTTTGTTTGATTATTCGATGTTACAGGTCGACTTGATTTCAGCAGCGCGCGCGTCCAGCTCTTTTATATAGTCGCCTGACAGCATCTTCAGGTGCTTGCTCTCGGTTCCTGTGACGAGACCCAGCAAGGCACCGGCAGGGAGGATCGAGAACACGCTTTCAGCCTGCTGGTCCTCGGCATGTTTCTTTTCAGCTGCGATTGCGCGCAGATCACCGGGTGCGGTAGCACAGTTGACCGGGTGCCGTTTTGTGTCATCTATCGCAAGTGCCGCAGACGCGGACGCCAGCAACATAGATGTGAAAATGGCTGCTCCTGCCCAGTTCTGCGCTCTCATCGATCCAAACCTCTCTGGAATGCCTGTCCTTTACTTCAGGTACGCTAAAGCTTTGCGCACCATCGTGACAACCCTGCGCGGAGTGTGTATTTGAACAGGCTCTCTCTTGAGCCCGGCGCGTGTCGGCCTTAGATTAGAGATAACGCGCGATAACGGAGCCCACCATGTTTGGCATTCCCGGCAAACAAGCCGTGACCATGACACCTAAAGCTGCTGAACAGATTGTTCGGCTTATGAAATCCGGCGGTCACACCGGATTGCGCATCGGCGTCAAGAAAGGCGGCTGTGCGGGGATGGAATACACCATGGACTACGTCCATGATGCCGACCCGAACGACGAAGTGGTCGAGCAGGATGGCGCGCGTGTAATGATCGCCCCCATGGCACAGATGTTCCTGTTCGGAACCGAGATCGACTACGAGGTTTCACTGCTTGAGGCCGGGTTCAAGTTCCGAAACCCGAATGTAGTCGATGCATGCGGATGCGGAGAATCGATCAAGTTCGACGAAACCTTGGCTGAACAACGCTAACTCGCAGCTTTTAGGTGGACGTAGGTCTCATTAAATCGCCGCGTCAGGTGCTCTCCGGCGCGGATCGTGGCGTATGAACCCGGCGGCGCAACATTTGTGTCGTAAGAAGGATTAAAGAACAACGGAACCGAGATCCTCTCGTTCACGCTGCCTTTGACCCTATGCTCGGTCGCTTTGACTTCTCCTGCCGTCCAAAACTCCAGCATCTCCCCGAAATTGATTATGAATTGTCCCGGCGTGGCGTTTACAGCTTGCCAATCGCCATCAGGCATACGAACTTCCAGACCCGGTGTGCCGTCCGTGGCCAGCAAAGTCAGGCAGCCATAATCCGTATGCGCGCCGATACCAAAGTCCTTTTCCCCTGCCCAATCAGGGCGTTGCGGATAGAAGTTACCGCGCAGCAGCGCCATTGGCGTATCAAAGGCCGCATCAAAACTGTTTGCATCCCTACCGATGGCAATCGCAATCGCGCGCAAAACGCGAATGGCAACTGAGCAGGCGTCTGAATAGTAACTCTGGATCGTTCTCCGAAAGGCGTCGGCCCCGTCTGGCCAGAGATTTGGGGCATACACACTTAATCCCCGCCCCGCATATGGATCATCGGCTGGCAGTTCAAAACCGCTATCAAAGACTTCTTTGAAATCCGGGTTCGCCCTGAGATCCACCTGTTCGGAACGCGGCGCACCCCAACCGCGGTTGGCACCCGTAGCTGCCATATCGACGCTCTGCTTGATCTCATCGGGTTGACGAAAAAAATCGCGATACGCGTCAATCACCAGCTGCACACGGGCGGCATCGAGGCCGGAATTGGAGATTGTTAGAAATCCGATCTGGCGAACAGCATGTCTCAGCTTTTCCATCTCAGCTGGATCACGCAGATCCAATTTGGCGAGATCGAGATCGTCTATCATGCCATCCTCCGCAACAACGCGCGCAATGTGTCCTGACAAGTAGCGCTATGCAACCGGAATTGTCAGCCCCGCCTGCGGGTGATATCCGAGGATTCAAAGCAGAAAACCGGAGGGATCGCGATGCGGCGTAAGTTGGCGGCAGGCAACTGGAAAATGAACGGAACTGGCGTTGCGCTGAGCGAGCTGGAAGCGTTGAAAGCCTCGCACCCATCTTCTGCGGTAGAAATCCTGATATGCCCACCAGCCACTTTGCTTCATCGCGCGGCAAATACGGTTGAAGGTTCGGGCATTACCGTTGGCGGCCAAGACTGCCACGCGGCGCTCTCGGGTGCGCATACCGGGGATCTGAGTGCCGAGATGCTGTTGGATGCAGGGTCGAGCGCAGTGATCCTTGGCCATTCCGAGCGCCGTGAAGATCATGCTGAGCAGAACGAAGACATCCGTGCCAAAGCCCGCACCGCCATGGATGCAGGCCTGAAGACGATCATCTGCGTCGGTGAAAGCCTTGAGCAGCGCGAAGCAGCAAATACTCTGGATATCATCGGTGGACAGATGTCGGGTTCGATCCCGGATCAAGCGACAGGCGAGAACCTGATTGTCGCATATGAGCCGATCTGGGCCATCGGCACAGGCAAGGTTCCAACTTTGGAAGAGATCGGAGAAGTGCACGATTTCATACGCGCACGTCTGGAACGCCGATTTGGCGAAGGTGTCGGCCGGTCAGTCCGCCTGCTGTATGGCGGATCGGTCAAACCCGGTAATGCTGCCGAGATTTTTGGCGTTTCAAATGTTGACGGAGCGTTGGTGGGTGGCGCCAGTCTGAAAGCAAATGATTTCTCGGGCATCATTCAGGCGCTTGAAAGCGCCTGATCGCCAACCTCATTCGGCAATATCTTCGGCCCAAAGCGCGGGCTTCTCTTCGATAAAACGCCTCATCAATGCAATGCAGTCCGGGTCATCAGCGATGATGACCTCGACACCGCGATCGCGCAGGAAGTCCTCATTTCCGCCAAAATTCACGGTGTCTCCGATCACAACACGCGGGATACCGAACTGTACGATCGTGCCAGAACACATCATGCAAGGCGAAAGCGAGGTATAGAGCACAGTATCGCGATAGGTCTTCTGCCGCCCTGCCTTGCGCAGCGCATCCATTTCCCCATGGGCGATCGGGTCGCCCAGTTGGACACGCTGATTACGCCCTTGCGCAACGACCTCACCACCCCGCGCAAGCACTGAACCGATTGGGCAGCCTCCTTCGTCAAATCCAGCTTTCGCCTCATCATAGGCGACGCGGAGCAAGCGTGCATCGGTGTCGGTCAGCATATGCAGGTGTCCTTTGTTCGGAGTTGTTTCGCAAAGCTGCCCGACACCACTATGGCCGTCAACGCTTAGGCCAGTTTCATGATGATCAAACCCGTCACGATTAGAATCGCAGCGCCGATCCGCATGGGCGTCAGCGCTTCGCCCAGGAATAGGACGCCAACAGTGAACGCCCCTACTGCGCCGATCCCGGTCCAGATCGTATAGGCGGTACCAAGCGGCAGATCCCGCATGGCCATTGCAAGCAGGCCAAATGACCCGATCATCGCAACACCCATGATCGCCGTCGGCCACAGCCGCGTGAAACCAGCGGTCTGCTTCATCGCGACGGCCCAGACGATTTCGAGCAGGCCAGCAAACAACAGTAATATCCAGGGCATAAGAACACCTCACTTTCCGAGATCGGGTCGTCCCGAATAATCGTCCATGATGGTGAGGTCGTCCTCCGACCCTCAGATATGCGTTTGGGCATCAGTTTCAAGACAAAAAAACCGGGCGGATTACATCGCCCGGTTCATATGCTCGGTTTACCCGATCTAGTTGGTTATGATCTCAGGCCCCATGAAAGTGTTGGGTAGGAATGTCGAAATCCACGGGATGTAAGTAACCATGATGAGGAAGACGAACAGCACGGCCAAGAACGGCAACGCTGCCTTCACAACACTCATCATCGGCATACCCGCCACGCCCGAGGTTACGAACAGGTTCAACCCGACCGGAGGCGTGATCATCCCGATCTCCATATTGACCACCATGATAATGCCCAGATGGATCGGATCGATGCCCAGCTCGATGGCAATCGGGAACACCAGGGGGGCCACAATGACCAGCAGACCTGAGGGCTCCATGAACTGGCCACCGATCAGCAGGATCACGTTGACCACAATCAGGAAAGTCACTGGCCCCAGACCCGCCGATAGCATGGCGCTTGCGATATGCTGGGGCACCTGCTCATCCGTCAGCACATGTTTCAGGATCAGCGCGTTGGCGATCACGAACAGCAGCGTGACAGTCAGCTTGCCCGCCTCGAAAAGTGTATGCTTGGTGTCGGGGTGCACAAAGGCCGTGATCAACGCATAGGGTTTCTTGAGCAGCGAGATGTTCTGCGCATCCCCTTCGGTGCTGAGCGGACCCATATCCTTGTAGACAAAACTTGCGATCAGGAACGCATAGACGGCAGCAACAGCCGCGGCCTCGGTTGGGGTAAAGATACCTCCGTAGATACCGCCGAGGATGATGACGATCAGGAACAGACCCCAACCGGCCTCGCGTGCTGACGTGAAGACTTCGCCCCAACCTTTCCAATCGCCTTTGGGAAGGTTCTTGACCTTGGCCATGACGTAAATGGTGATCATCAGCATCAGACCAGCCATCAAACCCGGAATAACGCCCGCAAGGAACATCCGCCCGACCGAAACCTCCACGGCTGCCGCATAGACCACCATCACGATTGATGGCGGAATCAGAATGCCCAGTGTCCCTGCGTTACAGATCACACCGGCGGCGAATTCCTTGGAATAGCCCACCTGACGCATGCCAGCGATGACGATCGACCCGATTGCGACAACTGTCGCCGGAGACGAACCCGACAAGGCCGCAAACAACATACACGCGAAGACGCCAGCAATTGCCAGACCTCCGGGCAAGTGCCCTACACAAGCGATCGAGAACCGGATGATCCGCCGCGCCACTCCACCTGTGGTCATGAAAGATGACGCGAGAATGAAAAACGGGATAGCCAAGAGGGTGAAATGCCCCTCAAATGCCTCGAACAGCGTGCCAGCGACCGAAGCCAATGAGCTGTCGGAATAGATCAGCAGGAAGAGGGTCGAGCTGAGACCAAGTGCCACCGCGATCGGAACTCCGATCAACAATAGGCCAATGACCATCGAGAAAAGTAGTACGACGTCCATCAGTCATGCTCCCCCTGCTGGGCGCGGACTTCTTCGATCTCGTCCTCAACCTCGTGGCTAGCTACAAGGCGATCAGTTTCACCGCGCCAAATCTGTACTGCGACCTGTGCAAAACGGATCACCAGCAGCAACATCGAAAGAGGCAGAACGAAATACGGAACGACCTTGGGCAGTTTCTCGTAATACTCGCCATAGTTGATCATATCTTCCAGAAACCGCAGCGGCGCGACCATCGGGATATCATCAACTTCATAGAAGCTCTGGCTGCGCGCACTCATGTCAAAGCCGGTCGGAAACCAGCGACCCGAGGTTGGCGGCAGATCGGCAAACACTGCCCAGTAGTCATACGACCCCTTGAGCAGGAGCAGAGAAAACACCAGACAGCAAGCAACGGCTATCAGCGCTAAAACCCGGCGTGGCGCGGGGGCCAGCATGTTCAGGATCGCATCAACACCCAGATGTGCATGCTTCTTCACTGCATAAGACGCACCCAGCAGCACCAACCAACCGAAGGTGAATACTGTCAGTTCCAGCGCCCAAAGAATGTTAGAATTGAATACAAACCGCGCGATCACATTGGCGAAGGTGACAATTGTCATCAGACCCAACAGGCACGCAATCATGGTTTCTTCGATATGGTCGACCAGCCCGCCTTGGCCGGGTTTCGCACCAGACATCTCTCTGTCCCCGCATTTTTTTGATGAGAGTGGTGGGAGTGTGGCGGGCCATTAAGGCCCGCCCAGCCTATGCGTCCATAACTCCCCAGTCCCCGGACGCGTGGCTTGAACCGGGATCAGAACCCGGCGTTGATCGCCTGTGCGGCGTCGATCTTGTCCTGACCAACGTCACCGGCAAATTTGTCCCAGACTGGCTTCATCGCATCGACCCAGGCCTGGCGCTGCTCGGGGTTCAGTTCCCGGATGATGCCCCCTGCGTCAGTGATCGAAGCCTTGGCAGCTTCGTTTACGGAAAAGGCCTCCTTGTTACGGGTCTCGGTCACTTCGGCGAGAATCGTCAGGAATTGATCGCGAACTTCAGGCTCCAGGCTGTCCAGCCAGTCAACTGAGGTTACAACCAGATAATCGATGATACCGTGGTTCGTTTCTGTGATGCCGTCCTGCACCTCGAAGAACTTCTTGCCGTAGATGTTCGACCAGGTGTTTTCCTGCCCGTCAACAACGCCCTGTTGCAGAGCACCGTACACTTCCGAGAACGCCATCTTCTGAGGGCTGCCACCAATTGCTTCCATCTGGGCAACCAATACGTCCGAAGACTGAACGCGGAACTTCAGGCCGTTCGCATCCGACGGATCTTCCAACGGCTTGTTCGCAGACATCTGCTTCATGCCATTGTGCCAGAATGCCAGCCCCTGAAGGCCGCGGCGCTGCATGCTGTCTTTCATCGCCTGACCATCAGCCGAGGCTTGGAACGCATCCACAGCATCGATGTTCTTGAACATGAACGGCAGATCGAACAGGCGGAATTGCTTTGTAAACTTCTCAAACTTCGACAGCGAGGGCGCGGCCAACTGCACGTCGCCCTGCAGCATCGCTTCAAGAACCTTGTCATCGTTGTAAAGAGTGGAGTTCGGATAAACCTCCATGCACATCACGCCGTTCATCTCGTCATTGACGCGCTGCTCAAGCAGCGAAGCGGCGATGCCCTTGGGGTGTTTGTCCGTATTGGTCACATGCGCAAACTTCACGACGATCTCGCCATCATCGCAAGCTGCTACACCAGCGGTCGCTGTCACGGACAGTGCGATTACGGTTGCTGCCGTTGTCAGGAATTTCATCAGTCTTATCCTCCCAGACTTCCCTAAAACTTCCATCGAGCGCCCAATCAGCGCCGTATGTTGCGGAGTGAACCGAATCGGCTCCTCACTCTCAACATTTTGTTTAGATGTTGCTGAAATCTGTTTTTTCCAAATAATTTCTTACGGTTAAATGATGTCCGTTATAAATCTGGTGTTTCGGCAGAACTACGCTGTGCGATTTTTCGCACAGGCAGTCAGCACCTTGTGCGAATTTCCGCACAATATCCGAATCGATGCGAGCGAATCGCTCGCTTAAGCCACAGCGCAACCGCAGTTCGCCCTAGCGGAAGTGTTTTGCTAACGACGATAGTCTTCTGGCCTAATGTGGTAGCGGGTCAGCTTGTCATAAAAAGTTTTGCGCGGCAGCTTCAGTGCCTTGGCGGCATCCGCAGCCTTGCCATTGTGGCGCCCAAGGGCTGCAATCAGCAAAGACCTCTCAACACGCGCCAATTGCTCGCTCAACCCCAGATCAGCGGCCTGTGCAACCTCATCCGGCATCCCCAACACAAACCGCATTGCCGCCGACATCAACGATCGGGCATTGCCCGGCCAATCCTGCGCCATCAGCGAGGCCAGATGCTCGGGTGTCACTTCAGGTTCCGCAATCCCGGCCTGCTCAGCGGCCTGCGCCACATAGCGGCGAAAGATGACGGGGATATCCTCGGGCCGTTCTGACAGGGCCGGGATTCGCACCCGCATGACATCCAACCTATAGAACAGATCGGCATTGAACCTTCCCTGTGCAGTAAGGTCCGACAAATCGGCCGTTGCCCCTGCGATGATTCTGGCTTCCGTCCCTTGTTCGATCAGTTCCAGCGCGGCGTATTGCGTGGCATCCGACATCGCCGAGATCTCATCCAGATACAGCGATCCGCCTGCCGCGTCCTTGCAGACACGCAATAAATCATCCGGGTTCAGGCCTGAGGCAGGGCGTTTGACAAATGGCCCCTGTCCAACCGGAGACATCAGATGGACAACTTCAGCGACCTTTGAAACTCCGCTACCCGCTGGCCCGGTAACCAGTACCTCGGCCCGTGTTGGCGCTACGCTCCGCACTCGCTCACGCAAGGCCTCGGCTTGATCTGACAACCCAAACAGCATGCGTGCTGCGGGATCGCCACGCTCAAGTTCGCGCCGTTGCTCGCGTTCCTGCAGAATTTCTGCGCGCGCGGCAAAGGCTCGTTCGAGTACCGCCAATAAATCCGCTGCTGCACAGGGCTTTTCCAGAAAATCAAATGCTCCCTGCCCCATGGCCTGTACCGCCATCGGGATATCGCCTTCACCTGTCAGCAATACCACCGGAAGCTCAGGATCAACCTCGCGCGCGTATGCGAGCAGATGAAACCCATCCCGCCCCGGCATGCGAATATCCGAGATGATCACACCGCCGAAGTCACGATGAATATGATCCTTTGCGGCCACGAAAGATCCCGCGGTGACCGGTTCATACTCGGCCAATTCGAGGGTTTGCGCCAAGGCCTCACGTACGGCGGCATCATCATCGACCAAAAGCACTTTGCGGATCATGCTGCCTCATCTTCTTCAAAGGGTTCCAGTTCAACCGTGAATTCAGCACCCTCGTCCGTGTTGGCACCGCGAATATCCCCCCCGAAGCTCTGAACCAGACCGTAGGATATCGACAGCCCCAGACCCATCCCCTCGGACGTCCCAACTGTTTTTGTGGTGTAGAACGGCTCAAACACGCGGTCGGGGTCCTCGATGCCGGGTCCGGTATCCCGCACCGACACGCGAATAGGCTTCCCCCCTGACAGAGTGACCAATATCCTGCGCGTCGGTCGATCGACCATCGCATCCGCTGCATTATTGATTAGGTTGACAAACACCTGTACCAGTCGCACCTCTCCACCCCAAGCATAGACCGCATCCTTTGGCGGCACCCACTCCAACGCGACATTCTCATCGCGCAGGCGCGCCTCGGTCAATTCGGTGGCAGTGTTCAGAACCTGGACCAGATCAACGCGCCCCATTGGTTCGCTTTCATTTCTCGCAAAAGCCCGCAGGTTCTTGATGATCCGCGCCATGCGTGCGGCCATATCGGAAATACGGCCCAGATTTTCGCCAGCTCTCTGGCCCTTGCCGCGCTCAAGAAAGGCGGACCCGTTGTCGGCGAACTGCTGAATCGCCATCAAGGGCTGGTTCAATTCATGACTGATGCCAGCCGACATCTTGCCCAAAGCGCTCAACTTACCAGCCTGAACCAAATCGGCCTGCGCTTGTTTGAGCGCGGCCTCCGCCTCCTGCCGCTCGGCAACTTCGTGGCGCAAAGCGCTATTAGCCGCCGTCAAGGCGCGCGTGCGTTGCGCGACCCGGCTTTCCAGCACGGTATTTGCCTCTGCAAGTGTCCGACGGCGTTCCGAGGCCAGAAACAACAAAGCACCAAAGGCGAAACAGATCGCCGCAACCGCCGCCGCCTGCAACCCCGCCAACCGGCGCGCCGGGGCGACATCAACCAGCATCTCTGCGGTCATCGCAATCACCGGAAGATCGAGCGTTAGATGCAAGGCGCGACGGGGCAGATAGCGACCCCAATCGAGCTTCCACACTTCATATCCCGCAATCCAGGTTGAGGCGAAATCGACATTCTCACCTTCTGGTGACATCAGGCCTTGCTGCCCTTGCCCGCGGCGCCATAGCAGCAGATCCGAACGGTTCGAGATAAAGACAACCCCATCCGTATCAACGAAAAACACCGCATCGGTGCTACCGCGCCAAGTTTGTTCAACGTCCTGCACATCGGCCAGAACCATCAACGCGCCTTGTATCTGCCCCAATTCCCCAAATGCAGGGGCCGCATATGAATAGATGCGATCGCCGCTTGCGTCTTCGACCCCATGCGCGCTGCCCAAGGCACCTTGCATGGCGCGCTCGAAGGCCGGATGTGCGGACATATCGCGCTGCGTCACCGGTTGGGCCGCGACAAGAACCTGACCCTCCGGATTCAGGTACATAACGTTAACGGCAGCGGTTTTGTCTGCCACATCCAGCAGCACCTTTCGGGCGGCCCGTTGCTGTTCTGATGTTTCTAGCTCCTGCAAAGCAGGATGATCCGCCATCAAGGCGGCCACTTCCTGATAGACCTGCATTTGCGTGCTCAGACGGTCGGCGGCCAGTTCCAAATCAGCCTCGGCCTTCTCGCTCAGTTGCGACAGGGCCTGACGATAGCCATAAGTCCAGACCGCCGCTGACAGCAATCCGACCGCGCATAAGAAACCGGCTATGATCCAAAAACGTTGCATATCTAGGGTCTTGCATTCAGCAGCCGCCATGGCAAGTCTGCACCGCATGAAGACGCTGACCCAATCCCCGACCGACCCGGCATTCGTGCAAAACCCATACCCCTTTTATGACAGCGCACGTCAGTCGGGCGATCTGTTCTACTGGAAAGACTACGGCGTTGTCGCGGCTGTCTCGCACAAAGCGGTGCAAATTCTGCTGCGCGATCGGCGCTTCGGGCGTGAAATCCCGGCGGAACTTGCAAAACCCGGCCCGGACCATCTTGCACCCTGGCTAGAAGTCGAATCCCATTCGATGTTAGAGCTTGAACCCCCGCGTCATACTCGATTGCGTTCTCTGGTACTGCGGGCGTTTACCTCTCGCGCGATCACGGCGCTTGAGGGGTCCACTGAACAGTTGTGCCACGATTTGATCAAGCAGTTTCCCGCTGGCCCCTTCGATCTGCTGGAGGCCTATTGCACCCAGGTCCCCGTGATCACGATCTGCCGTCTGCTCGGTGTGCCGGAAGACATGGCACCGCAACTGTTGCAGTGGTCGCACGCCATGGTGCCCATGTATCAGGCAAACCGGACGCGCCAGACCGAAGACGAAGCCGTCCGTGCCACACAAGCCTTTACCACCTATCTCGAAGAATACATCGAAAAACGCCGCACTGACCCGAATGACGATCTGATCACCCGGTTGATCGCGGCAGAGGAAGATGGTGAAAAACTCTCGCGGGACGAACTGATCACGACCTGCATTTTGTTGCTGAACGCCGGTCACGAGGCCACCGTGCACGCTATTGGCAATGGCGTGAAGACTATATTAACGACGGGTACACAGCAGTATGTCCTGACGCCTGGCACTATCGATAGCGCGGTCGAGGAAATCCTGCGTTTCGATCCACCACTGCACATGTTCAGACGCTATGCCTATGAAGATATTGAACTCTTCGGTCACCGCTTTGCGCGTGGTGACGAAGTTGCCTTGCTTCTGGGCGCAGCCAATCGCGACCCTGCTGCTTGGTCCCAATCCGATACATTCGACCCGATGCGAGATGTAAGCGCCAATACTAGCTTTGGTGGTGGCCTTCACTTCTGTGTGGGCGCTCCGCTGGCCCGGCTTGAGATGCGGATCGCCCTGCCCATCCTGTTCCAGCAATGCCCAAAGCTAAAGCTGACGGCAGAGCCGCAGTATTCGGACAGCTACCATTTCCACGGGCTGACCAAACTCATGGTAACGGTCTGACTTAATATCCTGTCAAGAAACCCGGATCCGTTCTTCATCTGGCCATAAATATCTTGGGGGAGTCGCCTTCGGGCGGCGGGGGCGGCGCCCCCATTCACGCTTCAAACTATCCGACAGACTTCAATGGCAGCATTGTGGTCGATTTGATCTCTTCCATCGAAAGCAAGGCTGTGACGTTGTGCACCCGTACCTCTGAAATCAACGCCTGATAAAACGCATCATACGCACGCGCGTTCTTGACGCGCACTTTCAGAATGTAATCGATGTCTCCAGCCAAACGGTGCGCTTCCTGAACCTCTGGACGATCGCGCAACGCTTTCAGGAACTTCTGCTGCCACTCAGCCTCATGTTCCGACGTACGGATCAGCACAAAGAATGTGGCCTCAAAGCCCAACGCTTCGGCGTCCAGCAATACGGTCTGCTGGCCAATGACCCCTGCCCCCTTCAGCTTGCGAATGCGATTCCAAACCGGCGTCTTGGAGCTCCCTACACGGGCTGCGATTTCGTCAAGCGACTGGCTGGCATCCCGTTGCAGCTCGGCTAGAATTTTCCGATCCGTGTCGTCTATTCGCACCGACATTCCAATTTCCCTTCCAATTCAGAACAAACCTTCTTCCACTCGCCGCAGATAGAACATCTGTTCTTATTTCTTCACGCATATGGCGATTTGGCGGGAATATTTCCTATATTGGCACACAAGTCAATTCAGTCACGAGATGATCCGATGCAGGTCAAACAAACAAATATGCGCATTCACAAACCCGGCGTCGCCCGAGTTGCGCAATACCCGCACAAAGTCTCGGTTTTCAATAAGGAGCTTGCCTGATGGCCCGCGCTTTTACCCCCAAAGTCGTCACCGCCAACGACTTGTTGGAAGGTGATGTGATTTACCAGACCGAAGATGACCGATGGTCGCGCGAGTTGTCCGATGCCGAACTGATCACGGACGAAGCTCACGCGCAGGTTCGTCTGCTGGATGCCGCGCGTCAGGCCAACAAGATCGTCGGCGCCTATCTTGCCGACGCGGTGGCCGGAGAAAACGGCCCCGAACCCACCCATTTTCGGGAGGATTTCCGCCGGACTGGTCCGTCCAACTATGCCCACGGCAAACAGGAAACCTCCCCGCAGCCTCGGGCCTGATCTCAGGCCATTCTCTCTCCCCTTCAAGGCCCCGGGTCCGGGGCTGCAACTAAGGACAGCTAAACATGTATCGCTACTCCGAGTTCGACACAGCATTTTTGGCAGAACGCAACGCGCAGTTCCGTGCGCAGGTTGAGCGTCGCATTGACGGTTCGCTGACTGAAGACGAATTCAAGCCACTGCGCCTGATGAATGGTCTGTATCTGCAATTGCACGCTTATATGCTGCGGGTCGCTATTCCATATGGCACGCTGTCCAGTGCTCAGATGCGTCAGCTCGCTTTGCTGGCCGAGAAATGGGACAAAGGTTACGGCCATTTTACCACCCGTCAGAACATTCAGTACAACTGGCCGAAACTGAACGACGTGCCGGATATGCTGGACGCACTGGCCGAGGTTGGCATGCACGCCATCCAGACCTCGGGTAACACCATCCGCAACGTGACCGCCGATCATTTCGCCGGTGCCGCCGCGGATGAGGTCGCTGATCCGCGCCCCTATGCCGAACTGCTGCGCCAGTGGTCGACCGACCATCCTGAATTCCAGTTCATGCCGCGCAAATTCAAGATCGCCATCACCGGCAGCGAGAATGACCGCGCCGTGATCAAGGCGCATGACATCGGTCTGCAATTGGTTGAGCGTGATGGCGTTCTGGGTGCCCGCGTCATCGTTGGCGGTGGTCTGGGCCGTACGCCCATGATCGGCAAAGAGCTATCGGAATTCGTCGCCTTTGACGACCTGCTGGCCTATCTTGAGGCCACCGTTTCCGTGTGGAACCAGATCGGCCGTCGCGACAACAAGTACAAGGCACGTATCAAGATCACCGTGCACGAGCATGGTATCGACGCCATCCGTGCCAAAGTGAACGAACGCTTTTTGAAGGTTCGCCCGCAATTCAAAGGCGCGGATATGAACCTGCTGGACAAAATCAAAGGCCACTTTGCGCCTCCAGCCTTCCGTGATGGTTCGGTTGCCTCGTTCGAGAGTGCCTACACCAACGATCCGGTCTTCCGTTCGTGGGTCGACACCAACATCGCGCCGCACAAGAACGCGGACCACGCGATCGTCACGATCTCGATCAAGAAGCACGGCCAGACGCCGGGCGATGCGACTGCCGAGCAGATGCGCGTAATGGCTGATCTGGCCGAAGAGTTTGCCTATGACGAACTGCGTATCAGCCACGAGCAGAACGTAATCCTGCCGCATGTCCACAAATCCGACCTGCCCGCGATCCACGCGACGCTGAAAGAATACGAGTTGGCGACCGCCAACATCGGCTTGATCAGCGACATTATCGCCTGCCCCGGTATGGATTACTGCGCACTGGCGACGGCACGTTCGATCCCCGTGGCGCAGGAAATCGCGACCCGGTTCGAAGACCTGAAACTGGAGCATGATATCGGCCACCTGAAGATCAAGATCTCGGGCTGCATCAACGCCTGTGGTCACCACCATGTGGGTCACATCGGCATTCTTGGCCTGGACCGCGCTGGCGTCGAAAACTACCAGATCACTTTGGGTGGTGACGGTACCGAATCCGCCGCCATCGGTGATCGTACTGGCCCGGGCTTCGCCTATGACGAGATCGTTCCGGCGGTCGAGCGCATCGTCGACACATATCTGGAGCAGCGCGACAGCGCTGAAGAGACCTTCTTGCAGACCTATCGCCGCGTTGGCATGGCACCGTTCAAAGCGGCGCTTTACCCCGAGGCACAGGCCAATGCCGCTTGACCTGATCCAAACGGAACTGGGGGCTGACCGCGCCGAACTGACCGAAAAGGTCGAGGCGCTGAACGCCCGCTTCCGCCACCACAGTGCCCATGATGTGATGCATGTCGCATTGGACGAGATCGAGGAGCTTGCTCTGGTCTCCAGCTTTGGCGCGGAATCGGTGGTGTTGCTGCATATGGCTGCAGTGGTCGACAAGATGACCCCAGTACTGTTCGTGGACACCCAGATGCTGTTTGCCGAAACGCTGGAATACCAGCAGGAGGTCAGCGAGCGTCTGGGCCTGCGCAATGTGCAGATCATCCGCGCCGAGGATGAAGATGTTCAGCGCGACGATCCTTATGGCGCGTTGCGTCTGCGTGACACCGATGCCTGCTGCAACCTGCGCAAGACCTTCCCGCTGCAGAAAGCTCTGACCGGTTATTGTGGCTGGATCACCGGGCGCAAACGGTTTCAGTCCGGCACCCGTGCCGCGCTGGACTTTTTCGAGGTCGAGGACGGAACCGGCCGGATCAAGGTCAACCCCTTGGCCCACTGGGCGCCCAACGATGTGCGCGCCTATATGGAAGAAAACAACCTGCCCCGGCATCCGCTAGTGGCCAAAGGATACCCCTCGATCGGCTGTGCGCCCTGCACTTCGCCGGTCAAAGAAGGCGAAGACCCCCGCGCCGGGCGCTGGCGCGATCAGAACAAGGAAGAATGCGGCATCCATTTTGTTGATGGAAAAATGGTGCGTATCGGAGAGAAAACATGAACGTAATCGTAAACGACGAGGGCTTTGCCCCCGATGATTGGACCGATGGCTATGTCACGCTGGACGATGCAGCGAATGACGTGGTTGCACTGGATATCGCCTCGGACACTGACCCCGATGAACTGTTTGACCGGCTGGGCAGCGCCCAGATGGTGCGCGTGGACTTTCCATCCTCAGCGGATGGGCGCGGTTTCACCATCGCGCGTGTTCTGCGTCTGAAAGGTTATACAGGTCGCCTGCGGGCAAAAGGCCATGTTCTTGCAGACCAATACGCCATGGCGCGTCGTAGCGGCTTTGACGAAGTCGAAATTGATGACACCTTGGCGAACCGGCAGCCCGAAGATCAGTGGCTGGCCCGGGCCAATTGGCAGGACAACAACTACCAGGCCCGCCTGCGCGGCTGACCCGCCATCGCCAACCTGTGATACGAAAGGGGCAATCTGCCCCTTTTCCTGACTTGGATCAAAGATTAAACGGAGATACCGGTTTAGCAGACCGGCAGTGAAATGATGACAGAGATGAAATCCGTGAGTGAAGCAACCGCCGTTAAGGCCCCCGTCCTGCCCGACGCCCAGACTGTGACCGAGGTCAAACATTGGACCGACCGCCTGTTCTCTTTCAAGGTGTCGCGCCCTGCATCGCTTCGTTTTCGCTCGGGTGAGTTCGTGATGATCGGCCTGCTAGGCGACAACGGCAAACCGCTGCTGCGCGCCTATTCCATCGCCTCGCCTTCATGGGATGAGGAACTGGAATTCTACTCGATCAAAGTGCAGGATGGCCCGCTGACCTCAAAACTGCAGCACATCCAGCCTGGTGATCAGATCATTCTTCGGCCCAAACCCGTCGGCACGCTGGTGCATGACGCATTGCTGCCCGGCAAGCGCATCTGGTTCTTCGCCACCGGCACAGGCTTTGCGCCCTTCGCGTCGCTGCTGCGTGAACCGCAGACCTATGAGGATTATGACGAGGTTATCATCACCCATACCTGCCGCGACGTAGCTGAACTGGATTACGGTCGCGAGTTGATCGAGAGCGTCAAACAGGACGAGTTGCTGGCCGAACTGATTGGTGACGGTTTCGCCGACAAGATTCGCTATTATCCCACCACCACGCGGGAAGAGAGCCCAAAGATGGGCCGTATAACCGAGCTGTTGAAAGACGGCACCGTATTTGCCGATCTGGGCATCGAAGGTGGTATCAAGCCAGACACTGATCGCGCGATGGTTTGTGGCAGCCTTGCCTTCAACCATGACATCAAAGCAATTCTGGAAGAGTTCGGCCTGCGAGAAGGTGCCAATTCCGAACCCAAGGAATTCGTGATTGAAAAGGCATTTGTGGGCTAATGGGGTTTGCCGGTGGGGTTATCAACACCCTAAACCGGCAAAAACTCACGAAATTCATGGAAAATTCATGCGGCTTGCAATTTATGCCGCTTGAAACACCTCTCAGCCCGGTCTAAATTCCGGGCTCGAAATTCTGCAATCATCAAAGGAATGAACCCATAGCCCGCAGACCTCACAACGCGCCGCCACAGCGAGATACCGGCCCGCGCGTCAATGACAAGATCCGTGCTCCCGAAATTCGCCTGATTGGCGCCGAAGGTGAAAATGTCGGGGTGGTTCATCCCGCAAAGGCCATGCAGATGGCCGCCGATGTCGGCCTCGATCTGGTTGAGATTTCGCCCAACGCGAACCCGCCGGTCTGCAAAATCATGGATTTCGGCAAGTTCAAGTACGAACAGCAGAAACGCGAAAGCGAAGCCCGCAAGAAGCAAAAGATCATCGAGGTGAAAGAGGTCAAGTTCCGGCCCAACACCGACACGCATGACTATGACGTCAAGATGCGCAATGTGTTCAAGTTTCTTGAAAACGGCGACAAGGTCAAAGTTACCCTGCGTTTCCGGGGCCGCGAGATGGCGCACCAGAACTTGGGGCGTGAGCTGCTGGAACGTGTGGCCGAAGACGTCAAGGATCTGGGCAAGATCGAGAACATGCCCAAGATGGAAGGCCGTCAGATGATCATGATGATTGGCCCACTGCCACAGAAGTAGGTTTTCTTTTTGTAGAATGACAAAAGCCCCTCCGAAATCGGAGGGGCTTTTTTTGTTTTCTGGCTTCTCGCCTAAATCAGATCACCGAGGATATCGCCCGATCCAGCTTGTCTACAAGTTCGACCAGTTGGTCATCTTCGATGATAAAGGGCGGTGCTAGGAGGATATGATCTCCGTTGCGTCCATCACGTGTTCCCGACATCGGGTAACAGATCAATCCCTCGGCCATCGCTGCCTTCTTGATTTTGCCCGCCACGCCACGCGACGGATCAAACGGGGTTTTCGTATCCCGATCCTGGACCAACTCAATTCCTCGGAATAAGCCGCGGCCCCGTATGTCCCCGACATTCGGGTGTTGGCCAAACTTGTTTTCCAACATGCTCTGCAATTTGCCCCCCATTACGCCGGCCCGCGCTGGCAGGTCACGAGAAGTAAGTTCCTGTACAACGGCAAGCGCAGCCGCAGTCGCAACCGGATGACCGATATAGGTGTGGCCATGCTGGAAGAAGCCCGATCCATCCCGGATCGCATCATAGATTCGACCCGAACACAGCATCGCTCCGATAGGCTGATACCCTGCCCCCAACCCTTTGGCGATACAAAGAATATCTGGCGCGACATCGTCATGATCACAGGCAAACAAATGCCCGGTACGCCCCATGCCGCACATTACTTCGTCGAGGATCAGAAGAACGCCGTGTTGATCGCAAATTTCACGGATTCGCTTGTAGTACCCCTCGACTGCCGGAACAGCCCCAAGCGTCGCACCAACCACCGGCTCTGCCATGAAAGCCATGACCGTTTCAGGCCCAAGGCGCAGGATTTCTGCCTCCAACTCATTCGCAACGCGCTGACCATATTCAAAACTGCTCTCATCCTCAGGCTTTTCGGCGTACTCATAGCAAGGAGCGATATGAGTCATCTCGATCAGCATCGGTGCAAACTGCGCCCGCCGCCATTCATTGCCACCCGCCGAAAGTGCACCCAAAGTGTTGCCGTGATAGCTTTGTCGGCGCGCTATGACATGACGGCGTTCTGGCTGACCGGTTTCCAGATAATACTGCCGCGCCAGTTTGATAGCAGCCTCGGTCGCCTCTGACCCGCCCGAGACAAAATAGACCCGGTCCAGTTCGCCGGGGGCGTGTTCAATCAGCAGATCGGCCAGTGCCTCGGCCGGTGCCGACGTCATAAAGCCCGTATGCGCAAACGCAATCTGCGCCACCTGATCCTGCACCGCTTTGACCACAGCGGCGTTGGAATGGCCGAGGCATGAAACGGCAGCATCACCACAATCCAGATAGCGACGGCCGGTTGAGTCGATGAGATAACAGCCATCTCCACCAGCGGCCTCAGGCAGTTCCGACTTTGTATGGCGTGGAAATACGTGACTCATGTCGAAGTCCTTTTCAGAAGATTAATGAGCGCCGCGACTGATGCAGCATTGTCTGCCCAAGCCTGGCCATCCGGACCTGCAAGGCTGTTCTCAAAACCAACGCGCACATCGCCACCCAACTGCGCGGCCTTTTGCAGGCACGCATGCTCCTGCCCTCCAAAGGCACAGACCATCCATGGATCAGCGCTGTGCGGAAACACATCCAGATCATTCGGACTCGATTCCTGCGCCGTGGCATAGCGACCAAGGACAAGCAGACGGTCGACCTGATCCGATTTTACCACCCCTTCAGCCTGCCAATGGGTCAGTAACTCAACGTCAGCGACATCGTAGAGGATATGCTGAACACGAGTCCCTTGTTCCGCGCACAGAGCGTAGACCTTTGGCGCAAGTTCGGGCGACCGTGCAATCTCGCGCACCGAAATCGAAGCCCAGTCCGGGCGCACATTCTGCAAACAATCAAGTTGTGCTTGAACGCCGAAAACGCCAGCAGCTTCTGTCGTAATCTGGATGTCCATGTCAGTGACCGCAGCACGCAGTTCAGCAATGGTTTCGCGATACAAACCCGCATCTAGTGAATGGTTACCTGACTGATCGCGAATATGCAGATGCAGACCTTGCGCACCTGCCCTATGGCACGTTTTCGCGACCTTGACGATTTCATCAGTCTTGATCGGCAGGGCAGGATGATCTCCATGCCCTCGTCGCGCCCCGTTCGGAGCCACCAACACATATGGCCTTCTCGTCATCCTCAAACCAGTCCCAGACATTCCGTCACCTGTTTTTTACGATCCCGAATTAGACACCTCGCTCACGTTTTCAATTTGCATTCTTCATAACATTTGTTTTTTCTTACCAAATGCAACACACCTCATCCCAACTGACCGAGCAGCTTCGGCACGAAATCGACACCCTGCCTCAGCAAATGCAAGCCGCAGCGAAATACATCATCGACCACCCTGGCGATTTCGGGCTCGACCCGGTTCGGCTTACCGCCGAAAAGATCGGTGTCAGTTCAAATGTTTTGGTGCGGTTGGCACAACGCATGGGATTCGACAGTTTTGAGTCGTTCAGACGCCCCTTTCGCCAAACCCTTGTCACAGACCGAGAAGATCGGCTGGGTCAGGGCTGGCTGGATCGCATGAAATCGGGGGGCCAATTCAGCGCCGCGCAAGCTGGGTTTGCGCAAAACGAACTGAACGTCGTCGCCCGCTCCCTGCGACTGGCCGATCCTGATTTGATGCAACAGGTCACAGAGTACATGATTGCAGCTAATCGCTGTTTCATAACCGCGACCCGGGCCAGCTATGCTTTGGCCTATTATCTCCACTATGCGGGTCGGATGGCACACCCAGGATTTCAGCTTATCCCGCGACATATGGGATCAGCCATCGATGATTTGCTCGAGGCCGATGAGGCGGACTGCCTTTTCGCTATTACCGTTCACCCCTATTCCTCTGACACTATACAATCCATGCGTTTTGCGCGTAAACGCGGCATGCGCATCGTGCTATTGTCGGATAGCGATGTCATCGCCCCTGGTGTTGACCCTGACATCGTGCTGCCTGTAAGCACCCGCGCGCAACATCACTTTTCCAGCTTCTCCGGAGCGATGGCAGTGCTTGAATGCCTGCTAGGTCATCTCTTTGCCGCCGGGGGATCAGCCGCGCGTGACCGCGTGGAACGCTATCAGACGGCCCGAGAAGACACCGGCGCCTACTGGCGCCCCGCCAAGCCCCCAAGAGTTCGGAAAAAATAAAGAGCCCCGGCTTTCACCGAGGCTCTCAAAGCTGATTAAAAATCAGATCAGCTGCAAGCTTCGACAGCCCGTTTCGTCATAACAGTGACCAGATGCGCCCGATACGTTTTGCTCCCGTGCAGATCACCAATCATGTTCATCGGATTGATGTGCAGCCCCATCAAAGCGTCCGCGCGGAACTCTTTGTTCAGGGCCTCCTCAGCCTCCGCCCAGCGGAAAACTCCGTCCTCGCTTGCACCGGTTACTGCAACCCGAACGCCATCGGCAAACCTGGCAAGATATACCCCGACCAACGCAAACCGAGACGCGGGCTGCAAAAACTTCTGATAACTCGCCGCCTGAGGCACGGGGAAACGCACCGAAGTGATAATCTCGCCCTCTTCCAGAGCTGTCGTAAACATGCCCTGAAAGAAGTCATCCGCCGCTATCTGGCGATTATTGGTGACAATGGTCGCGCCTGAACCCAGCACTCCCGCCGGATAACAGGCCGCTGGATCATTGTTGGCAATCGAACCGCCAATAGTGCCACGATTACGCACCGCAGGATCACCGATCTGGCCGGCCAGCGCTGCCAGCGCCGGATAGTTACCAGCAGCTTCAGCGGCCACATTTGCGTGGGTTGTCGCACCGCCTATCGCTACCGAGCCATCATCCTCGACGCAGACCCCTTTCATTTCAGCGATTCCATTGACCGAAACCAGCTTGGATGGCGCGGCCAACCGCTGCTTCATTGTGGGGATCAGGGTTTGCCCACCCCCCAATGCCTGCGCATCCTCAACTCCCAACGCAGTAACCGCCTCAGCGATGGTCAAGGGTTTCTCAAACTCGAAATTGTACATTTCGTTCTTCCTTTCCGAAAAGCGCGGATCCGCCCTTCATCTGGCTATAAATATCTCGGGGAGCGCGAGGGGCTGGCCCCTCGCACCCGAACCTCTCAACCATGCATTGCTGTCCAAACACGCGACGGGCTCATCGGCATGTCAATGTGATCAACAGCCTTTCCACCCGAGTTCAGCGCATCCAGAACCGCGTTGACTACCGCAGGCGGCGAGCCAATCGCACCAGCTTCACCGCAGCCCTTCACACCCAACGGGTTGTGCGTACACGGCGTCTGGCTGGAATGGTCGACCGCATAGAACGGCAGATCATCGGCGCGTGGCATCGCGTAATCCATGAAGGATGCGCTCAGCAACTGGCCATTCTCGTCATAGGCGCAGTTTTCCAACAAAGCCTGACCGATACCCTGACCGATGCCGCCATGTACCTGACCATCCACAATCATCGGGTTAACGATGTTGCCAAAGTCATCCGCAGCGGTGAAGGCTTCGATGGTCACCTGTCCAGTCTCGGGATCCACCTCAACCTCGCAGGCATATGCCCCCGCTGGGAAGGTGAAGTTGGCCGGGTCATAAAATGCGGTCTCCTCCAGTCCCGGCTCAACCTCCAATGGGAAGTTGTGCGGTACATAGGCTGTCAGAGTCACATCACCCCAGGCCACCGACTTGTCAGTGCCCGCGACGCTGAACTGACCGTCCTTCAGCTCGATATCGGCCTCGGACGCCTCGAGCAGGTGGGCCGCGATCTTCTTGGCCTTGTCGACCACCTTTTCGGTCGCCTTAACCATGGCCGAACCACAGACCGCCAGCGAGCGTGAGCCATAAGTGCCCATGCCGAACGGGATCTTCGAGGTGTCGCCATGCACAATCTCGACCATCGACTCATCGATGCCGATCATGTCGGCCACAACCTGCGGGAAAGCAGTCTCATGCCCCTGCCCGTGGCTATGTGCACCAACCATGACACTGATGGAACCGGTGGCGTTTACTCGCACCGTGGCAGCATCATAAAGACCCGCCCGGGCCCCCAGCATGCCGACGATGTTCGAGGGCGCGATGCCGCAGGCCTCGATATAGCAATTGACGCCTAGGCCACGCAGCTTGCCATTGGCCTCGCTTTCCGCCCGTCGCGCGGCAAAGCCAGCCAAATCAGCAGCAGCTTCAAGCTTATCCATCGTCCCGTTGTAATCCCCGGTGTCGTAGGTCAGCGCCACCGGTGTGTCATACGGGAACTGGGTGATGAAATTCTGGCGACGCAGGGCGATCGGATCGACACCCAGTTCACGCGCCGCCTTGTCGATGACGCGCTCCAGCTGATAGGTCGCCTCTGGCCGACCCGCACCGCGATAAGCGTCCACCGGCACTGTGTTGGTGAACATTGCCTTCACATTCACCTGAATGACCGGCGTTTTGTAATTGCCCGCCATCAGAGTGCCATGCAGCCAAGTCGGAACCGAGCTTGAGAAGGTCGACAGATACGCGCCCAGATTGGCGTAGGTGTTGGTGCGGAGGCCTGTGAAGTTATTGTCCGCGTCCAAAGCGAGCTCAATCGTGCTGACGTGGTCGCGGCCCTGCGCATCCGACATAAACGCCTCGGACCGGCTGGCGGTCCATTTGACCGGACGGTTGCAGGCCTTGGCAGCGAATGTACAGAACGCCTCTTCCGCGTAGTGGAAAATCTTCGTGCCAAATCCACCACCAACATCAGGCGCTACAACACGCACTTTGTGTTCAGGCAAGCCCAGAACAAATGCGCACATCAGCAAGCGGATCACATGCGGGTTCTGCGAAGTGGTGTAGAGCGTGTACTCATCCGTACCCCGGCTGTATTCGGCCACCGCAACGCGCGGCTCCATCGGATTAGCAACCAGACGGTTATTGATCAGGTCCAGAGTGGTGACATGGGCCGCGTTGGCAAAAACCTCATTGACCTTGTCATTGTCTTCTTCGCCTAGATGCCAGTCATAGCAGATGTTGTTCTTCAAATCCTCATGGATAAGCGTCGCGCCATCCTGCGCTGCGGCTTTCATATCCAGCACGGCAGGGAGCTCTTCGATATCCACTTCAATCGCTTCCGCCGCATCGCGGGCGAGTTCAAGGCTGTCCGCGACAACGGCAGCGATGGGATCGCCTACATGTCGGACCTTGCCTTGCGCCAGAATGGGATGCGGTGGTTCCTGCATCGGGGCGCCATGACGGTCGGTTACTTCCCAGCCGCAAGGCATTCCGCCCACGCCTTCAAAGTCCTTGCCGGTGAACACCTTCACAACCCCCTGCATACCCTCGGCGGCAGATGTGTCGATGTTGGTGATCCGGCCATGCGCGATGTCGGACCGTAGGAAATGCACATAGGCCTGGCCATGTACGTTGATGTCGTCGGTGTAATTGCCTGCTCCGGTCAGAAAGCGTACGTCCTCGCGCCGCTTGGAACTGGCTCCGATGCCACTGTCTTTGGGCATTGCTTGTTCTCCTCCGTGGAAAAGAATTTTCGTCGAAAATTCTTAACCGCCTCACTCGGCGGCGATGCTGGAAACGTCTTGACCCGATGCGGCCATGATTGCCTTGACGATGTTGTGGTAGCCTGTGCACCGGCATAGGTTACCCTCAAGGTACTTGCGAATTTCGCCTTCGGTCGGGCGCGGGTTATCCTTTAGCAATGCTGCAGCGCTCATCACCATGCCCGGAGTGCAAAACCCGCATTGCAGCCCATGATGATCCTGAAAGGCCTGTTGGATCACGTTCAGCGTGCCATCTTCGGCCGCCTGCCCCTCGATCGTGCCCACATCCGCGCCGTCTGCTTCCAGCGCCAGCATGTTGCAGGATTTGACCGCCTCACCATTCACGTGCACTACGCACGCGCCACATTGAGCCGTGTCGCAGCCAATATGTGTGCCTGTCAAATTCAGGTGGTCGCGTAGAAATCCGGATAATAGAGTCCGCCCTTCAACATCACCGCTGACGGCAACGCCGTTCACGGTCATTGAGACCTTGGTCATAAGATCCTCCCCTTTTTTTGGCTTATTTGCTAAGCCAGAGTTAAACACGGTAAATTTCGTTTGAGAACAAAAATATTTGCCTGATTTTTCCGCAGTTTCGCTGATCAGCCTTCTAACAATGATGCGCCCACCAAACAGGGCAAAATTGCCGTTACGTCATTTACTCTTGGCAGCGCGGGGCTGTGGCCGCGTCGGGATTTCTTTTAGCAGCCCACCGACACCCATCCCAGCGATGTCCGCGCCCGTTGTTTCGATTCCGCAAGCAACACGAGACAAGACCCAATCCGCCCCGTTCAATGCTGGTGAGCGCGCGCATCCGGGCAAACCGATGATGGGGCGCCCGCCGGAAGACCCCAAAAACAACAGGTTCCCCGGATCGACCGGCATTCCAAACCGGTCGACGATGCCCCCCGCCGCCCGCACAGAAGCAGGCGCCACATCATCTTTATCCGACGTGGCCGATCCGGTCAGGATCATGACGATCTCACCCCGAATGGTCGAAATCGATGCTGTTAAGTCGCCCATCCGATGCGGCACCACCTGAACATCTGACAGATTCATACCCAAAGCCTCAACCCGGCTACGAATAGCAGCGATACCTTTTTCATTAGATGGCCCGCCAGCAATGTCGGTAACGATGAGACCCGCGTTTTCGTATTTGGGCACCGATAACCGAATAGCGTCCTGCGCATGACGGGCCGCACTCTCAACGTCGGATCGAGGTACGGCATAAGAAATCACCTTGATCGTCGCGACCATGCCGCCAGCCGCCATCTGCTGATATTGCGGCACCGTGGCAACCGTGATCATCGGGTTGACCTGATTGAACTTTTGCAAGGCATCGGTATCCAGCACCGCGACGCCTGGTCCATTTGCTAAAAGGTTGACCCGGCCTGTAAAGGCTTCGGTGACACGCAGATTTGCCTGTGTGGGACTTGGTGCAAGCGCTTCTGCCAGCAGCGCTGCGGCTTCGTCCTCATGGCAATCACCTTGCTCCAGTCTGGCGACTGTGACCTCGGTCAGACCGGCTTGGTGCAACTCGGCTATGTGCTCGGACGCAAGCGTTATACCTTTCCTAAGCTTGCGGTTTCCCGCTTTGACGGAATGGGCCAATATCGCGCCGTTGGCGTCGGAAACGGGTACCGGACCAAACTTCACGCTCTGCCTCGCAGGACCGCCGTCATCTGCGCAAGGATCGCAACGGCTATCTCAGACGGTCCAGCCGCCCCGATATCAAGCCCAACAGGTCCGTGAATCAGTGAAATCTGGTCATCGTTGAACCCGGCCTGCTTCATCCGCTCCACGCGTTTGGCATGTGTGCGCTTAGATCCGAGTGCGCCGATGTAGAACACATCGGCCGCCAAACCGGCCTGAAGCGCGGGGTCATCAAGTTTGGGGTCGTGGGTCAGCAACACAAGCGCCGTGCGCGAGTCGAGACCCAGCTTTGATACAGCCTCATCCGGCCAATCCGTAAGGATGGTTTCTCCGGGAAAACGTGCGTCCGATGCGAAAGCCTCGCGCGGATCTATAATCGCCGGGTCATAACCCGCGATCCGGGCCATCGGCACCAGAGCTTGGGCGATGTGCACCGCTCCCACCACTATCAACCGTAACGGTGGGTTGTGGACAGCGACAAAGGTCTGCCCATCCTCTTCGAACCCGGACCTGTCCATACGCAAGCGTTCGGAATAGGCATTTCGGCGCAACGCGCGCTGGCCCGTCTCGACATTGACTTCATAGGCCAAGGGTTCGCGCCGCGCCCGTGCCGCGACCAGTTCGGCCAGCATTGGTTCGGGCAGGACCTTGCCGACCGGTTCAACCAAAACCCTGATCGTACCGCCACAGGCCAGACCGACGGCAAACGCATCCTCGTCGCTTACACCGAACTCTAGCAGCCTTGCCTCGCCTTCATCTATGGCTTCCAGCGCTTCGACGATCACGGCACCTTCGACGCAACCACCAGAAACCGAGCCTTCGATCCGACCATCGCCCGCAATGACCAACTGCGCGCCTACACGGCGCGGCGCGCTGCCCCAGGTCTCAACCACAGTGGCCAAAGCCGCGCCCTTCCCGGCGCGATACCATTTTAGTGCGGTTTCCGGGCTGCTATCGAATCGTTCCATTTAGACCTCCGGCCTTGCTTGGGTTCAACATAGTCAGCTTTGGAGCAATGAAAAGCGCTCAGCGGGTCGATCTTGTGGCGCTAACAAGCCGATTTTGAACTCACATTCACAAATTGTTGAATGTTGGAAGGCGTCATTTTAGCCTGCATGCGATTCCGGGGCCTATTCGGGATCGTCCCAACATATTTCATAGCGGAGACAAACAGTTGAAACGCATTCTTACACTCGGAGCAGCGATCGGCCTGTTGACTGCCAGCACCGGCTGGGCTGACACATTTCTGAAATACGGTGAGGTCGAAGGCTGGAAGGTTTTCATCGATCAGGACAAGAAATCCTGCCTTATCGAAGCGGTTGATGACGCTGAAAATGTCGTACAGATGGGCCTGACCGAAGATCGCGGCGTTGGCTATGTGGGCGTCTTCACCAAAGCCGAGACCAACATCAAGAAAGGCGAGAAAGAGGCCGTCGCCATCCTGATCGGAGACAATATCTATGTTGGTGAGGCCACCGGCATGAAGGGGAACATCACCAAGGGTTATTCGGGCGGATATGTCCTGTCGGACGACCCTCAGTTCGCGGATGACCTTGCCAAGAAGAAGGTAATGGTCGTGTTCCCGGAAAAAGAGTTCGCCTTCACCGTCGATCTGACCGGCACTTACAAAGCCATGGAGATGGCACGGAAGTGCAACGAAGAGCAGCTTTCGTAACAGCTAGTCGGAAAGCGCGGACATCAGCCGCGCTTTCTGCCCCTGATCATCTGGCTGTGAAATCACGGCGGCCAGATCTTCCAGCGACGCAATCGAATGCCCGGCGCGGAAGCTGTCGACATGTGGAAGCATCGTTGCAACGCCTTGCGCTTTCGGTGCGAACCCGTCCCAACGCAGCAGTGGATTCAGCCAGATCAATCGGCGGGATGATAGATGCAGGCGCTCGATTTCTTTTTCCAACAAGTCAGGATCGCCACGTTCCAATCCATCGGTGATCAACAACACGACCGCCCCCTGCCCCATGACACGCCGCGACCAGTCGCGGTTGAACTGATGCAGGCAGTCTCCGATCCGGGTTCCGCCTTCCCAGTCCTGTGCCTCGGCCCCGGCAGCGGCCAGTGCTGCATCGACATCACGTTGATGCAGATGGTGGGTGATGTTGGTCAGGCGTGTGCCAAACGTGAAGGCGTGCACTTTGGCCCAACCTGCGCCTTTGGCATTCGAAACCGCGTGTAGAAAGTGCAGAATGATCCGACTGTATTGGCTCATGGACCCGGAGATATCGCACAACGCCACCAAATTCGGCCAGCGAGGTTTGGGTTGCAAGTGCGCGATATCGCGTAGTTCGCCACCCTGCCGCATCGCTGACCTAAGTGTCCGAGCGCGATCAATGCGGTGACCGAGGTGACTGGCCTGACCTCGGCGAGACTCGATGGGTTTGACCGGTAAGTTCAGGCGCGACAGCATGCGTTTGGCCTGGGCGATCTCGGATGTACTCATCTGTTCGAAATCGAGGTTGCGCAAGCGTTCTTCGGATGACGCGGTTTGGGTTGCATCGATCTCGATCTCGCTTTCCTCTTGTTGCTCGGTTGATTCTGGCAAGTCGCGTTCGACGCCATCCAACAAAGCCTCAGCCGCCCGCTTTTCAGCCGCATCCGCTTTGCGCTCCTCCTGAACACCGCGAATGGCGGGCAGCATCATGGACATCATATGTTCTAGATACCGCGGATCGCGCCAATAGAGGCGGAAGACTTGCGCAAAAACCGTTCGATGTTCCGGCCGGTTCACGAAACAGGCATGCAGCGTCCAGTAGAAATCTCGTTTCTCGGTGAACCCCGCAGCCTGCACGGCGCGGATCGCGTCAACCACGCGCCCAGTTCCTATCGGCAGTCCGGCCTTGCGCAAAGCGCGCGCAAAATGGGTGATGTTCTGGGCCAGTTTGGGGTTGTCCGGTATATCGAGTGGGAGTTGTTCGGCCATCAAACCCCCGAAATATTTTCGAACAGATGAAGCATCAGGCCGGTTCGAGATCGGCTTTCGCCTGATCCAGAATGCGTTTGGCCTCGGAACCCTGCAACTTTTGGATGTCGTCCTGGTATTTCAGGATGGCACCCAATGTATCGCCGATTACTTCGGGACTGAGGTTGATAACGTCCAGCGCCAGCAGGCACTTGGCCCAATCGATAGTCTCGGCCACCCCCGGTTTCTTGAACAAATCTTCAGTGCGCAAGCGCTGAACAAAGGCGACCACCTCACGGCTCAGCGCTTCTGCCGCTTCGGGAGCCCGTGCGTGCAGGATTTCGATCTCGCGCGCAAAGTCAGGGTAATCAACCCAATGATACAGGCAGCGGCGTTTCAGCGCGTCGTGTACTTCGCGCGTGCGGTTCGAGGTGACGATCACGATCGGCGGTTCTGGAGCTTTGACAGTACCAAGCTCGGGGATCGTGACCTGAAAGTCACTGAGCGCCTCCAGCAAGAAAGCCTCAAATGGTTCGTCGGTCCGGTCCAATTCGTCAATTAGCAGTACAGGTGCCCCAGTAGCATCCGGGAGCATGGCCTGCAGCAAGGGGCGCTCGATCAGATAATCATCCGAGAACAGCTCGGTCTGCAACGCGCCTCGGTCCGCCCCACCCGACGCTTCTGCGGTTCGGATTGCCACCATCTGGGCGGGGAAATTCCACTCATACACAGCGGAAGAGGCATCAAGGCCTTCGTAGCACTGCAACCTGATCAGGCGCCGTCCCAATCCTGTGGCCAGCGCCTTGGCGATCTCAGTCTTGCCGACGCCCGCCTCGCCCTCCAGAAATAGAGGTCGACCAAGTTTCAGCGAAAGAAACACAACCGTCGCCAAAGCCCGGCCACAGACATAACCCTCAGAGCCCAAAAGCTCTTGCACGGCATCGATGGAGTTTGGCTGTGTCATGAGTTCCCCTTTTTCCTCCGCCCCAACAGGTCATGACCACAACCAGAGGTCAAGACCACCATCCGTCAGTGACTTACGGCGATCTGTCTCATCGGCAAGGGCAAGAGGGTCTTTCACCACTCAAGCGGCTGTGTTAGCCGGGGGCCATGACCCAATCCCTGACGATCCGCCGCCCCGATGACTGGCATTTGCATCTGCGCGATGGCGCGATGCTTCAAGCCGTCCTACCTGAAACCGCGCGCCATTTTGCCCGTGCCATCATCATGCCGAATCTGGTTCCGCCCGTTGTCAAAGGTGACGACGCAGCAGCTTATCGGGACCGCATCCTTGCTGCTCTGCCAGAGGATATGACGTTTGAGCCGCTGATGACTCTCTACCTGACTGAAGACACGGACCCGGCAGATGTGGCCGCCGCGCATACCAGCGGTCTGATCAAGGCGGTCAAATTGTACCCGGCTGGGGCAACAACCAACTCGTCTTCTGGCGTTCGCGATTTCGACAAGGTACGCCCGGTGCTGGAGAAGATGGCCGAGATCGGTCTGCCGCTATGTGTGCACGGCGAAGTCACGGATGCCGAGATCGATATATTCGATCGCGAGGCGGTGTTCATCGACCGCGTTCTTGATCCGATTCGCAAAGCAACCCCCGGACTGCGCGTGGTGATGGAGCACATCACGACGTCAAACGGCGTGGATTACGTCAAGGCGAACGAGAAAGATCTGGGTGCGACGATTACAACGCATCACCTGATCATCAACCGCAACCACATTCTGGTGGGCGGCATCAAGCCGCATTACTACTGCTTGCCGGTCGCCAAGCGCGAAGAGCATCGGCTGGCGCTGCTGACCGCCGCGACATCAGGCGATACGCGTTTCTTCTTGGGCACAGACAGCGCGCCGCACACGGATGCAAACAAGGAAATGGCCTGTGGCTGCGCCGGCTGTTTCACTGCAACTAATACAATGTCACTGCTGGCCGATATGTTCGAGCGCGCAGATGCGTTGGACAAGCTAGAGGCGTTCGCGTCACTCAACGGCCCGGCCTTCTATCGCCTGCCAGTGAACGAAGAGACCATCACGCTGACCAAAGGCGATGAGGTCGTCTATCCGGCAAAAATCGAAAGCGGCGACGGCCCCGTGACCGTATTCGATCCGGGCTTTCCACTGCATTGGCGCGTCGCTTAATCAGTTAGCCTTTCAGCCAAATCCGCTGCGCGCCCACCGGTGCGTAGCATTGACCAGATGGCGTCTGCCTCATCCCCTCCGATCAGCTTCGCCGCTTTCTCCCTGACGCGATCTTCGCGATCCGATAGAGACATCGGAGCCAGCAGATCATGGCTGGCCTCGCGGCGCGCGCCGTCCCGGCGTAACAGGGACAGATGGGCTTGTGTCTCGGATAGACTCTCATCCGCCTCGACCGTGATCCGGTCCCTTAAGGATTGCAGTCTTGGATCAGCACAAATCTTGTCGGAATAGCTCCCTGGCAGAGCTGTATCGTAGCCCATTGCCTGCATTGCGATCACGGTACGATAGGAAAACTTCGCTCCTAACCCACTGGTCGGCTGCAGTTGATTGCACACGCTCATCCAGCGGGGGTGGGTTTTGATCTTGATCTCGGCCACCTCAGGCTCGGCGATGTCGAGATCGCGCGCAGCCTCAAGCGCCGCGTGCAGGCCATGGCAGCAAGCGTGGAATTTGTGGCTGATGCTTTCGAACAGCCACTCGTCCCCCAAACCATCAAGCGCAGCAGCTAAATCGTCAGCCCCCAAATGTGTCGCCCCAAACCCAAACGGGCCTTCCAATGCGTCAGCACCGGGTTGAAAACCGTTGCGGATCAACTGGGCGGCCTCAACACCATTCGAGGCTGCAAGCCCAGCGTTATAAGGTTTACCCATGGTCCCAAACTGTGATTTCTGCCCTGAGGCCCGGGTCGCGGTTAGCCCCAACAGGTCACGCATCTGCTTTACGTCAAATGCCATAATCCGACCCGCAGCCACCGCAGCCCCAAACGCGCCAGCCGTGGCTGTTTGGTGAAAACCAGCCTGATAATGACCACGACCAAGCCACAAACCGATGCGGATCGATAACTCCATTCCCACTAGCGCTGCCTCAAGCAGATCGACCAGAGGTCGGTCTTCCCACGCCGCAAGAGCAAGGGCTGCAGGAAAAACAGCAACCGATGGATGACCGATATGAGCGAAATGCGTGTCGTCATAATCAAGCGCATGAGAAATGGTACCATTCACCAGCGCCGCTGCGCGTAGCGGCGCATCACCGCCTCCGAACAAACGCGCCTGTGCGGCACCGCTCTCGGAAAGAACCATCTGACGTATGATGCGGGAAACCGGCTCATCTGCGCCTGCCCGCCCCACAGCAAGCCAGTCCAACGCGGATAGAGATGTCACAATACGAGCCTGCGCCGTGGTCGAAACAGAACCAGCAGCAAACTCGGCAAGGGCAGTTGTCAAATCGGTCATGTGGCGCAGTCTAGCGCGCGCCGCTCGGGCGTAAAGCCTCAGCCGTACAGGACGGCAGCACGTTGTTCGAATGCTCGGACGATACGGTGCATGGCTTCGTTGAAAACCACGCCAATGATTCCTTGCAGAACCGCGTTCTTGAATTCGAAATCAACGTGGAACGAGACGTTGCAGCCGTCTTCCGTATCTTCAAACTCCCAATCCGAGCGCATGTATTTGAACGGTCCGTCCAGATACTCGGTATCGATCCGTTTCAGCTCATCAAACAGCGTGACGCGGCTGCCGAAGCGTTCGCGGAACACCTTGAATGAAATAACCAGATCCGCTTCCATCACCTTGCCATCGCCCGCGGCATAGGTCCGACGGATACGGGCCGCAGCGCACCAAGGCAAAAATTCAGGGTATTTCGCCACATCCGCGACCAGATCATACATCTGCTGAGCGGTGTAAGGCAGCGGGCGGGTCTCGGAATGGGTTGGCATGATATCCGGGATTAACTGGTGACAATGGCGCGTGATTTCGTATGTTGCGCGCCAAAGATCAAGGGGGCAGCGATGAGCCAGCGCGCATATGTGATAGATGAGATGATCTCGGCCAAGGCAATTGCTGCCCGGATCGAAGAGCTTTGCCGCGAAATAACGGCTGAATTCGGCGGCACTGACAAGCTGGTCGTTGTCGGCCTGCTGCGCGGCAGCTTCGTCTTTATCGCTGATCTGGTGCGTGAGCTGGACCTGCCCATCGAGGTCGATTTTCTGGAGGCATCGTCCTACGGAGACTCGATGGAAAGCAGTCGAGAAGTTCGTATTCTTAAGGACTTACGCGGCGCCATTGAAGGGCGCGATGTTTTGGTGGTCGAGGATATCGTGGATACCGGCCATACCCTGAACCACGTCTCCAAGCTGCTCCGCACCCGCAAGCCGCACCGGTTGAAATCCATCGCCCTTCTGGACAAACCCAGCCGGCGCGAGGTTGATTTCCGCTCGGACTGGATCGGGTTTGAAATCCCTGATGAATTTGTCGTGGGTTATGGCATCGACTATGCGCAGCGCAATCGCAACCTGCCGTTTATCGGCAAGGTTCGATTTGTCGAAGATCAGGACTGATGAGTCTGCGCCACTTTGTTCGCATGTCAAAATGGGGGCGAAACCCGCCCTCGGAACGGCGCGTGAAACTGGTGTTTGGCGCGATCCTTATCTGCCTGATGATTGCCGGAATTGAATATATGGGGTGGTGGCCCGAATGGGCAGAAAGCCAGCCCAGAAAACTCAGGCCTTGAGCGTTTGTTCGATAGCAGCCAGAAAAATATCTGTCCCGATCGGGATCAAAGCATCCGGAAAATCATAGTCGGGGTTGTGTAGCTGCGGATGATCCCGCCCCGCGCCTAGCCAGAACATGGCGTTTTTTGCGCCTTTTCCGAACTGCCCGAAATCTTCCGAAAACCTTTGTGGGGTCGCAACCAGCTTGCAAGGAATGTCGCGGCTTTGGCAGGCCTCTGACAGGATCTGCACGGCTTCACCCGAATTTGTGCAAGCCTCAAACACATCGTCATAGGTGATTTCAACACCTAATCCCTGTGCCTGAGCACGTGTAGTCACCAGTTGTTCTGCGTCGCGGATCAGGCTTGCCATCCGGCTGTCCGAGACCGTGCGCAGGGTCACCCACAGTTCGGCCTGACCGGGTGCGACACCAAAGGTGGCCTCGCCCAACCTGGCATGGGTTACCGTTGTCAGCGCATATTCTGCATCCAGCGCCCCACCCTGCCCCAAAATGGCCAAAGCAGGCATAAGCTCTGCCAACGCACCGGCTGGCGATACACCGTCCTGAGGGGCCGCCGCGTGAGAGGTTTTGCCCGTCAAAACAATTCGCATCCCACGCGAGGCGCAATTTGCCGGACCCGAGCAAAGCTCAACCCCGCCCAATTCCAAACCCGGCAAGTTGTGCAAAGAAAACACATAGTCCGGAGCGATATCCGCAAACTTGGGATCAGCACGATAGGCAATCGCACCTTGACCGGTTTCTTCGGCGGGTTGAAAAATCAGAACCACCCGCCCCTTGGTCGGACGCTTGTCCCCCAATACGAAAGCAACACCAAGCACCATCGCCATATGGCCATCATGCCCGCAAAGATGCCCCTTTCCGGGATGTTGCGACGCGTATCGTGCACTTGAGATTTCCTGAATCGGCAAACCGTCCAATTCACACCGGATTCCGATGGTAGGTCCGGGCTGTCCGCTATCATAAACCGCCGCGACACCGTGGCCACCGATACCTGTCAGAACCGCATCAGGATCACACGCCTGAAGCAAGTTCGAGATACTCGTCGCGGTTCCACGTTCCTCGCCCGATATCTCAGGCACTTGATGCAGTTCATGGCGCTTTTCGGTAAGCCAGGATTGAAGTTCGGGTTTCACCTCTGGTTCAACTTCTTTTGTCGAGCTTCGCGCAAACGGGCGAAATCATCGCCCGCATGGTAAGACGACCGGGTCAAAGGAGTTGCCGAGACCATAAGGAAACCTTTGCCGAACGCAGCTTTTTCATAGGCCGCAAACTCTTCGGGTGTAACAAAGCGGTCAATGCCATGATGCTTGGGTGTTGGCTGCAGATACTGACCGATAGTCAGAAAATCGATATCCGCCGCGCGCATGTCATCCATGACCTGACGAACTTGCTGCTCGTCCTCGCCCAGTCCGACCATTATGCCGGATTTGGTGAAAATGGACGGGTCCATCTCTTTGACCCGCTGCAGCAAGCGCAATGAGTGGAAATATCGCGCACCGGGACGCACCTGAGGATAAAGGCCCGGCACCGTTTCAAGATTGTGATTGAACACATCTGGCTTGGCCTCGACAACAATCTCAAGCACCCAGGGATCGCATTTCAGGAAATCCGGCGTCAGAATCTCGATCGTAGTCTTGGGCGAGCGGTGTCGCACCGCACGGATGGTCTGTGCAAAGTGATCGGCGCCTCCATCGAGCAGGTCATCCCGGTCCACTGATGTGATGACCACATGGTTCAAGCCCAGCTTCTGCACCGCATGCGCCACGCGACCCGGTTCAAATGCATCCAGAGTATCCGGCTTACCGGTCGCAATGTTGCAGAAGGTACAACCGCGCGTGCAAATCTCGCCCATGATCATCATGGTCGCGTGACCCTGGCTCCAGCACTCACCTACATTCGGGCATCCGGCTTCTTCGCAGACGGTGACCAGATTATTGTCACGCATGATCTTGTGCGTCTCGGCATAGCCCTTGCCACCCGGCGCTTTGACACGAATCCAATTCGGTTTGCGCGGAGCCGCATTGTCAGGTCGATGTGCCTTTTCGGGGTGTCTTTGCTCGGGTATTTTCAGATCACGCACGGCTGGCTTTCCTGACTTTGGGTCAATTTTCTTTGTTCATAACATAGACCGACTCATTTGGTTACACCAGCGGCGCATAGCCGCTATGCGGCACGTCTACGCGCGTGCAGCGAAAGTGACCATGCACATCATTTTACGCATTACTTATAATGCTTTATCGCCATCAAAGATATTATGCTATTGCAGCATATATATCATTGAAGCCGAGTTAGAATCATTTTAACTCTCGCGGCAAACATATGTGAATCACAGGAGTTTGATGATGAAAACCGGTGCAAAACTACCTGACGTAACCTTCCACACCCGTGTCCGCGATGAGGCCGTCGAAGGCCCCAACCCGTTCCGTTGGGAAGACAAGACAACTGCGGATTATTTTGCAGGCAAGCGCGTTATCCTGTTCTCGCTGCCCGGTGCGTTCACCCCGACATGCTCGACCTATCAATTGCCTGGTTTCGAAAAAGGCCACGGCGATTTTGCGGCCAAGGGCATCGATGCAATCTACTGCATGTCCGTCAACGACAGCTTTGTCATGAACAAATGGGCCGCCGATCAGGGTCTGGAAAACGTCAAGGTCATTCCTGATGGGTCCGGTGAGTTCACGCGTAAAATGGGTATGCTGGTCGACAAGGACAATCTGGGCTTTGGCATGCGCTCGTGGCGTTACGCAGCCATCGTCAACGATGGCGTTGTGGAGGCATGGTTCGAAGAGCCCGGCCTGATGGATAACTGCCCCGAAGACCCTTACGGCGTGTCGTCCCCGGAAAACCTAATGAAGCATCTGGACGAAGCCCGCGAACCGGCGCTGGCATAATCCTGTCATGCCCTACTTTGAAAGGCCCGCCATTTCGGCGGGCCTTTTTCGTTAGGTTCGAGTTTTAGCTACCACGTCTTCACCGACCTGCCGGATTACTTGCGCCAATCGATCGAACCACTCCTCCGCTCCGGTCGAGCTGCGACGCACCAGGCCAATGGTCCTCGCCGGTTGCGGCGCACCAAATCGCAACAATCGCAATCCGGGGACTGCATCCGTCTCGGCCTGCGCCGCAAGTTCAGGCATCAACGTCAGGCCAAACCCTTCGGCGACCAAACGCGACAACGTGGCAAGTGAGGACGCACCCATATTAATTTGGCCGCTGGTACGATCCTGACCGCAAACTTCTAGCGCCTGATCTGTCAGGCAGTGCCCGTCTTCCAACAGCATCAATTGCGCTGTCTTCAAGTCCACAGGCCGCAACTCTTCCGGGCTGATGGTCAATCGATTCAAGCGAGTCTGACTTCCTGCCAGCAAGAACCGATCTTCGAAAAGCGGCTCTTCGTGGAAAGTTCCACTTCCCAAAGGCAGCGCCAGTACGGCGGCATCTATTTCGCCCAAGCCCAACATGGATAGCAATCGCTCGGTCCGGGCCTCACGAATCTGAACCCGTAACGAGACATCCGCAGCCCGCAACCCGGCTAGCACCCCCGGCAGCAAATATGGTGCAACCGTAGGAATAATCCCGATCGACAGGGACCTATGGCCACCCGAATGGTCGCGTGCAAACCGGTCCAACCGTTCGGCCGCGTTCAGGACATGTTGGGCATAGTCCAAAACGTCTCGACCAAGTGGTGTCAACAGGATGTCGCGGGCCTGCCGTTCGAACAACGGCCCACCAATCGAGTCTTCCAGTGCCTTGATTTGAACCGAAAGCGCAGGCTGCGACACATGGCAGACCTGCGCGGCACGGCCAAAGTTACGCTGTTCGGCGACGGCCTGGAAATATTGCAGCTGGCGGAAGGTGAAATTCATAACCCCTGACTATCATTTGGGGTCATTTCCGCAAGGCCGGTATATGGCTGCATGAATCGTTCAGCCGATCATCCGATCCCGCTCGGTCTGGTCCTCGTAGTGGCGCTTCAGCCTTTGCAACGCGATCCGCAGCACGATCTTGCCTGATCGCGCAGACCAGCCCATCCGCTTTTCAGCCAGCTCAAGCCCTTCTAAATAACAACAACAGCGCAGCGCGACGTCGCTCAAACCCGGCCCAAGTTCAGACAGCGCGCGGGCCACACGATCTCTGGCACCAGAAGGTCCTCGCCCCACATGGCTATCCGAGGCAAAGTCACCGCGTCCACCGCCTGTCATAAAGCGATCCCAATTTTGTGTGACCTGAGGTCCGATCTGCGCCAGTTCGAAATCCTCACGCAAGCGCTCGCCCGCGCTCACCAGAGTTTCATCCAGAAACGGCTTGCCATCCCGGTCGCGGCGGCGCGCCAAAGCGATCAGCGGGCTTTCCACAGTGCTGTAACGAACGCGGGGCTGCGATGGCGCCCTTGCACCCGCAGTTGCGGGTTTGAATGCGGCCTGCGCTTCCGCCATGCCAAATTCATTCTGCGTACGCGCCCGGTTTTCGGCCTCGGCAATCAAATGACTTAGTGCAGCCCTGCCCGAGGTTGAAATCCGGTAGCGCGAGATCCGACCCGGACTATCGCATGAAATCCAATCATTCAGCGCCAGAGCCTGCGCGATCCGGCAATCTACAACTGCTGTTTTGGTAGTTCCTCCTTTGCCGTTGTCCCGAACCACAACAGCCTTGTCCATATCCTCGGCCACGGCAAGCACGGCACCGGATTCACACATGCGCCTCAGTACACGCAGCGACTCGCGCTCGAATTCGTCGTCTTGGGCTTCGGGCCGTCCTGCCTCAGACGTCACGATTGCAAATGAAGAACCTGTGCGCTCCATTGGCGCAAAGTGTGACTGGGCCAGAGAATGCAGAGCTGCATCCACCAAAGGATCGTCCCTGCGCATCTCAACCCTGCGGATCTGACGCAGAATGGTCGAGGCATGGCACCCTGCGGACCGCGCAATATCCCGAATAGATCGCCCTGACTCCGTATGGTCCAGATATCGTTGCGCCCCTTCGGGAACCCATGCCGGAACAGTGAATGCCACGCTGTTTTCCATATTTCTTCGCCCTCGTCGACAAAACAAACTGACAGTTTTAGCCGTCGGATTCTTAGTTAACCAAATCTAACTAGAGTTGCTTTCGTTACTCGTTCGTTAATCACAGACGGCACAGAGCAGAATTGATTCAAAAAGATAAACAGTGGTGAAACCATAGTTCGGGGTGATCCCACACAAGGCAACACCCGCTTAGGTTGTGTCACATTTCAGACAGCGAAATTGAAAAAGAAGGAAAGCTGCCGTGCAGGACCTGATGACCATGATCACCACACTCCGCCGCCCGCGATTACTGGCCCGTGCCGCCAAGATCGGGATGCAGGACTATAATCGCGACCGCCACCTGCAACGGCTTCTTGGATATGGATCAACACCGGGCACTGGTGCAGCGTTGATCCGTTTGCTGGAATTGGAGCGTGAGATTAACGCGCAACGCATCGAAGAAGACGCGGCCTATTCACTGGTGCGCCATCTTGATCTGCTGATTGCAATAAATGGCGAAGCGCAACTGTATCAGGCCAGTCGCGCCACGCAGTATCAGTAATCAGGTGAACGCGTCCGGCATCGATGCTTTCTTTTCGGCAACATATGCGTCGAGCGCAGCCTTTACATCAGGGTCAAGCTGCGGCTGCTGGTAGTTCGCCAACAGATGCTCAACCCGTGCCGAAGCCAGCGTCCGTGTATCGCGGGCGCCTTCTTCTTCCCAGGTCTCAAACGGCTTATAATCCAAGAGATCGGTTTTCCAGAATGCTTCCTTGAAGTTGGCTTGCGTATGGGCACAACCCAAATAGTGACCTCCGGGACCGACTTCGCGGATGGCGTCCATCGCCTGTGCATTCTCATCATAGGCCACACCTTTGGCCAATCCGTGCAAGACGCCCAACTGATCGGCATCCATGACGAATTTCTCGAAATCCGCCACCAAGCCGCCTTCGAGCCAACCGCAGGAATGCAGCATGAAATTCACACCCGACATAAGACCCATGTTCAACGAATTCGCGGTCTCATACGCAGCTTGCGCATCCGGCAATTTTGAACCACAGAACGAACCCGCAGAGCGATATGGTAGACCCAGTCGGCGCGCCAACTGACCCGCGCCATAAGTGACGTGCGAAGCCTCTGGGGTGCCAAAGGTCGGCGCTCCTGAATTCATGTCGATCGACGATACGAACGCCCCAAAGATCGCAGGAGCACCCGGACGGATGATCTGGCTATATGCTACACCTGCCATGACCTCGGCCAGAACCTGCGTCAGCGTGCCCGCGACCGAAACCGGTGCCATAGCACCACCCACGATGAACGGCGAAATAATGCAGGCCTGATTGTTTGCGGCATAAACTTCCAGAGAACCCATCATCACGTCGTCAAAGGTCATCGGCGAGTTGATGTTGGTCAAAGATGTCATCACGGTGTTGTTCTGCACGAACTCTTTGCCGAACAGGATCTCGCACATCTCGATCGAATCCTGCGCCCGGCTAGGATCAGTGACCGAACCCATGAACGGTTTGTCGGACAGAGTCATATGCGCCATCAGCATGTCCAAATGGCGCTTGTTTACCGGAATATCTGTCGGTTCGCAGACCGTACCGCCCGAATGGTGCAGCCACTTGGACATGTAGGCCAGCTTCACGAACTTGTTGAAATCGTCCATTGTCGCGTAACGACGTCCGCCTTGCGCATCGCGTACGAACGGAGGACCATAGACCGGAGCCAGAACCATATTGCGGCCGCCGATGACTACCGATTTCTCAGGATTGCGGGCGTGCTGGGTAAATTCGCTAGGGGCGGTCTTGATCAGCTCACGTGCCAGGCCGCGCGGCAGGCGGACGCGCTCACCATCCACATCTGCACCCGCGTCTTTCCAGCGCTCAAGCGCTGCCGGATTGTCTACGAAATTGACGCCAATCTCAGCCAATACGGTTTCCGCATTGGTTTCGATAATCTCCAGCGCCTCTTCGTTGAGGACCTCGAAATTGGGGATATTGCGTTCGATATATTTCGCGGTTTCGATCTTGACCGCCGTACGCTCGGCACGACGGGCGGCACCACCGCCACCCCGTGCCCTGCGCCGGGTGTTTGCCTCTGCCATTGAGTAAATCCCGTGATTGGTTGGTTTGGTAGATGTGTTACATGAACGGCAAACTCCGCCACAGGTAGTTTACGGCGCTCTAGAGGTAAAAGCGACATGAACTGTAGGCCACAGCGACATATGTCGGTCAGTCCCTACTTTGCCCATTTCTGCATGACGACAGAATTCCCTGCCTCCTCGACCTCTACCCAACCCAGATGGGTGTACATTTCACGGGTCGCGTGCATCAATCGGTGAGTCCGCAAGCGCAGGATAGAAAGACCAAGCTCAACAGCCTCAGCTTCAGCAACTGCAAGTAATTGCCGCGCAACACCTTTGCCCTGAGCCTCTGGCGAAACGGCGAGATTGAATATCATCATCGCCTCGGCCTGTTGATCAAAGATGATGACCCCAAGAAGTTTCCCGTCCACTTCTGCAATAACAACCTGATGCTCTGCGATCTCTTCCTCGATACCAGACGCAACATCCGGCAGATCGGCGATGTCTCTCATCGCATCGGCATAAGCGCTTGCGATACAAATTTGTATCGACTTGGCGTCGCTTCGTTCGGCAGTTCTGAGTTTTATGGTGGTCATGTATCAGCCTCCTCGCTGAATTGACGTCATTACGCTTGCACAAGCAAGGCTTGCGACCTAATAGCCAATCATGACCCAAGACAGCCATGACCGCCTTTTGATCATCGACTTCGGCAGCCAGGTGACGCAGCTTATTGCCCGCCGCTTGCGCGAACTGAACGTCTATTGCGAAATCCACCCCTACCAGAACGTCACGATGGATTTCGTGCGAGAGATGGCGCCTAAGGCCGTCATTTTTTCGGGCGGCCCTGACAGTGTTACGCGCGAGGGTTCACCCCGCGCCCCGCAAGAGATTTTTGACTACGGCGTGCCGATCCTGGGCATCTGCTATGGTCAGCAGGTGATGATGCATCAACTGGGCGGCAAGGTTGAAAGCGGGCACGGCACTGCAGAGTTTGGCCGCGCATTTGTTACTCCGAATAATCGGCTTGATATCCTCGATGGCTGGTTCGCCAAAGGTGATGAACAGGTCTGGATGAGCCACGGCGATCATGTCAGCGAAATCGCTCCGGGTTTTGAGGTGTTCGGTACTTCACCCAACGCGCCGTATGCCATCACGGCCGACGCCTCGCGTCATTTCTATGCGGTGCAATTTCACCCCGAGGTTCATCACACACCCAAGGGTGCAAAGCTCTATGAGAATTTTGTCAAACTGGCAGGGTTCAAGGGCGATTGGACCATGGGGGCTTATCGGGACGAGATGATCCGCAAGATCCGCGAACAGGTCGGGGACAAAAAAGTCATTTGTGGCTTGTCTGGCGGTGTCGACAGCTCGGTTGCGGCGATCCTGATACATGAGGCGATTGGCGATCAGCTGACCTGCGTGTTTGTCGACCATGGGCTGCTACGCAAGAACGAGGCTGCCGAAGTCGTCGGCATGTTCCGCGACAATTACAACATCCAGTTGATCCACGCGGACGAAAGCGAACTGTTCCTGGGTGAACTTGATGGTCAATCCGATCCCGAAACCAAGCGCAAGATTATCGGCAAGCTGTTCATCGACGTGTTCCAGAAACACGCCGACACAATCGACGGCGCCGAGTTCTTGGCACAGGGCACCCTGTATCCAGATGTGATTGAATCCGTGTCGTTTTCGGGCGGTCCATCTGTGACCATCAAATCGCACCACAATGTGGGTGGCCTGCCTGAAAAGATGGGTTTGAAGCTGGTCGAGCCTCTGCGTGAACTCTTCAAGGACGAGGTCCGCGCGTTGGGCCGCGAGTTGGGCCTGCCCGACAGCTTCATCGGTCGCCACCCCTTCCCCGGCCCCGGCCTTGCCATTCGCTGCCCGGGTGAGATAACTCGCGAAAAGCTTGAGATCCTGCGCGAAGCCGATGCCATCTATATCGACCAGATTCGCAAACATGGTCTGTATGATGAGATTTGGCAGGCCTTTGTCGCCATTCTTCCGGTGCGCACAGTCGGTGTAATGGGGGATGGACGAACATACGATTATGCCTGCGCCCTCCGCGCGGTCACATCCGTCGATGGCATGACAGCGGACTACTATCCGTTCAGCCACGAATTCCTCGGTGAAACCGCCACGCGTATCATCAACGAAGTCAAGGGCATCAACCGGTGCACTTACGACATCACCTCGAAACCTCCCGGAACGATTGAATGGGAATGATTATTCCCCCTCGACAGTGCTGAAATGCACCGCGTTTGACGGGAGAAGGACAATTCGATGAGCAACTACTCGGTACATGAAACGGCAATCGTCGATGAAGGCGCGCAGATCGGAGATGGCTGCCGAATCTGGCATTGGGTGCACATCTGCGGAGGCGCCAAGCTGGGCCGAAATGTTTCACTCGGGCAGAATGTCTTCGTTGGGAACAAGGTCATAATTGGCGACGATTGCAAAATTCAGAACAACGTTTCGATCTATGACAACATCACGCTGGAAGACGGCGTATTCTGTGGGCCGAGCATGGTGTTCACGAATGTGTACAACCCGCGTTCATTGATCGAACGAAAGGCCGAATACCGCAATACTCTGGTAAAGAAAGGGGCCACGCTGGGCGCCAATTGCACAATCGTTTGCGGTGCCACAATCGGGGAATACGCTTTTATCGGCGCAGGTGCCGTTGTTAATGCTGACGTGAAGCCATACGCACTGATGGTGGGCGTCGCTGCAAAACAGATTGGCTGGATGAGCGAGTATGGCGAGCAGTTGGATTTACCTCTCACTGGTCGTGGTGAGGTTACCTGCCCTCATACCGGTGCTCGATACGTGTTGAACGGCGATTCGGTCAGCAAAGCTCTGCCAACCACCTGAGTATCAGTGCCAGCACGCCGAACGGCTAAGAACCCCTTTTATTTGCGGGTTCGCGTCAGAATACTGGCATCATCTAAGCCGCTCACCCAAAGCGATCATAGACGGCCAGACTTACATTTAGCCTTGCTTCATCGGGTAAAACGCAATCTATTCAGCCCGTTGCACCACGGCACATGTAAGAGATCTCATGAACAGCAATAAAATGCAGATCGGTAAGGCGGCGCTGTGGATGACAGGGGCGATCGCCTCATTCACATCGATGGCCATTGCCGGCCGCGAGCTGAGCGTGACACACGACACCTTTGAGATCATGTTCTATCGCAGCCTAGTTGGTATCTGCGTGGTGGCAATCGTCCTCTCGGCTTCTCGCAAATGGCATCAGGTAACCACCAAACGTCTTGGTTTGCATGGTATTCGGAACGTGTTGCATTTCACCGGGCAGAACCTGTGGTTCTATGCAGTAACGGTGATCCCGTTGGCCCAGGTCTTTGCACTCGAATTCACTCAGCCCATCTGGGTGATCCTGCTGTCCCCACTGCTGCTGCACGAGAGGTTGACCGCTTTGCGTCTGACCGCAGCCCTGATCGGATTTGCCGGGATTCTCATTGTGGCCCGTCCAGGGGCCGCCACACTTAGTCCCGGCGTTATTGCTGCGGCCGCATCTGCGATTTTCTTCGCGTTAACAGCAATATCGACCAAATCCTTAACGCGCATAGCCAGCATCGGATGCATTATGTTCTGGCTTACTTTGATGCAGGCCGGTTTGGGTCTGGTTGCATCAGGTCTGGATGGGCAAATAACACTTCCAACCTTAACGACTGCGCCGCTTCTTTTGCTTGTCGGCTTGGCAGGCCTATTGGCCCACTACTGTATTACCAATGCCCTGGCCATCGCGCCTGCGACCGTGGTCGTGCCGTTTGATTTTGCACGCCTTCCGACCATCGCGATCCTCGGGATGGTCCTTTATCAGGAGCCGCTGGATCACTGGACGCTTCTGGGGGCCGTGGTGATCTTTGCCGGGATTTTCCTGAACGTTTGGTCCGAGAACCGTAGCAATTCAGCAACACCCGCATAGAGCTATTTTGCTGAATAACGCTCCGTCACCGGTTGACCCAATTTTAAAGTTTAAGACAGTAAAAAGCGGTAACGAGGCCGAATACGCCCAATGAGGATGCGTATAACAGGCAATTTGGACAGTGTAGGGAGGAATATATGAAACGAGTGTTGTTGCACACATGCGCGTTGTGCATTGGGGCAACCGCGGCGCAGGCCGGCGGCCTAGACCGAAGTGGGCAAGGTGTTAACATCCTGTTCGAAGAGGGATCTGTCGTGCAGTTTCGGCTTGGGTATACAAAGCCGGATGTAAGCGGATCGATGGAGGATCAAATCCCGACCAGCCCGACGTTTGGGGAAACGATTGACTCGGGCAATGTCTCGAACAGCTTTTTCACGCCGCATCTGGCATACAAGACTTCTTTGACCGAAAAGCTCGACTTCGCGCTGGTTTATGACGAGCCGTTTGGCGCGGATATCGACTATTCTTCGGATTATCCCTTGTCGCAGAATGTCTTGGCTCTGGCAGGTCTTCCCGGAGCAACAACTGACGTGCTTCGCGCAAAAGCAGATACCGATGCGATCACGGCTTTGCTTCGCTACAAATTGGATGGTGGCTTCAGTGTTATCGGTGGTCTACGCGCCCAGCGTCTGAAAGCAAGTGTTTCAGTTCCGATCGCTGGTGCAAGCACAACACCATTCGCGTCCGGGGGATACCGCGTTGAAACCGATGCCGAGATCGATTTCGGTTACGTTGTTGGTGTTGCTTGGGAACGGCCAGATATCGCCGCACGGGTCGCTCTGACCTATAACTCGAAAATCACACATGATCTATCGCAGACCGAAGCGAACGATGCCATCACTGGAATTGTTCCACCTGGCATACCCGTCGTGGGTCGCGTCAGCGCTGATTCATCGACCGAGGTTGTGACGCCTCAATCGGTCAATCTCGATTTCCAGACAGGTGTCGCGCCAAAAACGCTGTTGTTTGGTTCGATCCGTTGGGTTGACTGGCCGCAAACCGTGTACGCACCGCCGGTCTATACTGGTCTGACCGGTATTAACCTGGTCGACTACGAAGAGGCGACATGGACCTACTCACTGGGTCTCGGCTATCAGTTCAGCGAAGAATTCTCTGGCGCGGTAACGCTGGGTTACGAGAGCTCTCAAGGGAACTCGGTCTCGAACCTAGGCCCGACGGATGGGTTCTGGAGTATCGGTCTGGGCGGCACTTACTCTCTTGAAAAGGCCAAGATTTCCGGTGGTGTACGCTATACGGATATTGGGGATGCCACTGCCAACGGTACTGGCCCCGATAACCGTGCCACGTTCACTGGCAACAGCGCATGGAGCGTTGGTATTCAGGTGACTTACGCGCTGAACTAAAGCAGATGCAAATGTGCATATTAAGCCCCGCCATCTCGGTGGGGCTTTTTCGCATGTTCCGGGTCGATATGCTGATTGAGAGATGCCAGAACAAGCCATGACTTCTCAGAAAACACTCACAGCTCGCACTTGGTCCGAATTGATACTGCTTGGTGTCATTTGGGGAATGTCATTCCTTGCGATCCGAATCGCACTTGATACGATTCCCGTCATAACATCAGTTTTCCACAGGGTTTTTTGGGCAGCGCTGGCGTTGTGGATCGTCATCATCTTTCAACGCCAACCGGTCCCGAGCGATCCGAAGGTCTGGGGTATTTTTCTGATCATGGGGCTGTTGAACAATGTCCTGCCATTCTCGCTTATGGCCTGGGGGCAGCTCTATGTCGAAACTGGGCTGACATCGATTCTGAACGCTGCCACCGCGATCTTCGGCGTCCTTTTAGCGGCCTTGTTTTTTCGCGACGAGAGGCTGACCAAAACCCGCCTCCTTGGCGTAGGGCTTGGGTTTCTGGGCGTTTCAATCACAATTGGCCTCAGACAGTTTAGCAACCTAAACCCAAGCAACCTGGGTCAGGTTGCGATCCTGGCTGGGACGCTTTCTTATGCGTTTGCAGCCATCTGGGCTCGCATCCACATGAGCACACTTCCACCTCAGATCGCCGCGGCAGGTATGTTGACCGGATCTGCGATCCTGATGACGCCTGTTATGTTGTTGGTCGATGGAGTTCCAACCTTCACCCTGCCCCTGCAAACCTGGCTGGCAATCGCCTATTACGCCCTGCTCGCTACGGCCGGGGCGTATCTGCTGTATTATCGCGTACTGCAACAAGCAGGCAGCGGCAATGTTCTGCTCGTAACGCTCATCATTCCTCCAATCGCAATACTAATGGGTGCTTTGGTACGCGATGAAGCTTTGCCACCACGTGCTTTTATCGGTTTTACGGTACTGGCGATCGGCTTGCTCATCCTCAGCCGATCTCGCCGACGCGATTGACGCCGCCAGCGGCCCGTTTTAGCTAGAGCAAAACAAGGGACGGCGGATTATGATCTACAACTCGGCAACGGACTGGCGTCAGGCTGCGCGAAAGAAGGTGTTGTTCTTCGGTATGTCCGGGTTGGGAAAATCCTATGTCTCAAACACGCTGCGAGATGCCGGGGACTGGTTCCACTATTCAATCGATTACCGCATCGGCACCCGCTATATGGGCGAACATATCGCGGACAATGCCAAGGCTGAGGCGATGAAAGTACCCTTTCTCCGCGAGCTTTTGCTGTCGGATTCAATATATATCGGGTCGAACATCACGTTTCAGAACCTGACCCCGGTGTCGACTTATCTGGGCAAGCCGGGCAATCCCGATCTGGGCGGCCTTGAAATCTCGGAATATCAGCTGCGGCAAGACCAGTTTCGGCAGGCCGAAATCCATGCCCTGTTGGATACCAAGTATTTCATAGATCGGGCCAACCGTCTTTATAGCTATCCACACTTTATCTGCGATACCGGCGGGTCAATCTGCGAATGGGTAGAGCCTGACAATCCAAATGACCACATTCTGAGTGAATTGTCGCGCCAGACCCTGATGATCTGGATCAAGGGCGATGAAGCCCACACTGAAGAACTGATCAAACGCTTCGACAAGGCACCAAAGCCTATGTCCTATAAGGCCGAGTTCCTGCAGAGGGTTTGGGACGAATACCTCGCCCTCAACAAGTGTTCCGGCACCGAGGTTGATCCGGATGCATTCATCCGCTGGACCTATGCGCAAGCGCTGGCGCACCGGCAGCCACGCTATGAAGCGATGGCCCGAAATTGGGGCGTTACAATAGCAGCCGATGACATCGCCAAAGTGCGGGATAGTGGCGATTTCGATGAGTTGATCGAACGCACCCTTGAGACCCGCCCCAACCCCGCCTAAGTTCCAGACTTCCTTCGCAGTTTCAACAGCGTGACCAAATGCCGATCAAAATCCCCTCCGACCTGCCCGCCTTTGAAGTCCTGACAAATGAGGGCGTCATGGTCATGGCTGATGATCAGGCCGCACGGCAGGATATTCGCCCCCTTCGGATCGGGCTTTTGAACCTGATGCCAAAGAAGATACAGACCGAAAACCAGTTCGCACGCCTGATCGGAGCGACCCCGCTGCAGATTGAGCTATCGCTGATCCGCATGACGGAACACCAGACAAAGAATACCGCCGCCGAGCATATGGCCGAGTTCTACCATCCTTTTCAGGAGGTGAAGGACCAGAAGTTCGACGGCCTGATCATAACCGGTGCACCAATCGAACATCTGGATTTCGCTGACGTCACCTATTGGGATGAAATCCGCGAAGTGTTCGAGTGGACCCAGACCAATGTGCATTCCACATTTGGCGTATGCTGGGGTGGTATGGCGATGATCAACCATTTCCACGACGTTGAAAAACACATGCTGGATGCGAAGGCCTTTGGCTGCTTCCGGCACCGGAACCTTGCACCCGCGTCTCCATTTTTGCGTGGTTTTTCTGATGATTGCGTGATACCCGTTAGCCGCTGGACCGAGATGCGGCAATACGAGATCGATGCGGTTCCTGATCTGATCACCCTGCTTGGCAGTGATGATGTCGGCCCCTGCCTGATCGAAGATCCCGTGCATCGGGCGCTCTATATCTTCAATCACTTTGAGTATGACAGCGATACGCTTAAACAGGAATATGACCGGGACATCGCAAATAACACGCCGATTAATGTGCCTATCAACTACTATCCCGACGATGATCCAAGCCAGAACCCTCAGAACAGGTGGCGCAGTCACGCGCATCTGCTTTATGGTAACTGGATCAATGAAATTTACCAGACAACCCCGTTTGATATGAGTAAAATTGGCCAGTAAGCTTTTGATATCGCTCAGCGTTGCGCTTGTGGGTCTCGCCCTTGTGACCGCATGGCGCAGCGCGCAGCGTGAAAGCAGCGCCGAGGCTTCGTTTCCGCCAGAAGGCCAGATCGTCGAAGTCGATGGTGTTGCAGTTCATGCCGTCGTGATGGGAGAAGGGCCGGATGTGGTGTTGATCCACGGATCCAGTGGAAATACGCGCGACATGACTTTTGCGCTGGCCCCAATTCTGGCCGAGACCTATCGCGTCATCGTCTTTGACCGCCCGGGTCTTGGATACTCAGATAGCTTTAACCCCAATGGCGAAACCATTGTCGAACAAGCGGAAATCCTACAACGGGCCGCATCGAAACTAGGCGCAGAAAAACCGATCGTCGCCGGGCAAAGCTATGGCGGTTCGGTTTCGCTTGCCTGGGCTGTCACCCGGCCCGACAACATCGCAGCTTTGGTCCTGATCGCTCCGGCGGCGATCCCGTGGGAAACACCTCTGGACGCGTTCAACACTATTGGTGCGACGACAGCGGGCAACGCCCTTGCTTTGCCTTTGGTCAGCGCATTTGTTCCTGACTGGTTTGTTACGAAGGCGTTGGACCAGGTGTTTGCACCGCAAAAAGCCCCCGAAGGATATGCCGAGCATTTCGGGCCGGGCTTGACCATGCGCCAGTCTTCGATGCACGCAAATGCCAAACAGCGTGCAAATCTGCTGGATGAAATCACCGAGCTTCAACCCCGCTATGGCGAGATCTCCGTGCCAACCGAAATTGTCCACGGTACCGCGGATACGACTGTCGGGCTGGGCTGGCATTCCGAGCGCCTGATCGAACAAATCCCTGGCGCTGAGCTGATCGAATTGGACGGCATAGGACACATGCCGCAGGTTGTGGCCGCCCCAGAGGTTGCCGCCGCAATCAACCGCGCAGCCGAGCGCGCGGGTTTGCGTTAAGCCCATCCGTAATTCATAGTAAGATATGGATTTTATTGCGAGGCGTGCATGACCCAATCAGACCCGGACACTATCGAGAACTATTTTCACAACCACGCCCCAAAACCCATACGCTCGGCTATTGAAGAGGCCAAGAAGGGTGAAATTCTGAACCCGACCTACCCCTACTCCAAAAAGCTTAAAGGCAAGGAATACGATCAGCAGATGGAAGGTCTGCAGATTGAGCTGGTCAAGATGCAGCGATGGGTCAAGGAGAACGACCAGCGCATCGCTATCCTGTTCGAGGGCCGTGACGCCGCTGGCAAAGGCGGAACCATCAAAAGGTTCCGCGAGAATTTGAACCCAAGGGGCGCGCGGAACGTGGCGCTTAGCAAACCCTCGGACGCAGAACGCAGCCAATGGTATTTCCAACGCTATATCTCTCATCTCCCATCGGCTGGTGAAATCGTGTTTTTTGATCGCAGTTGGTATAATCGGGGCGTTGTCGAAAATGTCTTTGGCTTCTGCACGACGGAAGAGCGTGAACGTTTTTTCAGGCAGGTCCTGCCCTTGGAAACCGGGTTTAGCAACGATGGCATACATATCTTCAAGTTCTGGCTGAATGTCGGGCGCGCCGAGCAGCTTAACCGCTTTCTTGCCCGCGAAACCGACCCTCTGAAGCAGTGGAAACTCAGCCCGATCGACATCGCAGGCCTACACAAATGGGACGAATACAGCCAGTCGATTACCGAAACCCTTACACGAAGCCATTCCGAAAACTGCCCTTGGACGATCATTCGATCAGATGACAAGAAACGCGCCCGGCTGGCAGCCATTCGCACCGTGCTAAGCCAACTCGACTACGAAGGCAAAAACCTGGAAGTGGTGGGCATGCCGGATGAAAAGATCAGTGGTGGTCCGGAAATCTGGGATGCATAAGCTAATTGCAGCACTCTGCTCAGCCTATGCTGGATTAGGCCCTAGCCGCTGCATATATATAATAAAACGCGCCTGAGGCCGGGATGACGAAACGCGGATATCACCACGGAAACCTAAAGCAAGCCTTGATGGAGGCCGCCTTATCCCTGATCGAACAGAAGGGACCGACCGGTTTTACATTGTCAGAGGCCGCAAAGACCGCTGGGGTCACTCCTGCCGCCGTTTATCGCCATTTCGAAGGGCGTGAGGACCTGATCGCCGAGGCTGCGCGGCAGGGGTTTGAGATGTTCGCCGACCTGATGCAATTTGCCTATGACAAAGGGCAACCCTCGGCACTTGCGGCGTTTGAGGCCACGGGCCGCGCCTATCTGGCCTTTGCCCGCAAGCACCCCGGCTATTATATTGCGATGTTCGAAAGCGGGATTTCAATCAATCGTACACCGGAACTGGCGCTGGCCGCGAACCGGGCCAAAAACGTGCTTGAAAAGGCCGCCAGCGATCTGTCGCAGCATATTCCGCCGGAGAAGCGTCCGCCCGCTTCGATGTTCAGCGCCCATATCTGGGCCATGAGCCATGGTGTTGTCGAACTTTTCGCACGCAATACCGGCGCAAGTTCCCCCTTCCCGCCTGAAGACCTTCTGGAGAGCGGAATTGGAATCTATCTGCGCGGTTTGGGTCTGGTCGCACAGGACGAATAAGACCCTGCCAGTCAATCACTTTCGCGGGCGGTCCCGCCGTCGATCAATGGGACTCCCGCTGCCCTCACGCCTGCAATAAGCGCATCAACCGGTTGCGACTCTTTGAATACGCGGCGTTTCAGGGCCTCCAGCGGAAAACCAGGCCAAGTTTTCTGGTAAACATTGGCGAGACGCCGTGCCTCGACTTGTTCGCCATTGTTCCAATGCGCGGCCATCAGATAGGCCGCTGATATCGGCCCAAATGGTCCTCCGCGCTCGATCGTGTCCTCGTAAGTTCGGATCGCCGCTGCATAGTCTCCGGTATGAAAATGCACAGACCCTAGTACATTGCCAAAGACAAGCCCGCCGCTGCGTTCCGCAAGCTCTTCATACCATTCAGATTGCGCCAGAATCCGCTCGAAATTCAGAGTATAGAGTGAAATAAGTGCATCGAACTCAGCGACATGCGGATCGGTGGGGGCCAGATCAACGGCTCTGCGAGACAGGGCCGATGCCCGATCGTAATTGCCCAGTGCAAATTCCAGCCAGGCCCGCGCCGAAAGCGCCCAGGCCTCATCAGGTGCGATATCCATCGCATGGGCGCTTTTTTCATCGGCAGACCTCAAATACTTTTCTGCATCCGGTTCAAAGAACAACAAAATGGCCAGCATGGTCTCGACCTGTGCCGCTCCGGCATAGCCGCAGAAAAAGAGTGGATCTCGTTCAATCGCCGTCTCAAAAATCAGCAAAGCCGGTTGCAGGCGCGATAGGTCAACGACGGGGAACATCACATCGCGGCCAGCACTACAAAGGTTTATCGCTTCTACCCGCGCGGGAGATACGTCATAAATCGCGCTTTGCCCTCGGCCCACAGCGCTGCGAGGCTCATTCTTTGAGTAATAGCCTGATACCCAGATGCCTAAGCCAATCAAAGCCAGAAAGAACGCGATGACCAACGCGCTTCGCCGAATGCCCTGTGGGTTCTGGGCTTGCGAACTCCCCAGCGTAAATTCGGGTGCATAGCTACCGACAGGCAGTGAAATCACCACGGGATCAGCTTCGCCATCACCTCCGTAGTAAGCTTTTAGCTTTCGCCTGACACGACCCGCATCAACGCGCACAACCCCTTCCCGCTTGGTCAAGTCGTCGGCGCTGTAGCCATAAACATCCATGGCAATGGTCTTGGCCCGGATCTCATCCGTGCGGCCCGCAAGCGCTTCGGTCACGACATAGCTAAGAAAGGCCCGCATTCGGGCAGATCCTTTGAAGCCACCTGAGTTCAATACCCGCTCAAGAGCACTTCGCACCTCCTCATCCGAGAAAGAAAGCGCTGTGTCACGTTGTTTGTTATCCCCACGGGAAATCAAGAACTATCCTTTCATGACAATGGCTTGACCCCATGGTGCTACGGTAGCATGCGGCTTTATACGTTCAAGTCATATTCTAGGGAATGCATGCTTTATGAGCAATTTCCACGAAGGCAACGCGGATGGACGAAGAAGACTTCTTTGACGCACAATTCCCGGGAACCTCCGTTCTGCTGCGAAACATGCGCGCCCAAGACAGTGAGTTCGACCGCATTTGCCTCGACTATCAGGAGATGATGACCGAGCTGGCACAGTCTCCTCTTTCCGACACGGGCGTTCGCCCTCGGTACCTCGCGGATCTGGCGGAAACCGTTACTGATTTGCGAAGCTCTATCGAAGCAAAGCTGTCAGACGTTCCGGGTACGCCCGGGCATTTGGATCAAACGAAAGGCTTGAAATGACCCTGAAACACATTTTGCCCGCGCTAATCCTGACTGCAGCTTCGGCATATGCCCAACAGAACCCGATTATTCACGATGGTGAGTTCGAATTTCTGCGTGCCCAGTTCGGCGCAGTCTGGGATGCCCAGGACATTGAGATTGACGCGAAACTGGCCGAAATCCGCGACGCAAACGGGGGCAAACCACCCAATATCCTGTACATCCTGATCGACGACATCAGCTTTGGTCAGATGGGTGATCGCAAGATGAACTACGTCATGGGCATCGAAACGCCCAGCATCAACCAGTTCGCCACCGAAGGTTTGTCGCTGATGCGAATGTACACGGAACCCTCGTGCACGCCGACCCGCACGGCAATGCTAACGGGGCGACATCCGGTGCGTGCCGGTGTGACAGAAGTCAAAGTGGCTCTGGTAGGCGAAGGCCTTCCAGCCAGCGAGGTGACCCTGCCCGAGATCCTAAAAGAGGTTGGCTACAACACCGTGCATGTCGGCAAGTGGCACCAAGGTGATATCGAACAGGCCTACCCCCACAACCAAGGTTTCGATTGGGCCGCCTTCCCCCTGCATCAACAAGTTCAACTGAGCCTCATGACCCCCGAGGCGATGCGCGCGAATAACATGCTTGGATACGTGCCCGAGGGGCAGAACAATCAGTTTCTGCTGGATGAGCGTTTCAAACCCTACGGGCTGGTGACCGGTGTCGAGGCAGAAGCAGGCGGCACCGCTCGAGAGGTGGATATGTCACCGGGCGAGGTCTGGACCCAAGCCAAGTATGAAGCCATGAACGAGAGGTATCAGCGCCAGGCTCTTGAGCAATTGGAGCGTGCCGCAGCCGAGGAAGAACCGTTTTTCCTGCAATATTGGCCGCTCTACCCGCTGAATTTCGTTTATGCCGAGAACGCGATCTCTCGCAACGGCGGGTTTCATGCTGACAAACTGCAACTACTGGATGGCTGGATCGGTGACCTGCTGGTCAAGCTCGAAGAAACCGGAGAAGCCGACAACACGATTGTGGTTTTGATGGCCGACAATGGACTGATGTACCACTACGAAGGAACTTCGGGGCTCAATCAACTGATCTATCGTGGCGGTAAGACCCAACATCTGGAAGGTGGCGTACGCACGGATGCATTCATTCGCTGGCCCGGAGTAATCGAGGCTGACAGCGCCGCCGGAGATATCTTTCATGTGTCTGATATCTATACCACAATGGCTCGGATCGCAGGCGCGACTGATCATATCCCGCGCGACCGCATCATCGATGGTGTCGATCAGACCGCCCTGCTGCTGAACGGTGAAGGCAACGGTCGCCGCGATTATGTATATGTCTATGAAGGCCCGGTTTTGCGCTCGGTGGTCAAGCAGGAATTCAAAATGCACCTGCCCGCGCCCGGCCAACCCGGAGCGGCGGCCCCGACCTTCAACATCTATCGTGATCCACGCGAACTGCACCCTTTGGTCGGTTACTCACTTTGGGCCGGAGCGTCGTTTCAGGACATGATCAAACGCCATCAGAAGATGATCGCGAAACATCCACATTCCGAAATCGGGCGCGGCATCCCCTACGAGGGCATCGACAACCTGCGTCCGGAATCTGAACTGGCTCGCGATGTGTTCACGAGCTGGCAGCAGTGAAGGCTACAGAAATTCCTGTTTAAATATGATAATGTTTTAATGTGAAATCAGCGGCAGGAGTGTTTGCGTTCCGCCCAGTACATGATCGGGGGATATCGAATGAAGATTTCAGGGGTATTGGTTTTATTCGCCAGCCTTGCCGCGCGCAGCACGTTCGCGCAAGAAAACCCAATCCAACACGATGCCGAATTCTATATCTTGCAAGCACAGCGCGCAGAGCAATGGGCCCAGGATGATATGGCTGTGGATGAAGCCCTGGCTGCATTTCGCGAAGGCAACAACGGTAAGCCACCGAACATCATCAGCGTTCTGATCGATGATCTGGGATTCGGCGACATGGGGATACCCGAGTTGAACGCCGTTCGGGGTTACTCGACGCCGAATATCAACGATTTCTCCGACGACGCGATGCGCATGGTTCGGATGTATACCGAACCCTCTTGCACCCCTACTCGCGTCGCCCAAATGACGGGGCGGCTGCCTGTACGCATGGGAATGGGTGATACCACCGTTGATATTGCCGGCTTTGGCCTGCCGGGGGCAGAAGTGACATTGGCCGAAGTGCTGAAACAGGTTGGCTACGCAACCAGCCATGTTGGCAAGTGGCACATGGGGGATATCGCGGAAAGTTGGGCGATGAACCAAGGCTTTGACTATGCGCAACACGCAATTCACCAGCAGGGTCAGCTGACGATCTTTAATGATGATGCAATCAAAGAGCAGGTCTCGGTCGCGATCAGAGATTATGATGACAAATACACGCTGGACGGTTGGTTCAGGCCGGACGCCTCAGCGATGATGACCGTCATCGAAGGCGAAACGGGCGGTCCAATTCGCGAAATTCGGATGGAGTCAGGTGAGCGCTGGAATGCGGCCAAATACGATGAGATGAACCAGGCCTTTCAGGACAAAACCTTGTCAGAGCTTGAACGTCTTGCCAGCGACGATACCCCCTTTTTCCTGCAGTATTGGCCGATGATCCCTCTGGATAATACCCGCGCCGGACGTTCTGGTCCCGAAAGCGCGAATGGCGGTCTCTATGTCGACAAGATGCAACTTTTGGATCAATGGCTGGGTGATTTGTTCGCCAGCATGGCAGAGTTGGGGGTCAGCGAGAATACCATCGTCATCGTTATGGGGGACAACGGCCACTTTACCAAATACGCCCCGCAATCGGGCTATACTCCGATGATATATGCTGGTGGCAAAGGGGATACGACCGAGGGCGGCGTTCGGGTAGACGCCTTTATTCGCTGGCCGGGGATGATTCAGGCAGATGGTTTGCTGAACAGTATCATTCACGTCTCAGACCTTTATACAACGCTCTCACGTTTTGCGGGGGCCGAGCAATACATCCCGCGAGATCGTCTGGTGGATGGCGTCGATCAATCCGCAGCGCTATTGTTTGCGGACGAAGCCAAAGCGCGCAGAGATCACGTGATCATCTATTCGGTGAACAAACCCGAGGCGATCGTTAAGGACCAGCTTAAGCTCAAACTGCCGGGAGCCGGGGAAAGCGCCATTCTGGCAAAGTTCTTTGATCTCTACCGGGACACGCGCGAGGAATATTCAGTCTCGACCGAGGTTGGCGCCTGGGGTGGGCAGGAATTCGCACGCATCCTTGGCCGACACATGGCCCGCAAAGAGAAATTCCCCGACACGCCGCCCGCGTATGGCGTGCCCTATGAAGGGATCGAGAACCTGCGACCCGAAACCCAACAAGCGGTCGAGGCTTTCCTGATCAAAAGCCAATCCCCGCAGCAATAGCACGGTGTCGCCGTCGTCATTCACTCAAGTTTCTAGGATCATCACATGCTTGGATTACTCCTATTCGCACTGGGTTTAATCGGATCACTTGGGATCGGGTTCGTCTATTTCCGTGATTTGGGCGACGTGTCCCAGATGCTGTTGAAGGTAAAGCGCGAGAATATGGTGCGTTTCATCCGCAATGAATACCGCTTGATTGCGATCGGGTTGGGCGCATTTGCTCTCGCAACGCTCGCGCATTTCGCCCTGGGAGCCGGGCCGTTCTGGCTTTGGCTCATTGCCGCTTTACTTGTTCTACTTCTCTATGGCTTTCCCTATGTCTGGGTTCATCTAGGTCTGAGGAATCAACTAAATGACGCGCAGTATTTTCCCATCGACGAGGCCCGCAAATATGTCGGGCCGACTGCCCCCGTAATGGTGATTGAGAATGACGGCCATGCCCGCGCCCATCCTGATGCACAAATCATGCGCCCACATTTGGCGGGCGACGACAAAGGGCTGGGCGGCGAAGACGTCGTGATGACCTATTGCGCCATGGCCAATCTCGGTCAGGGCTATGCGCCAAGCATCGAAGGCAAACGGCTGAACCTTGAGGTTCTCGCCCAGCATGGCAACAACCTGATCCTGCGGGACAACGATACTGGCGAGCCCATCCAGCACATATACGGTTTTCGCGAAGCGGATCGTGACACAAATGCACACGGTCTCGCGTGCCCTCTGCGGCCCGAAGCGCAGATGACACCCTGGCCAACCTATCGGATGACTTTCCGTGGATTTCAAAAGGCTTTCCCGGATGGAGAGGTGTTTTTGAACAAACCCTCCCCAAACCCCTTGCTGCGGCTGCTGGACATGATGACCGAGATCACGTTCGGCTGGGGCATTGGCCGCCAGCATCAGGAGGACGCTCCTGTTATGGACAACATGGATCGATCGGATGACCGATTACCCAACAAGACTTATGTCTGGGGGATCACAATCGGACAGGATGCCACCTGCTGGACCGACGATTTCGTTGTCGACAACGATTGGATCGTCAACGCGCGTGTCGGCGGGCGGGATATCGTCGTCAGCCTCGATCCAAAATTTGAAAGCTTGGGCGTTTGGTACAATGACAGCGGTCAACCCGTGACCCAATGTGACTTTTGGGGAATGTCTGATCAGGGCCAACTGCAACGGGTCGAAACCCTGCGCGCAGGCGTGTTCTGGCATGTCTGGTCCGAGTTTTTTCCCAGCACCGATATCAATCGTGTCGGTGACGGCGCAGGCAAATCCGAAGACGTGGCAGCATGAAAGAATGAACATTGCGCTTGGCTAGATTGGCATGAGGCGACAACGGAATTTCAATTCAAGGTTCTTGGCGGGAGACGGAAAAATGGATGTGACAGTAAAGTGGACAGGATTGGCGCTTGGCCTCGCAATGGCAGGTTCGATGGCACCAATGGCCTTGGCCCAACAGTCGGACTGGTCATATGAGGCCTCAATCTATCTTTTCATGCCGGAAACTGAGACCTCACTCAGCACACCGATGGGTACACTGGATGGCACCCTGAGTTTTTCCGATGCGTTGGACAATCTCGATTTTGCTTTCATGGCCGCGTTTGCCGCCACAAATGGCCGGTGGTCCCTGTTGGCCGACTATAACTATACCAATCTGTCTTTCAGCAGCGACACTCCCGGCCCTGCCAGCTCAGGCTTGGACACATCCTTTACCACGCAATTTCTCAGCGGCTATGTCGGCTATAGGGTCTACGAGGATCAAACCGCGAATGTGGATATTGTCGGTGGATTCAGGTGGTTCAGCACGGAAACCGACTTTGAATTGCAACCAGGCGCGGCCCCCGGCCGTCGAACAACGGTTAATTCAAGCTGGACCGATCCCGTGATCGGGGCCCGCGCACGCGTCAAGTTCTCGGACAAATGGTCAGGAACTGGGTTTGTAGACTATGGCGGCTTCCGAAGTGGCAGCGAGACATGGCAGGTTCTGCTGACAGCCGACTATGCGATTAATGATCGTTGGCTGATCCGCGGTGGATACCGCTATATCTCATTCGACCACGACATCGACGGAAACGATTTCAAGTTCGACCAATCCGGTCCAATGATTGGCGCGACTTACCGCTTTTGAGCGGCTTTTAGTGACCGCCAAAGTAAGCCTCGAGCAATCGCTTATCATTCCGCAACTCATCTGCGGTGCCTGATGTCTGCATGCGTCCTGACTCGAGCACGTAAATCCGGCTCGCCAGCGAAAGCGCGAAGTTGGCGTTTTGCTCGGTAATCACCACCGTCAGCCCGTATTCCTTGTTGAGCTTGCGCACCACCTCGGCGATTTCGTGACAGATTTTCGGGGCCAGACCAATCGTCGGTTCGTCGACGAGCAACAGCTCGGGGCTGGTCATCAGCGCGCGTCCGAACGAGACCATCTGACGTTCCCCGCCCGACTGGGTCGAGGTCTCCTGCCCTTCCCTCTCTTCGAGACGCGGGAACAGGCTGTGTACCATTGCCAGATTGCTCTGGATGTCTTCGCGGGCCGTGAAGGCACCGACCATTAGGTTGTCACGCACCGACATATAGGGAAACAGGTTGAAGCGTTCGGGCGCATAACCCACGCCATGTCGTACAATTTCGGAAGGCGTCCGACCGGCAAGGCTGTGCCCCCTGAGCCGGATATCGCCCTCGATTTTGACTAGCCCCATGATGCTGTCCAGCAAGGTCGATTTTCCAGCCCCATTTGGACCCACCACAGCGACAATCTCACCGGGTTGGACGGTGATCGAGATGTCGGTCAGCGCTTGCGCCTTGCCATAGAATGCCGACAGGTTTTCGATTTCCAGATACGACATTACGCGCCCCCCAGATACGAGGCCTGAACAGCCTTGTCGTTCATGACTTCGCTGAACGAGCCCTCGGCAATCATCGTGCCCCGTTCAATGGCGATCGCGCGGTCGACCAATGGCTCAAGCGCAGGCAAGTCATGGCTGACGATCAGAAAAGTCATCCCATCTTTGCGCATCGACTGAATGAGATCAGAGATTTGGGCGATCTCTCCTGTGGTGAGACCCGCAAACACTTCATCCAGCAGCATCACCTTGGGCGCGGTTGCCATTGTGCGCGCCATCTCAAGTTTACGCAGATCACCCATGGCCAGTTCTGTTGGCGCGCGTTTCAAATCCGCTTCTGTAAACCCGACGCTGAGCGCAAGCTCTCGCTCACGTTCTTTATCTGGGGGTGAGACGATCATCTGCCAGATATTGTCGGGCATTAGGCCAACCCGGATATTTTCGGCAACGCTCATATCACCAAACGGGCGTGGGATCTGATAGGTTCGGCTGACCCCGGCCCGAATGCGTTGTGGCGTCGACAGTGTCGAAATCTCCTGCCCGAACAGTTCGATCGTTCCGCCGTTTTGCCGCAACTCACCCATGATCTGGCTGAACACGGTCGTCTTGCCTGCCCCGTTGGGACCGATCAAGCCAAGCGACTCGCCCTCTTTGAGAGAGAACGAAAGATCATTCGTCGCGACTAATCCGCCGAAACGTTTTACCAGACCTGAAACCTGTAACGCCACGCTCATGTCGTCCGCCCCTTGCCCAGGCCTTTGAAACCACGCCGAACCAGCTCAACAATGCCTTTCGGCTGATACATATAGAGGAGCAGCGCTATGGCTCCGTAGACGAAATACCGTTCGGCGCCAGGAAGGACCGGTCGCAGATACTCCAACAGGAATGTCATGAAGAACGCGCCGATCATGGGGCCAATGATGGTCGAGGTTCCCCCCAGAAGTGCCGCAACGATGATTGTGAACAGGAAGTTAATATCAAACAACGCACGCGGCGCGAGCGATCCCAGATAGTGAACGTAGAAGGCACCACCCAAGCCCGCGATCATCGCACTTGTCAGAAAGGCAAAAGCTTTGAGGCGCGTGGTGCTGAGGCCCGAACCGCGCACACTTTCCTCGTTCATTCCGATGGCAGACAAGGCCGTACCTAGTCGCGTCTTCATCAAAAGCCACATGCTAACGGCGATCGCCAACATCAGCGTCGTGGACAGATAATACCCGTTCGCCGCGCCGCGCGTCAGAGTTTGAATACCCGACATGCCGCGTGTTCCGCCGGTCAGATCCGGGCGAATGACCTGAACCAGTTGGTAGAGCAACTCCATGAACGCCAGCGTGACGAGCGCAAAATAACTTCCACGGATACGCAGCGCTGGTAGCAGCACCAATAGGCCCGCGATCATGGTAACAAGTACGGCGATCGGGATCGAGATTTCGACAGCGACGTCAAAGCGCTTGGTCAGGATTGCCGTGGTGTAGGCCCCGATACCGATCAGGAATGGATGACCAAAGCTCACATAGCCTGTTCGGCCAGACAACACGTCCCAGCTGATAGCGAAGATCGCCAGGTAGTTGGCAAAGATCATCGTGCGCATCGTCCCGTTCGAGACGAATTGCGGAAGCAGGAACATTCCGACGATCAAGCCACCCCAGAGTGCAAAGTGAAACCAGCGTAGCCCCATCGTCACAGCTCCTCTCGGCCGAACAGGCCCTGCGGTCGCGTGACCAGCACCCCGATGATCAACAGCATCGTGAAAACACCGCGCAACTCAGGTGCAAGCGTCGCCACAACGATGACTTCGAGGAAGCCCACAATATGCGCCACCACCAAAGTGCCCAGGATCGATCCGATCCCGCCAACGATAACCACAGCCACCGAAATGATTAGCGGAGCCACCCACATGGATGGCGATAGCTGAGTGTAGCTGGCAAAGAAGACGCCTCCGATTGCGCCCAATGCGCCAGAGATACCCCAGGTGATCAGATTGATGCGATCCGGATCGATCCCGGAAATTGCAGCGCCTTTAGCATCCATCGACACCGCCTGCATCGCCCGTCCGGTATGTGTGAGCCGCACAAAGGCATAGAGCCCTAGCAGAATTGCCCAGCTAATAAGGGTTGCAATCAGGATGTTATACGTGACCGAGGCCCCGGCCACATTGATCACACCGGGGACAATCGGCAAAAGGATTTTGCTGCTGTCGCCAAAGACCAAAACGATCCCGGCCTGAATGACGACAGCAAGGATCAACGTCGAAATCTCGACAGCCACGTGATCCCCTTTGAGCGTTTTGACGATCAGGCGGTACTTCAGAACTCCCATCAAAACACCCAGCACAGCGGCAACGGCAACGCCCATGAGTTTTGGCATACCAAGTGACTGCGATATCCAGAAGTAAATGTAGCCGCCGACCATCAGATAGGCGCCATAGGCGAGATTCAGAACGCGGCCTATGCTGAAGATCAGCGTAAACCCCATTGCTATAAGCGCGTAGAGACCGCTGAGCAAAAGCCCCTGAATCAGTATCTGCAACATAAATGGATCCTTGGCTGCGGGTGCGCGCTGCCGCGCACCCGTTTCAAGCTAACGACGCGACCGGGTTACGGCTTGACCCAGCTGGGAAGCGTGAATTCGCCCGTCGCGTATTTCTCGGGGTACACAACTGCGGCAGTGCCGTCTTCATACCACTGAACAACGACCATTGACGGGGCCGCATCATCAAACGGCTCGGACAGATCAAAGCGAATGTTGTGAGGATAGGTGCGGCCTGTCACAGGCTCGACCTCATCATCGCCCCAGAAGGCGTAGCGCAGCCAAAGCTGACCATCCATCTCAAGAACCAGATCCTGCTTCTTCATTGCGTCGGCCCAGCCTTCGACATTGTCGAAGCCACCCGCCTCTTCCGCGGCAGCCATAGCCTGTTTCAGACCGTGGTAGGCGTTGAAACCATTGAAATGCGGCAGCAGTGGGCGGCTGTCATACTTGGCCTGATAGGTGTCGACAAAGGTCTGGCTTGCCGGGTCAAGTTTGAACCCTACAGACGGGATCGGTGACAGGGTCGAGATGCCGCCCCCGGCTCCGCCAGTGTCTTCCCAATATTCCATACCCAATGCAGCTACGTTCACCCCTGTCATCGCCATGGGCACCTGCAGTTTCACATATTGCGACGAGACTACCTGAGAATTTACGGATGAGACCTGGTAGATGAAATCCGCCCCAGTGTCCTGCGCACGGCTGAAGATCGGCGCAAAATCAACGGTGGCAACATCATAGGTGATGATGTCCTTGACCTCGATCCCCGCAACCGGCGCAAGCGCCTCGGTCACCAATCCTGTGATTGCCTCGCCAAACGCTGTATCCTCAGCCAGAATGACAACGGAGTCCCAACCCATCTTTTCCTTCAGAACATCCGCACCGAAATTGATATAAAGCGTGGCAAGCGCCTCGTCTGAGGCGATGTTCATGAAATATGGTGCCATGCTTTCGGGATCTTCGACCACCATGTCGATGATGCCGATATATGACGTCCATGTGTCCAGCGTCGGAATCCGGTATTCCTGCATTCGCGGCAGCCAGCCCAACGAAACATCATCGATAGAGCCTGAGATGATGAAATCTACTTCCTCGGTTTCCGCCAGATATTCATAGGCCCGCACACCTTCAGTCGGGTCCTGACCGGTATCGGCAGACACCAGAGTGATCTGTTCCCCCATAACGCCGCCATTCGCATTAAGCTCTTCAATCGCGATCTCTGCACCACGCAGCGTCGACAGACCGGTGTCTGAGGAAAGAGATCCAATAAAGCCCACCTTGATTTCAGCTGCGGCCGCCGAGGCCACAAGCGCGATACATGTTCCGCTGAGTAGCGCTGTCTTGATCATCACATTAGCTCCCTGTGTCTTATTGTGCCCTTCTTGTATTCTGTATACAGTACACAAGACGATAGTTCGATCAAATCCTTTCTTGGTGACTCATGTTCAGATTCCGCTGATTTCGCCGTTTTCGTCGTGAATTACCGCATCCACATCGATTTCCACCGTCAAACCGGGTTGCGTCAGCCCGGCTTGAACGGCTGTCAGAACAGGATCGATATGTTTGAATACCTCTCCGTGAACGCTCGCGAATTCACCCGCGCGCGACAGATCGGTCAGATATGCGCGGACCCGGCCTACATGGCGCATCTCGGCACCGACGGCCTTAAGCGCCTCTTCTATACGGGACAGAATGTATTTTGTCTGGGCGCCCACATCTCCTGGCGCATGAATACGCCCGCTGGGTTCGATCGCTGTGGTCCCTGCGACCCAAACGAAGGGACCGATGCGCTTTGCGCGGGAATAAGACGCAACTTCTTCGAACCGCCCGCCTGACTTCCAGATGCGGAGGGTCACAGGCCTAACCTCGATCGGATGGCATCCGCCGCTTTATGCAAGGCTGCTTGTTCTTGATCGGTCAGCCGCAACTCCTCGACTTCGACCAACCCGGAAGACCCCAGATGGGCAGGAACACCAAGCACAACCCCATCGATGCCATATTCCCCCTGCAACATGACCGAGACCGGAACCGGGCCGGTGCGTGCGCCCCGGATATGGTCGATCAACTCGATCGACGCGTGCGCCGGTGCTATGGTTGCGGAACCGGATTTCTTCAGGGCAACTACCTGCCCACCGCCGGTCACGGCGTCCTGAACGCAAGCCTCAATCTGATCAGGCGATAAAAACACATCCAATGCCCTGCCCTTAATTTTTGCCCGGCTTGGGATTGGCGCCATCTCGTCCCCGTGGCTTCCGAGCGTGAAGGCTTCGACATCAGCGGGCGCTACTCCCGCAGCCATAGCAAGGGCGTTGCGAAACCGGCTGCTGTCCAGAGTACCGGCCATGCCCAGCACTCTTTCACGAGGGAACCCGGTTGCGCGCAGCATTTCTACGGTCATTTCGTCAAGCGGATTGGTCACCACGATGACGATGGCATCAGGCGCAGCGGAGCGTATGGCCTCAGCGGCCTGGCGGATCACGCGCGCATTCACGTCGATCAGATCCGCGCGGCTCATACCTGGACGCCGGGCACGGCCTGCGGTCACCACAATCACTTCGGCCCCGGCTACAAGATCTAACGACTCGCCGCCGACGCACCGGGCGCGCGCTCCGGTGATGCCTGACGTGTGGTTCAGATCCAACGCCGTAGCAGCGGCCATTCCGGGCGCAATATCGATCAGCGCGATCTCATCCGCGATATCCTGCATCGCCGCCAGATGCGCCACATTGCCCCCGACGCCCCCTGCCCCGATCAAGGCAAGTTTGCCGAGCCTACGGGCCTTGCGTTTCGCACGCATCGGAGCAACCCATTTTGGCGAGCGGCGATACAACACCCGCTGCATTGAAATAGCAGCGTCTGTACGCGTTGGTTGTGGCTTTTCCAGCGGTCCGTCGACAAGCTTTATGCCAACACGCTCGGCAGTTTCGCGTGCCAAGGCCGTCACGATATCGTCGGGCAGGACTTCAAACACGATCCGACCGCGACGGCGGGCATCTTCGACCGCCTCTGAACCTATGACGCGCGGCGCTGCCATCAGTTGGCTTGCCCGTCCACCGCCTCTATCGCGCGGGTTGCGGCCTCGACGGCGGTCTTGACCGAGTTTTCAGACCCCGAGATGAACAGGCGGCCAAACCGCCCCACGGCGCGCACTTCGACAATATCGATCTCTGCCGCCTTCTCCGCTTCATTCGCGGCAATCGAGATATAGGCTGCCGGGGCACATTCGACGATGCCCAGCGTCTGCCCTGGAACGATCAGAGCCCCTTTGCGCCATTTGTTCAGCAGTTGCGCCTGATAGGGTTCGACGCTGGTGATAATCTGCGTGGAACTGATCGCCGGTTTCAACCGGTCAGACATTGTTGCGCCGAGCTCTGCCAGCATCGCATCGCGCGCAGCGGACACCTCCGCATTCGACGGAGACCGCAGGATAAAGAACCCGAACTCGCGCTCGACCATTTGTGTTGTCGCCTCAACCGAAGATGCCTTGAGCGCCCGGTCGATCAGCGAGAATACTCCGTTACCAGGCGCAAACTCTCCGATCAAAACCGTATCCCCGGACAAGGGCACCGACCCTTGCACCGTCGCACCGTTATAGGCGGCGAATTTTGGTTGCAGGTTGTCGATCTGCATCAGCGCCCGGATGGTAATCTCGCTCATGCGCCATACTCCTCGTAAATGTCGCGCCAGGGTCTGCTTTCGTAGGCTACCCGTTTGATGTTGATGAGATGCAGGGCCGTCACATTGTCCGAAGTGATCGAACCTGACCACGTGCCGGTGCCCAGCATGAAGGATGGTTCCAGATCAGTCGAATATCCCATACCGCCCATGATGCCCGGTGTATTCACCAGTACCCGACCCGTCGGCACGGTGGCAAAACGGGCCACGATCTCAGGGTCGTCCGAATGGATGACTGAGGAATGACCCCAGCCTTCGAACTTGGCGATGGATTGCGCCAGCTCGATCCCATGGTCTGTGGATTTCGCCGCGTAGAACGCCAGAACGGGGTTCAGCTTTTCTGCAGACAGCGGGCGCTGCCAACCTACTTCAGTTTCTTCCGAGACAAGGCACCGGGTGCGTGGTGGGATGGAAAAACCGGCAGCATCCGCCAGCGCTTGCGGGCTTTGCCCCACCTTCTCAGGGTCCATGGCCTGCACGCCTTTGAAGATCACCCCAGCAAGTCGATCCGCCTCGGCCGGAGTGCAGAAATAGGCACCTTTCAATTTAAGCTCGTGGCGCAAATCACGTGCGATTTCTGGGTCGGCAACGACGGCCTGCTCACTGACGCAGGCGGTCCCGTAGTCAAAGCTCTTCGACGTCACGATCATCTCGGCGACTTCCGCCAGATCGCGTGCTTTCGACTTGTGTACGTAACACGGCACGTTGCCCGCACCGACCGCGAGCGTGGGTTTGCCGCTGGAATACGCCGCTTTGACCATGGCCGGACCACCGGTTGCCATCACAACCGAGGTGCGGCGATGTTTCATCAACTCGGCTGTGCCCTGAATTGTCACGGAATCCAGACATTGGATTAGACCCTTGGGCGCACCCATTTGTTCAGCCACGCGCGCCATAATTCGCACCGTTTCGATGCCACAACTCACACCACGCGGATGCGGCGCACACACGATCGCATTGCCTGCCTTCACCGCAGAAAGCACTTTGTAGATGATCGTTGAAGTGGGGTTCGTCACCGGGATCAGAGCTGCCACAACGCCCATCGGTTCACCGAAGGCTGCGATCTTTGTCGCATCATCGCGCCAGAGCAACCCCAGCGTTGTCACATCTCTTAGATAATCCGCGACTGAAAGCGCGTTGAACAGGTTCTTGACGCGCTTGTCCGGCACATTCCCATATCCGGTTTCCTCGACGGCCATTTGCCCCAGCCGTTCGGCTTCGGGCTCGATGGCGCGCGCCATGGCGTCGACTATTGCGTCTACCTGCGCCGGGTCAGTGCCCAAAAAGGCGCGATAAGCCTCGAAAGCGCTATCTGCGGCACGCCGTGCGGCGGCGATTGATTTCAGATCTGCATCCATCAAGAAGCTCCGGTGACGATGGTGTCAAAGATACGGCGCGCTTGATCAACGTCGCCCGCTGAAACCCCTATGGCTTCGAGGCGCCGTCCAGCGGCAGCCACATCCGCCCCCAAAATTCGGTCGGACATCGCGATCAGGCTGTTCGTCAACGGGCTCGGGATACCCGCAAGCTCACCCGCTGAGACCAAAGGTACAAGCGAGCCCAACACCCCATCCCGCATCATACCGCGCGACGTTTGCTGATCCGGGATCGGACGCGCGCCCGAGCCACGTTCGGCGCCGGCAAAAGTGGATATCCACTGCCCTGTCTCCGGCAGATTACGAACTCCAAACGCAGCAGCAATGCGTCGCCGTTCGTCTGCAAGACCCTGAATGACCTCTGTCTGGTCCGGACCAATCAGAGACGCAAAGGTCTGGTTATCCTCAAGCGGAACACCACCCATTGGAATGTCAGGACCACCTGTCCGCATTGCGGCACCGCCGAGGATCAGCGCAGGTATCTCGACTGCGGCCGACAGATCGTTGAAGCCGCACGACAAAGCCGAGTCGACCGCCTGAACGTTGGACAAATAGGCGGACACGGCGTCCAGAACCTCTTCCCGACCGCGCGGCAAGGTTGCCGCAGCCATCGGTGCCGCCTGCGAAAGCGTCAAAGCTGCGCCCTCGGAACGGAACCAGTATGGCAGACCCTGAACCTCGACCAGCGTGACGTCCGCCGCGCAGCCTCCGATCCGCAATAGCCACGCTGTTTCCACAGCCCCCAGGGATCGTCCTGGCGCAAGGACCAAGATTTGCCCGTCGCTGAGGTGATCGGCCAGCACCATCGCATAAGTGCGCTGTTTGTGAAGCGGTCCGGTCAGGAATATCACCTGTGCATCGCGCACCGCTGCATCCAGCTCAGCGGTTGTGCGCACCGACGGCCCATCCCGATCGACTTGATAGGTCCCGACCGGACCTTCACCGCGAAGCGAGATGCCCGAGGACTGGGCCAACAGCGACAGTTCGGCCCCATAGGCCGAAAACAAGGTGACTTCAGCCCCTTCGGCAAGACAAAGAGCGGCCAACAGGCGTGCATCAGCCCCGCCACCCAACACCGATATTCGGTCGAGCTTGGGATGTTCAGGTGCACCCCGGGTTGAGCCACGTGTCGCTGCACGTGTGAATTCCTCGAAACCGGCTGACATAGCGTCTCCTCAAGACAGACGGATTAAGCCGCAGAGCCAGCACCAAGGCTGTCGATTATGGCCTCAAGTTCATCATGTGGGCGCGCGATCACGTGGACGGATACGACTTCACCAACTTTATTTGCCGCTGTCGCACCTGCATCCGCGGCGGCTTTGACTGCGCCGACTTCACCACGCACAAGGGTGGTGACTAGGCCTCCGCCAGCCTTGGTTTGGCCGACAATCGAAACGCTGGCCGCCTTGACCATCGCATCTGCCGCTTCGATCGCGCCGACCAGTCCGCGCGTTTCGATCATGCCCAGGGCCATTTGCCCCGCCACTGGTTTCGCCATTTTTAGTTCCTCCAAAGAAATTTAGATGTTTGGTGTTCTTGGTTCAGGTCGTGGACACGCGATCCACAATCGCGATGATCGCCAGATCGACGGGCGCGGTGGACAGACCGGCGGCCATACGCGCCGCCGAGCCGTTGACCAGCAGAACCGTATCCCCCACCCCGGCACCGCAGGTGTCGACGGCGACCCGCGCCGGTTCGATCACCTTGCCTTTGCTATCGACCAAATCCGTCACCAGCAGTTTCGTACCGACCAGTTTTGCGTCTTTGGCCGTGGCTGTGACGGTCCCGGCGACCTTGCCCAAATGCATCAGAAGGTCCTCAGGTAACGGTCCAACTCAACCGGAGTGACCTGTTGATTGAAGAATTCAAGCTCGCGCTCAGCCTGTTGCAGAACCAGCTCCCACAGCATTTCGCCCATGAGATCGCGAAGCCATTCGGATCCTCGCGCCAGTTCGATCGCCGTTGGCAAGTCGGTCGGGATCGGATCGCCGATCCCTTCTTCGTAACCGTTGCCGGTTGTCGGCTCTGACGGAGCCAGGCCCTGCTCGATCCCGTCGAGCCCCGCTGCAATCTCGGCCGCCAGCAGAAGGTAGGGATTGGCATCTGCACCAGCATCGCGTTTTTCCACGCGCACCGCGCTGTCGGATCCTTCAATGACCCGAATACCAACGGTTCGGTTGTCATAACCCCAGCTCGTGTTGATCGGGCAGAAAGTATAAGGCTGACGGCGTCGATAACCATTGACGGTGCCACTGCCACAGATTGCCGTTTCACACATGCGTTGTTGTAGCCCGGCGATGAAGGATTTGCCGGTATCGTTTATCTTGCCGTTATCGGCAAAGACATTCTTGCCGTCTTTCCAAAGCGAGTAATGTGTGTGGAAGCCGTTGCCGGACTGATCGAAGAACGGTTTTGGCATGAAGGTTGCCAGATAGCCGTGGGCGATGCCCAGCTGGCGGATCAGCGACTTAAACAAGACGACACGATCTGCCGCTGCCAACGCTTCGCCGTAACGGATATTTACCTCAATCTGACCCGCAGCGTATTCGGGGTTCGATTGCTCGATTGGGATACCGCACTCGTTGATCTGTTGACGGATCGGCCCAACGATGTGCTCCATCCGCGCAGCACGGCCCAGACCGTAGACCTGGATCCCGCTATCGCGCGGCTGTCCGGTCTCCGGATCCAGTAGATAGAATTCAAGTTCAGTACCGACATTGACCTCGAACCCCATTTCGCGGGCCCGTTCAACTTGACGCACCAACGCCTGACGCGGATCGATCGGAACAGGCTTGTGATCCATACCTTCCGCCCGACCAAAGCAAACAGCGACGCCTGGCTCCCACGGCACAGCGACGGGCTGGGTCATTGGGAAGACGTGCATATCGGGGTAGCCGTTGTCGAAATTGACATAAGGCGTATCCCAGACGTCGCACGTCATATCGATCGCCATCAATGCAATCGACAGCGCATTGCCGCTTTTGCAGACGTGGTCCCAGTGGCTGGCCGGAATGCGCTTGCCGCGCATGATGCCGTTGAGGTCACCCACACCAAGTATGACGGTGTGCGTGCCTTCGGGCAGATCAAATCCCGAATTCATTGATGCGCTCTCCCTGTTTTTTGGCTTTATAATTGTTGTATTCTGTATACAGTATTCACAAAGACAATCGATAAACAAGGAAAATCTGCATCATGTCCAAGAACTCGGTCATCGTTGTCGGAGGCGGCATCGTCGGCGTCATGACGGCGCTTACACTGCAACGACGTGGTGAGGCAGTGACTCTGATAGATCGCTGGGAACCGGGACATTCCCGTGCATCTTCAACGGATTACAACCGTGTCATCCGTGCGATTTCCGGGCGGGATGAGTTCTATACACGTTGGGCCCGCGAAAGCCGCCTGCGCTGGCTGGAACTGCAAGCCGAGAGCGGCCAGAACCTGATGTATGAATGCGGTGCGCTGATTCTTGCAACAGGCGGTCATTGCGACTGGGAGAACGCCACAGCCGAAACCTTCGACCGCGTTGGTGTGCCCTACTACAAGTTCGGGCGGCAGGACATCGAATCGCGATTTCCGCAGTTTCGCGTTCCTGACATCGAATACGCCCTGTTCGAACCCGAAGCCGGAATGCTGATGGCGCATCGCTGCGTCCTGACCGGGCTTGAGCTGTTTCGTCGAGCGGGCGGGATCGTACAGCGCGGTCGCGTGACCACCGATGGATCAGAGCGCCCAATGCTGGATGGAAAGCCGCTTGAGGCTGATCTTATCATTGTCTCAACCGGCCCCTGGATGGCGGACATGTTCCCCAGGACGATCAAGCCGATATCGACGGTGGTTGGTGTGAATGTCCTCTATACCTCGACGCCAGATGGGTCCGAGGAGTTCGATATGAGCCGGATGCCCTGCTGGATCGATCATGGTCAGGGCTCATTCGGGCTACCCTCATCCGAAGGTTCAGGCGTGAAAGCCGCGGTCGTCATCCCGGACAAGATCGATCTGGACAATGACGAAAGGCTAATCCGACAGGAAACGCTAGGACGCACTCGCAGCTACATCCGTCATCGTCTTCCGGGCCTTGAAGGTGAGCGGGTAGTGGATTCCAAATTCAACCAGATCATCCTGACACCTGACACGCACTTTATTGTCGACTGGCACCCCGAGCATGAAAACGTGCTGTTCGCCGGAGGCTGCTCGGGACATCTGTTCAAACACGCGCCGGTTTTTGCAGAGTTTGCGGCAGGTGTTGGAATGAAGGATTTCGGAACGGCTGATCGTTTCAAGATCACTGGTCGAAGAAAACTGAGCCCAAAAGAAAGTCCAAGCGGGCGTTAACCTTCTGAAAGCGCCGCATAGAGCCCTGAATTCGGGCACTTTTCCTGAGGCAGGCGAACACCTGATCGAATTGCATCTCGGCAGGTCTTTGCTTGGCGACAATGTCCACATTTTTCCGCCAACTCAAGGCCAAGCTCAGGATGGGCCTTAAGATCATCTTCACTCAGGCCAAACTGACTAGCCATCGAGAGTATACGCTCTCGCGCGTTGGGCGCGCCAGAACGCAACATGGCCAAATCAGTGCGGGACAGGCCGAGATCCGATAGCTCCAGATCGCTGATACTTCCCTCGCGTGGAGCATTCACAATCCGCGCAATCCTCTCAAAGAAATCCTTGTATCCCGTCATTGCCAAATCTCCCAACCGATTGCGTATACAGTATACATAGTGCGGCTTGGCTGGACTTGATTAGGATCAAGAGCCGCTCGCTCAAAGGCTTATTGCTCAGGGACGTATGTACCGCGAAAAAGCTCTACTGCTTGAAGCGCTGCAATATCGTCGGGCACAATTGCCGCGCTGACCGAGGACATCCCATCATCCGCTTCCGTAGCTGACAAAAGCACCTCTCGACCTCTGGTGAACAGATCGCGCAAGTGATGCGCCTTGTATTCGGGATGAAACTGAACAGAGCGGGCAGGAAAATCATAATCCAGTGCACCAACTGGACAGTGGCCCGCTGATCCGGTCACCCGAGCCGAGTCCGGAATGCTTGTTACCTGATCCTGATGCCAGACATATGCATCCACGCTATCTCCGCCATAGTTGAAGGGCCGTGCGCCAACGACATTGCCTACCTCGACTTTCTCGGCCCGACCACCATAGACGTCAGCCATGATCTGATGTCCGAAACAGATACCAAAGACTGGTTTTCGGATTTCTCGACAACGGTCCAGGAAGGCACGTAGCGGCTGCATCCAATCCGTGTCATCATAAACGCCAAATTCAGATCCGCCGACTATAGCGCCGTCGAAATCGCTCTCGTCCGGGAGCGGTTCTCCATCAACGACCCCGACTACTACGAACTCGGCTTCCGGTAGGTGTGGGGCGATCCACTCCTGAATCTGCTGTGAAGTCCGCGGCATTCCCTCCAACAATGGCAGCGGGTGGCTAGTCAACTCAAGAACTGCGATTTTCACCAGTCAAAAGCCCTGTCAATTCCAGCCATTTTCACCCCAGTGAAAGCTGACGCTTGAAAGCTAAGCGCACGCAAGTCTTCGGTTTCCAGATTGTGTACCGAGGACTTTCCGCAGGCTTTCGCAAGCGCTGTAATCTCCATGGTCATGGCCGTCAGATAGCGCGCAATGCGCTCTGCCCCTGCATTAGGGTTCATACGAGCTTCGAGACTTTCATCCTGCGTCGCAATGCCAACCGGGCAACGACCAGTGTGGCAATGGTGGCAGGCGCCCGGCGAGGTTCCCAACGCCGCGTAATCTTCGAGATAGCGCGGACTGTTGCATCCTAGCGCAACCATGGCCGCGTTGCCGATCATCACAGCGTCAGCACCGAGGGCCAGACACTTCGCGGCGTCCACACCGGACCGAATGCCACCGGCAGCGACCAGAGAGACTTTGCCGGTCATGCCGCATTCGTCCAATGCTTCACGCGCGGCACGAATAGCGCTCATCGTTGGGATTCCGGTATGGTTTAGCAATAGCTCCGGAGACGCGCCGGTGCCACCTTCGGCACCATCAACTACTACAACATCTGCACCCGCTTTGGCAGCAACTGCCACGTCAAACCGGGGACGTGTCGCACCCATCTTGATGAAGATTGGCACCTGATAGTTGGTGGCGATGCGCAATTCTTCAATCTTCACTGCCAAATCATCAGCGCCGAGAAAATCGGGATGGCGGATCGTAGATCGCTGATCCACACCTTCGGGCAAAGTTCGCATCTGGCTGACGCGCGGGCTGACCTTCATGCCCAGCAGCAGACCCCCGGTTCCGGGTTTCGCACCCTGCCCCACGACAAGTTCCAAGGCATCCGCGCGGCGCAGATGATCCAGATCCACACCATACCGCGCGGGTGACATCTGATAGAGCAGGCGTTGGGAGGCTTCGCGCTCCTCTTCCAGCATGCCACCCTCACCCGTGCAAGTCATGGTTCCTACTTTCGAGGCCCCATAACCCAGCGATGCCTTGGCCGATGCCGACAAAGCACCAAAGGACATTGAAGCGATGTAGATCGGGATCTTCAATTCAAGCGGGCGCTCCACAAGGCCGCGCCCTCCACCCAGTACGGTCGTCGTATCGCAATTCTCGCGATAGCCTTCCAGCGGCAGGCGGGTCATCGTTGCAGGAACGAATGTCAGATCATCAAAGGTCGGCAATTGCTTGTTGAACGTGTTGTATCCACGTACCTGATAGCGCCCAAGCTGCGCCAGCGCGTGAACTTCCGAGATCGCCTCGGGTGTCCAGCGGGTCGAACCTCCTTCATCATACGACGAAGGAACGCCAGCCGGGCGGCCGTCGATCGCTCCCGCATCGCGGAACCTGATTTCCTCTTCCGAGGCAACGTCGAACGGATATTCGTAAGGTTTACTCAGATCATGAGCCATGCGCTTGCGTCCCTGCTTTCAAAATACCAAAGACGCTGGCCCGAAACCATTTTGCGCCAATTTCGCGAACTGTCGACAAGCCCGAGCGGGTCGAGGATCGCATCGACCTCGGCCACTTCTTCAGCAGTCGGTTCGATCACGTCGACATCCACACCCAGGCTGTCGACCTCGCCAGCTACCCAGACCTCACCTTCCCAAAGCGCATCAGCACAGGATTCCCCCGCTCCGCCAAGCGCTATGATCCGACCGGAATGCGCCATGAAGCCGGACTGATAGCCAATCTTTCCTTCGACGACGATGTTTCCACCTTTCATCGCAACGCCGACCCTTGGGCCCGCATCGCCTTTGACATGGATCGTGCCGCCGATCATCGCAGCACCACAGGACATACCGGCATAGCCACCGACAGTGATGTGCCCTTTGGCCATACCTTCGCCAACGGCCCACCCACAATTGCGCTCAATTGTGATGTTCGCCCCGGTGTTGAGGCCGCCGCAGTAGTACCCCACAGAGCCCTCAAATGTGATATCCACATTGTCTGGCAGACCCACGCCCAAATTATGACGAGACAGCGTATCTACCACGCGGATCGGCCGACCCATTGTGCAGGCTTCCATTATCTCACGATTGACCTCGCGGATATGTCGCTTGCCGACTTCGATGACGATCTCATCCATCTTTGCAGCCACCTCATTCATGCCGCCAAACTCCGGTTTCCGACGCCCCAGATACCGGTCAGCGACGGGCCGTCGTAGTTGATCACATCGCATTCCTCGGTCATCACCCGGCGGACCGCTTGTTCTTCGGTCGCAGCCGCCAGATCGCCATTGCGGTTGACGACGACCAGAGGCTTCATTGCAAATCGGTCTTTGGCAAACCCAATCCCGTTTGGCGTTGCGATCATGTAGGTAAACACACCATCGATAGAGGTAATGGACTTCTTTAGCGCCTGCTCCATGGTCAGGCCCGCCTTCATTTGGTCGCTGACCCACACGGCAATCAACTCGCTGTCATTCTCAGTCAAGAACCGATATCCCATTCGGGTCAGCTTATCGCGCCAGGTGAAGTAATCGGTGATCTGCCCGTTATGTACGATCGCGACATCCGAAAATGGGCGCGCCCAGAACGGATGCGATGCGTTAGGCAATACCGAACTTTCCGTAGCAAGCCGTGCATGCCCCAGCCCATGTGTTCCTATCATATCGCGAACTCCGTGCTTTTCGGCCACGGCTTCGGCACCGCCAATATCCTTAATGATCTCAAGACTGCGGCCGCAGGATTGAACTTCAATGCGGTCTGTCAGCTCATCCGCGTCCGCGACCCAGGCTTGAAGATTCCTTGGTTCTGAAATTTCCATCCGAAAGCAATAGTGACGACTTTGGTCCGTTACGATTTGGGGGTCAGACAGAAAGCTGCTTCCGTGTTCACGCAATATCGTTTCAAACGCGGAGAGATCCGCATCCTGTTGAGACTTGTCGAATCCCATTCCGCGTAAAACGTATCCCGTTTCTCGTGGCAAACCATAAACGGCGAAGCCAGTGCTGTCGGCGCCTCGATGTTCCTGCGCATCCATCAGGTCAACAAGATCCGCCCCAACCTTCCCGGGCGCGGCCAGTATTCTACCAGCAATTCCACACATGAAGAGCTCCCTGTTCATTCTTTCCTGTATACTGTATACAGTACACGAACAATAGCAACCCCATTCGCCTTGGCAGCAGTTGTTTTATTGAATACAGAATTCATGAAGGACAGAAAGAGAGGCTCCGAGTGGCTCTGAAACAAATCAAAACACAACGCAGACGCCTGGCGGACGAGGTCTATGACCAACTGGTCGAAGCCATCATGAGTCGCGAGATCACCGGTGAAGATCGGCTGGTGCAGGAAAAGCTGGCCGCCGAGTTGAACATCAGCAGGACGCCCGTACGCGAAGCGCTCATGCGGTTGGAGACTGAAGGCGTGTTGGAAGTGGCCGCCAGCGGCGGATTTCGACTGGCGCGCATGGACCAGACCGAGGTTCGGCAACTATACCAGGCACGCGCAGCCATCGAAGGTCAAGCCGCGCGCATACTTGCGGTACACGCTGAACCAGAGGTTCTTGATCGATTGCGCGAACTCATTCGTCGCGAAGAAGATCTGAGCCAGCCAACGACCCGAGACTACTTTATCGCAAACCGGCACATTCACCGTGCCTTCATGGTTGAGGCTGGCAACAAATTTCTGATCGACATGTTCGATATGATTTGGGGCAAAGCAATGGCGTTCCATCTGTTTTCGGCGATTGAAAACGTCGATATCTCCAAATCGCTCGGAAACCACCTGACGCTCGTTGACGCGATTGCGACGGGTGATGTCACCGAAGCGCTGGAAACTTTCACCAGCCACATTCAGGAAGGTTTCGACCTTCAGATCGAAGGTCTGAAAGAAGCGGATAACGGCTAAACCGCGTTTCTGATCGAGCGACCAATCAGGGCCTGAGACCTGATTGGCCGCAACTGGTTCAAATCACAAAATGCAACCTATCGAACTCACTGCGCCATCCAGATACCTCGGATAGAACGGATTCACCGCTCAAGCCACGTCGGATCAGTTCTGCCAGACGCTCTGCATCTCCTGCTGTCATACCCCACCGGACCAGCTCGGGCGTGCCGATCCGTAGGCCATTCATGTCGCCTTCCACCGGCTCAACTGGCAATCCGATGCCACATGCCAGAAACCCGGATTTACGAAGCAGTTTGGAGGCAGTCTGACCGCCACCATACGGCGCTGCCAGTACCGCGAATTGATGCGAATTGGTGAAACCCTCTCCACCCGCGAAGACCGGAACACCTTGCGCATCCAACGCGGCAGCAAGTGCTTTGGACATCGCAATCATCTCATCTGCATAGGCTGAGCCAAACTCTTTCCAATCCAGCATGGTGACGGCAAGTGCAGCCGTTTTTGCGGCATCAAAGTTGGCTGTCATACCGGGGAAAGCAATTGCATCCAGCGCCTTGGCGATTTCTGCATCGTTTGACACAATCAGACCCCCGGCCGGTCCGCCCAGGCTTTTGTAGGTACTCATGGTCATGAAATGCGCACCCTCCTTCAGCGGGTTGGACCACGCATGCCCGGCGATGATCCCGCACTGGTGGGCGGCGTCGAACATGACCTTTGCGCCGATTTCATCCGCTATGGCACGCACTTCGGCCACGGGATGCTCAAACAGGTTCAGACTGCCGCCTATCGTGATTAGCTTGGGGCATTCGGTCTTCGCCAATGCCCTCAACCGGTCCAGATCAACGGTATACCCTTCCGCATTGACGGGGGCCTCAATAGTGCGCAGACCAAACAGCCCCGCACACCCCGCCAAATGGTGAGTCACATGGCCACCAATCGACGCGGGCGGAGCGATTATCGCATCACCGGGATTGCAGGTCGCCATAAAACCATAGAGGTTGGCAATGGCCCCCGAGGGCACGCGAACCTCGGCGAACTGCGCATCAAAGACATCGGCACATAGTTCTGCGGCGATAACTTCGATCTCTTCGATCGCCTCCAGTCCCATTTCATATTTGTCACCGGGGTATCCCAGCGATGGTCTGGATCCAATGCCCGAAGACAATAGCGCCTCGGCCCTCGGGTTCATGACATTTGTCGCCGGGTTGAGGTTAAAGCACTCTTTTTCGTGAATGCGGCGGTTTTCGTCCGCCAGATGCTCGATCCGGGCCAGAAGATCGCCAGACGACAACGATGCGGCCTTTGTCGCGATGTCCTGGATCAGAGTTTCGCTTGCGGCAGGCACCCAATCTCTTTGTACAAGTGTCATCTGACATCCTCCTGTTTTTTGCAGTTTGGCGGCTTTCGCGTGACACCGCAAAGCAGAATTGTTATTTCTTGGCGTAGAAAAACTAAGGCTAGATCAATGAGTGTCTCCCCCAAACGCCCCAAGGGACCTCCACTGAATGCAATGAGGGCGTTCGAGGCCGCGGCGCGGCATGTCAGCTTTGTCGCGGCGGCGGAAGAGTTGAACGTCTCACCGGGGGCGATCTCGCAACATGTAAAGGCGTTGGAGGGTTGGGCAGGTGCGCCGCTGTTTCGCCGCAACGCGCAAGGGGTTGAACTGACGCCCCAAGGTCAATCACTTGTCGCGGTCTTCACCACAGCCTTTGATCAGATGGGCGATGCCGCTCGGGCCCTTCGGAACCTCAAGCCAAATGCCGATTTTCACATCGCCGCCTTGCCTGCTGTTGCCCAACTCTGGTTGCCCAAACGATTACGCCGGATCAGAGAGTGTTTTCCACATATCAATTTTTCGGTCACGGCGCTGGAAACACCACCCAGCCTTTCGCGTGAGATGTTCGATTTGGCGATCTTCTTCGCGACCTTGGACGAAGCACCTGACCAAATTGTGCTGTGCGAGGATGAAACCCAACCGGTTTGCGCCCCTGCTCTGCTGGATCAGTTAACCGGCAACAACGGGTTTCAAGGCACTCCCTTGTTGCACGATCAGACTTGGAGCAGCGATTGGTCCACATGGTCGCGAAGCACAGGTTGTGAGGTCCCAGATGTCAAAACTGGCCCGCAGTTTTCGCTTTACAGCCTTGCCGTGGAAGAGGCCAAGGCCGCAGCTGGCGTGCTAATGGGGCACCTATGCTTACTCGAAGAGCCATTGAAATCTGGTGCACTCGTAACGGCCCACGCGCAATCCTGCGCGACAGGGCGTGCTCTAGCTGTTCAAGTGCCAGTGGCATCGCGACGAAGACCCGAAACCGATCAAGTCATCGCCTTGTTGTCAGATTGAGTCAAATCTCATCAATCCGGTGCATTGTGCACGACACTTCACATTGAAAGCCCTGCACAAAACAGTCTCGCATAGACCGCAAGGCAACTCAGATTACATAGGGCATATGGCGGAGAGACAGGGATTCGAACCCTGGAGACGGTTTCCCGCCTACACACTTTCCAGGCGTGCGCCTTCGACCACTCGGCCACCTCTCCGGTAGAGGTGACTTATGCGAATTTCTGAACCGAGCGCAAGGCCCCTTTCGCAAAAATGGACGGGTCAGAAAATACGAAAGCTGGCGACAAATGGCAGATGATCCGACACCTCATCCTTGAACGCCTCGCGCCCCATATTCATGGTCCAGTGCATAGGAAACAGTCGCAAGCTGCCGCGGATATAATCGGTGGAATAAGTGCGTGATACGGCAAAACCGTCCAGTAAATTGGCGCGACCCCTATCCAGAATATGCGAAAATCGGTCTTGTAGATCCCAGCACGAAACAAAGTCCATCATGTCATCCCCACCAAGATGGTGGAAATTGCTGACGTCCTGACCGGGGATCATGTTGAAATCACCCATCAAAAGGATCGTGCGCTGTGTCAGACCGGGGGTCGAGCGGATCTCGGCGATCTTGTCTCCGATAATCCTGCATTGGCTGTCACGTATCTGCTGCTCGGGCCGGTCTCGTCCGGATTTAAGATGCACAGCGATCAGCTTGGCCTTGAATTTGCCGACCTCGACATCGGCGATCAGGGCCTGACGTCCGCCGGGATCGTCACCTTCCGAGCCGTCGATCAGCTGCAAACCTGTCACCGAGACCCCCGGTTTGTGCAGAAACCCGATATGGATATTGCCGTTGGGCTGCGGCAGGATCTTGACCTGATAGTCCAGCCCCTTATCGGCCAGACCCAAGGCCAACCGATCGATATGTTCGATGGGGCTGACCTCGACCAGAGTGATCAGTTCGGCGTCCAGCAGGGCCAGCCCTTCGATTTGATGGGTGACCCGGTCACTGCTGGCCGGAATACCCAGACTTGTGTTTACTGGATTGAAGCCAGCCAGATTCCAGACGGCAATACGCGCGAGGCTGTGTGAAAATGTAACCATCAAAATTCCTCCTGCAAATGACTTCAGACTACATCAAAATGAAACAGTCCGATAACCATTTGCGGGAAAATGCCGATCGCATCACGCTCAGTGGTTGTCGCCCTCGCCGTCCTGATCCCCTGCCGCGTCCAGATCGTCTGCTGTCATGTCCACTGGTTTTGTCGATGGCGCATGGGGTGATAGGTCGTCATCCACGGCAGAAGCATCATTGGACGGATCGGACTGACCCGTCAGCACCTCAGGGTTACGGAGCCACAGGTCACGCTGCGCAAACGGGATCTCGATGCCTTCCTCAACGAACCGGCGATTGATCTCGTGGTTCATGTCGGATTTGACAGACAGCACCCAATTCACATCCCGCAGGATTGCGCGGATTTCGAAATCCAACGAGTCTGCACCGAAGCCCTGGAACACTACGCTGGGCGCGGGATTGGCCAGAACCATCGGGTGCCCGTTTGCGATCTCGCCCAGAATAGTTTCGACCTTGCGGGTATCGGTACCATAGGCGACGCCTACAGGCACGATCACTCGGCCAATCGTATTGCCCCGGGTGTAATTCGTAACCACCCCACTGATCAGGTCCGAGTTTGGAACGATCACATCCGTCCGGTCGAACGTCTCGATCCGCGTCGACCGGACTGAGATATCGCGCACATATCCCATCATCCCGTTCACATCGATCCAGTCACCTTTGGAGATAGGGCGCTCAACCAGCAGGATGATCCCTGAGACAAAGTTCGATACAATGGTCTGAAGACCGAAACCGATGCCGACCGACAAAGCACCCGCCACGATCGCAAGCGAGGACAGGTCAAAACCGGCAACCATGATGGCGATCAGTGCCGCCAGAAAAATTCCGACATATCCGGTACCCGACACGATGGCATTCTGCCCGCCGGGATCAATGCTGGTCTTCGGCAGCAGTGAATTGCGCAGCCCGCTTTGCAGCAAACGGGTCAGCGTATATCCAATGGCGAAAATGGCAACGAACGTCAGGAAGTTACTGGGTGAAATCGTAACCCCGCCAATATCGAACCCCAGCAACAATCGCGACCAAGCTTCAAGCAGATCCGTCTGCCGCGCGCCCCAGTAAAGCGCTAATATCGGCAACGCCAGAATGGCAAGCGCGAACCCGACCAGAACCGAAAACAGTGAATCGCGCGCGGCGTCGCCCTGCCCCGAAAGCCAGCCATACACTGTACCGATAAATCGCTGCACGATCACCAGAGCTGCAATCAGAACCAGCGTTTTGATGGCAGGAAATACGATAGCTTCGGCGGCGTTAATGTATCCGAAGGCCCCCAAGATTGGAGTCGCAATCCCAAGCATGAACAAGGCGCGCCGCAGGAACTCGACCAATTGGCTGAACCCTGCGCCACGGCGGGTAGCTTCTTGGTCTGTCTGTTCTTGCTGAGGCTCTGATTGGCGGACCTGACGCACACGCAGCAAAAGAAGGGCCGATACCACAACGATCGGGAAGCCAACAACGGCGCGGGTCGCGTCCGAGATATTCTCGATCTGCTCGAACAATTGCGCCAGCTCGTGCAGAATAAGCATGACCGCCAACAGGTCGATATAAACCCGCAATTCTCTGATTTTACCTGCGGACAGTCTTTGGAAGTTCTGCGCCGCTCCCATCAGATAGACCTGCCGGCCGATCCAATCAAAATAGAAGATAATCGCGGCCCAATAGGGGATTTGCTGGAACAAAAGTGTACCGCGCAGGCCCAGCACGCCAGTTAGCACGACGGCGGTGACCAACGCCAACACGCCCAACCAAGGCAATAGAATGCGCAACAGCGAGACAATAAAGGTCCAGACCCCGCTGCCGCTACCTCCTAGCGAGCGGAGATATTCGCCGCCTTTCTCAGACCATTTGCGCCCAAACAGCAATAGAACTGCTGAAACAACCAACAGCACGAGAATGCCAAGACCGCGCTCGCGGATTTGTTCGCGCACCACATCAGAGCGCAAGTTTTCGATGGTTTCGTTAATAAGACTGTGCGTCGCCTCTTTGATGTCGACCCAAGCTGGTCCCCAATAGACGGGGTTGAGCGGCGACGGCCCGCGTTTCAGCATCTCTTTCTTTTGTCGGTCTCGGACGATCCGATCAATTTCGCTGATCAGCCCATTCGCGCGACTGAAAGCCTCTTCCGAGATGATGCGGGGAACACGCAAACTGTTCAGTTGTGTTTCGAGTTGCGCACGCAGCTTGGCAATGTCTTCGGCCTCGCTTTCCCCTTCAGCCGGCTTTGGGCCAAGCGCCTTGAGTTGGCTTTCCAGCGTCTGAATACGATCGGTGTTGGCACCTCGGGCTTTGTTAAAGTCTTCGCGATACTCATTTATTTCCGAACGCAAATTCTCTAATGCTGCGTTGGATGCACGGTTCGCGCGAATAACAGATTCCGCCCGGTCCGCCGTGCTGACCCAGCCCTGATAATACTCGCTCTGCCGGTCAGTAAGTTGGGCAGAGGCGATCCCGCCCAACCCAATCAAGCAGAATAGCACCAGAACCAGACACAGGCGGACCTGTTGCAGCATCACACGTCCTCAAACACGCCAGGAATACTGCGCGGCGCATCGGTCATCCAATCGGGCACGGGGAGTTCCTTTTCACGCAGGAATTCAGGATTGAACAGTTTGGATTGATAGCGGGTGCCGTAGTCACACAAAATCGTAACAATGGTGTGCCCTGGCCCCAGTTCTTTCGCCAAACGGACGGCACCGGCAATGTTGATCGCGGTTGACCCGCCCATCACCAGACCCTCTTCGCGCAGCAGATCGAAGATATAGGGCAGCGCTTCGCTATCGGTAATCTGCCAGGAATGGTCAGGTGTGAACCCTTCGAGGTTCTTGGTAATCCGCACCTGTCCGATACCTTCTGCGATAGAACCACCCTCCATCGCGATCTCACCAGTGGTGTAGAAGGAATAGAGCCCCGCCCCCATCGGATCAGCCAAACCGATCTTGACACCCTTGGGCTGCAACGCTTCGGCCACCCCGGCCAGAGTACCACCCGATCCAACGGCACAGATGAAGCCATCGACTTTACCGCCGGTCTGCTCCCAGATTTCGGGACCAGTGGTTTCCACATGTGCCTGACGGTTGGCGACATTGTCGAACTGATTGGCCCAAATCGCGCCATTTGGTTCGGTTTGAGCCAACTGCTCGGCCAGACGGCGCGAATAGTGCACAAAGTTGTTGGGATTACGGTACGGCGCCGCAGGCACCTGCACAAGCTGAGCCCCCGCCAGGCGGAGCATATCCTTTTTCTCTTCGGATTGGGTTTCAGGAATGACGATCACCGTCTTGAACCCCATCGAGGCACCAACCAGCGCCAGACCGATGCCGGTATTCCCGGCCGTGCCCTCAACAATCGTGCCGCCGGGTTTCAGATCACCGCGCGCTATCGCATCGCGGATGATAAACAACGCAGCACGGTCTTTGACGGACTGACCCGGGTTCATGAATTCGGCCTTGCCGAGAATCTCGCATCCCGTTTCTTCGCTGACGCGACGCAGCCGGATCAAAGGTGTTTTACCGACAGCGTCGGCAAGGTCTCGTGCAATGCGCATGGCATCCTCTTGTCATATGGTATTGCAGCAGATTTACAGGTGCCCTGACGCGATCACAAGCAGGGATCACTTAGCGCGCAGTCGATCGCGGTTCCGCGCCAACCAATAAGCAAGAGTTAGAAGCGGCAGATCCTTGAAAACATGAGCATCTACCATGCTCATGAATTCATCAAACGGCAGAATTCTGCTGCGGATATCCTCACCTTCCGAAGCGAGGCCACCGCTTTCAACCGTACTAGTCAGATCCCCAAGACCGACATAGAGATAAACATATTCTGTTGACGATCCGCTGGATGAATAGGCACCACCTGCATATTCCAGTTGGTATAGTGAAATCTGCGCTTCTTCCATGGCCTCGCGGGTGGCCGCCTGCTGAGGTGTTTCGCCCGGGTCGATCATGCCAGCCACAGGCTCCCACATCCACGGCTCGGGGTCGTCGATCAAGAACACGGGCGCGCGAAATTGCTCTACCAGCAACACCGTGTCGCGCACCGGATCATAAGGCAGGACGATCACTGCAGACCCTTGCATCAACCCGCTGCGATGCAGCACCGGGCTCAGGGCGCCGTCATACTGACGATGCTGCAGTTCAATTTCATCCATCCCAAAATAGTTGACATAAGCGTGCTTGCGGTCATGAACGATCACGTCATCCGCAACGCTCCGCTCATCCCCCGTTCCACGTTGTCTTGCCGCTAATCTGGCCCAGGCGCGTGTTCTCATAGCTGGAAAGCTGCGCACGATGTCCGAGGCATCGACTCTTCCAAAATGGGCCATCACCTCGTCTGCCGCGAACACCGAAAGCGCACCCCAATCCCTGATCCAGGTTTCAAGATCCCACGGTGCGCCTTTTTTCCAAATGTCAGTATCCGGAAAGAACACCAAGGCCTGATGTTCTTTTCCATCCTCAGTCACGATTGTCTCCGGGCGCAGTTCATATTCGAACCCGCCTTCATAGAAGGCCAATCGACTACGCTCGACGTCACCTAGGCCCTGCACCAGAACGCCACTGGCCTTACTGCCCTTTTCGGTGACAATCATTGGAAAGGGTTGATCTTGAACCGCATATACGGCGTGATCGGGCAAAACAGCCTGCATCGCCGATAAATCGCCTGCGCTGCGACCCATGACGAGTTCCAGCAAAGAGACATGGCGCAAAGTGCCATAGAAAAACAGATTGGACAAAGCAGAGGCCCCGAATTGGCAGATTAGATTTAACGCCAGCGGCGAAAAGCAATTTCGGTAAGTATCCCGCTGAGAACAGCACCAAAACCCAGCGTAAGCAGGATTTCCGGTGCCAGAAGCTGTTCACCATAGCCAATCCCGATCTGAAAGATAGCAAGCAGAGCCTCAAACGGACCACCAAACCGATGGCGCATCGCCTGACTGAACATCTCGTAGGTGCCCTGTACGAACAGCCCCCAGAACACCAGCGCCGCAACACCGGTCAAACCGTTGTTGACGGCCGCGGTCCAGCCACGACCAGCACGTTTACCCATGACAACCCAGCCACAGATCCAACCCAGGATTATGTTCACGTAAGTGAAATAACCATAGTCCTTACCCTCTTCCCCGTTGTCGATGATCATGCCCGACACAAGGAACGCGATCACCAGCAGACACAACGCGGCGACGAGACGTGAGGCTGTAGGCATTCGATTTTTCCGTTCTTCAACTGGGTTTGGCTATCGTGATCTGTGTCACATCACAATTACCGGTGTCAAAGGCTGCGCCACATGCGGTCAAATAATAATTCCACATGCGGCGAAAACGCTCATCAAACCCCATCTCCGATATCTGATCCCACTTGGCATTGAAGGTCTCGTACCAGCGCCGCAGGGTCAGATCGTAGCTTTTGCCAAACTCTTTTGAGCGTACAACGGTCAACCCCGCCTGATCGATCTGATCTCTAAGGATAGACGGTGCTGGCAACATCCCGCCGGGAAAGATGTATTTCTGAATGAAATCAACGCCGTTCTTGTAAATATCCCAACGATGATCCGCGACCGTGATGATCTGCAAAGTGGCATGGGCACCCGGCTTCAACCGATCACGGACCGTGTTGAAATATGCGGGCCAATATTTCTGACCGACCGCCTCGAACATCTCGATCGAGGCAATTCCATCATATTGACCCTGCTCATCGCGGTAGTCCTGTAGCTTGAACTCCACCAGATCAGAAAGCCCTGCTTTTTCAATTCGCTCTCTAGCAAACTTCAACTGCTCTTGGCTAATGGTCAGCCCGGTGACGCGCAGCCCACGCTCTTTCGCGGCATATTCGGCGAACCCACCCCAGCCGCACCCGATCTCAAGGATATGATCCCCCGGTTTGGCCCCCATTTCATCCACCAGGCTGGCGTATTTCGCAGTTTGCGCCTTTTCGAGGCTTTCCTGACCCGTTTCAAATATGGCACTGGAATAGGTCATCGTGTCATCCAGCCACAGGCCATAGAAGTCATTGCCGAGATCATAGTGATACGAGATGTTCTTTTTCGCCTGTGACCGGTTGTTACGATGCAACCAGAACCGCAGTCTTTCATAGGCTCGCACAAGAAACTGTCCGGTAAAATCATCGTAGACCGTCTCAGTTCCCAGATGCACGAGGTCCATGAAACTGCGTAGGTCCGGTGTGCTCCAATCGCCTTCAAGGTAGCCGTCCGAGAAGCCCAGCTCTCCCTCGCGCACCAGCCGGGAAAAGACGTCCGGGTCGTGGATGTCCACATGTGCCACGGGGCCTGGTTGTGGCGCATCCGCGCGGAAAATGCGTCCGTCGGGCAGCGCGATGTCAAGTCGGCCGCGCTCCATCCTCTTCAGCATCTTGAAGACTTGTGTAAAATATCTCGGCAGGTTTTCCTGCCCTTCGGTGCTCGTCAGGAACATCCGCTCTCCCCTCTGCGGTTGCGGGTCAAAGCTAGGACGGGATTCGGTTTCTGGCAAGTTTTCAGTTCCTTACTGGTCTTTTCCGGCATTATACGTGCCCAACGCACGGGCGCGGCCTTCCTTCAGCCCCACCACCGGTGCGGGATACATCTGGTCAGGAGAAAGCCCCCATGATCGCGGCACGGCATCAAAATAGGCTAGCGCGGTCGATGGCGGCTCGGATTGGCCCTCGGCAATCCAGCGACGCACAAAACCTGAGTTTGGATCAAACCGCTCGCGCTGTGTGTCGGGATTGAAGATACGGAAATACGGTGCGGCATCAGGGCCGCAACCGGCCACCCATTGCCATCCCATCGCATTTGCAGCTGGGTCCCAGTCGATCAGGCAATCCCCGAACCAGTCTGCGCCGATTTTCCAATGCGTCATCAGATGCTTTGTCAGATAACTCGCGACAATCATCCGAGCCCGATTGTGCATGCGTCCGGTGACATACATTTGTCTTAGACCGGCATCGACAAGCGGAATTCCGGTTCTTGCCTGACGCCACGCGCGCACTTCGGGCGTGTCGGGATCAGTATTCCAAGGGAATGCGTCCCATTCAGGCTTCCAATTGGCACTCAGAAGATGCGGCCAGTGGTACATTAAGTGATATGCGAACTCACGCCACACAAGCTGACGCAGATAGCCTTCACCACCATGCGCCCCGGTTTGGTCGGCGATTTGCACCCGATGCCAGATTGTACGCGGCCCGATCTCGCCCAGTGCAAGGTATTCTGAAAGATCAGAGGTTCCAGATTGATCTAGTTGATCCCGCTGTTCGCGATACTGATCAATACGTTCCAGAAACGCGTCCAGCTGGTCCAGCGCCGCGTTTTCGCCCGGGTGGACAAACGGGCGGACCACTGCGGCCCCGCGCTGCATATCCCGATCCAGTCGCCAATCAGACAATTGATCGGACGCAGGCCAGGTTTTCGGCGTCATAAGCCGCGTGGGCGCGGGCTCGGGCCAAGAGACTTCGCGCCCCTGCACTGATCGCCACATCGGAGTGAAGACCCGAAACGGCTGGCCGGTTTTGGTGGCGATCGTCCAAGGCTCAAACAGAAGTTGGCCAGCAAATGACTGTGCCTGGATACCCTGTTCGGTCAAAGCAGCCTTGATCTGGGTATCCCTGTTGATCGCCTCCGGATCATAAGCCCGCGTCCAGAATACGGAGCCTGCCCCAGTTTCTCTGACCAGTTCACAAAGAACATCCAGTGCTTGACCCTGGCGCAGTATCAACTTGCTGCCAAGCTGCTCAAGCCTGCCGGCAAAAGCGTCAAGGCCCAGACCAAGGCGCCATTTCGGCGCGGCACCCAAAGTCTGAACCTGATGATCGAGAACAAATACGGGCACGATGGGTCGACCTGATTGCACCGCCGCGCTCAGCGCCGGATGATCTCCTAACCGAAGATCGCGCCTGAACCACAAAATGATCGGAGAATGATCAAAATCCATGTCCGCCCCATGTTTTCTTCGAACTACGAAGCGCCGCAGAAACTGGATCATAAAACGCGGTCAAGCGCCTCCAAAAGCTGATCAATTTCCTGTCGACTGGTGTAGTGCGTAAAGCTAAGACGCAAGACCCCTTGGTCTGCATCGACACCCATCGCCTGCAGAGGGCGATGAGCATAGAAATCACCGCCACCTGCCATGATACCGTGTTTCGAAAGCTCGGCAGCAACAGGCTCGGCCTTCTTATTCAGACTTAACGCTACCGTCGGTGCGCGCCGACTGGCATCAGACGATCCGATCAGGCGCAGAGCGTTCCGGTCTTTGACCGCGTCCAGCAGAGGTTGCAATAGAGCGACCTCGTGTTCCCGCATCAGATCATGCACAAAGGACCCCCTTGCCGACGCTCCTGTTTCCGGTCCTCCATGATGGGCACAAAGCAGGTCCACATAGTCCGCCATGCCTGCGCTGGCCGCGATCTGAGCATGGTCAGGCCCGGCTGGTGTGAACCGCTTGAAAAGAGTGTCGCCGTTGAAATAATGCGCTTGGTTGGGCAGCAATTCACCCAGAGCTCGTCGAATAACCATGCAACCCTGATGCGGGCCATAGGTTTTGTAGGCGGAAAACAGATAGATATCAGGGCCCAGATCACCGACATTGGGGAACCCGTGCGGTGCGTAAGAAACCCCGTCGACACAGGCAAAAGCACCCGCAGCATGTGCGATTGCGGTGATTTCGGTGACCGGGTTGATTTCCCCAACGACATTCGAGCAATGCGGAAAGCACACCAGCCGCACTTTCTCGTCCAGCAAATTCTCCAAATCTTGCGGGTTCAAAGACCCACTCTCCGGATCAATCTTCCATTCCCGAATTTCGATCCCCTCATCGGCCAATCGCCGCCAGGGCCCCGAGTTTGCTTCGTGGTCCTGATTGGTCACGACAATCGCTTCGCCCGGCTGCATCCACTGCCGGAATGCCTGAGCCAGTACATAGGTGTTCTGCGTCGTCGAAGGGCCAAAGCTCAGCTCATCTGTTTCCACCCCCAATATCGCGGCAAGTCGCGCTCGTGCTTCGTCCATTTCCGCGCCACCCGCACGGCTCGCCTCATAGGGCGCGTAGGGCTGAACCTTTCGCTGGGTGTAGAACCGGCTCAACCGATCAAGCACAGGTTTGCAGGTATAGGATCCACCTGCATTCTCAAAAAAGGCCTGTCCTTGAAGGCTGGGTTCCGAAAAGGCCGGGAACTGTGCCCGAACGAATTCAATATCAAGAGCGCCCATCGCATCTCTCTCCCTTATCATGCACTACAGTCCGGGTCGTTGCCCGCGCAAAGTCCGGACATCCCCGAAAACAAGGCAGGTCTTCCAGCCCAGCCGCAGGTCCTTGGAACGGGTAAGGATCGACGGCAGCCCCCATGATGGCCCCATCACCACCAGCAGACCCGGCCAGATAGCCAGAGGCAGAAGGTTGGGTCAAGTGATTGCGTTAATGGTATTTTTTGCCGCCACGCAATGCGTGCACTGACGAAGTCATTGGCCCACGCGGGGCTTAGTTTCTTTTAGGTAGGAAAGTGCCGGGCAGAGATGCCCGGCTCAGTGTTGCTCAAATCAGCATTAGCCCTGAACTTTGGTATAAGTCCCCTCACCCGCCAGGATGCCGCGGAACCCGCCGGGTTCATCCAGACCGAAAACGATCAGTGGCAGATTGTTGTCGCGCGCCAATGCAATGGCCGATGCGTCCATCACGCGCAGCCGCTTGGCCAAAACATCGTCATAAGAAACCTGATCATAGCGCACTGCATCCGCGTGCACCTTGGGGTCTTTGTCATAAACGCCATCCACACCGTTCTTGCCCATGAAGATCGCCTGACACGCCATTTCGTTAGCACGCAGAGTCGCAGCGGTATCGGTGGTGAAATAGGGGTTCCCGGTTCCTGCGGCAAAGATGCAAACCCGCTTTTTCTCAAGGTGACGAACAGCACGGCGGCGAATGTAGGGCTCGCACACCTCATCCATCCGAATGGCCGAAATTACACGTGTAAAGACCCCTACCCCCTCCAGAGCGGATTGCATCGCCAGCGCGTTCATGACAGTCGCCAGCATGCCCATGTAGTCGGCTGTCGTACGCTCCATCCCCTGCGCCGAACCAGACAGACCACGGAAGATATTGCCACCACCGATGACCATGCAAATCTCAACACCAAGATCATGAACCGATTTGACCTCTTGCGCGATGCGCTGAACGGTGGGCGGATGCAGTCCGAATCCCTGATCTCCCATCAGCGCCTCGCCGGAAATCTTCAACATGACTCGGTCATATGTTGTTTTTGGGGTCTCGGTGGTCTCGACGGAAGGGGAAAGGCTCATGTTGCGCTCCGGGCTGGCACGGGGTTATTTTCCGGCGCAAAATGAAGCAAAACCTCCGCAGGTTCAATGCGGATAGTCAGGAACGGGGCAACCAGTCATGGCCGACAACTCTGAGAACCGGCTTTTGGCGCATTTGCCGTCGATTCCCGATGACAAACCTGTATTGATCGCCGGGCCCACTGCCTCGGGCAAATCGGCGCTGGCGCTGTTGATCGCCGAGCGTTTCGGAGGCGTGATTGTCAACGCCGATGCCAGTCAAATCTATGACTGCTGGCGTATTATCTCGGCCCGACCCTCGCCCGAGGATGAGGCCCGCGCACAGCACCGTTTGTATGGGCATGTTGCCTATGACCAGACCTATTCGACTGGTCATTGGCTGCGAGAGGTCACGCCGATGCTGTCGCAACGCCCTCGTCCGATAATCGTCGGAGGGACCGGTCTGTATTTCACAGCTCTGACCGAGGGGATGGCCGATATCCCCGCAACCCCGCCGGAAATCCGGGAACAGGCGGATAAGTTGCCGTTGCAAGAACTAATCGCGGGTTTGGACGGTCTGACCCTGCAGAGGATCGACACCCAAAACCGCGCGCGTGTTCAGCGCGCCTGGGAGGTTCAGAGCGCAACCGGGCGATCCCTATCGGATTGGCAGGCTGACACCCCCGCCCCGATACTGGATATTCAAAACACGGTGCCGATTGTTTTCGACGCCAGAAAAGACTGGCTGCTGGATCGCATAAACCGACGGTTCGACCTGATGTTGGACCAAGGAGCTATAGTGGAAGTGGAGGCCATGCGCGATCACTATGACCCCTCTTTTCCCTCCTGTAAAGCGATCGGCGTTCCGGAGCTAATGGGCTACCTGGACGGCCGCATGACACTGGATGAGGCGCGCGAAAAAGCGACGATCGCGACACGGCAGTTTGCCAAGCGCCAACGCACATGGTTCCGTGCGCGCATGAAGCTCTGGCATCACCTTGACGCTGCGTGTTGAAGGCTGCAGTCGCCGGAGACGATAAAGGCTAATATAACAACGTCTTAATCAGCACCATGGTGAGAGATAGATATATATCCATCTATCCGTCACAACGTGTCTCGTTTCCTTTCACATTGAAACTTTCCGAACCTCACTTTCTGCTCGGATGTCGTTTTTGTACCATCTATGACGATTTCCAACATTGACGCAGGGAAAAAACTGGTGCCGAATGCGGCTATGGGGATGTTGATAAATCGTAAATCCAAGCCCGTGGCCCTACCAACCGAGACCAAACGGTCCCTGTAGTGCCCGGCTCTATCAATCAGAAACACGAAATCTAAAAAAATTATGTGTCACAGGGAGACATCTATGGAAAACCAGACAATCAACGGAAAGCCGATGCATTGGGCGGCAGAGATGCACGCCAAGGAATATCGTGAGGGCAATCTGAGCCGTCGTGAATTTCTGGCCCGTGTAACCGCGCTGGGCGTTGCTGTACCGACGGCATATGGCATGATTGGCCTGCAGTCACCGGCAGCCGCTGCCGAACCTCAGCGTGGCGGCACCATCCGCTATCAAATGGAAGTGCGCGCACTGAAAGACCCGCGCACATATGACTGGACGCAGATCGCAACCTTCACGGCTGGCTGGCTGGAATATCTTGTCGAATACAATAATGACGGCTCGTTCAAACCCATGCTGCTGGAAAGCTGGGAAGCCAATGATGACGCCACTGAATACACGCTGAACGTCCGCAAAGGTGTGAAGTGGAACAATGGTGACGATTTCACTGCCGAAGACGTAGCTCGCAATATCGAAGGTTGGTGCGACGGGTCTCTGGAAGGGAACTCGATGGCCTCGCGCATGGCCTCACTGATGGATGAGAGCACTCAGAAAGCCGCAGATGGCGCCATCACCGTTGTCGACTCGCATACAGTCAAGCTGAAGTGCAACGCGCCGGATATCACGATCATCCCCGGCATGGCAGATTATCCGGGTGCAATCGTACACAGCAGCTTTGATGCAAATGATATGCTGTCCAACCCAGTTGGTACGGGTTTCATGATGCCCGAAAGCCATGAGGTCGGCGTGAAGGGCGTACTGGTCCGCAACGAAGGCTTTGACTGGTGGGGCTACGAAGCTGGTAAAGGCGGCTATATCGACCGGATCGAATTCATCGATTATGGCACTGACCCTGCTGCTTTCCTGGCCGCCTATGAGGCCGAAGAGATCGATATGAACTGGGAATCGGTTGGCGAGTTTGTCGACATCTTTGACAGTATTGGCCTTGTCCGCTCGGAAATCCCATCGGGCTTTACCATTGTCATTCGCCCCAACCAGCTGGCTGAAGACGCCGACGGCAACAAAATCTATGGCGACAAGAGGGTCCGTCAGGCCCTTGCCATGGCAGTCGACAACGCCGTCTGCCTTGAACTTGGCATGTCCGGCTACGGCATCACTGCCGACAACTGTCATGTAGGCCCGATGCACCCCGAGTACGACTCGGCTGTGACGCGTATCCCTTACGATCCGGCAGGCGCAAAGGCGCTGATGGACGAAGCGGGTATGGGCGATTTCGAACACGAAGTGCAGTCGATCGACGATGACTGGCGTCGCAATACCACGGCTGCGGTAGTGGCTCAGTTGAACGATGCGGGCATCAAGGCAAAGCACACGGTTCTGCCCGGTTCGACATTCTGGAACGACTGGACCAAGTACCCGTATTCCTCGACCAACTGGAACCACCGCCCGCTGGGCACGCAGGTTCTGGCACTGGCGTATAAGTCGGGTGTCGCTTGGAACGAATCTGGTTTTGCCAACGAAGAGTTCGACAAGCTGCTGGCCGAGGCGAACTCGATCGCGGATGTCGATATGCGCCGCGAGGTGATGGCGAAACTGCAGGCGATCATGATCGACGAAGGCGTGGTCATCCAGCCCTATTGGCGGACCGCGATGCGTCACCACCGCGACAATATGGTCGGTGTCGAAAAGCACATTGCGGACCTGCCGCAGCTTTATAAGTTCGGCCTGACTTCCTAAGCCGAAACCTACAAGGGCCGCGCCGAACTGGCGCGGCCCTTCGTCCTCAATACGGCGACCAGAATAATAGCAACGCGTGGGGCGAAATGCCTGTCACGCCAGCCGATCAACAGGGGCTAACATGGGACTTTTTATTCTAAGGCGTGTGGGGATTATGCTGCTGACAGCATTGTGCCTGACATTCCTGGTCTTCTTCCTTACCAATCTCTACCCGAACCTGGAAAAGCTTGCGAAGACGCAGGGCAATTTCAGGATGTCTGATGAACAGGTCGAGAGCTATCTGGAGAAAAACGGCTACCTCCAGTCCACGCCGATCAAATACGGTGAATGGCTCGGTGTCCTGCCCTCGTTCCGACACACGAATGAGGACGGAACCGTTCAGGGTAGATGTATCCTGCCAGGCAAAACAGCCGAGGAATCTCCGAATTTCTGCGGTATCCTGCAGGGGTACTGGGGATATTCAACTGTCTTCAAGGAAGAGGTCTCTACCGTTGTTGGCAACCGGCTGGCACTGACCGGACGGCTGATGTTCTGGGTGATGCTGCTGATGGTCCCTTCGGCACTTATTCTGGGCATCCTGGCCGGGATGAAGGAAGGTTCGGCCACTGACCGGACGCTTTCAACCTTTGCCATTACGACGACGGCGACCCCAGAATACGTCTCGGGTGTGATCTTCATAGCGATCTTCACATCCTCCGCCGTCGGACTCAAATGGTTCAAAGGCACCGCCACTCAGGCGATGGAGAACCCGACATTTGAGAATTTCTTCTTACCAGTGTTGACCATCGCGCTTTACGGGATGGGCTATATCGCCCGGATGACCCGCGCCTCAATGACCGAGGTGATGACGGCGCAATACATCAGGACGGCGCGTCTGAAAGGCGTGTCATTCCCGAACATCGTCATGAAACACGCGCTGCGCAACGCGCTTATCGCGCCCTTTACAGTCATCATGCTGCAGTTCCCATGGCTGCTGAATGGTGTCGTGATCGTCGAGACCCTGTTCAACTACAAGGGCTTTGGCTGGGCGCTTGTACAGGCAGCGGGCAACAATGACATCCAGCTGCTGCTGGCGATCTCGGTCGTGTCGGTCTTTGTGGTGCTGGTGACGCAGCTGATCTCGGATATCGGCTATGTCTACCTCAACCCGCGCATCCGCATTTCGTAAGGAGGGATAGATCATGGAACCACTTACCTGGACCGGCTCTATCGCCTTCCTGAACCCGCTGTTGATGCTTGCGTTGGGACTGATGCTTTTGTCCATCGTTGTCTGGATGCTGGCAAGTATCGTGCTGCCCGAAGATCAGATGATTGTGAATGCCGATGGGACGCTCAGTTCGAGCTCTGGCCTGAGAATCCTGATACAATCGGCGCTGCGCTATAGCTTTTTGGCAAGTGTGGGAATCGCGGTGGCGTACATTGTCCTTGGCATCCTGATGGGGACCAGTGCTGGCATCATCGGCGCTATCTCTCAGCAGTTTCTGCCCGTCTGGCTGTCGCTGATCATCCTTTATGCGATGTCGATTGCGTTCAAGCGCAAGCTGGGCCTATATGGCAAGCTGTTCGACAGCCCCATTGGTATGATCGGCTTTGGCCTTGTGATGTTCTGGGTGTTCACCGGCATATTTGGCGCACTCGATCTGATCGTAACCCACGATCCCCTGTCGCAGGTCTCGGGTATGAAGAACAAAGTGCCGGGCACCCCGCTTCCCAATCTGGAGGACGGTCAATACGCTTGGTATTTGCTGGGTGGAGATAACCTCGCGCGCGACGTCTTTAGCCGTATGGTTAAAGGTGCCTGGATCGTCGTGCAGATCGCGCCGCTGGCGACGATGTTTGCCTTCATGGTCGGTATCACTCTGGGTTTACCCGCAGGCTACTATGGCGGGCGTCTGGATACGCTCCTGTCATTCCTCGCGAACCTGATCCTGGCTTTTCCCGTTATCTTGCTGTTCTACCTTTTGGTCACGCCCGAGATCGTAGCGACCGGCGTGCCGAACTATATGGCGGCGATCCTATTCGTGTTCCCGATCATCTTCCTCGGCGTTCTGCTGAATTCGCGTTTCTATACGCGTCCCAGTTTTCGAACGCCTTTGTTGATCGGCGTTCTGGGTGTTGCGCTCTGGCTCTACCTGTCGCTGATTTCGACCGGTGGCTACATCATCAACACCGACAGCTACCGCATCTGGGGTCTGCCGACCTACCTTGATCTGTTCGATATTCCAGGCGGTATTCTGGTGGTGTTCGTCTCGGTGGTCTTCGTGAACTCTCCGACCGTGTTCCGCATCGTACGCGGACTGGCGCTGGACATCAAAACTCGCGACTATGTGGCTGCGGCCCAAACGCGCGGCGAGGGTCCATGGTACATCATGCTGTGGGAAATCCTGCCCAACGCGCGTGGCCCGCTGATCGTCGATTTCTGCCTGCGCATCGGCTACACGACCATCCTGCTTGGAACCTTGGGTTTCTTTGGGCTGGGGCTGCCACCGGAAAGCCCGGACTGGGGCTCGACGATCAACGAGGGGCGCAAGCTTCTGTCGATCTATCTACATCCCGCACTGCCGCCCGCGCTGGCATTGCTATCGCTGGTTCTTGGCTTGAACCTGCTGGCGGATGGTCTGCGCGAAGAAAGTCTGAAGGACTGATTGTGATCGAGGCCGGGGGCTCTGCCCCCGGACCCCCGAGATATTTTTAGCCAGATGAAGGGGAACCCCCGGACTCTCGCGAGGAGTAATAAGATGAACAAACTGGCGGATTATGACGGGCCAATCCTGGAGATCGACAAGCTTTCGATTTCCTTCTTTACCCGCCTTCGTGAGATCCCTGCCGTGATGGATTTCTCGGTCAGTGTGCAACCCGGCGAAGCCGTCGGTCTGGTGGGTGAATCAGGTTGTGGGAAATCTACCGTGGCGCTGGGTGTCATGCAGGATCTGGGCAAGAACGGGCGCATCGTTGGCGGCTCGATCAAGTTCAAAGGCCGCGATTTGGGCGAGATGACCACCGAAGAGCTGCGCGACATACGTGGCAATGAAATCGCGATGATCTATCAAGAGCCGATGGCATCGCTGAATCCGGCGATGAAGATCGGCAAGCAGCTGATGGAAGTGCCGATGATCCACGAAGGTGTGGGCGCGGAAGAGGCCTACGCGCGTGCGCTGGAGGTCGTCACCGATGTACGCCTGCCCGACCCTGAGCGGATGCTGAACTCGTTCCCGCATCAGCTGTCAGGCGGTCAGCAGCAGCGGATCGTGATTGCGATGGCGCTGATGTCGAAACCTGCCTTGTTGATCTTGGATGAGCCAACAACCGCTCTGGACGTGACGGTCGAGGCCGCCGTGGTCGAGTTGGTCAAGGATCTGGGCAAGAAATACGGCACCTCGATGCTGTTCATTTCGCACAATCTGGGTCTGGTGCTGGAAACCTGCGACCGGCTGTGCGTGATGTATTCAGGTGAAGCCGTCGAGCGTGGCTCGATCAAGGATGTATTCGACGAGATGCAGCACCCGTATACGCAGGCGCTGTTCCGCTCGATCCCGCTGCCGGGCGCTGACAAGAACTCGCGCCCGCTGGTGGCCATACCTGGGAACTTTCCCCTGCCCCATGAGCGGCCTCCGGGATGTAACTTTGGTCCGCGCTGCGACTATTTCGAAGAAGGCCGCTGTGACGCCAAGGATATCCTGATGGAGGCGGTACCGGGCAACGACCGACATCATACGCGATGCTTGAAATTCCAGGAAATCGACTGGAACGCGCCAATCACCGTTGGTGAGCAGAAAGAGAAAGGCGAGATTGGCCGGACTGTTCTGAAAATGGATAACCTCAAGAAATACTATGAGGTGGCTGCGAATGCATTGTTCGGCGGTGGTGAGACCAAAGTGGTCAAGGCCAATGAGACGCTAAGCTTTGAAGCGCATGAATCCGAGACGCTTGCCATTGTCGGCGAATCCGGTTGCGGCAAATCCACTTTTGCGAAGGTTTTGATGGGGCTGGAAACAGCCACCGACGGGCAGATCCTGCTGGACAATCGCAATATCGAGGACGTGCCCATCGAAGAACGCGACGCCAAGACCGTTGGCGAAGTGCAGATGGTGTTTCAGAACCCGTTCGACACGCTGAACCCGTCGATGACCGTAGGCCGTCAAATCATCCGGGCGCTGGAAATCTTTGGCGTCGGTGACTCCGAGGCCGATCGCAAGAAGCGGATGCTGGAACTGCTGGATCTCGTGAAATTGCCCCGCGCCTTCGCGGACAGGATGCCACGCCAGCTATCAGGCGGTCAGAAGCAGCGCGTCGGTATCGCCCGCGCCTTTGCCGGTGATGCACGGATCGTGGTTGCGGATGAACCGGTGTCGGCACTGGACGTATCTGTACAAGCTGCCGTTACGGACCTGTTGATGGAGATTCAGCGCGAGCACAAAACCACGCTGCTGTTCATCAGTCACGACCTTTCAATCGTGCGCTATCTCAGTGACCGTGTGATGGTGATGTATCTGGGGCATGTGGTTGAACTGGGCACCACCGATCAGGTCTTTAGCCCACCCTATCATCCCTACACTGAGGCATTGCTAAGTGCGGTTCCAATCGCGGACACATCGATCGAAAAACAGCACATCGTGCTTGAGGGCGATATCCCCTCGGCCATGAACCCGCCGCCGGGTTGCCCGTTCCAAACACGCTGTCGCTGGAAATCAGAAGTGCCGGATGGGCGATGCGAATCCCATGTGCCTCCGGTGCAAACACTTGCGGATGGTCATCAGGTGAAATGTCACCTTGCCGAAGACATTCTGGCCAAAATGGAGCCGGTTATCAAAATTGCGGCCGAATAAATCCGCGCAAACGAAAGAAAAGGGCCGGTCAAAGACCGGCCCTTTCAATTTGCGTCACGTTTAGTGGGGAGACAGGCGACGCAGGTCGTGGGTGAGTGGCAGTTTCTGATCGTAATCAGCCCGTCATCACGTTGTTGCCGAAGTGCATGAACTCCTGGTTCATACCCGCCACATCTCCGGCTTCCAGTTTGAGACTGGCGCTGTCGAGCATCTTGTAACTCTGCTGGCTTTTGACCCAATCGTCTGCGGCCTGCAGCGTCGTAAGCGTGTATGACGTAACCTCATTGAGGTAGTGCGTCGGGATGATGATCTTGGGCTTGAGCTTGGCGACAATATCGTTGCCCTGATCGAAGCTAAGGATGTGTTCCGATCCGTCGACGGGCAAAGTCAGCACGTCTACCTGTCCTATAGCATCCCAGAACTCCTGAGGCGGATTGTGGCGGTTGTCGCCCCAGATCAAGGTGCGAATGCCTCCGGTTTCGACAAGGTAGACCACCATATCCATATGTCCGACGTTGTTGGGCGGACAAGCTTCCGCGCCAAACTCGGCCAAGGCGTTGGTCCATTCGTACCAACCCGGCGCAACGCAGGCATGTTTGTCAGCAAAACCTGTGATCTTAAGATCAGCAAATTCAAAATTGCCCGCCATCCTGTCTAAAACCATTGTGGAACTTGGCCGCTCGATAGCGTCATGGTCAAAATGAGCATGAGTGGACATAGTGATATCAACTGGGATCTGCGGGAACTCGTTGCGGAACCACAGGCCCCATGCGCCGGAGGGATCATCGCGCCAAGGATCAAACAACACGGTCGCTCCGTTTGGAGAGGTGATTTTAATCGCGCAGTGACCGTAATAATCTATTCCAACCGCGCCCGTGCTTGCCTGACCAGTCGAGCCCTGTAGATCGATTACGTGGTTATTATTGCCAGGCTGCAGCCAGGCCTGCGATTGCGCCTCGGCCGGTTTGCTACCCAACAGTGAGGCCCCTGCACCGACGCCGGCGGCCCCGGCAGCCATAAAGAACGATCGACGCGACAGACCACTTGCCAATGTGTCGCGTTCTCCGTTTAGAATTGTGGGTTTCAGATCTTTGCGATCCATTTTTATCCTCCCGAGTTGAAAAGGCCCGGCTTGGTCCGCACCCTTGCGACCAGCCTAGCGCGCGTGGCACAGGTTGCTCAGATCAGAAAAATCGGGGGGGAATATGGGGGAAATCCCCATATTCAGAAATCACGAAATCGACAAAAGATGGCTTCGCAAGTTCTGATCACGGCCTTCGAGGCCAAGTTTTCGACGAATATTGTTACGATGAAAATCAATTGTAGAAGTTTCGCGCGACAGCGCCCGGGCGATATCTTTCGTGGTTTTGCCCGACATGACCAGCTGAGCAATTTCGATCTCAGTCGGCGTCATGACCGAAAACGCATCCGATAGTTTGTCGGAAATCATTGAAGTAATCTCTTGCAGATTACGCTCGGCCAGATCCAGATAAACTTGCGAGGCGTCGCCTTCGGTCAATAGCCCGCGCAACTTGTCCAGATAAGGCAACACCAACGTGCGAACCTGATCTACGATATCCTGATCCCGGTCTTTCCGATCGTCGTCCAAACTGGTCAGCAGCACCCGTAGCGCCGTGTTTGTTTCCTGCAGCTCACGCGTCCTCGCCGCGACGCGGTGCTCCAGTTGCGCCAGAGTTTCATTCAGCTTCACTTCCAGCGCTCGGCGCAGGTAAACCTCTTGGATCAAAGCCAAATCCGATTCAACCATGCGCGCAAACTGTGCCAAACCTTCACGAAACAACAAGGCTCGGCGATTGCGGTGACGGTCCAAGACGCAGATTGTTCCGAATACCGAACCATCCGGCCACTTCAGCGGAAAACCGATATAGAAGGACATGCCATGCTCCATGTCCTCATTGTCGCTCCAGGCCGGGTCACAGGTTGCGTCCTCGACAACAAATTCGCCGTCGCGTTCCAGAACGCCCTGACAATAGAGCTTGGGGTTCAGTCGAAAATTCATGCCGACCGGGTATGGGTTTTCTGGATGATCCGATGTGATCAGAACCGCATGATCCGGCGCTTCGGTCTTCATGATCAAAGTGGCGGGCACATCGGCCAGCTGCGAAACAAGGTCGACCAAACGCTGCCAGTTCGCCATTGTTTCGGGCGGTATGTTGGGTCGATCTTGGATCATCGCAATTCGCACCAGTCCGAAAAGTTATCCAATCAGACTAGGACAGCGTTTGGCGGTAGATCAAGAAACAGACACGCTGCGGCGCAGCTAGCCCCCCCAGATCACTTTTACGTAGTTCTGGGTTTCCTTGTAGGGTGGAATTCCGCCGTGCTTTTCAACTGCTTTGGGCCCTGCATTGTAAGCTGCCAGTGCAAGGCGCCAGGACTTGAACTTGCGGTATTGCCAGGAAAGATAACGCGCACCACCCTCCAGATTCTGGATCGGATCGTGCGGATTGACGCCAAGCAGCCGCGCGGTCTGGGGCATCAGTTGCGCAAGACCCAAGGCCCCTTTGTGGGATTTGGCATTCGGGTTCCACCCGCTTTCTTGTTGAACAAGTCGCAGGAAAAGTTCTTCCGGCACGTTATGTTGCCGCGCTGCTTTTCTGGCATGATCCAGATACTGGCCTCGATAGTTACCAGAGTAACGCTTGACGAATTTCCCACGCTCGGTCTTGGGTTTAAGCCGTTCAGAGCCGCGATATTGCGTAGCGGCCCGATTATCCAAAACCTTGGATTGCTTGAGGAATATCGCCTTGCGATTCTTGGTGGACAGCGTTTCTGCCTGCGTCACGAACGACGTCAGACAAAGACCCAATACCGAGATACCGCCGACCAGAAAACGCATTAATGCCAATCCTGCACCCTCAACAACCAATCAGATTATAGTTAAATCAGCCGGAAATGAAAGCTTGGTTAAGACAGTCCTAATGTTTTCCTGCTCAGCGTTGCACGATCAATCATGTTTCAACCAAGTCGTAGCCCGTATAGGGTCAGCACCAGAATACAGCGCCAGATTCGGGCGCCATCCAGTCAGAGTAAAACGAGGGAATATATGGCGGGTTCAGTCAACAAGGTCATTCTGATCGGCAATCTCGGTGCCGACCCCGAGGTGCGGTCGTTCCAGAACGGTGGTAAGGTGTGCAACCTGCGCATCGCAACGTCAGAGACATGGAAAGACCGCAACACTGGTGAGCGTCGGGATCGAACCCAATGGCACACAGTCGCTATCTTTTCGGAACCTCTGGTTCGCGTTGCCGAGCAGTATTTGCGTAAAGGCAGCAAAGTCTATGTCGAGGGCCAGTTAGAGACCCGCAAGTGGCAGGATCAGTCGGGGCAGGATCGCTATTCGACTGAGGTTGTCCTGCGCCCTTACCGCAGCGAGCTGACTATGCTGGATGCCCGCGGTGAAGGCGGTGGCGGCGGTGGTGGCTATGGCGGTGGTCAGGCCGGAGGAGGCTATGGTGATCCCTATGGCGGCCAGTCCAGCGCCCCTGCCCCTGCATCCGGCGGCATCGATGACGACGAGATTCCGTTCTAAACCAAACGGAGAAACAACATGGCATGGTCCTTCTCACTTGGCCGATTGCTCGGCTCGGAACTGAGGGTCCATGTCACCTTCTTCCTGCTGCTCGCCTGGGTTGGTTTTGCAGCGTATTCCAGCGGTGGTTGGCCCGCTGCGCTCAACAACATCCTGTTCGTTCTGGCTTTGTTTGCCTGTGTCGTCGCGCATGAATTCGGTCACGCGCTCATGGCAAGGCGATACGGGATTCGCACCCCTGATATCACTTTGCTGCCAATCGGTGGACTGGCACGTCTTGAGCGGATGCCAGAAAAACCGATGCAGGAGGTTTGGGTCGCCTTAGCAGGCCCGGCCGTAAACGTCGTCATCTGGGCCATCCTCGTGGTTTTAGGCGCGGGGATACAACTTGGATCGCTGGCCCAGATCGACTCGGCAGGCACAAACCTATTGAGCCGTCTGGCCTATGTGAATCTGCTGCTGGCGGCCTTCAACATGATCCCGGCATTTCCGATGGACGGCGGGCGTGTATTCCGCGCTTTGCTATGTATGAAGATGGAACGTGCCAAGGCCACGCGGATCGCCGCCCTTGGCGGTCAGATCGTAGCGGTCGGGCTTGGTTTTCTGGGGCTGACCTCTGGCAACCCGATACTGGTTCTGATCGCCGTCTTTGTCTTCATTGCCGCGAATTCCGAAAACCAAGACGTTGCGCTACGTTCGGTTGCGCGGCGTGTGAAGGCCCGGGATGCGATGATCACCGAGTTCAAGGCGTTGTCGCCCGATGATACGTTGGCGACGGCGGCTCAAGCAGTCATTCATACGACCCAGCACGAGTTTCCGGTCTTGGCCGAGGATGGCAGCCTTTTGGGTTTTGTCACCCGTGACCGACTGTTCGCAGCGTTAGCAAGCGACCATCCCCGATCCGAGCCTGCAGCGTCGATTATGGATAAGGACATACCACAAGTCGCACTCACCAGCGGATTGGACCAAGTTCTGAATGGCCTGCATAAAGGTGCACCCGCAATTGCTGTATGCACCAAATCGGGACACATGGTTGGCTATATCACCCGCGAAAACATCGGCGAGCTGATGGTAATCCAGGGGCGCTGAATCTCAGCAGGCGGCCAGCGCATCATCAAGCACCGAGACCACTGTCTCGCGCGGCACTTCTGAAGTGACGAAGGCCTGTCCGATGCCTCGTGCCATAATGAAACGCAACTGGCCATCCATGACCTTTTTGTCCTGCGCCATCAGATCGACCAGCGTTTCTGCATCCGGCAATTCACCCGGAATATCGGCCAGATCAGTCTTCATGCCCATGGCGCGCAAATGCGCCCTGACACGGCTTGGATCTTCTTGCGGGCAAAGCCCCAACCGAGAAGAAGTTTCAAACGCCAGCGCACAGCCGATGGCGACACCTTCACCGTGCAGCAATCGATCAGAATAATCGGTTGCAGCCTCAAGCGCGTGGCAGAAAGTATGACCCAGATTGAGCAGCGCCCGGTCGCCCTGCTCGGTCTCGTCGCGTGCCACGATATCGGCCTTCATCTGAACCGAGCGTGTGACGGCCTGCACGCGCGCCGCCATGTCGCCGGATGCTAACAGAGGCCCGTTGTCTTCAAGCCACTCAAAGAACTGGGCATCGCCCAACAGTCCATATTTGACGACCTCGCCGTATCCGGCGAGAAAGTCCCGCGCCTGTAACGTGCCCAGCACGTCCGTGTCGGCCAACACCAGTGACGGCTGGTGAAACGCTCCAATCAGGTTCTTGCCCTGTGGCGCATTGATCCCGGTCTTGCCCCCAACCGAGCTGTCGACCTGTGCTAGCAGCGAGGTAGGTATCTGAACAAAGCGTACCCCTCGCCGCATCACTGCTGCAGCAAATCCCACCAGATCACCGATCACACCCCCACCTAGCGCAACGACGATGTCGTTCCGTTCGACCTTCTCCGCCAGCAACCATTCTACCGCGCGCTCAAAATGCGGCCAGCTTTTGGTGGCCTCACCCGCTGGCAGTGCCAGAGCATTCATCCCGATCCCGGCTGAGGCCAGGCCTTCACGCAGTGCATCCAGATGCAGGCCCGCGACAGTCTCATCCGTCAGAACCGCGACACGCTTACGCTTTATCAGTGGAGCAATCCGTTCCCCAGATTGCGCCAAAAGGCCGGGACCGATCTCAACATCATATGAACGCTCGGCCAGATCAACATGTACGGTTTGATGCATTAAATTCGTTCCAAAATATCAGGGCGCGTCACCAATGCAGCGATCACCCGATCCACCATATCTTCGATTGCGGTTTCGCCATCTGAGTCAGCCACCAGATCGGCCTGTTCATAGATCGGCACGCGCGCCTCGTACAAACCGCGCAACGTTGCATACGGGTCTGCCGTACGCAGCAATGGGCGCGTGTCTTTATGTTTGACGCGATTCCACAACACGTTCAGATCGGCCCGCAACCACACAGATGCACCGCGATCTGAGATCATTTTTCGATTGCCTTCTGCCAGAAACGCGCCGCCCCCAGTCGACAGGATGCCTTTTTCCTCGTCCAGAAGCCGCCCGATGATCTGACTTTCCTTGCTGCGAAAGAACGCCTCACCATCGCGGGCAAAGATCTCGGGGATGGTCATGTTGGCGGCCGATTCGATCTCGGAATCGCTATCGAGAAAGGGAACGCCTAGCCGAGCCGCCAGAGCCCGGCCCACCGCAGTCTTTCCAGCCCCCATCATTCCGACCAAAACGACGGTTTTGTGCAGTTGAAACTGCGCCGCTGTGTCGGAACGCACCGTGTTATGCTTAATTTCGCTCATTTCGTCGTGAATGACGTGATCTTAAGAAAAATGCTAGTTATAACTTGGGCAAAAGCAAAAATTGAGGCAGCGTTCACCCATGGGCCGTTTAATCAAGTTCCTGATTTACCTCATCTGCCTGTGTTTCATCGGGCTGGTTGGGTATGCCTATGTCGGGCCGTTTTTTGGTGCGGACTTTTCCGCTCCTCAAAGTGAAGTCCGCGAACCGGTCATCTTGAATGCCGACTAGAACCACTCTTCTGGCGTTTTTTCTAGCCGGAACTGCGCAGGCACAATCGACGGAGCCCTTGTCGATCATCGACTGGCTGACCGACCCCCCAGAAAATCTACCGGGCACAGTGCTGATGGAACCGCCTGTGACCCAGACAGGGTTGCAGCCGGATATTCAGGTCACCCCGCTTGAGGCGCTGTCGCCACCGCTGGGTTTGGTGGCCTCTTCCGTCACAGGTCTGCCGGTCAACTTGTGGCAGAACAGCGATGCGGATCGGTTGGCGGAACTGATCGCGCAGGTGCGGGTCAAGTCCAACCCCGCAATGCAGCGGCTGCTGTTCACCCTGCTCCTTTCCGAGGCACGTCCCCCGAGCGGAGGACAGGCAGAAGACAAATTGCTGATGGCGCGACTGGACCGCCTTATGCAATTGGGCGCATCCGATCCGGTACAATCTCTGGTTCAGCTGGCCGGTCCGACCGATACGCAAGCTCGTTTCAAACGCTGGTTCGATGCAACTTTGCTGACGGGTGACGAAGACCGGAGTTGCACCGCGCTGATCGCGCAGCCGAATTTGTCTCGGGATTACGCGGCGCAGATATTCTGCAAGGCCCGTCGTGGAGATTGGGCCTCAGCCGCGCTGACGCTCGAAGCCGCTCATGCGCTGCAGGTGCTTCCCGAAGACCAGCTTGCCTTGCTCGATCGCTTTCTCAGCCCGGAATTGTTCGAAGGGGCTGAGTATCTTCCTCAGCCCGACGACCCGAATCCGCTTACGTTCCGTCTGTTCGAAGCCATTGGTGAACGTTTGCCCACGGCTTCACTGCCACGGGCGTTCGCCAATGCCGATCTGCGCGATGTGGCGGGCTGGAAAGCCCAGGTCGAAGCTGCTGAACGATTGACGCGGATTGGGGCGCTGACACCCAATCAGTTGCTCGGCCTGTATACCGAACGTTCTCCGGCTGCTTCGGGTGCTGTCTGGGACCGCGTGGCTGCCATCCAACGGTTCGAAACCGCATTGGAAACCGGAAATCCCGAGGCAGTTTCCAAAACTCTTGCTGAGGTCTGGGCTCAGATGAAAACCGTCGGGCTTGAGGTTCCGTTTGCCGAACTTTTTGCCCCGCGTCTGGCAGCAATGAAACTATCAGGTTCGGCCGCCAAGAATCTGCGGTGGCGTATTCTGCTGTTATCCGAGCTTTATGAAGACGCGGCGCAAGATGTGCCCGAAGGTTCCGATGCGAATATGTTTCTGGCCGCCCTTGCACAGGGCGATCCGCAACGCGCGCCGTCGCCAACCCCTCTGGCGGATGCCATTTCGCAGGGCTTTGCCTGGTCCGCGCCCATCCCTTCGGATATCGACGGGCTGCTGAGTAACGATCAATTGGGCGAAGCCATTCTGGAAACGATGCAATTGTTCGCCCATGGCGCGCGCGGCAATCTGGTCGACCTGACCGCTGCAATCGCTGCGTTCCGCCGCGTGGGTCTTGAAGACACCGCACGTCGGGCCGCGTTGCAGTTGATGATCTTGAACGGGGCTTGAGCATGACCGCGCCCGCGTCTCAGGAGCTGTGGATTTCCACCTTCCTCGAAGCGCAAGCTGCCGAGCTTGGCGCTGCCACCAACACCCTGCTCGCCTATGGCCGGGATCTGAAAGATTTCTCTGATTGGTTGACGCGTCGGAAATCGGGCTTTTCCGAAGCGGATCGCGATCGGATCGAAGGTTACCTGATCGATTGCGATGCGCAGGGCCTGTCGCGCTCGACAAGGGCACGGCGGTTGTCGGCGATCAAACAATTGTATCGATTTGCTTTCGAAGAAGGCTGGCGCGAAAGCAACCCGGCCATCCAGATCAAGGGACCAGGGCGCCCCAAGCGATTGCCAAAAACACTGGACGTGCCCGAAGTTGACCACCTGCTTGCAGCAGCGCGGCGCACGGGCCGTTCCGACGCAGACAAAATTCGCAACACGTGCCTGATGGAACTGCTCTATGCGACGGGGATGCGGGTGACAGAACTGGTATCGCTGCCGGTCAGTTCAGCCAGAGGTGATCCGCGCATGCTGCTGGTCCTCGGCAAAGGCGGGAAAGAACGGATGGTTCCGCTGTCCCCCCCTGCCCGCGAGGCGTTGGCAGACTGGCTGCAAGCCCGCGATGCGGCCGAGGAAAAAGCCATTTCCAAAGGGGGGCAAGCGTCGCGTTTCCTGTTCCCGTCGCGCGGGAAATCCGGGCACCTGACGCGGCATCGCTTCTTTCTGCTGGTCAAGGAACTGGCGATCGAAGGCGGTGTTTCGCCTGAAAAAGTCACACCTCATACGCTGCGCCATGCGTTTGCGACGCACCTGCTGGCCAATGGCGCGGATTTGCGCTCGATCCAGACGCTGTTGGGCCATGCAGATGTGGCGACAACCGAGATCTATACGCATGTTCTGGATGAGCGCCTGTCGGAACTGGTGTTGGAACACCACCCGCTGGCCAAAGACGACACCACAGATCAGGGCTAACCCCTTGATTGGCCGCGCCCGCACCCCCATAACGAATGCAGCAACACGAACAACCTAGGACCAATGGAACCCACTCCTTCTCTGCTTGATGGCGCATTCTGGATCACGACAGGATCCATTCTTCTTCTCCTTGTCCTATCGGGCTTTTTTTCGGGCTCCGAAACTGCGCTGACCGCATCATCGCGTGGCAAGCTGAGAGCGCAGGCTGACAAAGGCTCGCGCGGGGCAAAAAAAGCGCTGGAAATCACCGATGATAACGAACGTCTGATCGGCTCGGTCCTTCTCGGCAACAACCTTGTCAACATCCTTGCCGCTTCGTTGGCAACCGCCCTGTTTACTCGCCTGTTCGGCGAAAGCGGTGTGGCGCTGGCGACGCTCGTGATGACCCTTCTGGTGCTGATCTTTGCCGAGGTGCTGCCCAAGACCTACGCGATTACCAACGCCGAAAAAGCCGCCGCCTTGGTGGCACCCGTTATCAGCGTCGTCGTAACGGTGTTCTCGCCGGTGGTGGCTGCCGTCCGACTGCTGGTGCGCGGTGTATTGCGCCTGTTCGGCGTACAGATCGACCCTGATAGCAACATCCTTGCGGTCCGTGAAGAAATAGCTGGCGCATTGCAACTGGGCCATTCCGAAGGTGTGGTCGAAAAAGAAGATCGCGACCGTATTCTGGGCGCGCTCGATCTTGGCGACCGCGCGGTGGAAGAGATCATGCTTCATCGCTCGAATATTGAGATGATCGATGCGGATGACGAACCCGAAGCGATCTTGAAACAATGTCTGGAAAGCCCGCACACCCGCCTGCCTGTGTTCCGTGAAGAACAGGAAAACATCGTGGGTGTCGTGCACGCCAAAGACCTGTTTCGCGCAATGTATGCGCAGGTAGGTGGCGCGGATGGTGATCCAGAGCGGCTTAAGAATTTCGACATCGCGAAGGTTGCCAACGATCCTTATTTCGTGCCCGAAACCACCACTCTGGACGACCAGATGCGTGAGTTTCTTCGGATGCACAGCCATTTTGCCTTGGTTGTCGACGAATACGGATCGCTGCGCGGGCTGATCACGCTGGAAGATATTCTGGAAGAGATCGTGGGCGAGATCGCAGACGAGTTCGACATCGACGAAGATGTCCCCGTTACCCGATCTGACGACGGCCAGTATCTGGTCGAAGGCGCGATGACCATCCGCGACGCAAACCGCGCGCTAGACTGGTCGCTGCCGGATGAAGAAGCCAACACGCTGGCCGGGTTGGTGATCCACGAGGCTCAGATGATCCCCATTGTGGGCCAAGTATTCTCGTTCCACGGTTTCCGATTTGAGGTCACGGCCCGCGAAGGCAACAGGATCACCGCCCTCAAGGTTCGTCCTCTCTAAGCCCTACAGCGCGCGTATTCAGCAAACGACGCGCGGTGTCGCGAACGGAACAGTAATACGCCAGAGCCCTCGGCAGGCTCGGCCAAAAGCCGAGGGAGAAACATCGTGAAAACCACCACCCGTGTCGCAGTTATCGGAGGCGGCGTTGTCGGATGCTCGGTCCTCTATCACCTGACCAAGCTCGGTTGGTCGGATGTGATGCTGCTGGAACGGTCTGAGCTGACCAGCGGTTCGACCTGGCATGCGGCGGGCGGGTTTCACACCCTGAACGGTGACACAAACATGGCCGCCCTGCAGGGCTATACCATCCGGCTGTACAAAGAGCTGGAAGAGATCACGGGCATGTCGTGCGGCCTGCACCACGTCGGCGGCGTCACGCTGGCCGACAATCAAGACCGGTTCGACATGTTGCTTGCCGAACGCGCCAAGCACCGTTTCATGGGTCTTGAGACCGAGATCGTCGGGCCTGAGGAGATCAAAAAAATTGCTCCGATCACCAACACCGATGGCATCCTTGGTGCGCTGTATGATCCGCTGGACGGGCATCTTGATCCGTCGGGTACAACACACGCATACGCCAAGGCCGCGCGTATGGGCGGGGCTACGATCGAAACACATTGCATGGTGCGCGAGACCAACCAGCGCCCGGACGGAACTTGGGACGTGTTGACCGACAAGGGTACAATTCACGCCGAACATATCGTCAATGCGGGCGGATTGTGGGCGCGCGAGGTCGGTGCGATGGCCGGGATCTACTTCCCGTTGCATCCGATGGAGCATCAATATCTGGTCACCGATAACATACCCGAGATCGAGGCCATCATCGACGCAGGTGGCGAGCACCCGCATGTGATGGACCCCGCTGGCGAAAGCTATCTGCGGCAGGAAGGGCGTGGACTGTGCATCGGCTTTTACGAACAGCCCTGCAAACCTTGGGCGGTCGACGGCACCCCGTGGGAGTTTGGCCACGAACTGCTGCCCGATGACTTCGACAAAATCACCGATAGCATCGAATTCGCCTACAAACGCTTCCCTGTTCTCGCTGAGGCGGGTGTCAAATCCGTCATCCATGGGCCGTTTACCTTTGCCCCGGATGGCAACCCTCTGGTCGGTCCGGTGCCTGGCGTGCGGAACTACTGGTCAGCCTGCGGTGTCATGGCCGGTTTCAGCCAAGGCGGTGGTGTTGGCTTGACCCTTGCTCAATGGATGATCGAAGGCGAACCCGAACGCGATGTGTTTGCCATGGATGTGGCGCGGTTTGGCGATTGGATCAGCCCGGGCTACACGCGCCCCAAGGTGATCGAGAACTATCAGAAGCGGTTCAGCGTCGCTTATCCGAACGAGGAACTGCCTGCAGCGCGTCCCAACCGAACCACACCAATGTACGACATCTTCAGCGATCTCGGTGCCGTTTGGGGGCAGCAATACGGGCTGGAAGTACCAAACTACTTTGCCCAAGGCGATGAACCGGATTTCGAGACACCCTCGTTCCGCCGTTCCAACGCCTTTGAGGCCACCGGCCGCGAAGTTCGTGCCGTGCGTGGAGGTGTTGGGATCAACGAAGTCCACAATTTCGGAAAATACCGTATTACGGGTGCCGGTGCCCGTGCATGGCTGGATCGCGTCATGGCGGGGCGCATACCCAAACCGGGGCGCGTCTCACTGACGCCAATGCTCTCGCACAAAGGTAAGCTGATCGGGGATTTCACCGTTTCCTGTCTGGACGACGATCTGTTCCACCTCACCGCCTCATACGGCAGTCAGGCGTTCCATATGCGCTGGTTCCTACAAAACCAGGACGATGGCGTGGGCATCGAGAACATCAGCGACCGGTTGAATGGGTTTCAGATCGCAGGCCCCAAGGCCACCGAGGTTTTGTCGGCCTGCACCCGAGAAGCAGTCAACTCGCTCAGGTTCCTCGACGTGCGCGAGATGACAATTGGCATGACGGACTGCATCGTTCAGCGTGTCAGCTATACCGGCGATCTGGGTTATGAGATTTATTGCGACCCAATGGCCCAACGGCAACTCTGGTGGAGTTTGTGGCAAGCGGGTCAAGCTCATGACATGACCCCATTTGGCATGCGCGCAATGATGAGTCTGCGTCTGGACAAGTTCTTTGGCTCGTGGATGCGAGAATTTTCACCCGACTATACAGCGGCAGAAACCGGGTTGGATCGGTTTATCTCATTCTCCAAGAGCAGCGATTTCATAGGCCGAGCAGCGGCCGAGGCCGAGCGCGCATCTGGCGCTGATCGCCGCTTGGTGGCTTTTGAGGTCGACGCGGCAGATGCAGATGTAAACGCGTACGAACCGATCTGGTTAGACGGCGTTGTTGTCGGCTTCTGTACATCTGGTGGGTATTCGCACTTTGCGGGCAAGTCGATTGCCATGGGGTTCCTCCCGACTGAACAGGCCACCGAGGGACGTGCGGTTGAAATTGAAATTCTAGGTCAGATGCGCAAAGCGCGTGTCATCACGACCCCACTTTTCGATCCCGATGGCACAAGAATGCGGGGATGACTTATTAATCCACCGACGGCATGCTTGCGAAATGACCCAGATTCCCATCATCCTGCTCGCTGCCGGGCAATCCAGCCGCATGGGTGGTGCTGATAAGTTAATGCAACCGATTGAAGGCGTGCCGCTTCTGCGCCGAGTGGCTCAGCGGGCGCTTGCCGCAGGTCACGTTATCATCGCCCTGCCCCCGGCCCCACATCCCCGATATACGGTGCTACAGGGCCTCGATGTTCAACTGGTCGAAATCCCAAATGCGCAAGAAGGCATGAATGCCAGTTTGAGAGGCGCAATAGCCTCCGTTCCAGCAAATGCACCTGCGGTCATGATCCTGTTATCGGACCTTCCGGACCTCACAACCCAAGACCTGAACAGCGTTCTCCGATCGGTCAAAACCCACCCTGACAATCTGATATGGCGTGGGGCTACTGAGGAAGGCGCTCCCGGCCATCCTGTCGTCTTTGATCGTTCTCTATTTTCAGAGCTTTCGGAACTGAACGGTGACAGCGGCGCGCAGATTGTCGTGCAACGCTACAAGGGCAAGGTTCATCTGCATCGCCTGCCCGCCCAGAATGCGCTGCTTGATTTGGATACACCCGCCGATTGGACCCGTTGGAATGCGGGCCGACCGCAAAAGCAGCCCCTCAAATAAACGCGACCCGGTCAATAATGACCGGGTCGCATGCCCAAAAACAGGACTACCACTTTCACCAATCTCTAAAGCGCGGTCAGATCGCCAATCAGGCTTCCCGACGTTGTGCTGCTGAACCTAAACAAGACCCCCTCGTTAACATGCCGCTCAGCGCTATGGAGACTGAGATGCGCCTTTGACACCCCCTAGTGCCTAAGGCCCCCCTCACTTGGGCAACTCCAATGTCGCTGATCCGATGCGTTCAAACAATGTAAAATTGGATGAAATGGTAAATTTCAGCGCAGGCGCACTGGCTTTTGAGCAACAATGCAACACTCTGGATTCTACCAATGGTTGCATCGACTTATACTTTTTCCAGAAGTTTCCGTCAGTTGCGCACTTAGAATACGGCTAACTTACCTATTTCAAAGGCATCGACGGGCGTGTTCGAAATTTGAACACTCCATCTCACGCAACTTTTAGGAGAAGTATTTTTGAGACCGCAAAAGCGTCGTTTCTTTGTTAACAAAAATGAATCAATTCAATGCTTTTTCGAAATTATTGACTTTATCGGCAACAATCCACCGATTCGCCACATAGCACCCAAGCTGATTCTTGCTACCCGAGCACGTTGAACGGAGTCATTAAAGCGGCGAAACGTGGCGAAATTAAGGTTTCTTAATATTTCTCTCAGGATATCCCAAGGTTGCCAGTGCATCTCCTGTCTCAATGCGCGGGATCAACCGCCGAAATAGACAGGAGTCAAAATGAGCATCCGTAAATCCTCACTGCTTATTCCACGCACATCAAGCTGGATGGGAGCTACCGCACTGGGCGCGGCCATGATGGCCACCACCGCCCTGCCCGCAATGGCAGACGAGGCTCTGGCCGATCTGGTCGAAACCGTCTCGCCCTCGGTGGTCACGATCACCGCCAAGCAAGATGCCAAACCACGCCCCACACAAGGTCAGGAGTTCGACCTCGAAAACCATCCCTTTGGCGAGTTCTTTAAGCGGTTCGGCGGTCCTGAAGGATTTGACATGCCGCAGCGAGGCCCCAGCCAGGGTTTGGGATCAGGCTTTGTACTTGATAAGGCGGGATACATCGTCACCAACCACCACGTTGTCGACAACGCCAGCAAAGTGACCGTACGTCTGAGCGATAACCGCACATTCGAAGCTGAAATCGTTGGTACAGATCCGCTTACGGACATCGCCGTGCTTAAAATCGACGCAGGAGAAGACCTGCAAGCCGTTCAAATGGGTGACAGCGACGTCATTCGCGTAGGCGAAGACGTCGTCGCCATCGGCAACCCGTTTGGCCTGAATGCAACCGTTACGACCGGTATTGTTTCCGCGAAGGGGCGCAATATTTCGGAAGGCCCCTACGCCGAATTCATCCAGACCGACGCTGCTATCAACAAAGGCAACTCGGGTGGTCCGCTATTCAACATGGATGGTGAGGTGATCGGTGTGAACTCGGCGATCTATTCGCCCAGCGGCGGCTCAGTCGGACTCGGCTTTGCGGTGACTTCGAATATTGTAGATCACATCACGGCTGATCTGCGCGATGACGGCGAGGTCAGCCGCGGTTGGTTGGGAGTGTCGATCCAGAATGTCAGCCCCGAACTGGCTGCTGCGATGGGTATCGATACGGCAACAGGTGCACTGGTATCGGATGTTGTACCGGACAGCCCGGCCGATGGCGTACTGCAGCAAGGTGACGTGATCCTGACCTTCAATGACGAAGCCGTTGATTCCAGTAGCGATCTTCCGATCCTGGTTGGCACGACCAAGGTAGGTACTGATAGCACGCTGACTGTTCTTCGAAATGGCAAAGAAGAACAGATCGAACTGACAATCGGTCAGCATCAGTCAGCCTCGGCGGCGACCGATAGCGTGGTTGAAGACAAGTTCGAAGGTACGTCGCTGGGCGTAACCGTGGCACCGCTGACCGAAACCGCCCGCGCCGAGATTGGCGTGGCCGAGAACGTCGATGGTGTTGTTGTCACTGATCTGGAGCCCGAAAGCCCCGCGGCCAAGGCCGGATTGCAGCGTGGTGATGTGATCGTTCGACTGGGCAATCTGGATACCGTTACGCCAGACGCTTTGAAAGAAGCGCTGGAGAACGAAAAGACGGATCCAGCTCTGGTTTTGATCAATCGCGGTGGCAACCAGATCTTCGTCGCGGTCGAAATCGCTTAACCCTACACCTAAGCGCGCCACATGATGGGGAAATCTGGAGCGCTTATTCTGGCAGGCACGGATTGTCCACGTGCCGCCGGAACAGCCGGGTGCACCTTTGCACCCGGCATGTTTTTTTCAAAGAGTATGTGTGTTTAAATCCCATTGGGAAGGAGCCCTGACCATGAGCAGACGCTTGTTGATCGTTGAAGATGACCAAGACACACGGGACTTCATTGCCAAGGGATTTGGTGAAGAAGGCTATGTTGTCGAAGTCGCATCAGATGGCCGCGAAGGCCTGTACCACGCAACTGACGGCGGATTTGATGCGGTCGTACTGGACCGAATGCTTCCCGGGCTGGACGGGTTATCACTGATTAAGTCAATGCGTGCGGCTGGGTTGAAAACACCTGTTCTGATGTTAACCGCCATGAGTGCAGTGGACGAGCGAGTCAAAGGCCTCCGCGCGGGCGCAGACGATTATCTGGTCAAACCATTTTCATTCCAGGAACTTCATGCCCGGATCGAAGCCCTGTTGCGTCGACCGCAAGAAGCCGAAGAAACGCCGACCCTTGCCTGCCGCGATCTCGAAATGGATCTGTTGACCCGCAAGGTCACACGCAACGGTCGTGAAATCACCCTGACTCCGCGCGAATTTCAAATTCTGGAGTTCTTTCTGCGCCGAAAAAACCGCGTCGTCTCGCGCACGATGTTGCTTGAAGGTGTGTGGGATTACCACTTTGACCCGAACACCAACGTGGTCGACGTCCATATTTCGAAACTGCGCCGCCAACTTGATGAAGACGGAGCTGACCCGGTGATTGAAACAGTCCGAGGCGCCGGATACATGGTTTCGGATGGATAACCTGCGCCTGTCGCTGAAAAACTCTCGTACTCGGTTGGTTCTGGCCAGCATGGTGCTTAGCACTTTGCTGACGGCGACCGTTCTGACGATGGTGTATTTTACGGCCAATCGCACGATTTCAGGCGAGACGCGTTCGGTCGTTCAGGCCGAGCTTACGGGCCTCGCAGATGAATATGAACGGCGTGGCATGATCGGGTTGATCTCTGCCATCGACCGCCGTTTGCCGACAGCGGCTGAGCGGGATGCCTTGTACCTGCTGACAGGTCGGCAAGGCACGAAACTGGCGGGCAACCTGACGCATTGGCCGGAAGGGATAACTCCGGGCAGCGGCTGGGTCGATCTTCAGCTTCGCAAAGAAGATACGGATCAATATGTCCCGATCTCTGCCGCTTCGGTCCGGCTGCCGGGTGGTGAGAGGCTGCTTGTCGGGCGTGATTCATTGGCCAGACAGCAATTCGACCGGGTTCTGTTCCGGTCTGTTGCACTGGCACTTGCCACTTCATTGGCGCTGAGTTTGTTGACCGGCTGGCTGCTGACCCGGCTGGTGTTTTCACGACTGAAAGACATCGCCAATACAGCCGACAATATCGTTTCCGGCGATTTAGCTCTGCGCATGCCTCTACGTGGCACGGGCGATGAATTCGATCAGGTCGCGGGCACGTTGAACAACATGCTGGACCGTATTGAAGAGTTGATCAGCAACCTGCGCACAACCTCCAATTCGATTGCTCATGACCTGCGCTCTCCCTTGTCGCGGCTGCGGCAAAGGGTCGAATCCCTGGCTGAGCCCGGCAAAAGCGATCAAGATCGCGAGATCGACATGGCGCGCGCGACCGGCGAGATTGATCACCTGCTGCGCGTTCTCAGCCAACTGACCGAGATTTCGCGTGCCGAGGCCGGTCTGGGCCGCGAACAATTTGAACCGGTAAAGCTTTTGCAACTGGTCGGTGACGTGGTTGAGTTATACGAACCTGTCGCGTCTGATCAGAACATCCGACTTGAGGTCGTTGGAAACGCGGACCCAATCCAAGGCCATCGCCCTCTGCTGTCTCAAGCACTGTCGAACCTTCTTGAAAACGCCATGCGCTACGCCCCGCCCGGCACAGCGATCACCATCGAAATTCGAGACGACGGCGACTATGCGTTACTCAGCGTTCGCGACCGGGGCCCTGGCGTACCAGAAAGCGATCTGCCCCGATTGCAGATGCCGTTTGTCACGCTTGATCCTGCAAGGACCGGGCGCAATGCCGGTCTTGGACTGGCGCTTGTGGCGGCAATTTCGCATATGCACGGCGGCACATTTCTGGCGCGCAATCGTAAACCAGGGCTTGAGACAACTCTGAAGTTGTCACGCAATTCCTAGCTACATGAAGAACATCTACTAGAGTATTGAACAGATTATATAAGTGCAGGCAACGACGCGTATCCGTGAAAACGAATGCGACCACCCTGCACCCGTTTTCCTTGAATCTGGTAATCGGGAAATCGCTTCAGCAATCGATCCAGTGCAACACGACCTTCAAGGCGCGCCAAAGTCAGGCCAACGCAGACATGCGGCCCGCCCGCGAAGGCCAGGTGCCTGTTCGGCTTGCGTGTGATGTCAAACCGGGTCGGGTCGGTGAACACCTCGGGATCACGGTTCGCTGCCCCGATACATAGATGCAGGTTCGTTCCTTTGGCGATCTGATGTCCTCGGATTTCAACGTCCGACGTAGTTTCCCGGTTGCCAAATTGGTTGGGCGACCGAAAGCGCAAGACCTCTTCAACCGCCGGAGCAATCAATTCGCCATCTTCCAACAGTCTTTGGCGTTGTTCTGGATAGTCATGAAGCAGCGCCAGCCCATTGCCGATCAGATTGGTGGTCGTTTCGTGGCCCGCGTTCAGTATGAAGATGCAGTTTTGCAGAAGCTCAATCTCGCTCAGCATCTCATCCGCGCCTTCGCCACGGATCAGACGTGTCAGAACATCTATTTCCGGATCTCCCGGTTTTGCGCGACGACGGGCGACGAGATCCCGAAGGTAAGTTTTGAAGTCGCGAACAGCAGTGTGACCCTTTTCCAGCTGAGCTTCCGTCAAAGCGGGTTCCAAAGCACCAAGGATAGCCAGAGACCAATCGCGCAGAGGCGCGCGTTCATCCATCGGTACATCCAGCAGATTGCCGATGATTTGGATTGGAATGGTCGAGGCAAAATCCGCAATCAGATCAACCCGTCCCCTGCCCGCCATATCATCCAGCAGCGTATCAACGGTTTCGATCAGACCCGGCTCCATCCGCGCGATTGCCCGGGGCGTCAGGGCTGAGGTCATGATCTTGCGCACCCGCGTGTGCAGCGGTGGATCGGAGAACACCAGTGAAGTTGTATGATGTTCGAATAACGGCGAGCCAACACCGAATTTAGGGCCGAACGCAGCCTCCTTATCCGAGGAATAAAGCGTCGTGTTGCGATAAATGGCATCCAGATCCGCATGGCGCGACAACAACATGGAACCGTCCGGCTGCCGCAATACAGGCGCATGCTTAAGCAGTGCATCATAAAAGGGGAACGGGTCGTCGACAAACCCCTCGGGCGGGTTCATCAGGTCCAAATTTTGCGCGACATTCTCTAGGCTTAGATCGTTCATGCTTGACCCCTCCAACGCTTGGGTAGCGGAAAGGGAAGCTGCAAACAACCTTGAGCGGGTGACAGGCCGTATCGGGCGGGATAAGACAAGGCATGTCTGATCCGATATCCTCCATCCGCAATCTTGGCCCGGCATTCGAGCAAGCCTGCGCGCGTGCGGGCATTATGACAGCTCAGGAATTGCGAGCGTTGGGAGCAGACGAGGCTTATACGCGCCTGCTACAGGCCGGAACGCGCCCTCATTTCATCGGTTATTATGTGCTGGTCATGGGCTTGCAAGGCCGTCCCTGGAATGACTGCAAGGGCGAGGAAAAGAAGGCCTTGCGCGAACGGTTCGATGCGATCAAAGCCGGAGTCAGCATAACGCCAAAGCATCAGATGATTGCCGATCTTGATGCTTTGGGCGTGCGAATATCAGCCAAGGATTTGTCGGCAGACTAGGCTTCGAGAGCCTCGATCATGTCGACCCGCATTGCGTGGCGACCACCTTCGAATTCGGATGTCAGGAAAGCAGCCGTGATTTCCAGTGCTTGCTTTTCATCGAGAATCCGCGCCCCGAGCGAGAGCATGTTTGCGTCATTGTGCTGACGGATCATCTGGGCCGAAAAGACATCACTGCAAACGCCACATCTGACGCCGTTGATTTTGTTCGCCGCCATCATGATACCCTGACCGGTGCCACACAAGATGATACCAAAGCGACAATCACCCGAAGCCACAAGGCGCGCTGCAGCAGCTCCGTGTTCGGGATAATGAGTGCTTTCCGATGTGGTCGGGCCGATATCTACGGCCTCCCAACCTTGGGCTTCAACGTAAGCAGAGATAGCCTGCCTGAGGTCGATTGCAGCGTGATCACTGGAAAGAACAATGCGTTTGTTTGTGCTCATGACGGCGTTTTACTCCTGTCAACCAAAGCAATGCGGACAGACACTGTTGAATCCTGCCCTAATAAGAAAGGCCGCACCCTATGTAGGGTACGGCCTAAAGCTGTGATCTGACGACCGATTAGCCGACCAGTTCGATGCCCGAGAAGAAGTAGGCGATCTCAACCGCGGCAGTTTCCGGTGCGTCCGAACCGTGGACCGAGTTTTCACCGACCGATTCAGCGAACTCGGCGCGGATGGTGCCAGGTGCTGCGTCTGCAGGGTTGGTTGCGCCCATTACTTCGCGGTTCTTTGCAATGGCACCTTCGCCTTCGAGAACCTGAACAACAACAGGGGCCGACGACATGAATTCGCACAGTTCGTCATAGAACGGACGCTCGGCGTGCACGTCATAGAACTTGCCAGCTTGAGCTTTGGTCATATGAATGCGCTTTTGCGCGACGATGCGTAGGCCAGCTTCTTCGAACTTGGCATTGATCTTGCCAGTCAGGTTGCGGCGGGTTGCATCGGGTTTGATGATCGAGAATGTGCGTTCCAGTGCCATATTGGCCTCTCCTTGACTTAAGGGCGCGATACCCGCGCCGAAATCCATCGCGCGCCGCCTAACATGGTATTTGCCTCATGAAAAGCGTTATGATCGTTTATCACTCAGATCGCCTCGGGCAGTGGGTCGGTACGATCCAACCGGCGGACATAGAGCACTGCCAAAAGACCAGCAAAGCTGCTGCCGCACATCATACTCAGCACCAGATATGGCCCGTTTTCAGGGCTTACAAACGTCCCGGTCATCATGGTCAAGACAGCCCCCAGTGCCACGATCAAGGCGCCTGATAATCCAGCCGCACTGCCGGCCAGTTTCGGACGTACCGACATCACCCCGGCCGAGGCATTTGCATTGGTCAAACCATTTCCGAAACCAACGCAGATGGCGGATCCAAAAAACACCCAGACCGAGCCCATATTGCCGATGAACAGCAGCAGCCCGCAAAATGGCCCAACCGACGCCACTACCCGACCGAACAAGATCATTGTCGTCAGCTGGGTGCGCTTTGCGATGCGCCCGGTGACAAAGTTGCCGACCATAAACCCGCCCGTGATGATACCGATGCCCAGACCCAGCATTGCTGGGCTCAGATCGAACAAGGCTGCGGCGACCAATGGCGCGCCGGTGATAAAACTAAAAAAACCGCCGATGGAGAACGCGGCGCATAAGGCGTAACCCCAGAACCTACGCGCGCGGAACAAATGCGGGTATTCCCGCATCTGCGCCGCGAAAGTCGACGAGCGGTTGGTGTTGGTTTCACCCATGTCAGCCCAAAGCAGCAACAGCACCCCTGCCCCAAGCAGCGAATACAGCACGAACCCGGCCCGCCAACCAAAAAGCATATCCAGCGCGCCACCTAGCATTGGCCCAAGCATCGGTGCCAGTGCCATGGCCATTGCGACATAGCCCAGCTTGCTCGCGGCCTCGTTTGGTGGATATCGGTCGCGGATCGAAGCACTCGACAGCACCGGCCCGGCCACCACCGCCGCCTGAATCATCCGAAACGAAAGGAAAACCCAGATTGACTCGGCTAAAACGCATCCAATTGAAGCGGCGACAAATATGACCATCGCGATCAACAAAACAGGTCTTCGCCCGTAGCGATCCGACAGCGGCCCGACGATCAACTGCAAGACCGCCGAGACAAATAGGTATCCTGCGACGGCCACGTTCATCAGGCCATAATCCACGCCGAAATCTTCGCTCATATGCGCCAGCGACGGCAGGAACATGTTCAGTGTCAGAACCGAGAGCGCCGTTGCAAAGATCAGCGTTATCAGGGTCGGAGGAGATTGAGCCGCACGCATATCGAAACCGTTTGGAAGACGAACCGGAACAGCGCTAACACATTGCTTCTGGCTTGAACATGGTGACCTCTGGCGGCGTCTTGGATGCTCTGATAAGAGCGCCTCATGCTACGGATCGAGAACATCACATACGCCGTTGAAGGCCGTCCTCTGTTCGACGAGGCCAGCGCGACCATTCCCGATGGCCACAAGGTCGGCCTTGTCGGGCGCAATGGTACCGGAAAGACGACGCTCTTTCGGTTGATCCGGGGCGAGCTGTCGCTGGAATCAGGCAATATATCCCTGCCAAAACGCGCGCGGATCGGGGGCGTGGCGCAGGAAGTGCCATCCTCGGATGTCTCGCTGATCAACACGGTTCTGGCTGCGGATGTGGAACGCAGCACATTGATGGCCGAAGCAGACAGCGCGACAGATCCGGACCGGATTGCTGAAATCCAGACACGGCTGGCTGATATTGATGCTTGGTCGGCTGAGGCTCGGGCAGCCTCGATCCTCAAAGGACTGGGCTTTGACGATGAGGATCAGCTGAAACCCTGTTCGGATTTCTCGGGCGGATGGCGCATGAGGGTAGCGCTGGCGGCCGTACTGTTTTCGCAGCCTGACCTGTTGCTGTTGGACGAACCGACCAATTATCTGGACCTTGAAGGTGCGTTGTGGCTTGAAAGCTATCTGGCCAAATACCCTCACACCGTCATCATCATCAGCCACGACCGGGGGTTGTTGAACCGCGCCGTCGGATCAATTCTGCATCTCGAAGATCGCAAACTGACTTATTACGCGGTTCCCTACGACAAGTTTGCCGAACGTCGCGCTGAACGTCTGGCACAAGCAGAGTCGGAAAACGCCAAGGCCAAGGCCCGCATCGCACATCTGCAAAGTTTCGTGGATCGTTTCCGCTATAAGGCGTCAAAGGCCGTACAGGCCCAGTCTCGTTTGAAGATGATCGAGCGCATCCAACTGGTTTCAACTCCGCAAGAGGCGGCTTTGCGCGCCTTTTCATTCCCCGAGCCAGAAGAGCTGTCGCCACCGATCATTCAGCTTGAAGGAGGCGTGACCGGTTATGGTGAGACCGAGGTTCTGCGACGACTGAACCTGCGTATTGATCAGGATGATCGCATCGCTCTGCTAGGCAAGAATGGTCAGGGCAAGTCGACCCTTTCGAAACTGCTATCTGACCGCCTACCCCTGATGGCGGGTAAAATGACCCGAAGCTCCAAGCTGCGCATCGGCTATTTCGCGCAGCATCAAGTAGATGAGCTGCATGTTGACGAAACACCATTGGATCACCTGCGCCGCCTACGCCCCAATGAGGCGCCCGGCAAGTGGCGCTCGCGTCTGGCGGGGTTCGGATTGAACGCGGATCAGGCGGAAACGTTAGTCGGGCGTCTTTCTGGCGGGCAAAAAGCGCGTTTGTCGCTGCTGATCGCTACCATCGACGCGCCGCATATGCTGATCCTTGACGAACCGACGAACCATCTGGACATCGAAAGCCGCGAAGCGTTGGTCGAGGCACTGACTGCCTATTCCGGCGCGGTCATCTTGGTCAGCCACGACATGCATCTACTGTCGCTTGTCGCTGATCGGCTATGGCTGGTCTCGGATGGCACCGTGAAGCCATTCGATGGCGATCTTGAAGCCTATCGCGCTCTTTTGCTGGCCCGCGAGAAACCGGTCAAAGATAAACTACAGGCGCCCAAACCCAAACGTGCGTCACGCGAGACCGTATTGGCCCTGCGTGCGGATCTGCGCAAATGCGAAGACCGGGTCGAGAAACTGACCGATATGCACGACAAGCTTTCTGCCAAGCTGGCGGATCCGGCGCTTTATGAAGATGACCGGATCAACGATCTGGAAACCTGGAACCGCAAATTCGCCGAGGTGGTCGAAGCCATGCAAAAGGCTGAAGCCCTATGGGTCGCCGCCGCAGAACGGTTGGAACAGGCAGAGAGTGCAGCATGATCGACATGGCCTTTTTCATAACGGCTTTCACCACGATGTTCGTGGTGATCGACCCTTTCGGCACCACGCCAATTTTCGTTGCCTTGACGCAGGACATGGATGCGGCCACACGCCGTAAGATTGCTATTCGCAGCTGCCTGACCGCAGTTTTCATCCTGATCGCCTTTGCCGCTTTTGGTGAAGCGGTTCTTGGATTCGTCGGCATCTCGATGGAAGCCTTCCGCGTTGCAGGTGGCGCGCTTTTGTTTCTGACTGCGCTGGACATGCTGTTCGACCGCCGTACCAAACGCCGCGAGGACCGCGCCGAGGAAGAAGATCATTCTGACCCTTCGGTGTTCCCCTTGGCCATACCCCTGATCGCGGGCCCTGGATCGATCGCAACAATCATTCTTTTGGCCGGACAAAACCCGGGCGTCCCTGGGATCGCAGCGGCCTGCGCTGTTATGCTTGCCGTCATGTTGGTTGTATTTGTGTTCTTTCTGGCCGGAGGCATGATCGCCCGTATTCTAGGTAAGACCGGGCTGAACGTGCTGACACGGCTGCTGGGTATGCTGCTGGCTGCACTGTCGGTTCAGTTCATTCTTGATGGCCTCAAAGCCTTTGGTTTCGCCTCGTGAAACACCATATTGGTATGAGAAAACTGATTTCGGGTGATTGAATGGACGGCTACGATATTGGGCGCTTGACCTATCTGTTTCTGCTGGGTGCTGCCCTGTTGATGTGGTTTATCACTCAGAACCGTCAGTCGTTGGGAAAAACCATGCAGCAGGTCGCGGCTTGGGTGTTTATCTTTATCGGTGTCATTGCCGTTGTCGGATTGTGGGATGACATCCGTTCAACCGTCAGCCCGACCCCGCAACTGACCGTAACTGATCAGCGGATTGAAGTGCCCCGCTCTTATGATGGACACTACTATTTACCAATGCTGGTGAATGGCACAGCGGTGACCTTTCTGGTCGATACTGGGGCCAGCAATATCGTCATCAGCCCGAAAGATGCCGAACGAATTGGAATCGATACGGATCAATTGAACTATCTCGGCCGCGCCTCGACGGCCAATGGCATTGTGCGTACAGCGCCGGTTCGGCTGGACAGCCTGTCTTTGGGCCCCATCACCGATCGCGATATCCCGGCCTCGGTCAATGAAGGCGATCTGGGTCAATCCTTGCTAGGGATGGCGTATCTGCACCGCTTTTCGAACATCCAGTTCGCAGATGGGCGTCTAATCCTGTCGCGTTGACCGCATTCCCCCAATTGAGAACAAAATGAGAACATGCTAATTTGATCAGCATGTCCACCAATCTTCTTGGCCGCAAGCCCGCGCGCACCCCACCCGGGGTGGCCCTGCACCCACAGATCAGTCTGCAACTGGCCCGTGTACACGAAGCCTGCGGCCCTGCCCGGCGTAGCTTTGCTCTGTGGGTGGCGGCGCAGACTCAAGGGCCAGTGATGTGGATTGCCCCGGCTTGGGAGGTGGCGCAGCTGCATCCCGAGGGCATGCTGCCTTTTGCCGATCCGTCCCGGTTTCTGCTGATCCGCCCTGACAAACCCGAAGACCTGTTGTGGTGCATGGAAGAAGCCTTGCGCAGCGGTGCCGCCCCGTTGGTCATTGGCGATTTGCCCGGCCCGCCGGGTCTGACCCCGGTCCGGCGGATGCATCTGGCTGCCGAACAGGGCGGCATATCGGGACAGGCTCCGCTGGGGCTATTGCTGACGCCTGACGATGGTGGCGCACAGGGGATTGAGACGCGCTGGCATATGGTGCCCACCTATCGGGACGAGGCCTGCAGTTGGTGTCTGACCCGCCGCCGCGCCCGCGCCCTGCCCCCGGCCAGTTGGCACGTGACGCGGGCTGCTCCTCATTGCGGACTGCAGTTAAAGCAGATCAAATCCGAAGACGCCCCGATGATCACATAACTTGTGACTGGCCAAAACCGGACTTGCCCCCTAGCGTGCCGACATGACACACCCGATCCATGACAGCCGATATTCGTGGCTTCGCCTGCTGATCACCCTGGCCATCGCAACCGTGGTCAATGTGGGCATGTGGGCTGTGATCGTCGTCATGCCCGCCATCGAGGCCGAGTTTGGCGCAGACCGAGCCGCGGCGTCGATGCCCTATACGCTCGCCATGATCGGCTTTGCCTTCGGCAACATGTGGCTGGGCAAGCTGGTGGACCGACTGGGCGTGACAATGGCGTTGATCGGCGCCGCTGTGCTGAGCGCGGTAAGCTATCTGCTGGCAACCCTTGCGCCGAATATTGCGCTGCTGTCGGTTGCGCATCTTCTGCTGGGGCTCGGCACGTCAATCGGATTTGGACCGCTGATCGCCGATATCTCGCATTGGTTCATGCGCAGGCGAGGGATTGCCGTGGCACTGGTGGCCAGTGGCAACTACCTGTCGGGCGCGATCTGGCCCACGCTGCTGTCGGGCATTCTGCAGCGCGAAGGGTGGCAGCAGGTTTATCTGAGTCTCGCCGTCATCACCCTGGTCGCCGTCATTCCTCTGTCCCTGCTTTTGCGCAGACAGGTCCCCGTCGAGGCGCATGGCACGGCAGCAGCGGCAGCACAGGTCAAAGCACAAAGCGTCGGCTTTTCACCCCGCGCCCTGCAGTACATCCTCGGGCTGGCTGGTATCGGCTGCTGCGTGGCCATGTCGATGCCCCAGGTCCATATTGTCTCCTATTGTGTGGGCTTGGGCTATGGCCCGGCCGTTGGTGCCGAGATGCTGTCTCTGATGCTGTTGGGCGGCGTGGTTAGCCGTATCATCTCGGGGCTTGTCGCGGACCGGTTGGGAGGGCTTTCAACACTGCTGATCGGCTCGGTCCTGCAATGTATCGCTCTGTTCCTGTTTCTCCCTTATGATGGGATGGTTTCGCTTTATGTAGTCAGCATGCTATTCGGGCTGGCCCAGGGTGGTATCGTCCCCAGCTACGCGCTGATTGTACGCGAATATATGCCCCCGCAAGAGGCCGGCGCGCGCGTGGGTTTTGTCATGATGATGACTATCCTCGGCATGGCTCTGGGTGGTTGGATGTCGGGCTGGATCTACGACGTGACTGGCAGTTATCAGTTTGCTTTCATCAATGGCATCCTTTGGAACGGGCTGAACATCGCAATCGTGCTGATGCTCATGAAACGCTCGCGCCAGCGCGGTCGCACGGCGATGGCATGAGGAACCTTACCCGACGCAGCCTGATTGCAAGCCTTTGCGCGTTACCAATGGCACGGGCAGCGATGGCCGCCCTCACCCCATATGCGCTGGCAGCATCGCGCAGTTCCGTCGGCTTCACCTATGATTTGTCCGGCGCGCTTCAGACGGGCACGATACCAGTACAGTCGGCCCAAATTCTGATTGATACCAATCGCTTGCAAAACAGCCGGGTCGATGTCGTGCTGGACGTGGCCCGGGCGCGGACGAACCTACCATTTGCCCGAGGTCCGATGTTGGGAAAAAGTGTGTTGAACGCTGCCCAATACCCCACCATCCGTTTCATCACGACTAAGATTCAGCTGGGACCCACTGGCCGTATCTCGGAAGGTGCAACCGTGACCGGCGATCTGACAGTGCGCGGTATCACGCGTCCGGTGACTTTGAGCGCCAATCTGTATCGGAGACCGGGAAGCGCGGTGGATGATTTGGACACCCTGTCCATCCGGCTAGAGGGGGCGATCAATCGAAATGAGTTTGGCGCGTCTGGATATCCTGATCTTGTACAACCCACGATCGGCCTGGACATCCACGCCGAAATCATCCGGCAGGATTAACCACAAAAAGGCAAAAAACGACGTCAGGGCGTCGATTAGGCGCGCGCATTTCGTGGCGACAAGGTCAAGTTGCACCTATCATGCGTACGATCATTTCATTTGCCGCCCTCTTTCTTTCGGTCATTCTGCTGCAGCTCTCAACGGGCGGTGTTGGTCCGCTGGATGCAATCTCGGGGCTGACGCTTGATTTTTCGACCGAACAGATCGGTCTGCTGGGGTCATCGCACTTCATTGGGTTCTTTGTTGGTTGCTGGTGGGCTCCGCGGCTTATGGGCAGCGTCGGGCACTCGCGCGCATTTGCGGTCTGCACCGCTTTGGGCGCGATGGGGTTGCTGGGGCATACGCTGACTGAAAACCCTTATGTCTGGGCCGCGCTGCGTATCGCGTCGGGAACCTGTGTCGCTGGGTGTTACACCGTGATCGAGGCTTGGCTGAACGCCAAGGTCACCAACGAAACCCGTGGCCGCGCGATGGGCACCTACCGTATCGCCGATATGGGGGCCTCGCTTTGTGCACAGCTTATCATTGCTGTTCTGCCACCCGCCTCTTACGTTTCATACAACCTGCTTGCGATCCTATGCTGTGCATCGATCTTGCCGCTGGCCCTAACTCGCGCCAGCCAACCCAAGACACCGGACACCCCGCGCCTGCGTCCCAAGCTGGCCTGGCACAGCTCACCACTGGCTGTGGCGGGCGTTATCGTGGCTGCGCTCAGTTCGGCATCATTGCGCATGGTCGGCCCGGTATACGGTCAGGAGGTCGGATTGGGCGTAGATCAGATTGCCTTCTTTCTGGCCTCTTTCGTTCTGGGCGGCGCACTGGCCCAGTACCCCTTGGGTTGGCTCGCAGACAAGTATGATCGACGCTGGGTGCTGATCTGGCTATCCGTGGCAGCGGTGCTAAGCTGCGGTGTCACGATGTTGGCTAGCGGAACTGGAACGGTCGGCGTTATGCTGGCCGCCGGGTTCTTTGGCCTGACCACGTTTCCGATTTTCTCGGTTTCCTCGGCGCATGCGAATGATTTTGCCACGACCGAACAACGCGTTGAATTGGCAGCAGCCTTGATGTTCTGGTACGCGCTGGGGGCGATTGCATCGCCCTACATCTCATCCACGTTGATCCAGCAATTCGGCCCCGGAGCCCTGTTTGCTTTTGTTGCATTGGGTCATGTGTTTCTTATTGTCTTTGGCCTCGCCCGTATGCGTTCGCGCCCGACGCCCGAGAAACGGACGAATTATGTCTATGCACCGCGCACATCCTTTACCATCGGCAGGCTGCTCAAGGGTTCTCGCGAAAAGCAATGAAAAAGGGCCGGGAAATCCCGGCCCTTCTGTTTTACTGCTGGACCGCTGGCCCGTGGTCCTCGACCGCGTCGACCATCTCATCTGGGTCCCCGGTGCTCTCAAGGGCACCGTTCACGACACCACCGACACCGTTCTCCATGGACAAGCCAAGCTCTTCGCCCAGTTTCTTGAGCGCTGGCATCTGCACGGCCATTCCCATGATCGAATCCAACGCCTGATTGACAACCGGCTTTTCACCGCTTGAAACACCACCACCATTGGCAGCTCCGATCCCACCAACCTGATGGATTTTGATCGAGTCGATTTTTTCGGCCGGTTTGACCATTTCCGATATGATCGAGGGCATGGTTTCAATGCGGGTCAAGTCGACCTTCATCCGGATCTGCTCAGGTGACAGGGCATTGTCGGCCTCTACGATCGCACGCTTACCTTCCGCCTCGGCCAGCATGTCGTTCTTCTTGGCCTCGGCGCGAATGTTCAGCGCGTCTGCTTCGGCCTGCGCTTCCTCGCGGCGGGCTTCGGCGCGGTCTGCGGCGGCCTCTTTTTCGGCCTGCGCTGACAAACGGATCGCGGTGGCCTGGCGTTCGGCCTCACGGGTGGCTTCAATCAGAACAATCTGCTTCTGACGCTCGGCCTCGGCCACTTCGCGCGCCGTAGCCACGGCTTCGGTTGCTTTGGTCGCCTCGGCTCGAGCCAGATCGGCGGATGCGCGCGCGCGGCTTTCCTCTTCGGATTTCTGCGCGATGATGATCTGGCGTTCCTGTTCCGCGACTTCGATCTCACGCTCTTTGGCGATCTCGGCATCGCGGATTTTGCGCTCGCGCTCAATCTCGGCCGAACGAATGGCCTCTTCACGGGCAATCCGAGCGCGTTCGGTTTCGCGTACCGAGTCTTCAGTTCGCGCAGCGATCTCCGCCTCTTGCGCCACACGAAGAGTTTCCACCTTCTGCGCCTGCTCGATGCGCGCCTGCTGTTCGTCCTGTTCGATCAGCAACTTCTGACGCTCCGCTTCCATCGCCGCACGACGCACCTCAACCTCGGCCTCGGCGTCGATCTGCGCGCGTTCTTTCTTGGATATGGCAATCACCTCGGCCAGCTTGCGCATACCCACGGCGTTAAAGGCGTTGTTTTCGTCGAGCGCTTCAAACGGCGTCTGGTCGAGCGCAGTCAGTGAGACCGATTCCAGCGACAAACCGTTCTTCAGCAAGTCTTCGGACACCGCATTCTGCACTTCCTGCACAAAGTCGGCGCGGTTTTCATGAAGACCATCCATGGTCATCTGAGCGGCCACGGCACGCAGACCGTCGATCAGCTTGCCTTCGATCATCTCACGCAGTTGCTCGACGTCAAAGGTGCGATCACCCAGCGTTTGCGCGGCGCGCGCGATGCCCTCTTCAGTCGCCATCACCGAGACGTAGAATTCGACACCCACGTCGACACGCATCCGGTCTTTGGTGATGAGCGCGGCCTCACCGCTGCGCTGCACCTCAAGGCGCAGAGTCTTCATGTTGACCGGGCTGACTTCGTGCAGCAACGGTACGATGATGACGCCGCCATCCATAATGACCTTTTTGCCACCCGCGCCGGTTTTCACCAGGCTGATCTCGCGCGTGGCGCGTCGATAAAGGCGGCCAAGTACAAGGCCTATGAACAAGAGTACGGCTAAAATAGTCACAACTGTAACGGCCAGGAATGATAGTTCCATGCAATATCCTCCGGATTGGGGTTAAGATTTTTTGGTTAAACTGACATGCGAACCAGAACGAACCGGTCGCGCCGTCGATCACGCAGAACAAGGACTTCTGTTCCCTGCTCCAGCGCATCTTTGTCCTGCAACGGCTCTGCGCGAAGGTAGTGCGTGTTGCCAAAGCGATCCATAACGCGGACTTCGGCTGGACGGCCTCGCGATGCGATACCCTGAGTGATCACGCCACGGCGGCGGGCCAGCATCCGTTCCGACATCGCTTCGGTTTCGGTTTTGGGCAGGAGGCGAGCGAAGACACCACCAAAGCCACGTGCGAACCATAGGCCGAATACTCCGGCCGGAATCGCGGCCAACCATGCAGGTAAGTCAAAGCCCAGCAGATCACGCAGCGCTAGTTGCAGGCCTATGCCACTCAGGCCGAAACCAGCCAGCAGCACAACGAGCCAGATCATGAATGGCATCTTGCCAATGCCCAACCAGCCAAACGGGCCGACGGGCGTAGCCGCAGGCACATCGGTTTCAATTTCGGCCAGTTCCAAGTCACTCAGATCGATGTCGGCGTCGATATCCAGATCAAAGTCGACGACGTCCAGATCGGGCGCGTCGACCATGTCCAGATCAACCTCGCCCTCGCCTGCCAGAAGACTTCCCCCGAAAACCAATGCGATCAGTTCAAGGCCCAGAAGACCGAACAGAAGCGCAAGCGCCAAGGTAAAGGGCACAAATGCGCCCTCTAGTAAAAAGTCAAACATCAGCAGATTGCCCTCGTTATTGTATACTTTTGTATACATTTTAAATGGGAAGTCATTGCTACAATTTCAAGAGGTTGTGATTCTGTGTTTCAACCTGAGGTTATTTACATCCAAATGTCAGTTACAATCTGCAACCATGACATTAAGCTCAATTTCTTTCGCCCGTGCGAAACGTATTACCTGTTCACACCTGCTGGAGTAATTCTCTAATCGGTGGGCTTTGGCGGTGGTGCCGGGATCATTTCATCCAGGATCGATCCCGCCTCATATCCCAGCAGGTCAACCCGCATCCGTTCAGGGTCCCCGAACACCCATGCACCAACATGCCTCTGCATTCGAACGTATCCGGCGTATCCGGCCAACGCGTCGTTCCCGTGTGCGTTCTCAGCGAACAGAACCTGCCCGGCAGCAACCTTTTCCGGCATCACGCGCTGTAGGTACAGTAGCACGACATTGACGTCTTTGACGCTGGAGCCGCCGTGATGCACCACATACATCTTGGCCCACTCCTCTTCGCTTATGGCTGCGCGTGCATCGGACACGGCGGTATGAAGTGCGTTCAACTCCGCACGTGCAGATTTCTCCATATTCTCTGCCCAGATGGGCCGCATGTCGTTGATCACCTGCGAAACCGTTTCACGTGTGATCTGATCCTTGTCGAGTGCACCTTGAGCAAATGCCCGGGCTGTTTCGAGCATTTTGCGCTGGCTCGCCAAGTCGTCCTTGGCTATGTCCAGTTCGTCCAATGCCGCAAGAAATACATCTATCTCATTGATGATAATTGCAAACTCCGCCTTCCAGCGCTCATCATCGGTATTTTCATCAGGCCATGGAGTCACCGCCCCGATCAATCCCAACACAACATGCGACGTGGACTTCAGATGTTGATAGGTTGGCGCATCCCTTGGATAGCTCGCCTCTCCGTCTTCGGTCATGACTGTGACATCACGTGCGATAATCATGACGGGCCGGGTTTCAGCCGTCAGCGCATCCTGGCCTCGGTGAAAGATCGAGAGCATAGCGTGGTCAAAAGCATGCACCGGATCATCTGTGGCGCTCTGGTCGGCGATGGCGCTGGCGGTAAATACAATAGCTGCAACGGCGGCACAGCAGCCCATCCATAAACTCTGCATAATGAAATTCCCCCTAAGCTGGGTTCTCCTGATCATCATACACCATTGGTACGCACGGGGCGAAATCGCTGACGAACGCGACACAAACTCCCGGGAATGCACGAAGTCGCGTAGTAATACCCGTTAAATTCAAGCGGGTATGAATGCGGGCTTTTGCTTACTGGCCACATAAGGTAGACGGGCGCGCAGACAGATACGTGGAAGCGCATTATGGCCCGAATTCTCATCACCTCGGCGATCCCTTACATCAACGGGATCAAACATCTCGGCAACCTGATCGGCTCGCAATTGCCTGCCGATCTGTACGCTCGCTATCAGCGCGGCCGGGGCAATGAGGTCATGTTCCTGTGTGCAACCGACGAGCACGGCACCCCGGCCGAGCTGGCCGCCGCCAAAGCGGGCAAACCTGTGGCTGAATATTGCGCTGATATGTACGCAGTACAGGCCGATATCGCCAAGCGCTTTGGCCTGAGCTTTGATCACTTTGGCCGCTCGTCCAGCGATCAGAACCGTAAACTGACCCAGCATTTCGCTGGCAAACTGGATGAAGCCGGGCTGATCCGGGAAGTCAGCGAAAAGCAGGTTTACTCCAACGCCGATGGCCGTTTTCTGCCCGACCGCTATATCGAAGGCACTTGCCCCAATTGCGGTTACGAGCGCGCGCGCGGCGACCAGTGCGAAAATTGTACCAAGCAGCTAGACCCGACCGACCTGATCGAGCCCCGCAGCGCGATCAGCGGCTCGACCGATCTTGAGGTGCGTGAGACCAAGCACCTGTATTTGCGTCAATCCGCAATGAAAGATCAGTTGGACGCGTGGATTGACAGCAAGACAGACTGGCCGATCCTGACAACCTCGATCGCCAAGAAATGGCTGCATGATGGCGACGGCCTGCAGGATCGCGGCATTACCCGCGATCTGGATTGGGGTGTACCAGTCAAGAAAGGTGATCAAGATTGGCCCGGCATGGAAGGCAAAGTCTTCTATGTCTGGTTCGATGCCCCCATTGAATACATCGCCTGCGCCAAGGAATGGGCCGACGCCAATGGCAAGTCTGATGCCGATTGGGAACGTTGGTGGCGTACCGACAAAGGCGCAGAAGATGTGCGTTACGTTCAGTTCATGGGCAAGGACAATGTGCCCTTCCACACCCTGTCTTTCCCGGCCACCATTCTGGGATCGGGCGAGCCCTGGAAGATGGTCGACCACCTGAAATCATTCAACTACCTGAACTATGATGGCGGCCAGTTCTCGACCTCGCAGGGTCGTGGCGTGTTTATGGATCAGGCGCTGGACATTCTGCCCGCCGATTACTGGCGCTGGTGGCTGTTGAGCCATGCGCCAGAAAGCAGCGACAGCGAGTTCACATGGGAGAACTTCCAGCAGTCGGTGAACAAAGATCTTGCGGATGTTCTGGGTAACTTTGTCAGCCGGATCACTAAGTTCTGCCGCTCGAAATTCGGTGAAGCAGTGCCCGAAGGTGGTGCGTATGGCGAACGTGAACAGACCCTGATTGCTGAGCTTACTAGCCGAGTACGTGCCTACGAAGGCCACATGGAAGCGATGGAAGTGCGCAAATCCGCGCAAGAGCTGCGAGCGATCTGGGTCGCTGGCAACGAGTATCTGCAGGCTGCCGCACCATGGTCTACCTTTAAGGAAGATCCTGCGCAGGCTGCGGCGCAGGTGCGGCTGGGGCTGAACCTGATCCGCCTCTATGCAGTTCTGAGCGCGCCGTTCATTCCCGATGCGTCTGCAAAAATGCTTAGTGCGATGAACACACTCGATACCAGCTGGCCCGAAGATGTCGATGCCGCGCTGCGCGCCCTGCCCGCTGGCCATGAATTTTCGGTTCCCGACGTGCTGTTTGCCAAAATCACGGACGAACAGCGCGAAGGCTGGCAGAATCGGTTTGCGGGAACGCGTGAATAACAACAAAATTCGATTTATGAATGCCGCAGCGGAGCCCTGAAGCCTCTCCGCTGCTGGTTTTTGGCAGAGAAAATTCGCCCGCCCCTATTGTCATCGGGCAGGTAAACGCCTGCGGATGCAGGCTAAGTCTGCAGACTGGAAAGAAATTTCGGGTCGATTCTTGCCAACGCATTACCTCAACACGCTTGAGAAACTGCGTCAAACCCGCCATCCTGCCTATAAAATCAATCGACTCATCCGGGGGTTTCTGTTGCCCGGTTGTGCAATCTTTACTTTGAACGAGGCGCCAACATGTCCCTTGCATTTAAGAAGCCAGCACTCCGCCCACGCGGCTATTTCAGGGCACTAGGCGTTTCTGCCGCTTTGTTTGCATGTTCCAGCCTGCCTCAGATAGCGGTCGCGCAGGATCAGGGTGATGCCCCTGCGCCCAAGGTGTCGATCGCCGCAGCTTATACCGAAGAGATCACCGATCAGGCCACCTTCATTGGACGGGCCGAGGCAATCGACAAGGTCGATATTATCGCGCGCGTCAGTGGTTTCCTGGACAGCCAGAACGTCGACGATGGCTCTCCGGTGAATGAGGATGACCTGCTATTCACGATCGAACCTGATCTTTACGAAGCCACGCTTGAGGCGCGTAAAGCCGATCTGGATCGGGCGCAGGCAAACCTTGAACTGGCCAAAGTCGATCTCGCCCGCAAGGAAGAGCTGTATAAGCGCGACGCTACACCGGAATCAGAACGTGACATTGCCCGAGCCAATGAACTGGTCGCCGAGGCCGAGGTCAAAGCCGCCAATGCAGCGATCCAACAGGCCGAGCTTGATCTGAGCTACACACAGATCCACGCCCCGTTTTCGGGCCGCATCGGCCGCGTGGAAACCAGTGTCGGTGATGTTGTGGGCCCCAACAATCCGCCGCTTGTCACCCTGGTCAGCGAAGCCCCCATCTATGTGAATTTTTCGTTGAATGAGAAGCAGTTCACGTCGGTTCTTGAACAATTTGGCGAAGACCCGGCCACGCTAGCTGAAAGCAGCCAAAGCCCGAATGTTCATGTGACTCTGCCGAACGGTACTGAGCTGGATGAAACCGGCGAAATCATTTTTGTCGACAACCGCATAGATCCGCTGACCGGCGCCATTACGATCACGGCTCAATTCGACAATGCCAAGCGTCTGCTCGTTGATGGTGCCTTCGTGAACGTTCAGATCGAAGCGCTTGAGCCGACGCTGCAGGTATTGATCCCTCAAGCAGCGCTGCAGCGTGATCAGCGCGGCGAATTCGTTCTGGTCGTCAATGACAAGCAGATGGTTGAACAACGCTATATCACAACCGGAGATACCGTGGATTCGGCGATTATCGTCACAGATGGCCTGCGCGAAGGCGAAAGCGTCATCGTCGAAGGCCTGCAACGCGTGCGCCCCGGCGTCGCCGTTGATGCAGTCGTTGCGTCCGAGCAGCCGGAGAATAACTGATGTTCTCAGCCCTGTTTATCAGCCGGCCCAAGCTGGCGCTTGTCATTTCGCTGGTCCTGACCATTTTGGGCGGGATCGGTTATCTGGTTCTGCCGGTTGCGCAGTTTCCCGATATCACGCCGCCGGTGGTCAGCGTAACGGCCACCTATACAGGTGCAAATGCCGAAACCGTGGAAAACACCGTGGCCGCCCCGATCGAGGCGCAGGTCAACGGAGTGGACGACATGATCTACATGACGTCGACCTCATCGGATAACGGTTCGTATTCGTTGAACGTTACGTTCGAGGTGGGCACCGACCCCGATATCGCCTCGGTCAACGTACAGAACCGTGTGGCACAGGCGATGGCATCGCTGCCGTCCGAAGTGACTTCATCCGGTGTTGTCACGCAAAAAGCGTCAACCAACATGTTGTTGCTGGTCACGCTGACCTCGCCCAATGGCACATATGACAGTGTGTTCCTGTCGAACTATGCCTCAATCAACTTGAAAGACGCTCTGGCGCGGGTTCAGGGCGTGGGTAAAGCGGATGTTCTGACCAATCTGGAATACGCCATGCGGATCTGGATGGATCCGGACAAGATGGCCGCGCTGTCAATCACTCCGGGTGATGTGATCAATGCCATCCGCGAACAGAATATCGAAGTCTCTGCGGGCTCAATCGGGTCGCCTCCTGTGCCTGAAGGACAAACCTTTCAGTACACGATCAAGACCAAAGGCCGCCTGACCTCGGCCGATGAATTCGGAGATATTGTAATCCGTACAGGCGAAGCCGGTGCGATCGTGCGCGTCAAAGACATTGCGCGGGTTGAATTGGGGGCGCAGTTCTATTCCGCCTCGGGCTATTTCGAAAGCGTTCCTGCGACCGTTATCGGCATCTATCAGGCCCCCGGCGCAAACGCCCTTGCGGTGTCCGAACGCGTTGAGGCCGAACTTGAGCGCCTGTCACGGTCCTTTCCCACAGATGTCGAATACGATGTTCCATTCAATACGACGGATTTCGTGGAACAGTCGCTCAATGACGTGGTCTCGACCCTCATCCTGACATTCATATTGGTGATCACAGTTGTGTTCATCTTCCTTGGCAGTTGGCGGGCGACGATCATTCCTGCGGTGGCAATTCCGGTCTCATTGATCGGGACATTTGCCTTCCTGCTGGCTTTTGGCATGTCGCTGAACACGATCTCTCTGTTCGCGCTCGTGCTGGCCATCGGGATCGTTGTGGATGACGCCATCGTTGTGGTGGAAAACGTCGAGCGTATCATCGCCGACGAAGGCCTATCCCCTGCCGAAGCGACCCGCAAAGCCATGGGTCAGATCACCGGCCCCGTGATCGCAACCACGTTGGTACTGCTGGCCGTGTTCGTGCCGGTGACGTTCATGCCCGGCATATCCGGGCGATTGTATTCGCAGTTTGCCGTCACGATCTCGACCGCTGTTGTGATCTCGTCGATCAACGCTCTGACGCTTTCACCGGCCCTTTGCGGGCTGGTGCTGCGGGCGCGTTCAGGACCGCCCAAGGGGCTGCTGGCCGTGTTCGAGGGATTTATCGGCGGCATGCGCAGCGGCTATGTCGCCATTGTGCGGAAGCTACTGATCCTGCCAGTCATTTCGATTGGGATCATTGCGGCCTTCGCGGCGGGCACCGGGACCATTATGGGCAACACGTCCAAAGGGTTTATTCCGCTGGAAGACAATGGATATCTGTTCGTTGATATCCAGCTTCCCGACGCAGCGACTCTTGAGCGGACCGAAGCGGTTTCCGCCCGGATCGATGAACAGATTCAGCAGATCCCGGGTGTGGCCAGTACCGTTCTGGTCAATGGGTTCTCGCTGTTGAACGGGACCACTACCAATGGCGCAGCCATCTTTGTCAACCTGACCAACTGGGAAGAGCGGCAGGAACCCGAGCTCAGTGCGGATGCGATCCTGAACCAGGTTCTGGCGATTGCATATGGTGAGTCTGCCGCATCGATTGTTGCGTTCAACCCGCCACCCATTCAGGGCCTTGGTATGTCTGCAGGGGTTGAAATGGAAGTGCAGCAGACCGGTGGCGGCTCGCCGCAGGATCTGGCCTCGGCCGTTGGGTCTTATGTTTATGCCGCAAACCAGCGGCCTGAGATTGCGCAAGCCTATACCACTTTCCGCGCGAACGTGCCGCAATTGTTTGTCGATCTGGATCGGGAAAAGGCCAAAACCCTGCAAGTCTCGGTGGCCGAGATTTTCCAGACCATGCAAGCGCAGCTTGGCTCGTATTACGTAAATGATTTCAACCTGTTTGGTCGTGTCTACCGCGTAATGATCCAGGCCGAAGGCTCGTATCGGAATAAGGTCGATGATATCTCAGAGCTTTATGTACGTTCCACCAAAGGCGAGATGGTACCGCTTGGCACGCTGATCGATATCGAGAACGTGCTGGGTCCGGTCCTGCTAAAGCGGCATAACCTGTTCCGCTCGGCCACTGTAACAGCGGTTCCGGCACCGGGGCTCTCCACCGGGGACGCCATCAATGTCATGACCGAGGAGTCGGCGACCGCCCTGCCCCCCGGCTATGCCTATGAATGGACCGGAACGGCGCAGCAGCAGCTGGCCTCGGGCGGTCTGGTCGTGGTGATCCTTGGGTTGGCGATCCTGTTTGGGTACCTGTTCCTTGTCGGCCAATATGAAAGTTGGACGATGCCCGTTTCGATCCTAATGTCGGTGACCGTGGCCTTGTTCGGTGCCGTCGCAGCGGTGGCAATCGTTGGCAGCGACATCAACCTCTACACGCAGATCGGGATGATCATGCTTGTCGGGCTTGCGTCAAAGAACGGGATTCTGATCGTCGAATTCGCGATGGAGCAAAGGGCCAAGGGGCTGTCAATCAAGGAGGCCGCGGCCGAAGCCGCATATCAGCGTTTCCGCGCTGTGATGATGACCGCCCTGTCCTTCCTTTTGGGCGTGGTTCCCCTGCTGGCCGCGAACGGGGCCGGAGCTGCCAGCCAGAAGGCCATCGGCGTTGCCGTGTTCGGCGGTATGCTGGCAGCCACTCTGTTCGGGGTCATTCTGGTTCCCGTCCTGTACGCTGTGATGCAGAGCCTGCGCGAGTGGGTCAAAGGCAGCAAGAACGATCCGGAACCGTCAGAGGAAGCTGCGTAGGGCCGGCATTGAAATCGAAATACGCTCCGCACATCTGCGGGGCGTTTCTTTTTTTGCACGGATCAACCGATCCGCGCGCTAGTCAGTTAACCGTTTGGCCATCCAGTCGTCTATCCGGCCGATCTGCTCGAGGCTGAGCCTTAGACCCAGCTTATTGCGCCGCCACACGACATCCTGAGCGGTGCGCGCGTATTCCTTGTCCATCAGCCAAACCAGTTCGGCCTCGGTCAACGTCGCGCCGAAATCGTCACCCAGATCGCTCTGATCTTTTGCCGGACCCAGAAGGTCCCAGGTCTCGGTGCCATAGGCCCGGATCAATCGACGGGCCCAAAAATCGGTCAGGAACGGGTACTCCGCCATCAGTTTCCCGATCAAATCCTGCACGCCGTCGACCGGAAAATCCCCGCCGGGCAATGGGACGCCTGCGGTCCATGGTCCGCCAAGATCCGGGAAATGCTCTCCAATCTTCTCCAGCGCGCTTTCCGCGAGGCGTCTGTAGGTGGTGATTTTACCACCAAAGACATTCAACACCGGAGCCCCGCTCTCGGCATCAACTTTCAGCGTGTAATCGCGGGTAGCCGCCGTGGCACTGCTTGCGCCGTCATCATATAGCGGACGGACGCCTGAATAGGTCCAGACAATATCTTCACGGGTAACGGGCTTCGCGAAGTAATTCGATGCGAAAGCGCACAGATACTCCTGCTCGGCCTCGGTACATACCGGAGGCTCGGAGGGGTCAGAATGATCCTGATCCGTGGTTCCGATCAAGGTAAAATCCTGCTCGTACGGGATCGCAAAGATGATGCGCCCGTCTTCGCCCTGAAAGAAATAGCACTTGTCATGGTCAAACAGCTTGGGTGTCACGATATGGCTGCCACGTACCAGACGGACGCCTTCTCGGGAATTGACCCGGATCTTGGTCTGGATGATGTCACCTACCCAAGGTCCGCCCGCATTGATCAACATCTTCGCAAGGACGGTTTCGGTCTTGCCGCTATCCCGATCCCGAATCGTAACCTGCCACAGTTCATCGATCCGCTCAGCCGAAAGAACCTCGGTCCTGACCATGATCTTGGCCCCGCGTGCCTCGGCATCGCGGGCGTTCAGGACCACCAGCCGCGAATCCTCGACCCAGCAGTCCGAGTATTCATAGGCGGTTTCAAATTTGTCTTGCAGCGGAGCCCCCTCGGGTGCTGCGCGCAGGTTCAGCGAACGTGTGCCCGGCAGGATTTTGCGACCGCCCAGATTGTCATACAAAAACAGGCCAAGCCGTATTAGCCAGGCAGGACGACGCCCGCGCATCCATGGCATCACCGTACTGAGCAACCGTGAGGTCGGCGTTTCAGAGTCAAAACGCATATCGGCGTGATAGGGCAGCACGAAACGCATGGGCCAACTGATATGGGGCATAGCGCGCAGTAAGGTCTCGCGTTCGACCAGCGCTTCACGCACCAAACGAAATTCAAAAAATTCCAGGTACCGTAGCCCGCCATGAAACAGTTTGGTCGAGGCTGACGACGTCGCCGAGGCCAGATCGTTCATTTCAGCCAAGGTGACCGATAGGCCCCGACCTGCCGCATCACGTGCGATACCGCACCCATTTATACCCCCGCCGATCACAAAAAGATCGGTAACTTGGCTGCTGTCCGATGACATATCCAATTGATTCCCCAACGTGGCAGTTTCAAGCGCATTAGCAGTATGATGGTTCGTATCGTCAACTTTATTTTTCGATAATGTTCGTTTTTAGCTGAAACAACGAGTATTAATAAGTGCAACTAACGAATTCCCTTGCTTAACCGCAAAATTAGAACAAAAACGAATACACCGGAACTCAGGACCGCCCATGTCACTATCATTTCGCCAATCGGACATTCTTTTAGTCGCCGAGCAACAGGGCCGCGTTACTGTCGAAGGACTGGCCGAGCGCTTTCAGGTGACGGTTCAAACCATTCGCCGTGACCTGACTGAACTGTCAGAAGCTGGTAAGTTGGATCGGGTTCACGGGGGTGCCGTTCTGCGTTCTGGCGTGTCTAATATTGGATACGAAGACCGGCGCGCCCTGAACCATGAAGCCAAGACACGCATCGCTGAACGCTGCGCGGCCGACATCCCCGAGGGCAGCTCGATCTTTATGAACATAGGCACCTCGACCGAGGCCGTTGCCCGCCAATTGCTGAAACACAAAAACCTAATGGTCGTGACCAACAATATGAACGTTGCCAATATCCTGGCCGATAACCCCGATTGCCAGATCGTCGTTGCAGGCGGTGTGCTGCGCAGATCAGATAGTGGGTTGGTCGGGAATCTTGCGGTCTCGACCATCCGCCAGTTCAAATTCGATCACGCGATTATCGGCTGTTCCGCATTGGATGCGGATGGGGATCTAATGGATTTCGATCTCCAAGAAGTACTGGTCAGTCAAACTATCATTGAACAAGCCCGGCAGATCAGCCTAGTAGCGGATGCTTCAAAGTTTCAGCGCACCGCGCCCGCACGCATCGCCTCATTATCCGATGTTGATATGGTTTATACCGATCTACCGCTACCCGGCGACCTCCATCAGAAGTGCATAGACTGGAACACCAAAATTATTGAATGCTGATGCATCCTTCCGATCAGCCAGAAAGTGATTGATTAGCTGGACAACAGCGCCCGAGGATGGAACAGTTTCCAACAACAGGAGGCGCGAGCATGGGACTTTTGGGGCAGCCGCTGGGCTACTATGACTATCTGACATTTGTGGCACTTATCTTGCTGCTGGCAGCGGTGATGGCGTTGTTTCTATTCATAATGGGCCTGCCCGGACGTATCGCGATCAAACGCAATCACCCCCATGCCGAAGCGGTCAAGATCATGGGATGGATGGGATTTTTGGCGATTGTCCCTTGGGTGCATGCCTTTATCTGGGCGTTTCACGACGGCGTCACCGTCGACATGCGCCGCGGCCCTGATGAAGAACGCAAGGCCATAAGGGATGAAATCAAGCGTCTGGGCGGTACAGTCAAACCGGAATACCAGGACCCACTTGATACCGACGAAACAAAGCAAGCCTAAGGCCAAAGGAATTCAGCACTCATGTTCGTCGCCCTAGGCATCACGCTTTTCTACATTATTTTTGTCTGGTTCATCTTCTTCAAGGTGCAATGGCTGAAATTCAACATCATGTGGGGGATCGTCTCATTCTGGGTCGGCGCTCATCTACTGCTGATCTTTTTGGTCGCGCTGCGCTTCTTTCAGCCCTTTTCCGTCGACAGCCACGTCGTGCGCTCAACAATCCAGATTGTTCCGCGCCTGACACAGCCCACAATCCTGTCCGAGGTTTTGGTCGAGCCCAACACCTGGGTCACTAAGGGCGATCCACTGTATAAGTTCGACGACACGGTGTTTTCGCTGGCCGTGGACAAGGCGAATGCACAGCTGGTGGCGGCGCAGCAAAACGCGAAGATCCTTGAACAGGATGTCATCGCCGCTGGTGAAGCGGTCGAACGCGCGAACGCGCAGCTGGCCTATGCGCTGACCGAACAAGCGCGATACGAGAACCTCGTTCCCGCCGGGGGCGCCCGCCAGGATGAACTTGACCGCTGGAACGAACAGGTCGCGGAAGATCAGGCGAAGATTAAGGAAGCTCAGGCCAATCTTGAGAAGGCCAACCTTGCGCTGGATTCGCAGATCGACGGCGTGAATACCGGCATTATTGAGGCTGAGGCGCAGCTGGCCGAGGCCGAGTATTTTCTCGACAACACAACGATCTATGCCCCCGAAAATGGCATGATCGTTTCGCAACAGGCCCGCCCGGGGATGGTTGTGGGGGAAATTCGTCTGGGTGCCATTGCCAGCTTTGTCACCGAAGAAGACCCCTATATTCTAGCCACCTTCCGCCAGCAGAACCTGAAATTTGTCGAGGTCGGCCAACCGGTCGAAGTTGCTCTGGACCTCTATCCCGGAGAAATTCTGACCGGCAAGGTTGAGGCGGTCTGGTGGGCCACACGTCAGGGCCAATACTTGCCCTCAGGCCGCCTGCCCGGCTTTGAGCTGCCAAAACTGCCCGGTCGGATCGCTGTTCAGATCTCGGTCGATGTGCCTGAGGGGCATACTTTTCCTGCAGGTGGCCACGCTGCGGTGGCGATTTACACCGGCATGGGAAAAAGCTTTGAATTTCTGAGGCGCATCAACATTCGCCTCTATTCCTTCGCCAACTTCATCCGGCCACTGGATATCTGAGGATGCGTACGATGACACTCCGCCGGTTGTTAGGCACTGCCCTTTGCGCCGCTACCCTCACCGCCTGTACGCCGGTGGGGCCTGATTTTGTGCGCCCCAACTCTCCGGTCGTGAAGCAATGGATGGAGGTCAACAACCCCAGCGCGGGCCAGAGCGGCCTGACCTCGCGCAGCGCCCCGGTTGTGCGCTGGTGGGAAACGTTCAATGATCCGACGCTGAACAAACTGATCGCCGAAGCCTATGCGCAGAACCTGACCTTACAGGTCGCAGGTGCCCGCGTACTTCAGGCCCGCGCGCAACTTGGTATCGCATTCGGAGAGCTCTACCCGCAATCGCAGGCCGTGGGCGGTTCGCTCCAACGCCGACAGATCAGCGACAATCTTGGACCGATTTCGGACATCCGGCGGATCATTCCCTTGGACACCGAATTCTCGACTTCGCAAGTTGGGTTTGATGCGCAATGGGAACTGGACGTATGGGGCCAGCAACGTCGCGGCGTACAGGCCGCGCGATCGAACCTGGCACTGCAGGTTGCTAATTATGACGACGCACTGGTCACGCTGACCGGGGACGTAGCGGCGCTTTATATCAACATCCGTTCGTTGCAAGAGGCTCTGCGCATCGCGCGGGAAAACATCACGATTCAGCAGGCATCGGCAGACCTCACTCAGCTGCGCTTCAACAACGGCGTTACAACCGAGTTAGATGTTCAGGAATCAACTGCTCTGCTCAACAACACCAAGGCACTCGTGCCCGAATTGGAAAGCGATATTCAACAGGCCAAGAACGCGCTGGCCGTTCTATTGGGCAAAACCCCTTCCCAGATGGCGGGCTTGATTGGAAATTCAGGGCGTATTCCCACTGGGCGCAGCAACGTGGCCGTGGGTGTGCCTGCCGAATTGCTGCGGCGGCGGCCCGACGTCCGCGCCGCCGAGTTGGCGGCAGCCACCCAATCGGCGCAGGTCGGGATCGCGTTAGCTGATCTCTATCCGCAGTTCATTCTGTCGGGTGCGATCGGTTTGCAGGCCTCGGGTGGGCGCGATCTGTTCAGCACCAACAGCGCCACAGGATTGGCTAGCGCAGGCGTTGTCTGGAATGTCCTGAATTATGGCCGCATTAAGAACAATGTCCGCGCGCAGGATGCCGCCTATCAAGCGTTGATCGCCAATTACCAGAACACTGTGCTGACCGCCTATTCCGAGGTCGAAAGCGCGATGGTTGCTTACGCACAGGCGCGCAAACAGGTCACCTTTTATCAGCGCAGCGTCGAAGCTTCGCGCAAGGCGGCTGAAATCGCGGTCGATCAGTACCGAGACGGCATCGCCAGCTATTCGCGTATCCTGAACACGCAGACCGCGCTATTACGATCGCAGGCGAACCTGATCGAGGCCCGGCAGGAGGTCTCTTCGAATCTGGTCGCGATCTACAAAGGTCTGGGTGGTGGTTGGCAGATTCGGCAGAATCAGGAATTCCTACCCGAGACGGTGCTGGCCGAGATGGCCTATCGCACCGATTGGGGTGATCTGTTGGAGAAAACGCCAACACGCGCCAGCTTGAACTAAGGCCTATTTCGTCAACCCGCGCAGGCCACCCGAGATCAGGATGTTAACTTCGTAGAGGATACGTGGCGCGGCCAACCCGCCGGGGCTGGCTAGATAGTTGGGGCTCCATTCCGGATCGAATTTCTGCTTGAAGGTGCGCAGGCCTTCGAAGTGGTAGAATTGTTCGCCATGTTCATAAACGAACCCACCGATCCGATTCCAAAGCGAGGCCAACTGCCGGTTTTCGATCCCTGAAAATGGCGCAGCACCCAGTGAGAACCAGTGGAATCCCTGCTCGGACCCCCAGACCATCATCTCAGCAAACAGCGCATCCATGACAAAGCTGGGGCTGTCCGGTTCATAACGCATCAAATCCAGAGACAGTTCGGATTTGTTTCCGCCTTGAAACAGGTTCGCAAAGGCCATGATCTTGCCCGTCTCATCCCGCAGAACCGCATGGTCGAAATAAGAAAGGTAGGCATCATCAAAGCCGCCCAAGGCAAAACCCTTTTCCTCACCTGCCTTTTGCGCCAACCAATCGTCCGAGATCTGACGAAGTTCGGGCAACACCGGTGCAAGCTGTTCTTTGGGGATAATTTCGAACTTGTACCCCTCACGCTCAGCCCTGTTCTTCGCCTGCCGGAACCGTTTGCGCGATTTTCCGTCCAGCGAAAAATTCTGCAGCGGTACGCGGGCCACTTCTCCGATCTTCAGGATCGATAGGCCGAGGTCCAGGAATGTCGGCAGATATTTGGTCGATACACTGTAAAACGCACAAAGCTTGCCTTCGCGATCGGCCATTTCTCGCAATTGCCAGATCAGTTGCTGCCCCGCTTGCTCATCACCCACAGGCTCTCCTTTGGTGATCAGCGCATTGCCAGTATCGGCATAGGCAAGGAATGCGGTTTCGTCAGGCGAGATCAGGAATTGCTTATCACCCGTCAGTGAAATCTGAGATTCGGTGTCTTCGCTCTCCATCACGAGACGTTCGACAACTTCGGGGATTTCAGTCCTAACCGGCGCGGGGATTTCACGGCCGAACAGCGAGTTCACCGCCACGATGCCAACGATCACGGCCACCACGAGGCTGGACCGCAGGAATCGCGAGGCATCTCCACTCCAGGCAAAGTCCCACCACAGCGCGTTTTGATATTCGACATGGGAATAAGCGAACAATCCAATCCAGAAAATCACCGCCAGCAACGCGACGACGCTGACCAGCCAAGGGATATTTAGCCGAAAAATAGATGCACCGCTTACCCGGTAAAACGCACCCCGAAACATCGCCAAAAGGCCAATCGTGAACAGCAATGAAAGGGCTTCATGCGTATCAAGCCCTTTGGCGAGCGAGGCGAAGAAACCCGCCACCATCAAAAGCATGGCAACAACCCATGCCCGATAGAGCTTGCGGAATAGGCCACGTGAGACAAGCAGCAGAAGTACACCCACGGCGCTGCCTGCAAGATGAGATGCCTCGACAAATGACAAAGGCAAAACCTCTCGCAGTACGCCAAGGTTCTGCGTACTGGAAGGCAAAGCCCCTGAAACCAACAGGATAACTCCTGCCACAGCCGCGACGCCGGCAGCCACCATCGGGACAATGGGGCGAATTGCGCGATAGACCCAAGTGACCGCGCCCCCGATGCGATGGCGCTGTGTCAGCACCGACGCGACCGCGATCGACAGGCTGGCGATGGCAAACGGAAGGAACGTATAGACCAGTCGGTAGAGCAGAAGCGCAGCGATCACATCAGACCGGCCCGACGCCCCTAGACCAGCGATCAGAGTGGCTTCGAACACACCGATTCCACCCGGTGCATGGCTAAGGATACCCACCGCTATTGCGCCTATATAGACCGCGAAGAAATACGGGTAGCCAACCCCCAGATCGTCCGGCATGAGCACATACAGCGCCATTGAAGCGCCGAACAGATCGCCTACCGCCGCGATTGTCAGCAGACTTGCCAGCTTGCCGCCCGGCAGGTTGAACCCAAACCCGCCATAGGCCAATCGCCGCCCTCCGCTTGAAAGCCAGACAAACAAGACCGCAAGCCCCGCCAACATGCTCAGACCGATCACAGTTTCCGTCGTTTCACTGATCGGCAGGACCTTGGAAATGCCATCCGGGTGTATTGTAAGCAACAGGCCCAAAAGCAGGATCAGTCCCATCCAGAACGCCACCCAAGAGGTCGCGATCACCCCGGCCACGCGGCCAAGATCAAGCCCCAGCGACGCATAGATACGGTATCGGATCGCGGTGCCGGTGATATAGGAGAATCCCAGGCAGTTCGATACCGCATAGCCGCTTGCTCCGGCCATCCCTGCGACGGGCAAAGGCACTTTTCCATCGGCGACGCTCTGCACGGCAAGCACATCGTAGAACGAAAGCGACAGAAAACTGAAAGCCGTCCAGCACATCGCAAAAAACATGAATTTCCATGGTTTCGCTGCGATATCGCTTTGGATATCTGACCATTTCACATGCGCAGAGAGGTCATGCAGAACCGCAAGCGCGATTCCTGTAATCAGCAACGGAACCGCAATCTTGACCAGCGGCTTTTCCAACAGCCCTGTCACATACTCGGCCAGACGTACGGCGCGTGTCTCTTCCGTTGTCGGCTGTGTCGTCATTCCGTTCGCCCCTGCCCCGCGATCCTCAGATCAGTGTCAATTCAAAGCTTTGCACGAATTTTCCATCCGGCAAAGGGCCTAGGCCAACGCGTCACGAGCGTCCCTTGCGTGTCGAGAGCAACAGATTGGTCTCAGATCGTGTGACACCCTCCATCCGACGGATCTGGAACAGGACTTCATCAAGCTCATCCAGTGTATCGGTTCCGATCTCTGCGATCAGATCCCAACTTCCATTGGTTGAGTGCACCGCCCGAACCTGACGCATCGCAGCGATCCGCGATCTGATCCGCTCGGTCCCGCGGCCTGCGATCTCAAGCATCATCAATCCACGAACAGGGCTTTCCGATACGCCCTGCCGTGTCACAACGGTAAAGCCGACGATTTCGCCAGACTGCTGAAGCCGCTTTAGTCGGCTGCGCACGGTTGTTCGGGTCACCCCGAGCAGTTCAGCCAGTTCCGACAATGATGCCCGAGCGTCCCTGTGCAGTGCGTTCAATAAGCGATTGTCCAGTTCGTCCATGCGTGATTACCAAATCGGAATTAGCCAATTCACTTTGACCAATTTGATCTCTTTTCTCAACTCATATCGTATCGATAGATAGACTTATGAGCAAAATGAACATCATTCTCGCCGGAGCGCCTATGGATGCCGGCAAACACCGCCAAGGCTGTCGGATGGGTCCAGATGCCTATCGGGTCGCGGGTCTCGCCCAAGCGCTGTCAGATCTCGGGCATTCTGTGTCGGACATCGGTGACACGCGACCAGATGCCGTCGACATGTCGGAAGACACCCATCTATTCTCGTTACCGGAATGCGTTGGCTGGACACAGGCGCTGAGCCGCACGGCTCAGGAAGCCGCGCTTGAAGGCCTTCCTATTTTCATGGGCGGTGATCACGCCCTGTCGATGGGCACAGTGGCAGGAATGGCGGCACATGCGAACCGTATCGGGCGCCCTCTGTTCGTGCTCTGGTTAGATGCACATAGTGATTTCCATACGCCCAGCAGTACGGCCAGCGGTAATTTGCATGGAACGCCGGTCGCTTATTTCACTGGCCAGTCAGGCTTTGACGCCTTTCCACCGCTGATATCGCCGATCCCAACGGATCGCGTCGGTATGATCGGTCTGCGCTCGGTCGATCCCGCCGAACGTGCGGCGTTGGAAAAAGATCACGCGATGCTGGCCGATATGCGTAGCATCGACGAGCACGGGATCAAGGCACCCCTACTGGCCTTCCTTGATAAAGTACGCGCAGCAAACGGCATCCTGCATGTCTCGCTGGATGTAGATTTCCTTGACCCGTCGATCGCACCAGCCGTCGGCACCACTGTCCCCGGCGGTGCCACCGAACGTGAGGCCCATCTGGTCATGGAATTGCTGCATGAAAGCGGTCTCGTTTGTTCGCTGGATCTAGTTGAACTGAACCCATTCCTGGATGAGCGCGGCCGAACCGCAAAACTGATGGTCGATCTTGCAGCCTCGCTGATGGGTCGTCGCATCTTCGATCGCCCAACCCGGAGCTTCTGATGATTTCTCTTCAATCTCCTTCAGCTGTCGTGATGGTGCGCCCGCACGCATTTGCGTCGAATCCTGAAACCCGCGACGACAATGCATTTCAAACACTGGCAAATCGATCTGCTGCAGCGACGTCTGCTGCCGCGCGGGATGAGCATGACAAAGCAGTAGAACAGCTTCGCGCTGCTGGTGTGACCGTTCATGTGTTTGACGACGAAGGCGAACGTGACACCCCCGACAGCGTGTTCCCAAACAACTGGTTTTCGACCCATCCAGGCGGTCATGTCGCTGTTTATCCGATGTTCGTTCCATCGCGCAGACGCGAAAGACGCTCAGATGTAATTGAGTTACTGAAGAGGGAATATCGAGTGCAAGACGTCATCGACTATTCCGGCCTCGAACAGGACGACCTCGCGCTTGAGGGCACGGGCGCAATGGTTCTGGATCACGTGGGCCGTATTGCCTACACTGTTCGATCCAACCGCGCCGATCCGGTGTTGTTGGAGCGTTTCTGTACGCATTTCAACTATGAGCCGATTGCCTTTGATGCAAAGGACGCTGAAGGCCGTGATGTCTATCACACCAATGTCCTGATGGGGATCGGCACGCACTACGCCCTTATCTGTTTGGACATGATTTCCAACCCAGAACGTCGGGCAACAGTTCGGGCACGGCTTGAGGAATCTGGCCGTACTGTCATCGATCTGTCCCATGAGCAGATTGCAGATTTTGCAGGAAACGCGATTGAGCTTAGTGGCAATGATGGTCTTGTCTTGGCGTTGTCCAGCCGAGCGCTACAGGCTCTTACACCTGCTCAAGTCGCGATCATCGAAGCCAGTGCAACTCCGCTGCCGCTCTCGGTTCCCACAATAGAAACAGCCGGTGGATCCGTACGTTGTATGATCGCTGGTATCCATCTTTCCCGCCGATAGGAGTCTTTGATGCAACCTTCTGATAAGGCCCTCGTGCCATTTGTATCCGTCGACAACATGATGCGTCTGGTCCATCACATCGGGGTCGAACAGATGATCACGCAGATTGCCGCGCAGATCGAATCCGATTTTAAACGCTGGGAGAGCTTTGACAAAACGCCCCGCATCCCGGCCCACTCACCACATGGGGTGATCGAACTGATGCCAACCTCGGATGGTGAGGCGTACGGGTTCAAATACGTCAATGGGCATCCCAAGAACACGTCTGAGGGCCTGCAGACCGTGACCGCGTTTGGCCTGCTGGCTGATGTCTATACCGGTTACCCGACATTGTTGACCGAAATGACGATGTTGACTGCTTTGCGGACAGCGGCAACCTCTGCGCTGGTCGGCAAATATCTCGCGCCCAAATCCGCGACGACGATGGCGATGATTGGAAACGGCGCGCAATCCGAGTTCCAGTGCCTCGCCTTCAAAGCCATGTGCGGAATCGATACGGTCCGGCTCTACGACACAGACCCGAACGCGACGGCGAAATGTGCAGCCAATCTGCAGGGCAAAGGGCTGACGGTCGTGCCCTGCAAAACGCCGGAGGACGCAATCGAAGGCGCTCAGATCATAACGACCTGCACCGCTGACAAGAAATACGCCACCATCCTGACCGACAACATGGTCGGCCCCGGTGTGCACATCAACGCGATTGGCGGTGATTGCCCCGGCAAAACCGAACTGCACCGCGATATCCTTCTGCGCTCGAATATCTTTGTAGAATACCCCGAGCAAACGCGGATCGAAGGTGAAATTCAAGCTCTGGAGAATGATCACCCTGTCACCGAGATGTGGGAAGTTATGACCGGACAAGCCACAGGGCGCACCGATGATCGACAGATCACGTTGTTCGACAGTGTCGGCTTCGCGATCGAGGACTTCTCGGCACTACGTTACATCAAAAGCGCGATTGAAGGCACTGATTTCTATGAGCCATTGGACATGCTCGCAGACCCAGACGACCCGCGGGATCTGTTCGGGATGTTGATGCGGGCAGGATAAAGAACCCGCACTTCTAAAACTGTGCCCCGGCCTTTGGCCGGGGCTTTTTCCTATCCCGCAAGCGATGGCAGGTATAGAACAATCCCTGGAAAGGCCACCAGCAGTGCGATGGTCAGAGCATCGGCAATGAAGAACGGCGTTACCCCTTTGAAGACATCCTGAACACTAAGATCAGGCCTCACGCCTGCGACAACAAAACAGTTTAGACCAATAGGAGGTGTGATCAGGCAAAACTCGGCCATTTTGACCACCAAGATACCAAACCAGATCGCACACATCGGCCCGGACATACCAAAGGCGCTGTCTGCTGCGCTGACGGCCTCGCCTCCGTTCAGGGCCATAACGGCGGGATACACAACCGGAAGTGTCAAAAGCAACATACCGATCGCATCCATGAACATGCCCAGCACTGCGTAGGCCAGCAGGATGCAAATGAGGATCAACATAGGCGACATTTCGAGCGAAGTGATCCAGTCGGAAAACGCCCCCGGCAGATCTGCGAAACCAAGAAAGCGCACGTAGATCAAAACACCCCAAATAATCGCGAAAATCATGGCGGTCAGTTTGGCGGTTTCAAGCAAGGCCGATTTGAATTCAGGCCAGCGCATGCCGTGGATCAGGGCAAAGCAGAACACGATGAAGGCCCCGATGGCCCCGCCCTCGGTCGGGGTGCCCCAAGCCTTGTCGCCGAAGGGGTTATAGACAAAGCAGATGATGATGAGGATCACCGCCACAATGGGCAGTGCGCCCGGAAGTGCAGCAAATCGTTGTTTCCAGGTAAACCCGGTGACCGGCGGTCCGACGGACTTGAAGATCACGGCGATACCGACGATCAGCAAGCCATAGATCACCGCCGAAAACGCACCGGGGATGAAGCCTGCGAGCAGCAGTTTTCCCACATCCTGCTCGACAATGATGGCGTAAATCACAAGGATCGCAGATGGGGGGATTAGCGAGGCCAAGGTCCCGCCAGCGGCAACCACACCGGCGGCGAAACGTTTATTATACCCGACGGCCAGCATTTCAGGGATGGCGATGCGCGCAAAGACGGCTGATGTGGCGACCGATGCACCTGATACGGCGGCGAAACCGGCGGTCGCAAAAATCGTTGAAACGGCCAACCCGCCAGGCACCCATGCCACCCAGCGTTTTGCCGCCTCAAACAAGGCGCGGGTCAGGCCAGCGTAGTAGGCTAGATAGCCGATCAGGATGAATGTTGGGATCAGGCTCAGCGTATGAGACGCCACCTTGGAATGTGGCACCTGGCCAGCCGTTTTGACGGCCACCGTCAGTGCCTTACCAAACCGCTCGGGATCATACCCAAACTTTGCCCAGAATATCCAAACAAGGCCAACCAACCCTGCCAGACCTGCAGCAAATGCCACCCGCATGCCAGTGACGACAAGAACCAACAGTCCGGCAGTGACCCAAAGGCCGATATCAATCGTGTCCATGGGTCAGTTACGTCCTTCGAATTGTTCGGCCTCGGCTGCAGCCTGTGCGGCGGCATCCTGTATCAGCGGTACGGCCACCGGTGCCTCGAGCCCCAGCATGAAGGCGCGTCCATAGCCCCAGACCTGCAAGATTAGCCGGGCGCACAGCACCGAAAAAGCAACGGGTGCCAGCAGCTTGGCTGGCCAAATAGGAATCCCGATATCAATCGAGCTGTCGCGACTCCACATCGGAGCGCCGAAGTCAAATGAGCGGTCAAAGTGGGACCAACTACCCCAAACCAGCGCCAGCATCAGCAGCAGTATCAACAGAACCGAGATCAGCTCGAACAACCACAGCGCCCGCCCTTTCAGGCGCGAGATAACGATATCCATTCGGATGTGCCCGCCATCACGTTGCACAAACGAGATACCCAGAAACGCGATCAAGGGCATCGCCTGTTCAATCCAATCAACATATCCGGGCAAAGGCGCGTTTAATGCGTTTCGGCCGCTGACTGACACAACAGCCAGCACCATCAGCCCGAAAACCGCGAATCCGCTGATCAACGCCATAAAACGCTCTAGACGTAACAAACGGTGATCCAACCGGCTTAGAAGACTGCCATCCTCAAGCACCGTGGCATGTCCTGCCATCTCAGCATTCCTTTGATTGAAGGAGATGCCGGGTGCCTAATGACACCCGGCTGTGGCGATCAGTTACCGCCGCGCTGCTGTTGCAGTGTCGATTGCACAAGATCATAAAGATCCTGCGCAGGCAGACCCTGGGCGGTCATGTCTTCGATCCACTTCGCGCGAATCGGATCAGCGGCTTTGGCGCGAAACTCCTCAAGCACGGCATCGTCAATCTCGACCTTTTCAACGCCTTTCTCTGCCAGCACGCCATCCCACTTTTCAAGCAGTCCACCGTAGTTGGCCAGATAGTGATCGATAGCCTCATTAATCGAGCTGTCCAGCGCTTCGCGATGTTCGGCTGGCAGCGCTTCATAAGCGTCGATATTCACCACCACCGGACAGTTTACCGTTCCAGGATTCAGATTGGCCGTCCACCAGTCAGCTTCGTTGATCGTCCCGAATGACAAATGCGCATGCTGAGCGAAGGCCACGGTATCGACCACGCCAGATTCCATCGCATTATAGGCTTCGGTCGCGGGCACGGACGTAGGTACGCCACCAACCGCCTCAAATGCTTGCCCCAAACCGCCAGTGGCGCGTACGCGCATACCGTCGAACTCGGCAAGCTCATCACGAGGGTCACCGGTGCCGACAAGGTTATATTGAGGCATCGGTGAAGTCATGATGATGCGCGCGTTCCACTGCGCCATCTCGTCCTTGACTGCTGGATGATCATAGACTGCGTGGCTGACGGCCACCTCTTCATCCAATGTGTTTACGCCAAGGAAGGGCAGTTCCAAAACGGTGATCGCGCGGTTCTTATCGCGGTGATAGCCCGCACAAAACTGCGCCATCTCGAACGCGCCAATCTCGATACCATCCAGGTTTTCCTTGGGCTTCGATAATCCGCCATAGCTAACATTGATGGTGAAATCGCCGCCGGTTTTTTCGTTCACCAGTTCAGCCAGTTTCTCAACATGCTCGGTAAATGCGCGGCGCTTACCCCAGACCGAGGCATTCCATTCGGTCGCGGCTGCTTCGGTGACAAACGCCACACTCAGGGCGGCAAAAGCCGCACCGCTCAACATCTTTTTCATAGTGGTATCTCCCTTAGTTGCGCCCCCTATCGGGATGCTTGATTGTGAAGCTAGCGCCAAGTCTAGAAGCTGCCAACCCCTGCGAGGAGAAGTGGTGTTATCGCCACCAGACTTCGATATTAAAGTGAAGCTATCGGCCAAAGCCCCAGACACATGCCAATGAGCACTTATGTCATTACAGCTATCTTGCTGATTTAAGGTGTATATTACGCACAATTTCAGAATTATTTACAATGCTAGTGCCGGAAATGAAATTTCTTTACAAAGAAATCCAAGGATTATGGCAATTTATTTATTTCTTTTCTGATCCCCGTATTATTCAACTTGGGGAGGAACCGGATCGACATTGCCTGATCGGCTGGCAAAATCGATCCCATGTAATCCAGTCCAGAGGGAGGAGCCTCAAAGATGACTACCGCTGCCCAGGCAGATGCCAAGACATATCCGCCATCCGCAGAAACTGTCGCCCGTGCGCATGTCGACGCCGACAAATACGCAGATATGTACGCTGCGTCGATCAACAACCCCGAAGCATTCTGGGATGAGCAAGGCAAGCGCGTTGACTGGATCAAGCCTTATACTCAGGTCAAAGACGTCAGCTATGATTTTGGTTCGGTTGGTATCAACTGGTATGCGGACGGCACGCTAAACGTCTCGGCCAACTGCCTTGACCGTCATTTGAATACGCGCGGCGATCAGACAGCGATCATCTGGGAACCGGATGATCCAAACGACGAAGCTCAGCACATTACCTACGCCGAACTGCACCGTCGCACCTGCCGCATGGCCAATATTCTCGAGTCGATGGGCGTGCGCAAAGGTGACCGCGTTGTAATCTATCTGCCGATGATCCCTGAAGCAGCCTATGCGATGCTGGCTTGTGCACGGATCGGAGCAATCCATTCGATTGTATTTGCTGGGTTTTCACCCGATGCGTTGGCAGCCCGAGTCAACGGATGTGATGCCAAGGTCGTCATCACTGCCGATGAGGCACCACGTGGTGGCCGAAAGACTCCGCTGAAGTCCAACGCAGACGCGGCCCTGCTGCACTGCAAAGACAGCGTGAGATGTCTGGTGGTCAAACGCACCGGTGGGCAGACCACTTGGATTGATGGCCGCGACTATGATTACAACGAAATGGCGCTTGAAGCGGATGACTATTGCGCACCCGCCGAGATGAATGCCGAAGATCCGCTGTTCATTCTCTATACTTCCGGTTCGACCGGTCAGCCCAAAGGTGTCGTCCATACGACCGGCGGTTATCTGGTCTATGCCGCGATGACGCATGAGATCACATTCGACTACCATGAAGGCGACGTTTACTGGTGCACCGCCGATGTCGGCTGGGTCACCGGCCACAGCTATATCGTCTATGGCCCGCTGGCCAACGGAGCGACCACACTGATGTTCGAAGGCGTGCCGACCTATCCGGATGCATCACGCTTCTGGCAGGTGTGCGAAAAGCACAAGGTGAACCAGTTCTACACCGCTCCGACGGCAATTCGCGCTCTGATGGGTCAGGGTACCGAGTTCGTCGAGAAATGCGACCTGAGCGATCTCCGGACGCTGGGCACAGTCGGCGAGCCGATCAACCCGGAAGCCTGGAACTGGTACAATGAAGTTGTTGGCAAAGGTAAATGCCCGATTGTTGACACCTGGTGGCAGACCGAAACCGGCGGTCACCTGATGACCCCCCTGCCCGGTGCGCATGCGATGAAGCCCGGCTCGGCGATGAAACCGTTCTTCGGCATCCAGCCGGTGGTTCTGGACCCGCAATCCGGTGTTGAGATCGAGGGAAATGGCGTTGAGGGTGTTCTGTGCATCAAAGACAGCTGGCCCGGTCAGATGCGCACCGTCTGGGGCGATCATGAGCGGTTCGAGAAGACCTATTTCTCGGACTACAAAGGCTACTACTTCACCGGCGATGGCTGCCGTCGCGATGAGGATGGCGATTACTGGATCACTGGCCGCGTCGATGATGTAATCAACGTCTCCGGCCACCGGATGGGCACGGCCGAGGTGGAAAGCGCGCTGGTCGCCCATGCCGCCGTCGCCGAGGCCGCTGTGGTTGGTTACCCCCATGAAATCAAAGGGCAAGGCATCTATTGCTATGTCACTTTGATGAATGACCGCGAGCCGTCGGATGAGTTGCTGAAAGAGCTGCGCACCTGGGTCCGGACCGAGATCGGCCCGATTGCCTCGCCTGATGTGATCCAGTGGGCCCCCGGCCTGCCCAAGACTCGCTCGGGCAAGATCATGCGCCGAATTCTGCGCAAGATTGCCGAGAACGACTTTGGTTCGCTTGGCGATACGTCGACCCTGGCCGATCCGTCAGTGGTCGAAGACCTGATCGAAAACCGGGCAAACAAGTGAGGATGTGATGGACGCTGCCACGACCATATCCCCCGCTGTTCTGATCCTTCTCGGCCCTCCGGGCGCCGGGAAGGGTACGCAGGCTCGTATGCTTGAAGAGAAGTTCGGGCTTGTACAACTCAGCACCGGTGATCTGCTGCGTGACGCGGTCGCCGCAGGTACCGAGGCTGGTAATGCTGCCAAAGCGGTTATGGAGGCAGGCGATCTTGTCAGCGACGGCATCGTCATCGCGATCCTGCGCGACCGCATGGCAGAACCGGACTGCGCCAAGGGCGTCATACTAGATGGTTTCCCCCGGACCACAGTCCAGGCCGAGGCTCTTGATGGTCTGCTCGCGTCTTCAGATCAGAAGATCAACGCGGCCATCAGCCTTGAAGTTGAAGACGCCGAGATGGTGACGCGGATTTCGGGTCGCTACACCTGCGCTGGATGCGGTGAGGGCTATCACGACACGTACAAGCAGCCCGTCGAAGACGGCAAATGCGACAAGTGCGGACACACAGAATTCAAACGCCGCGCCGACGACAATGCCGAGACGGTCGCGTCGCGTCTGGCGGCCTATCACGCGCAGACCGCACCGCTGATTGACTACTATCAAGCCCAAGGTGTGCTGAAAGGCATCGATGCCATGGGTCAGATCGACGACATCGCGCAAGACCTTCAAGGGATTGTCGGCGAGGTCATGAAATAAGGGGAGGAGATAAGCCCTAGGGCTTTGATCCTAAATCAGAATACTTCAATGGACCCGCCCTGGCGGACCAGAGAAGTTATGCCTGACGTCACGGGGCGTTTGGCACAACCGAGAAGCGGCCCACCGCACTGGAGGAGTTGGGCAATGGGCCGCCAATGAGGGAAGCGAAGGAGGAACCCGCGATGGCGGATCATTCAACAAACTCCGCGCAGACTGCTGAAGCCGACAAGGGCTATTGGCAGGCCAACCTGCGCCTCATCTACATCAGCCTCGCGATTTGGGCGCTGGTGTCGTTTGGATTCGGCATTCTGCTGCGTCCGCTGCTGTCCGGCATCGCCGTTGGCGGTACAGATCTGGGCTTTTGGTTCGCTCAGCAAGGATCGATCCTGGTCTTTCTGGTGCTGATCTTCAACTACGCCTGGCGCATGAACAAGCTCGACGCTGAGCACGGCGTGGACGAGGAGTAATCGGCATGGATCAGTTTACCATCAACCTGCTGTTTGTGGGCGCGTCTTTTGCGCTTTACATCGGCATCGCGATCTGGGCTCGTGCGGGTTCCACATCGGAATTCTATGCCGCCGGTCGCGGCGTTCACCCGGTCACCAACGGTATGGCGACAGCAGCGGACTGGATGTCTGCGGCCTCGTTCATCTCGATGGCGGGCCTGATTGCCTTTACCGGCTATGACAACTCGACCTTCCTGATGGGTTGGACCGGTGGCTACGTGCTGCTGGCTCTGCTGCTTGCGCCCTACCTGCGTAAGTTCGGCAAGTTCACCGTGTCGGAATTCATCGGCGACCGTTTCTACAGCCAGACCGCACGTATCGTTGCTGTGATCTGTCTGATCGTTGCGTCGGTGACCTACGTGATCGGTCAGATGACCGGTGTTGGCGTGGCCTTTGGTCGCTTCCTCGAAGTGTCCAACACTACAGGTCTGCTGATCGGCGCCGGCGTTGTGTTTGCCTACGCAGTGTTTGGTGGGATGAAGGGCGTGACCTACACTCAGGTCGCTCAGTACTGCGTGCTGATCACCGCTTATACCATCCCGGCCATCTTTATCTCGCTGCAGCTGACCGGCACGCCTGTTCCGGCGCTGGGTCTGTTTGGTGACACCGCCAGCGGTGAACCCCTGCTGACCAAGCTGGACGCCATCGTGACCGAGCTGGGCTTTAACGACTACACGGCCCACCACTCGAATACGCTGAACATGGTGCTGTTCACCCTGTCGCTGATGATCGGTACTGCGGGTCTGCCGCACGTCATCATGCGCTTCTTCACCGTTCCCAAAGTGTCTGACGCACGTTGGTCGGCGGGCTGGGCGCTGGTCTTCATCGCTCTGCTGTACCTGACGGCTCCTGCTGTTGGTGCAATGGCGCGCCTGAACATCACCGACATGATGTGGCCCAATGGTGGCATCGAAGGTGGCGCTGTTTCGGTTGAGGAAATCGACAATGATCCGCGTTACGACTGGATGGCCACTTGGCAGAAAACCGGTCTGCTGGATTGGGAAGACAAGAACGGCGACGGCAAGATCCAGTACTACAACGACAAATCCGAGGCGATGACTGCAATCGCCGAAGAAAAAGGCTGGGTCGGTAACGAGCTGACCAAGTTCAACCGCGACATCCTGGTTCTGGCCAATCCTGAGATTGCCAACTTGCCAGGTTGGGTGATTGGTCTGGTCGCTGCTGGTGGTCTTGCGGCTGCTCTGTCAACCGCTGCGGGCCTGCTGCTGGCGATCTCGTCGGCTGTGTCCCATGACCTTGTCAAAGGTGCAATCAACCCGTCGATCTCTGAAAAGGGTGAACTTCTGGCAGCACGGATTGCAATGGCTGTAGCCATCGTCGTTGCAACCTATCTGGGTCTCAACCCTCCGGGCTTTGCGGCACAAACCGTGGCCTTGGCCTTCGGTCTGGCAGCAGCCTCGATCTTCCCGGCGCTGATGATGGGGATCTTCTCGACCCGCATCAACAACACCGGCGCGGTTGCAGGTATGCTGGCTGGTCTGACCGTAACCCTGGTCTACATCTTCCTGCATAAGGGCTGGCTGTTCATTCCGGGCACCAACTCGTTCACCGATGCTGATCCGCTTCTGGGTCCGATCAAGTCGACCTCGTTCGGCGCCATCGGTGCGATGATCAACTTCGGCGTCGCCTACGTCGTTGCCGGTATGACCAAAGAGACTCCGCAGGAGATCAAAGATATGGTCGAAAGCATTCGCATTCCCCGTGGTGCGGGCGCAGCTCAGGATCACTGAGTGTGATGCGGTCGGCGGCTCTTGTCTTCGATCGCATCTTTCGACTTACTGTTCCCGCCCGGCACACCACCGGGCGGGATTTTTATTCGGAACTCCGGAGAGCGTAAATGCCCCTGTCCCATGACGAAATCACCCGGTTTCTGAAGTCTGTACACCCCTATGACTCGTTGCCCCATGATGCTTTGGACGATCTGGCCAAGCAGATCGAAGTGCGCGAAGTCGATGCCGATGGCAGCATTTACCAGTTGGGCAACGCTCTGCCCGGCGTCTTTGTGATCTATGAAGGACAGGTAGAAATTACCGATGAGAACGGCGCTGTCGTTTCGCATCTGGGATTGCGCAATTCTTTTGGTGAGCGCGGATTGCTGAAGGACGGCAAGGCCGCCACACATGCGCGCGCGCACACGCCGTCAGTGTTGATCGTGTTGCCGCCAGACCTTGTGAAAAACCTGATCGAAGGTCACGACGTGGTGTCCAAGTTCTTTAACCGTTCACGCGGTGGGCGGAGCGGACCGCAAAGCTTGGCTACCAGTGCAATTGACGTGCTGATGGCTCGTGACCCTGCCACCTGCCCGCCCGATACTCCGGTTCAAAACGCTGCGCAGATCATGCGCGACCGCCATATCTCATCGCTTTGCGTGACCGAAGGGGACAGATTGTTGGGTATCGCAACCCTCCGCGATATTTCCGGCAAATACGTCGCCGAGGCGATGCCCGCTGACACCGCGGTTTCGGCGATCATGACCGCCGATCCAATCATTCTTGCCCCGACAGATATCGGCTCGGACGTATTACACGTGATGATGGAACGTGGCATCGGTCATATTCCAATTTCCGAGGCCGGTAAGCTGGTCGGAATCGTAACCCAAACCGACCTCACCCGCTATCAGGCGGTCAATTCTGCCGAGTTGGTAGGACGAATTGCCCGCGCCGACAGCCCGCAAGAGATGGCTCAAGTCACCGCTGAGATACCACAACTGCTGGTCCAACTCGTCGCGGGTGGCAACCGGCACGAGATCGTTACACGGCTGATCACCGACATCGCAGACACTGCGACGCGGCGGTTGCTGGCACTGGCTGAGGCTGAACTGGGTGCGCCGCCAGTGCCCTACTTGTGGCTTGCTTGCGGCTCGCAAGGACGGCAGGAACAGACCGGAGTTTCTGATCAGGACAATTGCCTGATGCTAGATGACAGTGTGGCGGTCGGTGATATGGCCTACTTCGCTGCGCTGGCCAAATTCGTCTCAGACGGGCTGGATACCTGCGGTTATTTCTATTGCCCCGGTGACATGATGGCGACCAACCCTCGCTGGTGCCAGCCCGTGCGTGTCTGGCGCGAGTATTTCAATGGCTGGATCGCCAAACCCAACCCTGAGGCGCAAATGCTGGCCTCGGTGATGTTTGACCTGCGGCCCATCGGAGGGTCCTTCGATCTGTTCACCGACCTGCAGGCCGATACGCTGGCGGCAGCCAATGCGAATTCGATCTTTGTCGCGCATATGATTTCGAACTCACTGAAACACACGCCTCCTCTGGGCCTGCTGCGTGGATTCGCCACCATACGTTCGGGTGAGCATCGCAATACGCTCGACCTCAAGCATAATGGCGTGGTGCCTGTCGTGGATCTGGCACGCATCTACAGCCTGCAGGGACAATTAACCGAAGCGAACACCCGCGCCCGTCTTAGCGCCGCCGAGGCTGCGGGTGTGCTCAGCGCGTCTGGCGCACGCGATTTACTGGACGCATATGACCTGATCGCTGAGACCCGATTGGAACATCAAGTGCGTCTGGTCAAATCCGGGGATGCACCGGACAATTACCTGCCACCCGCTGAATTGTCGGACTTTGAGCGAAGTCATCTCCGCGATGCCTTTGTCGTGGTAAAAACCATGCAATCAGCGGTTGGCCATGGCAAAGGAATGCTGGGTTAAGAAACTGGAAATGAACGGAGAAATCACATGTTTCTGGAACTGATCGGCACGATTTTTGCAGGCTTTGCCTTTGCGGGTGTCGTGATGGTGGTGAACAAGCTGACCGGGGGCCGCTTGCCCAAATGGGCCGCGCCGGTTGCGGCAGGTGCGGGGATGATCGGTATGACGATTACCAGCGAGTATTCTTGGTATGACCGTACGCGCGACCAACTGCCCGACAGCCTCACCATCGTGCAGGAGGTGGAAAGCCGCGCCTTTTATCGCCCTTGGACGTATGCCGTGCCCTTTGTCGACCGCTTTGCTGCGATCGACGCCACATCGGTACGCACCAATGCCAATTTGCCGGACGAGCGTCTGGTCGATCTTTACTTTTTTGGTCGCTGGGCACCGGTCTCGAAGATGCCGGTCGCTGTAAACTGCGCCGAAAACAGCCGCGCCAACCTGGCAGACGGGGCCGAATTCGCCGATGACGGACGTTTGCTGAACGCCAGCTGGATCAAGATCGACGCTGAAGATCCGGTAATCGAGGCAACCTGCGGGGTCTGACTATGTTGAACCATCTGAGCCTGCGCCTGAGGGTGTTCCTGTTCTTCCTATTACTTGCGGCAGGAGGGCTGATCATCAGCACCCTGGCTTTGTGGGTCGGTTATCAGAGGGCAAGTGATCCCGCCCTTATGGATGCGTTCATCTTCGCAGAGATACTGATCGCTTTTGGAATGTTGGCGCTAGTTGCCGGAGTCTGGCTTCTTTTTGATGATAACGTTGCAAAACCGATCGAGCGGCTCTCGGCCCAACTCCGGGCGCGCGCACACGCCGGGGTCAGCACGGATCTGGACCTTCAGGCGGCGCGCTATTTGGGCGATCTGGCCCCCGCCGCCGCTGGACTGGCCGAACAACTGGCTGCCAACGCCATGACCACGGCTGAGGCCGTGGCCGCGGAAACAGCCCATCTGGCCTCGGAAAAACAACGTCTAACGGCGCTGCTGACCGAGATTCCGGTTGCAATGCTTTTAGCCGGACCGAAGCATCAGATCGTTCTATATGACGCGCAGGCGGCTGAGGTTCTGGCACAGATCGCACATCCTCGGCTAAACGCCTCGCTTTTTGACTACCTCGAAGCGACCGGTCTGACGGATTCCTACGCGAAGCTGATCAAAACCGGGAAAGACGTCCATTGCACACTAACCAGTGTCGATGGGCGGCAATCGTATTCTGCCCGTATGAAACCATTGGGCGATGCCCCCGGTTACATGCTGGTCTTCGATGACAGTGCCGCGCAAATCGAACCCGACGCGGCCCGCCCGCTGGTTTACGATTTCGAACTTCTCGACACACCCGGTGACGACGCGTTTGAAGATAGACCCCTGTTGGACCTCTGCTTCGTAGTCTTTGACACCGAAACCACGGGCCTGCTCCCGCATAAGGATGAGATCGTACAGATCGGTGCGGTGCGCGTCGTAAAGGGTAAGATCGTCGAAGGCGAACGGCTTGATACCCTGGTCGATCCCGGCATCCCGATCCCCCCAGCTTCAACCAAAGTGCATAAGGTTAGCGACCGGATGGTTCAGGGTGCGCCTGATATTGCCGAGGCCGGTCGCAGCTTTCACCAATTTGCCCGGGATGCCGTCATTGTTGCCCACAATGCACCATTCGACATGGCTTTCCTGCGCCGCCATGCCGAGCGTATGGGGGTGGAATGGAGCCACCCCATTCTGGACACGGTCCTGCTGTCGGCGGTGCTGTTCGGGGCAAGCGAAACGCATACGCTGGACGCGGTCTGCGAGCGGTTAGGCATAACCATCCCGGAAGCCTTGCGTCACACGGCCTTGGGTGATGCCGTGGCGACCGCCGAAGTGTTGGTTCGGATGCTGCCGATGCTTACGGCCCGTAATTTGGTGACCTTTGGCGACGTCATCACCGAGACTCGCAAACACGGACGGTTGCTTGAAGACCTGAACTGACCAGAAATTCCTAAAATCACCGCAGCTTTCCGTGGACAATCCCGGCGTCGCGTGGCACCTGAGACAGGCCCATGTACGAGCGCGCGATGATGGAAAAAACTTTCATTCCCAGCCCCGAGCAAAGCCTTGCCTTTCGCGAGGCCCTGGGCTGTTTCGGCACCGGCGTCACCGTTGTGACCACAAATACCTCCGAGGGCCCCGCAGCAATAACGGTGAACTCATTTGCGTCTGTATCGCTGGACCCGCCGCTGGTCCTGTGGTGTCTTGATCGGGATTCGAACCGGTACGACGCGTTCCACAACTGCGAACACTACGCGATCCACGTTATGGCGCAGGACCAGCACGACCAAGCATTGCAATTCGCGCGCAACGGGTTCGATTTTTCTCATGCGGATTGGCAGGAGGATGACGCGGGGCGCCCCCGACTTGCGGAATGCCTCGCCCGCTTCGATTGCCGCCTGTCGGCCCGTCATGAGGCAGGTGACCACCTGATCCTTGTTGGTCATGTTGAACAGGTCATGCATCGCCCAGGTCAGGGGCTGATCTTCAAGCGCGGACAATTCGGCGGCTTCGCCGATCTGATCTAATCGTCCAGCGAGCCGTGGACGGCCAACGCTTCAAGTTGCGTCTCTTGCGGGGTGATCACTCGGAATGCCTCGTGCACCCCTGCCCCCGTCAGCTCTCGGGCGACGGTCAGCAATGTGTTCGGGGCATGATCTTCGCACAGCTCGGACATATGTGAGACTTCGGCCTGCGCCACTTCTAACGCGGCTTCAACCGAAGGCGCGCCGTAGAATTGCACGAAATGCTCGGCCAGATATTGCGTGATCTGGTCAATCTCGGCCTGCTCGACTTGCGTGACGGCAACAAATGTAACGCGCCCGAAGGTTTCAAGCCCCAGCCATCCATTGGCAAAGGCCTGACGCGCCTTGCCTTCCAGATCAGCCTCACTCCAGTTCGAAAACTCGAATCCGCCCGAAATGCACCATTCACCGGTTCTTGCGGGTGAATGAAACACGTTCATATCGCTTTCATCAAAATGGATAGCACGGGCGAGTTTCATCTGGCGATCTCCAATAATTCTGTCAGCGGGCGTATATGTGTGTCCGCGCCGTCACGGATCAGCATACCGAAGCGCTCATCGGTGCCCAGAAAGACACCCCCTTCTCCAATAGGTTCTCCGACACCGCGCAGCAGCCCCATCCACTCAGCATGAAGCGGCGCATTACCGTCCTCGTTCCAGCGGTTCAACCAGGTCAACATGTGACGCGACCAGCTCTCGACCAACTGCGTCGCAGAAACCTCGGCGCATCCTTCATCATAGAGCGAGGTAACATCCGGTGTTTCCCCTGGTGCATCGCTGGTTTGAAGCAAGGCCAGTTCCCAACCAACGATCAGCCAATCGGGAACCTCATCCACCTCGGCAGACGACGCTGCAACTTTTATTGTCCCACATTTTGCACCGTTTACACAGATCAGCCCATCCCAACCCAAGTGCACCGCGACCTCGGGTGGGGCCAGCGCGCCCAGCGCATTCTGGAACCCGACAGCACAAAGCGGCAGCATCGCCATAGCATCCCGCAACGGAACCTCGGGCGCGAATACTATCGCAACGCGCAGACGATCCGCCTGAATATTGTGGACCACAGTTCCCGCGTCACAGCCCAGCGCTGCCATGGCCTGGGCCCGCTCGAACGGGTCTTCGCCGGCCTTGGCAGGTTGCCCTTTGAGTAATGGGGGAAAGACCGGCTGGGTCACGCTTTGCCCTTGGCAATCATGTCGCGGGCGATCTTGCGGAAGGCTTCGGCTTGCGGGCTGTCAGGTTTGCTGACAACGATGGGGGCACCCCCGTCGGCGGCAACTCGGATATCCAGATGCAGCGGAATTTCCCCTAGCAATGGCACGCCCAGCGCCTCGGCTTCTGAGGCAACACCGCCATGGCCAAAGACATGTTCTTCGTGTCCGCAATTCGAGCAAATATGCGTCGACATATTTTCGATCATCCCAACAATGGGCGTCTTGAGCTGGTTGAACATATCGATCCCCTTGCGGGCGTCGATCAAAGCAACATCCTGTGGGGTTGAGACGACAATGGCTCCATCCACCTGAAACTTTTGGCTCAGCGTCAGTTGCACATCGCCGGTTCCGGGGGGCAGATCAACGATCAACACATCCAATGCGCCCCATTGCACCTGACTCATCATCTGCTGCAAGGCGCCCATCAGCATGGGGCCACGCCAGACAACCGCCTGCCCTTCGTTGGTCATTAACCCCATCGACATCATGGTGACACCGTGATTGCGCAGCGGTAGGATCGTCTTGCCATCTGGGCTGGCCGGTCGCCCCGACACGCCCAGCATCCGGGGTTGTGAAGGGCCATATACGTCTGCGTCCAACAGGCCTACGCGACGGCCTTCAGCTGCCAGCGCGCAGGCAAGGTTGGCCGACACGGTGGACTTGCCCACGCCACCCTTGCCCGACGCAACCGCGATGATCCGGTCCACACCGGGAACGGCCTGCGGTCCGGTTTGTGAGGGCTTGGGCTTGGGCTTCAAATCAGGCGGCGCCTTGTCCGAATGCGCGGTCAACATTGCCGAGACCTTGGAAACACCATCAACCATCTGCGCCGCCTGTTCGGCTGTGGCTCGTACGGGCTCCATCTTCTCGGCCTGTTTGGGATCGATCTCCAGCACAAACCGAACGGTATCGCCTTCAACATTCAATGCACGCACGATACCCGCGCTCACAATATCCTGACCAGAAACCGGATCGGTAATCTTCTTCAAGTTTGCTAGAACTGCATCACGGATGCTCATGCCGTCTTCCCCTTGATCCGCCCCGCGCTGGGCGCCTTGCGTATCGACAGAATATAGTCGCCGCTCATTGCATGTGTCTCCGTCTCATTTTGTACATTTGACGCATCGGGTCAGCCACCGTTAGGCTTAACCATGCGCTTTGTCCTGTTGTGCCTGAGCCTGACGCTCACCGCCACCCCCTCTTGGTCGCAAGAGGCATTGGGCCTTGCCGCCCCGGATGAGGTGACAAACTCAGGTCTTTTGCAACATATTCTTCCGCGCTTTTCTCTCAAGACCGGAATACGTGTTGTTGCGGATGAAAGCGGCGTCATGTCACTGGCCCCGAGTTCGCCCGGCGATCCGGTCTTTGCCCGTGACGGGGTGGTCTATCATCTACGAATCGACGACAGCGCCAAGCAGGTAAGGTTTCGTGAATGGCTACTTTCCGACATTGGCAGACGGACGGTTGAAAACTTCATCCCCGACGAGGGCACGCCCTTTAGCGCACGTTTCGAAACTGCCACTGTTACCAAAGAGGTCGTGGTCGACGGAAACGCGCTGCTTGGCGAAGATCTGTCGATGACCCATTGTGGCCGGTGCCACGTAATTGGCCCAAAGAATCGGATGAACGGGCTGGGTTCGACCCCGTCTTTCGCAGTGCTGCGCGCAATGCCCGACTGGTCGGAACGGTTTCAGGCGTTCTTTGCCCTGAACCCACACCCAGCTTTCACGCAGATCGAGGGCGTCACCGAACCTTTCCCGCCCGAGCGTCCCTCGCCGATCCATCCGGTCGAGATGAGCCTGGATGACCTCGAAGCAATTCTGGCTTTCGTGACCGCCATGCGCGCCGCCGATCTGGGCGCGCCACTGCAACTTCAGTGATCCTTGCGCTTTGAAAGGTAATCATCCGTTGTGACAACCCGTGGCCTGGGGGCGGATTGAAATGGATTGTCAGCGCTATGGAACTGGGCGTTCACCCGGCAATTGTCGCACATCTGGATCATCCGCGCCTGATCCGAGGTCGCGAACATCGGATGTGTGCCCGACAACTTTTCCATGATCCGCTCAACCGTTGATTTAACGCCAAACGCTGCGCCGCATTCGACGCATTCAAAGGGTTCCTCTTCATTCAGCACCTGTTGTGACAGCGCTTGGTCGCTCAGATCAAGCTGGGGCACTAGTGTGATCGCCTGTTCTGGGCAGATCGTTCGGCAAATCCCGCATTGCAGGCAGGCGTCCTGCTGGAAATTCAACTGCGGCTTGTCCGGGTTATCGATCAGCGCCCCCGATGGGCAAAGGGACACGCAACTCAGGCACAATGTACAGGTGTCGGTATTTACTGCAATCGCGCCATAAGGTGCGCCCTCGGGCAGAGCCAGCGGCACCTCGACCTCCGGGTTCAAAGCTTGCGCCGCCAGACGCGCTATTTGACGACGATTACCCAGTGGAAGCACCGGATCAATCAATGGCTGCGGAACATCTTGCGCATAAAGCAGATCTGCCAGCGCATCCGGGTCGGTTTCATCGATCAGACTCAGCGCGTCTTGCACTGCGATAGCCCGAGCCAGCTCTAATTCACGATCAAGCGCGTCCCGTTCGGTCTTGGGGCTAATCAGGATATCGGCGCGCGCAAAGCCATGCGCCAGCGCTGCGAGCATCTCGGCATGTCCAAAGCCCGAAACCACATTCAGCTCCAGCGGAATGACATCCGCTGGCAGTCCCCGTCCAAACCGGGCCGCCATCCGGATCATCTGCGCCCCTTGGGCGTCGTGCACCAGTAGTCGCGGTGCAACGCCGCCCGCGCGCCGGAAGGTCCGGGCCAGTATGTGCATCCGCGACAATACCGCCGAGACCGGAGGATCTTCATATGTGATAGCAGTCGACGGGCACAACGCCGAACACGCACCGCACCCAGCGCAAATCATCGGATCAGTGGCTACATGATCGCCAGCCGGTGTGATCGCACCGGTCGGGCAGACGTCCAGACAGTTTGAACACCCCGTTTGTTCCGCTCGCGAATGGGCGCAAAGCGTCTCATCCAATCGGACATAGAGAGGTTTTTCAAAAGTCCCGACCAGTTGCACCGCTTCAAAAGCAAGACGCGCGACGGCCACCGCATCGCGAGGATCAGCGCGCAAGTACCCCTCGCGCTTTTCGGGGGCATTAACCAAAGGTGTTGCTCCGGTCAGATCAACAACAATGTCGCAACGCGACGTTGCACCGTCACGGGGTGTGCTCCAACCAAATTCTCCGCGTCCGCCGGGATCTAGTTGCTGCACCTGATCCAGATGCCAAACAAATCCGCCCAGCGCGCCGGTCAGTCTGCGTATTCGTGCGCGCGCAACGTCATAGTTGCGGCTTAGCGGTTCTGCATCGTCAACCAAAAGCACAGTCACGGCCAACACAGCGGACAGCTGTTCGGCCAACGGAAAGACAACCTCTCCGGGCCCGACAATACAGCAGGTTCCTTCACTGATGACATCGAAACTTGGGGTCACTGGCTGCGGCAGTGATGCCTCAGCCGCGAGCGCTGCCATTTTGGGGGTTGCATCGGTCCCCTGTTCGGACCAGCCAGCTCGGTCGCGCAGATCGACAAATCCGGGCGCTTCAACACCCAGTTCCTCGGCAAGCTCGCTAAAAACTGCACTTTCCTGAGCGCAGGCAAACACCACCTGCTCATCGCCCGTCATCAACTCGGCGGCAGTTTGAATCTGGCGCGTACAAAGGGCGGTATGCACCTTCGAGCACTCCGTATCGCAGGCTGCAGAAATACCATCTGCGTTCAGGGACTGCGTCCCCTCGCAATCACACAATATGAGCTTGCTGGCCATTTCCCCTCCCGACGCTGCGTTCTGCCCCATCAGCAGCTTAGACCCAATCCGCGCAGAGGCAATGCGAAGCATCAGAGAAAATCCCGATATGTGCATTATTTTTCATCACAAATCGCCATCAAAACCTGAAGTTGGAAATAAACTCTAAGTGAATGTCTCATATTAGGCGAAACTAGACTTGGCAGGTCGCCAATTTATGTAACATAGTACATCAATGGAAGGCAGGGGAGAGCCTTCCAGGGAGGAGCCAGTGGCCAAGGCCGCAAGCCGGACTGAAATGACAATTGGCGTCGTCGTGCGCAGAACACCCGGGGTGACACGCTGGGCGCGTTGGAACTGGCGCGCGGTCGCTGTTTTGCCAGGTGCAAAGCCTGCCGACTGGCAAGAGTTGCGACGTGAAGGTGAGGCCATCGAATACCATGCAGCCACCCTGCCCCTCACCCTGTGGGCCGATGAAACCGAAGCCTACATGGTCAACCTGTCGGACGGTCAACCTTCGCTGTACCTGGTTTTGCGGGATGAGCTGAAAGGCGAAACACCCCTGAATGCCGTATTGATCACCGCCTCACCGTTCGAGGGTCAGGATTATGCGGATACCGGCGAAGAGATCGTTGAGAAGATTCCGATGACCGAAGGGTTGATTGCATGGCTCCGCGATTTCACCCTGCAGCATCATCAGGACGAGGTGTTCATAAAACGTAAACGGGACAAGAAACGCACCGATCTGGTGGAAGACGGCAAGGGCGATGCACGAATCCGGCAGGATTCAGATGTCTACCGGGCTCCGCGTCGGGTGCTGCAATGACCCAGGCCCGCGATTTCTGGTCCCGCCGCAAGGCCGCCGTTCAGGCCGAGACCGAAGCAGAAGCTTTGGCCGCAGAGGAACAGATTATCACAACGCGGCAAGCTGAGTTGGAGGAAAAAAGCGACGCCGAAATTCTTGCCGAGTTTGATCTGCCCGATCCCGACACGCTGGAAGCCGGCGATGATGTCTCGGGCTTCATGGCCAAAGCTGTACCTAACCGTTTGCGCCGCCGCGCCTTGCGGCGCCTATGGCGGTTGAATCCTGTTCTGGCCAATGTCGACGGGCTGGTCGATTACGGCGAGGATTATACCGATGCGGCCTGCGTGATTGAGAACATCCAGACCGCGTATCAGGTTGGCAAGGGTATGTTGGCGCATGTCGAAGCGCTCGCTGCCGAGGCAGAAGTGTCCGAAGCAGAAACAGAAGCTGACATGCCCGAGGCGATCGAGTCAGGTGAAGAACCGATCAACGCCGTCGAACCAGAACCGGAAGCCCCACAGATGGTTGAAATGGAAGAGCCAGAGGAGATCGAACTCCCCCCTGCTCCACGCCGTATGAAATTCGAATTCGAAGGATAACTCTATGACCGCAGACAACGCGCAAACATTGGATATCTCGACTGAGGATCGTCTGCGTGCGGATTTCTATAATTTTCTTGGCCTGCTATTGGCCGGTCCACCCGATCAGTTGCTTTTGGATCAGATGGCCGGGCTAAGCGGTGATGACTCGGATCTAGGTCAGGCCATTCAGGCAATGGCACGGGTGGCCAAGGTGACCAAGCCTGCCGCCGCAGAGCGCGAATTCAACGCACTGTTCATCGGATTGGGCCGAGGCGAACTGCTGCCTTATGCCTCTTTCTACCTGACGGGCTTTCTGAACGAAAAACCCCTAGCGCAGCTGCGCAATGACATGGCCGCGCGGGGCATCACCCGGGCGCAGAATGTTTATGAACCCGAAGACAACATCGCCTCGCTAATGGAAATGATGGCGGGCATGATCGTCGGTCGGTTCGGCGCGCCCGCCACGCTGGAAGATCAAAAGGCGTTCTGGAGCAAACATATCGGGCCCTGGGCCGCGCATTTCTATTCGGATTTGGAAGGTGCCGAGAACTCGGTTCTCTACGCCTCGGTCGGCACGGCTGGTCGGGTGTTCATGGAGATCGAACGTGAAGCCTTTCGAATGACGGCGGCCTAGCCCGCCACTCGCCGGTGCCTTTAGGCACCAAACCGCAATTGGGACAGGAGGAGCCCATGAGCAAGACCAAGGAAGAAGGCGCAACCCGCCGCGACTTCCTGAAACTGGCCGGTACCGCAGCGCCCGCTGCTGTAGCCGCCGCCAGCCTGTCTGGGAAAGCCGAAGCAGCCGAACTGCCGACGGACGAAACCCGGATGCAGGACACCGCGCACACGCGCGCATACCTCGACAGCGCCCGGTTCTGACCCGGACGTAGTCATACCCGACTGACGGTTGCGATTGGCCCTGAAGTCGGTTTCGCGAAGTACCAAGCCAGCCATGGGTTACATGGCCAGCAAGGGAGGAAAGAAATGCTTAGGAAAAAGACCAACGGGGTTGCGAGACGCCCCCAGCGGACAAGTATCCTGTCCCAGGTCGGCGAGAAAACCGTCGATCGCCGCGCATTCTTGCGTGGCTCGGGCCTGACGATCGGCGGCCTTGCCGCGATCAGCGCCACGGGTGGAACCGTGACGCCCGCCAGTGCCCAGACAGCGGCAAACACCGCCGTTGAGAATATCAAATCCGTATGCACTCACTGCTCGGTCGGCTGCACGGTCGTTGCCGAGGTACAGAACGGAGTCTGGATCGGGCAAGAACCCGGCTGGGACAGCCCATTCAATCTGGGTGCACACTGCGCCAAGGGGGCCTCGGTCCGCGAGCACGCCCATGGCGAGCGCCGCCTGAAATATCCGATGAAAAAGGAAGGTGGCGAGTGGAAGCGCATCAGCTGGGAAGAGGCGATCAACGAGATCGGCGATGGCATGATGAGCATCCGCGAAGAATCCGGGCCGGACAGCGTGTACTGGCTGGGGTCTGCGAAGCACAATAACGAACAGGCCTATCTGTTCCGCAAGTTCGCCGCCTATTGGGGCACGAACAACGTGGACCATCAGGCGCGTATCTGCCACTCGACCACTGTTGCGGGTGTTGCGAATACATGGGGCTACGGCGCCATGACCAATTCGTACAACGACATGCACAACAGCCGGGCCATCTTCATCATCGGTGGTAACCCGGCCGAGGCGCACCCCGTCTCGCTGCTGCATATTCTGCGTGCGAAAGAGCAGAACAATGCGCCTTTAATCGTCTGTGACCCGCGCTTTACGCGCACCGCGGCCCATGCGGATGAATATGTCCGCTTCCGCCCCGGTACCGACGTCGCTCTGATCTGGGGTATCCTGTGGCACATCTTCGACAACGGCTGGGAGGACAAAGAGTTTATCCGCACCCGTGTCTGGGGGATGGACCAAATCCGTGAAGAGGTTGCCAAGTGGAACCCGGATGAGGTTGAACGTGTCACCGGCACGCCCGGCTCGCAGCTGCGCCGCGTCGCACGGACCATGGTGAACAACCGCCCCGGTACCGTTGTATGGTGCATGGGTGGTACGCAGCATACCAACGGCAACAACAACACTCGCGCCTACTGCGTGCTTCAGCTTGCGCTTGGCAACATGGGCACCTCGGGTGGTGGCACCAACATCTTCCGCGGCCATGACAACGTGCAAGGCGCGACAGACCTTGGTGTTCTGTCCCATACCCTGCCCGGCTACTATGGCTTGTCAAAAGGCGCATGGGGTCACTGGGCCCGTGTCTGGGGTGAAGAGCCCGAGTGGCTTGCAGGCCAGTTCGCCACGATCAAAGACAAGGAAGGCAAGGATAAACCGCTGCAGAATGAGCGCGGCATCCCGGTCTCCCGCTGGATCGACGGTGTTCTGGAAGACCCAGCTAACATGGATCAGGACAACAATGTCCGCGCCATGGTTCTGTGGGGCCACGCGCCCAACTCGCAGACCCGGATGACGGAAATGAAGACGGCGATGGAGAAGCTGGACATGCTGGTCGTGATCGACCCGTATCCCACCGTCTCGGCCGTGCTGCATGACCGCACCGATGGCGTCTATCTGCTGCCCGCCTGTACGCAGTTCGAAACCCGTGGCTCGGTCACGGCCTCGAACCGATCGCTGCAGTGGCGGGACCGCGTGGTCGAACCTCTGTTCGAAAGCCTGCCGGACGAGGTCATCATGGCCAAGTTCGCCAACAAGTTCGGCTGGGCGGATCGGTTCTTCCGCAATATCGAGATGGAAGATCCCGAAACCCCGAATGTTGAAAGCATCACGCGTGAGTTCAACAGCGGCCTTTGGACAATTGGCTATACCGGTCAGTCGCCGGAACGTCTGAAAAGCCATATGGCCAACCAGCACACGTTCGACAGAACCACGCTGCAAGCCATTGGTGGCCCCAACGACGGCGAGTATTACGGTCTGCCCTGGCCCTGCTGGGGAACGGCTGAGATGGGTCATACAGGGACACCAAACCTGTATGATATGTCCAAACCGGTGGCCGAAGGTGGCCTGACCTTCCGCGCCCGTTTCGGAGTGGAACGTGACGGCGACAACCTGCTGGCCGAAGGGGTCTATAGCGTTGGTTCGGAAATTCAGGATGGTTATCCGGAATTCACGATGCAGATGCTGATGGACCTTGGCTGGGACGGTGACCTGACGGCTGAGGAACGTGCGGCCATCGACGCCGTTGCGGGACCAGAGACCAACTGGAAAACCGACCTTAGCGGCGGTATCCAACGGGTCGCGATTGCCCATGGCTGTGCGCCCTTCGGGAACGCAAAGGCACGCGCGGTCGTATGGACCTTCCCGGATCCGATCCCACTGCACCGCGAGCCGCTTTACACGAACCGGCGCGATCTGGTGGAGGACTATCCAACCTACGATGACCGTCAGGCCTATCGTCTACCTACCCTTTATGCGTCGATCCAAAAGAACGACTTTTCAAAGGATTACCCGATAATCCTCACGTCTGGTCGTCTGGTCGAATATGAAGGTGGCGGCGATGAGACGCGGTCGAACCCGTGGCTGGCCGAGCTGCAGCAGGACATGTTCGTCGAGATCAATCCGCGCGATGCCAATAACCTTGGTATTCGTGACGGATCGCAGGTCTGGGTCGAAGGTCCGGAAGGCGGCAAGGTCAAGGTGATGGCGATGCTGACCAACAGGGTCGGTGCCGGTGTCGCCTTCATGCCCTTCCACTTTGGCGGCCATTTCCAGGGCGAAGACCAGCGGCACAAGTATCCTGCTGGTGCAGACCCCTATGTGCTGGGTGAAAGTACCAACACCGCCCAGACCTATGGCTATGATTCAGTGACCCAGATGCAAGAGACCAAAGCGACTCTCTGCAAAATCTGGTCAGCGTAAGGAGGACGATAATGGCTAGAGCAAAGTTTCTCTGCGACGCTGAACGCTGCATCGAGTGTAATGCCTGCGTAACCGCGTGTAAGAACGAGCACGAGGTGCCGTGGGGCATCAACCGCCGCAGGGTGGTGACGATCAATGACGGCAATCCGGGTGAACGCTCGATCTCGGTGGCCTGTATGCATTGTTCGGATGCGCCCTGCATGGCGGTGTGCCCGGTCGACTGCTTCTATCAGAACGAAGAAGGGGTCGTCCTGCACTCCAAGGACCTGTGCATTGGCTGCGGCTATTGCTTCTATGCGTGCCCCTTCGGCGCGCCGCAATACCCGCAGGCGGGCAACTTCGGATCGCGAGGCAAGATGGACAAATGTACCTTCTGTGCTGGCGGCCCCGAGGAAACGCACTCGACCGCAGAGTTCGCCAAATACGGACGCAACCGGATCGCAGAGGGCAAATTGCCCATCTGCGCCGAGATGTGTTCTACCAAGGCCCTGCTCGCCGGCGATGGCGACGTGGTCTCGGCTATTTACCGTGAGCGTGTCGTCGCGCGCGGATTTGGTTCGGGCGCTTGGGGTTGGGGCACGGCCTACGATCAGAAAGACGGCTGACCCCGTCTGCTAAAGCAAAACGGATGACCCGCAGATGTGGGTCATCCTGCATTGGATTTTTATTGAGGTTCCGATGTTGCGCTTATTCATCGCTTTCCTGCTTTCGCTAACGCTGACCCAAGTTGCGGGCGCTCAAACCAGTGAGGGGGCCGCCCCTGCGGATCCGACCGACCGGTCTACAACCGGCGGCGCGACCACGCTTGAGGACATTCTGGCCCGCCAGCGAGGCGAGAAGGTCGACAACAGCTACAGATCTGAAAACACCGGTCAGGGCAATGTTGAAGGCCTGCTGGGACAGTTCGGCACCCGCGGTGTTGCCTCTGACAGTGATGTCTACCGCGCGCTGCGTTACGGATCTGCGGGCGTCACCGTTTCTTCCCAGGGACCTGCGGACAGCGTGCTGATTCAAGACGGCGGCATGTGGTGGTTGAACTTCCGAACTGGCCCGTTGCGTGATTATGGAACCTACATTCTGGGCGGAATGCTTGCGATCATTGTGCTTTTCTTTCTGATCCGAGGAAAAATCCGCATCGACGGAGAAAAAACCGGCCGCACGGTCCTTCGTTTCAACAGTTTCGAACGTTTCGGTCACTGGCTCTTTGCCGGGTCGTTCCTTGTGCTCGGCATCACAGGCCTGCTGACCCTTTATGGCCGCGATTTCTTGATCCCGGTCTTTGGCAAAGAAGGGTTCGCCACTATCGCGCAAGGGTGCAAGTGGCTTCACAACAACCTCGCATGGGCCTTCATGCTGGGACTGATAATCATCACCATAAATTGGATTGCCCATAACATCCCCAACAAGACCGACCTGAAATGGTTGGCCGCCGGAGGGGGCTTGTTCACCAAAGACAGCCACCCACCAGCCAAGAAATTCAATGCGGGTCAAAAGATAATCTTCTGGGCTTGCATTCTACTGGGTGTCTCTATCAGCCTGTCAGGCCTGTCGCTGCTATTCCCGTTCGAGCTGCCGATGTTCGCCAAAACCTTCTCAATCGCCAATTCGACAGGTATTCCGCAGGCGTTGGGTCTGAACCTGCCAGTGCAGATGTCACCGCAGGAAGAGATGCAATATGCCCAAGTTTGGCATGTCATGGTCGCCTACGTGTTCATCGCCATCATCATCGCCCATATCTACCTTGGCTCGGTGGGCATGGAGGGTGCGTTTGACGCCATGGGCACCGGTGAAGTCGAAGAACAATGGGCACGCGAGCACCACTCGCTGTGGCTGGAAGAGGTGCAAGAAAAAGAGGCCGGCAAGGCAGCGGCCTCACCTGCAGAATAGATGCGCTGGCTCGCTCTTGCGCTTGTTTTGACCCCCCTGCCCGCCTGGTCCGAGTTTTTCACGCTCAAAGGCCATGGCGGGCCGATCATGGGGATCGCTTCGGCGCCGGATGGGCGTATCGCAACGGCCAGTTTCGACAATTCGGTCGGTCTCTGGACCGGACAGACACCGGAATGGCTGGAGGGGCACGAAGCGGCAGTGAACTCGGTCGTTTTCAATGGCACTGCAATCTATTCTGCCGGGGATGACTTTACCCTCCGCCGCTGGCCTGGAGGGGATGTTGTCGGGCAGCACGAAGGCAAGATTATCGGCATTGCAGCGTCGAAAACTCATATCGCGACGGCCAGCTGGGATGGCACCATCGGCCTGTGGCCGGTGGACGGGTCCGAGCCGACCCTGCTTGGGCCAATCGGCAGCGGGGTGAATGCAGTTGCTTTTACGCCGAACGGAAAGCAGCTTTATTCGGCAGGTGTCGACGGAGCGTTGCGTATCTGGGATGTCGCCAGCGGTCAGGAAACAAATCGCCTGATCGAGCATGGTTTTGGCATCAATGAATTGGTCCTGAACGCACAAGACAACTGGATCGCCTACGGTACCGTCGATGGAGTGACACGCATCCTGAGCCTCACCACCGAAGAAGAACATGACTTTACGTTGGATCGGCGCCCGATCCTCGCCATGGCATTGAGCCCCGATCGCAAGCTGTTGGCTGTCGGCGATGGTGAGGGCTTTATAATGGTCATCGACACGGCTGAATGGCGCATTGCACAAGATTTCCGTGCCACCTTGCGCGGTCCGGTTTGGGCGCTCGCTTTTTCTGCAGATGGTCAAAATCTTCACGCAGGCGGCATTGATGAGGCAATGTACAGCTGGCCCGTTTCAGCACTGGGCGATCGCGAACAGATGGCCGCTGCCGAACCCAGCTTTCTGAAAGACCCAAGCGAGATGGGCAACGGAGAACGGCAATTTGCGCGCAAATGTTCGATCTGTCACAGCCTGACGCCGGATGGGGGTCGACGTGCAGGCCCTACCTTGCACGACATCTTTGGGCGGAAAGCGGGCACATTGCCCGGTTATTTGTACTCGGATACGCTGCAAGACTCTGATATTATTTGGAATGAAGAGACAATAAATGCTCTTTTCGACGAAGGCCCGGACCACTACATTCCGGGGTCAAAGATGCCAATGCAGCGGATCACGCAAGCACAGGACCGGTTAGATCTGGTCGCGTTCCTGCGCAGCGCCACCGCACCGCAGGATTGAGCCGGAGGAGAACATGAAAGCCTTTCTGACCGCCGTCGCCGCGATGGTCGTGATCACTGTCGCCGCTCCTTACACGCTGGATCAATTCGGTTTCAGCGCCGCCGACAAGACGTCCGGTTCGGCTGTACGCCTCGACTGAATGCCGCAATACCTGACCACCCGCGAATTGGCGGATCTGCTGCGCATTGGTGAGCGGAAGGCCTATGATCTGGCATCTTCGGGCGAAATCCCCTGTGTACGCGCCATGGGCAAGCTGTTGTTCCCAAAAGCCGAGATCATAGCGTGGCTCAACGCCTCACGCTCTGGCCCCGATGTCGTCGAACCACCCCTGCCGCCGATCGTGGCAGGTAGCCACGATCCCCTGCTGGACTGGGCTTTGCGGGAAAGCGGCTCTGGGCTTGCAACTTACTATGATGGGTCTTTCGACGGGCTGAATCGTCTCGCGGAGCGCAGCGCACAGGCGGCGGCCTTGCATATCCACGAACCGGAAGGCTTCAACACTCAGACCCTGCGCGACACGATGGGCGAAGCACCTGTGATCCTCTACCAGATTGCCAACCGGCAGCGCGGCCTGTTGCTGGCACCCGGCACTTCGGACATCTCAGGGTTTCAGGATCTGAAAGGCAGACGGATCATTCTGCGGCAAGACAGCGCCGCCAGCCAGCGTCTGTTCGATGCACTGCTCGGCGCCCACGGTCTGGGTCGTGATGATCTGAACACCCTGCCTGTTTGCGCCCGCACCGAAGAAGAGCTGGCCACCGCCCTGCGTGACGGCAAGGCAGAGGTTGGTTTTGGCCTCGGTGCACTGGCGCGCCCGTACGGGCTGAGTTTCGTGCCCACCCATTCCGAGCGTCTGGACCTTGCAATCTGGCGCCGCGCCTTCTTCGAGGCCCCCATGCAGACGCTGACCCAGTTTTTGAAATCCGAGCGTTTTACCGAACGCGCTGATGAACTAGGCGGCTATGACCTCGCAAATCTGGGTCGGATCCACCACAACGGCACCAGTGGTTGATCTGTCGTCTATTCGCGGTTGCGTTAACCCAAGTCGAACTTACTGTGCGTTTGGAAAAAACAACTGCTCACCATCCAGCGTGTAAGACGCAATCGCCGCCTGTCCATCAGGGCCGATAAGCCAATCGATAAACCTTTGCCCGGCAGCGGCGCGAACGCCGGAGTGCTTTTCAGGGTTCACGAGGATTACACCATATTGGTTAAACAGGCGCGGATCGCCCTCGACCAAGACCTCCAGATTGCCCCGGTTTCCGAAGGATAACCAGGTTGCCCGGTCGGTCAGAGCATACGCGTCCATGCCGCTGGCCACGTTCAGCGTTGCCCCCATCCCCGATCCGGTCTCGCGATACCAAGTCCCCGACGCCTCCGTCGGGTCAACGCCGGTCGCCTCCCAATAGCGCATCTCGGCTTTGTGAGTGCCGCTGTCATCACCGCGCGAGGCAAACGGCAGTTTCGCTTCGGCCAAAGCGGTCAAAGCGGTTACAATGTCGTTGCCACCGGCAATTTCGGCTGGATCAGATTTTGGGCCAACCAATACAAAATCATTGTACATGACATCGAACCGTTCGACACCCCAACCGTCTGCTACAAACTGCTCTTCAGCGGGCTTGGAGTGAACCAGAAGAACATCGCCATCGCCGTTGATTGCGTTCCGGATCGCCTGACCGGTCCCGACGGCCACAACCCGTACATCGATACCTGTTTCAGCCTCAAACCCTGGCAGGATATAGTCCAGCAGACCCGAATTCTGCGTCGAGGTCGTGGATTGCACGACGATAAAGGGTTCTTCCGCCAAACCTGCGCCTGTGGTCAGTCCAAGCGCAACAATTGAAGCCCGAACAAAATCAGGGATCATTCGAAGTCTCCATCTCTGTTAATCAGGTTACCAGACCGCCAGCCAGATACCGGCGCGACTCGTTGCTTTTTGGGGTTTCCAGCACCTGCTGTGCCCCCCCATGTTCAACCACATGCCCTGCCTGCATCATCACGATGTCAGATGCCAGGCGCCGCGCCTGCCCGATGTCATGCGTCACCATCACGATGCGCACACCCCGGGCCGAGGCACGCAGGACCATCCGCTCGATCATCTGCATGGCGCTTGGATCCAATGCGCTGGTGGGTTCGTCCAGGAACAAGGTCTTGGGGTCTAAGGCCAACGCGCGCAGGATCGCCAACCTTTGCGCCTCGCCACCAGACAGCGAACGCGCGGACTGACGTGCCTTGCCATCCAGTCCACCTTCGGCCAGCAAAGCTTCGATACGTTGCTTGCGCAGGGCACGGGGCATCGATTTCCGCTTTAGCACAAAGTCCAGATTGGCCGCGACCGAGCGGCGCAGCAGCACGGGGCTTTGAAACACCATCGCCTGCCGCGCTTTGTGGGCTGCATTCAACACAACACCGTCCTGACAGACACGCCCGCTGTCGGGTTGAATCAGACCATGCAGACAACGCAGCAACAGACTTTTGCCAGCGCCGTTTGGACCCAAGATCAAGGTCGGACCCGGGCCATCCAGGCACAAATGCGGGACATCGAGCAGCACCTTGCCTTCGCGTGCAATGTGCAACCCGTGGACCTCCAACATGCCCGGCACCTCGGTTACGACATCACGCATGGCGCAGCCCTTCCCGCTCGACCCGCAGGGTCAATGCGCTGACCATCGCGTTTACCGCCACGGCCAAACCGATCAGGATCACACCCAAGGCCAGCGCCAGCGCCAAGTTCCCCTTCGAAGTCTCAAGCGCAATCGTGGTCGTCATCACCCGCGTCACGTGATTGATATTGCCGCCGACAATAATCACTGCGCCTACCTCGGCGATCGCCCGGCCAAACCCGGCCAGTAATGCGGTGACCAGAGCCAGACGCGCGTCCCACAACAGCACCGGGATCGAAGCCAACCGCGATACGCCGAGCGAGCGGAGTTGTTCAGAATACTCCTCGGCCAGCATCTCGACCACCTGCCGGGTAAGTGCGGCCATGATCGGCGTCACCAGCACCACCTGCGCTATGATCATTGCGGTGGGGGTGTAGAGAAGTTCCAGCACCCCCAGAGGACCGGATCGGGACAACATCAGGTAGACCAGCAAACCGACGACGACTGGTGGGAACCCCATCAGAGCGTTCACAAGGATAATCAGCGCCCGCCGTCCCGGAAACCGCGCGACGGCCAAAGCTGCCCCAATAGGCATCCCGATGACCGCCGAAATCAGAACAGCAAAGATCGAAACACGCAGCGACAACAACACAATTGCCCACAGCTCTGCATCCCCTTCGAGGATCAGCGAGAGCGCTTGGGTGAATTCTGATGCAAATCCCTGCATATCCTACCATTCATGCCGTATGCTGTGACAAAATGCTATAAATTACAGGAAATACTAAAGGTTCTGTCCAGCAAGTACAGGCACAAATTCGACATTCAAAACTAAGAACGCGGCCCCGTCAGGGCCGCGTTTGATTGGCACGTCTTTTGCTGTAGCTGGCTCAGTTCAGCGCAGCGTCGGTGATCTGATGTGTCCATGCCCCTTCAGGCTTTTTGGTGATAACCGGATCAGATCCGCCCGCCAGCAGGGTATCAACCGTGCGGTCGAAATCGGCTGGATCCAGCGCCCCGTTCGACCCTGCGGTCAGCTTGGCAATCTCGCCCATCATGCGCTTTTGATGCTCCTCGGTCTGGGCACCGGTCGCATCGTTTTCGAGAACGATCTCAGCGGCTTCATCCGGGTTCTCTTCGGCGTATTTCCAACCCTTCATCGAGGCACGGACAAACCGTTCCATCTTGTCGGTGAAGGCCGCATCGCTCAAATTTTCTTCAAGCACATATAAACCATCCTCAAGCGTGGCGACGCCCTGATCTTCGTATTTGAAGGTTACCAGTTCTTCGGGCGTGACACCGGCATCAATGACCTGCCAATACTCATTGTAGGTCATGGTGCTAATGCAATCGGCCTGACGCTGCAGCAGCGGGTCGACGTTAAAGCCTTGTTTCAGCACTTCGACACCGCTGTCGCTTTTGCCATCGGTACCGATTCCCAGCTGACTCATCCAGCTCATGAACGGGAATTCGTTGCCGAAGAACCAGACTCCCAGCGTGCGATTTTTGAGATCTTCAGGCGAGGCAATCCCCGCATCTTTCCAGCAGGTCAGCATCATGCCCGAGCTCTTGAAAGGCTGCGCGATGTTCACCAGAGGCAGACCCTTTTCGCGCGCGGCAAGTGCAGCCGGCATCCATTCCACCGTAACGTCTGCTCCACCACCTGCGATCACCTGTGTGGGCGCAATATCAGGACCACCGGGCAGAATGGTGACGTCCAGCCCCTCTTCTTCGTAGAACCCTTTGTCTTTTGCCACATAATAGCCCGCAAACTGCGCTTGCGTGACCCACTTCAATTGTAGTGTCACCTCATCCGCAGCAAGTGTCGCACTGGCTGCCAGGCTAAAGGCCGCAACCGCCCCACTGAGTAGCTTCTTCATCTTCATATCTCCTAGTTGCTTATGTTTGCCCCGTTTATGGGGTCTGTTGAGTTATTCCTTTATCCTCGCTGCGACGGATGCCAGAAGGTCACCGCCTTTTCGATCATCGCCACTACGCCATAGAAGGCCGTCCCCGCCAGCGCGGCCACTACAATCTCGGCCCACACCATATCAAGCGACAATTGCCCGACGCTGGTCGATATCCGAAAGCCCATGCCCAATGTGGGGGAGCCAAAGAACTCAGCCACGATAGCGCCGATCAGCGCCAGAGTGGTAGAAATCTTGAGCCCGTTGAAAATAAACGGCATCGCGGCGGGGAGGCGAAGTTTCAGGAAGCTCTGCCAATAGGTGGCGGCATAGGTCTCCATCAGATCGCGCTGCATCGTTGTGGCTTCGCGCAGCCCTGCCACCGTGTTCACCAGCATCGGGAAGAACACCATCACTACGACGACCGCCGCCTTGGAATGCCAGTCGAACCCGAACCACATCACTAAAATGGGTGCGGTGCCCACGATAGGCAGCGCTGCAACAAAGTTGCCGACGGGAAGAAGCCCGAGGCGCAGGAAATCCCATCTATCCACGGCAATTGCCATGAGAAAGGCCGAACCGCAGCCGATGATGTAGCCGCTGAGTGCTCCCTTGATGATCGTTTGAACAAAGTCAGCCCAAAGTGTTGGCAAACTATCCCAGAAACGGTCCCAGATGACTGATGGCGCGGGCAGAATGACCAAGGGCACTTCTAGTCCACGCACCACCAGTTCCCAGATGCCAATCACGGTCAGACCGAAGATCAGGGGCGCAAGAAACCGCACCATCCGCGTGTCAGAATAGGGTCCGCTGGCCAGACGGCTGTTCAACCACCAACCCAATAACCAGACAGCGATTGCACCAACAATAGGTATCATTGTGCCATCCCCATTCGTTTCAGGACGGTCCGCTCGATCAGCCCCAGCAACCCGACGAGACAGGCGGCGAGAATGGCCGCAGCAAACAGCGCCGACCAGATCTGTACCGTCTGGCCATAGTAGCTACCGGCCAGCAGCCGTGCACCCAACCCGGCAACAGCCCCGGTCGGCAGTTCTCCAACAATGGCCCCGACCAGCGAAGCAGCGACGCCAATTTTCAGCGATGTAAACAGATAGGGCATCGAGGCCGGCAGCCGCAGTTTCCAAAACCCCTGCGAACGGCTGGCATTGTAGGTTCGCAGCAAATCCAACTGCATAGCATCCGGGCTGCGCAGCCCTTTTACCATGCCTACGACGACGGGGAAGAAACTCAGATACGCCGAAATGATCGCCTTAGGAATGATCCCCTGAACCCCAACAGAATACAGAACAACGATAATCATCGGAGCCAGCGCAATGATAGGAATGGTCTGGCTGACGATCGCCCAGGGCATCACCGACAGATCCATCACCCGACTGTGCACGATCCCGACCGCCAGCAGGATGCCCAACCCGGTTCCGATAGCAAAACCCAGCATCGTAGCGCTCAGCGTGACCCAGCCATGATAAATCAGAGAGCGTTTCGAGGTGATTTTTTTCTCAATCGTGGTTTCCCACAGCTCAATCCCAACTTGATGCGGTGCAGGCAGCCGCGGGCGGTCCTGCTCCCATGTAGCTGGGATTGCAGACGCGTTGTTCAAGGCCAGACCGATCTCCCCCATGTCCCGGCGATCCTTGGCTGAAGGTGGTTGGACTTCAGCACCCGCGCGCTCCTGTTCAGTCAGAACCCCTTTGATATTCATAGGAATACAGGCCGCGTACCAGACAACGACAATGGCGGCGATCACGGTGAGGACTGCAATGATCTGCTTCATGCGTGCCACTCCATCCGAATGACAGGCACCGTGTCAGGTGGCACCGGAGGCTCTCTTCCCGTCTCAACAAAGCCCTCGCGCCGATAAAACCGTTGCGCGTCGACATTTGGCACATGTGTGGTCAGCCAAAGATGGTCGCGCCCCTCCTTCGCCTTATCCAGCAATTGCTTGCCGATGCCCTGCCCAGTGCGCAAACAATACAGCGCACCAACCTTATGTTCGACCGGATCGACAGACATATAGCAATCAATCGGATCACCTGCGATCCAGATGTCCCTGTTCGGAAACGCCTCAAGAATCAGATCCGCCAGCTTTTCTTCTGGCAATTCCTCGGGTATCCAATCGGTCTGGGCGGCCCAGGTCGCGATGATGCGCGCGCAATCCCCCACATCTTCGCGGGATGCCCGCCTGATGCCTTTATCCGCCATCACACATCATCCCCATGACCCGCTCGCAATCCTTCTCGCACGCGGTGGGCGACTTCGATAAACTCGGGCGTATCACGGATATCCAAAGGCCGCTCTTTCGGCAGAGGGCTATCGATCACATCCGTGATCCGGCCGGGCCGAGGGCTCATTACCACGATTTTGGTGCTGAGATACACCGCTTCGGGGATCGAATGTGTCACGAAACCGATGGTCTTCTCGGTGCGCGCCCATAATGCCAGAAGCTGTTCGTTCAGATGGTCGCGCACGATCTCATCGAGCGCACCGAACGGCTCGTCCATCAGCAGAATATCCGCATCAAATGCCAAGGCCCGCGCGATACTGGCCCGCTGTTGCATCCCGCCCGAGAGCTGCCAGGGGAACTTACCGCCAAATCCATCAAGATCAACAAGTTCCAGAACCTTTCTAACGCGTTCCTCCTGCTCGGAGGAGGAATAGCCCATGATCTCAAGCGGCAGCTTGATGTTCTTTGCAATGGTCCGCCACGGGTAGAGCCCGGCCGCCTGAAACACATACCCATAAGCGCGCTTTCGCCGTGCTTCGTCAGGCGTCATGCCATTCACGGTCAGGGTCCCGCCGGTCGGTGTTTCCAGCGCTGCGATACAGCGCAGGAACGTCGTCTTGCCGCAGCCCGAGGGGCCGATAAAACTAACGAACTCCCCCTTGCCAATCGACAAGTTCACATCTTTCAGCGCATGAATAGGCCCATCATTCGTCTGAAATGTAAGATCCAGCTGCCTTGCCTCAATAACGGGCTGAGTAGTATTTTCTGTATTCATTCGATTGCCTTGAAGAAGCTCAGACCCGGGTCGCCAGAAAGGCGACCCAAGGGGTTTATACACCCGTTGCCGGTATACCTGTCCGCTCAACAGGCCGGGGCGCTGTCAACTCTTTCCAGGTGCTCAGCGCCTTGTTCACATGGGTATTGGCCTCACGTGCCACGAACTTCCCGTGCCCTTCCTGAGTCTGAATCTCGCCATCATGTACGGCCACCGCCCCACGAGTTAGCGTGAACCGGGGCAACCCGCGCACTTCCTTGCCTTCGAACACGTTGTAATCGATCGACGACTGCTGCGTATCGGCCGAGATCACCTTGGCCTTATCCGGATCCCAAACCACCAGATCAGCATCCGCTCCCACGAGAACCGCACCTTTTTTCGGATAACAATTCAATATCTTGGCGATATTAGTTGAAGTCACGGCCACGAACTCATTCGGTGTCAACCTACCTGTGTTCACCCCATGCGTCCAAAGCATCGGCATCCGGTCCTCCAACCCGCCGGTGCCGTTCGGGATCTTGGTGAAATCCCCAACGCCATAGCGTTTCTGCTCGGTCGTAAAGGCACAGTGATCCGTGGCCACCACACTCAGTGTTCCGGATTGCAAACCGTTCCACAAGCTATCCTGATGCTGTTTGTTCCGGAACGGAGGGCTCATGACCCGCCGTGCCGCATGCTCCCAATCGTGGTGAAAGTATTCACTCTCATCCAATGTCAGGTGTTGGATCAAAGGTTCGCCCCAAACCCGTTTGCCCTGCATCTTGGCGCGTCGAATAGCCTCGTGCGCCTCCTCACAGGAAGTATGCACCACATAGAGCGGCACACCCGCCATATCCGCGATCATGATCGCGCGGTTGGTTGCCTCGCCTTCCACCTGTGGTGGGCGGGAATAGGCATGCGCCTCTGGCCCTGTGTTTCCTTCGGCCAACAACTTCGCGCTCAGTTCAGCGACCACATCGCCATTCTCGGCATGGACCATCGCGGTGCCACCCAACTCGGCCAGACGCTTGAACGAAGCAAACAGCTCATCGTCGTTCACCATCAGCGCGCCTTTATAGGCCATGAAATGCTTGAAGGTGTTGATGCCACGCGTCTCGATGACGGTTTTGATGTCATCAAACACCTGCTCGCCCCACCAGGTCACCGCCATATGGAACGAATAATCACAATTCGCGCGCGTTGACTTGTTGTCCCAACGCTTCAGGGCGTCCAACAGGCTTTCGCCCGGATTGGGCAACGCGAAATCCACAACCATAGTGGTCCCGCCTGCCAGCGCTGCGCGTGTTCCGCTTTCGAAATCATCGCTGGAATAGGTACCCATAAACGGCATTTCCAGATGTGTGTGCGGGTCGATCCCTCCGGGCATGACATAACAGCCCGATGCATCAAGTTCCTTATCACCTCGCAGGTCCGGCCCAATCTCAGTAATCACACCACCTTCGACCTTTACATCCGCCTTATAGGTCAGATCAGCGGTCACAACGGTTCCGTTCTTGATCACAGTGCTCATGTTAAACTCCCTGATGCGGTCTACGCCGCTTGCTTCATCTGGCTAAAAATATCCCGGGGGAGCCGCCCATCGGGCGACGGGGGCAGAGCCCCCTATTCCACAATCTCTGCTGTCTCAACGACCGCATGCAACAGAACATCCGCCCCAGCTGCAGCCCAATCCTTGCTGATCTCCTCAGCTTCATTATGGCTCAACCCATCAACGCATGGGCACATCACCATCGCTGTTGGCGCCACCCGGTTGATCCAGCAGGCATCATGACCGGCGCCCGAGATGATATCCGTATGCGAATACCCCAACCGCTCAGCCGCATCGCGCACCGCCGCCACGCAACCTTCATCAAACTTCACCGGATCAAAACCGCCCACTTTCTCGAATTCGATCTGCAGCCCCATCTCTTCGACGATATCTTCAGCTGCGACTCGCAGACGGTTCTCCATATCAGTGATAACGTCCAACTCGGGCGAGCGAAAATCGATCGTGAACACTGCCTTTCCGGGGATCACATTGCGTGAGTTCGGATAGACATCGATATGCCCCGCCGCACCCACGGCATGAGGTGCATGCGACCATGCAATCTCGTCCACTTTCTCAAGAATACGCGCCATCGCCAGCCCGGCATTCTTACGCATCGGCATCGGCGTAGACCCAGTATGCGCATCCTTGCCGGTCACGGTAACCTGGGTCCAGCTCAAACCCTGACCATGGGTAACAACGCCAATATCCTTACCCTCAGCTTCCAGAATCGGGCCCTGTTCAATGTGCAACTCAAAGAAAGCGTGCATCTTGCGCGCACCAACCTCTTCATCGCCGCGCCAACCGATGCGGTTCAGCTCATCTCCGAACTTCCTTCCTTCGGCATCCTCACGTGCATAAGCCCAGTCCTGAGTGTGCATTCCGGCAAACACCCCCGAAGACAACATCGCCGGGGCATACCGCGTCCCTTCTTCGTTGGTCCAATTGGTGGCCACAATAGGGTGCTTGGTCTTGATGCCCAGGTCATTCAGCGTGCGAATGATCTCCAGCCCACCAAGCACGCCAAGAACGCCATCATACTTGCCACCTGTGGGCTGCGTATCCAAATGCGACCCTACATAAACCGGCAGTGCCTCGGGGTCCGCTCCCTCTCGTCGGGCAAACATGTTGCCCATCTGGTCCAGCCCCATCGAGCAACCGGCATCCTCGCACCATTTCTGAAACAACGCGCGCCCTTCGGCGTCCTCGTCCGTTAGCGTCTGACGGTTGTTGCCACCCGCGACGCCTGGGCCGATCTTGGCCATCTCCATCAGGCTGTCCCATAACCTGTCGCCATTGATCCTGAGATTCTGCGCCGGAGCTGCCATCATGTTCTTCCCTGTTGCTTGCGATTTGGCTCGCTTTTGGTGTCTTGATTTGACCATCTGGTCAAACTCACGCTATCACGGGTTCGACATCAGTCAAGAAATTGCAGTGGCCTGCCGGAATTTTCGACATAATTGACGCCCAACTGGCCGAAAAAAGGACAACAGGTGAACATGCCCAAAGACCGCGCCCCAACCCGGATTCAGCAAAAGAACCGAGCAGCGATTCTCGAGGCGGCCCTGAATGTGTTCTCAGCCCACGGTTTTCGCGGCGCAACCGTCGACCAAATTGCAGCCGAGGCGGGGCTGAGCAAGCCCAACCTGCTCTATTATTTTCCATCGAAAGAAGCGATCCATACAGCCCTGTTGTCGGGTCTGCTTGAAGTCTGGCTCGCTCCCCTGCACGCGTTGAATGAGGATGGCGACCCGCTGGAAGAAATACTGTCTTATATCCAACGCAAACTTGAGATGAGCCGCGACCTGCCGCGCGAGAGCCGCCTCTTTGCCAATGAACTTGTTCAGGGCGCGCCGCGCATTCATGAAGCTTTGTCCAGCGATCTCAAAAAACTGGTCGATGAAAAAACCACGATTCTGACAAGCTGGATGGCTCAGGGCAAAATTGCACGAGTCCATCCCTATCATCTGATTTTCTCGATCTGGGCACTGACACAGCATTATGCGGATTTCGATGTTCAAGTCCGGGCAATTCTTGGGGAAGAAGACCCATTCGAAGGCGCAGTTCCGTTCGTGGAAACGCTCTATCGAAAACTGCTTACACCTTAAGAGACACTTAACCCTATTGAGAAAAGCTCGGAGCATGATGACGTATCGCTCAGATCCCGAGCCTTGGATCACCCAGCTTTTCTCGTCCCGATCTGCTCGAACGGGAGCTGTTGTGCGACGCTTAGTTGCTTGGGTCGAACGCGAGGTTGGTCACGCGGCTTTTCAGGCTGAAGTGAAACGGCGCGGATACCATTTGATCCGCACCGCCAATCAACATGTCATCATCTGCCACAACGGACCCATCGACATTCTGTTCTGAGAAAATTCGCCGAATTTTCTCCGCCAAGATTTTTGACGAAATATCTCTGACTACTCCGCCGCTTTCGCCATGGGGTTGTTGGGGTGTGTCGTCCAATTGGCATATTCAGGATCAACGACCTTGCCTGTGCGCGGATCAACCGCTCCGGCGGCCATCGGCTCCATGGAAATACACCCCTCTACAGGGCACACATCCACGCAAAGATTGCAGGCCACGCATTCCTCGTCGATAACCTCGAACACCCGATCCGCCGACATCGAAATCGCCTGATGGCTGGTATCTTCACAGGCTGCAAAACAGCGACCGCATTTGATGCACTGATCCTGATCGATCTTCGCTTTGGCGATGTAGTTGAGGTTCAGATATTGCCAATCCGTCACATTGGGCACTGCGCGTCCGATCACTTCGTCGATATTGGCATAGCCTTTCTCATCCATCCATTCTGATAAGCCAGCCGTCAATTCATCGATGATTTTGAACCCATAGGTCATCGCTGCAGTGCAGACCTGAACATTGCCGCAACCCAGCGAGATAAACTCTGCTGCATCGCGCCAAGTGGTGACGCCACCGATGCCTGAGATCGGTAGCCCATGCGTGGCTTCAGCCCGCGCAATCTCGGACACCATCGACAACGCGATTGGTTTCACCGCCGGTCCGCAGTAGCCACCATGGCTGCCTTTACCGTCAATCGAGGGTTCGGGGCTGAACGTGTCCAGATTGACACTGGTGATCGAGTTGATCGTATTGATCAGCGATACCGCATCCGCGCCCCCATTCTTCGCCGCCGCCGCAGGTTTGCGGATATCCGTAATGTTCGGCGTTAGCTTCACGATAACTGGGCGGTCGTAATACTGTTTGCACCAACGGGTCACCATTTCGATGTATTCCGGCACCTGCCCGACGGCAGACCCCATACCCCGCTCGCTCATCCCGTGCGGACAGCCAAAATTCAGCTCGATCCCGTCCGCACCGGTTTCAGCCACACGCGGCAGAATGGCCTTCCAAGCAGCCTCCTCACAGGGCACCATGATCGAGGCGATCAGGGCGCGATCTGGATAATCCGCCTTTACGCGGGCCATTTCCTCAAGGTTCACCTCAAGCGGCCGATCTGTGATCAGTTCGATGTTGTTGAGTCCCAACAACCGGCGGTCCGCGCCATAAATCGCGCCATAGCGTGGGCCGTTCACATTCACGACCGGAGGCCCCTCGGCCCCCAAGGTCTTCCACACTACGCCGCCCCATCCGGCCTCGAAGGCGCGGCGAACATTGTACTCCTTATCCGTCGGTGGCGCGGAGGCCAGCCAATACGGGTTCGGGCTAGATATTCCAAGAAAGTTTGATGTTAAATCAGCCATTTATCCGGCCTCCCTGATGCAGCGCTGCATCTTTGTCTTTGAGTTTCACGCGCTCAGAGCAGCGTGGATATCCATCGCGGCATCGCGACCTTCGGCTACGGCGGTCACGGTCAGGTCTTCGCCTCCTGCCGCACAGTCTCCGCCAGCCCACACACCGGTCATTGAAGTGCGTCCCGCCCCGGTCACGGCAATCTTATTGCCATCCAGCGTTAGGCCTTCCGGCGCACCGTCAAGCGTCTGACCGATGGCCTTAAGAACCTGATCGGCCGGCACACGGACAGATTCACCCGTTCCGGTCAGTCGACCATCATGGCTCGCAGTATACTCCAATTCGATCTCTGCTGCGGCACCATTTCCGTGAATAGCCACCGGCTGAACATTGCAGAGAATCCGAACACCATGCGACGCCGCCAAATCCTGTTCGTACCGGCTTGCACCCATCGCGTCGCGACCTCGGCGATAGGCGATGGTGACGTGCTCAGCGCCTAGCAGTTTCGATTTCACTGCCGCATCTACGGCAGTCATACCACCGCCAATCACAACGACATTGCGACCCACAGGTAGATCAACCAGATCGCTGGCCTGTCGCACATCCGAGATAAAGTCGACCGCCGGGCGCACCCCGTCTTTATCGACCCCATCAGCCCGCAGTGCGTTCACCCCCGCAAGTCCTATTGACAGGAAAACAGCGTCATAGTTCTCCTGCAACCCTTCCAGAGAAATCGTCTCTCCCAGAATCGAACCGGTCTCGATCGCGATCCCGCCTATTTTAAGCAGCCAATCGACCTCGGCCTGTGCAAAATCATTGGTAGATTTATACGCCGCAATCCCGTATTCGTTCAGACCGCCTGGCTTGGGCTTGCCTTCGTGGATCACCACATCGTGCCCCAGCATCGCCAGACGATGCGCACAGGCCAGACCGGCGGGCCCTGCCCCAACTACGGCAATTGTCTTGCCGGTTGCTGTGGCGCGCTCGAACGGATGCGCACCCGAGGCCATCACATCATCGGTTGCATAACGCTGCAGGCGTCCGATCTCGACCGGCTTGCCTTCGGCCGTCTCACGCACGCAAGCCTCTTCACACAAAGTTTCGGTCGGACAAACCCGGGCACACATGCCGCCCAGAATGTTCTGCTCCAGAATGGTCTGCCCTGCCGCCTGCGGTTGCCCGGCCTGAATCTGGCGAATGAACAACGGAATATCGATATCCGTAGGACAGGCCGTCACACATGGCGCGTCATAGCAGAAATAGCATCGATCGGCGGCCACAGCGGCCTCGTGCGGGGCCAGTGGCGGATGCAGATCGGTGAAATTCGAGGTCAGCTCATCGCTGGAAAGCCGCCCGGAGACGATCCCGGGTGCCATCTGGCCCTGTGCCATCACTCTACTCCCTGTAGATATGTTTGTTATGGACCCCAGCTTGCCACAATCTGATTTTTTATCAATTGGTAAAATTTGCCAAATGGTCAAAAAATGAAAAATCCGGGCGGAATGGTCCGGATTCAGTCAGAAATTGCCTATTTTGTTGGCAGCGGCGGCTCAGACCATCCCACCCAGGTGGCCGGATTTGATCCAAACACGGGCTCCGCCCTCTCCTGCTACAGCAGCAAAGCGTGATCCAGGCGGCAAGCGCAACCAGTCCCAAGTGCCAAATTCTTCGCCCGCCTCGGCAAAGCCACCTTCGATAACAAAGACCTCAAACCCCTTATCGGCGTCCAATTCAATATGTTCGCCAGCGCCCCAGGTTTGCACCTGGACATCCTCATGCACGTCCTTGAACAAATCGATATCTCCGCCCCCGTTGATCGAGCGCCGAACCTCGGTGCGGTCGTCGGGGTCGAACTGATGCAATTTGACCAGAATAGTCGCGCCTTCGCTGGCCGAAGGTGTATGGGAGGACGTCGGGGGATTGCGTACATAGCTGCCGACAGGGAAATCTCCGGTTTCATCCTGGAACACTCCGTCCAGCACCAGATATTCCTCACCCCCGTCATGAGTATGCGCCGAAAACGCGCTGCCGGGGGCAAAGCGCACGATGGTTGTGGCACGCGCCACTTCCTCGCCAATGCGGTCCAGCATCTTGCGTTCGACGCCAGCAGCCGGTGACGCGACCCATTCGGTCTGATCAAAGTGAACGGCGACCCGCTGTGTGAAATCTGCATTGACCCGCATCTGCAATCCTCATGCGTTGCTGTCACATTAGATGGGAGCACGAGCCGGATTTGCAAACCGGTCATGTTTGGGGTTTTGACGCCCTTCACAGCTTGTTGTACTTCCGGTTGAGGCAGCGGCCGAATACCGGCCCGATCAGAAAGCGCAACACGATGCAGGCAAGCCCGGCGACATTCAACATCCTCATCATCGGGCAAAACAACCGGCTGCAATACGAGGCATTGCTTTTCGCCGCCTCGCTGCGCCACAGCTCATCAGGGTTCAAAGGTCGGCTGTTCGTGGGGGTGCCACAGCCCGGCCCTCTTTGGCCTCAGAACCCCAGCATTCAGGATGCCGAAGTTCTTGAAGCCCTGCAGCATCTGGGTGCCGAGATTCTGCCTTTTGAATCTCATGCTTTTGGCTCGAGCTATCCCAATGGCAACAAGATCGAAGCTTTGCTGGCGATGCCAGAGGGTGAGCCCTTTGTCTTTTTCGACTCCGACACTCTGATCACCGGCGAAATTTCCGACGTCCCGTTCGATTTCGAACAGCCCGGCGCCTCACTTCGGGTCGAGGGAACATGGCCCAAACCCACGCTCTACGGCCCAGGATATGAGGGTATCTGGCGCGCACTGTATGACCGGTTCGGGCTGGATTTCGAAAGCTCTCTCGATCCCAGCCAGCCCGAGGGTTATTGGCGGCGCTACCTGTATTTTAACGCCGGCTATTTCTTCTACAAATGCCCCCGCCAATTTGGTGAGCGGTTTATGGGCTATGCCCGCACCATTCGCGACGAGGAAATCCCCGAACTGACCGGGCAAGTTCTGAACCCGTGGCTAGATCAGATCGCCTTGCCGCTGGTCATCCATTCCTTCGGTGGCGGACGGGATGCCCTGCCCGAGGGCCTGCTGGATGGGTCTGTCAGCTGCCACTATCGCCTGTTCCCGATGCTCTACGCCCGCGAAAGCGATCATGTGGTCGAGATATTGGAAACCGTCGTGGCCCCGAACAAGATCAAAAAAGTGCTCAAAGGCTATGATCCACTGAAGAAGCTGGTGATACAGCGCAAGGGTGCGAAGATCCGGGCATTGTTCGACCGAAACAACCTGCCCGCACGCGAACAGGTCATTCGCAAAACGATCAAGTCCAAGGGGCTTTGGCTGCGGTGACGCGGACATTGTGCCAGGCGAGCCAATGTCCTAGAGATTCAGCAACACACATTCCAACAGGAGATTTCCTCGATGTCTGACGGACCCACCTACGGTTTTGACACGCTGCAAATTCACGCCGGGGCCCGCCCCGACCCTGCCACAGGCGCGCGCCAGACACCGATCTACCAGACCACCGCTTATGTCTTCCGCGACGCTGACCACGCCGCCGCGCTGTTCAATCTGCAGGAAGTGGGGTTCATCTATTCCCGCCTGACCAACCCGACGGTTGCCGTGCTGCAGGAACGTGTGGCGACGCTTGAGGGCGGCGTTGGCGCGGTGTGCTGTTCCTCGGGTCACGCGGCGCAGATCATGGCGCTGTTCCCGCTGATGGGACCGGGCTGCAACGTGGTGGCTTCGACCCGTCTGTACGGCGGCACGGTCACGCAGTTCAGCCAGACGATCAAACGCTTTGGCTGGTCGGCCAAGTTTGTCGACACCGATGATCTGGACGCCGTCAAGGACGCTATCGACGAAAACACCCGCGCGGTGTTCTGCGAATCCATCGCCAACCCGGGCGGTTATGTCACCGATATCCGTGCGCTGGCGGATGTGGCGGACGCAGCAGGCATTCCGCTGATCGTCGACAACACCTCGGCCACGCCCTACCTGTGCCGCCCGATTGAACACGGCGCGACTCTGGTCGTTCACTCGACCACCAAGTACCTGACCGGCAACGGCACCGTGACCGGCGGCTGCATCGTGGATTCGGGCAAGTTCGACTGGTCGGCGAATGACAAGTTCCCCTCGCTCAGCGAACCCGAATCCGCCTATCACGGCCTGAAATTCCACGAGACCTTCGGCCCGCTCGCCTTTACATTCCACGGCATCGCGATCGGTCTACGCGATCTGGGCATGACGATGAACCCTCAGGCGGCGCATTACACACTGATGGGGATAGAAACGCTATCGCTACGGATGGAGCGCCATGTCGAAAACGCGCAGAAGATAGCAGCGTGGCTCGAGGCAGACGACCGTGTGGATTACGTGACATATGCTGGCCTGCCATCCTCGCCTTATAGCGACAGGGTAAAAAAGCACTACCCGCGCGGCGCGGGCGCCCTGTTCACCTTTGCGGTCAAGGGCGGCTATGACGCCTGCGTAAAGCTGGTGAACGCGCTTGAGATCTTCAGCCACGTGGCCAACCTTGGCGACGCACGGTCGCTGATCATCCACTCGGCCTCGACCACACACCGTCAGTTGACGCCCGAGCAGCAGGAAGCTGCAGGCGCAGGCCCTGGAGTGGTGCGCGTGTCCATCGGGATCGAGGATGCAGACGATCTGATCGCTGATCTCGATCAGGCTCTGTCCAAAGCCAGCGCCTGATCCGATGACCGGGCACAACACAAATGAACTGGGTCAACCCATCGGTTTTTCGGTCACGGGCGAGTTCCCTCGCCCCACGCCACCTTACACACCGATGCAGGGCCGGTTCTGTTCCGTTGTGCCATTGGATGTAAACAGGCACGCGCCCGGCTTGTACCGGGCGTTTGCCAATGACATGGACGGCCACAATTGGACTTATCTGCCCTACGGCCCGTTCGACTCTGAGGCGGATTTCACCGCATGGGCGCAGTCAAACTGCATGGATGCGGACCCGATGTTCCATACAGTGCTCGACGCGGATGAGGTACCCGTCGGGATGGCCTCGTACCTTCGAGTCGAACCAGCCGCGGGTGCGATCGAAGTGGGCCACATCCATTTCTCACCTCTGCTGCAGCGTAAACCGCAATCGACCGAAGTGATGTATCTGATGATGCGCCGGGTATTCGATGAGCTTGGCTATCGCCGCTACGAATGGAAATGCGATGCGCTGAACGCGCCATCAAAACGCGCAGCTGAACGTTTGGGTTTCACGTTCGAGGGCGTCTTCCGGCAGGCGACACATTACAAAGGACGCAACCGGGATACGGCGTGGTTTTCGATTATCGACAGCGAGTGGCCGCGCATTCGCGCGGCATTCGAGAACTGGCTTGCGCCGGGGAATTTCGAAGCATCGGGCCAGCAGCGCCAACCGCTGCAAGCCCGCGTTGGATCGTAGCTTACTCCGCGATTTCGAACTCCATCGCGATATTGACCGAAACGGAAATCTCTCCGCCTGCGACCGGCACGCCACCGGCGTCCGACATCGCCATCTCGCGCATCTGAGCCATCGGGCGAACACCTCCGCCGTGGTCGTTGATCGATAGGACGGGACCCAGGGTAACTCCGGACGCCTGCGCCAGTTGCTGCGCCTTCTCGGTCGCATCTGCCACAGCTTTGGCCCGTGCTTCAGCCTCAAGCGGTTTGGGCTCTTGCACGCCAAAGCTCAGACCGCCGAAATCATTGGCACCGTCCTTGATGACCGCATCCATGATCTGGCCCAGATTATCCAGATCCCGCACGCGTACCGAAACGCGGTTGGACGCGGTGAACCCAGTGATCTTGGGTGGCTCATTTCTGGAATTGCTGCGCCCCGACCAGACCGGTGAAAGCGAAAGATCGCGCGTCTGAACATCGCGCGCCTCCAATCCCATTTCGTCCAGTCGTTTGAGGATCTGCGTCACCGCGTCCGAGGTCGCCTGCATCGCTACCGATGCCTGCGCATCCTGATTGGTCACGCCCAGTGTTATCGTTGCCATATCGGGTGCAACCAGAGCCGTACCGGTCCCGCTGACCGAGATGCGACGTTCTTCCGCATGGGCGGGCAGAGTCGCGGTGGCAGCGGCCATGGCGGCCAAAAAAGCAAGTGTCTTCAAGATGATCCCTCCTTGATGCTTGCTCTCAAGATGGGTGGTCGGGCCCGTACACGGCAAGGGGGAAACGTGCCTTTTTCTTTCCCTCGGCGAGTTCCTGCTCTAATCTCGGCGGGCAGACATCTAAGCGTTTGCATAAAAGCCGACAATTATGGTTCATCGCGATTATGAAACCCGCCTTTGCGCTGTCATTTTCTGAAAACGGCATTTCCTTGCATCATCAGTCGGATGGAGACTGGTACTGCATTGGAACCGTTCCGTTAGATGCGTCGGATTTCGCGGACCAGATGCAGGCCCTTCGGGATCAGGGATTCGCGCTGGAAAATGACCTGAGTTGCAAGCTTGTTATTCCATCCGATCAGGTGCGCCTCTTGGTTGTCGACACCGATGGTTTGGACACCGATGCAGCGGCGAAAAAGGTCAAGGATACGTTGGCCGCAGCCACGCCCTATGAGCTATCAGAGCTGGCTTATGTCGCGGGCAACGCGGGGACTGAGACCCCGGTTGCCGCTGTGGCCCAGCAAACGCTGGACGAAGCCAGCGCATTTGCCACCGATCATGGCTTTATCCCCGAGGCATTCTGGGTCAGCGCAACCGGCAACGATGCTCTGGACGCGCCATTTCTGGAACTGCCGATCATTGTGGATGAGGACGCTGTGATTGCGGCCCCCAAACCCGTTGATACGCCGGACATACCGGTTCACGCCATCGCTGAAGATGCAGCCCCCCCTGCATTTGAGCCTGCTACCAAAGCACTGCCCTCGTCTGCCAAGACAGGAACGGATCTGAAACGCTTTGCAATTCCTGCGATCGCAGCGTCGGTTGTGGTTGGAATGTTGCTGGGTGTCTGGTCTTACAACAGCTCTGACCCCGAAATTGTCGAAGTGGCCGAACCGTTAGAGCCCGAGCTGCAGCCAGAGCCAGAAATTGCAACTGCAGAACCGCAGGCACAACCCGAACCTCAGGAAACCGAGATCGCAAGCCTCCCACAAGAACCTGAAGTGGCAGAGGAAGAACCGGTGCTCACCCCCACGGACGAGGCCATTCTCGAAGCACTGAAGATTGAACCGGAGCCGGTCGAAGACATCGCTGATCTGCCAGAGAGCAGAACCGAGTTTCGTGAGTTTACCGGCACCGCCCCTGTTGAACCTTCAGAACTGGAGCCAGCGCCTGTGGCTGGCGTGGATAATCAATATCTCACATCGGTCGATCGCTCGGACCTGTCGACCGATTCCGTCGCACTACCCGAACTTGCCAGCCTCGACACAGATGCGTCTTTTGAGTCGATCTCTTTGCCAGGCCAAGCGGGGCAGCGGTTCAACCTGGATGAACGCGGACTTGTGACGCCAAGTGCCGAAGGCACGCTGAACCCGGCCGGTGTAATGGTTTATCTGGGTCGTCCCGCGTCCGTGCCCCCCGAACCCCCAACCAGGTTCGAAACAGAACCCGTTGTCATAGAAGAGTTCGATGAGAGACTCGCGGCGTTTCGCCCACGGCCACGCCCGGAAAATCTGGTGGATCAATTCGAACGCCAGCAACTTGGCGGTCGATCCCGGCAAGAACTGGCCTCGGTCCGGCCCAAGCTGCGGCCCGAGTCTCTGCAAACCCCTCCGCAGGTCGATGAAACCCCGACTGCGCTGGCTGTTGTACGGGTACCCCGTCCAAAAATCAGGCCTGCCAGCATCACGGCGCGCGCGACACGGCAACCTAGTTCTGGGAGTGCAGCGCTGGCCTCGACCGCAAATGTGGCCAGTAATGCCGATGAAGTTGGTTCGTTCCAACCCAGAACGGTCAATCCCAAAATTCCGTCTTCCGCGTCAGTTGCGCGACAAGCAACCATCGACAACGCGATTAACCTGCGCAAGTTGAACCTAATCGGCGTGTACGGCACCCCGGCAAACCGCCGTGCTTTGGTCCGCCTGCCCAGCGGACGCTACAAAAAGCTGAAGGTGGGCGATCGCATCGACGGAGGTAATGTCATCGCCATCGGCGACAGCGAGTTGCGCTATCAGAAGCGCGGCAAGAACATCACGCTCAAGATGCCGCGCGGGTAAAGAAAAAGCGCCATGTCGGTCAGACACGGCGCTCGGTTGATTTCATTGATTCATGTTTAGGCTGCCGAGATTTCACCCGACTCGATCTGCTCGCGTTCGATCGATTCAAACAGGGCTTTGAAGTTGCCCTCACCAAACCCGTCATCCCCTTTACGCTGAATGAACTCAAAGAAGATCGGGCCAATGACTGTTTTCGAAAAGATCTGCAGCAGAATCTTGGTCTCACCGCCATCAACTACACCTTCGCCGTCGATCAGAATGCCGTGCTTCATCATCCGATGCTTGGGCTCATCATGGCCGGACACACGGTCGTAAGACATGTCATAATAGGCCTCGTTCGGACCGGGCATGAACTTCAGACCCTTCTCGGCAATGGCATCGGTCGAGGCGTAGATGTCGTCGCTGCCCACCGCGATATGCTGGATGCCTTCGCCATTGTACTTCTTCAGGTAGGAGACGATCTGTCCGGTCTCGCCACGATCTTCATTGATCGGAATTCGGATGCGACCACAAGGTGAAGTCAACGCGCGACTGTAAAGCCCGGTGAACTTACCTTGAATGTCGAAAAAGCGGATTTCACGGAAGTTGAACAGGTCGCCGTAGAATTTGAACCACTTGTCCATGTTGCCCTTGAACACGTTGTGGGTCAGGTGATCGAGATAGTAGAACCCATCGCCGCGCGGTTTTGACTGCTCCAGCCATTCAAATTCCTCGTTGTAGGGCGAGGTGTCATAATACTGATCGATGAAGTAGATCAGCGAACCACCAATGCCCTTGATCGCCGGAACATTCATGGTCTTGTCTGCGCCATCATAAGGCTCAGCCCCTTTGGCGATCGCGTGCTCATAGGCCTTCTGAGCATCAACAACGCGCCAGCCCATGGCAGGGGCGCAGGGGCCGTGCTCGGCCACGAATTTGGCTGCAAAACTGTCAGGATCCGCGTTCAGGATGTAGGTTACATCACCCTGTTGCCAAAGCTCAACCTTGGGGGTGTTGCGGTGATAGCCGACATAGTCGAAGCCCATTCGCGCAAACAGGTCTCGCAGCTCTTGCGGCTCGGGGTGTGCGAATTCAACAAACTCAAACCCGTCGGTACCGGCTGGGTTTTCTTCGCTGATGACAGATTTCGGGGCGTTATGCGGGAAAGGACCCATGGCGCGTCTCCTCGGAAAACAGGAATTTCTTTGCTGATTCAAAAATACGCCTTAATGAGTGCTGTTTCTGCGCATTGTTTTCGTATAAACTAAGTTTAGATGCGTACTTTCCGCATATTGATTGCAAATTTTGGGGAAACGCCGCACGTGCTGGATCGGATTGATATCGGAATACTCGCAGCTTTGCAGCGCGACGCGCATCTGACGTCGCAGCAATTGGGTGATGTGCTGAATCTATCCGCCAGTCAGGCGGGCCGTCGCCGACAGCGCCTTGAGGCCGAGGGTTATATCACTGGGTACACCGCACGACTGGACCCGCTGAGGCTGGGGCTACAGGTTCAGGGGTTCATTCAGGTGCATCTGGGCACTCATGGCCCCGAACAATCCGCAGGCTTCGCCCGCATGGTCAACACCCGCCCCGAGATCACCAGCGCCTGGACGATGACAGGTGAGGCAGATTACCTGCTTCATGTCTATTGTGAAGACTTATCCGCACTCAATACCTTGCTTCACGAAGTGATCCTGCCGCATCCTGCAGTTGCACGGGTGCAAAGCCAGATCGTGATGGACCAATTGAAACGCGACGCGCCGCTCCCGACCTGAGCGGATTTAAGAGGACAATAATGAACGAGTTCCTTTATCAGGCATCGATCTATCTGGCAGCTGCGGTGATCGCGGTGCCGCTTTCCGCCCGTTTGGGTCTGGGATCGGTGCTGGGTTATCTGGCCGCAGGCATCGCGATTGGTCCCATTTTGGGCCTTGTCGGGGCCGAGACGGAAAGCCTGCAGCATGTGGCCGAATTCGGCGTCGTGATGATGCTGTTCCTGATCGGGCTCGAGCTTGAGCCCCGTGCCTTGTGGGATATGCGGGACAAATTGTTAGGCTTGGGCGGGCTGCAGGTCGGCCTGTCGACCGCAGCAATCGCAGCTGTGGCGTTTTATGCTGGTCATCAATGGTCGGTGGCGCTGGCGGTTGGATTAACCTTGTCACTTTCTTCCACGGCAATCGTGCTGCAGACCCTGTCCGAAAAGGGCCTGATGCAAACCAACGGAGGTCGAGCAACCTTCTCGGTCCTGCTGACGCAGGACATTGCCGTAATCCCGATCCTAGCTTTTCTGCCGCTGCTTGCCCTGCCCGCAAGTATCCATATCGAAGATGACGGCTCCATCAGCCGTGGCGTAGGCATAGCCAAAGACGCGGACTATCACGCCAAACTCTCGCTGGTCGAAGGACTGCCCGGCTGGGCCGTTACGCTTGTCACCATTGGCGCTGTCGCGTTTGTCGTATTGGCCGGCATCTACCTGACCCGCCCACTGTTCCGTTTCATCCACGCCACCCACCTGCGCGAGATGTATACGGCACTGGCGCTAATGATCGTGGTCGGCATCTCGTTCCTGATGACCCTTGTGGGCCTGTCGCCCGCTCTTGGCGCGTTTCTCGCCGGAGTGGTTCTGGCCAGTTCGGAGTTCCGACACGAAATGGAAAGCGACCTTGAGCCGTTCAAGGGGCTGTTGCTGGGCCTGTTCTTCATCACCGTGGGCGCTGGGATCGATATCGGGTATTTCTTCGCCGACCCGTTTGACCTGATCGGTTTGGCCTTGCTGGTCATACTGGCCAAGGGGATCATCCTGTTCATCGTCGGGCGCGCCTTCAAGCTGCGCGGGCGCGATCACTGGCTGTTCACGCTGGGTTTGGCCCAGGCCGGCGAATTCGGCTTTGTCTTGTTGGCGTTTTCTACGCAGCAGAACGTGATTCCACCGGGTTTGTCGCAAAAACTGTTGATGATCATTGCGCTGACCATGTTGATCACACCGCTTCTGTTTATCGTCTACGACGTACTTTCGCGCTTTCTCGGCGAGAGCAATCCGCAGGTTGAACCCGATCAGATCGACGAAAAAGGCCCTGTCATCATCGCCGGGATCGGTCGCTTTGGGCAGATCGTCAACCGGCTGGTACAGGCAAGTGGGTTTAAAACAGTTGTTCTGGACCACGATATCGAAACGATCCAGCTGATGCGACGGTTCGGTGTCAAAGGCTTCCTTGGCGACCCCACTCGCCCCGAATTGCTGCGTGCTGCTGGAATCGAAAAGGCAGCGGTCCTTGTCGCGGCCATGGATGACTACAAACAGGTCACACGTCTCGTCGGATATGCCCGCCGCCAGCGGCCCGATCTGCACATCATCGCCCGCGCCCGCGACCGCAACCACGTCTATGAACTCTATCAGGCCGGGGCCAACGACATTGTCCGCGAGATGTTCGACGGATCGTTACGCGCGGGCCGCTATGTTTTGGAGAATATCGGCCTCAGTGAATACGAGGCCGCACAGGCCGAGCAGACCTTCTATCACCACGATCGGGGATCGGTGCGCGAGCTTGCAGAACTGTGGATCCCCGGCATGCCGACAGCCGAAAACAAGAAATACATCGAGCGTGCGCGGCAACTGGAAAAAGATCTGGAAACCGCGCTGTTGGAACTGGCCGAGGAACACGCCAAGAAGTCGGCTTAACCATCCGACACACCCGCTTCAGCGAATGTCGCCATGCCGGAATGGCAAGCAACCGCGCTTTTCAGAATGTTGATCGCCAACGCCCCGCCCGAGCCTTCGCCCAGGCGCAGGCCGAGGGTCAGCAATGGCTCCTTGCCGAGCTTGCCCAGCATCGCGGCATGCGCGCCCTCGGCGCTTTGGTGGCCCGCGATGGTGTGATCCAGCGCTGTTTCCGAAATCTGCGCCAGACAGGCTGCAGCTGCGGTGCAGATGAATCCATCCAAAATGACCGGTATCCGCAATACGCGCGCGGCGGCTATCGCACCAGCCATAGCCGCAATCTCGCGTCCGCCGAGGCACCTTAGAATATGAAGTCCATCGCCCTGACCATGCAGGGCGACGCCTTCCGCAACAACCCGGGTTTTGTTCGCCAGACCTGCATCATCCACACCGGTCCCGCGGCCAGTCCAGTCGGCAGCATCCCCGCCAAACAGCGCGCAAGCGATGGCTGCAGCCGGCGTGGTATTTCCGATCCCCATCTCTCCAACAACCAGCAGATCGGCCTGCGGATCAACCGCCTGCCATCCTGTGCGCAGTGCGCTTAGAAATTCCTCTTCGCTCATCGCGGGGGTTTGGGTAAAATCTGCGGTCGGACGGTCCAGCTCCAGCGCGTGCACGTCCATCTTCGCGCCCGCAGCCTTTGCCAACTGGTTGATCGCCGCGCCGCCATGTTCGAAATTCATGACCATCTGCACCGTCACTTCGGGCGGGAACGCCGAGACACCTTGAGCAGTTACGCCATGGTTGCCCGCAAACACGATGACCTGTGGCGCGTTGATCTGAGGCCGCGCATCCCCGCGCCAACCTGCATACCAGATCGCTAGATCCTCAAGCCGCCCCAACGCGCCGGGCGGTTTGGTTAGTTGACCGTTGCGCTCTTCCGCGCCCTGCTTGGCAGCGGTGTCCGGACCGGGTGCGCCGGTCAGCGCATTGCGGAAACTGTTCAGGTCATTGAGTTCGGGCAGCATGGAAAGCCTCGTTGCATCAGAGTGGTTGTGTGTGTTTAACCAATGCTGGCAAAGCAACAAGACCCGGAAAGGCCTGGGAGTGACCAAAAACGACACCGCCCCGTTTTCCCTGTGGGATATCCCACTGGCTCTGGTCCTTTTGACGCGCCTGCCCCTGCCACCCCTGCCCGATCAAGCGTTCACCCGCCAGTCGCGTGCGGCTTGGGCCTATCCCCTTGCCGGGCTTGTTGTGGGGGCGCTGGCTTGCGGCGTCGCCTGGATTGCAATCTGGGCGCAGCTGCCAACCCTTGCCACCGCCGCCCTACTGGTCGCCACGTTGATCATCGCAACCGGAGCGATGCACGAAGACGGGCTAGCCGATACGGCCGACGGGCTTTGGGGCGGCTTCACAACCGAACGTCGACTGGAGATCATGAAGGACAGCCATATCGGCACTTACGGCGTACTGGCCCTGTTGCTGGGCCAACTGCTTCGAATTGCTGCTGTCATGGCACTGATCGGTGCGGGTCTGTTGACGGGCATATTGGCCGCCTGCCTGTTCTCACGCGCCGTGATGCCCGTGCTGATGCGCGCGCTACCCAACGCTCGCAAATCGGGGCTGAGCCATTCGGTTGGTGCGCCCCCCTTGTCTGCGGTGCTGGCCGGTATCGTGTTGGCTATCGTCCTGTCGCTATTGCTGCTGGGTGGATCAGCCATCACGCCGATGCTCTGCGCCCTGCTTGCAGCGGCTTTTGTCGCTCGCATCGCCAAGACCAAGATCGGTGGCCAAACCGGTGATATTCTGGGGGCCACGCAGCAGACCTCGGAAATCACCTTCCTCCTGGCGCTGACAGCCTCAATCTAAGACGCCCCACCGGTTTCAATGCGCAGCGTCGCGCCACAGTGTTTGCAATGCACAGCATCCGGATCGTGCCGGAACAGGCCGCAGCTTGGGCATTTGTAGCGCACTTTCTGCGGCATGAAGATCGCCTGCGCCAGACGGACAAACAACGCCACGCCAACAACCATGATGAAAACGGAAAACAGCTTTCCCGCTGGTGTGCCCAGCGTGATATCTCCGAACCCCGTTGTCGTCAGGGTCGCCATAGTGAAATAAAGTGCGTCGATATAGGGGGTCTGCGCATCTTCGGGGACGAAAAAGACCAGTACTGCAGTCGAGGTTGCAAAAACAAAGACCATCAGATTGATCGCCGCAATCACCGCGTCCTCGTGGGTTCGGAAGAAAGGACTATCTCGGCGCAAATCCCGCAGCAGATGATAGGAATGGATCAGCCGCAACGCGCGCAATATCCGAAGGAACGCGAGATTGCCGGTCAGGAACGGGTCAAGCAGCAGCGACACGATCACAACGATGTCTGCCATCGTGTAAATCTGGCGCAGCAGTTTCCAGCGGTCTTTGGAAATCCACATCCGCGCGGAGAAATCCATTAGGATGATCAGCCCGACACCCAAACTTGCCGCCGTCAGCCCAGGCCCGTGCGGGATATTCGCCGTGGAGACAAAAAAGATGATCGAGGCGATATCGAACAGGATCAGCCCATAGCGAAACCAGACCGAGATCGGCTCGTGGCTGATGTAGAGAAACTTGACAGTTTGCTTCATCATGTCCCCGTATCTTCCTGCAGTTACAGAAAAATACCCGACACACACCACAAGACCAAGCGCCTAGTCACGAAATAGGGCCGCCCCGGATATCGGGACGACCCTTAAATTGGCTTGAACGCGATCAGGCTGCGCGTGAGGTCAGAACCTCATCGACCTGTTTGGCAGCCGAAATCTCATCGGCGCCAGAAACTGCGGCCACTTCGCGTGTCAGACGTTCCAGCGCGGCTTCGTACAGCTGACGCTCGGAATAACTCTGCTCGCGCTGGTCGTCGGTGCGGTGCAGGTCGCGGACCACTTCGGCGATCGAGATCAAGTCGCCCGAGTTGATCTTTTGCTCGTATTCCTGCGCCCGGCGCGACCACATGGCACGCTTGACCTTGGCTTTGCCCTTCAGCGTCTTCATTGCCTGGCTGATCACATCCGGTGAGCTGAGCGACCGAAGACCGGATTCGGTGACCTTGTTGGTTGGCACCCGCAGGGTCATCTTGTCTTTTTCAAAAGAAATCACGAACAGCTCAAGCGAGAAGCCTGCAACTTCCTGCTCTTCGATTGACACGATCTGACCTACGCCATGAGCCGGGTAGACGACATAATCGTTCGGGCGGAACTCAAGCTTTTTCGATTTCGACATTCATATTCATCCTTCATTACTGATCCGGATATGAGACGACAAAAGCACCACAGCCGAGGCCCTGCATGGCCCCGTCAGGCGGCTTATTTGTCATAAATTCAGAACTCCAAAGCGAGCATACTTACGGAGCACATCCCAATCACAGTCATCATTCGGTCCCTAGTATATCACAAATTTGCGACACTCAAAAGACCGCGCCAAGGTAAATGGGAAATTCCCTTTCTACCTCAACTAATTAATGCACAGATTGATGCCAAATGAACGGTAACCGGCTGCCGAATCGGTCAACCGCCCTCGCCGGGGGCTTCCGAGAAATATTTCTCCATCTTGCCTTCTTCGCCGTCGCGTTCCTCGGCCTCGGGCAAGGGGTCTTTTTTGGTCACGATCACCGGCCACATTTCCGAGTATTTCCGGTTGAACTCGACCCATTGCTCCATCCCCGGCTCGGTGTCCGGGCGGATGGCGTCGGCGGGGCATTCGGGTTCGCAGACACCGCAGTCAATGCATTCGTCGGGGTGAATGACCAATGTGTTTTCACCTTCGTAGAAACAATCCACCGGACAAACCTCGACACAGTCGGTGTATTTGCAGCCAATGCAGTTTTCGGTGACAACGTAGGTCATGTTGGATTTCCCGTTTGCGCTTTGGCGACTAGCTAATCCAGTCTGACCGCCGCTTCAAGGTCAGATCACCCCTTTGGGATGCGAGAAAGATCAAGCGCGCGTCTTTCTTTCTTGGTTGGACGACCTTTTCCCTCAAACGCTGGATTCTTGGGCGATACGTCCTGCTTTTCGGTCATATCGAAGTACAAAGCTTGCGCCTCGGGGGCCGGGCCGCGACGCACGCCAAGCGCTTCGATACGTACAACCCGAACAATACGCCCCTGCGGAAAGGTCAGGACATCTCCGGGTGCCACGGCTTGCGCCGGTTTCAGCACCCGATTTCCGTTCAGACGCACATGGCCGCCGCTGACCTGTTTGGCGGCCAGGCTACGGGTCTTGAAGAACCGCGCCTGCCACAACCATTTGTCGATCCGCAGCTTGGCCTCGGCCATCGCGGATCAGTTGCCGTCCTTCAGACCCATCAACGCTGCCGCAAATGGGTTATCGGGATCGATTGCCTTTTCCTTTTTGGGTGGCCGTGACGAGAAGGTCTTGGCGCCCTGAGGCTTGCCCCCCTTCTTGCCATGCGGCTTGCCCTGAGGTTTACCACGCGGCTTGCCCTTGCCCTGCCCCTGCTCGCGACGCGGACCACGGTTTTGCTGACGTTGGCGGCCCCAAGTGAAGGTGTAGAACACCTCAATTTCGGGCTCATCCGATTTGGACTCTGCTGATTTCTCAGTGGCCGGAGCCTCGGCTGCCGCCTCGGTGCTTTCGGTGGCCTCGGCTGTTATACCGACGTCATCCGCTTCGGCATTTGCGGTCGGCGTCTCATCGACGACGGGTTGTTCCTCAGCTTCCGCCACAGGCTGCTCCGTGGGGACCGGTTTGGCCTTCTCACGTTCGCCGCGTTCGGCCTTGTAACCCAGTCCCTGCATCAGGTCTGCAAACTGTTCCAAGGTCATGCCGGTAATTGACAACATGTCGGGTTTGGCTTCGAACCCACCGCGGCTATCCTCGGACCGCAGCATGTCGGCCAACCGTTCCAGCATATCGATCCGGATCGAGCGTTCGCCCGCATCGCGGTAGCCGCACATGGTGTCATAGCCCTGCGGCGCGTCCTTGGCGACCGGAACGGTAACCAGACCCGGAGGTGGTGCTTCGGGGAACTCCTGCAAGCCACCGGACAATGCCCAAAGTACCAGACGCAGGCGCGTTGGCGCGGGTTTCAGCAGCAGCGGCATGAAGATGGTGAATTGACCGAACCGGATGCCATGTTTACGCAGTGCACCACGGGCATCCTGATCCAGATCCTTGACCTCTTGCGCGACCTGCGCGCGCGGCAGAACGCCCAGCGCCTCGACCATGCGGAAGGCAAAACCTTTGGCCAGACCGCTCAGCTCCTCATCCCGCGACAGGTTCAGCAGCGGCTCGAACAGGGCTGCCACTTTGCGGTCGATGAAATGCTGCAGGCGGCGCTGAACCTTCTGTTCCACGTCCGGCCCGGCGGCCTCATCGACAAAAACCTCGACCACAGGCTTGAGAGGCTCGGCACCGGCAACAAGTTTGCCCACGGCATACTCGCCCCACATCAGGCCACCCTGATCGGTGAAATCAATTTCGGTATCGGGCGCATTGTAGAAGCGATCTGCACGCAGATGGAATTGCGGCGCGAGTGCTTGCAGAGAGGCTGACTTCAAGGCTTTCGCTTCAGTCCCCTGCGCGCTTTTGTCCGGGGTAAACCGGAACCCTTCCAGACGACCGACGAATTCGCCTTCGACGGTCACTTCACCCTTATCATTTACTTCGGCCAAAAGGGCCTCCTTCTGTTTGAGCCGGCGCAGCAACACTGACGTGCGCCGGTCCACAAATCGCTGAGTCAAACGGTCGTGAAGAGCGTCCGACAGCCTGTCTTCTACAGTGCGCGTTTCCTCGCGCCAATGGGATTCGTCACGCACCCAACCGTTTCGTTGCGCAACATATGTCCAAGTGCGAATATATGCCAACCTTTTGGACAATGCATCAATGTCGCCATGGGTTTGGTCGATACGGCGGATTTGCCGCGCCATGAAATCATCGGGGATACTTCCGCGCTCATGCAGATGGCCATAGATCACCTCAAGCAGGCTGGCATGTTCGGCATGGCTGATGCCACGAAAATCGGGGATTCTGCACACATCCCATAGCAAACGGATCGACGGTCCATCGCTGGCACGGGCAACGACTTCGGTGACTTGGGACAGAGATTTCAGGACGTTCAGATCGTCAGCTGGCCGCGCTTTGATCAGGTGCTCATTGTCTGGGCTGACCTCAAGCGAGTCGATTAGTGCGTCGATTGAGCCGAACCGCAAAGCGGCATTCCGCCAATTCAACTTTTTCATAGGCGTGAACCGGCTGTCCATAATGGCTTGGGCTACGCCCTCATCCAGCGGCGGAGCCTCGCCCGTCACACCAAACGTGCCATCCGACATTCCGCGCCCGGCCCGTCCTGCGATCTGGGCCAACTCGTTGGGGGCCAGAGGCCGCATTCGGCGGCCATCAAATTTGGTCAGAGATGAGAACGCCACATGGTTCACATCCAGGTTCAACCCCATTCCGATGGCATCCGTAGCCACCAGATAATCAACCTCACCGTTTTGATAGAGGTCAACCTGCGCATTCCGCGTGCGAGGGCTAAGCGCCCCCATGACGACCGCCGCCCCGCCCTTTTGGCGACGAAGCAGCTCGGCGATGGCATAGACATTGTCGACCGAGAATCCGACGATCGCACTGCGCGCAGGCATTCGGCTGATCTTTTTCGAACCGGAATAGACCAGCTGAGACATCCGTTCACGCCGGATGAACTGCGCTTCGGGCACAAGGGCCGCGATGGGGCCGCGCATGGTGTCAGAGCCGAGGAATAGCGTTTCATTGGTGCCGCGCGACCGCAACAGGCGGTCAGTAAAGACATGGCCGCGTTCGGGGTCCACGCAAAGCTGAATTTCGTCAATCGCCACAAAATCAGTGCCCATGCCTTCTGGCATCGCCTCAACTGTACAGACCCAGTATTGGGTGCGCGGCGGTACGATCCGTTCCTCGCCTGTCACCAGCGCCACCACAGACGGACCGCGAATAGCGACAATCTTGTCATAGACTTCGCGCGCGAGCAGCCGCAGCGGCAGACCGATGACACCGGTCCGGTACCCCAGCATACGTTCAATCGCGTAGTGAGTTTTACCTGTGTTCGTCGGGCCAAGTACGGCCACGATTCGGGATGACCCGCTCACCTTTGCCCCCTGCGCCCTAAGACTTACAGCGCCTTGCCTTCAACCTGAGGCTTCAGCCGATTCACGGCATTGGTTACTTCTTCATGATGGGGATGTATAGCCAGCGCACGTGAATAAGCCTCAAGTGCTTGTTCTGGCTTGCCCACGATCTCAAAGATGAGGCCAAGGCCGTAGATAGCGTCGTAGTTGTTCGGATTCAGCGTCAATGCCTGTTCAAGATCCGCCGCAGCCATGCCAAACCTGTCAATGCCGAAGAAAACCGAAGCGCGCACATGCCAACCCTCGGCAAATTCGGGTGCGTGATCGGTAAGCGCCGTCAAATGATCAAGCGCTGCCTCGACATCCCCGTCATCCAGCGCATCGCGTCCGCGTTCCAACAGCAAATCCGCTGAAGCCGAACCTGATTGTGACCACAGCGCCTGCAACTGCCGATCCAATCCGATGGCCTGTTCGGGCGTCGATTGCGCCAGTTGCTGCAACAATGATGCCTCGTCCCGCGAATCCGCCTGCTGCGCGATGCATCTGGTGGAAAACGTGACTATGACGGCAAGTGCCGCGACGGTACGTTTGAGATTGGTGATTGCAATACCCATAACAATGGTCAGTGTAGCGTAGCGACCGGGGATGTCCATTCACGGCGCATGAACAATATGAGGAAGACCATGAGCGATATTCTGGAAAAAGCCGCGGCGGCATTGAATGAGAAACTGTCGGGCGGCGATTTCGATGCGTCAGCCAAATTTGCCATTGCCGATCTGGGTTCTATCATTCTGGATGCAAGCGGTGCGCGGGTAAGCGACGAAGATGCTGATGTGACCCTCAGCGCCGATGCGGACACCTTTGAACAGATCCTCAGCGGCGACCTGAACCCAACCGGCGCGTTTATGTCCGGCAAGCTGAGCGTTGACGGAGACATGGGTATCGCCATGAAACTCGCCTCGGTGCTGGCCTGATGGAGTTTTCGCCGGCCCCCTTATTCGAAGACGTGGCCGGCGGCCCTGCCGATGGTGCGGCGCATTGGCTGATCACCGAAGATGGCAAACGTATCCGCGTGGCACATTGGCTGCCCGACGGCGATGCGCGCGGCACGGTGATGCTGTTCCCCGGTCGCACGGAATACATCGAAAAATATGGTGATACCGCCAAGGAATTTGTGAACCGGGGCTTTGCAAGCCTCGCGGTCGATTGGCGCGGGCAAGGGCTTGCAGATCGCCTGCTGGATGATCCGCGGATCGGTCATGTCGAACAATTTACCGATTACCAGCACGACGTTCGCTCAATACTGAAACTGGCCGAAAAACTGGAGTTGCCCAAGCCTTGGTACGTCATAGGCCATTCCATGGGCGGGGCTATCGGGCTTCGCGCCGTTCTGGAGGGGGCTGATTTTGCGGCCTGCGCCTTTACGGGCCCGATGTGGGGGATTTTCTTTACACCAATCATGAAGCCGCTCAGCCAGCTAACTGCCTATTGGGGGCCACGCTTGGGCTTGGGCGAGAAAACACCGCCCACCACCACGCTGGAGAGCTATGTGGCCTCACAGCCCTTCGAAGGAAACGTGCTGACACGCGATCCGGCGATGTACCGAATGATGCAGGATCAGTTGGCCGCACACCCTGAACTTGCGTTGGGCGCACCGTCTACCATCTGGCTGCGCGAGGCGCTGGATGAATGCACCTGGCTGATGGAACAGACCGCGCCCGAGATCCCTGCCCTGACCTTCTTGGGCAGCCACGAACAGATCGTGGACCGCAAGGCCATTCGGGCACGTATGGCCAACTGGCCTAGCGGTACTCTGATCGAGATCCCCGACGGCGAACACGAAGTTCTGATGGAGGCACCCGAGGTGCGCGGGCCGGTCTTTGATCAACTTGCTGCACATTTCGCGGCAGCCGCGGCGAAACCAAAACCCGAGCCCTGTCATTAAGGTTTGACCAGACAGCTTGCTTGTGATCCGGACGTGCCGCGCCTAAATGTTTGCCAACGCAGTTTATTCGAGGTGTTCCATGCGCGACCTTCCCTTTCCCGTCCGTGATGCAAATGCAGGCGGCGGTGCCGATGATCTGGGCAATTTGCCGGAATGGGATCTGACGGACCTCTATGCCTCGGAAGATGCACCCGAACTGGCCCGCGATCTGGACTGGTTGGAGGGCGAATGTGCGTCCTTTGCCGCAGATTATGAGGGTAAGCTGGCCGAATTGGACGCAGCTGGACTACTGACCTGCGTGCTGCGCAACGAAAAGATCAACGCCATCGCCGGGCGGATCATGTCCTTTGCCGGATTGCGCTATTACCAACTGACCACCGACGCGGATCGCGCCAAGTTCCTGTCTGACATGCAGGAGAAGATCACCGTCTTCACCACGCCTCTGGTGTTCTTCACGCTGGAACTGAATCGCATCGACGATGACGCGCTGGCTGCTCATTTTGTCGCCAATGCCGATCTGGCGCGATACGAGCCCGTGTTCCGCCGTATCCGCGCGATGAAGCCTTATCAACTATCCGACGAGCTTGAGAAATTTCTGCACGATCTCGGCGTGGTCGGCGATGCATGGGAGCGCCTGTTCGACGAGACAATTGCGGGCCTGACCTTTACCGTTGATGGCGAAGAGTTGAATATCGAAGGTACGCTGAACCATTTGACCGAGCAGGATCGTGCCAAACGTGAAGCTGCCGCGCGCGAACTGGCCAGCGTTTTCCAAAGCAATATCAAAACCTTCGCGCGCGTGCACAATACGCAGGCCAAGGAAAAAGAAATCGTTGACCGCTGGCGCAACATGCCAACTGCTCAGACTGGTCGCCACCTGTCGAACGATGTCGAGCCCGAAGTGGTCGAAGCCCTGCGCGAGGCCGTTGTGGCCGCCTACCCCAAGCTGAGCCATCGTTACTACGAACTGAAACGCAAATGGCTTGGTCTGGACGTGATGCAAGTGTGGGACCGTAATGCTCCGTTGCCGATGGAGGACACCCGCATCGTCGATTGGTCCGAGGCCGAGAAGACGGTGATGGACGCCTATAACGCGTTTGATCCTCGGATGGGTGAGATCGCAGCTCCCTTCTTCTCGAAGGGTTGGATCGATGCGGCCGTGAAGCCCGGCAAAGCGCCTGGCGCCTTTGCGCATCCCACCGTGACCGAAGTTCATCCCTACGTGATGCTCAACTATCTGGGCAAACCGCGCGATGTGATGACCTTGGCGCATGAATTGGGCCACGGGGTGCATCAGGTATTGGCCGCCAATCAGGGCGAGATGCTTTCATCGACCCCACTGACCTTGGCCGAAACTGCTTCGGTCTTTGGTGAAATGCTGACCTTCCGCAAAATGCTGGATCAGGCCGAGACAGCGGAACAGCGCAAGGTGCTTCTGGCCGGTAAGGTCGAGGACATGATCAACACAGTCGTCCGCCAGATCGCCTTCTACGACTTCGAATGCAAACTGCACGCCGCCCGTCGTGAGGGCGAGCTGACACCAGACGACATCAACGCCCTTTGGATGAGCGTTCAGGCTGAAAGCCTTGGCCCCGCATTCGAATTCATGGACGGGTACGAGACCTTCTGGGCCTATATCCCGCACTTCGTCCACTCGCCGTTCTACGTCTATGCCTATGCCTTCGGTGATGGCCTCGTGAACGCGCTCTATTCGGTCTACGAAAGCGGTGCAGACGGGTTCGAGGACAAGTATTTCGAAATGCTGCGTGCCGGTGGCTCCAAGCACCATAAAGAGCTTCTGGCTCCGTTCGGACTGGACGCCAGCGACCCTGAGTTCTGGGACAAAGGCCTGTCGATGATCTCGGGATTTATTGACGAACTGGAAGCGATGGAAAGCTAAAGTTGAAAGGCAGCCTGTATGGCTGCCTCATTTCTCTTTGGCTGATTTCATCGTCGTCACGAAAATGGCCGTGACAATCAATACCGCGCCAACAATCGAAAGCGGTGTGATCGTTGCGCCCAGAAACAGTGCCGAGTTGACAAAGGTAAACACAACCGAGGCGGCGAATAGCAACGTCGCCGTCAAAGTCGACACGCGGGCGGCGGCCTCGTACCAAAGATAATAGGCAAGCGCGGTCGGCAAAACGCCCAGAAGGATCAAGAAGATCACGTCGTTAGCGGTCGGCATCTGAATAGAAAAAGCCGCCAGTGGCACCAGCAAAACGCCCGAACACAAAAAGATGCCAAACAGGAAGTTCAACCTTTCGGCAGTGGTCTCCGATGACTGCATCGCGCGGCTGCTGGAAATCAGGAACACCGCCCAGCTAAGTCCCGCCCCGATTTCCATCAGATCGCCCAGCAGGGGTTCTCCCCCGCCTTGAAAATCCCGATAGACGGTTAGAAACACACCGAGGATCGCCAGCAGGGTTGCCAATACATCAGTCCGGCCAACGGTGGTATCCGCGAAGAAATACAGAAATATCAACACGAAGAACGGCGCGGTATTCTCAAGCACCATCGCATTAGCAGCACCTGTATGTTCCAAACCTATGTGGAACAGGATATAGTTCACCACCGTCGACAACACCGCCAGCCGGAAGTTCCAATCCCTGTACTGGATTGAAACCCGTGCGCCCATCACCCGCAACATGCAGTAAATCGCAAAAGCAGCAATGAACAGGCGAGACACGGCAATCTGTAACCCGCCGAGATCACTAGTCAAATATCGCACGATAACGCTGTGCGTGCCCCATAGAAACGCGGCTAGGAACCCAAGAACCAACCCGTTTTGCAGTACTGATCTCTGCGGCTGATCCTTCACCGGGTGCTCCTCGCGTTATTTCAACTGACTGTCTTTCGAACCCCGCCGATTGATCCCGCCGCGGGACTTGAAGCTGCTGTCACGCTCTTGCTGGCAATCCAGGCACAGCTTTACGCCGGGCAGAGCAAGGCGGCGTTTTTCGGGGATCGGTTCTTCGCATTCGGCACAATGGGTCAGGCTTTCGCCCACAGGTCGCTTTTGCGCCTGCATCCGCGCCAGTTCATCTGAAATCGACGCTTCGATCTGTTCACTCACCGCGCCATCGCGCGCCCAGCCGCCCGCCATTTAGCCCTCCTGATCCGGTCGGGACAGGATACGCGAGACACCACAGGCGTGGCAAGCTAGAGCGAAACGGCGGCGTCAAAGACCTGATCGATAACCTCTTGTGTGCCCCTCACGAATTCCAACGAACAGGGATATTCAACCCCTTCGCGAACCGATCGGCAGAACGCTTCGACCTGCAATTGATAGTGGTTGTCCGCTGGAAACCGGGGCACCAGAACTTCAAGGCCCGGTCGGTGCAGTTCAACCCGCGCCTCGCCGAACACGCGCGCATTGAACGGAGCGGTTAGACGGATCATGCCACCTTCTCCGTGAAACACCATTTCCTGATGTGGATGCATGCGTGTCGAGACATAGGCGGAATAGGTAAATTCGGGAAACTGCGCGCGTATCTCGGTGAATACATCCACGTCATTTTCCCACCGGATCGCACCGCTGACCGAGACCGGCTCTTGCCCAGTCGCAAACCGAGCGCTGCCGATAACATACACCCCGATGTCACGCAGCCCGCCCCCACCGGTTTCCGCACGGTTGCGGATGTTGCCCGTGTCCGCCCGGTTGTCATAGCTGAACGCCCCGGTGACATGGACCAGCCGGCCGATCGCTCCGTCCGCGATCAGTTTATGGGTCAGATGCCACTGAGGGTGATGCACGATCATATATGCTTCGGCAGCCAGTAAACCCGTCTGGTCCCTCTTTGCGATCAGCGCGTCAAATTCATCAGCCCGCATGGTCATCGGCTTTTCGCACAGCACATGCTTGCCCGCATCCAGCGCCTTCAGGCTCCATTCGACATGAAGATGGTTGGGCAGCGGGATGTACACCGCCTCAATCTCAGGATCGGCTAGCAATGCCTCATAGCTGTTGTAGACATTCAGATCAGGGCAATATCTGGCAAAGGGCTCGGCCTTAGCCGGATCCGAGGTCGCCAACCCCGCCAGCCGCGCGCCCTCTGCCGCATGGATGGCGGGCGCCATGTGTTGTCGTGCGAATCTGGCTGCACCCAGAACACCCCAATTGACCGGTTTATGCATGCGCGCCCCCTAAAAATTGATGTAACCCGCCCAGGGCGAGTTCTATGTAATTCAGTTCCTGATCTGTCTATCAACCACCTGCCAATAAGTCAGTCCTTTCTCTATCTATTTGAATATCATACGCCTCGGCAAATTTTTTGATGAGATTAAAAAACCCCGATAACCTTATACTTTATATCGATAATCAAAAACCGATCGGCGCCAATCCTGCCCTCGCAAATCAGTTTTGTTGATCCAGTCTGATGCTGCCGCCGTAGCTCAAACATCGACTGAATCATGCTCGGATCGAGCTCTGGCAATATCCGAAGCAACGGCAAACAGGGTGGGAGGCTTACTGAAATGCCAGCAACACATACGATTACAGGAACAGTACTGAAAAGCGGTGATCCCGGAACGTTTGACAGCGACAATCAGGATTTCGACATTCTCCGCGAAGCGGTTATTGCAGCCGGGCTGGCGGAAACGCTGGACAATCCTGAGGCAGAACTGACTGTCTTTGCCCCAAATGACGCTGCCTTTATTACTCTGGCACAAACACTTGGGTATCAAGGGGATGACGAGGCCGGGGCTTTGGGCCACATCATCAAGGCGCTCACCCTGCTTGGCGGCGGAGACCCTATCCCTTTGCTAACCAACATTTTGAAGTATCACGTGGTCGATGGTGAGTTCGACAGCACCACAGTGGTCGGTCTAGGCGACGGGGCTGAAATCCAAACTCTGCTTGGGTCGTCAGTCGAACTGAACCTTGAAAGCGATCCCCCCAGTTTGGGCGATGCCGATCCGGGCATCGACGATCCCGGCTTGATCGCGTTCGACGTGGATGCGTCAAACGGTATCATTCACGTACTTGACGGCGTACTTCTACCCGTCTCGGTGTCGGGCATTCTGGGCAAAAAGAACACGGACTTTATCCTGGGTGACAGCAGCGATGAATTCATCTTTACCGGACGCGGCAAAGACTTTGTTCACGGTGATGGTGGCAATGACGTGATCAACACCGGCTCGGGCAATGATGTGGCGCTTGGCGGTGCCGGGAACGACATAATCTTCGGGGGGCGCGGAAAGGATATTCTGCGTGGCGATGAAGGCCATGACAAAATCTTCGGAGGCCGAGGGAAAGACATCATCGACGGTGGCGAAGGCAATGACAAACTCTTTGGTGGGCGCGGTAAGGATACGTTTGTATTCGATGAAGGCGACGGTCACGACTGGATTGTCGATTTCCGCGTCGGCAAGGACAAGATCGACCTGTCCGAATACGATGGCATCACCAGCTTTGAGGACATCGAAGACGATATCGACGGAAAGTTCTTCGGGACCAAGATCGAGTTGGACGACGGAGACAGCATCTATCTATCAGGCGTCTGGGCAAGCCACCTGTCCGAGTCCGATTTCATTTTCGCATAACAAAAAAAATCAGCCCGCTCATATGGCGGGCTGATATCAGTTTGGGGTTAGTTTGAAGCCAGCATACCTTTTTCGCGCGCAAGCTCTCGCATCTTCTTTTGCAGCTTCTCAAACGCGCGCACTTCGATCTGACGAATACGTTCACGGCTGACATTGTACTGCGTGCTCAGCTCTTCCAGCGTAACAGCCTGGTCCATCAGACGGCGCTGAGTCAGGATGTCTTTCTCGCGATCGTTCAGAACATCCAGCGCAGCAGCGAGCAATTCGCGCCGGGCTTCCAATTCATCGCGCGCCTCGTAGTCACCAGCCTGATCGGCATCTTCATCTTCCAGCCAATCCTGCCACTGCATGGTGCCTTCGCCTTCGGACCCCACGGTCGCGTTCAGCGACGCATCGCCACCGGACATCCGACGGTTCATGCTGATCACTTCTTCCTCGGTCACTCCGAGGTCTTCTGCAATCTTGGCCACGTTTTCAGGACGCAAATCACCCTCTTCCAGCGCGCCAATGCGTGCCTTTGCTTTACGCAGGTTGAAGAACAGCTTTTTCTGCGCCGATGTTGTACCCAGTTTCACCATCGACCACGACCGAAGGACGTATTCCTGGATCGAAGCGCGGATCCACCACATGGCATAGGTCGCCAGCCGGAAGCCTTTTTCGGGGTCAAATTTCTTGACCGCCTGCATCAAGCCCACATTGGCTTCGGAAATCACCTCTGCCTGCGGCAGGCCATAACCGCGATATCCCATGGCGATCTTGGCCGCCAGACGCAGGTGTGACGTGACCATTTTATGCGCGGCCTCGGTATCCTGTTCCTCGACCCAGCGCTTGGCCAGCATATATTCTTCCTCCGGCTCCAGCAGAGGAAACTTGCGAATCTCCTGCATATAGCGGTTCAGCCCACCCTCGGGTGTCGGCGCTGGAAGATTTGAGTAATTTGCCATTTATTTCTGCCCCTTGGACAAATGTTTAAGCCCTTAACATGGGATATGGGTACCAGACCCAATACATTCAAGAGGATCTGTTAACAGTCTGAGATTAACCCTATGTAAAGGAAAGCTGAAAAGGCCTTTTTCACAAGCCTTTGCAGTTTATTTCAGTGGTTTTCTGAGATTTTCCAGCAGGTCCGCCATATCCTGCGGCAGCGGGGCTTCAAAACGTAATGCCTGGCCCGAAACCGGGTGTTCGAAGCCTAACACTGCTGCGTGCAGAGCTTGGCGGGGGAAAGCCTGCACCACCTCGGCGGCCTCGGGCGTGAATGACCGCGCAGCCAGTTTGCGCTTTCCGCCGTAAACCGGGTCTCCGACAAGCCCGTGGCCGGCATGGGCCATATGGACACGGATTTGATGCGTTCGGCCCGTCTCAAGCCAGCATTCGATCAGAGAGAGGCTGCCCGGCGTTCCAAAAACCTCGACAATCCGTGCGCGCGTTACCGCATGGCGCCCACCGTGAAACAACACAGCCTGCTTTTGTCGATCGGTCTTGTGCCGTGCCAGCTGTGTCGTCAGACGCATGATGTTGCCCGGCTCAAAGCTGACACCCTTGATCCCGCGCAGACGTGGATCATTGGCATCAGGCACGCCATAGCAAATCGCGCGATAATAACGCTCGACACTATGCGCCTCGAACTGAGCGGCCAGCCCGTGATGCGCCGCATCTGACTTGGCCACCACCAGCAATCCGCTGGTCTCCTTATCGATCCGGTGCACGATGCCCGGACGCTTGACGCCGCCCACGCCTGAAAGATCATCACCACAGTGATGCAGCAACGCATTGACCAGCGTCCCGTTCGGCGAGCCCGGTGCCGGATGCACCACCATTCCCGCAGGTTTATTGATCACGATCAGATCGTCATCCTCATAGACGACCTCCAGCGGGATATCTTCGGGACCGATGTGGCTGTCCTCAGCCTCGGCCACGGTGATCCCGATCTGCGCACCTTCGGCAATCTTGGCTTTGGGGTCTTCGACTACCGCACCATCGACAGTCACGGCCCCTTCATTGATCAGTCGGGCCAGCCGGGTGCGCGACAGGTTCACTTCCGCTGGCACATCCCGCGCAAGCGCCTTATCAAGGCGGGGCGGCGGAGCGGCCGCGATATGAAACTCTATCAGGCGGGTGCCCATGACTGTCCCTTCCGAACCTCAGGAACCGCAGGAAACACCGCAGCTTCGACTGCTGCGGCGGATGGTCATGCTGTTGACCGCGGTAATGATTGGCGGGGTTCTAGTGACATTCGCCTTGATTGTCATCCGCCTATCGGACCGAACTCCGACTCTGCCGGATCAGATAGACCTGCCGGATGGTGCAAAGGCCCAGGCCGTGACTATAGGCAACAACTGGTATGCGATCGTGACCGACGATAATCGCATTCTGATCTTCGACAAGACGACCGGAAAACTGCGCCAAGAGGTTACGCTGAACTAGTTTACGCCTGACCCGAAAGTCGATTCAGTTGATTGGTAAACCGCTTGTGGGGCGGATAGAGATCGCGCGCTTTCTCAAGATAGGGACGTGCCTTGTTCTTGTTCCCGCGCCGCATGTGTATCTGGCCCGCCATGCCCTGAATAACGACGGTCACGTCATCAAGATCGGCAGCTTTCAGAATAAGCTTCTCGCCCTGCCCGATCTTGCCCGTCCGCTCTAGCAAGCGCCCCATGGCAAACAGAAGAAACGGGCTTTCCGGGTCACAAGCTAGCGCCTCTGACATCGTTCGATGCGCAGCTACGGTATCGCCTTCTGCTTCGTAAAGTTCGGACAGCCGCTTTTGGTACAAGGCACTTTCCGGCACACCAGCTACGATCTGGCGGGTTTTATCAATGGCTTGGGCCCCGGACAATTCCCCCAGATGTCTCTGTAGTATCACCCTGGCGCCCAAGAATCGCGGGTCGTCTGCTGGTACGTCGTGAACCTCATCGAGTGAGGTAGAAAGCGCTTCCAATCTTTGTTGGTGATCAAAGATACGACTTGCGCGTTGATCCAGCGCCAACTCGGCCCAATCCAAGAGTATGAAATCGAAGTTGCAAGGACGCCTGACAACAACATTGCGCTGAACCAGATACAGGTTATTGAACGGTGGAAATCGGCGTTGCCGAACGACCTTCTGCAACGACCAATCCACAGGCGGCATTAGCCTAAGCGCAAGTTGGGCGCGGTAGAGCATTCTGGACCCCAGCACCACAACATCCGGCCGTAAGGGTTTGGACCAGAACGCTTTAGCAAAGTGCAGCGTCGCCGCAACACGCTTGCCTTGCATGCCGAGAACAGCGCCACGCAAGGCGCACAAAACAGAATAGTCTTCGGGCCAGAGATGCGGGTTCTGCAATCCCTCTTTGGCAAGTGCCTCGCTTTCCTGCCACTTCGACAGGTAAAAACAGTTCAGGGATTGCAGAAGTGGCATAAAGGCGTTGTCGGCCCCGGCGTCCAGAATAGGTTTCGCATTATCATACGCCTCTTCGCAGCGATCCTGCGCTGACAGATATTGCACCGCCTTTGAATAGATATGCGCCGCCTCTGAGGGATTTGGAAAGACCGATGGCCCCTTCGCAACCCGTTCGATGAACCGCGCATTGGCCGCTTGCATCTCATCCTTGGACAATACATCGCGGAACACTTTACGCTGCTGCCCCGAAATCCGGGCTGAAGCCATTGAAAAGCCAGATATGTGTGGCGCGATCACCTGATCCGCCCGTGACATCGCAAAAAGCTCCAGAAAGTCCCGCTGCGCCCGGGTCAGAGCCGACAGATCAGCGATATCCGACATCTGCATGAGCTCCGGAAACCGTTGCTTGAAACGGTCTATCACCTCTGGCTGATCCGAAAACATGATCGCCGTCTGGCCCTTGGATTTCTCCAGATGGGCCTCGTAAAACTCGTCAGGTTCGATCTTGGCGGGCCAGATCGAATGCTTCCATGGTAATCCGTTCAGGATTTCTCCGCGCCGAATGTGGTAAGCCGAACCCCCCTGCCCCGAGAGCTTCTGATCCGCGCGATCCATGATCTGACGAACCTCATCCACAAATCCTACGCTATGTATGAAATCGCGATAGCGGGGACGGATGGTTTCGATCTCTTCCCACAGGAAGGCCAATATCTCGCTCGCTTCTTCGACCAGAACCGAACGGCCAGACGCCAAATGGTCGATCAGCCGCTCGGGCGATGGATCGTTCTGGAAGGCCCAAATTGGCAGAGCGGTCGCGCTTATCGCGTCGAACTCTGCCTGATCAAGGAAATGCGCATCCATCCAGTCTTTGGTGAATAACTCCTCGGGATGATCCAACTCCGGCGCATCGGCGCCTTGCGGGAACCAATTCACCCGGTAGTCTGTCCCAAAGTCTTCGGCCAGACGGATACAGGTCAGGATCATCAGCAGGCGCGCGCCCAAACAATCCGTACGCTGACCAATGAAAACGCCACGCGTTTGGATCATTGCGCGATCCGGGTGGTCGATGCCCTGCCAACTATTCCAATTATCTGATACATACAGACATTCCCAAACCACGTTCGCCTAAGGTCTTACACAACCGCTACAGTTGAGGCGAGATGTGAAAAACGCGGTGTTTCGCAATTTGTTGCAACACAAGGTTAAGCAACCGCCGGACGGGCCTGCGACAAATCCGGAGAAATGCGAATGGCCTGCGAGATCAAGTTCAGGCGCGCGATTGAGCGCTGGGAAATGATATCCGCCGGAATGCGTGTGGCCGCTGCCAAGGCGTCCGTCAGTGAAACGCCGACATCCGTTGTCAACACGCGCAGCGCGGTGGTCAGGTTCAGATCGGCCCCGGCCAGGGTTCCATCCGGTAAGGTCAGCCTGCTGTTTTCACGTTGGATGACACGCCCTTCCAACTTGAATTCCTGCAGATCCGTTCCAGCAACGGCCATCGCGTCGCTCACCAGAAACAGATGCCCCGGCCCCTGTTTAGCTGCAAAGGCGGCGCGCATCGTCTGCGGGTGAACATGGATTGCATCCGCTATCAACCCGGCAGACATCGCACCGCTGGACAAGACTGCGCCAACCAGCCCCGGTTCGCGGTTGCCCAACTGACTCATCGCGTTAAACAAATGGGTGGCGCAGTGCGCGCCCGCCTGTGCGTAAGCCACGCAGGTCTGAAACTCGGCATCACTGTGCCCCAACGACACGATGACCCCCGCCTTGCTGAGCGTTTCGACCTGAGCAATCGTGACACTTTCAGGCGCAAGCGTAACCATCAATGCAGGCAACGCCCCTGCCGCTTCTATCAGCTGTGCAAGATCAGCGTCCTGCATCCGGCGGATCAGCCCGCCGTCATGCGCGCCCTTGCGTCGCACCGAGAGATGCGGCCCCTCAAGATGCAAGCCGACAATCCCCTGAACTCCGCGCTGAATGGCCTGAGAAGCAGCAGAAATGGCAGCCGTTGTCTTTTCGGGCGTGTCCGTGATCAGCGTCGGAAGGATCGACGTCGCGCCAAGCTTGCGATGAGCCGCCGCAATACGCTGTAATGTCTCGACCGATGGATCGTCGTTGAACATAACGCCTCCGCCGCCATTCACCTGCAAATCTACATAGCCGGGGCTTAAAATATCGCCCGACAGATCCTGAACCATCTCATCCGAAGGCAACTCGGCTTCGGGCAAAATACTGTCGAGCAGCCCGCCGACGAAACGGGCGGCGTGGCCGTCCTTCAGGGTTTTACCATCAAAGATAGGCCCGCCCGCGAAGGTGATCGTCGCATCGGTCATACCGTCTCCGTCACTTTCCGCAGGTGACGCGGTGCATCGGGATTGATGCCCCGGCGCGTGGCCACAGTTTCGACCATACCGTAGAACGAAGCGATTGAGGCTACCGGATCTGTCATCCAGTGCGTGGTGCGGACATGTGGTAGCCTCACGGCATCAGACACCTGATTGGTCGTTGCGAAGACTTTTGCGCCCTTGGCTGCGAGCGCATCGGCGATTTCGGCGATGTTGGCCTCAGCCGCGTCTCCGGACGAGAACGCAATCACCGGAAAGCCCTGATCCACGATCGAAACCGGGCCATGCAGAACTTCGGCCGAGGAATAGCTTTCCGCATGAATCTGGCAGGTTTCCTTGAATTTCAGCGCCGCCTCATTCGAAATTGCCCAGGACATCCCACGTCCCAAAGTGAACAGGGATTGGCCATCGACTGCCTCGACCACCGCGCTCCAATCGCAGGTGATCGCCCGCGATAAATCTTCCGGCAATTTGTGAATTGCAGCCAGCAAGGTATCGTCGCCCTTGACCTCGGCCAGCAACCAAAGCCCGGCGACCAGAGAGGTGACGAAAGTCTTGGTGGCAGCCACGCTAAGCTCGGGGCCTGCAAGGATGGGCAGAGCCGAGGTGGCGTTCTGGGCCAGTGCAGACGTGGTATCGTTCGTGATCGCCACCGAATACGCGCCGCCTTCTGTCAGGGACTTCGTCAGCTGTACGATATCGGGGCTTTGACCCGATTGGGATACCGAAATACACAGCGCCCCGGGGCATCGCATATCGACCCCGTAGATCGATTTCACGCTCGGCCCAACCGAGGCCATGGGCAGGCCCAGCAGCAGTTCCGAAGCGTATTTCAGATAGCTGCAGGCATGGTCCGACGAACCTCGCGCAACCGAAATCAGGAAGCCGGGATCGTGCGCGCGGATCGCGCTTGCGGTCTTTGTAATCGCCGTGGTCCCATCAGTGAGAAGCCGATCAACGGCAAAAGGTATCTCATTGATTTCCTGCCGCATTTGAGTTGTATCGCTGGACATGAGCCCCGCCTTTCAGGTTGACAGACGCAGCTCTGCTACGAAATCGTAGGCATCGCCGTGATAGATGGATCGGGTCAGTTCAGCAACGCGCCCGCTTTCTAGATACGAGGTCCGCTGAATGCGCAGCCCCGCCGTACCTTCAGCAACGTCCAGCAATCCAGCCTCGGTTGCTTCGAGATTGATGGCCGAGATTTTCTGGATCGCACGCACCGGGCGATTGCCCGAGTGTTCGAGAAAGGCGTAGAGCGATCCGGTAACCTCAGTCGGGTTAGGTAATATATCCAGCGGCAACGCCGCGCGTTCCAGCGCCATCGGTCGCCCGCCAGCCGCGCGCAGACGATGAATGCGGGCGACCTGATCACTCGCCGATAGGCCCAGCGCCAGCATTTCATCAGGTGACGGCAGGAATATTCCGCGCTCCAACCAGGTTGATGTCGTTTCAAAACCGCGCCTCTCCATGTCTTCGGTAAACGAGGTCAGGTGCGACAGCGACTGCTCAACCCGTGCAACCGCTTGACGCACGAATGACCCCGAGCCTTGCCGCTGTTCAATCGCGCCTTTGCGCACAAGTTCCTGAATCGCCTTGCGGACCGTCACCCGCGACAGGTCCGTCAGTTCGGCAATCTCGCGCTCGGGCGGAAGCGAACTGTTCGGGGCCAGAATACCCTCTTCGATCCCCTGCTCCAGCCGCTGCCGCAACTGCACGTAACGCGGACCGGCAGTCTGACCCAGCCAACCCTCGGGCCGCAGGAAGTCAGCAACGCTCATGTCGGGTCTCCTTTTGAAAGGCGTGGGCCAACGCGATGGCACCGGATAACGGATCACCTAGTGGGGCGGTCAATTCCAGTTGCATTGGCGCAGGCAGAAATTCCGCATATTGCGGGCCGATGCCGCCGGTCAGGCAGATCGAAAGGCCGGGCAACCAGCCCATCGCCAACATCTGATCCGCCAAATACTGCGCACTATCCTCCATGATCGACAGCGCAAGCGCATCCCCTTGCTTTGCGTGTTGCGTGACAACAGGCGCCAGCGCTCCGAACTCGGTAGGCGACATCTTGGAGGCGGCCCTGACAATCCCAGCAGCGCCATCAAAACGCGACAACAGGCTGTCCGCCAATTCAGACGCAGGCTTCAGAGCGTCCACACAGTCAAGCGTACGGGCCAAAGCCTGCCGCCCAACCCATTGCGCCGAGGCCTGATCTCCGAGAACAGGTCCCCAGCCCCCGGCAAATGACCTGCGATCCCCATTCTGGACCGCCAGAAAAGAACCCGTTCCGCAATGCGCTACGAAACCGTCTTTCGAACCCAACGCACCACGTAATGCGGCGGGCCTGTCATCTTCAATCAGAACATGGTCAAATGGCAGCTTTTCTGCCAGCCGATCAGCCAGCGCGCGCCCCGTGATACCGGCCAGCCCCAAGTAGGCTGGCGCACGAGCGATTTGAGTTGCCTCTAGTCCGGCACGTCGGGCCAAAGCAGCAATTCCTTGCATCAACTCAGCGCAGGCTGCGTCAAAATCGGTTGATACATTTGCCGCACCAACCTCGACACACTGAACCGCAGAGCCGTCTGAAACAGCAAGACGGCAGCGTGTTCCACCGCCATCAGCGGCCAGCACAATGGTATCAGAAGGACGACTCATGGAGATACCTTTATAATACCTATTTCTAATTTTGAAGACCAAATTACGCTATAACGCAGTAATATTCATCTAAATCTTGAAAATAGTGGGCGTAAAAATAAAATGGTAGACTAATGGTATCTAAAAGGTATGATATTCAAAATCTCGGGGGAGAATCACGTGACCAAGCCAGTTACCGAACAGCTACATCAAGACGCGATCGGACTTGACGCCCGACCGCTGACTGAAGTGGCCGAGCTGCTGGCCCGCTCGCAAGCCGACGCTGCCGCTGCCCCGCTTTCCTCGCTGCCCACCCTCTGCGCAGGCGCAAAAGCTATGGCGCAATCCATCCGATCGGGCGGGGTTTTGCGCTATTTGGCGGCAGGCTCTTCCGGCTTGATGGCCGCCTCGGATGCGCTGGAACTCGGGGGAACTTTTTCGATACCAGCCCGCCAGATTCGCATCCACATGGCAGGTGGATTGCCCTCAGGAGTTGAGATGCCGGGAGATGTCGAAGATGCCACCGACAGCCTTGCCCGAGACCTGGCCGATCTTTCTGCCAAAGACACCTTGATCACCGTCTCGGCCAGCGGAACCACACCGTACACAACCGCAGCAGCGCGGATCGCGCGGGACAGAGGCGCCACAGTTATCGGCATTGCCAATAACGGGGGCACCGAACTGTTGCAGCTTTCTGACCATCCAATCCTGCTTTCGACACCACCTGAACTGATCTCGGGCTCTACCCGCATGGGTGCTGGTACAGCGCAGAAAATCGCACTGAACATGCTTTCGACGCTGATGGCGATGGAGCTGGGGCATATTCAGGACGGCATGATGATCAATTTGCGCGCTGACAATGACAAGCTACGCGCCCGAGCCAACGGGATCGTCTGTCAGTTGACCGGCGTTTCCTCGGCGCAGGCTACAAAGGCGTTGACTGCGGCAGAGGGCAACCTCAAATGCGCGGCCCTTTTGGCTGTAGGCGCAGGGTCCCTGGACGCGGCGCAAGCAATGCTAAACAACACCGACGATCACCTCCGCCCTGCGCTGGAGCGGATGAAACAAAACCAAGAAACCATCAACCTGGGAGATATCAAATGACACGCAAAGTTCTTAGCCTTGCCTTGATGAGCACGGCGCTGGTCACAAGCGCCTATGCGCAAGAGGCCACTTTGACCATCGAAAGTTGGCGAAACGACGATCTGGCGTTGTGGCAGGAAAAGATCATTCCAGCGTTCGAGGCCGAGAATCCCGGCATCAAAGTGATCTTCTCGCCCTCAGCACCGGCAGAATACAACGCTGTCTTGAACTCGAAGCTCGAGGCCGGTTCGGCTGGCGATCTGATTACCTGCCGTCCGTTTGATGCCTCGCTTGCGCTATACGAGTCGGGGCACCTGACCGATCTGTCTGATCTTGAGGCCATGGGAAATTTCTCGGACGTGGCCAAATCTGCGTGGCAAACCGATGACGGTTCGGCCAGTTTCTGCGTCCCGATGGCGTCAGTGATTCACGGCTTCATCTACAACAAGGATGCGTTCAATGAGTTGGGCATCGAAGTTCCAACTACCGAAGCTGAGTTCTTTGCCGCCCTCGATAAGATCAAGGAAGACGGTACCTATATCCCGATGGCGATGGGCACCAATGACCAGTGGGAAGCCGCAACGATGGGCTATAACAATATCGGCCCGAACTACTGGAAAGGTGAAGAAGGCCGTCAGGCGCTGATCAAGGGCGAGCAGAAGCTGACCGACCCCCAGTGGGTCGCCCCGTATGCGACACTGGCCAAGTGGGCCGACTATCTCGGCGACGGGTATGAAGCGCAAACCTATCCCGACAGCCAGAACCTGTTCACGCTGGGTCGTGCAGCGGTCTATCCAGCAGGCAGCTGGGAAATCTCGGGCTTCAACACGCAGGCCGATTTCGAAATGGGCGCCTTTAAGCCACCGGTCCAGAACGCGGGCGACACCTGCTATATTTCGGACCACACCGATATCGGCATCGGCATGAACGCGGCGAGCGAGAACCAGGAAGCTGCGCGCACCTTCCTGGCTTGGGTCGCAAGCCCGGAGTTCGCCAGCATCTTCGGTAACGCCCTACCCGGCTTCTTCCCGCTGTCCAGCACTCCGGTCGAGTTGGAAGACCCACTGGCCAAGGAAATCGTCGGTTGGCGGGATGAGTGCGAAAGCACAATCCGCTCGACCTACCAAATCCTGTCGCGCGGCACACCGAACCTAGAAAACGAGACTTGGGGTGCATCCGTTGCAGCCATCAAGGGTGCCGAGACACCCGAAGCGCTGGGTCAGCAACTGCAAGACGGTCTGGCCAGCTGGTACGCACCGCATCAGTAACAACTAGGCCACTCACACCGGACGCGGCTACCGCGTCGCGTCCGGACCTTTCCCCCGGAGATTCCCATGCAGACCCGCCGCATACGCTGGCACATTGCCGTTTTCCTCGCCCCTGCGGTGCTGGTCTACACGGCAGTGATGATCTTCCCCTTGTTCAACACACTGCGCCTCGCACTGTTCTCCGAGGTTGATCAGACACGTATCTACGTGGGCTTGCAGAATTTCCGCACCCTGTTCTTCGATCCGATCTGGTCCGAGCAGTTCTGGAACGCTTTGGGCAACAACTTCTGGTTCTTCCTGATCCACATGCTGGTTCAGAACCCCATCGGCATCGCTTTGGCCGCGCTTCTGTCGCATCCACGCTTGCGGTTTGCCGCGCTCTATCGGTCCGCGATCTTCATTCCGACCATTCTGAGCTTTGTGATCGTCGGTTTCGCGTGGAAGCTGATATTGTCCCCGCTTTGGGGCATCGCACCTTCAATGCTGGACGCCATTGGTCTGAAGTCGCTGTTTGCACCATGGCTGGGCAAGGAAGAATACGCGCTGACGACACTGGCACTTGTCTCGGTCTGGCAATTCGTCGGCATCCCGATGATGTTGATCTACGCCGCCCTGCTGTCGATCCCCGAAGAGATCCTTGAAGCTGGAGAAATAGACGGCATCACTGGCGCTTCGGCGTTCTGGAAGATCAAGCTGCCGTTGATCATTCCCTCGATTGGCATCATCTCGATCCTGACATTCGTCGGCAATTTCAACGCGTTCGACCTGATCTACGTCTCGCAAGGTGCGCTGGCAGGGCCGGATTTCTCAACCGATATCCTAGGCACCTTCATGTACCGCACCTTCTTTGGCTTCCAACTGCAACTGGGCGACCCGCATATGGGCTCCGCCATCGCTGGCGCCATGTTCGCGATCATCCTTGTGGGTGTCTGCATCTACCTCTTCGGCATCCAGACCCGGATGCGCCGGTATCAGCTGTGAGGGTGAACGCATGAACAAAGCACGCCATAACCCGCTGAACACGGCCGCCATGCACGGGGCGCTGATCCTCTACACGTTGATTGCCCTCTTCCCGGTCTTCGTGATCATCATCAACAGCTTCAAAACCCGACGCTCGATTTTCCGCGAGCCACTCGCCCTGCCCGATGCCGAAAGCTTCTCGCTGATCGGTTACCAGACGGTGATGAAACAAGGGGATTTCTTCCTTTATTTCCAGAACTCGCTGATCGTGACCGTGGTGTCGCTGGCCTTCGTTCTGCTATTTGGCGCCATGGCTGCCTTTGCCCTGAGCGAGTACAAGTTCAAAGGCAACACCCTGATGGGCCTCTATCTGGCCCTTGGGATCATGATCCCGATCCGCATCGGCACTGTTGCGATACTTGAGATGATGGTTGCCACCGGGTTGGTGAACACCCTCTGGGCGCTGATCCTTGTCTATACTGCACAAGGGCTGCCGCTAGCCGTGTTCATACTGTCCGAATTCATGCGACAGGTCTCAGACGACCTGAAGAACGCAGGCCGCGTCGATGGGCTGTCCGAATACACCATCTTCTTCCGGTTGGTTCTGCCGCTGGTCCGCCCCGCCATGGCAACGGTCGCCGTTTTCAACATGATCCCCATCTGGAACGACCTCTGGTTCCCGCTGATCCTCGCGCCCGCTGAGGAGACTAAAACCCTGACACTGGGCAGCCAGGTCTTCATCGGCCAGTTCGTCACTGACTGGAACGCGGTTCTGTCGGCACTCAGCATGGCAATCCTGCCGGTACTAGTGCTCTACGTCATCTTCTCGCGCCAGCTGATCCGCGGCATTACTTCAGGAGCAGTCAAATGACCAAAGTTCTGATCGCTGGCCTCGGCAATATGGGGCTGAGCCACGCTTTGGCCCACCATCATCACCCGGACGCGCAGATTGTTGGGTTGGTGAACCGATCCGGTCGCGTGGATCATCCAGATCTGTCGATCTATCCGGCCTATTCGGATTTTCACACCGCTCTGGCAGAGACCAAGCCCGATCTGGTGGTCGTGGCGACCTACTCCGACAGCCACGCCGATTTCGCCTGCGCGGCGATGGAGGCCGGGGCGCATGTATTTGTCGAAAAGCCGCTAGCGACCACTGTGGCAGATGCCAAGCGCGTTGTCGAAAAGGCCATTGAAACCGACCGCAAACTGGTGATCGGTTACATCCTGCGCCACCATCCTTCGTGGATGCGCCTGATCGCCGAGGCGCGCGACCTTGGCGGGCCTTACGTCTTCCGACTGAATCTCAACCAACAAAGCAGCGGGGCCGAGTGGGAAACACACAAAGCTCTGATGCAGACCACCTCGCCCATCGTCGATTGCGGTGTGCATTATGTCGACGTGATGTGTCAGATCACTGACTCCGACCCCGTGCGAGTCCACGGCATGGGCCTGCGCCTAAGCGATGAGATCGCCGAAGACATGTACAACTACGGCCAGTTTCAGGTGGTCTTCGAGGACGGCTCGGTCGGCTGGTATGAGGCTGGTTGGGGCCCGATGATGTCCGAAACTGCGTTCTTCGTGAAAGACATCGTGTCGCCCAACGGCTCGGTCTCGATCACCGATGGAAACAAGGGCGCATCCGCCGATATCGACGGACACACCAAGGTCGGCGGCCTTCTGGTTCACCGCCCTGAAGGCGATCAGACAATCGACATGCCCGATGAACCCGGCCATCAGGAACTCTGTGACGCCGAGCAAGCCTATATGTTGCGTGCGATCACTGAAGACATCGACCTGACCCGCCATATGAACGACGCCGTGCAATCGCTGGCCATCTGTCTAGCTGCCGATGAAAGCATCCGCACTGGCCAACCCATTTCGCTGAAAGAGGCACGCACATGACCGCCCTGACGCTGACAAACGTGAACAAGTCCTTCGGAACAGTCGAAGTCCTTAAGGATATCAACATCGAAGTGGAAGATGGCGAGTTCGTCGTTTTCGTCGGCCCCTCGGGTTGCGGCAAGTCCACCCTGCTACGCGTGATCGCGGGGCTGGAGGACGTGACCTCGGGCGAAGTGCGCATTGGCGAAGAGGTGATGAACCTTACGCCCCCCTCGAAACGCGGCATCGCGATGGTGTTCCAAAGCTATGCACTCTATCCCCACCTGAATGTGCGCAAGAACATGTCGCTGGCACTGAAACAGGAAGGCCAGAGCAAGCAGGTCATCGAAGAACGCGTCGCCAAGGCCAGCAAGATGCTGAACCTTGAGCCCTATATCGACCGTTACCCCTCAGAACTGTCAGGCGGCCAGCGCCAACGTGTCGCCATCGGGCGTGCCATCGTGCGTGAACCCAAACTGTTTCTGTTTGACGAACCTTTATCCAATCTGGACGCCGCCCTGCGTATGAATACGCGACTGGAAATCGCCAACCTGCATCAGCAGCTCGATGCATCGATGATCTACGTCACCCACGACCAGACCGAGGCGATGACACTCGCCGACAAGATCGTCGTCCTGCGCGACGGGCGCGTTGAACAGGTTGGCAGCCCGATGGAGCTATATAATAACCCCGCCAACCAGTTCGTCGCGGGTTTCCTTGGCGCTCCGTCGATGAATTTCTTCCCCGCCAGCGTAATCGGCGACAGCGCGGACACAACATTGGGCATCCGCCCAGAGGACTTGTACTTATCCGACGAAGGCCCCCTGACCGCAAACGTGACCCATGTTGAGCATCTGGGTGGAGACACAAACGTGATCGCGATGATGCAAGACCACCAGATAACCGCGCGCCTGTTCGGCCAGCATCAGGTCAACGCTGGTGAATCCGTCCATTTCGGCTACGCCCATGATCGAACCTATCGCTTCAACCAACAGGGCGCCCGTCTCACCTGACAATTTCGGGTAAAGATCTCAGGATGTTGGTGCGGTCGAGAAGACTCGAACTTCCACGGGTGTTACCCCACAGCGACCTCAACGCTGCGCGTCTACCAATTCCGCCACGACCGCACTGCCAATGACTTGGTAGAGGGGCGTATAGACGCTGAGCCGCGCGATGTGAAGAGGCAAAAACACAGCCGATTGAAATCACGTGCTTTAGCCATATCTAACCGCGATACAATGCAATCTGGAGCAGCCATGCCCTCGCCCGATCCCCGCCCTACAGTGCAGATTGATGTCGTCTCGGATGTGGTCTGTCCGTGGTGTATTGTCGGCTTTCGTCAACTCGATGCCGCACTGAAGCAAGAGAATGTGCTGGCCAGATTGCGCTGGCATCCGTTCGAACTGAACCCCAACATGGGGCCAGAGGGACAGAATCTGAGGGAGCATATTGCCGAGAAATATGGCTCGACGCCCGAACAAAGCCAGCAGGCGCGCGAGCGGTTGACTGCGTTGGGCACTGAACTTGGGTTCACCTTCAATTTCACTGATGACAGCAGAATCGTGAACACCTTTGCCGCGCATCAACTGCTTGACTGGGCGGAAACACAGGGGCGTCAGCATCCGCTGAAACTGACCCTGTTCGAAACCTATTTCACCAAGCAACAGGATGTCTCTGACGTCGAAGTGTTGATGGGCGCGGTCGAGACGGCCGGGTTCGACCCGGAGGCGGCGCGAACCGCACTTGAATCAGGTGCGCATGCCCAACCGGTGCGTGAAAAACAAGATTTCTGGACCAGCCGAGGCATCTCGGGCGTGCCTTCGATGGTGTTTGGAGGGAAATATCTGCTGACCGGCGCACAGGGCACGGACACTTATGCGCAAGTCCTGCAACGCTGCCTGGCCGAGGCCGCCTGACCCCTTCCCCCTGCCCCGCAGACGGTCTAAGGAACGAGCATGGAATGGAAGACTACCGACGGGCTAATCGACTACGACGAGGCCACTGCCTTCATGGAGGCGCGCGTTGCCGCGATTGCAGCGGGTGAGGCGGACGAATGCATTTGGCTGTTGGAACACCCTCCGCTTTATACCGCTGGGACTTCTGCCAAGCGAGAAGATCTGACCGATCCGGATCGCTTTCCGGTCTATGAAAGCAAGCGCGGTGGACAGTACACCTATCACGGCCCCGGTCAGCGCGTTGTTTACGTCATGCTTGATGTGGGCAAACGCGGTCATGATGTGCGCCGCTTTGTGCAGCAGCTTGAGGCATGGGTGATTGCGGCTCTGGCCGAGTTCAATGTCACCGGTGAGATCCGCGACGGCCGCGTGGGCGTCTGGGTGCAACGGCAAGACAAGCCGCTGACGATCACCGGCCAGCCAGCCGAGGACAAGATCGCGGCCATCGGCATTCGCCTGCGGAAATGGATCAGCTTTCACGGCATCTCAATCAATGTCGAGCCGGACCTGTCACATTTCACCGGAATCGTGCCCTGCGGAATTCAGGAACACGGGGTGACCTCACTGGTCGATCTTGGGTTGCCGGTGACCATGGATGACGTCGATGTTGCGCTAAAAAAGACCTTTGATGAGGTCTTCGCCACCGAGGGCGCCTAGTTTATAGGTGATTCCACGTATTCGGATAGATCTGGCCAGAATACGCAAAAGACAATGCTAGTATTTGGGGCACTCTGTTTCGAAAATCATTCAGAAAATTCCTTTGAATGGCCTCAATTCGCCTCAAATTCAGGGATTCTTCACATCCTCTCCTTACAAACGCCATCTGACCACATAGTATGTAATGACCGTTCATGAGTGAGTGGTGTGTTAACCGGTGATCTCAGGGCTGCCCTGCGAAATCCGTGAAAGTGTTTGGTTACGAGTCTGCCGTTCCGACCCCATATCGGAACGGCAATTCTCGTTTTAGGCCCCTAAATCTGTTGATGCCCAAATCGGGTTGATCCGACGCAAGCGTGCCCGCTGGCTTCGATTTCAAGCGTAACATGACCAAGCCCAAACTTGTTCTGCAGAACCTGCTTGACCATCACCCGGATATCCTCGGCACTATCTTGTGCGTCGGGTTTGATGACCAGATGCGCCGACAGCGCGGGCTCACGCTCCTGCATGCTCCACAGATGGATGTGGTGAACTCCTGCCACGCCCGATACGCCTTCAATGGCTGTGGCGACCTCTTCCGGATCCAATTCTGTTGGCGCGCCCAACATCAGAACGCGTATGGTTTCACCGATCTCGGATTTGACGTGCCAAAGGATGTAAAGTGAGATCATGATGGTGACCGCTGGGTCGACCCAAGTCCAGTTGAAGACAATTACAGCGGTACCTGCGACAATCACGGCGACGGACCCCAATGCATCGGCCACATTGTGCAGGAATGCCGCACGAATATTCATGCTGTCCTTGGACATGGAATAGGTCAGCATAGCGGTGACAAGGTCGACGACCAATGCGATCCCAGCGATCCAGACAACGATCCAGCCATTAACCGGCTCGGGCTCGACAAACCGCATTACGCCTTCGTACAGCAGATAGACCGACAGAACGATCAGTGTTGTGTAGTTAACCAGCGCCGCTACAACCTCGGCCCGGCCATACCCGAAACTCATACGCGCGTTTGCGGGTCGACGAGCGATCTTGCGAGCAAAGAATGCGATGACCAGCGCAATCGCATCTGACAGGTTGTGCAAGGCGTCCGCAATCAAGGCGAGCGAACCTGAAATAACCCCGCCCACAATCTGTGCCAGCGTCAAGAACATATTGACCGCGATGGCCCAGGCAACGCGCGCATCTCCGGCCTGCGGATCAACATGCGCGTGGCTGTGCCCTTTGTGGGAATGCTGATGAGCCATTTTAGTGTGTCCTATTTACTGAATCACCATGCTACATAATTCCTCTAGTGACTAGAGGTTCAAGGGGGTGTTTTCGAAAATGAATGCAATCGGGGCTCCCTCATTTCGCACTGGATTCAAAGCACCTACGATCCGGTTCTGGACTTCTACCGCCGTTCGAACCTATTGCGGGTAATCGGCGCCGCTATGACGAAACCGCGCTGCGGCGGTTGCAATGCGTACGCCATGGCCAAGATCTGGCCACCCGCTGGCCTAATTAGAGGCTTTGCTCACACTCGAAAGTGCAAATGGAAAAACTTGAACCGGGCTAATGAAATCGCCGGACAGCAGCCTGATGTTTTACGAGCCCGGATCGCACGCATGAAATGAATGGAACAAGACTGATCCGTATTCCTCAGGTCTGCGACGGGCAGCGCTGTTACGCAAGTGTCGTGCTCCATGCGTTTGGTGATCACGACGCCTGCGACAGCTCGCTTCGAAGGTGGATCAGGTCAGTGCCGCGCGGATCTTGTCGGCGTGTTGAGCAATCAGGTCAAAATCGCCCATTTTACCGGGTGGGCGTATCGAGACGCCCTCGTGGCGCGGCAATACATGCACATGAAGGTGAAATACCTCTTGCCCGCCTGCGGCCTCATTGAATTGCTGAACGGTGACGCCATCAGCGTCAAACGCTTCTTTCACAGCGTGAGCCATCTTCTGTACCGTCGCCATCACCGCTGCCAGTTGCTCGGGCGTTGCATCCAGCATGTTGCGACAGGGGGTTTTGGGGATCACCAACAAATGCCCGTCCGCCCGGGGCATGATATCCATCAGCGCGACGGTGTCGTCGTCTTCATACACACGGTTTGACGGGATTTCTCCGCGCAGGATCTTGGCAAAGACATTTTCGGGATCATAAGCGGTCATTACAGGCCTCCGGTGTTGGACTTACCCGTTGTTCTGAGCCGCCGCTTGATGCGGGTCAAGCGGGTTTCCCCGTCACCACTTGTAATCGCGGACTGAATCCCCAAATCCCTCGCATCCGAGGTCAGATTATCGCGCAGCACAGTCTGCCCGCGACAATTAATCTTGATCCAGATCAAACTCGACCATTGAAGGTCGCCCCTTCGCAATCTAAAACCAGCATGAATCCCGCGCGTTGGAGAGGTCCGACTGCGCGGTACAGTTGCAACAGGAGGCACCTAATGGCAGACGCAGCCATTCATGGTCACGAGCATGAAGATCAGCGCGGCTTTTTCACCCGCTGGTTCATGTCGACCAACCACAAGGACATCGGGATTCTCTACCTGGTCTTTTCGGCCCTTGCCGGTCTGATCTCGGTTCTGATGACTGTCTATATGCGGCTCGAACTGATGCACCCCGGTGTTCAGTATATGTGCCTCGAAGGGTTCATGGCCGATCCATGCACCCCCAACGGTCACCTCTGGAACGTGATGATCACCTATCACGGTGTTCTGATGATGTTCTTCGTTGTCATCCCCGCCCTGTTCGGCGGATTTGGCAACTATTTCATGCCGTTGCAGATCGGTGCGCCGGATATGGCGTTCCCGCGGATGAACAACCTGTCCTTCTGGCTGTATGTCGCTGGCACCTCGCTGGGCGTCGCCTCGCTGCTCAGCCCCGGTGGTAACGACCAGCTTGGTTCAGGTGTTGGCTGGGTTCTGTATCCACCGCTGTCGACGACCGAAGGCGGCATGTCCATGGACCTTGCGATCTTCGCCGTGCACGTATCGGGCGCCTCCTCGATCCTCGGCGCGATCAACATGATCACCACCTTCCTGAACATGCGTGCCCCGGGCATGACACTGTTCAAGGTGCCTCTGTTCAGCTGGTCGATCTTCGTCACTTCGTGGCTGATTCTGCTGTCGCTGCCGGTTCTGGCAGGCGCAATCACTATGCTGCTGATGGACCGCAACTTTGGCTTCACCTTCTTTGATCCGGCTGGTGGTGGTGATCCGATCCTGTATCAGCACATCCTTTGGTTCTTTGGCCACCCGGAAGTGTACATTGTGATCCTGCCCGGCTTTGGCATCATCAGCCACGTGATCGCGACCTTCGCGCGCAAACCAATCTTCGGCTACCTGCCGATGGTCTGGGCGATCATCGCGATCGGTGTGCTGGGCTTCGTCGTATGGGCGCACCACATGTACACCGTTGGCATGTCGCTGCGCCAGCAGGCCTACTTCATGCTGGCCACGATGGTCATCGCGGTTCCGACCGGCGTTAAGGTCTTCTCGTGGATCGCGACCATGTGGGGCGGCTCGATCGAGTTCAAAACCCCGATGCTGTTCGCCTTCGGCTTCCTGTTCCTGTTCACCGTTGGTGGTGTGACCGGCGTTGTGCTGTCGCAGGCCGGCGTGGACCGTGCCTATCACGACACCTACTACGTCGTTGCGCACTTCCACTACGTGATGAGCTTGGGTGCCGTCTTCGCGATCTTCGCTGGCGTGTACTTCTACTTCTCGAAGATGACGGGCCGTCAGTATTCCGAGTTCTGGGGCAAGGTTCACTTCTGGCTGTTCTTCATCGGCGCCAACCTGACCTTCTTCCCGCAGCACTTCCTGGGCCGTCAGGGCATGCCACGCCGCTATATCGACTACCCTGAAGCGTTTGCTCAGTGGAACTTCGTTTCGTCGATTGGTGCGTTCATCTCGTTCGCCTCGTTCCTGCTGTTCTTCGGCATCGTGATCTACGCCCTGCTGCGTGGTGCGAAAGAGACACGCCCGAACCCGTGGAACGAATACGCGGATACGTTGGAATGGACCCTGCCCACGCCGCCGCCTGAACACACGTTCGAGCAGCTGCCCAAGCAGGAAGACTGGGACAAGGGCCACGCGCACTAATCCCGCCATCCAAACCAAACTCAGCAAAGCCCCGCCCCGTGCGGGGCTTTGTGTTTTTTATGCCCCCAGTCCGCAACTTGCTGCACCCAACACGTAGACGCACCAAAGATCAGGCCGCTAGTATTTGCGAAAACAGCATAATCTAAGACGGGTGCGCGCCACATGATTCTCCATCACGGCATCACACTTCGGCAACTGGTCAAAGGCTCTGCCGGGTTCATTTGCATCGTCATGGCCTGGATACTCCTGCTTGAACTAGTAGATGAAGTAACTCCGCTTGAGTTGATCTCGAACTCCAGCCCACCGGTCACGATGCTGGGTTTGGCAGTGGCATTTTTTCTGGGTTTCAAGAACACCTCGGCCTATGGCCGCTGGGTCGAGGCCCGCAGGATTTGGGGGGACATCGTCAACGCTAGTCGCGATTGGGGCAATACGATCAGCAATCTGGTTCAGGCTGACGGCACGCCGCTTGCGCCCGAGATGCGCCGCGAGTTGCTGGAGCGTCATATCGCTTGGCTAAACATGCTGGCCTTTCAACTGCGCCAGCCCGCAACGCATGGACGTGCCCGCCGCCCGTGGATGTTCGGACACAAACCGGTCGTGGACAAAATCGCGCTGCATCAGGAACCCGAATGCTGGCGCGATACCCAACTGGCGGCTGATATGCCTCTGCTCGAAGGGAAATCCAACCGTGCCGCGTACCTGTTGTTTCTTCAGGGTGAGCGGCTTTCATCACTGGCGCAATCCGGCAAGATCGACCCCTATTGGCATGTGGCGCTGATGAACCGGCTAGCACGGTTTGCAGACGCGCAAGGCCAAAGCGAACGTATCAAGAATACCCCCTTCCCACGGCAGGTCGCCGAGGTCGGACGCATCTTCAGCTATATTTTTATCTTCATGTTACCGCTGGCGTTGAATGACCAACGCTCGATCACCGCGGGGATGGGCTATTCGGTAACAAAATCCGTTCTGCTTGACTGGGCAGTCTTTGCTCCGATCGGGGCGTTGGTTTGCTGGATTTTCTTCGTGACTGAGCGGGTCAGCGCCTCGATGGAGGACCCGTTCGAAGGCGACGTAACCGATGTTCCGATCTCGTCCATCTGCCGCATGATCGAAATCGACCTGCGCCAGATGACTTCCTGCGGCACTGCCCCTCAGCCGACAGAACCCATCGATAAAGCGCTACTTTGACCACTTAAATTGGGCAAAGATCGAAAAAACCTCCGTTTTGCGGTATTCTGGTTGGCAAAGCCCCTTTTGACAGGAGCCTTGCTATGCCCGAGATCGACTTTTGGTATTCAATCGGCAGCACTTACAGTTTTCTGACCATCACGCGCCTGGATGGCTGGTGCGAAGAAAACGATGCGACGGTAACCTGGCGCCCGTTCAACGTGCGCACGGTGATGTCGGAACAGCAAAATATTCCCTTCGCTGGCAAACCGGTGAAGTCGGCCTATATGTGGCGCGATATTGAGCGGCGCGCTGCGAAATATCACATCCACGCCAAACTTCCCGCCCCCTATCCAATTTCTGACCTGGCGCTGGCAAATCAGGTGGCTTTGCTGGGCATGCAGGACGGCTGGGGCGCGGGGTTCACGCAAAATCTTTATCGGATCTGGTTCGAGGACGGGATTGAAGCCGGTAGCGAAAGCGCCATTTCCGAAGCCCTGCTTCGGTGCCAACAAGATCCACGCCTGATGCTTGCCCGTGCCCGCAGCCCGGACGCTGTTGCAGCCTTGGAGGACGAGACAAACAAGGCCATCAAACTGGGGGTTTTCGGCGCACCCAGCTTTGTTGTCCGCGACGAAGTGTTCTGGGGCGATGACCGGCTGGACGATGCCCTGTCATGGGTCCGCGTCGGCCACGTTGTCTGACTGATTTTTGCTTCGACATTGCGTCGGTCTGAGCTAGGTTCTCGCCATGCCTTATCAATGGACAGAAAACTCGGACGCTGAACAGGAACTGCGGCTTTGGCCGCACAACTCCTTGCCACCACGTGGTGCAATGACCGTCATCTTGTCGGTGTTCCTGTTCGGACTGATCCCGCTGCTGGCGATGTTGGGTTCGATCGTCCTGTGGGGTCTGCTGCCGTTCCTGCTGCTGACGGTTCTGGGCCTCTGGTTGGCAATCCAGACAAACTATCGCGCGCGCAGCGTGTTCGAGGTTCTGACCTTAGGCCAGACGCAAGCCCACCTTGTGCACCACCACCCAGACAAGGGCGATCAGGAATGGACCTGCAACCGCCATTGGGCCCGTCCCGAAATGCACACCAGCGGTGGTCCGGTACCCCACTACGTAACGCTGATCGGCGATGGGCGCGAAGTTGAGATCGGCGCGTTCCTGTCCGAAGACGAGAGGATCGCGCTGTTTGATGATCTGAGTCAGAAACTGCGCAAATCGACGTGATTAAGCGCCGTTCGAGTTAGCGCAAAGATGATCTTTGACCATCGGTCCTACTTTGCCGAAATCCATCTGACCGGTATAGCGCGACTTCAACTCGCCCATCACCTTGCCCATATCGCGGATTGAGCCCGCCCCAGTAGACGTGATGGCGGTCTGAATGGCCTTGCTAACTTCGTCGTCGTCCAGCTGTTTGGGCAGGAATTCCTCAATCACCTCAACCTCGCGCAGTTCCCGCTCGGCCAAATCAAGGCGTCCACCCTCTTCGTAGGCGCGTGCGCTTTCCTTGCGCTGCTTGGTCATTTTACCCAGAATTTCAAGCACTTCGGCATCGCCGCAGCCTTTGGTCTCTTCATTGTCAGAGGCGCGCGAAGCAATATCACGATCCTTGATCGCCGCATTGATCAGGCGCAGTGTCGAAAGACGCTCGGCGGCTTTGTCTTTCATAGCTTGCTTCAGGGCAGAGTTCACCCGTGATCGCATATCCATATGGTCTGTCCATCCCCATGGCAAAGGAACCCTGACCATATCGAAACAAAAAGGTTGGTACAACAGTGGACATTAATTGTAACTCATTGATTTTTAACAATAGCCCAAAATTTGAACAGACTTGACCCTAGCGTATATCCCACTTAGTTATGCGCCCGTTTACCTTGCAGGAGAGTCGCGCCATGGCCCAGAACGCCCCGTCCAAGCCCACCGCATGTCTGGCGTTGGCCGATGGTACCCTGTTTTACGGTGTGGGCTTCGGCGCAACCGGTCAAACCGAGGCCGAGTTGTGTTTCAACACCGCCATGACGGGCTATCAAGAGATCATGACCGATCCTTCTTATGCGGGTCAGATCGTGACCTTCACTTTCCCGCATATCGGCAATGTCGGAGTGAATCCCGAAGATGACGAAACCGGCGACCCGGTGGCAGCCGGGATGGTGGTCAAATGGGACCCGACCGAGCCGTCGAATTGGCGCGCGACAGAAGAGTTAAAAAGCTGGTTAGCCCGCCGTGGTCGCATCGCAATCGGCGGCGTCGATACCCGCCGCCTGACCCGCGCGATCCGTCAGCAAGGCGCACCGCACGTGGCGCTAGCTCATGATCCCGAGGGAAACTTCGATATCGAAGCCCTGATTGCTGCAGCGCGTAGTTTTGCGGGTCTCGAAGGGATGGATCTGGCCAAAGAAGTCACCTGCGCCCAAAGCTATCGCTGGGATGAGATGCGTTGGGCTTGGCCCGATGGCTACCAGCGTCAGGAAGCTCCGATGCACAAGGTGGTCGCGATCGACTATGGTGCCAAGCGCAACATCTTGCGCTGCCTCGCCTCGGCGGGTTGCGACGTAACCGTATTGCCCGCCACCGCAACGGCAGCGGAGGTGCTGGCACACAAGCCGGACGGCGTGTTCCTGTCAAACGGACCCGGCGATCCCGCGGCTACCGGCGAATATGCAGTTCCCATGATCAAGGAAGTGCTGGATACAACAGATCTGCCCGTCTTTGGCATCTGCCTAGGCCATCAGATGCTGGCACTGGCGCTTGGCGGGCAGACGATCAAGATGAACCACGGCCACCATGGTGCCAATCATCCGGTCAAGGATATGGAAACCGGTAAGGTCGAGATCACCTCGATGAACCACGGCTTCGCCGTGGACGCGGAAACACTGCCCGATGGCGTAGTCGAAACGCATCGCTCTCTGTTTGACGGCTCGAACTGCGGTATCCGCATGACAGGTCGCCCGGTTTATTCGGTGCAGCATCATCCAGAAGCGTCACCCGGCCCGCAGGACAGTTTCTACCTGTTCGAACGCTTTGCCGCGGCGATGGCGGATCAAAAAGCACAAGCTTAAAGGCGAATTCAACAGCGTTAACCGTGTGTTAACCCTGACTAAGCAACCCTGCCGGATGTTACATGCGGCAGGGTTTCGTTATGGTCGAATTGAATCTCCAGCGTCAGCCACTGGCGCAGCCTGTGCCCGGGCCGCATTCGCGCAAACCGCTCGGCACATGTCTCGTCGAACAAGGCATCATCACATCCGACCAGTTGGCGCGCGCCCTGCGGATGCAAGTATTCCAGAACGCGCCATTGGGGGAAATACTGGTCAGTGAAGGATGGGCCGGCCGTGCGCAGGTTCTCTCGGCGCTGTCTGACCAAACCGGCCTTCAGATCGCCGATCTTGCGCAGGTACCACCAGCCGCAGACCTCTGCTTGCTCGAACCGGTCGAGTTTTGGTTGAAGCACAATGTACTGCCCTGGATGCGTGTGGGGCCAATCCTGCTGATCGCTACAGCCAGGCCAGATACATTCGACGCAGTGGCAGACGCATTGAAAGGCCACGGTTACACGATCATCCCGGTTCTGGCAGGACCCGAGCAGATCGATGCTGCCATCGCTCGTCAATATGCTCAACCGCTAGCACAAGCTGCAGAAACTCGCGTTGAGGCGCGGCAAAGTTGCAGGAATTGGTCGGCCCAGACGCGCCGTGGGCCGATCATTGGATTTATCCTGTTCGCGGCACTCTGTGTTTGTTTCCCGATAGTTGGCCTCGGCCTTCTTTTGGGCTTTGCACTGCTGACCCTAGGACTGTTCTTGTCTCTCAGGCTCTCGGGGCTCATTGCTTATCTATGGCGAGAAAAATCTGAGCCATCAACAAAGACCTCTGAGTCACTTCGCCTACCCCGCGTCTCGATCCTTGTGCCGCTATATAAGGAACGCGAGATTGCCGATGACCTGATCGCCCGGCTGCGCCGCCTGACCTATCCCAAAGCGTTGCTGGATGTCATTTTGGTGCTGGAAGAGCGGGATGACGTAACCAATGAGGCGCTCAGGCAAATAGAACTGCCAACCTGGATGCGCGCCATTGTTGTGCCGGATCGGGGTGACCTGACCACCAAGCCCCGTGCGATGAACTATGCGCTGGATTTCTGCCGTGGAGAGATTTTGGGCGTTTGGGATGCCGAAGACGCGCCGCAATCCGATCAGATTGAAACCGTTGTCCGCCATTTCGCGAACGCCCCAAAGGAGGTGGTGTGCCTGCAAGGTATTCTAGACTACTACAATCCGCGCACCAATTGGCGGTCGCGCTGTTTTAGCATCGAATACAGCGGCTGGTTTCGCGTCGTCCTGAAAGGCATCGCGCGAATTGGTCTGGTCGTTCCGCTAGGCGGCACAACCTTCTTTTTTCGCCGCGACAAGCTGGTCGAACTGGGCGGTTGGGATGCCCATAATGTCACCGAAGATGCCGATCTGGGTGTCCGCCTAAGCCGTGCCGGATATCGGACCGAGATCGTCAGCACCACGACCTATGAAGAGGCGAACTTTCGCGCCTGGCCATGGGTCAAGCAGCGTTCGCGTTGGCTGAAAGGGTTCATGGTAACCTATCTGGTGCATATGCGCGCACCACGCCAATTGCTGCGCGATCTGGGGTTGCTGCGCTTTTTGGGCTTACAGGCCTTTTTTCTGGGAACACTGGGCCAATTCCTTCTGGCCCCGCTTTTGTGGGCGTTCTGGCCCATATTTTTCGGGCTGCCCCACCTGTATCAACCAATCCTAACACCCGGTTTATTGACTGCCTGCGTGGTTCTGTTTCTCGTCGCCGAAGCCGCCAACCTATTGGTGGGTATCTGCGGTGTCATCGCAGGCAAACGCAGGTTCCTGCTACCCTGGGTGCCGACCATGGTGCTTTACTATCCGCTGGGCGTGTTGGCGGCCTACAAAGGCCTGTGGGAACTGGCGGTCAATCCGTTCTTCTGGGACAAGACCCAGCACGGCCATGCGGTCGAGGAACGTGAGGCCGCTATTTCTCGCGCCGGATCGCATCCTGTTTCAGCCGCGTCATGAAAGCGACCGAAATGTGATCCTGCAACGCCTTGGCCGCCGCGTCCTCGTCTCGCGCCGCAATCGCGTCCACGATGCCTTTGTGCTCGCTCTGCGCAATCTCGCCACGCCCTTCTGCGGCCAGCGATGTGGTCGCCATCAAGGCCATGGTCCGATGCACCAGATCAAGCTGCTGCACCAGATAGCGGTTATGCGAAGCCAGGTGAATCTGTTCGTGAAATCTCCGGTTGGCCCGCGACAGCGCAACAGGATCTCCGATCAACTCATTATCGGCCACCACCATGTCCCGCAGGACCCGAATTTCCTCTTCGGTTGCGTGTTTTGCGGCCAGACGTGCGGCCAGCCCTTCCAATTCACGCCGGACAACATAAAGCTCGGCCATCTGGTTGTGATCCAATGAGGCCACGATCAACGACCGCCCGTCCCGTTCCAGCAACGACTGCGTTTCCAGCCGCTGCAGCGCCTCGCGGATCGGAGTACGCGAAACGCCAAACCGCTCGGCCAGTTCGCTTTCCACCAGCCGATCACCAGGCTTGTAGACACCGACGTCTATCGCTTCGAGAATAAGGCTATAGGCGTCCGTATTGGACTGTTTGGATTGGGGCATCGGCTGAATTGTCTCCTCGTTCGGACCTGTCTAGCCGCCACACGCCCCCCCGATCAAGTGCGGCATTGAAAACCGCAGCCCATCGCCCTAAACCCAAAGCATGGTCAAACCTGCCTTTTCCCATGTCACCCAATGGGTGTTCGATCTAGACAACACGCTTTACCCGCCGCATATGCGCCTGTTCGATCAGATCGAAGTGCTGATGACGGATTACGTCGTGCAAGCTATCGGCGTCGACCGCCCCGAGGCCGACCGGTTGCGTTCACATTACTGGCGCGAATACGGCACGACACTCGCGGGCCTGATGGCAGAGCACGATCTGGACCCCGATCCCTATCTGCACGCCGTGCATCAGGTGGACATGAGCCATATGGAACCCGATGTTGCGCTGGCGGAACATATCCGCGCTTTGCCCGGGCGACGCATTGTCTATACCAATGGATCTGCACCTTATGCCGAGCGCGTTCTGGCGGCACGCGGTCTGAATGGGCTGTTCGACGCGATCTATGGCGTAGAACACGCAGGCTATCGCCCCAAGCCGCAAAAAGCCGCGTTCGAGGCGATCTTTGCGCAGGATGGAATCGATACAGCGAAAGCCGCCATGTTCGAAGATGATCCACGCAATCTGGCCGCCCCGCACGAGATGGGAATGCGTACCGTGCACGTCGCGCCTGACCCGCACGAGGCTGACCATATTCACCATCACACCGATGATCTGACCGGGTTTCTGGGTCGCCTGCGATAGGCTGTCACACTGCGACGATCTGTTCGTTTCGCAGTTGCAGAATTGACCCCATATGCAGCTCAGCGACGAACAGAATCGGAGACCCCAATGACCGCGCTTGAGATGCCTCAGCGCCTGCCTCTTTGGCAGCGCTTTTTGTTTGCAATTCCCGTGTTTGGCTGGATGGCCCGGGACGCGGCCAATGCCGAAGCTGAAGACCTTTATTATACAGCCGCGGCGCTGGTCAGCATGTGGGGCTGTTCCATCCTTCTGTTCGGCCTGCCGGGTCTTTACATTCCCGCCCTGATGCTGGTGCCGACGATGTTCCTTGTCCTGATTTTGATCTCTCGGGGATAAAGCACGAGACAGGATGTCACTTGGCGCCCACCGCGCAACAGCACTAGTGTCTGCGGCAACGGAGACATACTCATGACTGACAGCTGTGACATCCTGATTTCCGGCGGCGGAATCGCCGGATTGACCGCCGCCGCCGCCTTTGGCGCTGCCGGGTTCGACGTAGTCTGCGTCGATCCCACCCCTCCGATCACCGAGCGGGACGTGGACGGATCGGATCTGCGTACCACCGCTTTTTTGCAGCCTGCCCACGGTCTGTTGGAACAATGCGGGCTTTGGGCCAAGCTGGATGCCCACGCCGCGCCCCTGCAGATCATGCGCATCGTGGACGCGGGTGGCGATGTGCCCGAACCGCGCGTCGTGCGTGATTTCAACGCCGCCGATATCTCGGATCAACCATTCGGATGGAACCTGCCCAACTGGCTGCTGCGCCGCGAGATGGTGGCGCGACTAGCCGAACTGCCGAATGTCGATTTCCGCCCCGGCACCGGTACGGTCAGCCTGTTCACCCGCACCAATGAGGCACGGGTCGGCCTGAGCGACGGCACCCGCATCCGCTGCAAACTGGTAATCGCCGCCGACGGGCGCAGTTCACCAATGCGCAAAGCTGCCGGGATCAATGTTCATACCACGCGCTACGGCCAAAAGGCCCTCGCCTTCGCCGTCACCCATCCCATCCCGCACGACAATGTCTCGACCGAGATTCACCGCTCGGGCGGGCCGTTCACATTGGTCCCCCTGCCCGACTGGCAAGGCCAGCCGTCCTCGGCCATTGTCTGGATGGAACGTGGGCCACGTGCCGTTGAACTGTTAAACCTTGAAACCGACGCGTTCGAAGCCGCCATGACCGAACGCTCTTGCGGGCTGTTCGGACCGCTGAAATTGGCCTCACGCCGGACGATCTGGCCGATCATCAGCCAGTCGGCGGAACGGTTGTCGGGCGAACGCATCGCGCTGATGGCCGAGGCCGCGCATGTGGTGCCACCTATTGGTGCGCAGGGGCTGAACATGTCGTTGGGCGATCTGCGCTGCTTGCTGGAATTGACGCAAGCCCGGCCCGAGGGCTTAGGCGATGCGCAGATGCTGGATTCCTATCACAAGGCCCGCCATACCGAGATCGAACTGCGCGTCAAAGGCATCGACCTGCTGAACCGCGCATCGATGATCGAAGCGCGTCCGCTGCGCGACGCACGAGCGATGGGGCTGAATGCGCTCTATTCCCTACCACCCGTGCGCAAGACGCTAATGCAAATGGGCCTCGGCGTCCGCTGAACCGTAGGGCGGGCTTCTGCCCGCCACGCTATTACAGCACCTGATCCAGAACCCGTTTCAGGCGCGCAATCGTGTCGTCAACATCATACAGCTTGTCCAAGCCAAACAGGCCGAGACGGAAGGTGCTGAACCCTTCGGGTTCGTCACATTGCAGCGGTACGCCGGCTGCGATCTGCATGCCCAGGGCCGCGAACTTCTTGCCGTTCTGCACTTCGGGGTCTGCTGTATAGCTGACCACCACACCCGGCGCGCCGAACCCTTCGGCGGCAACCGACATGACGCCCTTGTCCCTAAGATAGGCCCGGACGCCATCACCCAGCGCCCATTGCGCCGCGCGCAGCTTTTCGAAGCCGTACGCGCGCGTCTCGGCCATTGTGTCGCGGAAGGAAAGCAGAGAATCCGTTGGCATGGTGGCGTGATAGGCATGGCCGCCATTCTCGTAGGCCTGCATGATCTGGCGCCACTTCTTCAAATCTATCGCAAAGCTATCGGATGAGGTTTCTGCCAGCCGCGCCTCGGCGCGTTCGGATAGCATGACAAGACCGGCGCATGGCGTTGCGCTCCACCCCTTCTGCGGAGCCGAGATCAGCACATCCACTCCGGTGGCCTTCATATCGACCCAGGCACAGCCCGAGGCGATGCAGTCCAGCACCATCAACGCCCCCACCTCATGCGCAGCAGCGGCCATCGCTGTCACATAATCATCAGGCAGAATCACTCCGGCCGAGGTCTCAACATGCGGCGCGAAGACAATACCCGGTCGTTTCTCATGGATTGTCGCCACAACTTCATCAATCGGGGCCGGAGCAAAAGGTGACGGGCTGGAATTGCCGGTTTCGCGCGCTTTGAGAACGGTGGTCGACGATGTCAGATCACCTGACTCGATGATCTGGCTCCACCGATATGAAAACCACCCATTGCGTACGACAAGCACATCAGCATCCCGCGCAAACTGTCGCGCGACGGCTTCCATCCCATAGGTGCCTCCGCCGGGAATGACCGCAACGCCTTCAGCATTGTAAACTTCACGCAGCATTGCTGAAATATCGCGCATGACTTGCTGAAAACTTGCAGACATATGGTTCAGAGAACGGTCGGTAAAAACCACCGAGAACTCCTCCAGCCCGCCCGGGTCAACAGTATTCAGTAGTGCCGGCATGACGCATCCTTTCTATTGGGTCCTTTTTGTTCTGCCTTGTCTTGCGCGCTCGGTAAAGCGTCAAACGCGGCCTGAAGTTGACCCAAAGTAACCCACAGCCAAAAATTTCATTTTGAGTTTTTACATGCCACAATTAGCAGAAATGACGCCAACCAGAGTCAGGTCCCCTTTACACCCTAGCGTGTTTCTGAACAGATACACACACTTTGAACAAGAACGGATAATTTTACTCGTGACTGCGCAAAAGCGGATTAGTTTTCAAGTCGTTCGAGACGAGGTAAAGCGGCGGATTGAATCCCGCATATGGCCTCAGGGCTCGCTTTTACCCACCGAAACCCAATTAGCGGAAGAGTTCAATTGTGCCCGCGCCACGGTGAACCGGGCGCTGAGGGAGCTCGCCGAACAGGGCTTTGTCGAGCGCAAGCGCAAAAGCGGAACGCGGGTCAAGAAAGAACCACGCAAACAAGCCAAGCTTGAAATTTCACTTGCGAGACAAGCGGTTGAGAACCAAAACTCAGCCTATCGCTATGCTCTGGTGGAACGGAACGTGGTCTACAGCCCCGGCTGGCTGACCTCGCAACTGAATGTCGAACCGGACGCGCGCGTTCTGCACGTGATCTGCATGCACTATGCAGACAACCGCCCCTTCCAGCTTGAAGAACGCTGGATCAATATCGAAGCCGTACCCGAGGTCGAGCAAGCCGACCTCAACAAAAGTGGCCCACACGAATGGTTGTTGAATGCTGCCCCGTTCACCGAAGCTGAAATCGCCTTTTGCGCGATCTCGGCGGACAATCGTCTAGCTGATTTCATGGGCACGACCACTGGCACTTCGATGATTCAGCTGGAACGGACCACGTGGAAGGACGGGCAGCCGATGACTTTCGCCCGCATGACCCATCATCCGGGGTTCCGCATCCGCACTAAATACTAACCGATCGGCCCGGGCAGGCGTTCTTCGCTCAGCAGTACATTGGCTTCGACCTCTCCGGCCCCTGGTAAGGTCATCACCCTCCGGCGCAGAACCCGTTCGAAATCTGCCAGATCCCGCGCCACGACGCGCAACCGATAATCATAAAGACCCAGCACATGCTCAACAGTCTGTACCTCGGGAATGGCGCTGACGGCACGTTCAAAATCTTCAAGGCTGACCTGCCCTTTTCGCGCAAGTTTCACGCCGAGAAAGACGGTCACTCCAAAACCCAGGGCCTCGGCATTCAGACGCAGCCGCCGCCCCTTGATCACGCCTGCTTCTTCCAGTCGACGAATACGCCGCCAGGTCGCGGGCTGCGATAAGCCAAAGCGGCGCCCCAGAGCCCCCGCGCTTTGGGTCGCGTCCTGCACCAGCGCGCGCAGAATTCTGCGGTCGATCTCATCCAGTTCGATCATACCGGCAGCACCTCGTCCCGCTTGACCCGTGCGATATGCATAAGGGCTTCGATATCGGCGATATGCGGTAGGGTCAGAATGCGATCGCGATAAACCTGTTGATAATGCGCCATATCTCGCGCCAACACCGATAGGCGCACATCTACCCGACCAAGGAAGGTCTGGATCTCGATCACCTCGGCCACGTTCCGCGCCGCCGCCGTGAATTCGTCGAACGCCCGTGCCTGCGTCTTGTCCAGCGTTATTCGCAAAGAGACCTCGACCGCATAGCCCAAGGCGGCCCAGTCGATAACGGCTTCCTGCCCCTCGATCACTCCTGCCGCCTGCATTTTTTCGATCCGGCGCCAGCAGACGCCCGAAGTGATGCGGCATCGCTCAGCCAATTCTGCCGTTGTCAGGCTTGGCTCGGCCTGGAAGTGGCGCAGTATACGTCGATCAACATCATCAAGCATGATTTTTTCACATTTTTTTCAATAGAAGAATTATTCTTCATCTATTTGTCAAATACTCAATCTAAACCCTATCGCCAATAGCAATCACGCAAGATAGAAGCACATCAATCGAAACTGAAAGGACCGGCGAAATGCGCGTCTATTACGATCGCGATTGCGACATCAACCTGATCAAAGACAAAAAAGTGGCGATTCTGGGCTACGGCTCGCAAGGCCACGCCCACGCGCTGAACCTGCGCGACTCGGGCGCCAAGAACCTGGTCATCGCCCTGCGCGAAGGCTCCCCCTCGGCCAAGAAAGCCGAAGCGGAAGGCCTGCAGGTGATGGGCATCGCCGAAGCCGCAGCCTGGTGCGACGTTATTATGTTCACCATGCCTGACGAACTGCAAGCTGAGACGTACAAGAAATACGTGCACGACAACATCAAGCCAGGTGCGGCCATCGCGTTCGCCCACGGCCTGAACGTCCATTTTGGCCTGATCGAGCCGAAAGAAGGCGTGGACGTTATCATGATGGCCCCCAAAGGCCCCGGCCACACCGTGCGCGGCGAATACACCAAAGGCGGCGGCGTTCCTTGCCTCGTCGCGGTCGACAACGACGCGACCGGCAAAGCGCTGGAAATCGGCCTGTCATACTGCTCGGCCATCGGTGGCGGCCGTTCGGGCATCATCGAAACCAACTTCCGCGAGGAATGCGAAACCGACCTGTTCGGTGAGCAGGCTGTTCTGTGCGGCGGTCTGGTTGAACTGATCCGCTGCGGCTTTGAAACGCTGGTTGAGGCCGGCTACGCGCCCGAGATGGCATATTTCGAGTGTCTGCACGAAGTGAAGCTGATCGTTGACCTGATCTATGAAGGCGGCATCGCCAACATGGATTATTCGATCTCGAACACGGCTGAATATGGCCAGTACGTCACCGGCCCGCGTATTTTGAAATACGACGAGACCAAAGCGCGTATGAAAGAGGTTCTGAACGACATCCAGCAGGGTAAATTCGTCCGTGACTTCATGCTGGAGAACGCTGTAGGCCAACCGACCATCAAAGCGTCGCGCCGTGCGAACGATGAGCACATGATCGAGGAAACCGGTGCAAAACTGCGCGCCATGATGCCCTGGATCTCGGCTGGTAAAATGGTCGACAAAGAAAAGAACTAAGTCTGACAAATGTCAGCGAAAGGGCGGCCCCGGTGGCCGCCCTTTTCATTTGGTGACAGCATTTGCGTAGCATTCGCCCAGAACATAATCCCAGCCACTGTCGTAACCGGTGCGTTTGTCCGACGCCTCAGATGCCCAGACTTCCCAGCCCGAATGGGTCAGAGTGACCGTGGTATGCCCGGCTCCGTGGGCTACGAACCGGACCTCAACCCGCGTGGGGCGGTCGGTGTTGGTGCCAGGGTGCCAGCTAAAGGCCACGCGAGCCCCCTGCTCGAAGATCAATACCTTGCCCCAATCAGCGCGGGTGCCATCGAACATGGTTTCATAAACCGCACCGCCGACATGAGGTTCGATCACAACTGCCAGCGCAGGCTTGCCTTGCGCCGCTGAGACAGCGTGCCCATCCAATGGCCACCATTTGGCAATGCGATTTACAAAAACATCAAAGGCGTGCTCGGGCGCTGCGTTTACAACGATAGTCTTGATGATTGGTTCGATCATGCATTTCGTCCTTCGTTTACCTCGGCGGCGAAACTCTCCAACACGTCCGACCAGTATTGCTCGAGCCAGGCGCGCAGGTCGGCCAGCCCCTCGGGTCGGGCGGCATAGATGCGGCGCGTTCCCTCAGCCCTGCAAACGACAAGTCCGGCATCGGACAAGACCTTTAAATGTTGCGAGACCGCCGGGCGGCTTACGGGCAAATCCGCAGCCAGATCACCAACCGCCTTGGGGCGCTTGGCCACCGCCTCAAAAACCTGACGACGGGTCGAATCCCCTAAAGCCGAAAGCACTTCCTTGTAAGCCATAGCTTACGGTAAGTAACGACTTACCTAATGTCAATATCAGCGCGTGACACCGTCAGATTCGCGGGATAAGTGGATGGAATGGTTCAACAACCGACAAAACAGGATTGGAGCGGTGTTTTCACGCTGGGCCTCATCTGGGGCGGGACGTTCATGGTGGTTGCCATGGCGCTGGAAGGCTATGGACCGGTCACCGTGGCGACGTCGCGCACCACATTGGGTGCCGTTATGCTGCTGGTGCTGATGCGCCTTACCGGACGGCGTATTCCGAGTTTGACACCAGCCCTTCTGAGTTCGATTTTCTTCATCGGCATTCTGTCGACGGCGGTTCCCTTCATGCTGTTAAGCTGGGGGCAACAATTTGTCCCTTCGGCCTTTGCGGGTCTGTCCATGGCGGCGATTCCGCTGATGGTTCTGCCGCTGGCACATTTCTTTTCGGATGAGCCTATGAACCCACGGCGTCTGGTCGGCGTTTGCCTTGGCTTCTCTGGCGCGCTTGTGTTGATCGGGCCCGGTCTGGCGCAATTGGGTCAGGGTACGCAGCCACTGGCGCAAATGGCCTGCGTTACGGCAGCCTTGTGCTACGCCAGTTCGTCGATCCTGACCCGCCGCTGCCCGCCGATTGAACCGATGGCTCTGGCAGCCCTGACGCTGCTGGTTGGCGCAGTACTATTGATACCTATCATGCTGCTAACCGAGGGGCTTCCCTCGTGGCAGGGAACGCGCCCCAGTCTGGCCCTGATCGTTCTGGGCCTTGTCCCCACGGCCTTCGCCACCCTGCTGCGAGTATCCATCACCCGCAGCGCCGGGTCCGTCTTTCTGACGCTGGTGAACTATCAGGTGCCCGTTTGGTCGATGGTGTTCGGGGCCTGGATTCTATCCGAAGCCCTGCCACTGCGGTTCTATATCGCGCTTGCCATGATCCTAACCGGGCTGGCAATCAGCCAGTGGTTCACTCTGCAGAAAATGCTACTGGGGCGTTAACCCGTCGCCGCCTCAACCTCGGATACGATCCCATCGACCACTTGGGTCAGCAGTGCGGCATCCTCGCATTCCGCCATCACCCGGATCAGAGGTTCCGTGCCCGATTTGCGGATCAGCAAACGCCCCTGCCCATTCAGACGCGCCTCGGCCTCGGAAATCGCGCTTTTGACGCTGGCCGCTTCCAGCGGGGCCTGCCCCGCGCTAAAGCGCACATTCTTCAGCAATTGCGGCACCGTCTCAAACTGGCGCGATAGGTCCGAGGCTTTCTTGCCGGATTGCACCATCTCTGCCAGAAAATGCAGCCCCGCCATCAGACCGTCGCCGGTTGTGGCATAATCGCTCATCACGATGTGACCTGATTGTTCGCCACCAAGATTGAAACCACCCTCGCGCATCCGTTCAACCACATAGCGGTCGCCAACGGCGGTCCGCTCCAGACGCAGCCCCTGCCCGGCCAGGTGCCGCTCCAACCCGAGGTTCGACATCACAGTGGCGACCAAGGCGCCGCCTTTCAGCTGATCCGCGCGGGACCACGCGGTCGCCAACAGGGCCATCAACTGATCCCCATCAGCAACAGCGCCGGTTTCGTCGATCACAACGACGCGGTCGGCATCCCCATCCAGACAGATACCTACATCGGCGCCATGTGAAACCACGGTTTCGGCCGCAACACGAGGCTGGGTTGAGCCACATCCGAGGTTGATGTTCTTGCCGTTCGGCGCGATGCCGACCGGGATCACATCTGCTCCCAACTCCCAAAGAACTTCCGGCGCAGTACGGTGCGCGGCACCGTTGGCGCAGTCGATCACGACCTTCAGCCCATCCAAGCGCAGATTGCGCGGCAGCGATGATTTCACACGCTCGCCATAACGGAACCGCGCATCGTCGACCCGACGCGCACGACCAATATTCTGCGCCTGTGCGGGGCTTACGCCTTCTTCGATCAGCCGCTCGATCTCAATCTCGGCCTGATCGGACAGCTTGAACCCGTCCGGCCCAAAGAATTTAATTCCATTGTCGATCGCCGGATTGTGGCTAGCCGAGATCATCACGCCCAGATCCGCGCGCATCGAGCGCGTCATCAACCCTACCGCAGGAGTCGGCACCGGCCCCAGCAGAAGCACGTTCATACCGGTCGAGGTCAAACCTGCCGTCAGCGCATTTTCCAGCATATAGCCCGACAGCCGCGTATCCTTGCCAATGACAACGCGATGTACGCCTGAGGCATCGCGGCGGAAATAACGCCCCACAGCCGCGCCAATCCGCAAAGCCATTTCCGCCGTCATAGGGTGCGTGTTGGCGGTGCCCCGCACCCCGTCGGTTCCAAACAGCTTGCGCATAAGTCGGTCTCCTGAAAATTCCTTTTGCCCGGATTACCGGACGGCGGCCCATAGACGCAAGGCCTGAGCCGTCTCGGCCACGTCATGTACCCGTACAATCTGCACGCCCTGTGATATTCCCGCCAGAGCTACCGCGATTGACCCCGGCGCGCGGGCATCCTTGCGCGGCTCTTTGCCGATCTGACCAATAAATCCCTTGCGCGAAACGCCCAAAAGGATTGGACAGCCCAGCCCGTGAAACAGGCTGAGATTGCGCAGAAGGGTCAGGTTGTGGTCCAGATTCTTGCCAAACCCGATGCCCGGATCGATGACAATCAAATCGCGGCTGAGCCCCAGTCCTTCAAGATGGGCGATTTGCCCCTCAAGGAAATCGTAAACATCCAGCAGAACATTGTCATAGTGCGGGTCATCCTGCATCGTGGTCGGATCACCCTGCATATGCATCACACAAACCGGAGCCTCAATCTGCGCGCAAAATGGTGCAAGTTTAGGATCGAAGGTAAATCCTGACACATCGTTGATCAGTCCCGCACCCGCCTGATGCGCTGCCATGGCAACACCGGCCTTGCGAGTATCGATCGAGATCAACACATCCGTCTCGCCCCGAATTGCCTCAATCAAAGGGCGTGTGCGGGCAATCTCTTCGTCTTCAGGCACAAAATCAGCGCCCGGGCGCGTGGATTCGCCGCCAATGTCCAGAATACTTGCACCATGCGCTACCATGTCGGCGGCAGCGGTCCGAGCGGCCTCGACCGAGTTATGCAGCCCCCCATCCGAGAAGCTATCCGGCGTGGCATTCAGAATGCCCATGATCTGCGTTCGTGCCATATCAAGTCCGGCAATCGCTGGACGCGCGCAGGTCAGACGATCCAGCTGTTCCTTTGGGATTTCAACGGCATCGACGATCTGGGTGCTTTGCCCGCGCTCAATCCGCTCGGCCTGTGAGAACCACAGCACCTGCCCTGCCAGTGGCACCGCCCCGTCGACGCGCGTGCTCCCATGCTGGACCAATGGGCGGTAATAGACGGTCACAGTTGCGCCTGCTCCACCGGAACTGCGCGCAATGGCGTTTTGGGGGCTTCGGGCAGGTCTCCGCCAATAACCAGCATCTCGCTGGCTTCAAAGGTTGCTGCGAACCAAGCAGCCAGCGCCACCGCGTCAGACGGCGCGGCTGAGGGGCCATCGACCGCATCCAGAACAATTTTGGAGGGTGCCCAAACACAAATCTGGCCGTTTTTCATCGCCCAATCCAACTCGGTCCGCGTTGAAACGACCACGCAACGGTGATCGCGCGCAGCCAGAACCCAGGCGTTCTGTTCAATTGCCAACAAATCTATCCGGCGTTGGGTCATTGCGTGACCCGTCTGCGGCACATCCAGATCAGACGCCCCAACACACAGGATCAGCGGGCGCTGGCGATTCTCAAGTTGGTCGATCCAGCCGGTGAGATTACCTGATGAAATCGCTGCATTCGACAGAAAGACCAACCGTGGATGTGGCCGCTCTTCTTCGGTCACATCATGATGTACCGCATCCTTGCCGCGCACGATCTCGACGCCAAGCGCGCCGGGCCCACGATCCAGTTTTTCAATGCGAACAAAGGCTCTTACAGCCTGAGGTTCAAGCAGAATGCGCTCCGCCACGCGATCTGCCAGTGTCTCGAGCAAATTTAGTCGCTCAGCAGCCAGCTCGAACGCAATCGCTTCGGTTACACGGTCGTAAGACAGAATACGATCCACGTCATCATCGATGGGGTCTGTCAGCGGACGCACCTCGACCACGATGTTAAAGCAGATCCGTTGCGTGGTACCGCGTTCGGCCTGAAACGCCCCGATCTCGACCTCAACGATGTGATCGCGCAGCGAAATGCGGTCCAGCGCACCGCGCGCTGCGGTAGCCTCGGACCGTTCGGACGGGTGCGCAAAGGCAAGACGGATTTCAGAGCTCATGCGGCGGACCTTTTCGGGCTCGGTGGACTGATGATCAGCCCACTTTAGGCGTTTCGCGGGCGTATAGCATCGCAGCAAACGCCTTTCCAGCTACGGAATGCGGCGTTACGTGACCCGGAACCAGCTCATCATACCCGATGCCGCATGGCCTAGCATGTGACAATGCAACAGCCAGTTGCCCGGATTGTCAGCTACCAACGCTACCTGCCGCACCTGCCCTCGCTCGACTAGAACAGTGTCGCGCCACGGCCCTAGTGTACCGTCCTGCAGGATAATGCGAAAATGGTGTCCATGCAGATGCATCGCATGTGGAAACGCCGTGTCATTTGCGAATTCAATCCGATGAACTGATCCCAATCGCGCATCCAGAAACGGATCATCTGGCCGCTCTGCATATCCGTTCAAAGCCCAGAATCGTCCAAGCTGAGCCAACTCGCGCCCCGACAGCTCGGAATCGCCCAATTTGGCGCTCTCCAGCCAGCGCATTGCCCCCCCCTGCATCGTCATACGATGCAGAGGTGTATTCTGCAGTTTAATTTCGGGCATTCGGTTTGCTGGCAACGGTCTAACTTTTGCATCAGCAATACGCGATGCTACTCCGAACACATCAAATTTGACGAGTCCGTAAGCGCCATCCCGTTCTACACTCACAATACTTGCCGTCTGGCCGGATTCCGCTGAAACATCAACGATCAAGTCAACCCGCTGCGCAGGCGCCAAAGGAAAACTGCTCTCAATTCGCAATGGAACCTCAAGCGGCATACCGTCAAGCGCAACAATCCAGCCAGCAAGCCCGTCGAGCGCTACGTCGAATACCCGGGCATTCGCGGCATTGATCACCCGCAATCGCAATCGTTCAGACGCCTGCACTGGATAAGTAGGGTCAAACTCTCCGTTCACCGTTACAATGTTGCCCAGCCGACCCGCATGGCTCAGATCATGAGCATTATCGAAATCGCTGGATATCTTTGCGCTCTCGGTGTCAAGGCGCCAATCGTCCAGCATTAAGGTCAGGTCCTGATCAACATCGGGTCCGCTGGCTTCTTCGACGATCAAAGGGCCATAAAGCCCACGCGCGACCTGCTCCATCGATTGGTTGTGCGCATGATACCAATAAGTTCCCGCATCCGGCACCACGAAATCATATTCAAAGTTGGAATCTGGCTGCACAACTTCCTGCGTCAGGCCGGGCACTCCATCCATCGCATTGTCGATCCGGATGCCATGCCAGTGAACGGTCGTTGGTTGCGGCAGCATGTTTACAAGCTTGCGGCGTACCCGAGCCCCCTGCGGAACACGGATTTCCGCGCCCGGAACACCGCCGCCATAACTCCAGACCGGAGTTTCCGGATATCCCTGGGGCGCGATCTGCTGGAGGGAAGTCTGTGCCACCAGTTCGGTGGCAGATGCCATCGCCACGCGTGGTATCATCGACAAGGCCAGGGTCGATTGCAGAAACTGTCGGCGTGTTATGGTCATTGCGAGCCTCCTGGCTCGCAACATAGTTGGTAAAACGCCTGTTGCCAGCACCCTTCCAGCGCTGGTGCGTCAATCAGTTGCTGGCCGTGCGATAATTGTGCTTGTAGAAGATATGCACGCCAATACGCGCCGTTTCTTTATAGACGCGGGACCAGGACGGGCGCACTGCCTTGGTGTGATAGTGCGTGGCACCTGCGGTCATCTCTTCAGCTACACCATCGATTGCGGCACGGGCGACTTTCGAAACGCGATCATAAGCGCGTTTTTCGTTGATAATCTCTTTCTGCCCGTCACAGGTGTAGGTGAACTGGCACTGATATTTCTTGCCCGTTCCTTGCTTGATCACACCGCACAGTGAATCCGGAAAGCGACCGCTTTCAACCCGGTTCAGGATAACCTCGGCCACTGCAAACTGACCGCGTACGCTTTCACCGCGGGCCTCGAAATACAGCGCTTCGGCAAGACAACGGAAATTTTCATCTCCGGTCGCCTTTGGCTGCTGGTCCAGCCAGGCTTTGGTGTAGGAGATTTCGACTTTTTCCGGCGCCTTACGCGGCTTAAACAGTTTCAGGTAATCGCGGAAGCTTTGTGCTGGCAACTCGTTACGTGTGACCAACTCAACAGATTTTGTATCGCCTTGCCTATCGGCAAAGGACAAACTCGGTAGCAAGGCTGCGGCCCCCACGGCAACAGCCACTATGTAGCGTCTCATCAGATAACCTCGCACAGGCACAAACGCGCCATACCCTCCCCCGGCGGGCGCGACGAGGCTAATACCCCAGACGAAGCGAGACGTCCAGTTCTGAAAAAAATGCAAGAGAAAAACCGCTCACGCCGCCAATTATTATCGACAGCGGAACGTTTCTTACGCCACTATTTCTAGGTAGGAGACAGTTAGTCAACCCCCAAGTTTGGACGAAATCGCCAGTTGAGCGGCAGACAGCCGAGCGACAGGAACCCGGAAAGGGGAACAGGACACATAGTCGAATCCAAGTGACCGGCAGATTGCGATTGATTCGGGGTTACCACCATGTTCGCCACAGACAGAAAGCGTAACGTCTGGTTGGGCTTGACGCCCGCGCTCGGCCCCCAGCTTCAGCAATTCACCTACCCCATCTGCATCCAGAACGTGAAATGGATCTTCGCCAAACACGCCTTGGCGGACATATGCCGACATGAACCGCCCCGCGTCATCGCGCGACAATCCGTAGGTCATCTGGGTCAGGTCGTTTGTTCCAAAGCTCAGGAAAGCGGAATGTGGCGCAATCTCATTCGCGCGCAGACAGGCCCGAGGCGTTTCCACCATCACTCCCAATCGATAGTCGAACTCCTGCCCCTGCTCCGAGGCAACCTCGGCCGCAACAGTATCGATGCGTGTTTTGACCAGTTCAACCTCGCGCTTGGCCGAGACCAGCGGGATCATGACCTCGGGCACGACAGGGGCACCTTCTTTACTGGCCTCAACCGTCGCCTCGAAGATCGCGCGCGCCTGCATGTCGTAGATTTCCGGCACGGTGACACCCAGACGAACCCCGCGCAATCCCAGCATCGGATTGTACTCGCTCATCGCCTCGACCCGACGTTCGACATCCGAGATCGGCAAATCCAGCGCCTCAGCCAGCTCGCGCTGACCAGTGCGCGTAGTGGGCAGAAACTCGTGCAAGGGCGGATCGAACAGGCGGATGCAGACCGGCTGCCCCTCCATAATCCGGAACAACTGCACAAAATCCTGCCGTTGCATCGGCAGCAACCGTTCCAGCACAGCGGCACGTCCAGACGGGGTCTGCGCAAAGATCATTTCGCGCATAACGGTCAGGCGGCCAGGATCGAAGAACATGTGTTCCGTTCGGCACAACCCGATCCCTTCTGCTTTGAAGTTTCGCGCAGTTTGCGCGTCAGCGGGTGTATCGGCGTTGGCGCGGATGGCGATGTCCCGCTCGGCATCGGCCCAGCTCATCAGTGTCTGAAAGCAATCATCCAGCGCCGCTTCAAGCATCTCGGGTTGTCCGGCCAGAACCTGACCAGAAGTCCCATCGATGGTCAGAATATCGCCTGTCTTGAACACTCGCCCATCTGGTGCGCTTAGCAGCTTTTTCTTGGTCTGGAATCGCATCTCGGACGCGCCGACGATACACGGCAGACCCAGACCTCGGCCAATCACCGCCGCATGGCTGGTGATCCCGCCCTTTTCGGTCAAAACAGCTACTGCGGCATGCATTCCGCGCACATCTTCGGGCGAGGTTTCACGGCGCACAAGAATACAGGGCTCCCCCCGCGCGGCGCTGGCCTGCGCTTCGGCAGCCGTAAAGACAATTCGACCGGTCGCTGCACCGGGGCTGGCCGCGATGGCTGTGGTCAGCACATCACGCTCGGCCTCAGGATGGACCTGCCGGTGCAGAAGTTCATTCAGCGAATGCGGGTCGATCCGCATCACGGCCTCTTGCGGCGGAATGATCCCGTCTTCGGCCAAGCGCACCGCGATCCGCATCCCGGCCCGCGACCCGCGCGGAACCCGCACGCCGTCCAGAATATGCACCTTGCCGTTCTGCACCACGAATTCGACCTGCATCTCTTCGCGCAGCTTCTCGCGCATTAACGCTGCGTGGGCCTTGAGATCGGCAAAAGCCTCGGGCGCCACATCCTCCAGCGATTGGCCACGCTCGTCCTTTTCCAGATATAACGCAGCGACACCTTCGCCCAGAGCATCGCGCCCCTGGCTTTGGCTCAGATAGCGGCCCGTGATTTGGGGCATACCTGTCGCGGGGTCAATCAGTTGCAACACGCCTGAACCGCATTCCCCCTGTCCGACGCCCGGGATCATCTCTTGAATCACCAGCCCCAAACCGGCATCCGCAGGTGCGCCCTTGGCCTGCCGCAGCAGCCGGGCCGACGTGCCATCCCAGGCACGCGCCATCGAGCGCAGAACACCAATCAGTTGCTCTCCTCGATCTTGCGGGAAGGCCTCGTCGGTTTCATCTTCATACGCCCGCAGGGACAAGCTCAGCCCTTCGCGCCCATCCGCATCGATGGTATCGAACACATCCGGGTCCAGACGCGCAATATGGAGCGCATAGCTCTGCACAAACCGCAGATATAGCGCCGCCGCCGCATCCGCCCCCATTTCCGCAGACCGATCCAGATATCGGGCATCGTTCATGCCGATATTCAGCACCGCCCCCGGTCCACCCCAGTCAGGATCTTCCGAACTGGGCCGTACACACAGCAATGACTCGGCGTCGAACTGTTCCAGAATGGCCGCGATGTCCGGAATGTCGCCCTGGGCAATTCGCTGCACCGCGTCAAAAGAAAGGGCCACGGTCCGCGGCACCGGCATGTCCAGCCGGACCAGTCGTTGCAGGCACTTTGCCCGGCCACCATGGGTATTGGCGGCAACGGGTGCTTTTGGAGTGATAAGCGTGGTATGCGGATTATTCTGCACTGCGGCACCTTTTGGTTTCACCGCAGCATAAGCCCCTGCGCCCTTGGCGCAAGGGCGTTATCCCTCGATACGCGTCAGATCAGCAACGCTAGAGCAGACCTTACGGATCTGGCTCAGCAGGTTCAGACGGTTGCGGCGCAGAATGTCATTATCGGTATTGACCTGCACGTCCTCAAAGAACGCATCCACCGGCCCGCGCAGTTCGGCCATTGCCGCCATCGCTGTCGGGAAATCCTCGGCCTTCAGCGCGGGATCGATCTTGGCCTCTGCCGCGTCAAGCGCTGCAAACAGTGCCTTTTCGCTGTCAGTTTCAGCAAACTTCACATCCGCGCCGTAAGAGTATTCGACTCCATCCTTCTCTTCCGCCTGAGACAGGATGTTGTTCGCACGCTTGAACCCATGCACGAGGTTCTCTCCATCCTCGGTCGCAATCACCGCATTCAGAGCGCGGGCGCGTTTGACCAGCAGGTTGAGGTCGTCATTCCCCTCCATCGCGATACAAGCGTCGATGACATCATGGCGGATGCCTTCGTCTCGGAGGAAGACTTTGAGGCGGTCGTGGAAGAAAGAAAGAAGATCGTCAGACGCGTCAGGAACCTTTTTCTCAAGCTCAAGAAATGCTGCTGCGGCCGATCCTTCAAGCTTTACTTTGACAGTCTGGAATGAAGCACCAAAGACACCATGTTTTGCGATTTCTTCCAGGAGATCGCGGACATTCGCTTCGGGCAAAGCCTCATTGATAGCGCGTTCTGATCGAACCAGTTGACTATCGAAAAAACGGTCCAACCGAAGACGCAGATCATTATTCACGATTAGTCGAATTACCCCTAACGCCGCACGACGCAAAGCAAACGGATCTTTCGAACCCGTGGGTTTCTCATCTATCGCCCAGAACCCGGTCAGCGTGTCCAGCTTGTCGGCTAGCGCCACTGTCACAGACAACGGTGCGGTCGGAACATCATCCGACGGCCCCAACGGCGAGTAATGCTCCTGAGCCACAGCAGCCACGGCAGCGTCTTCGCCCGCCGCATCGATGTAATATCGCCCCATAAGCCCTTGAAGTTCAGGGAATTCATAGATCATTTCGGAGTTCAGATCAGCCTTGGCCAAACGCGCGGCTTTCTCGGCCTGATCCGCATCCGCCCCGACCACCGGGGCCAGTTCTCGGGCCAGCGCGGCAATGCGGTCGATGCGTTCCGCCTGCGTGCCCAGCTTGTTTTGGAAGGTCACATTCTCCAACGCGCGGGTCCATTGGGCGATGTCCGACTTGGCAACGCGCAGGTCGTTCTCCCAGAAGAATTTCGCATCGGCCAGACGGGCCGACAAAACCTTCTGGTTCCCCGCCAGAATGGTTGCGCCGTTATCGGCGGTCTCGCGATTGGCGACGGTAATGAAGCGCTCGATCCGCCCCGTCTTGGGGTTCTTCACAGAAAAGAACTTCTGATGCTCTTTCATCGAGGTCTGCAGTACCTCGGGCGGCAGCTCAAGAAACTCCTCGTCGATCTGCCCCATCAGCACAACGGGCCATTCAACCAGACCGGCAACCTCGGCCAGAAGACCCTTGTCGTCGACCACTTCCAGACCGGCGGCGAAGGCCATGTTCTGGGCATCGTTCCAGATATGTTCGGCGCGCTCTTCGGGCGACAGCACCACGAATGCGCGTTTCAGCTTGACGGCATAATCCTCGAACGAGGTCACCGTAAACCGGTTCGGGGCCATGAAACGATGGCCCTCAGTCGTATCACCGGACGTGATCCCTTCGATCGCAAGCGGCACGACCTGCGCACCTGCTTCATCGGTCAGGATGCACAGGATCGAGTGCAAGGGCCGTACCCACCGCATCGATCCAGCCCCCCAGCGCATGGATTTGGGCCAGGGGAAGTTTCGAATGGTAGCTTCTAAGACCTCGGCGATGATTTCAGCTGCTGGACGACCCGCCTTTTCAATGGTGGCGAAATACACTGCGCCTTTGGGCGTGTCGCGTTCTTCCAACTGGTCTCGGGTCAGTCCCGCGCCGCGTAGAAAGCCTTCGATGGCTTTGTCAGGCGCGCCGACCTTTGGGCCTTTGCGTTCTTCGCGGATTGTCGGGCTTTCCGCCAGCAGGCCTTCAACCGCCAGCGTCAGGCGACGCGGCGTCGTCAGTGCAGCGGCAGAGCCATAGGTCAGACCGCCTTCGACCAGACCATCGGTGATCCGCTTTTTCAGGTCTTCACCGGCGCGGGTCTGCATGCGCGCGGGGATTTCCTCGGAAAACAGTTCGATCAGCAGGTCGGGCATTTTCGGTCCTTAGAAATTGACAATCGTCTGAATGACGATGGCATTGGCGATGTCCACAAAGAATGCGGATACAAGGGGCAGTACGATAAAGGCAATAGGCGACGGGCCATATCGCTTGGTTACGGCGGTCATATTTGCGATAGCTGTGGGGGTAGCACCCAGAGCGAACCCCCCGAACCCGGCGGCCAGAACGGCGGCGCGGTAATTCGATCCCATCAACGGAAACAGAACCCAGATCACGAACACCACGGCAAACAGGGTCTGGGCGGTCATGATCACCGCAATCGCAAGGCCCAGTTCGGCGATGGTCCACAGTTGAAGGCTCATCAGCGACATCGCCAGAAATGCACCAAGCGCGAATTCCGAGATCAGCGCCAGCGAGGGCGTGCGTGAGACCGGCTTGGCATTCGGCGCGAACATGGCGCGGAGATTGGCAATCACGATCCCCATGATAAGGCAGGGCACAAACAACGGCAGTTTCAGCCCTGCGGCGCTGATTGCTTCGCTCAGGATCGCGCCTGAAATGATCGCGAGGTTGAGATACAGCAGCACCCGCATGATTGTCAGATGATCAATCTCGGATTTCTGGTCGACCTCATTGGGCAAACCCACCGTATGCTCTTCCCCGGGGCGTTCGGGGCTGAGATTGCGCCCCTCGATCAGCAGCCGCGCAATCGGCCCCCCGACCAGAGCGGCCAGCACGAGACCCAATGTGGCCACGGCCACCCCCAACTCGGTTGCGCCACTCAAACCGGTGGCGCCCGCAACTTCGGGGGCCCAGGCGATCGCGGTTCCGTGCCCCCCGATCAGCGCAGCAGACCCGAACAGCACCCCGGCTTGCGCCGGATAACCGAACATCGCGGCCCCCGCAGCGCCGATCACGTTTTGCGCAATGATGGTCAGAAGCGTCAAAATCAGAAGCAAAAGCAGAGGCTTGCCGCCCGCGATCAAATCGGACAGACGGGCATTTAGACCAATTCCGGCAAAGAACAGAACCAATAGGAAATCTCGCGCGGTCAAGCCAAAGGATAGCTCAATGCCGAAACCAAGATACAGCGCCAATACCACGAGCGAGGCCAGAAGGCCCCCAGTTACCGGCTCGGGGATGTTGAAGCTGCGCAATTGTGTGACACGGGCGTTGATCTCTGCCCCCAGCAGATAGACCGCAAAGCCCAGCGTTGCTGTCAGGAACTCCGGTATCTCAACGACCATCCCCATCTGCATCAGCCCTCGGGCCTGGGTGGGCACTCCTCGCCCACAACCGTGCCGTCATAGGCTTTTTCACCGCAATTGTTCAGCGCATGCCAGACGTAGCCTTTGCCATCCTGTGTAATGGCAACGATCCGGTCGACACCGTAATGGATGTTCTTGGTGCCCAAGAAAGCCTGTGCTTGACCCGATTTCAATACGTCGGCCAGCGCAACTGCGTCGTAGCAGTCAAACCACCCTGGCGCGGTCAATGGCTCGGGGTTCTCGACAGGGGTAAAATCCACCATCTGATCCGGCCTTAACTCGGTTTCGAAACAGGCCCGATACCGGATCGGAGAACTGTCGGCGTCAATGGCCTTAAACCCAGTATAGGCGATGGCTTCGGGCGCTTCCGCCCCTTGCGCCAGCAGGACCACATCCTGGCCCGGGCGCGGTTCTACCTCATAATAGAACCCATAAACCTGCAGGTAATACATCCCAGCACCGGCCAGAACGCCAGAAATCAAAAGGATTAGCGCAACCAATTTTCCAGTCATCGTTTACGCCACCTCTTTCAAGTTCATAGAAAATAAGACAGGTTCCCAAGCAGTACGGTCAGAAACGAGGCTACTCGCATGGAAACCACTCTTGCCGTCGGATTCTTTGGCGCGCTTTTTGCAATCATGAATCCGATTACCAACTTGCCTGTGTTCCTGAGTGTTACGCAAGACCTGCCCATTTCGGATCAACGCAAAGTGGCTGTGAAGACTGCGCTTTATTGCACGATCCTCGGTGGCGCCTTCGCTGCGATCGGCAGTCAAGCGCTTGGGCTCTTTGGCATCAGCGTCGATGACCTGCGCGTCGCCGGTGGCCTTGTTGTACTGATGATCGGCCTGAACATGCTGAACGGGAACGAGAGCAGCTCGCATCATGGAACCGACGGAGAAAAGAAATCCTATCCCGCGCCCGAGACCGTTGCGTTCTATCCCTTGGCTTTTCCCATTCTGGTCGGCCCCGGAACAATCACAACACTGATCCTTTATGCGCACCACATCAAAACCCCGGTCGAAGCCGTTGTCTATGCAGGTGTATTTCTGTTCGTGGTGGCCTTGCTTTTGATTACGTTCTGGAACGCATCGGCGTTGGCTAAGCGGCTGTCGGACAATGCCCGAGTGATAATGAGCCGCTTCATGGGCATGATCCTTGCGGCTATCGCAATCAGCATGATCGCAGACGGCCTGAAGGCGTTGTTGCCCGGACTGGCCTAGGCGCTGCATCAAGCTTCGAACCCGGCAGCCTCGGTCTGCACGAACGCATCGGCGCATTGCTTGGCCAATGCGCGAACGCGGCCGATATAGGCCTGTCTTTCGGTAACCGAAATCACCCCGCGGGCGTCCAGCAAGTTGAAGATGTGGCTGGCCTTGATGCACTGATCATATGCGGGATGCGCCATGATGATGCGCTTGCCCGTCTTCGGGTCGTCATGTTCCTGCGCCAGAATGGTCGCGCATTCGGTTTCAGCCTCTTCGAAATGACGCAGCAGGACCTCGGTATTGGCAATATCGAAGTTCCAGCGGGCGTATTCCTCTTCGGTCTGCTTGAAGATGTCGCCATAGGTCAGCGGGCTGGGTGATTGCGGATCGTTGAACGGCATATCCATCACATGATCAATGCCCAGCACATACATGGCCAGACGTTCCAGACCATAGGTCAGCTCACCCGAAACCGGCGCACAGTCATGGCCGCCGACCTGCTGGAAATAGGTGAACTGGCTGACTTCCATGCCGTCACACCAGACCTCCCATCCCAGACCCCACGCACCCAGAGTGGGGCTTTCCCAGTCATCCTCGACAAAGCGGATGTCGTGCAGATCCATTTCGATGCCGATGGCCTCAAGGCTGCCCAGATACAGCTCTTGCAGATCCGGCGGGCTGGGTTTGATCAGCACCTGGTATTGATAGTAATGCTGCAACCGGTTCGGGTTTTCGCCATAACGTCCGTCTGTCGGGCGACGCGAGGGCTGAACGTAGGCCGCTGACCAAGCCTTGGCCCCCAAAGCGCGCAACGTGGTTGCTGGATGGAACGTACCTGCGCCGACCTCCATGTCATAGGGCTGTAGGATCGCACAACCTTTCGACGCCCAATAGGACTGAAGCCTTAGGATAATCTCTTGAAATGAACGCGGTGCGCTTTTGGGTTCGGTCATGACATTTCCCTTGGACGCGCGGGGCGCCCGGTTCCGGTAAGTTCGGCCCTTCCTATGCAAGGCATCCAAGGGCGTCAACGGGCCAATCGGCCACTCTGTCGCTGAGCGGCCACACACAGAATTCCCCGTATTCCGGGCATGGCAATCGGACCGCGATTCCGCGTAATCTGCGCCAAAGTGAAAACACTGCAGAACACGGGCAGACAATGACACGCGTATTTACGGTTATTACATTCTTTATCTTCTTCGGCCTGCGCGCCGCTTTTGCCCAGCAAGATGCGGGCGTCTTTGTTCAGATCGAGGCGCAGCCGTCGCTGCGCGAGGCGCAGGAACGGGCGCAGGTCTATGCGAACGCGCTGCCCGATGTGAACGGGTTTCGGCTGAATTCCGGCTGGTATGCCATTGTTATCGGGCCCTATTTACGCGACGACGCCGAACAGGTGCTGCGCGTTTACAGGGCCGAGCGTCAGATCCCATCAGACAGTTTCATCGCCTTCTCCAGCGCGCTGGGGCAACAGTTCTGGCCCATCGGTGCCAACATCCTGAACCGCGGCGTCGTCACCGCCCGGATCCAGCCCGAGCCGCAACCAGAGCAGCCCTTGGCCGGTCTTACCCTGCAGGACGCAGATGAAACCCGTTCGCAGGCTCTGCAGGGCGAACGCCTTTTGACCGCGCAAGAGCGCAGAGACTTGCAAACCGCGTTGCAGGCAGCCGGGTTCTACAATTCAACAATTGACGGAGCCTTTGGTCAGGGCACCCGCCGCTCGATGGGCGATTGGCAACGTTCCAACGGGTTCGACGCGACTGGCGTTCTGACCACGCTGCAGCGCAAAACCCTGATGGATGACTACAACGCTCCACTGATCAGCGTCGGGATGGCACGCTATTCCGACCCGCAAGCCGGGATCGAACTGGATATGCCAATGGGCGTCTTGGGCTTCGAACGTTACGAGGCACCCTTTGCCCATTTCAACCCCACTTCTGATCTGGACGCCAAGGCGCTGCTGATCTCGCAGGAAGGCTCTGCCGCAACCCTACGGGCGCTCTATCAAGTGATGCAGTCGCTTGAAATCGTTCCTCTGGACGGTGAGCGCAGCCTGCGCGGCAACAGCTTCACGATTGAAGGGCGCGGAAATGGCATGACCTCGTTCACGCAAGCAGCTCTGAAAGACGGCAAGATCAAAGGTTTCACGCTGGTCTGGCCTGCCGGGGATGAGGCTCGCCGCGCCCGAGTTTTGGCCGCGATGCGCGCAAGCTTTGCCACGACCGATGCCGTACTGGATGCCGGTGCCGGAGCGGATGCTGACCAGCGCATCGATTTGATGTCAGGACTGCAAATCCGCAAACCGCGGCTATCGCGATCGGGCTTCTTCGCCGACGCTGATGGTACGGTTCTGACGGTCACCGAGGCCGCTGAAAGCTGCACCCGCATCACGCTGGACGGTGACCAAGAGGTTCAGCTGGCTTGGCAGGATGCCGACCTTGGTGTCGCTGTGCTGCGTCCTAGCAAGACCCTAGCCCCGATCAGTGTTGCCGAGTTCCGCGCGGGCGTTCCGCGTATTCAGTCTCAGGTCGCTGTTTCGGGCTTTTCTTACGAAGGCGCATTGGGTGCCCCTACTCTGACCTTTGGCGAAATCGCTGATATCCGCGGCCTGAATGGAGAAGATGGCGTCAAACGCCTTGCACTGTCCGCCCAGCCCGGCGACGCGGGAGGACCTGTTTTTGACGATAGCGGCAGCGTTGTTGGCATGTTGCTACCTGCCCCTTCCGATGGGCGTACCCTGCCCGACTCGGTCAGCCTTGCGGCGAATGTGGCACGTCTGACCGAAGTTCTGACCAAGGCGGGCATCTCAGGTCAGCCCGCGCAAGGCTCAGCCCAGATTTCACCCAACGAACTGAGCCGCAGAGCCAACGGAATGACCGTTCTGGTGCACTGCTGGGACTGAACAATCAGGTTCAGGGAAAAGGCGCTGCACGAAGGTGCACGCCTTTTTTCATAGGTTTACAGGATATCCGGTGTGACCCGTATTAATGTGGGAACCTCGGCCTGAAAGGCGGCGCGCACTGCGGCCTGCATCTCATCCAGCGTCTTCGGTGCAGCTGACAGCGCCCCGAACGCCTCGGCCAGTTTGCAGAAATCCGGGTTTCGCGCGATCACCGCATTGGGCGCGATCTGTCCGCGCACCATGCTCTCTTCAATCTCTTTGAGTTTACCATTGTCCCACAGAATGATGGGTAGCGGCAGGCCGAGTTCGACAGCAACCCCAAGCTCTTGCATTGTGTAGTGAAAACCATAGTCACCCGCGATGACCGCTGTGGGTTTGCCCCGCCGTGCTACTGCACCACCGATCCCGGCTGGCAGGGCGTAACCCAGCGTGCCAAATCCAGTCGGGTGGTGCCAATGATAAGGAAAGCCCATGTCCCAGACTTCTTTCGCGACATACGCGAATTGGGTCATGTCCGAATAAATCATCGTATCCAAGGGCATGGCCGCCCTGAGTGCATCGACCACGGGGACAATGCCCGGGCGCTCGGCATCTACCTCGGCCCGCCAGCGCGCGCGCGCCTCGCGCACCTCGTCCGCAGACCAACCAGCGGATGGTTTTACCTGATCGGACACTGCCCACAGCGCATGCGCAAAACTCTCACCATCTGCCTGCAGTTTGACAGCCGCACGATGGTGGTCTGACAGCACTTGCGGGTCCAGATCAACACGCACCATAGTTGCGTTGTGGCCCAGATCATGGCGCCACAGATCAACCTCGCCCAATTCAGCACCGACAACAACGACAAGATCAGCCGAGGCAATTACTTTAGCGCTGCCCGGTCGTGGCAGCATCGATCCGAAATCCAGCGGATAATCGGACCCGGCCAGCCCGCGACCGGCATACGTCGTGAAGCACGCCGCCCCCAACTGGGTCAGGATCTGTCGCCAAAGGTTAGACCGGCACCCGCCGCCTAATATGAACAACGGCCGCTGCGCGATATTCAGCAGCGACAGAACCGGTGCCACATCCGGTGGAACAGTCTGGTTGCGCAAGGCAGGCTGGTTTGGAAAAGGTGCAGGCGCTGCCTCGGCCTCCAATTGCGCGATGGGTACCTGAATGTGTTTCGGTCGCGGGCGCGACAGCTCAAACTCTTCGAAGGCGCGCTCGATCAGACCATAGGCAGCCTTGGCATCGTTCGCCTGACAGGACCAGTCTGTAACTGTCTCGGCCGCAGCGCGTTGATCCTTCATCTGATGCAATTGGCCACGCAGTGCTTGTGTCTCTTCGAGACAAGAAGACAACACCAGCATCGGCACCGAATCCGAATAAGCCTGCCCCATCGGCGTCATGATGTTGCACAGGCCCGGTCCGGTGATCACATAGGCCACCCCCGGCTTGCCAGACGCGCGGGCAAATCCATCGGCCATGAAACCGGCCCCCTGCTCGTGTCGGGCCAGAACATGCGTGATCCCGGCCTCTTCGATACCGCGATACATCTCCTGATTATGCACGCCCGGTATGCCAAAGATCACGTCAACGCCACGATCCTTAAGCATGTGCGAGATCTGCGCCCCAAGGGGTCGTTTCATTAGCCTCTCCAGAATTGAACGGTAAAGATTGCGTAGACAGCTAGCAGTTCAAGGCGTCCGACCAGCATCCCGATCGTCAGCAGCCACTTGGCACCGTCATTCAGCCCCGCAAAGTTGCCTGCTGGCCCGATCTGTTCCCCCAGTCCCGGCCCAACATTAGCCAGTGCCGTCGCGGCCCCCGATACCGAGGTGATAAAGTCCAACCCAGTCAGGGCCAGCGCCCACGACAGAACCCCCATCGATAGTGCAAAGAACATGAAGAAACTCATGACCGAGGTCAGCACGTCGCGACTGATCGGTCGTCCATCATAGCGCGGCACGAACACACCATGCGGCGAACGAATTCGGCTGAGCTGGGTTTTAATCGACGCAAACAGCAATTGATAGCGGAACACCTTGATCGAACACGCGGTGGACCCCGCGCAACCGCCAATCAATCCGATCAGGAAGAACAACATGACCGGAAAACTGCCCCAGCCCATATAGTCGACACTCGCGTACCCTGTGCCCGAAATGATCGATGTGATGTTGAACAGCGACTCGCGGAATGCCTGCTCCCAATGGTGCGGAAAGACCGAAGTCAGGAAGATCGACATAATCACAACCAGAACCACGATGGTTGCCAGAAACGCCCGAATCTGGCTGTCTTTCCACAACGAGCTTGTGTGACCATTGGCCAATTGCACATACCGCACGAATGGCAGCGCCGCGAGGATCATGAAGATGGCAGCGGCATATTCCAGAGGTCCCGAAAACCGGGCGAAAGAGCTGTCATAGTTTGAAAACCCGCCCGTCGCGATTGTGGTCATGGCATGTACGACGGCGTCAAAAAAGCTCATGCCGAAACCGGCATAGACCAATGCGCAGACCACCGTCAGAAATACGTAGATCAAGGAAATCTGCCCGGCGATCTCTTGCGCACGAGGCAGAATTTTTCCCATGGTTTCAAACCCTTCCGAGCGGAAGATCTGCATCCCACCAACGCGCAGCTCGGGTAGGAACACCATCGCCACGACGATGATTCCGATACCCCCCAACCATTGCAAAACGCCCCGCCAGAGCAACAAGCCCTGTGGCAGTTCGTCTAGCCCCGAGATCACGGTTGAACCTGTGGTGGTCAGCCCCGACATCGCCTCGAAATAGGCATCGACGAAACGCAGTTCAGTTTCGCCGAACAGAAACGGAATTGCGCCAAAAACCGGCAACGCCACCCAGACACCCGAAGTCAGCAAAAAGGTCTGACGGATGGTCAGACCTTCGCCCACTCCGTTGGAACAACTCATCGCAAGAACACTGCCGGTCAGCAGTGTTATGACCGCGCTTTCAAAGAAAACATGCCACTCGCCCCGCCCCTCGATCATGTCGACAAGCATGGGCAGCAGCATGGTCGCCCCAAGAATGGCGACCAGCAGGCCAATCACATATCCGACCGGGCGAAGATCCATCATGACGGGCAGCGTTGGCGCGCCAGCCCGACGGTGTCAAGCAGATGATCCGTGTTAACTGTCGGATTTTATCTCAACGCCCGGCATCGCGGGTGGCTTCGACGGGGCGCGTGCACGACGCGGTGCCGGTTTGGCCTGTTCAGCCGACGCAGCTGCGGGTTTCTTCGTCGCAGGTTTTGCAGCGGCAGGTTTCGGAGCCGCTTTGGCCTGAGGCGCAGCTTTTGCCGGGGCGGGCTTGGCCGGGGCGGGCTTGGCCGGGGCGGGCTTGGCCGGGGCGGGCTTAGCTACCGCAGGTGCCTTGGGCGCCGCTTTTGCCGTGTTTGCTGATGCTTTCGGCGCTGCGGCTGCCGGTTGCGCCTTGGCTTGTGCTGAAGATTTGAACTCCGCAACCGGCTTGGCCGCCGTTGATACTGGCTTGGCCGCTTTCGAGGTGGGTTTCGCAGATACGTTGGCCTTCGCCGGTGCTGCTTTCACAGCCGTTTTGGCGTCCGGGGCCGCCTTGGGTGCAGCGGCCGCAACCTTAGGAGCCGCCGTTTTCGGCGCTGGTTCCGCCGCAGGCTTAGCCGCCGCCTTCGGCTTTGGTGCTGCTTTGGGTTTCGGCGCGGCTTTAGGCTTTGCTGCAATCTTGGCTTTTGCAACCGGTCTTGCTGGCTTTCGCGTTGCTGGGGTCGCCGCTTTGCGGGCAACCGGTGCGGGTGCCTCGGCTGTCTTCAGTCCGTGCAGAGGTGTCATCGGCAGATCAAAAGCCGCGCGGGTCATGATCTGCATGATCTCCATCTGACTGGCCATTGCGTAACCGGCCATCCGGATGGCGGCTGCCTGAAACTCAAGCGGTTGAGTAATCGGATTCATTGCATGTCTCTCCTGATAAAACCGAGGCAGCGGGTAGATGAGTAAAGGACCCCGCCCGCCCCAATCGTCCGGGCGGATTTGCAGGTTGGCGGTCCAAGGCGTTGCACGTCCCGGTTTCCTTTCGGGCTGCGCGACCCGGTTTTTACGGATGCGCAGCAGCTGCACTCGGGGACAATCTAGCGCAATTCAGGGTGCAGATGCAGCATTTCCTGCTGCATTGCGGCAAAAAAGCGCCCATGCAGGATTTTTGACTGTTTTTCCAGCAGCTTCCGCGGGGTCAATCAGCCCACATGAAACAGCGTCGTGAACAAACGCGGGTCCAGGCTCGCGGATTCGAAGGTTGGACCTTCGGTCAGAAGCGAGACCGCATCATGGCTGTGCAGGCTTTCCTGATGGCTGGCGATCACACGGAAATCGCAGACATGATGATCGGCCTGCAGCTCGGCGCAGAACAGACGCGCGGCATCTTCCACGAATATGGGATTGGCCGCGTTCAGTTCGGCAAAGGCCTGTTCATCTTCGCGCTTGACCATCACCTGAGTTTCGGTCGGCACCGCGCGGCGGCACAGCGCGATCAGATCTTCGAACCACAGACAATCGGCGTTGCAATCGATAACCACCGAAATCCGCGCCACCGAGCGCTGGGAATGCGGCGTCGCCAACTGCCCGCGGGTTGCGCGCGCGTGTTCGCTAAGTTCCAATGAACAAGGGCATGTGGACGAATAGACATAGTCCAGATGCATAATCTTCAGACGTTCTCCGCCTTGATCAACCAGTTCCAGCGCGATGTCGTAATACTGGTATCCGGACAAGCCCGAACGCAGGCTCTCAATCCGATCGGGATAGGAAAACCGCATCTGTATGCGCGCATCCAAACTATCCAGATCAGTCAGATAGTCGTTCAGCGCTGCCTCCATCACCTCAAAACTAAAGGTGCGCTCGGCGTGCTTGTAGAAGGACCGCATGATCCGAGACATGTTGATGCCCTTCTTCTCGGCCTCAAGGCTGACAGACCCGGTGACCGAGGTCTCAAGTGTCAGCTCGGCACCGCTTTTGCGATGGAACCGGATCGGCAGACGGAAATTCGAGATGCCGACATGCTGGATCTGCTGCTTCGAACCCCGGATCAGGCTGGACGGACCGTTTTGCAGATCCGGCAATGTGGCCTTGTAGGCTGCATCCGCCTCGAACCCTTGGGGATATTCGCGCGACAGGGCTGGATAGTTTGACGGCAACAGCCCCGGGACAAGCTGCGCAATGGCCGGGTCCAGTTGACTGATCTCGGCCGCCGAGGCTGATTTCGCCCATTCGCGCAGCACCTTAAGCGCTGCTGCGGCCTGATCGTGATCGGGTGTCTCGTTGATGTCGCGCGGATGAATGTTCATTGGCACGGATCCCTTGCTAGGCCGACGGTTATATACCACCGAGGTTTAATTACCAGTCCGGAACGATACGCGCCAACTATCATCCCGGATCGAAATTAGATGGAAAAAACCGTCACTTTTCAACCAAAAGCGCCCGATCAGGCGGATCACACCCGCCTGATCATGGGTCATAGGCGCTGTCCTAGCTCTGCGAGGCGGCCAAAGCGCGTTCGATATCCGCGAGCAGATCATCGGCATCCTCAAGCCCAACCGAAAGGCGGATCAGGCCCGGCGTGATACCCAACTCATCGCGTTGTTCGTCACTCAGACGCTGGTGCGTTGTGGTGGCCGGGTGCGTTGCGATCGACTTGGCATCGCCTAAATTATTCGAGATCACAGGGATCGTCAGCGCATTCAGGAAAGCAAACGCCGCCGCTTTGCCGCCCTTGATGTCCAGCGATAGAACCGTGCCGCCCTTGCCGCCCAGCTGCTCTTGCACCAACGCGTTTTGCGCATGGGTTCTCAGCCCGGGATACAGCGTCCGCTCCAGTGCAGAATGCCCTTCTAAAGCTTCTGCAATCTTCTGTGCGCTGTCAGCTTGCGCATTCACACGCAGGGCCATGGTTTCAAGACCTTTGACCATGATCCAAGCGCTGAACGGGCTAAGCGCACCGCCGGTGTGCTTCATGTAAGGCTCGACCGAGCCACGGATGAATTCCTTGGTGCCGATGATCACGCCGCCCAGCGCCCGGCCCTGCCCGTCGATATGCTTGGTCGCCGAATAGACCACCACGTCGGCTCCCTGTTCGATCGCGCGCGAGAACACGGGTGTCGAGAACACGTTGTCCACGATTACAACCGCACCCACCGCATGGGCCAGCTTAGACACGGACGTGATGTCGATCACTTCAAGCGTCGGGTTCGACATAGATTCAAAAAACACTGCCTTGGTGTCAGGCCGGATCGCGGCCTCCCACGCGTCCAGATCGGTGCCGTCTACAAAGGTCACCTCAACGCCATAGCGCGTCAGGATGTTTTCGAGGATATACAGACAGGACCCAAAAAGCGCCTTGGCTGAAACCACATGGTCGCCCGCCTGCAGCATCGAAGTCAGCGCACCGTTCACAGCGGCCATACCTGAAGCGGTGGCAAACGCATCCTCGCCGCCTTCCAAAGCTGCGATACGCTGCTCGAACATCGACACGGTGGGGTTGCCGTAGCGGGCATAGATGAACTCATCCGGGCCGCTTTCGATAAACCGGGCCTCGGCCTGCTCGGCGTTTTCGTAGACAAACCCTTGCGTCAGAAAGATCGACTCAGAAACCTCATTGTACTGACTGCGACGGACGCCGCCATGGACGGCTTGGGTGCGTTTGTTCCAGCTCTCGCTCATCTCATTCCTTTCAGCCCCGCATTGGAGGCAAACAAAAAACCCCAGACGCGGCCAAGCGAAAGGGGTCTTTCATCCTGACCTTTTAGCGGTGTTGTTTAACGTGGCCCGCAATCCGGTAACAAATCGCCACATGAATGAAGATGCGTTTACGCCCCGCCCCGGAACACGTCAAGCCCGACTGATTACCGGTCACGCTTTCGTAACACAGCCACGCGCGCTCTTGCCGTTTGTGCAGAAAGCTTCATGATCGCTCAAACTCAAGGAGGCCCCATGATTGATCTCTATTTCTGGCCCACGCCCAACGGCTGGAAAGTGTCCATCGCGCTGGAAGAGATGGAGCTGCCCTACAAAACCCACTTAATCAACATCGGCAAGGGCGACCAGTTCGATCACGAGTTTCTAAAGATCTCGCCCAATAACCGCATGCCCGCCATCGTCGACCCGGACGGCCCTGACGGCGCGCCTGTTTCGGTGTTCGAAAGCGGCGCGATCCTGATGTACCTCGCCCGCAAGACCGGGCGGTTCTACGGCAAATCCGAACGTGACAGGATCGCAGTCGAGGAATGGCTGATGTGGCAAATGGGCGGCGTAGGCCCGATGGCCGGCCAAGCGCATCACTTCCTTAAATACGCTCCACACTTGGACCCGCCACAAGACCATCCCTATCCGAAAGACCGCTATCGCAGTGAGGTCGGGCGTCTCTACGGCGTGCTCGACCGCAGGCTGGCCGAAAACGAATACGTCGCCGGCGATTTCTACTCCATCGCCGACATGTCGATCTGGGGCTGGGCCAGCCTATGGGAAGGCCAGCAACAGGTGCTTGAGGACAAACCGCATTTCACCCGTTGGCTGGACATGATGAGCGCTCGTCCTGCGGTTATAGCAGGCCGCGCGTTGCACGCAGACCTGCGGGGAGATCATCGGGACCAGAAATCACAGGGCGTTTTGTTTAAACGGTAAGCAGGGGGTATGTTTGGATCGCAAGTCATATTTTCTGGATGCTAGAATCAGGAGTGACTTTTGACTGCGATATTACAATCGGCTTCTAAATCTGTTCCGCCCGAGACTCTCGCCGATCTTCTTTGGAGCACAGATCCAAAACTAAACGGCTACATGTTTGGTAAAATGGATGTCTTGCACAAGATCATCGGGACGGAATGGCGTGCGCAACAGGGTTTGTATTCATACAAACATGCCTTTACGGCCATGCAACACGACAAGGTTGCGGGTCTCCTTATTGGGCATACAGACGAAGAGTATTCTGCGAACTTCGATTTTTCCGTGGATAATCAGGCTAATGCTCTTGGCGAAGATGAAGCGCTTCATCTAAAATCTGTCTTGCATTGGATGGATCGGTTATTTCCTGCCCCGCGTCAAAACTCCTACTACATTCTCGAATTCGCCGTGAGTCCAGATATGCAGGGCACTGGTATTGCCGGCCAACTCTTTGTAGTAGCAACAAAACGAGCTTTGGCGGGCGAGTGCAATCAGATATGCCTTGACGTAGCCGCCAACAATGAAGCCGTCAGTTTTTATGAGCATATTGGATTTAACGTCGAAATTGGAACGCGCGTGCCCGTATTGGGCGACGAATATGGAATAGGTGTGCACCTGCACATGGTCCACGAGATCGATCAAAGCCTCTGACATCGGCGCAGGCTCAATTACAATATTGTTGATAAGAACATTCATGCGCGACCGTTCAAGTCGCAATTCCCTCTAGAAACACTTAACTCGCTTCACTAAGGAAGAATTCGACAACCGAAAAAGGAAGACGCACGCAATGGCAAAGATCACCTATGTCGAGCATGGCGGTACCGAACATACAGTCGAGGTCGCCAACGGACTGACAGTCATGGAAGGGGCCCGTGACAACAACATTCCCGGCATCGAGGCCGATTGCGGCGGTGCCTGCGCCTGCTCGACCTGCCACGTCTATATTCATCCTGACTGGGTCGAGAGAATCCCCGCCAAGGACGACATGGAAGAAGATATGCTTGACTTCGCCTATGAACCCGACCCGGCCCGCTCGCGCCTGACCTGCCAGATCAAGGTCACCGACGCGCTGGATGGTCTGGTTGTGCAGATGCCCGAAAAGCAGATCTGATGCACTCTGATGCGCCGCGTCAGCCCAACCGCCTTTGGCACCGTCGGGCGCGCGGCTCTGTTCTGATGGTTTGCATTTGGCTAACGGGGAATATGCCCGCAGCCAGCGGCGAAACCAAAGTATCTGCTCGCTTCACGGAACCAACAACACGCTACGCCCATGGTGTGCTTGGCGACGCCATCGAATACGGTGCTTTGGAAATTGGCGTCGGAACAAGTATTTCCTCGGCGGCGCGGCGAAAAGTCGATAGTTCCAAACGCTCGACCGTTACAATACGTCTGCCTGAAGACCGCGTATTCGAAGATCTTGCCCCACGCCTGGCCGATATCGATCAGGACGGGTTACCTGAAATCATCGTTGTAGAGACCCAGCAGCATACGGGTGCTCAACTGGCGATCTATGACATAAATGGTCAAAAAATCGCCGCCACCCCCCATATCGGCACGCGCAACCGCTGGCTCGCCCCCATCGGTGCCGCCGATCTGGATGGTGATGGACATGTCGAGATCGCCTATGTCGACCGCCCACACCTTGCGAAAACTCTGCGCATCTGGCGTTACAAAGACGGTGAACTCATTGAAATCGCGACAATCCCTGGCCTTACCAATCACAGGATCGGAGAAGATTTTATTTCAGGCGGTCTGCGCCAATGCGAAACGCACCCTGAGCTGATCCTCGCCAGCGCCGACTGGTCGCGGATCATAGGCGTCTCGTACAGCAAAGGCTGGCGACAAAAAGACCTCGGACCACTCAACAGTCTCAAAGATCTGGCCAACGCACTAAAGTGCTGATCCGATCTTCATCTGGCCATAAATACCTCGGGGAGCGCGAGGGGCTGGCCCCTCGCCCCGAAATCATCAAGCCGGGCGCAGCCCGACTACTGAGTTAAAGCGCGCGCCAGCCGATGTCGCGACGGAAGAACCCTTCAGGCCAATCAACACCTTCAACCATGTCATACGCCCGGTCGCGTGCGTCTTTCAGCGTTTCCCCACGCGCAGTCACATTCAGAACGCGGCCACCCGCGGCCTGAACCTTGCCTTCAGCCGCTTTTGTCCCCGCGTGGAATACCATGTTGCTACTATCCTCGGCCAGATCACCCAGGCCGTTGATCACAGTGCCTTTTTCATAAGAACCAGGATACCCCTTTGCCGCCATCACGACCGTGATGGCGTGATCGTCGGCCCAGTTCACCCGCGTCTCAGCCAAGCGACCCTCGGCCGCCGCGTGCATCAGGTCCATGGCCTGAGCGCCAAGGCGCATCATCAGTACCTGACATTCGGGATCTCCGAACCGCACGTTGTACTCCACCAACCTGGGCTGACCATCCTTGATCATCAAACCGGCGTAGAGCACACCCTGAAACGGTGTCCCGCGCCGCTTCATCTCGGCCACCGTCGGGCGCACGATCTGATCCATCGCAAGGGCCTCGATCTCGGCGCTCAGCACCGGGGCCGGAGAATAGGCGCCCATCCCGCCAGTGTTCAGCCCGGTATCGCCCTCGCCAACGCGTTTGTGGTCCTGTGCGGTGCCAATCGACAGGATATCCTCTCCGTCACAGAGCACGAACAGAGACGCCTCCTCGCCCTCCATGAACTCCTCGATCACCACTTCGGCCCCCGCGCCACCAAAGGCTCCGCCGAACATGTCGTCAATCGCGTCCAGGGCGGTTTGCTCGTCCATCGCAACGATCACGCCCTTGCCGGCAGCCAGCCCATCGGCCTTGACCACAATCGGGGCCCCCTGCGCACGGATGTATTCCTTGGCGGGCTCAGCCTCGGTGAACCGGGCATAAGCCGCCGTCGGCGCGCCGGATGCGTCACAGATTTCCTTGGTGAAGCTTTTTGAGGCCTCCAGCCGCGCCGCTTCTGCCGAGGGCCCGAAAACCAGCACACCCGCTTCGCGCAGCCGGTCAGCGACCCCTGCGGCCAAAGGCGCTTCGGGGCCAACGATCACGAAATCAATCGCGTTTTCCTCGGCAAAGTTGACCACAGCACCGCCATTCTCAATGTCCACCGCCGCGCACTCTGCGATCTGGGCGATCCCGGCATTCCCCGGCGCCACAATCAGGCGATCACATTTGGGGTTTTGCATCACCGCCCAAGCCAGACTGTGCTCGCGTCCACCGCTGCCGAGAATGAGGATATTCATGAAACGCTCCGATCTGCTTGGCCTTGCCTGCGCGGCGTTCTAAGCTGCGCAGAGATTTGACACAAGGCGCTGAAATGTCCGACCTGCTAGATGACCCGATTCCGGGTCAGAACACCCCCGAATACACTGTCTCGGACATCTCAGGCGAGGTGAAGCGCACGCTCGAGGGCACCTTTGGCCGAATCCGTGTGCGTGGAGAAGTGGGCCGCGTGTTCAAGGCCCGTTCGGGTCATCTGTATTACGACATAAAGGACGACCGGAACGTGCTGGCCTGCACAACTTGGAAAGGGCAGATTTCTGGTCTTTCAGTTGTTCCCGAAGAAGGCCTCGAGGTTGTCGTCACCGGGCGCCTGACAGCTTTTGGAGCCCAGTCGAAATACAACCTGAATGTCGATGAAGTCGCCGTCGCCGGGCAAGGCGCGCTGATGGCATTGCTGGAAAAGCGCAAAAAGCAGCTCGAATCCGAAGGCTTGTTTGCGGCTGAACGCAAGAAACCCCTGCCCTACTTGCCGCAGATCATCGGCGTTGTCACTTCGCCCTCCGGTGCGGTGATCCGAGACATCTTGCATCGGCTGCGTGATCGGTTCCCGCGCAAAGTACTGATCTGGCCCGTCGCGGTTCAGGGGGCAAACTGTGCCCCCGAAGTGACCCGCGCCATCGAAGGCTTCAATCAACTCACACCGGGCGGGGCCCTCCCGCGACCCGACCTGATTATCGTCGCGCGCGGCGGTGGGTCCATAGAAGACCTCTGGGGCTTCAACGAAGAAAGCGTCGCGCGCGCGACTGCAGCCTCAGAAATCCCGCTGATCTCGGCCGTCGGGCACGAGACGGACACCACCCTGATCGACTATGTCTCGGACCGCCGCGCGCCTACGCCAACCGCCGCTGCCGAACTTGCCGTGCCTGTGCGTATGGAATTGCTGGCTTGGACCAACGAACAAGGGGCCCGCCTGTCGCGCGCGGCAACGGACGCCGTGCAGCGCCGCAGCCAACGGCTGCGCGATCTGTCGCGCGCGCTGCCGCGCCCAGACACACTGCTGGAAAGCCCGCGCCAAAGACTAGACCAGATCTCGGAACGCCTGCCTAACGCGCTGATCCGGGGTGTTCAGAACCGCCGCGTCAAACTGCTGGACAGTGCGGCCCGCCTGCGCCCCTCGACCCTGCGCAGCTTTGTCGAAACCCGCCGCGACCGCTGGCGCAACCTGTCTTCGCGCCTGTCAATGCGCCCGATCCAGCGCGAGCTGGAAACACGGCGCGATACCCTCAACCGACTGACCGATCGCCTGAACGCCGCGCAATCCACACGGCTGGACCGCCTCCGCCAGCAGATGGACGCCACCGACCGCCTACGTGAAACGCTGAGCTACAAAGCGACGCTCGGGCGTGGCTACGCCGTCGTGCGCGCCGAAGGGGAAGTCATCACAACTAAATCTCAGGCCTCGGGTCACACTGTGCTTGAGATCGAGTTCGCCGATGGTCGCCTAAAGACCGGAGCATCAGACAAAGCCCCCTCCAAGAAACCCAAACAAGCGCCGCCCGATCAGGGTTCGCTGTTCTGATCGATGCTGACGATCTGGGGCCGTAATACATCCTCGAACGTTCAGGCCCTAATGTGGTGCGTGGGTGAGCTTGGCCTAGAATACCAGCGTCACGATCTTGGCCATCGCTTCGGCGGACTGGACACTGCAGCGTTTCGGGCACTGAACCCAAACAAAACCATCCCCGTCCTGCAAGATGGCGACAACCCACCGCTTTGGGAAACCGGCGCCATCCTGCGATATCTGGCCACCCAATATGGCGATCAGGCATTCTGGCCTTCAGATCCTACCCGGCGCGCCACGATCGACAAATGGGCCGAATGGGCGAAACTCAACGTGGCGATGGCGTTTACCGTTCCGGTGTTCTGGCAAATTGTGCGAACACCCGTTGAACAGCAGGATCAAACAGCGATCCGTCGGGCTGTCAGCGATTTGGAAATCAAACTGGCAATCGCAGACAAGGAGCTGGACCAAAACACGTTCCTTGCGGGTGAGCATTTTACACTGGCGGATATACAGTTCGGCCACGTTCTTTACCGCTACTACGATATCGACATCGTCCGCGCACCGTTACCGCATTTGCGTCGATACTATGAACGGCTAACCGAAAGGCCCGCGTTTCAACATCACGTCATGCTGGACTATCAAGACCTGCGACCATTTCAGACCCCGACATCCGGTCCGTAGCACAACATCTCTTCGCCAATATCCTCGGCCTCGTACAACTCGGTCGCGGTCGGGTCGCCCTCAAATTGCGCGATCAAACCGCCCCCGGATTGCCAGAACACCCAGCATTGCGGCGCCAGTTGATCCTCATAGATGAAACAGATCTGATCTTCCTGCTCGTACCAAACTCCGTTCATGCAATTGCCATCCAGAAATGACCAGATGACTCGGCGGTCTGGCAGATACCGTTCGACCCCGTAGGCCTGCCCATCGAATCCGTAATACAAGGTTTTTCCACGTGTATACGCATCGAATTCAGACCCCGTCAGAGGCGACTGTGCCGCAACGGGCTGTGAGGCAAGGGTCAGCAGAATCAAGCAAATTCGGATCATGACCACACTGTGTCAGAAGCAGCCCACAAGTGCCATTCAACCTTTCCACATCGCGGCGATCGGCAAGATAACTCCACGTCACGCCTTGATGCACCGCCGAGATCATGGCGATGATTGCCTCAAAAACATCGGGGACGCACCATGACAACACTTCTTTTCTGGATTGCGGCGGCCTGCGCGCTGGCCTACCTGCCACTTACCGCGCGCCCGGCCAGCACCCTGCGTAGCATGCTGAAAACAGCATCGGTCGTGCTGCTGGCAGGCGTCGCCATACTGGCAAGCGTGCCATGGCTCCTGATCCTCGCCCTTACCTTCTGCGCGATAGGCGATGCCCTTTTGTCACGCGAAACCGACAGCACATTCATGGCAGGCATCGGTGCATTTGCTGCGGGGCATTTGGCCTATATCGCCTTATTTTTGACGAGCCCCAGCAGCAACCCTGAACTGATCTTCGACCACCCCGCGATCTTCTGGTCCCTGATCATCCTGGGCATCGTTATGGCCACGCTGCTCACCCCCCGCGCCGGAGACCTCAAAATCCCCGTCCTCGCTTATATTCCAATCATCCTGGGCATGGGCATCACCGTTCTTGCCCTTCCCGAAACTGGAGCCTTACGCTGGGCCCTTCCCGCCGCGATGGCCTTCATCGCCTCGGATCTGGCGCTTGCGACTGAAAAGTTCCTGCTACCTGCCAATCACCCGACCCTGAAGCTTACGCCCTATCTGGTCTGGCCGCTTTACTGGGCTGCCCAAGCCGGGTTTCTGATCGCCTTCACCTGACCCTTTGCAACTGCCTTCAATCCACATTAGGTGAGGGGAACACCTGCGGAGATCAAAAATGGCGTTTTTCTCAAAGCTCAAGGACAAGCTGTTCAAATCCTCATCGCGCCTCGAAGAGGGGCTGGATGCAATTGTCGAGGATGGCGGCGAGGAAACCCCAAATCCTGATCCGGTGATCCCCGAACCTGAGCCCGAACCGCAACCGGTTCCCGAAGTGCCGGAACCCACGCCCGCGCCCCAACCGGTCGAGCCTCCCGCTCCGATCCCGGCTGATCCCACACCGGCGCCTCCACCCCCAGAGGTTCCAGAATCCAAGGGTTTGATGGGTCGCCTGTTCGGCCGAAATGAATCCAAGACCGTTGTCCGCCGCACGCTGGATGACGACATGCTGGAGCAACTCGAAGAGCTTCTGATCGCCTCGGATATGGGCGTCGACACCGCCTTGCGCGTTACGTCCAACATGGCCGAGGGCCGCTTTGGTCGCAAACTCTCGACCCAGGAAATCAAACAGCTGCTGGCGCAGGAGGTTGCCCGCGTAATGGACCCCGTGGCCAAACCGATGCCAATCTACCCCAAGCGCCCACAAGTGGTGCTGGTCGTGGGCGTGAACGGCTCGGGCAAAACCACGACCATCGGCAAGCTCGCCAGCCAGTTCAAAGCCTCAGGCAAAAAGGTCGTCATCGCTGCCGGAGACACCTTCCGCGCCGCCGCTGTCGAGCAGCTGCAGGTCTGGGGCGACCGCGCGGGCGTGCCCGTGCTGACCGCCCCCGAAGGCTCCGATCCCGCCTCGCTGGCCTTCGATGCGCTGACCAAAGCGCAAAACGAAGGCGCTGATCTGCTGATGATCGACACAGCAGGCCGCCTGCAAAACCGCGCTGACCTGATGGAGGAACTGGCCAAGATCGTCCGCGTCATCCGCAAGGTCGACGACACCGCGCCGCACAACACGCTGCTGGTACTGGACGCCACCACCGGGCAAAACGCCCTCAGTCAGGTCGAAACCTTCCGCAAACTGGCCGATGTCTCGGGCCTCGTGATGACCAAACTGGACGGCACAGCCAAAGGCGGCGTGCTGGTCGCCCTCGCCGACAAGTTCGGCCTTCCGATCCACGCCATTGGTGTCGGTGAGCAAATCGACGACCTCGCCCCGTTTGATCCCGAAGAATTCGCCGCCGCCCTGACGGGCTTACAATCCTGATCCGCCCCTTCATCTGGCCGAAAATACCTTCGGGGGGCGTGGGGGGCAGACAGCCCCCCACTCTCTCCGCCCAAGCGAAAGCCCCGATTTGAGCGACTGGCTGATCTCCCTCGAAGGCACCGAAGCAGGCCACCAACTCGCCCTCGCGCTCGCGCTGATGGCGGCCTTCCTGCATGCGGTTTTCGGTGCACTGCAAAAAGGCCGCCACGACCCGTGGATGTCGCGCGGGGCGATCGATGCCTGCTACTGCCTTATGGCGATGCCATTCGCCTTCTTTATCGTGCCATGGCCCGAACCATACATGTGGCCGATCTTTGGCGTCGTTTGGCTGATCCATATCGGCTATAAGGTGCTGCAGGCGATGGCCTACACCAAAGGCTCCTATACCGTAGTCTATCCGGTCGTGCGCGGTACTGGCCCGCTCTTCACCGTGATCGGAGCCTATCTTTTGTTCGGTGAAACCTTCTCGGCCATCCAATGGCTTGGAGTCGCGACGCTTCTTGCGGGTATCTTCGGCCTTGCCGCCTATAACCTGCGCTACCTTGAGACCAATCGAGATACGCTGCAAATCGCGCTGGTGCTGGCGGTCGTCACGGGCCTCTTCGTGGCGCTCTATACGACCTATGATGCCTACGGTATCCGCGCTACGGCTGACCCGTTCACCTTCCTTGCGTGGTTCTTCATGATCGACGGGGCCGCGATGCCTATCTATGCTGCGCTCAGATACCGCGCAATGATCCACCGCCCTGCGCTTGGACCTCTGATGCTTCGCGGGTTCGCGGGCGGCATCATTGCGCCGATGTCCTTCGGTGCCATCATGCTCGCCACGCGACTGGACAAGGTCGGAGAGGCGGCGGTCCTGCGCGAAACCTCCACCGTTTTCGCAGCACTCATCGGCTGGCTGGTGCTGAAAGAAACTGTCGGCCCCAGACGCATTGCGTTGATGGCATTGATTGCACTCGGCGCAGTAATAGTTGAAATGGGCGGGTAAGCAGCAGGTTGGAATCATGGCAGAGAAAAAAGACATCAACCCATTCCTCAAACAGGTACTGGAACTTGGCCCCCCACTGGCCTTCTTCTTCATCTACCTGCGCCTGCGTGATGACAATTTCGTGATCGGCGGCACCGAGTATTCTGGGTTCATCGTCGCCACCATCCTGTTCGTGCCGCTGATGCTGGCTGCCATGGGCATCCTCTGGTACCTGACGGGCAAACTCAGCCGTATGCAGATTTTCACCGCATTCATGGTGATTTTCTTCGGCGGCCTCACCGCGTGGTTCAATGATGAGCGGTTTTTCAAGATGAAAACAACGCTGGTCTATGGCTTCTTTTCCGCCATCCTCGGGATCGGGCTTTTGCAGGGGAAATCCTACCTGGCATATGTTCTGGACGAGATGCTACCCATGCAGCACGAGGGCTGGATGATCCTCACCCGGCGTCTGTGTGCCTGTTTCGCAGTACTGGCCGCAGCCAATGAATTGGTCTGGCGCACGATGTCAACGGACCTATGGGTCAAGATCGAAACCTTCGGCTTTCCCATTGCCTTGATGGCGTTTCTGATGATGCAGTTCAACCTGCTACAAAGCTATATGGATGATCCCGACAAGCAATAACTGTTCTTGCCCAAGCGTAACAAGCTAACAAAATTTCTTGGCTTAAGCTTGAAGCTGTGAAAAGTTGGGTCACCACCCGCACCACTCAACCCCGGAGATCAGCGCCCGAATGATGGCATTTCCCAACAGTGGATTCCTGTCCGAAGCCTCTGAAGAGCTGCGCACCATGCTGGCAGCCCAGGCCACCGAAGTCACATTGGATCGGGGCGATGTCCTGTTCGAGCAGGACGATGAAGGCGATGCGCTCTATGCCATTCTTTCCGGTGCGCTCGAAGTGTCATTTCTTGCGTCGAGCGGGCGCAAGCTTTCTCTCAGCATGATGCGCCCAGGTGAGGTGTTCGGGGAAATCGCGTTGTTCGACAGCGGTCCCCGCACCGCAACCGTTACTGCAGCTGAGCCCTCCAAAGTCCTGCGCGTTCGCCAGAAAGACATGATGGCGCAGATCCGGGAACATCCTGACCTTGCGGTGGATCTGATCCGCTTGGCCGGTCTTCGCATGCGTTATATGGGCGCTCAATTGAACGAGCAGGTATTCCTGCCGATGCCGATCCGACTGGCGCGCAAGCTTTTGCACCTGGCAGGACAACAGGACAGCCCAACGGCACGTATCACGCTTTCGCAGAGCGAATTGGCCGAATTTGTCGGTGCGACGCGTGAGGCAGTGTCAAAGACCATTTCGACATGGAAACGCGACAATGTCGTCGAAGCTTCGCGCGGCGGGCTGCAGATCCACGACTTTGACGCGCTGCGGCAACTGGCCGAATCCGATTTAATCTAAATTTTCGGCACAGATGTGATCCGCTTCACATACGCAGCTTTAAGATTGCCCTAAGGTCAATCCCGTTACCGTAGGAGGTCGGTTTTATCATCCCCGATATCTGTCCACCGACCTCTCCCTGTACAGAGCCATATGCCTTCCCCGGCATATGGCTTTTTTCTTAACGAAGTATGAAAAAGGCCGGGAAAATATCCCGACCTTCTAATTTCGGATCTGTTCGCTGAGTTTATTATTCTAGGCTCAGCGCTACGAACCGGGGTTCCCCGCCCCGCCGCACCAGCAGCAACAGAGATTTGCGTCCTGCTTCACGCGCCTCATCCATCCGCGTCTCCAGATCAGTGATCGAAGTCACCTTCTGCTGCCCCGCCTCAGTGATAAGATCACCGGCGCGCAGACCCTTTTCAAAGGCTTCCGAGGATTCATCAACATTGGTCACCAACAATCCTTCGGCATCGGCATCCAGACCCAATTCCTCGCGCTGGCTATCCCCCAGCGGAGCGATGGTCAGGCCAAGAATATCCTTGTCTTCCTCAGTCGGCGTTTCGGCTTCCGGCTCTTCGCCGTTCTCGGCACGTTCGGCGTCTTCGCGGCGGCCCAGCGTCACCAGCACGGTCTGGGTGCCTCCATCACGGTGCACGACCACACGCACAGATTTGCCAACGGTGGTCTCTCCCACCTGCCGCACAAGGCCGCGTGTATCCTCGACCTCGACGCCATCAAAGCTGATGATCACGTCTCCGGCCAGCAGGCCCGCTTCTTTTGCCGGGCCGTCCGGTACATCGCTGATCAACGCACCTCCGGGTTTGTCCAGCCCCATCGCCTCGGCCATATCCTCGGTCACGTCCTGAATGCGCACGCCCAGCCAACCGCGGCGGGTCTCCCCGAACTCACGCAGTTGATCAACGACCTTGATCACCACGTTCGAAGCCATCGAGAAACCAATCCCGATCGAGCCGCCATTGGGCGACAGGATCGCAGTATTTACGCCGATCACCTCGCCATTCATGTTGAACAGCGGCCCACCCGAGTTGCCCCGGTTGATCGCAGCATCGGTCTGGATGTAGTCATCATATGACCCGCTCAGTGCCCGATTCCGGGCCGAGATAATCCCTGCTGACACCGAAAAGCCTTGCCCCAGCGGGTTCCCCATCGCGATCACCCAATCGCCCACGCGGGCAATGTCGCTGTCACCGAACTGCACGTATTTCAGCGGCCCTTCCGCCTCGACTTTCAGCAGCGCGATATCGGTCTTTTCGTCCCGGCCGATTACCTTGGCAACCAAATCTTTCGCGGGCTGGCCATCACCGGGAAAAAACTCGACCAATATCTCATCGGCTTCGGCAATCACGTGATTGTTGGTGACGATATAGCCGTCTTCCGAGATCACGAAGCCCGAGCCCAGCGCATTGCTGCGACGTGGACGATTTTCATTGTCCCCGCCATTGCGATCCTGAAACTCTCGGAAAAAGTCTTCGAATGGTGAGCCCTCTGGCACGATCCCTTGCGGGCCAGTCTGGCCTTCGATCAGCGTCGACGTGGTGATATTGACCACCGCAGGGCTAATCTGTTCAGCCAGCGGTGCCAGGCTGTCACCCCGCGCCTGCGCGGACACAGATTGAGCCAAAACCAGCAGCACCCCCACTAAGGTCAGCCACATCAGCCGCATCTTCATAACAAAATCGTCCCGTCGGACGGACACACTGCGCGCCTTAGCCTGCACTTGGGGTCTCCTTGTTGACTAATTCTCTATTGGCATCACCCGGATGCCCTTCTTTGCAACCAATGTAGTCAGTTTGTCCCGGCCCGCAACTCGGGATCGCGGGGAAATCACCAGTGCGTGAAACCATCGCATCAAAAACCGACCTGATATGCGCCCCACAGCAGCACCAGCCCACTGACCACACAAAGCAGCCCGACCAGCCGCCGCGCCTGTTCCGGCAACGCGCGCAGCGCCTCAAGCATGCGTTCAATAAGCGAAGGGGCCAGCGCATAGGCCAGCCCCTCGACAATCAGTACCAGCCCGAAGGCCAGAAGGATCATGCCCATCACTCAGCGGCCGCAGCTGCCGGTGCCCGACGCCCGGTCGGAGAAGCAAGGTAGTTGAAGAACTCCGAGTCCGGGCTAAGGATCAACGAGCTGTTGCTGCCTTGCAGAGCGTTCTCGTAAGCAGTGAGCGACCGGTAGAATTCAAAGAATTCCGGATCGGCACCATAGGCTTCGGCGAAGATCGCGTTGCGTTCGGCATCGGCCTCACCGCGAATGATCTCGGCCTCACGGTTGGCGTCGGAAACCAGTTCAACCACGGTCCGGTCGGCCTGCGCGCGCACACGCTGCGCGGCTTCGTTACCGCGAGCGCGTTCGTCGGTCGCTTCACGTTCACGTTCCGCCTTCATCCGGTCAAACGTCGCCTCAAGGTTGGCTTGCGGCAAATCGGTCGCCTTCAGACGCACGTCGATTACGTTCACGCCCAGCGCACGTGCCTGTGCAATCGCGCTGTTGCGGATACGCAGCATCAGCGCGGCACGATCCGAGCTGAGGATGTCACGGGACGAAACCGAACCCAGCACTTCGCGGGTTTCGGCGCGCAGGATGCGGTCCAGACGATCCTCGGCAACCGGGATACCGCCGACACCAACGGCCTGACGGAACTGTTCCAGATCAGAAATCCGGTAGCGTGCGAAGGCATCGACCACCAGACGACGATCGTCCAGAGGCGTCACTTCCAGCGGCTGAACGTCAATCGACAGGATACGGTCGTCATACCGCACCACTTCCTGAATCAGCGGGATTTTGAATGCCAGCCCCGGATCTTCCTTAACCGCAACAACGCGACCAAATTGCAGAACCAGAGCGCGTTCACGCTCGTCCACGATGAAGATCGAGGACAGAACACCGACTATCGCAAGAAAGATGATCGGCAGAATAAACGTTGTCTTACGCATCAGTTGCTCTCCCCTGCAGGGTTACGACGCAACTCGTTGAGCGGCAGATAAGGCACAACGCCCTGCCCCGATCCTGTCGAGTTTTCATCCAGAATGATCTTGTCCACATCACCCAGCACCTGCTCCATGCGTTCCAGATACAGACGTTTGCGGGTCACATCAGGTGCTTTGGAATATTCCTCCAAAACCGCGCTAAAGCGGCTGGCTTCACCCTGTGCACCGTTGATCTGCTGGGCACGATAAGCTTCAGCCTCTTCCAGTACCTGCGCGGCTTCACCACGCGCCTCAGCGAGAACGCGGTTGGCATAGGCGTCAGCGACGTTCTGCAACCGGTCACGCTCCTGCGCGGCGGCCTGAACGTCGCGGAACGCGGCAATCACGTCCTGCGGTGGGTCAGCCTTGTCAAAGTTCACACGAACGATGTTCACACCCGAATCGTAGCTGTCCATTGTCTCTTGGATCAGTTCCTGCAGGCGATCAGCAATGATACCGCGATCCCGGTTCAGGATCGGCGCAAGTTCGCTCTGCGCAATAATCTCACGCATCGCCGATTCAGACACGGCGCGGATCGTCTGGCGCGGATCACGCAGGTTGAACAGGAATTTCGCCGGGTCATTGATGTTCCAGACAACCTGATAATCGATATCAACCACATTCTCGTCGCCGGTCAGCATCAGACCATCGTCGCTGCCACGGGCACCGCCCATGTCTTCGTTCTGTTCGCGGGTCACCGGAATGACCTCGGCGGTTACAAACGGCCACGGGGCAAAATTCAGGCCCGGATTTCCCACAGCCGAGAATTCGCCCAGAAACAGTTCGACGGATTGTTCTTCCGGTTTGACGGTATAGAAGCTCGCCAAACCCCAAAGACCAGCCGCGACGAGCAGACCGATCGCAACGGTTCCCTTAGTAAACGCGGGGCCACCGCCGCCGCCCGAACCATTCGTACCACGGCCACCGCCGCCACGACCGCCCATCAGGACGCGCAGCTGTTCCTGGCCCTTTTTCATCAGCTCATCGATCTCGGGGATCTGCGGGCCGTCACCTTCGGGGGGCTTGCGCCCATCCCCGTTGTTACCCCGATTTCCTCCGCCTCCGGATGAGCCTCCGCCCCCCCAGGGGCCGCCGCTGTTGCCCGCCATATGTATCTTTTCCCTTGTGTTGGACCGTGTGATCACGGGTTCCCTTGTAACGTGTGTGCGCGCGCTTGCAAATCAAGCCGTGCGCACAGGTTGCCGCATTGTCACCAGTTCTTCGGCCATCACCGGATGAACTGCAACCGTACGGTCGAAATCTTCTTTGGTGGCACCCATCTTTACGGCAATTCCGGCAAGTTGGATCATCTCACCCGCGCCCGGCGCAACGATGTGACAGCCGAGTATTTTCCGCGTCTCTTGCGACACGATCAGCTTCATCAGCACGCGCTGTGTGCCTCCGGCAAACGCCTTCTGCATGGGCTTGAATGAGGTCGCATAAACCTCAATCGGTTCCTGTTCCGCAGCCGCTTCCTCGCTGAGGCCCACAGTACCCATTTCCGGCTGGGTAAAGATCGCGGTCGGGATCAGTTCGTGATCAACGGGCGTTGGGTTGCCTTTAAAGACGGTCTCGACAAAGGCCATGCCTTCGCGGATCGCCACAGGGGTCAGGTTCACCCGATCCGTTACATCGCCAATGGCAAAGATCGAGGGCACGCCGGTCTGGCTGTACTCATCCACGATGATCTCACCCTTGCGACCGCGCGCGACGCCCAAAGCCTCAAGCCCCAGATCATCCGCATTCGGCGCGCGACCCGTGGCATACATCACAACGTCGAATAGCTGCTCGGAGCCATTTGTGGCCTTCACCCAGATTTTGTCGCCTTGCTTTTTCATCTCAAGCACGTTGGTACCCAGATGCAGGTCGATCCCGTTCTGGCACATCTCTTCACTGATCAGCCCGCGCGCCTCATCATCAAAGCCCCGCAGAATCTGCGCCCCGCGATAGAACTGAGTCGTTTTGACCCCCATCCCATTCATGATCCCGGCAAATTCACAGGCGATATATCCACCGCCAACGATCAGCATGGATTCGGGCAGTTCCTCCAGGTGGAAAATCTCATTCGAGGTGATCGCAAGATCAGATCCGGGGAACTCGGGTACAACCGGACGACCGCCGGTTGCGACAAGAATATGCTTGGCTGTCTTGCGGGTACCATCAGCCAGTTCCACCGTATGCGGATCAACGACATGGGCGCGCTGGTCGAAACTCTCGACACCATTGTTCTTCAGGATATTGCGGTAGATACCTTCCAACCGATCGAGCTCTGCGTGCAGCTTAACTTTGAAAGTGTTCCAGTTGAACGCACCCGGCTGCATGTCCCAGCCATAAGCCTGCGCGTCCCCGACCGTATCCGCGAACTCGCTAGCGAAAACCATCAGCTTCTTGGGTACACAGCCACGGATCACGCAGGTTCCGCCGTAACGATCCTCTTCCGCCAGAGCCACCTTGGCGCCGTTTTCACCCGCCGCCACCCGTGCCGCGCGAACTCCGCCCGAGCCGCCTCCGATGACGAACAGATCATAGTCAAAGCTCATGTACGAGTTCCTTTTATTCCGCGTGGCCAAAATTCACTGGATATCTGGGCGCAAATCCTGAACTGCCAACCCCTGGCGCGGGAAATAATGATTTTTCTTCTGCAGTTTATCGCGCTACTTGCCTGATCTTTAGTCCGCCAGATCGGAAAACAGGTTGTCCCCACCGTCACCCAGCATATCGGTCAGGACTGTACCCTCATTGATATCACGCAATTCGACCCGGCCATCGCCATAACCAATGACAACCTTGTCGCAAATATCAATGAACAGCCCATTTTCGACCACACCAGGGATCTGATTCATTACCAGTGCCAATTGGCGGGCATTGCCGATCCGCTTGAGATGCAGGTCCAGAATGTGATTGCCCTCATCTGTAACCTTGGGCGCCTCACCGTTCATGCGCAAAGTGACCGAGGTGCCCAGCACATCCATTGTGTCCAGCGCTTCTTCAATCAGGGTGCGGGTGGTCTGCCAGCCGAACGGGATCACCTCAATCGGCAGAGGGAATGCGCCCAGCGTCTCAACCTCTTTGCCTGCATCCGCGATCACCACCATCTGATCGCTGGCTGTGGCCACAATCTTTTCCTGCAACAGCGCAGCACCACCGCCCTTGATCAGGTTGAACTCGCCATCAAACTCATCCGCGCCGTCGATTGTCAGGTCCAACCAGCCGGCCTGATCCAGCGAGACGACCTCGATCCCTTCTTCCCGCGCCAATTGCGCCGTCGCGGTCGATGTCGGAACGCCCTTGATTTTCAACCCTCCATCGCGCACCCGTTCACCCAGGCGGCGCACCAACCATGCGGCGGTCGAGCCTGTCCCCAATCCCACACGCATCCCGTCCTGAACAAGATCGGCGGCGCGACAGGCAGCAACGTATTTCGCTTTGTCGATGGGCGACAAGTCTCTGGTCATGGCAGCTTCCCCCAAGAATACTGCCAGACTTATACGGAATGCCCCGCGCAACTGCGAGAGGCAAAACACGCCATACCTGTGCTAACATGTCGCTGAAATACGCGTTTCCGATAGGAAACGTCGCAATCAGCCTCTATTGTGATCGCCAGACCCCCTAGATAGTCGCCATGGAATCGCCATACCGCCTGCACTACGCCCCCGACAACGCCTCGCTGGTGATCCGACTGGCGCTGGAAGAGATGGGCCTACCCTATGAGACCATACTGGTCGATCGCGCCCGTGATGCACAGAATAGTGCGGCGTATCGGGCGTTGAATCCGAACGGGCTGATCCCGGTGCTGGAGACGCCCCAGGGTCCGATCTTCGAGACCGCCGCAATCCTGCTGTGGCTGGCTGATACGCATGGGCAATTAGCCCCGACACAGGTCAGCCCTGATCGGGCGGCATTCCTGAAGTGGCTGTTCTTCGCCTCGAATACCCTGCATGCCGATCTGCGAATCCTGTTCTATGCCGAAAAATACATCGCGGCAGATCAAGCCGATACACTACGCTCCGGCATCCACCCGCGGCTGCGGCAGCACCTGAATCTGCTGGATGCTCAAGCCCAAAAAGCGCCCGACTGGTTCAGTGCTGATCACCCTTCAGTCCTGACGATATATGTCGCCTGCATGATGCGCTGGATGGCGCTTTATCCCGCTAAGGCGGACCGCAGCTGGTATCAACTCGCCGACACGCCTTATCTGCAAAAAATCCTGATGCAGCTAGAATCAAACCCGTCGACCCGCGCAGCTATTGCCGCCGAGGGGCTGGGGGTCACTCCCTTCACCTCGCCGACCTACGCCAACCCTCCAGAAGGCTCAGCTACCTGATATGTTTCTCTCTGTCTTCGATATGTTCAAGGTGGGCATCGGCCCATCTTCTTCCCACACCATGGGTCCGATGGTGGCCGCCGCACGATTCCTTGACCTGATGCGCGCCTCACCGTTCGAGTTTTCGGGCCTGCGCGGCTCGTTGCACGGCTCGCTGGCCTTTACCGGCGTCGGCCACGCCACCGACCGCGCTACCATTCTGGGCCTCGCCGGGTTTGTGCCTGACACCTATGACAACGACAAGGCCGAAGCCACACTGGCAGCTATCGCAGAATCCCATACGGTGACACCCGAAGGCCTGCCGACGCTGAGCTTTGATCCCAAAGCCGATCTGATCTTCGACTACGACAACAATCTGCCCGGTCATGCCAATGGTATGATCCTGATGGCCACTGACGCACAAGGCGATGTCATCCTGCGTCAGGTCTACTACTCCATCGGTGGAGGATTTGTTCTTACGGAAGAGGAATTGGCCGAAGGCAAGGCAACTGACGAAGGTGCGCCTGTGCCCTTCCCGTTCAAATCCGCCGCCGAAATGCTGCAAATGGCCAAAGACAACGGTAAAAGCATCGCTCAGATGAAGCGCGAAAATGAGATCGCGCGCGGTTGCGCGGATAGCTTTGCCAAAGGCACCGCGCGTCTTTGGCAGGTCATGAATGACTGCATCGAGCGTGGGCTAAAAACGGATGGCATCCTGCCCGGTGGTCTCAGCGTGCGCCGCCGCGCCAAAGGCATTCACGATGCCCTGCTGGCGGAACGCGGCATGAACCTGAATGCCCCGCATACGATCAACGACTGGATGAGCGTCTACGCCATGGCCGTGAACGAGGAAAACGCAGCCGGTGGGCAAGTTGTCACCGCCCCCACAAATGGCGCGGCAGGCGTGCTGCCATCAGTTCTGCGCTATTACCTCGATCACGTGCCCGGCGCGTCCGAAAGCCATATCGAGGATTTCCTGCTGACCGCCGCCGCCATCGGTGGTCTGGTCAAGTTCAACGCTTCGATCTCGGGCGCTGAAGCGGGCTGTCAGGCCGAGGTTGGCAGCGCGTCAGCCATGGCTGCGGCAGGCATGTGCGCCGTGATGGGCGGTACGCCTGAGCAGGTTGAGAACGCCGCCGAGATCGCGTTGGAACATCACCTTGGCATGACCTGCGATCCGGTTGCGGGTCTTGTGCAGGTGCCTTGTATCGAGCGCAACGGCCTGGGTGCGATCAAGGCCGTCTCAGCCGCATCGCTGGCGCTTCGCGGCGACGGCAAGCACTTTATGCCATTGGACGCAGCCATTGAAACGATGCGTCAGACCGGCGAGGATATGCACGAGAAATACAAGGAAACATCTTTGGGCGGGTTGGCCGTCAACGTGCCGAACTGCTGATCTGACAGCAAGAACAAGTGGGGTGACATGCACGGACATTGCCTGTGCGGCAAGATTGGATACGAGGTTGACCCTCCGGTTCTGTCCTGTGTCACCTGCCATTGCGACAGCTGCCGTCGCCAATGCGCCGCTCCGATGACCACCTATTTCGGCGTGCGCGATGGCAATTGGCGCTGGACCGGGGAAGAACCGAAACGCTTCAACTCCTCCCCCGGGGTCGAGCGCAGCTTTTGTCCCCATTGCGGCACACCGATATCCTTCCGGTCGATGGTGATGTCGGATGTGATGCATCTCTACGTCGCAACACTGGAAAATCCCGAAGTACTCAGCCCGACCTTGCATGTCGCGCACGAGGAAAAGCTTAGCTGGCTGCAGCTTGGTGACGGCCTGCCCACCTGCATCGGCCCGGATTACACCAAAGTCCAACCCCTGCCCGACGCCTGAGATCAGTGCTTCCCCCTCTGCCGCGAAACCGCTAGCGTCGCGCACATGACTCAGGATCGCCCCGTTCTCGGCATCATATTGATGCTCGGTTTTTGCGTGCTCGCACCGCTGGGTGACGGGATGGCAAAGCTGTTGGGTGAAACCACAGCTTTGGGACTGCTGGTACTGGTGCGGTTTGCTGTTCAGGCGATGATCTTGATCCCACTGATCGCGATGACCGGCAAGCCATGGAAGATGACGCCGCGCGTTTTGCGCCTGACGATGATCCGCACCCTTCTGCACATCATTGGGATCGCTGCGATGTTCACAGCGCTGCAATATATGCCGCTGGCCGATACCGTGGCCATCGCCTTTGTAATGCCCTTCATCATGCTGCTTTTGGGCAAATACGTTCTGGGCGAACAGGTCGGCCCCCGACGTCTGGTCGCCTGTGTCGTGGGATTCATCGGCACCTTGCTGGTCATCCAACCCAGCTTTGCAGAGGTCGGCGCGCCCGCCTTGCTGCCCCTGATCGTGGCGGTGGTCTTCGCCCTGTTCATGCTGGTTACGCGGCAGATCGCCAAGGAAACAGACCCGGTTGCGCTGCAGGCTGTATCGGGGGCCATGGCAACCGCCTTTTTGCTGCCGATTGTCCTGCTGGGTTCCAAGATCGGCCTGCCAGCAATGTCCCTGACGATGCCCACGGGCGAGACGCTCTGGCTGCTACTGGGGATCGGTGTGCTGGGCACCGTGGCGCATCTGCTGATGACATGGTCTCTGCGCTATGCGCCGTCTGCGACTTTGGCCCCGATGCAATATCTAGAGATTCCGGTCGCCACCCTGATTGGCTGGCTGATCTTCCACGATCTGCCAAACGGGCTGGCCGCGCTAGGCATCGGCATCACAATCGCGGCTGGGCTCTACGTTATCCTGCACGAGCGGGCCAACGCTCGGTCCGGCCCGACTGAAACGCCTGCATGACCTGATCCAACGCCGCGCGCGGCAGGATCGTCAGCAACCCGGGTCCATCGACCTCAAGCGTTAGCGCTCCTAGCGCTCGGTTTGAGGTTCCGACCTGCCCGTCCGGTTCTAGCACCAGATCATCAATCGGCCATTCCAGCCCCTCGCTGCGACCGGTCACCCGCCGCAGCGGAAACAATGAAACCGTGTCTCCTGCTGTGAGCTCCAGACTGATCCTGGGTGGCGCATGAAAGACAATTTCTCGTGCGCCCAACAGGACACAAGGCCGATCCTGCAACCGAACCAGAGTATTGAACGCCGCCAACTGATGATCCACCCGCGCGCCCAGAAATCCTGCTGCCAGCACCACAGGCGCATCCATATTGCGCAGCGCCTTGTCAAAATCGGTGCTGTTCTGCTCGGATATCCGGAACAACCGATCCTTGGGAATCCGGGCCCGATATTCTGCCGTAATCGAGTCCAAATCGCCGATCACTGCGTCCGGCATCCGTCCCGAATCAATCAACGCAGCCGCACCGCCATCCGCCGCAACGGCAGAATTGACGCGATTTAGCACCAGATTCACATCCTCTGAACAGATTTCGCCCCCACCAAACAGCCCGATTGGCCCGCCAGAGCGAACAATTGCCCCATTTTCCACAAGATTGACCATATTTTCCAGTTTTGGACATAATGAAACCACAAAATGATAGCTTCATGGCTAGAGTTTCGAGTCGGTTGCCCCTGCTGTGTCTGGTAGTCGACCTGGTAGTTTGTAAAGGACATGCGTCTGATGGTACAGAACAACAAGGTACTCACCGTTTCATACGGCACCTTCTCGTGCACCCTCGAAGGCTTTGACGATTCATTTGAAACAATGAAGGCGATCGCCGAGTATTTCCGGGACCTTGCAGCGGATGACCGATACTTCGGATCGGAACCTCCTCAGCCTGACGCCGAGATGCTGACCCGGATCGCACAGCGGGACGCCGCACAGAAGGTTGAAGCCAGCCAGAACGAGACCGGCCTGTTGCTGCGCGCAACGGAAGCCGCCCCGGTTGCAGCACCAACCCCCGCTGCAATTGCGCCAGCCACAACACCTGAACCTGTTCTGCCTGTCGCGGATGTTGTTCCCCCTGCTCCGTCTGCTCCGCAATCCGAAGATGCCCCCGCCGCTGACAGTATCGCAGCCAAGCTGCAGCGAATCCGGGCTGTTGTTTCGCATTCCGATGCTGCCCCTGCCGGATACTCTGAAGACGAAGACGTCAGCTATCTGCAGCCCGTGAAGCCAAAGGTCGATGCAATCTCTGCCGCTTTTGAGTCCGGCGCGCTGAGCCCGGCCGATCTGGAAGACACTGCTACGGACGACGCTCCGGCAACGGCCCCGCAGGTCGAACAGCCTGCCGAACCCGAGCAAATGGCAACGATCGCTGAGCTGCCCGTTCAGGACGAAGAACCTATCGCACCTGCCACCAACGAGCAGGACGAAGTCGAAGCAGCCCCGATCATCTCACCGGCGATCACTGCCGAACTTGAAGACGAGGACGAAGCGCCCGAACAGCCGTCGGCCGATGTCACGGACAAGGACGTGTTGTTCTCGGACCTCGACGACGAATCTGAAACTGAAGACGAAGGCCCGTCAAACATCCTGAATGGCCAGGACGACACCGACGAAGACGACACCGACGAAGATGAAACATCACCGGATCTTACCGGCCTCAGCCATGGCGTCATCTCGGCCGAGGATGAGGCGCTGCTGCTTGACGAAATGGCGCTGGTAGAAACCGAGCTGGCGGCAAACACGACGGCTGAGCTGCCCGATATGACGGGTCTGGATCAGGACGTCTCGCGCCTGATGGACGAAGCGGGCGCCCATATGGATGATCCTGCCACCAGCGGCCAGCGCGAAACATATTCTCACCTGCGCACTGCCGTTGCTGCAACCGAAGCAGACCGCGAAGATGGCGCAGACAAATCTCAGACCCCCGAGGATGATTATCGCGGTGATCTGGCCTCGGTCGTCAATCCACGCCGACCCGAGATCGAGGTCACCAGTGAACGCCCCACCCCGGATGCTGCCGCACCATTGAAACTGGTGGCTGAACAGCGGGTGGATACCGAAACGGCTGACACCGGCCCGGTGACACCGCGCCGTGTCACCTCGGCGGACGAGGAATCTGCAGATGAAGAAGGTGGTTTTGCAGCCTTTGCGCAAGAACAGGGTGCCCAATCACTACTCGACCTGCTGGAAGCTGCCGCGGCTTATCTGTCCTTCATCGAAGGTCAGGAGCAGTTCTCGCGTCCACAGCTGATGAACAAAGTTCGCTCGCTCAAGCAGGACTCGTTCAACCGCGAAGAAAGCTTGCGCTCATTCGGTCAGTTGCTGCGGGACGGCAAAATCGAAAAGGCCGGAGGTGGCCGTTTTGCCGCCTCAACCCAAATCGGGTTCCGCCCGAACGACGACGAGCGTGCCGCTGGCTGACACCAAGATCCCCCAATTCCCCCTCAAGACAAAATTGGGCCAGAGGAAACTCTGGCCCTTTTTCGTTCCGTGGCTGGCAGCCAAAAAGCCAGTCAAGTTCAGAAGTTGAACGCCAGCGCCACGTAAGGGCCGGTCAGGATCAGATCAATCACATCGCGCCCGTCTTCAAACTCAACATCCAGATGGCGATACCCGCCCGCAACGTTGATATTCTCACGCCACTTCCAACTAGCCTGCACCAGCGCTTCCCACTGGAATTCCGAGCCATAACCGAAGCCGCCGATATTGCCCATCGCTGTGAGGCTCCAGCGGTCATTCAGCGCGTAGTTATAGCGTGCGCCGATCAACGGGTCGGTCCAGCTTTGATCTGTGCTGAAGGTGCGATCCAGCACGGTGGTCGAAACATCCAGGTCCCAATGGCGCAGCCCGGCCAACGCTTCCAACCGTGACCGATCATCCTGATAGACCGCATAGCTGGCCGCCAGTGAGACCATCGTGCCTTCAAGATCCCAACTGGCTGCATCGTCAAACCGACCGACCGAGACATCGTCACCCAAATTGAGATAATTGAATTCACCACCAATGGTCCAACGCCCATTTCGGGCCTGACCAGCGATCAGGAACGCACCCTTCAGAATGTCGAAGATCGAGGTATCCCCGTTCACCGGCGGGTTTGGTCCCACGTCCAGTGAGGTTCTGAATTCCGGCCCCCAGAAATAAGGCGCAATGGTATAGCGCCAATCATCGGCCTGAGCGCTGCTCGCGATACATGTTGTGGTAACCGCCGCTAATACCCGGTTTTTCATGCCCTATCTGCCTCTGGTTGCCGCGAAAGAAAGTCGCAAACATCGTGCCACGCAGAAGACACCAAGACAATCGGGCGGCTTAGCTTTGATCTTGATCCGGGTCCTCTTTGCCCACCCCGCGGAAGACAAATTTGAACGGCAACGCCCAGACAATGCCAAGCGCGACATATACCAGAAGTTCCAGCCAGATCGGCGGGCGATCCAGCCAGTTCACGATTGTCACAACCGCAACGATATAGATGGGGAGCCCGATCAGCAGCAGCACCAATGACCACCGCCGACGTGCCTTATAGCTGAGGCCGGGTTTGTCGTTTCTGCTCATCAATCTGCAAACGGGTCGGTCACCAGAATGGTGTCCTCCCGCTCCGGGCTGGTGGACAAAAGGGCGACCGGACATTCGATCAATTCCTCGACGCGGCGCACGTATTTGATCGCGTTCGCAGGCAAGTCTGCCCAACTGCGCGCGCCTTCGGTGGATTCGCTCCAGCCCGGCATCTCTTCGTAAATCGGCGTGCAACGTGCTTGCTGGTCGGCGGCGGTCGGCAGATAGTCCAGACGATCGCCATCCAGCTCATACCCGACACAAATTTTCAGCGTCTCGAACCCGTCCAATACATCCAGTTTGGTCAGGGAGATGCCGTTCACGCCGCTGGTCGCGCAGGTTTGGCGTACCAGACAGGCATCGAACCAACCACAACGGCGTTTGCGCCCCGTCGTGGTACCGAACTCATGCCCCCGTTCGCCCAGGCGTTGGCCATCTTCGTCGTCTAATTCGGTTGGGAAAGGCCCCTCGCCCACGCGGGTCGTGTACGCCTTGACGATGCCCAAAACGAAGTCGATCGAACCCGGCCCAATCCCAACGCCTGTCGAGGCCTGGCCCGCAATTACATTCGACGATGTCACAAACGGATAGGTCCCGAAATCGATATCCAGCAGCGCACCCTGTGCGCCTTCGAACAGGATTCGCTTGCCTGCCTTGCGCTTCTCGTTCAGCACCTTCCACACCGGTGCTGCGAAAGGCAAAATCTGCGGCGCGATCTCTTTCAACTGCGCAATCAACGCGTCACGATCAATAGGTTCCAACCCCAGCCCATTGCGCAGCGCATTGTGATGGACCAGAGCCCGATCGACCCGCAGCGCCAGCGTCGCATCATCAGCCAGATCAGCCACCCGGATTACACGCCGACCAACCTTGTCTTCATAGCATGGACCGATCCCGCGACCGGTCGTGCCGATCTTGGCCACCGAGTTCTGGCTTTCGCGCGCACGATCCAGCTCGCCATGGAACGGTAGGATCAGCGGGGTATTCTCGGCAATCATCAGCGTCTCGGGCGTGATATCGACACCCTGCGCGCGGATGGTACCGATCTCTTTGATCAGGTGCCAAGGGTCCAGAACGACCCCATTACCGATCACGCTCAGCTTTCCACCGCGTACCACGCCCGAAGGTAGCGCATGCAGTTTGTAAACCTCACCCTCAATGACCAGCGTGTGCCCGGCATTATGTCCACCCTGAAAACGCGCGATCACATCCGCTCGCTCACTGAGCCAGTCGACGATCTTGCCTTTTCCTTCGTCGCCCCACTGGGCGCCGACAACAACCACGTTGGCCATATCCGGTCCTTTTGCGCTGAATATTCAAACCCGGCTCATATAGCCGGGCACAGACGGCAGGGAAACCGATATTTCGCCGCAGATACAAATCGTGCCGCTCGCGATGCCTCCGGTGGAGGTGATTTTGGCCAGATGAAGAGCGGATCCCCTGCTTCATCTGGCCAAAAGTACCTCGGGGGAGTCGCCCGGACGGGCGGCGGGGGCAGCGCCCCCTCTGCTTTTAGCGCAATTGTACGGGATGACCGTGGGGTGTTGTCAGGTAAGCCTCTTCCCATGCATTGCGAAGATCCTGGACATCATCAGTGGGCGCTTCCCCCTGCTCAGCCAGCAGCGCCTCCAAGGTCTCCAACCAAGCGTGAAAGTAATCGTCCCCACCATCCAGATCTTTTTTGAGGCCGTTCCGTTTCAAAGTATTGGAAAACCGTTCCGCCCAGTCCGGCCAATCAAACCGGCCCGCTTCGTTCAAGGCCACTGTGACCGCAAAAACCTGCGCGTGCCAGGGCTCGGCAAAAATCGGCTCGGGGGCTGAGTGAGTGATACAATCGCTCATGCGGGCTCCAAATAAGACTGCCAGAGGTCCAGCACGACTTCATCCGCCGGGTGCTCAGGGTTTGCCCAAAGTTCTGAGGCGGGAAACACGACCGCGTAGAGCGGCTCAGGGGCTTCACCCAACCCATGGGCGTTGGAATCCGGCAGGACATGAGTGCCATGCAGCCTGAGGATGCGACCCGTTGCACCCGCGGCATAGATCGGCAACCGGGTGTGGCCGCCATCAACCAGTCGATTGGCGCTCTGGCCCAATGCTCGGACTGCTTGTCCGGCTTGAAACCGAACTTCGACGTTCGACGGGCGATCTGCGGGTCCACCTTTGGCCAAAGCGCCTGCGACGGCGTCAGCCTTCAGGGTACGCTCAGTCAGAGGATGAACACCATCCCCGTCAACACCGCGCAAATCATCAAGCGTCAGGACACCCTTTTCGACCAGAAGATCAGCCAGACCAGACATCCATTTCTCATAGTAAGAAAACCGCGCGTAGTCCGTAGGAGACAGTTTTTCACGCGCGTGGCGTGAAACATCGATGTTCCATTGCCCCAGAAACCCCGCAGCGAGCGTTACCGCCAGCGCCCTACCGTGCCAGTCTTCGGCAAACACCGGCGCGTCTTCGGGTTCCGGGTTCACCGGACCATCACCAAAGCGCCCTCCCATATCATGTACGCGCGTCATGACGGCACCTTGGGTAGCCCAGTGCCGATCATGCTGTCGCGGGTGACCAGCGCCGCCAATTCGTCCGCGTTCAATCCTTCTGTGCCCTCTGGGCGCATCGGCAGGACGAGGTAACGAATTTCGGCCGTCGAATCCCAGACGCGAACCGATGTACCTTCGGGCAAGGTAACACCAAACTCAGACAGGACCTTGCGCGGCTCTCGCACGGCGCGGGCGCGGTAGGCGTCAGATTTGTACCAGCCGGGTGGAATTCCTAGCAGCGGCCACGGGTAACAGCTGCACAAGGTGCAGACGACCATGTTGTGCTGTTCAGGCGTGTTCTCGACGACCACCATATGCTCACCCTGACGACCGTAATAGCCCAGATCCGCCACGACTGATGTGGCGTCTGCCAGCAGTGAGGCTTTGAAATCGGGATCACTCCAAGCCTTTGCAACAACATGCGCGCCGTTCTGTGGCCCTATCTTGTTCTGATAAGTATCGATGATTTCATCCAGCGCTGCAGGATCAATCAGACCCTTGCGGGTCAGAATCGTCTCAAGCGCTTTGACGCGCAGCGCGGGTTCGGGAGGCAACAGGGCGTGCGGGTGGTCGTGATCATCATGTGGCATGAGGCGCAGCCTGCGCGACAGCACAGCGCTCTGTCCAGTCTCTTTGGTGTGATATGAAACATCACCGCACGTGATGCCAACTCGTGACTTGCCCCCGCTGGCAAACTTGCATAAGTACCACGCGATACACGCCACGCTGTACAGGACCACCATGGAAAACGTCGTTCTCATCATCCACCTTCTTCTGGCCTTGGGCCTGATTGTCGTTGTGCTGATGCAACGTTCCGAAGGCGGCGGCCTTGGGATGGGTGGCGGTGGCGGCGGGGCCATGACGGGCCGCGCGGCAGCAACGGCGTTGGGCAAGCTGACATGGATCCTGGCCGCGTGCTTTATCGTCACCTCGATCACGCTGACGATTCTGGCGGCCCAGAAATCTTCTGGCAGCTCGGTGATTGACCGTTTGGGCGTGCCTGCCCCGGCCCCGGCTGAGGAAAGCGCTCCGGCAGTCCCATCGGCAGATGAATTGTTGCCGCCGGCGCAAGGCGACAATGCTCCGCTGATCCCGCAGGCGGCCGACTAAGCCACAAAACCTAGAAAATCATAAGGGAACTGCAACAGCATCTTGCGGTTCTCTTGCGCTATGTGCGCGAATCCTTTATACGTGAAGTCCCGTGATGCAGCGGTTTTTTCGAACCGCCGGGCAGCTAATAATGACGTCTCACGGGAGCAGCCGAAAAACATGGCGCGTTTTATTTTCATCACTGGTGGTGTGGTTTCGTCCTTGGGCAAAGGACTGGCTTCGGCGGCGTTGGGATCGCTGTTGCAGGCCCGGGGATATTCGGTGCGTCTGCGCAAGCTGGACCCCTATCTAAACGTCGATCCGGGCACCATGTCGCCCTTCGAACATGGCGAAGTATTCGTCACCGATGACGGCGCTGAAACCGATCTGGACCTTGGCCATTACGAACGCTTCACCGGTGTGGCGGCACGTAAGACCGACTCGGTAAGCTCGGGGCGGATTTATTCCAATGTGCTGGAGAAAGAGCGCCGTGGAGATTACCTCGGCAAAACCATTCAGGTGATCCCGCACGTCACGAATGAGATCAAGGATTTCATCGCGATTGGCGAGGATGAAGTTGATTTCATGCTCTGTGAAATCGGCGGCACCGTAGGTGATATTGAGGGCCTGCCCTTCTTTGAAGCGATCCGCCAGTTCAGTCAGGACAAGCCGCGCGGTCAGTGTATCTTCATGCACCTGACGTTGCTGCCCTATATCAAAGCCTCGGGCGAGTTGAAAACCAAGCCAACCCAGCATTCGGTGAAAGAGTTGCGCTCGATCGGTCTAGCCCCCGACATTCTGGTCTGCCGGTCCGAGGGACCGATTCCAACCAAAGAACGCGAAAAGCTGGCCCTTTTCTGCAATGTCCGCCCTGACAGCGTGATTGCCGCACAAGACCTCAGCACCATCTACGACGCCCCGCTGGCCTATCACCGTGAAGGTCTGGATCAGGCGGTTCTGGACGCATTCCAGATCAGCCCGGCCCCCAAGCCCGATCTGGCCAAATGGGAAGACGTCAGCGACCGCATTCACAACGCCGAAGGCGAAGTGAAAGTAGCCATCGTCGGCAAATACACCCAGCTTGAAGATGCCTATAAGTCAATTGCCGAGGCCCTGACCCATGGCGGCATGGCCAACCGCGTCCGCGTCAAGATCGAGTGGGTCGATGCCGAGGTGTTTGACAACGAAGACGCCGCACCTCATCTGGAAGGCTTCCACGCCATCCTGGTCCCCGGCGGCTTTGGCGAGCGTGGGACAGAAGGCAAGATCAAGGCCGCTCAATATGCGCGTGAACACAAAGTGCCCTATCTGGGCATCTGTCTGGGCATGCAGATGGCCGTGATCGAAGCCGCACGCAACGCGGCGGGAATCACCGAAGCCGGGTCCGAAGAATTCGACCATGAAGCCGGGAAAAAGCGTTTTGAACCCGTTGTTTACCACCTGAAAGAATGGGTGCAGGGCAACCACAAGGTCGAACGCAAAGTCGGAGACGACAAGGGCGGCACCATGCGTTTGGGCGCCTATGATGCGGTTCTGGCCGAAGGCTCGAAGGTCGCGGAAGTCTATGGCGGCACCCAGATTGAGGAACGCCACCGTCACCGCTACGAGGTCGACATCAAGTACCGCGACAAACTGGAAAAGGCAGGCTTGAATTTCTCGGGCATGTCGCCAGATGGGCGTTTGCCGGAAATCGTCGAATGGTCGGATCACCCATGGTTTATTGGTGTTCAGTATCACCCGGAACTGAAATCCAAACCCTTCGACCCGCACCCCCTGTTCCGCGAATTCGTGCGCGCCGCGAAAGACACCTCGCGTCTGGTCTGATCACGGGCTGATAACAGATTTGTACCAGTCGGCGCGAAATATCTTTACGCGCCGGCGGTTTGCACGGTTAACTGCCGCCATAGCAGCGACAGGAGACCGGCCATGACCGATCAGATTACCCAAGCAGAAACATTTGCCGCCCTGCACAAGAAGGGTGATCCGGTCATCCTCTATAACATTTGGGACCCCGGCAGCGCCGTCGCTGTACGCGATGCAGGGGCCAAAGCGCTGGCAACTGGCAGTGCTCCGGTCGCGATGGCGCAGGGGTTTTCGGACGGCCAGAACATCCCGTTTGAGTTGGCGTTAGACAACGCTCGCCGCATTGTCGAGGCGGTTGATATACCGGTCACCATGGACCTCGAAGGCGCTTATGCCGAGGATACTTTTGGCATATCGGCCAATGTCAAACGCGCGCTGGAAACCGGAGTAATCGGCTTTAACTTCGAAGATCAGGTCGTTGGAACTAAAGATCTTTATGACATCGAAACACAGGCAGCGCGTGTCGCTGCGATGCGCGAAAGCTGTGACGTGGCCGGTGTTCCCGCCTTCATCAACGCCCGCACTGACATCTTCCTCAAAGCCGCTCCGGACACGCATGATCAAGCGATGCTGGATGACGCCATGGCCCGCGCGGCAGCCTACGCCGATGCCGGAGCCAGCGGGTTCTTCGCGCCGGGCCTGAAAGACGAATCCATGATCGGCCAGCTTTGCGCGGCCACCGACTTGCCGGTCAACATCATTGCCCTGCCCGGCACGCCTGACACGCCGACGCTGGCGAAACTCGGCGTGGCCCGGATCAGCTATGGCCCGGTTCCCTATCGGCAAATGACCGCTTGGTTACAGGATTCAGCACGCGCCGCGTTGCAATCCGGTGGATGATCCACTTTTAGGGGATTGCATTTCAACCTGTTCCTCCGCACCTTGCATCCGATACCAGCGGAGGACACCTTGTGGCCAAAGGATACTGGGTTGCCCATGTCGATGTAGACGACATTGAAACCTACAAATCTTACATTGCTGCCAATGCGGCCCCATTCGCCGATTACGGGGCCAAGTTTCTTGTACGCGGCGGCGAGAGGAGCGAGCCCGAAGGCAAGGCTCGCGCCCGCACCGTTGTCATAGAATTTCCCAGCTATGAACAGGCGCTGGCCTGCTATGAAAGCGATGCCTATCAAGCCGCCAAGGCCTTGCGCGATCCGGTTTCGACCGGCGATCTTGTGATTATTCAGGGCTATGAGGGCTAGCACCGCTTGGCGCGCCTCGAATTACGGAATATCCTGCCGATATGTTGAAAAAATTCTTCCAGGCTTTTCGGCCGCCGCAACATGACAAACTGCCCGATCCTGATGCCGAACTGGCCCTGGGGGCATTGCTGGTACGTGTCGCGCAGGCCGACCGCGACTATAAGCTGGAAGAGATCAGCCTGATCGACCGCATTCTTGCGCGACTTTACCAGCACAATGCGATCGAGGCCGCCAAGGTCCGCGCCACCTGCGAAAAATTGCACGCAGCTGCTCCGGAAACAGATACATTCGGCAAACTGATCCGCGAAACCACCGATCTTCAGGAACGCTTGGCCGCGCTTGACGCCCTGTGGGAGGTCGTGCTGGCCGATGGCAACTCGGACGAGGGCGAGGTCAAGATCGTCGAAGAAGCCCGCATTGCCATGGGCCTCAGCTTCAACGACAGCAAAGCGGCACGCGAGCGGATACAAAGCCGCTTGGAAGCGACCTAGGCTATCTCTATATAAACGCTTATGTTCAGTGATTTCCTGTCCCGGCTCACGCAGCCGCAGCCCGACCCGCTTGTCGAAGATGATGCCCGTCTGGCCCTCACCGCCCTGTTGGTGCGTATCGCTCGGTCCGACAACGACTATGCCGATACCGAAATGGCCCGAATCGACCGCATCTCGGCCGAACGCTACGGCCTGTCGCCATTTGAGGCCGCAGCCCTGCGCGCCCGCGCCGAAGACCTTGAGGCCGAGGCGCCCGACACCGTCCGCTTTACTCGCGCCATCAAAGAGGCCATCGCCTATGACGACCGCCTGGCCGTTGTGCAGGCCATGTGGTCGGTCGCACTGGCGGATGGGCACCGCAGCGGTGAAGAGGATTCTCTGCTACGCCTTGTCGTCAGCCTGCTCGGCGTGAGCGATGTGGATTCGGCGCTTGCAAGACAAAAGGCGGCGAAGGTCTGATCAACCGGCAAGCCTTTGGGCGTTGTCAGCGCTATGAATCGCTGCCTTCAAGCTCATTCAGAAACTTGTAGTCCGTCGGTGGATCGTCACAGATGCCAGGCCCACACTCCAAAAGCGCCGAACCAGCGTTCGCGACGGCCAATGCCAAAATCAGGAAAAACGCTGTTTTGGCCAATGTACTTCCTCCGAAGCGTTCGGTTGCCCGAACGTCCGACGCAAGATCATACTGCTTCTCGAATACCAGCATGATTGCGGTGCCAAGGATGATCAAACCAAACGCGACTCCCGCCCAGGTATAGAAGTGTAGGCCCAGAACCGGGGAGCCGTAGTGCCCTGTTCCGGGCACGATATGCAGCAGGATCTGGCGGATCGAAACGCTGATCCCAAATATCGCTGCCACCAGCACGATGCCATAGTTTCTGGCGCGCGTACCCCATAACAGGTTCAGAGCAAGCCCGAACCCAACGGCCACGAATCCCACGCGTTGGAGCAAACATAACGGACAGGGCAGTTCGTAAAGGACAAGCTGAAAGTAGAAGGCAAGCACCAGAACCAGGCAAACCGCCAGTGCACCAATCGCATTCATGTTACGAGCAAATTCAGGTGACATTGGACGACCTCACAGTTGAATCGTTAAGGGGGTCGTGGCGTGAAACTTCAGCCAGTAGGCACTCGCCAAAAGCGTCAGCATGAACAATGCGTATGAAATTCTGACCAGCTTAAAGTATGCCAGCACCATCGTGCCGGCGAACAATGCAAATAATAGCGCGATCACAAGAAGCCCCTTACGTGAATTGAATTCGTATATTTCAATCTTTAACTCAAAACGAATTATTCCCAAATTCAAACAGTTTTGGTGATTGGATCAAGCCAGCTCAATAAATTCGGTTTCGCTTAGGATCACCTCGATTGATCCGGAATCCTGTGACCTGAATCTCTGGGCCGCAATCTAGAGATTGATCTGGCTGACCTGTCGATAATGGTGCATCGAGTCACAGAATGCGCCCAACAAACTGACAGTTTAGACAGCGCGACCGCCCGATTTGGCAATTTCGCTGCGTGAACTTGTCAATTGCGCATTGCATTAGCCCGATTTTTCAGCCCTATTACCGCACCAACACCAATCATATCTGGACTGCCCGTGACAGACGCCGCTCCCGTCATTGAGATCAAGAACCTGCACAAAAGCTTTGGCCAACTCGAGGTGCTCAAGGGCGTGGACATCACCGCGCATCGCGGCGACGTCGTGTCGCTGATCGGATCATCCGGCTCGGGGAAGTCTACCCTGCTGCGCTGCTGCAATCTGTTGGAAGACAGCCAAGAGGGCGAGATTCTGTTCAAAGGCGAGCCAGTCCGTTGGACTGGCAGCCACAATCATCGCCGTCCCGCCGATCCCAAGCAGGTGCTGCGCATCCGCACAAATCTGTCGATGGTGTTCCAGCAGTTCAATCTGTGGGCCCATATGACCATCCTGCAGAATGTGATGGAGGCTCCGGTCACTGTCATGGGCCGCGACAAGGCCGAGGTCGAAGACAGCGCGCGCAAATATCTGGAAAAGGTCGGCATCGGCGACAAATGCGACGTCTATCCGGCGCAACTATCGGGCGGACAGCAACAACGCGCCGCAATCGCACGTGGGCTGTGCATGGAACCTCAGGCGCTGCTGTTTGACGAACCGACCTCAGCGCTCGATCCCGAACTGGAACAGGAAGTGATCAAAGTGATCAAGGATCTGGCCGCAGAAGGCCGCACCATGATCATCGTGACTCATGACATGAAGATGGCTGCGGATATCTCCAGCCACGTTGTGTTCCTGCATCAAGGCCTGATCGAAGAAGAGGGTTCAGCCGAAGACATTTTCACTGCCCCTGAATCCGAACGGCTTCAGGGCTTTCTCTCCGCCACTCAGGCGGCTTAACCAACGGACAGAACCAATAAAGGGGAGTAACTCATGAAAAACCTGATTCTGACCACCGCAGCGCTGGCGTTGACCGCCGGTATCGCAATGGCCGAAACTGTGCGCATGGGCACCGAGGGCGCCTACCCTCCGTACAACTTCATCAATGATGCTGGTGAGATCGACGGCTTCGAGCGTGAAGTCGGTGACGAGCTGTGCAAGCGCGCCGGTCTGGAGTGCGAATGGGTCAAGAATGACTGGGATTCGATTATTCCGAACCTGGTTTCGGGCAACTACGATACCATCATCGCCGGCATGTCGATCACTGACGAACGCGATGAGGTCATCGACTTTACCCAGAACTACTACCCGCCGACCGCCTCAGCTTACGTAGCTGCTTCAGATGGCGCTGACACGAAAGGTGGCATCGTCGCTGCACAGACCGCAACCATTCAGGCCGGTCACGTTGCTGAATCCGGCGCGACTCTGGTCGAATTCGCCACCCCCGAAGAAACCATCGCCGCCGTACGCAATGGCGAAGCGGATGCTGTGCTGGCTGACTATGACTTCCTGGTCCCGATTGTTGAGGAATCCGGTGGCGAGCTGGTCTTTGTCGGCGATCTTGTCCCGCTGGGCGGTGGCATCGGCATGGGCTTGCGCGAGAGCGACGCAGAACTGCGCGGCAAGTTCGATGACGCGATTTCTTCCATGAAGGCAGACGGCACGCTCAACGAGATGCTGGTCAAATGGTTTGGCGAAGGTATCGCTACATACAACACAGACGGCTCGGTCGTAACCAACTAAGCCCTCCGTCCAATTGTCCGGCGCGTGCGCGCGCCGGACCTGCCGGACCTGAGACCGGCCAGACGTTCGAAAGACGCCTTATGTTCTCCTACTGCGCTGATCCTGACACGCTGGGCACGTTCCGCTGGTTCTCGTGCTATCTGACCAATGGCGTCCACTGGTCGTTCTACTTGTCGTTCTTCAAGGTGCTGGGTCTGCTGGCCGTCACCGCCCCGGTCGCCCTGAGCTTCGGTTTTGCCGGCGCTATGGCAGCGCGATCGCATTTCCCGCCGCTTAGCTGGCTGGGTAAGGCCTATATCGCCATCGTGCGTGGCGTGCCTGATATCGCTTTCTTTCTGTTCTTCGTGATCGCTCTGGATCAGGGCTTTGAATGGCTGCGCCATAAAGTGCTCTGCCCCGAATGGACCGATCCGGTGCGGCAGGGCAACGACTTCATCGTCTGTCAGGCCGCCAAGCTGCCGCTGGGCACTGCACCCGAATGGGTGCATGAAACCTACGGCTTCTTCCTTGCCGTCGTCACATTCTCTATCGTGTTCGGCGCGTTTGCCGCCAACGTCCTGTTCGGCGGCATGCGGGCTGTACCACACGCCCAGCTTGAGACGGCCGCAGCCTACGGCATGACACGCCGCCAGACCTTTTGGCGTATCCTGGTGCCGCAAATGTGGGTCTACGCCCTACCTGGCCTATCGAACCTGTGGATGGTGCTGATCAAGGCCACACCACTGCTTTTCTTGCTGGGCATCGAAGATATCGTCTATTGGGCTCGCGAGTTGGGTGGCACAAAAACATCCCGCTTTACCGATTACCCTCATGGCGACTGGCGCATGTGGTACTTCCTCGCCCTGCTGATCTTCTACCTCGGCATGACCCGCGTCTCGGAAATCGGGCTTGAGAAACTGATGCGCCGCCTGTCCCATGGTCAGGCCACATCGGGCGGAGAGCTTCTGCGCAAGGAGACCACCGCATGAGCTGCATCCAGACCATTCAAGACTACGGCCTCCGTTCGCTAGGCTTCGGGGAACGCCTGCTGCCCAAAACCGATTTCACCCTGTGCGAGCACTTCACGCTGATCGGCTCGGGCATGATCTGGAATATCTATTTCGGGATCATGGCGATGGTCACGGGGTTCTTCCTCGCCACCGCGCTGGCCGTCGGCAAAGCGTCTTCGAATAAATGGCTGCGCAAACCGTCCGAGTGGTTCATCTTTTTGTTCCGCGGCTCGCCGCTGTTTATCCAGTTCTTCTTCGCCTATTTCTTCTTCCTTTCGCTGAAGAAGCCCTATCCGATGTTCGACGCCTTCACCTCGGCCTGGCTGGGGGCGCTGATCGTGCTGTTCCTGAATACTTCCGCCTATTCGGGAGAGATCTTCTATGGCGCCCTGCGTTCGATCCCCAAGGGCGATATCGAAGCCGCTGACGCCTATGGCATGTCCGGCTGGTCCCGCTTCCGACGTATCGTTTGGCCCACAATGCTGCGGCTGGCGTGGCCCGCCTATACGAACGAAGCGATCTTTGTCTTCCAGTCTACAACGTTGGTCTTCTTCTCGGCCTTCCCGGCCTGGCAACAACGCGGAGACGCGCTGTACTACGCCAGCTATTTCGCGGACAAGACGTTTAACCCCTTCATCCCCTACCCGATTCTGGCGTTCTATTTCATCCTGCTAACGCTGGTCATCGTTTGGGGCTTCGGAAGGGTCAACAAACGCCTGAACCGCCACCTGCCTGCCGAGCGGAAAGCCAAGATGCGCTTCCGACTAAATTTGGCGCGCTAAGCCCACTCCACCGGGTTCAGCCGGAACAGTTTCGAAAGCTGCTCATAGACCTCGGGCACCTCGTGCTTCAGCGCTTTCGGGCGCTCAAAGAACACTTCGACCGAGACGGCAAAGAACTCTTCATGCCCGGTTGCGCCATAGGGGTCGATAACCGTGTGCCGCCCGCTTTCAACCGCGTGAACATGCGCGTCATAGGCGGTCAGGAATACCTTTTCCCATTCGGCAAAGCTCTGCCCTTCACTCAGGATCGGTACGCCATTTGTACCCCCGGACAGATCATCGATCTGATGCGCAAATTCATGCAGCACTACGTTCTGCCCGTCGCGATCATCCAGAGCGCCCTGCTGGCTGTGTGCCCATGATAAAATGACCGGTCCGCGATCCCAGCTTTCCCCGGTCCGCACGATCTCTTTCTCTGACACAACATAGCCCGAGCGCCGCTGCTGCTTTGACTTGAACGCATTGGGATAGATCAGAATGGTCGTCAGATTGTCATACCAAATGTCGCTATTGATCACGAGCAAACAGGCCTGCGCCGCAATCGACAGCTCCATCTCCTCAGTCACTTCCAACCCGTCGCAGCCGTAGAAGCTTACTTGATCCAGAAACAGGTTCACCTTGCCATCCAAGTGGCTGCGCAGCCCGGCGGGCAGCCGCCGGATGATGGGAACTTGCTGATCAATGATGTCCCGTTGATCCGAGGTCAGACGCGTCGCCAACAGCGCCGCGCGGGCCTGTCTCTTGGACCAGACGTAATAGCCGACCCCGCCTGCGATCAGTAACACTATGGTAAGAAAGATGAACATATATGAGACTATAGGCATCGCTACGCCCGGCACAATCGGGCACCTGAATGTTGTACAACTCGGAAGACAACGGTCTCGACCACTGTACAAGTCGGTTGATTTTCAACATCGCGCCTCACCGCAAGCGACGCCTGTTCGTAATTTGATCAAATTTCGTGACAAGACGCTAATCCTGATTTAAACCTCTCGTGACTAGACCACGGAGCCCCCAATGGAGCTGAGCGCCCTGCATACATTCCGCGTCGCCGCCTGTGACCTCAACGGTCAGATGCGTGGCAAACGCGTGCCGCCCTCATACGGTGCCAAGTTGGACAAAGGCGCCGTACGCATGCCGTTCTCTGCGCTCAATGTCGATCTCTGGGGCGCTGATATCGAAGGCAGCCCGCTTGTCTTCGAAAGCGGTGATGCAGATGGTGTGTTGCGCCCCACCGGGCGTGGTCCGGTTCCCATGCCCTGGCTGGATACACCCACCGCGCTGGTGCCCATGTGCCTCTACCACGATGACGGCACGCCTTTTGCAGGCGATCCGAGACACGCGCTTTCTGCGGTTCTGGATCGATTTTCCGAACGGGGCTGGTCGGTCATCGCCGCTACCGAACTCGAGTTCACTCTGCTTGACGCCTCAGGCGACCAACCGCAGCCTCCGATCAACCCGGTCACGCGCCGCAGGCTGCGGGACGAAGCCGTTCTGTCGATGGCCGAATTGGACGCGTTTGATGCGTTCTTCACCGATCTCTATGATGGTTGCGCCGCTATGGGTATTCCCGCTCAGACTGCAATATCTGAAAGCGGGATCGGCCAGTTCGAGATCAATCTGAACCATCAGGACGCCATGCGCTGCGCCGATGATACGTGGCTTTTCAAGACCTTGGCGCGTGGCGTGGCACGCAAGCATGGCTTCACAGCGACCTTCATGTCCAAGCCCTATGCCGAGGATGCGGGCAATGGAATGCATGTGCATTTCTCGGTCGTCGATGTCGATGGACGCAATGTCTTCGATGACGGAGGGGCCGAGGGAACCGATGAACTGCGCTCGGCGGTTGCTGGATGTCTGACCGCGATGCCCGGCTCTACGCTGATCTTCGCTCCTCATGGCAATTCTTACACGCGCCTGGTGCCTGGTGCCCACGCACCCACCGGAGCAAGCTGGGCCTATGAAAACCGCACAGCGGCCCTGCGCATTCCGGGTGGTGCCCCTGCCGCCCGACGGATCGAACATCGCGTTGCTGGCGGTGACATCAACCCCTATCTCATGCTGGCCGCAGTTCTGGGCGCGGCAATGGTTGGGATCGAGGATGGCCTGCGACCGCCCAGCCCGATTTCGGGCAATGCCTATGAGTTGACGGATCTGCCGCAGCTGGCAGCAGACTGGCCGTCGGCCATCTCTGCTTTCGAAACTGACCCGGTAGTTGCGCGCATTTTCCCGGACGATCTGATCCGCAACCTGGTAATGACCAAACGGCAGGAAATTGCGCGATTCGCGTCCCACCCCCCTGACGAGCACTGGCTCAGCTATCTTGAGAGCGTCTGAACCTCTTGCCCAGCTCGCTTCGCTTCGTTAGAATAAATTTGATCAAATTTGGTGAACTATGAAAATCGGCATCCTTGTAACCGGCCACCCACCCGATGAATTGCATGAACAATTTGGGGAATATGATGGCATGTTTCGCGCATTATTGGGTGGGAACGGCTTTGAATTCCAAACATACGCAGTGGTCGATGGTGCGTTTCCGGAAGACGCGCATCAGGCCGACGGGTGGATCATCACCGGATCTCGTCATGGCGCATACGAAGATCACGCTTGGATTCCCCCGCTTGAACAGCTGATCCGGGATATTCAGAAGACAGGGAACCCCTTGATTGGTGTTTGCTTTGGCCATCAGATCATCGCACAAGCGCTTGGTGGAAAAGTGGAAAAGTTTGATGGTGGCTGGGCTGTAGGACGCACGGAATACAGCTTTGGCGATCAGACCGTCACCTTGAATGCTTGGCATCAGGATCAAGTGACCAAACTGCCCGCAGGTGCGGTGGTCACCGGTACGAATGACTTTTGCCAAAACGCCATGGTCACCTATGGCGATACGATCTGGACCGTGCAGGCCCATCCTGAATATGGAAATGACTTCATACAGGGCTTGATGGAGACCCGAGGCAAAGGCGTGGTTCCCGATGCGTTGATGCAGGCGGCAGCGAACCGAAAAGATGCCCCGGATGATAATGCCAAAATCGGACACCACATGGCAGAATTCCTAAAGAAAGTGAGGGCCTGATGGCCGACTGGACAGATCAGCTGCCTGAGGCGGCGCGCACCTACTTTGAAGGCAAACGGCTGGATGAGGTTGAATGCATCATCTCTGACCTGCCCGGCATCGCCCGCGGCAAGGCGGTCCCGGCGTCAAAGTTTGCCAAGCAATCCTATTTTCACCTACCCGACAGCATTTTCTACCAGACCATCACAGGGGATTGGGGCGAAGCTGCAGGTGAGGACGGTTTCATTGAGCGGGACATGATCCTGAAACCCGACTTCTCAACTGCGTCGGCCGCTCCTTGGACGGGCGACTGGACCTTGCAGGTGATTCACGACGCGTTCGACCGAGATGGCGAGCCGATCCCTTTCAGCCCCCGCAATGTGCTCAAACGCGTTGTGAAGATGTATCACGACAAAGGTTGGAAGCCGGTTGTCGCCCCCGAGATGGAATTTTTTCTTGTCGCGCCGAATGTAGATCCCGCGCAAGGGATCAAGCCGATGATGGGCCGCTCGGGCCGACCTGCGGCGGCGCGGCAGGCTTATTCGATGACAGCGGTCGATGAATTCGGGCCGGTGATCGACGACATCTACGACTTTGCCGAATTTCAGGGGTTTGAAATCGACGGGATCACGCAAGAAGGCGGTGCCGGACAACTAGAGATCAACCTGCGTCATGGCGATCCGGTGAAGCTGGCGGACGAGGTATTCTATTTCAAACGCCTGATCCGCGAAGCCGCGCTACGTCACAACTGCTTTGCAACATTCATGGCAAAACCGATCGAAGATGAGCCGGGGTCGGCCATGCACATCCATCACTCGATCATCGAAAAAGAAACGGGACAGAACATCTTCTCCGGTCCACAAGGTGGCGAGACGGATGCGTTTTATCACTTCATCGCCGGCTTGCAGAACCACCTGCCTGCAGGGCTGGCGGTGATGGCACCGTATGTGAATTCTTATCGCCGCTACGTCAAAGACCATGCGGCCCCGATTAATCTGGAGTGGGCACGCGACAATCGCACAACTGGCATTCGCGTACCTCTGTCCGGCCCCGAGGCGCGCCGGGTCGAAAACCGCATCGCAGGCATGGACTGCAACCCCTATCTGGGTATCGCATTGTCGTTGGCCTGTGGCTATTTGGGCCTGACTCAGCAAGAACGCCCACGCCGCCAATTCTATGGCGACGCCTATGAAGGCGACGGCGATATCCCTCAGATCATGGGTGAAGCTCTGGATCTGTTTGATGAAGCCACTGCCCTGCACGAAGTTCTGGGTCCCGAGTTCGCCCGTGTCTACGGCATCGTCAAACGTGCTGAGTACGAAGAGTTCCTGCAGGTCATTTCCCCGTGGGAACGCGAGCATCTGCTGATGAACGTCTAGGGCAAAGACGCGATGAACCTGCTGTATTCTAATGACCGCAAGGCGGAGTATCCGCCAAGCTGGTATGCCGCAACGGCGCACGCCTTTGACCGCCACCCGGCGCTTGAAGGCGACCATACCGCAGACGTCTGCATTGTCGGAGGCGGATACACGGGCCTTTCGGCAGCATTGCACCTGGCTGAGGCTGGGTTCGATGTTGTCCTGCTGGAAGCTCATCGCGCGGGCTTTGGGGCTTCGGGTCGCAATGGAGGCCAACTGGGCAGCGCGCAGCGTTTGGATCAAGAGGATCTTGAACGGCTTGTCGGTGATGAAGACGCGTTAAAGCTTTGGGATCTGGCCGAAGAAGCCAAGGATCTGGTCAAATCTCTGATCTCAAAACATCAGATCGATTGCGACCTGAAGCCCGGCATTGCGGTTCTGGGCTTTAACAACTCGGAGCGCGCAGAGCTACATGATCACGCGGCGCATCTGTCGGGTAAATACAAATACGACCAAATCGAAACTTTAGATGCCGATGCCGCGCGCGGACTTTGCCCCTCACCAGCCTATGCGGGTGGGTATCTGGACAATGGTGCCGCGCACCTACACCCGTTGAACTACGCCCTCGGCCTTGCGCGTGCCGCTGTCAGAGCCGGATTAAGACTGCATGAAGACACCGAAGTTCTTGGCATCGATCAGGGCGCTCGTGTCACTGTACGCACTGAAAAGGGCAAGATCACTGCCGATCACGTTATTCTGGCCTGCAACGGATACCTCGGAGATCTGAACCGGCAAGTTGCATCGCGCGTGATGCCCATCAACAATTTCATCGCGGCAACCGAACCTTTGGGCGCTGAAGTGCAAAAAGTTTTGGCCAAAGATATCGCCGTTGCTGACACCAAGTTCGTGATAAACTATTTCCGGCTAAGCGCCGATGGCAGGCTGCTGTTTGGGGGTGGCGAAAGTTATGGTTATCGTTTCCCCGATGACATCGCCGCAAAAGTCCGCAAGCCGATGACCGAGATTTTTCCGCATCTGCGTGACGTCAAAATCGACTACGCATGGGGCGGAACGCTGGGCATCACCATGCGGCGCATGCCCTATTTGACCCGGGTTGCGCCAAATATCCTGTCCGCCTCGGGTTATTCTGGCCACGGCGTCGGCACCGCGACCCATGCGGGGCAACTCATGGCGTTGGCGATCCAGGGGCAGGCTGAGGGGTTCGATACCATGGCCCGCGTTCCTGCAGTGCCCTTCCCGGGTGGTCCTGCTTTGCGGACGCCGTTGCTGATACTGGCCATGACTTGGTATGCGCTGCGTGACAGGCTGGGTATCTGAACACATTCTTTACGACGAATTGGTGAAATCTCGCTGACGATGCGAATTGGGACTTGGCTTGCCTGCACATCGAATTTATATTTCCCAAAGATAAAATTCGGGAAATCCAAATATGACGCTTGTACCCAACGTTCATGAAGCCGAACCCATCCCCGCAGCCGCCCGAGACGCAATCGACGCCCTGATGAAGTCAGGCGATCTGTTTCGCTATACCGCACCTCAGGATGCGCCCGTTGCTCTTCTGGAAACAGAGTTTGCCGAACTGCTCGGCACAAAATACGCGCTGGCGGTCTCTTCCTGTTCTGCCGCGCTGTTTTTGTCGCTCAAGGCGCTTGGGCTGCCCCGCGATGCGCGGGTTCTGATCCCCGGATTTACCTTTGCCGCCGTGCCGTCATCGATTGTTCACGCGGATTGCATTCCGGTTCTGTGCGAGGTCGGGGACAATTATCGCGTCGATAGGGCCGATTTCACGGCCAAGCTGGACAGCGTGCAGGCAGTGATCATCAGCCATATGCGCGGCCATACCTCGGACATGGACGCGATCATGGAGCTGTGTGTAGCGCGCGATATCCCGGTGATCGAAGACGCCGCCCACTCATTGGGCACAACCTGGCATGGGCGCAATATTGGCACCATCGGTAAGGTCGGCTGCTTCTCGTTCCAGTCCTATAAAATGATCAACGCAGGCGAAGGTGGCATTCTGGTCAGCGACGATGCGGATCTTGTGGCGCGCGCTGTTATCATGTCGGGCGCATACGAGCACAACTGGAAAAAGCACTCTGGCTCACCAGAGCTGGAACAGGCCTTTGCCAAATGGCAGAACCAGTTGCCACTGTATAACCTGCGCATGAGCAACCTCAGCGCCGCAGTCATTCGTCCGCAAATCCCCGAATTGGCACGCCGTGTCCGCGACGGGCTGGCAAACCATGACTATGTGGCTGATCGTCTGAACACATCGCCCTACATCGATGTCCCTGCCCCTCTGACACCCGAGCAGCGCGCACCGGATTCGATCCAATTCAATCTGGTTGACCTCAGCGACGATGAAATCCGCGCCTTTGCCGCCGCAGCCGAGGCACGCGGTGTCAAGGTGCAGGTCTTTGGCCTGAGTCAGGATAACGCTCGTGCCTTCTGGAACTGGCAGTTCCTACCCGAACAGTTCGACCTGCCACAGACCCGTGCGATGCTGATGAAGGCCTGCGATGTACGTCTGCCCGTGCGTTTGACGCGCGATGAACTGGACGTAATCTCGGACATCCTGCTGGCTTCTGTTGGCGAGGTTGTTGGCCCGGTGCCAGTCTACGGGACCTGATCGTCAGTACTATTGCAGATCAAGGTCATGAACTGAAAGTAACAATGCGTCGATCCCGTCAGGGGTTGGCGCGACGCGCGACAAAATCCCGGCAACGGCAAGCCCGGTTTCTGTTTGCATCAGAAACGGCGCACCGGAATCCCCCATCATGACGGGGCAGATCGCGCGCATCAGCCCTTGGCCGGCCTGTGCGGCATTGCAGCTATCGGTGCGACTGAGCACGTGGGGCCGCAATCCGGGATAGCCCGCGAACGAGCCCATCTGCGGGACAGTCCGGGAAATATCGAAAAAACCAACCTGCTCTCCAATTGGCTCGGCCAACTCCAACACGGCCCAATCCAGATCGGCGCGATTGTTGAATACACCGTCGCGCCCCTGTTCCGAATCCAGCCGATAGGCCAATACATTGGACACGGCGGCAGCCTCGCCGCGCTGATACCCTGCGGCAAACCGGATACTGGCCGGAGGAATCCAGCGGTTGCGCGCGCTGTTGTACAAGCAATGTGCCGCGGTCAAAACCAGCCGCTCAGACACCAGCACGCCGGTACAATGGGACCGCTGGCTGCGGCTGGCAAAATTGACCCGGCCAATGGCGCGCCAGGGCGGGGTCGTTGCATCCAGAATTTCGCGCGCGCGAATCTCATCGCAGCCCGCAGCCGTATCCCGACCCATTGTGCAGATAGGTTCCCACACGGATGTAAACTGGCCTTGGGCCTGTGCAGTCTGGGCCCAGATCAACGCGCCCAGAACAGACAGCCAGCGCATCGGTCAGGCTAGCTCAGCTTCGATAGTTTTTGTTGCAGCTCGGCAAGTTGCTTTTTGATGTCGTCCAAATCCTCTTTGGGTTCGGGCGATGTTTCTTGTTCATCATCCGGCCCCGACCAGTTCCCCGACAGACCACCGGTCATGGCTTTTAGAAAGGCCTTTTGCTGCGCTTGCATCGCCTCGAATCCCGGCATCTGGGACATCGGGTTCATGGCGCTCATGTTCTCCATCATCTTCGACTGGCTTTCGCGCAGCATCTCGAATGAGCTTTGCAGGAATTGCGGCATCATGCCCCCGCCCGGCACCATGTAGCTGCGCACCAGATCGTTCAGCACATTAATCGGCAAAACATTTTCGCCGCGGCTTTCGTGTTCGGCAATGATTTGAAGCAGATACTGACGGGTCAGGTCATCACCGGTTTTTAGGTCGATGATCTGAACCTCGCGGCCATCGCGTATGAAACCGGCTATATCTTCAAGCGTCACGTAGTCGCTGGTCTCGGTGTTATACAGCCGACGGCTGGCATAGCGCTTGATCAGCAGCGGTTTGTCTTGTTCCGACACCCTGTACCCTCCCCAAGGATGATGCGTTGCAGCAGAGGTTATGCGACTGCAGAACAAAAAGAAAGGGCAGGTCAAGCGACCTGCCCGAAGCGATTACACCATTTGGGAGGAATGGGTGCTATATCGCAGCCTTACTTACTTGGCGGTTGCTGCTTTCTTTGCGGCAGCGGTCACCTCGTTGGTGGCTTTTTTGACGGCTGCGGTTGCATCTTCTGCAGCGTCTTTGCCAGCCGCCATCAGCAGCTCAACGGTTTCGGTCTGAACTTTTTTCGCGATTTCAGCGAAAGCAGCCAGGTTTTCAGCGGCAACTTCAGCCGACGCGCTTGCGAAGTCGGTTGCAGCTTTTGCGTAATCCGCAGGCTCGGTTTTTGCTTTCGACATCTCAGTCAGTTTGGCCAGGGTTTCTTTGGTCCATTTGTTCGAGATTTCAGCCGATTTCTCAGCTGCGTCCAGAGCAACACCCGACAGCTTTTCGTTCAGAGAAGCGGTCGATTTGAATGCGTCTTCCAGAGCGGTTGTGTCAACCGGGAACGCGCCCATCATGTCTTTCAGGGTCGCGGTAAAGTCTTGGGTCTTTGCCATTGTCCTAAATCCTTCTAGCCGTTCCGGGCCCACCCCGGTTCTCATCAGCTTGAACGTAATATGATTGCTGCATTGCAGCATTGCAAGTTTTTTCTTGCTGCAATGCAGAAAAATTTGAGTTTCAAAATGATATCAGCGGTTTGCCTTGACCAAAACATAGGTACCCGGAGCCGGGCAAAGGCGTGGATGATCCGAATCGCCGGTATCGCGCGCGGGAACCTGCTTGCCTGATCGCTTCTTTAACCACGCTTCCCACATCGGCCACCACGAACCTTCGTGGAAGTCAGCTTCTTTCAGCCATGTATCAGCATCACACTTCAGCTCAGGATTGGTATAGTGACCATATTTTTTCTTACTGGGCGGGTTCACAATGCCCGCGATGTGACCGGACTCGGACACCACAAAGGTCTTCGACTTCGCGCCCATCTGCTGCACCCCGCGATAACAATCCTTCCACGCGGCAATATGGTCTGTCTCGCAGGTGATCGCCATCAAAGGCACATCGACATCCTTGATATGCAGCTTATGGCCAAGCAATTCGAACCCGTCGTTGACGAAATCGTTGCTCTGACACAAACCGCGCAGATACTGGATCGCCATCCGACCTGGCAGGTTGGCCCCGTCGCCGTTCCAGTACAACAGGTCAAACGCTGGCGGTGTTTCACCCATCATGTAGCTGCGGATCGCCGGCGTATAGATTAGATCTCTGGATCGCAGGAAAGACATCGTTCGTCCGATGATCCATGCCTTTAGAATACCATCCTTCGAGACCTGTTCTTCGATGCCATCTACAAAGTCATTTTGCAGGAACGGCGTGAACTCCCCCTGCTCACCAAAGTCTGTCAGGGTGGTGAAGAAAGTGGCAGATTTGATCGACTTGTCGCCGCGCTGCTTCATCAGCGAAAGCGTCAGGCTCAGCGTCGTACCGGCGATGCAGTAACCCACTGCGTTGACCTGCTTGACCTTGCAGATTTTCTTCGCCTCTTCGATGGCGGTCAGGAACCCTTCCTGAATATAGTCCTCCATCCCAATATCGGCGTGCGAGCTATCGGCATTCACCCAGCTGACCACAAACAGGGTATAGCCCTGCTCGGTCACCCATTTGATCAGGCTGTTCTGAGCCTTTAGGTCCAAGATATAGAACTTGTTGATCCATGGCGGGAACAGAACGATCGGCGTTTCGTGCACCGTCTCGGTCACCGGTTTATACTGGATCAGTTCCATCATTCGGTTGCGATAGACGACGTCGCCGGGTGTAGTTGCGATATTCCCGCCAATCTCAAAGGCACTTTCGTCAGCCAGCCTGACAACCATTTCGCCGTCATTGGCCTCAAGGTCCGACACGAGGTTCTCCAGCCCCTGTATCAGGGACTGCCCTTCGGTCTCGATCGCCTTTTCCAGCGCATCGGGGTTGGTGGCCAGAAAATTCGTTGGCGCCATCATATCTATGATCTGTTGCGAGAAGTACTGCAGACGCTGCTTATCCTTGGTTTCCAGATCGTCAACCGATGCAACGGCCTGCGCGATCGCTTCGGCATTGGTTTGGTACTGCTGGCGAATGAGGCGAAAGTAGGGGTTGGTTTCCCACATTGGATTGGCAAACCGTTTATCTTTGGCAGCGGCTGGGGGTACATCCCCGTCGCTTTGGGTCATCGCTTTCTGCGCTTCCGCAAAGTTGAGAACCGATTTTCCCCAATACTCAATTTGCTGCTCCAACAGCTTTGTGGGGTTTTGAAACGCTTCAGCCCAATACGCAGTTGCTGCTTTTGCAAAAAGCTCTTGATTCGGGCCATCCAGAGCGGGGGTGTGCGGCGTTTTTCCGGCCATGACCTCGACCAGGCGTTTGGACAGTTCTTCTACTTTGTCCATATTTTCTTTAAGTCGTTCAATATGTTCTTCGGTCAGTTTTGGCGTCTGGTCTTCGGTAGTTGTCATTTTAACAATTCCCCCCTAGTCTCGCTGCTGTGCAGAATAACGTCGTTGGCGTCGGGGGGCAAAGCGGCGAATGGTCCGAATTCTCAGGCTGATACTCAGGAGGCACATTCGATGCGCTACATGATGACCTATGACCTGATGGAAACCATGCGTAACACCAACCAATGGCTTGGTGCAACCGCAAGCGCGATGGCATCCTACCCCCTGTTCTCGATGACACCCAACCCGGCCTTCAACTGGATGGCTGCATGGGGCGAAGTAACCGAGCGCACATTCCAGCGTATGGTCGTCAAGCCTGATTGGGGCATCCGCACCTTTACCTGCGAAGACGGCAAGGACCATCTGGTCGATATCACAACCGTGCTTGAGCGTCCTTTCGGCGACCTGATCCATTTCCGCGTTAATGGACGCACAGAACAGCCACGCAAGGTGCTGCTGGTTGCGCCGATGTCGGGGCATTACGCGACCCTGCTCCGCTCGACCGTCAAAAGCCTGCTTGTCAATTGTGAGGTCTACATTACCGATTGGCATAACGCGCGCGACATTCCCGTGTCCGAAGGCAAGTTCGATGTCGAGGATTACACGCTCTACCTTGTCGATTTTATGAAAGAGCTCGGCCCCGAAACGCATGTTATTGCGGTTTGTCAGCCCGCACCGCTGACTCTGGCCGCAACCGCCTATCTGGCCGAGGTCGAGCCGAAGGCGCAGCCAAGTACCCTGACGCTGATCGGCGGTCCCGTCGACCCCGACGCAACTCCGACCGAAGTTACGGATTTTGGTCGCCGTGTAACGATGGGTCAGTTGGAAGAAACGATGATTCAGCGGGTTGGCTTTAAATACAAGGGCGTAGGCCGGATGGTGTATCCCGGCTTGCTACAACTGGCTTCGTTCATGTCAATGAATGCCGAACGTCACAGCAAGGCGTTCTCGGATCAGATTCAGCGCGTTATTCGTGACGAGGCATCCGACCACGATGCCCATAACCGGTTCTATGACGAATATCTGGCGGTGATGGACATGACTGCCGAGTTCTATCTTTCGACCGTTGAACGTGTCTTCAAAAACCGTGAGATCGCGCGCAACGAGTTCGTTGTAGCCGGCCACAAGGTAGATATCGGCAAGATCACTGATGTGGCTGTGAAATCGGTCGAAGGCACGAATGACGATATCTCAGCCCCCGGGCAATGCATTGCGGCGCTGGATTTATGCACGGGTCTGCCCGACAGCAAAAAGGCCAGCCATGTTGAACCCGGCGCGGGTCACTATGGCATTTTTGCGGGCCGCAGCTGGCGCGACAACATCCGTCCGCTAGTGATTGATTTCATGAATGAAAACAGCCGCAAACCCCGTCGACGAGCCGCCAATAGCAACAAAGTTGCATGAGCCGCGCAGCGGCAGGAGACCTTCCTTTCCGTTGCAATTGCGGCGCCCTTTCGGGGCGCATTACTGAACACGGCGTCGTATCCGGCACTCATGTCGTGTGTTTTTGCCATGACTGCCGCGCGGCTCAGCTGTATTTTGAACAGCCCGACCCTGCACCCGGCCCAGTCGAGGTGTTTCAGATGTCACCGGAAGACATCAAGATCGATGCAGGGGTCGAGCACTTGGCAGCCATGCAACTTAGCCCCAAGGGCATGTTGCGGTGGTGTGCCAGATGCTGCAACGCGCCGCTGGCCACGACGCCGACAACTCCAAAATTTCCGTTCGCGGGTTTTATCGTCAAACGTATTCCCCACCCCAGCAGTTTGGGTCCCATTACTACGCGTGGATTTGTGCCAAGGGCTGACGGCAAGCAGTCTCATGAGAAAATCCGCTATGCCGCTATGGGTCTGCTTAAACGCGTACTAAAATCGCGTCTGTCCGGGAGCTGGAAGAAAACGCCATTCTTTGACTCTGAAACCGGTCGGCCGGTGGTGCAACCAACTGTTCTGACCAAGAACCAGCGCGCGGTTTTCTACGACTAGGTCAGCCGCAGTGGTTTCCGGAGCCAATCCTGCAGCATCGCAATCACGGATTCGGGTGCTTCCAGTGTCGGATAGTGCCCGGCCTCATCAATCACGCGCAACTCTGCATCCGGAATGAGATCAGCCATGAAGGTATTCTTGCGGACCGGATTCTCCGCATCATGGGCACCGCAAATGATCAGCGTGGGCATCCTGATCCGGCGCAGCGTGCCTTGTTGGTCCGGACGGCGTTGCAGGGTTCTTATCTGACGCACAAACACATCCGAGCCCAATTCCTCGGCCATCTGCAACACTTCGTTCAAAATCGGGATGCGTTGCGGACCGGGAGACAACATGTCCGAGCCGATCAGCTTGCGCATCACTTCGTCCAACCTCCCCGCCTGCGCGCCAACAATCAGGTCTTCGCGACTCGCCGCGATATGAGGTGTGTCGGCCTGCGCATCCGTCGCCAGCAAGGCCAGTCGTGTCACCCTCTCAGGTGCTCGCCGCACGATCTCAAGCGCGACGCCACCACCCAGACCAAACCCGCACAAAGCAAACCGGTGCGGCAGTTGATCCAGCAAGCCCGGCGCGATTTCTTCGAACCGTTCACCGCCGGTGATCGGTGCGACCATAACTGCACGTTCACGCGACAGCGCGGTGATCTGCGCCTGAAACAACCGTGCATCGCACATCAATCCGGGTAGCAAAACCAACGGCTCGATCACCTCGGTGCCCTCCGCTCGTTGTTATTGTTTTGTTACAGGATGAGAGGTTTGCCAACGGCGGGCAAGCAAAACTTCACGGATAGCTGATCGCCCGAAACGGTGGGAAATCCGCATAGCGTTCCTGCCTTTGGCCCAGCGGTTCATCTGGCTCCGCCCCGGCCCGCAACAAGCAGCCGCGCGGGGCGATGTAGCTGTCGATCCGCCGTACAGGCTTGGGCCGCCAAACCAGATTGAACGCGCATAGTTTGGGAAAGAACCAAATCTCGGAATAATCCAGATGGTCATGCATCCACCACGCCAAATCGCGCCAATCGCGCCCCTGCGCATAACGGTCTGCAAACCACGGAATTACCACCGACGCCCCTGCTACACGTGCGTCAACTTCGCCCCAATCCCAAATGTGGCACTCCAACGGGTTGTCATTGCGGGCACAGTTCAACCTGTTCTCGTTCCCGAACCGGTTCAGTGATCGCGAGCGATAGCCCGAGCGCACCGCGATACGACCAAAGGTTTCTTCCAGCGGGTCCAGCAGGGTCTCGCAAAACGCGCGCCCGGTCTCGATCGCAAGATCAGGGTTGTCGGGAATATTTTGCAATGCGTGAAAGTTCCCGATCTCGGAATATAGAAAATCACGCATGAAAAAATGCCGGGATAGTCGCACGCGACCCAACGTCTCAAGGCTCCACATACTGCCCGGTCTACGCATATTCAGCCCCCGCTTTGCTTCGGAATCCCCTGCTCTGACAGCCATTCCAATATGCCCGCGACCGCCGCGTCGGTCTGACCCGGTGACATCAGACGCCCCGCGACCACGTGTGAGGTCGGATCATCCCCGGGCCCCATTGTCACCAATGAAACCATCGCCTGACCACCCCAGGTCTTGGCCGCCTCATGCATTTTATCCGGACGCACCACCTGATCATCATCAGAAAACCAGAACAGCGCCGGAACCCGCGCGCCCGAGAAGTCAAGCGCATTGACCGCATCTACAAGGGCAAACATCGGCACGACCGCCTCCCATGGATAAACAGTTGTCCAAAAGATGTTCTTCTCGGGATCAGTGCTTGAGACATCCCGGTCCTGTCCCATCAATGGCGGCAGCCAATGCCGGGCCCACGGCAAGGATGGCACCCAGGAACCAGCCGAGTTTACGCCAAAGTTCGGCGACACCAAGACCAATGCAGCCACATCAGTGCTCAGTTCCGTATCCATCGCAGCCGCGGCGGCCAATGTCGCCCCCGTCGAGGTTGCGATCACAATGACTTGCTCACCAACAGCCCGGGCGGCAGCCAACGCCTCGGCTGTATCCTGCATCCAGCCCGACGCTGTACCTTCGGCCATTGCGTCCCCATCGCGGCCATGCCCCTGAAGCCTTGTGTAGACAAGGTTGGCACCCAACGCGTCCGCAACGCGATCAGGTACTGGCCTGATCTCCTCGGACGTGGCGGAAAACCCATGAATGTAGAGCACCGCATAAGCTGTCCGCTGTTCGACAAAACCATCTTGCCAGACCACGCGCTTTTCAACACCTGGCACGATGTCATCATAGGCGGATTCGATGCTTTCAAAGTAAACCTGAACGCCTTCGCCAAATTTGCGCGGATCGAAACGCGGATGCAGGTCCACTGGCTCGCGCGGGCCAAAGGCGTAGATCAACACACCAACCAGCGTCAAACCCACCAGCACCCGCCCCAAAACCCAGCCGAGGCGACGCATCAGGTGCCTTCCAGGACTTCTCGCAGAGCCTGCTCAATCAGCCCGAGGCATCGCTCATCCGAGAACCTGTGATCCGCATCTTTGACCAGCAGCAGTTGCATGTCCGGACCAGTGGCATGATCCAGCAGGCGCACTGCCGTATCGGTCGAGACGGCCGTATCTGCTGTCCCCTGCAGGAGACGCACAGGGAAAGGCAGATCAAGCGAAGCGCGCAAAACCAACCGCTGCCGCCCATCCTCAATCATCCGCTTGGTGATGACGTAGGGCTCCATGTAGTCCGATGGCAGTTCTACATGTCCAACCGTCTCTAGTTCAGATTTTTGCTGGTCCGAAAACGACGCCCAATACCCATCCTCGGTAAAATCTGGGGCCGCCGCAATTGTCACCATACCTGCGATCCGCTCGGGCATGACACGCGCCAGCAACAGCGCTTGCCACCCGCCCATCGACGATCCCACAACAACCAGCGGACCATCAGTTAACCGAGAAACTGCGGCCAGCGTATCCTCGTGCCAGTCCCCGATACACCCGTCAGTAAAGGCGCCCGAGCTTTCACCGTGCCCCGAATAGTCAAACCGAAGGAACCCCTGCCCGCGCGCGCGGGCCCACGCTTCCAGATGCACCGCCTTGGTGCCCTCCATATCTGATTTCAAGCCACCTAGAAAAACGATGGTCGGCCCGCGCCCATCACTCTTGTGATACGCCAGACGTCGTCCCTGAGCGGTTTCCAGAAATTCTGCCTCTGCCATGCTACCCTCTTTGCTTGTCCGCCCATCATGCATGTCACGCACCTCTCTGCAATTGCCCGATCCTTCTTCATCTGGCTAAAAATACCTCGGGGAGTGCGAGGGGCTGGCCCCTCGCTCCTGCCCTTGACACCTGTGTCCCCACCTGCCACATGAGCCGAGCATACATAACCCGCAACCGGGCGTTCAGTGGGCGCCAAACCGACGAGGAGAGCCGATATGGCCCTGGACTCACAGTCAGTCTCCCTTACCTTTCCCGATGGCAATTCCCGATCCTATGAAGCAGGCGTTACGCCCGCACAGGTCGCCGCCGACATCTCGACCTCGCTGGCGAAGAAAGCCATTTCTGCCACGGTGAATGGACAGCATTGGGACCTGCAATGGCCCATCGAAGCCGACGCGCAAATCGCTATTCACACCATGAAGGACGAGGCGCAAGCCAATGAGCTGATCCGACACGATCTGGCGCATGTCATGGCCCGCGCCGTGCAAGAGATTTGGCCCGCAACCAAGGTCACCATTGGCCCCGTCATCGAAAACGGCTGGTATTATGACTTTGACCGTGAGGAACCGTTTACGCCCGAAGATCTCGGCCTCATCGAGAAAAAGATGAAAGAGATCATCAACAAGCGTGACCCGGTGACCACCGAGGTCTGGGATCGCGATCGCGCAATCGAGTTCTACAAGGCCAATAATGAGCCCTATAAAGTTGAACTGATCGAATCCATCCCGGGTGACGAACCGCTGCGCATGTATTGGCACGGTCACTGGCAGGATCTCTGCCGTGGCCCGCACTTGCAGCACACCGGTCAACTGCCAGGCGACGCGTTCAAGCTGATGTCAATCGCCGGGGCTTATTGGCGCGGCGACAGCGACCGCGCAATGCTACAGCGCATCTACGGCGTGGCCTTCACCGGCAAGGAAAAGCTTAAGGCTCATCTGCACATGTTGGAAGAAGCCGCCAAGCGCGACCACCGCAAGCTGGGTCGCGAGATGGATTTGTTCCACATGCAGGAAGAGGCCCCAGGGCAGATTTTCTGGCACCCTAATGGCTGGACCATCTACACTCTTCTGCAAGATTACATGCGTCGGCAACAGCGCAAAGGTGGCTATGTTGAGGTCAACACCCCTCAAGTCGTCGACCGCAAGCTGTGGGTAGCCTCGGGTCATTGGGACAAATACCAAGAGAACATGTTCATCGTCGAAGTGGACGAGGAACATGCACGGGAAAAGGCGGTCAACGCCCTGAAACCGATGAACTGCCCCTGCCACGTGCAGATTTTCAATCAGGGTCTCAAATCCTACCGCGACCTTCCTCTGCGCATGGCCGAGTTCGGATCGTGTAACCGGTACGAACCTTCCGGCGCGCTGCACGGCATCATGCGCGTACGCGGCTTTACCCAGGATGATGGCCATATCTTCTGCACCGAAGACCAGATCGAATCCGAAACCGCTGAGTTCATTCGGTTCCTGTCCGGGATCTACAAAGACCTCGGGTTTGAGAACTTCTCGGTCAAATTCTCGGACCGGCCGGAAAAACGCTCAGGATCGGACGAGGTCTGGGACAAGGCTGAAGCCGCCCTGCTCAGCGCAACTCGCGCGGCTGGGATAGAGCCGGAACTCAATCCGGGTGAAGGGGCATTCTACGGCCCGAAACTCGAGTTTGTTCTGACCGATGCGATCGGGCGGGATTGGCAATGCGGCACGCATCAGGTGGACTTTGTTCTGCCCGAGCGTTTGGACGCCACGTATATCGGCGCTGATGGTGGCAAACACCGCCCAGTTATGTTGCACCGCGCGACCTTGGGCTCGTTTGAACGTTTCATCGGCATTCTGATCGAAGAACACGCGGGCAAGCTGCCGTTCTGGCTGGCCCCGCGCCAGGTCGTTGTGGCCTCGATCACCTCCGAGGCCGATGAGTATGTGGCCGAAGTGGTCAGCACCCTTCGCGCAGCAGGCATCCGCGCCGAGGCGGATATTCGCAATGAGAAGATCAACTATAAAGTCCGCGAACATTCGGTCGGCAAAGTGCCGATCATTCTGGCCGTTGGTCACCGTGAAGTCGAAGATCGCACGGTCAGTGTCCGTCGCCTTGGCGAAAAACAGACGCGGGTCCAATCGCTTGAGGCTGTAACAAATGAGTTGAGCGTGGCTGCAACGCCCCCCGATCTGCTGTAACATTCGGCAGCAAACCGCTAGAAATCCGGCCCGGTATTTTGGGCCGGATTGAAACAAATATCATTTTTCAATTCAAAAACAATTTGTTAACGTTCAAGGGTGCATGACGACCTTTGACGGGGTTGTGAGACACGGGCTCGTGAATTCAACTGCTGCCCCTGAACCATTACCTTGTCGTTGTCACAAGCAGACATACGCAGTCATTAACAAGGATTACCAAGATGTCGAACACTGCAAAAACACTGGTTATCGCAAGCGCAGTTGCTGCAGCCGTTTCCGGCGCGGCCACAACCGCAACAGCCCAGGCCAAAGAAAAGTGCTATGGCGTTTCTCTGGCAGGTCAGAACGACTGTGCAGCCGGCCCCGGCACAACTTGCGCGGGCACTTCGACCGTCGACTATCAGGGCAACGCATGGACCCTGGTTGACGCAGGCACCTGCGCCGACATCGAGCTGCCTAAAACAGCAGACGGTGCAGATCGCAAAGGCTCGCTTGAGCCGCTGGAGCGTGACCTGCCTGCATAAGGCTTTTCCGAATGAACCAGAAAGGGCGGGCAGGATCGCCCGCCCTTTCCACGTGATCAGGGGATTTGCAAATGTTGGACAATGCGCTCAGATCGAACCGGCTGCCTGCCGCGCCGGGCGTTGGTTACAAGCCACAGCATTTCTCGCAGATTCTTGAGCAGGCCAAGCCTGTGGTGTGGTTGGAAATCCATGCCGAAAACTACATGGGCGACGGCGGCAGACCGCTGGCACAGCTTCGCCACCTGTCCGAACAATTCCCCATTTCAGTGCATGGTGTCGGGCTGTCGATCGGCGGCGAAACGCCACTTGACCCCGATCACCTGGACCGCCTGAAGCATCTTATCGGCTGGTTGAACCCGGCCAGCTTTTCGGAGCATTTGGCATGGTCAACCCATGACAGCCACTTCCTGAACGATCTACTTCCTCTGCCCTATACTGATGCGACTCTGGCCCGCGTTTGCGACCATATCGATCAGGTGCAAGAGGTGGTCGGGCGGCAAATGCTGTTAGAGAACCCCTCAAGTTATTTGGCCTTCGAGGAAAGCACATGGTCCGAACCTGATTTCTTGCGCGAAATCACCCGGCGCACCGGCTGCGGGCTGTTGCTGGACGTGAACAACGTCTTTGTTTCAGCCACCAATCTGGATTTCTCACCGCAGGGCTATATTGATGCCTACCCGCTGGACCAAGTCGGTGAGATTCACCTGGGCGGGCATGATGAGGACGAGGACGATCATGGGCATCCCTTGCTGATCGACAGCCACGGGCGCGAAGTGGTGGACCCGGTCTGGGCGCTGCTGGACTACGTACTAGACAAATCCGGCCCCAAACCCCTGTTGATTGAATGGGACACCGATGTACCGGACTGGCCGGTGTTACGGGCCGAAGCCGAGCGCGCGCAAAAAGCGCTGGATCGCGTGCCCGCATGAACGTGTCGCAAACGACATTCCACATGGCACTGCTAGATGCCAACAAGCCCATTCCCGACGGGTTGCTAGACGCCGAGGCGCAGCCCGCCGGTCGTCGCTTCAGCGTCTATCGCAACAACGTCGCCGTCTCGCTGACCGAGGCGTTGCATCAGGCCTTCCCGGTGATCACAAAACTGCTGGGACCCCAGAATATGGACGGGCTGGCTGGAATATTCTTGCGCCAGCACCCGCCGTCCTCACCCCTGATGATGTTTTATGGCGAGGAATTCCCAAAATTTCTGGAAGGAATGGAGCAGTTGTCGCATCTGGGCTACCTGCCAGATGTTGCCCGTCTGGAACTGGCGCTGCGTAGGGCTTACCACGCCGCTGATCGACAACCCATAGATGCCGAAGCGCTCAGCTTGCCACCGGAAGATTTGATGCAAGCCAAACTGACCCTCGCGCCGTCGGTGCAGGTGTTGCGTTCAAGCTGGCCCATACATGCGATCTGGCAATTTAACACCGAAGAAGGCGCGCCGAAACCCGAAGCGGGCGCTCAAGATACTTTGATCATGCGTCCCGAATACGACCCTGCCCCACACCCATTGCCACCCGGTGGTGCGGCATGGATCGCGCTGATTCAAGATGGCAAATCCATCGGTGAGGCATTTGAATCCACCATGGCCGAAACACCCGAATTTGATCTTGGAACCACTCTGGCACTGCTTTTGCAGGGCGGTGCAATAACTTCTGTGACTATCGAAAGGCTGGACACATGACTGCCCTGATCTCAACTTACAATAATGCGATGGAAAAAGCGGATCACGCGTCCGGTTGGCTGACACCAACCCTGGCTCGGGTGGTCTTTATCGCCGTGTTGTTCGTCTACTACTGGAACTCGGCCACGCTGAAAATCGACGGCTCAATCTTTTCGCCATCGGCCGGAGCCTTCGGTCAGATCTTTCCCAAAGCTGCAGAGGCGGTGCTGTATGATGTGACTCAGATGACCTTTTTCCAGCGGGTCGTCATCTTCTTTGGCACAGTGGCCGAATTTGTCCTGCCTGTGCTTTTGCTGGTCGGCCTGCTGACGCGCCTTGCCGCGCTTGGCATGATCGGATTTGTCTGGGTTCAAACACTGACCGATGTCACCGGGCATGGTATCAAACTGGGCGGCTTGTTCGACAACGCAATTACGTTGATGGATCAGCGCGTGATGTGGACATTCCTGCTGCTGGTGATTGTGATCAACGGCGCGGGTCCGCTGTCTCTGGATCGGTTATTACGCCTGAAGTGACCTAGAAATGTGCCTTGGGCTCGTCCGGTTTTCCTGCGGCGAGCCCGAGCAACCCTGCTACGCCTGCAAAGGCAATCGGGAACATGGTGAAAACACCAAAGCCAAAGGCGTAGTACATCCCAGCGGCAGAAATCAGCAGCAAAATGCCTGCAATCAGAGCCCGCGAATGGGCCATCGCCCCGCCAACGATTGCCAACAAAGGCGCCACGATCGAAGCCGTCTGGATCAACTCGGGGTTCTCTACCTGCTCGGCAATGCCTTCGATCTCACCAAACTGGTCGATCAGTTCCACAAAGCCGTAGCCAAAAAAGCCGACGATCATCCCGATCAGCCCGGCAATGACGCCCAAAATCATGGCAGCGTTTCGCATTCACAGGTCTCCGCTTGTTGCCCGTGTCACATAAGCAGTTCTTCAGGCAACACCAAGGGCCTGACGGGTTTCAGGCGTCCAGCCCAGATACATCTGACCATTGGATACTATCAATGGGCGTTTCATCAGGGTCGGATGATCAGCCAACAGCGCGAGCACCGGTCGATTGCGTGTGTCATCATCTAATCCCCGCCAGGTTGTTGATCGCGTATTGAGCAAGGCTTTGCCGAAAGTCTCGTACGCCTCGGACAGCACATTTTCGGGAACCCCTTGCGCCCGGACATCAACGAAAACCGCATCTGGAAGCAGTTTCAATGCCTTACGGCACGTATCGCAAGTTTTTAACCCATATAGCTGCATTATCTAACTAATCCTGTAATCGCTGCAAATTTAGACAAACCCATCAGGCTGCCCCAGTTATTCTTGATTTTTTACTTCACCGTGTAATGTTGAAAAAGGCGAAACACGCGACCCGGGCTGTATCGTGAGGGCGAACAGTGACGTGTGGCGGTTTTGCCAGCCAAGGCCCCCACCAATTTGTGGGACAACTTGTAAGTAGAAGGAGACACGGGAAATGCCAACCGGCACCGTGAAATGGTTTAATACAACCAAAGGCTATGGTTTTATTGCGCCCGACGAAGGGGGCAAAGATGTGTTTGTTCATATCTCGGCCGTAGAACGATCCGGTCTGACCGGACTCGCTGACAATCAGAAAGTCTCGTACGAGTTGCAGGACGGACGTGACGGCCGCCAAATGGCTGCTGATTTGAAGCCGCTGTAAGGCACAGCCCGCCCCGGCGGGAAAGATAAAAGAAGGTTGACGGCCAATTTCAGGCCGTTAACCGCAAACCCTAGTGAACGCGCCCACCTTGGGACGTGCTCAGTTTTCTGTTGAATCAACCCTCTCGGATAACAGCCTCAAACTCACGCCATTCCCGTGCGGTCATGCCTGAGTTTTCCTGAGTGACATCTTCACCGCTGAGCATCCGACGCAAGCAGGTCACCATCTGCGCCGAGAGGTTGACTGCACCAAGGCGGTAGTCCTCAAACGCGCGGTAGGCAAACGGTACCCAGTCGGCGACAATCTTGCACATGGTATCTGCGTAAACGCGGATTTCGTACTGCGCGTGCGGGTCGGCACGCAGACGCAAGAAGTGGAACAAGTTGTGCAAGTCCACCTTCCAATACCATTGCGTATAAATGTTGGCTGGAAGGTTCATCCTCGCCAGTTCACGCGCAAGCCCTTGCTGGCCGTCCTGACCGATCATCGCCTCGTAGTTGTCATAGCAGCGCGCACTGTCCGCTTTCAGAATCTCCAACACACGCGCGGCCTCTTCGCCTTGCAATGTGTCTCCACGGCCCTGATTGTTAACCTCGGATTGCGCGGCGACATGTTCGGGTGCCGGGATATAGAACTCTCGATCCAGGATCGAATACCGCGCCGAATATTCGTTCACATTCGCCGTGCGGTGGCGGATCCACTGGCGGGCTACGAATACGGGCAGTTTGACGTGCAACTTGATCTCGCACATTTCAAACGGGGTCGAATGCCAGTGGCGCATCAGATAGCGGATCAGGCCTTCATCATTTTGCACCGACTTGGTGCCTTTGCCGTAGGAAACACGCGCGGCCTGACAGATCGCAGCATCGTCGCCCATATAGTCGATAACGCGGACAAACCCGTGATCCAGAACCTGATGCGCCGTGTACAGATGATCTTCCATACCTTCGGCAACGACGCGGCGGGTCGGGCTCGACTGTGCGCGCTGAGCTTCGATCTCGGCCAGTTGGTCGGCAGACAGAGGCATGAAATTATCCTTTCCAGCAATGAGTCGCCGACCACTATATATCGGCAAGCTTGCCATCGGAACCGCGATATGTGCGGCGCATTGCGCTAAATCGGAATTGTGTCCGGCCAGCCCCTCGACATGGGATGAAGGCGCGCTAAGGTGCTTGGCATCACAACAAATGCAAGGAAAGTCGCGATGGGGCTGACATATCTCCACACCATGGTCCGCGTGAAGGATCTTGAGAAATCCATAGCGTTTTATGAACTATTGGGCCTGAAGGAAACGCGTCGTTATGAAAGCGAGGCTGCGCGGTTCACACTGGTATTCCTCGCCCCACCGGGACAAGAGGACGCGCCCATTGAACTTACATACAACTGGGATGGCGACGACGCACTGCCAAGCGACAGCCGCCATTTCGGGCACCTCGCCTATGGCGTCGACAACATTTACGAGACCTGCCAGCATCTTCAGGACAATGGCGTCGTGATCAACCGCCCGCCACGCGACGGGCGTATGGCGTTCGTTCGCTCGCCCGACAATGTCTCGATCGAGTTGCTGCAAAATGGTGAAGCGTTAGCCCCGGCAGAGCCTTGGTCTAGCATGGAAAGCACCGGCCACTGGTGATCCGCTGGCTGGGAGCACTGGGGCTGGCTGTCACGGGCAGCCCCCTTTGGGCCGAGACCTGCCGCCTGGCGCTGGCGCTGGCCATGGACATCTCGACCTCGGTGGACGCGACTGAGGATGCGCTGCAACGACAGGGGCTGGCCAACGCATTGATTGCGCCCGAGGTGCAGGAGGCTTTCTTCCTTTCACCTCAACCGGTTGCATTAGCCGTCTATGAATGGTCCGGCAGTTTCAACCAGACATTGCTTTTGGATTGGACAATAATCGATACGCAGGCCAATTTGATCTCCGCCGCGCATCGGATCGGGACATCGAAGCGATCGGAAGACGAGTTCCCGACTGCGATGGGTCACGCACTGGCTTTTGGGGCGACCCTGATGGAGAGCGCCCCGAATTGTCTGTTCCAGACCATCGATATCTCGGGCGATGGCAAGAACAACGATGGCTACGGGCCACAGATCGCCTACAAGCACTTTCCATTCGAAAACACGACCGTGAATGGTCTGGTGATCAATGCAGCTGATTTCGAAGGAGAAATCGACTTGATCCCGTTCTTTCAGAAAAATGTACTACACGGACCCGGTGCTTTTCTTGAGATCGCCGCCGGGTTCGAAGATTTTGAGCGTGCCATGCGTCGCAAACTGGAACGGGAATTGAAAGGATTGGAACTTAGTGCGTTGCAACCGGATAATGCGAAATGATCCGCCTGTGTGCGACACTTCTTTGCCTGCTGGCCAACCCGCTTTCAGCGCAATGTCGACAGGCTTTGGCGTTGGGAATGGATGTCTCTGGTTCGGTCGACAGTCGTGAGTACAGGTTGCAACTTAGTGGCCTTGCGGCGGCGTTGCGCCATCCCGAGGTGGTTCAACTGATCCTTTCAAACCCGTCTACCTTTATTCGGATCTCTATCTATGAATGGAGCGAACCTGGCCACCAACGCCTCTTGCTTGGTTGGACAGATGTTCGCTCGACTGCTGATCTGCGTCGAATTCAGCAACATTTAGAAAGCACAACACGCTCATCAGCGCCGCAGGGAACGGCGGTCGGGTCGGCCATGTTGTACGGTGCTGAGATGTTGGAGAGCCAAAGCGATTGCTGGCGGCGAACACTGGATCTGTCCGGTGATGGCAAACACAATCTCGGACATCACCCACGGGATATAAAAGCCGCTCTGCAAAACACTGATATTACAATCAATGCCCTTGTAATCGGTATCGACGACCCCAATCCAGGAGACACCCGCCAGGTAGAGATTGGGGAGCTATCTGCTTATTACCACGCGTGGGTCATCCGAGGCCCCGATGCTTTCGTCGAAGTCGCCCTTGGCTTCGAAGCCTATGAAGATGCGATGACACGTAAACTGATCCGTGAACTTGAGGGTCTGTCGCTCTCCCAAACTCAGCCATCAAAGCTATCAGTAGATATACCGAATCTGATCGGTCCAATATCGTTCGACCCGACGCAGTGAACCGGTGATCTCTTCAATCCCATCGGTCCCGATCACGCCGCGGTTTTGCAGCCCTTCTGCATGGCGGGCGAACAGGTCTGACACGATATCGCGAATCTCACGCCCACGCGGCGTCAGGCGTACCCGTACCGAGCGGCGGTCAATCTCGCATCGTTGATGGTGCATATAGCCCATCTCGACCAGTTTCTTAAGATTGTAGCTGACATTGCTGCCTTGATAGTAACCACGGCTCTTCAACTCTCCGGCGGTTACTTCATGGTCGCCTATGTTGAACAACAGCAGGGCCTGCACCGCGTTGATCTCAAGTACGCCGACACGCTCGAATTCATCCTTGATGACGTCCAGAAGCAAGCGATGCAGACGCTCGACCAGCGCCAACGCCTCAAGATAGCTCGTCATGAACCCCTTGGTCCCGGGCGCGGTGACCTGTAACTCCATACTCATTCAATCCTCCGATTCATCGCGCTGTTTCTGAAAACATGACGCGAATTCCCGAAAAATCGGTTAAGCCTGATGATTGCTTATTTTTGAAAGGTTTGTGCGATATCCGCGATCAATTCGGCCAGCGGTTCCGGCGGGCTGGCCTGACCAGTGACCCATTGATAAAGGTCCTGGTCATTTTCATGCAGCAAGGCATCGTATGTGTCCAATCCCGCCTCGTCCATCGAAGACAGATTGCGATCGGCATATGCCGTCAGGATCAAATCCATCTCTTTGATGCCCCGCCGCATCGAACGCATTTTCATGCGCTTGATCCGGGTCTCGCGCGGCTCGGTCATTGATTGCGTTCCAATTTCAGACGCAGCGCTTTTTCGACGCGAGCCAGACGCTCGGAGTTGGCTCGCATCTCACCTCGGATCGTGCGGAGCTCTGCAACAAGATCGCGCAATTCCGAGTCCGTATCGCCATGCAGGCTTGTTTCGTCCATGCCGTCGCCCTCGCCCGTCAGAAGCCACATGATCGAGACATTCAGTAGCCCCGCCATCATCGACAGCTTGTTCGCGCGGGGTTCCGACAAATCATCTTCCCACGAAGTGATCGTGGCTTTTTTGACACCAAGCCTGCGGGCCAATTGGGTCTGCGTCATGCCTGCGGCTTCGCGTGCGCCAGCAACGCGATCCCCGAAGGTTGCGGTGTCCGGTCCGAACCAGTCTGTTTCGTCGTTCATCGGGGTCTCCAAAGGGTAAAACTCAATTGGCTTGATCGTTATTTCGGCGCACCCTATGACAGTCGGGCTGAACATACAAACCGAGGCCGACCATGAGTTTCCTGTCTGCGACACTGTCACGCGTAAAACCCTCGCCCACCATCGCGATGACGTCCAAAGCAGCCGAGCTGAAGGCCGCCGGGCGCGATGTGATCGGGCTGAGCGCAGGCGAGCCCGATTTCGACACGCCGCAGAACATCAAGGACGCCGCCGTGGCCGCCATCGCTGCGGGCAAGACCAAATATACTGCTCCGGACGGCATCCCCGAGCTGAAACAGGCGGTTTGCGTCAAGATGAAGCGTGACCACGGATTGGACTATACGCCCGCTCAGGTCTCGGTCGGGACCGGGGGTAAGCAGACGCTTTACAACGCGCTGATGGCTACGCTGAACGAGGGCGATGAGGTCCTCATCCCCGCGCCCTATTGGGTCAGCTACCCGGACATGGTGTTGCTGGCCGGTGGCACACCAGTAATCGTCGAAACTTCGCTGCAGACCAATTTCAAACTGACAGCGGATCAACTGGAAGCCGCGATCACACCTAAAACGAAATGGTTCATCTTCAACTCACCCTCGAATCCCACCGGAGCGGGCTATAGCCGGGCTGAACTGAAAGAACTGACAGATGTCCTGTTGCGGCATCCGCATGTTTGGGTGATGACCGATGATATGTATGAGCACCTGGCCTATGACGGGTTCGAGTTCTGCACGCCCGCACAGGTGGAACCGAGACTTTATGATCGGACGCTGACCTGCAATGGCGTCTCCAAAGCCTATGCCATGACCGGTTGGCGTATTGGCTATGCGGCAGGCCCGGTCGAGTTGATCGCCGCGATGCGCAAGGTGCAATCTCAATCAACTTCGAATCCCAGTTCGGTCAGCCAATGGGCAGCAGTCGAGGCTCTGAATGGAACTCAAGCATTCCTTGCGCCGAATAATGAGATCTTCAAACGCCGTCGCGATCTGGTCGTCGACATGCTCAGCCAAATCGACGGTATCTCGTGCCCGACACCCGAAGGCGCTTTCTACGTCTATCCATCAATTGCAGGCTTGATCGGGAAAACCACACCCGCGGGCACTGTGATAGATTCGGACGAAACCTTCGCAATCGCCCTGCTGGAAGAGGCCGACGTGGCGGTTGTGTTTGGCGCAGCTTTTGGTCTGTCCCCCAATTTCCGCGTCAGCTATGCGACCTCTGATGAAGCCCTGACTGAAGCCTGCACACGCATCCAACGTTTTTGCGCCGCGCTCACCTGATACCGGAGTTTGTTATGTCCACAGCCCTGCCTGAATACTATTTCCGCGTGCGCGAAAATGGGGCAGCGGTGTTCAGGATCGACACGGAAAATCGCCATCGCCGGATCGAGATGGAACAGATCGCGGTCATCAACATCCGCAATGGCGAGGTCAAACCGCAGGGCCAGCGTGTACTAAGCGACGCCGACAACGATGAAATCGCGCGCTGGATGGAAGAGCGCAAAGCCCTGCTATCCCGCCGCGATATGGATGATATACACCGTGCGGTTGACTACCTGAATCTGACCACGCAATGGGCCCAGTCTAAAGCAACGGATGCGCAATTAGAGGACGTGACCGGCCCATTGCTGATGGCGATGCACGACTTGCGGTCGGTACTTGTTCGAAAGAAATCCGACCGGATGAGCAAAGAATGATCCCCTAGGCGGGAACTTCTCCTACATCGCGCACCGACCTTAGCCAGAAGCGCGCCATCAACAATACGGCAGCACAAGCGAGGCCAATCACGAGGCCAAGCCAGACTCCGATCCCCTCCATACCTTGAACAAAGCCGAAATAGTACGAAGCGGGGATACCGATCACCCAATAGCTGAGTGCGGCCATCACCATCGGTATTTTTGCATCCTGCAAACCTCGCAACAGGCCTAGTGCGATGACCTGCGCCCCATCGACCAGCTGGAACAAAGCAGCCATCGCCAGCAGGCCAGTGCCGATTAGCAGGATCTGTGGCCGCTGCGGATCATCGGCCTCCATAAACAGCGAGATCAGGGGCTCAGCGCATGTCAGGAATAGAACAATCGTCAAGACCGACACGATCAACGACATCCCGGTCACCGTAATCGCGCCTTTCTCAAGATGCGCCCGATCCCGTCGACCCAACGCGTTGCCCGCCCGAATAGTCGCCACATTAGACAGGCCCAAATGAACCATGAACGTCGCCGAGGCGAGGTTTAACGCAATCCCGTGAGCTGCCAGCGGCACTGGACCCAACCAGCCCATCATGACAGCAGAGATCGCGAACAACGACACCTCCGCCAGTGTCGTCAGACCGATGGGAACGCCCAAACGCAGCACGCTCATGAACATCTCCCAATCCGGGCGCCAAAACCGCTGAAACAAGCTGTGTTCCGGCAACGCACGCACCGCATAGATCACGACCGCCACCAATGATACGATCTGCGTCACCACTGACGCGATAGCCGCACCAATCACCCCAAGTTCGGGCGCGCCCCAGTTTCCGAAGATCAGCGCATAGTTGGTCACGCCATTGACCACAGCTGCAACAATCGTGATCCACAGCACAATCTGCGTCCGCTCAAGTGCGGCCAAATAGGACTTCAGGACCATCACCAACAGCGCCGGGAACAAGCCCCACCCCGCGACCCGCAGGTATACTGACGCAGTTTCAGCAACTTGCGGCTCTTGCTTCAAAGCAATCAGGATCGGATGGGACCACCACAAAAGAGGCATCATCACCGTCGCATAGATCAGTGATAGCCACAGACCCATGCGAGTGGAGCGACGAATGCTGGTCTCATTCTCCTCGGCGGCAGCGGTCGCCACCATCGGCATTACAGCCCACCCAAACCCGGCACCAAACAGGAACAGGACGAAATAATAGCTGTTGGCCAGCGTCACGGCAGCCAACGCCTCGACACCGTACCAGCCCAGCATGACTGTATCGGTCAAACCAATCGCATATTGTGCCAGATGCCCGCCAATCAACGGCAGGCCCAGCACCGCGATTGCGCGCAAATGGCCGGGATATGTCATCACCTTGTTCATTCCGCCAGCCTTAGGCTTGCGCGCTGCCCGAGACAAGAGCGGAACAAACTTATTTCATAATGAGACTAACGAGAACAAAGCGACGCAAGCCATCACCTTTGGTGCAACTGCTTTACAGTTTATCGATTTTCAGCCGATCTTCGCGTCAGGATGCAGCGCTGTCCCCAGAATATGGTCCGAGTTATGAATTACGTGATGCGCCTGCCCAACTATCAACGGATCAGGCTCACCAACGATCCTGAGGTCTTTGTCCGGGTAGTCCAGCGTCGACAGGAAATGCCGCATGCAGTTCAGACGCGCGCGTTTCTTGTCGTTGGATTTGACAATCGTCCAGGGCGCATCGGCGGTGTCGGTGTAGAAGAACATCGCCTCTTTCGCCTCGGTATAATCATCCCATTTGCTCAGGCTAGCCTTGTCAATCGGTGACAGTTTCCATTGCTTCAACGGATCAGTTTCACGACTCCCAAAGCGCCGCTGCTGCTCTTCCTGCGTGACCGAGAACCAGTACTTATAAAGTTGAATGCCCGAGCGCACCAGCATCCGCTCCAACTCGGGCGTCTGCCGCATGAATTCCAGATACTCATTGGGTGAGCAGAAGCCCATCACCCGCTCGACGCCCGCACGGTTGTACCAGGACCGATCATAAAACACCATCTCGCCCACGGTGGGCAGCTGCTGCACATAACGCTGGTAATACCACTGCCCCTTCTCCTCATCCGTCGGCTTGTTCAATGCGACCACACGCGCCTGACGCGGGTTCAGATGCTCCATAAACCGCTTGATGGTCCCACCCTTGCCGGCGGCGTCGCGGCCCTCGAACAACAGCACAAACCGCTGCCCGGTCTCCTGCGCCCACAATTGAACCTTCAGCAACTCTGCCTGCAGCTCGGCCTTTTGCGCCTCGTAATCCTTGCGTGCCATCTTGCGGCCATAGGGGTACTTGCCGCTCTCAAAAGCTTGCCGGATTTTCTCGGATGTTGGTGCCGAGGCATCCGTCTTCAGGTCAGTTACAGCTTTGATCTGAGATGATTTTTGTTTGATCTGGGGTGCCGCATCCATACATGTTCTCCTCGGTTTCACTGTCGAGGAGATGCTTAGCCGATTGTCACACGGCGCGCTTTGATTGGTGTCAAATTGACATAGGTTTTATCGGGGCGTCAAAGAACAAGCCTATGCCCGTTCTTTACATGATCCCAAAATACATAGGGGGGAGCGGCCAGCCCCGCACTTACCGATGTCCCCAATCATCAGGATTGTCCGAGTTGTTCGGCGACAAGCCCAAAACGTCTCCGTCAGTCGGACACCCCAAACCCAAAACGGTTCTGTTCGCATAGGAGAAATAAGAACACACCTGATTGATCTCCAGAATCTCGCCATCTTCCCACCCCGCCTCTCGCAGAGCGATCACGTCCGCCTCGGTCAGATCACCGGGTGCCTCGGTCAGCTTGCGCGCATATCTCATCGCTTCGACTTGTGCCGCGTCCAGCGGGGCCGAGGCCGGATCACGCGCCTCAATCGCCGCACGGATCGCATTGCCGCGCACCTCATCATGCAGCAACCGCTGCAATCCGGAAAAGTGATGTTCTACGCAGTATCCACACTTGTTCAGAGAGCTGACCCACACGCCCAGCACCTCAAGAAACCACTTCGGTATCTTGTTGCCCGAGTGATGCAGCACGGCCTTATACATCGCCATATGGCCTTCCATCGAATGCGGCCGCAGGCTGTGCGCCATCATGATATTGTCCACATTGTTGTCCGGTCCGGTGACCCGGTCATAGAGTTTGCGCAGCCTACCGGTGGCCTCGGCATAAGGGATGGTTTTGATCCAGCTCATTTGGGGTCCTGTTGTCTCGATTGCATCGTAACCGCAGACTAAGAGCGCTTTGAGCAGGTGGCGAGACGAATTCGACGAGAGTACACTAATGAGCCCTGAGCAGTCATCGCCTATTAGCTTGATTGCTGCGCATGCATTAGGCCGCTGGCATTCCAAAGCCACCGGTCATTTCGAGGTTAGCGTGCGGTTTAGGCCGGGGCCACTTGTTTCCAATGAGCCAAGGACAATGAACTTTTTTCGTGAGATGTGCCATGCACGAGCGCCGAACTTTTTTGCAAATCAAACCGACCCTTAGCTACCCACCTCTCTGAAGACCAGCAGGGGTGTGATACCGAACGCTTCCGATGGCCTACCCAGCAACTGACGAGTTATAGGTTCAATCTGGCCGAAAAGGACATGTACAATTTGCTCGACGCCTACATTGTGCACGATTTCAGGTGTTTCGGTTATACTGGGGTACGCGTCTAGGATACCGACTACGGCCCAAGTGCCAGGTATTGGCCCGCCGTATTTCAGCAGATGATCTGAGGCCGTTGACATCATTCCACGCTCATCCAGAATGCCCCAACCAACCGGATCGTCACCGATTGTAATCTGAGCCGGGTGAGGCAACACATCGATCATCTCAAAGAAAAGGTCGATCTCGCTTGGCAGCGCCCTTTCCTTTCGCTTCTGTTTACGTTCATTTCTGCTTTCAGACGCAGGTTGGGTATCGGCTCCAAGTTCCGCAAAAGCCCTGAAAGTCGGCAACCCCCACAACTTCTTCAAAGTTGCAAAGTCTCGAATTTGGACAGGGCCGGTAATCAAAACCAAGTCACCGAGCGTTGCTTCATTGAGGCTTCGTTTTAGCAGGTCTTTCTCTTCAATCTGATCCAAGAAACTCAGTGCGTTAATCCATTTCGGATCATATGATCTCTGACTAGCTTCTGCATGCGACTTATGATTTCCACCTGCTACCGTGTGGGTGGCAGAAACAAACGCCGCATTGCCCTTTGTATCCACCGAACTGCTCTCTGAGGTACCCTTCTCTGCGGAGACATCATGCACGATACTGGTCAAATTACCGAAATTGCTAAATTGCGAAATGATCGTGCCAATCCGTGAGTGGTCTGCATACACGAAATCAAAAACGGAAACGTTTGACTGTGCCTCTTGCCCCTTCTCTGATGCGCTCAAATTGTTCTTCGACGTCCTGTTCAATTTTTCTGCCTTCTTTCGAAATAACTTCTGCTCGCCGCCGGATTTCGCGTGCCTCTTCACTCTGAACGCTTTCCTCAGATCGCGCTCGCTTCGAACTACTCTGTTTGTATACGGATTTTTTCATTATCGAATCCTCGGCGACACTGATGATACAGGCAGAACTCACCCAACACACAAAAAACTTTTGATAGGCCCCAAACGCCAGAGTGTTACCCCACAAAGCCGCCATTAACCAAAGTAGTTGTCGCAACCGCAGAGAAGGCCTGCTCGTGTGGCCAAACCATCCACAACACCTCGCGTCCCTCTTCCCCCGGACCACATCACCTGCCATAATGGGAGAAACTCAAAAATAAGAGCAGCACCCATGCCCGACGATCTGTTGACGCCAGAAGCGACCTCCACCTATGACGCCTCGTCCATCGAGGTGCTGGAAGGTCTGGAACCGGTCCGCAAACGCCCCGGCATGTATATCGGCGGCACGGATGAGCGTGCATTGCACCATATGGTGGCCGAGATACTCGACAACTCAATGGACGAAGCTGTTGCGGGCCATGCCAACCGGATAGAGGTCGAGCTGCACGCAGATTACGCCCTGACCGTTCGTGACAACGGGCGCGGCATTCCGATCGACCCCCACCCGAAATTCCCGGACAAGTCCGCGTTGGAGGTGATCCTGTGTACCCTGCACGCAGGCGGCAAGTTCTCGGGCAAGGCGTATCAGACTTCGGGCGGTCTGCACGGTGTGGGTGCATCGGTGGTGAATGCCCTGTCGGATTCGATGGTCGTGCAGGTGGCGCGGGATAAGCAGCTGTTCGAACAACGGTTCTCGCGTGGTATCCCGCTGGGTCCCGTGGAAAAGGTCGGTGCGGCCCCCAATCGGCGCGGCACCACAGTGACTTTCCACGCCGACGCCGACATCTTCGGCCATCACAAGTTCAAACCCGCGCGCCTATTCAAATCCATACGCTCCAAGGCTTACCTGTTCTCGGGCGTCGAAATCCGCTGGAAATCTGCCATCGACGACGGCGAAACCCCGACCGAGGCGAGTTTCCACTTCCCCGGCGGCTTGTCGGATTATCTTAAGGAAACGATGAACGGCTCGTCGACCTATGCCGAGCAGCCCTTTGCTGGCACCGTGGACTTTAACGAGAAGTTCGGCACCCCCGGCAAAGTCGAATGGGCGATCAACTGGACGCCTTCGCGCGATGGGTTCATCCAGTCCTACTGTAACACTGTCCCCACCCCCGAAGGCGGCACACATGTCGCCGGTTTCTGGGCTGCGGTCCTCAAGGGGATCAAGGCCTATGGCGAGCTGATCAATAACAAGAAAGCAGGTCAGATCACCCGTGACGACCTGATCACCGGCGGCTGCGCGCTGGTGTCCTGCTTTATCTCGGAACCGGAATTCGTCGGCCAAACCAAAGACCGTCTGGCCACGGTCGAGGCGCAGCGGCTGGTCGAAAACTCCGTCCGCGACCATTTCGATAACTGGCTGGCGGCTGATACGAAATCCGCCGGGGCGATCCTCGACTTCCTCATCCTGAGAGCCGAAGAACGCCTGCGCCGACGGGCCGAGAAGGAAACACAACGCAAGTCCGCCACTAAGAAACTTCGTCTCCCCGGCAAGTTGGTGGACTGTAGTAGTTCAACACGCGACGGCACGGAATTATTCATCGTCGAGGGCGACTCGGCGGGCGGGTCCGCCAAAATGGGCCGGGACCGCAAAACGCAGGCCCTGCTGCCCTTGCGCGGTAAAATCCTGAACGTGCTGGGCGCGGCCAGTTCCAAGCTGGGCACCAATGCCGAGATCAACGACCTGACGCAGGCGCTGGGTGTGGGCCTTGGCACCAAGTTCAACGTCGACGACCTGCGCTATGACAAGATCATCATAATGACCGACGCGGATGTGGACGGGGCACATATCGCATCGCTGCTGATGACGTTCTTCTTCACGCAGATGCGCCCGATGATCGACGCGGGCCACCTCTATCTGGCCTGCCCTCCCCTCTATCGCCTGACCCAAGGCGCCAAGCGCGTCTATTGTCTGGACGAGGCGGAACGTGACGAGTGGCTGGAAAAAGGTCTGGGCGGCAAAGGCAAGATTGACGTATCCCGCTTCAAGGGTCTGGGCGAAATGGACGCCAAGGACCTGAAAGAGACCACGATGGACCCGGCCTCCCGCAAACTGATCCGCGTCACGATTGATGAGGACGAACCCGGCGAAACCGGCGACCTCGTCGAACGCCTGATGGGCAAAAAACCCGAACTGCGGTTCCAATACATTCAAGAGAACGCGCGGTTTGTGGAGGAGTTGGATGTCTAGGAGAAATAATGCTTCACCAAATGCTCGCCAGAATGGCGAGGGAGTTCGTTTTTGAACGAGCCAAATCTTTTGCCGGCAGCGATTTTGGGAATTTTGTTCGACACGACGTATCAATAGAAGCCAAGAAACACTTAATATTTCTACCTTACGCGTTAAAGGTCAAATCTAGCGTTGGTGCAGGCAACTGGGCAGCTGTACCTTGGTTGGCTTTTTTTGACCCATTAGTTACTGAGAGCGCCACAAGAGGTTTTTACGTAGTTTACCTGATTAACGCACAATCAGAAGAAATTGTGCTGTCGATGAACCAAGGGACGACGGAAGTATACATCGAGTTTGGCGAGCGCAAAGGTCGTCAAGTTCTGCGCCGAAGAGCAATTGGCTTGGCAGAAAGGGTGCCAGAATTTGCCAAGCTGTTCTCTGTGGAACCAATTGATTTAGGCTCCTCAGAATCCCTACCGCTTGGGTATGAATCTGGCCATTCGTTTGGGCGCACCTATTCAGCAGATCAAATCGATTCCGATCGGTTCTACAAAGACTTAGATAGAATGCTGTCTGCCTATAATGCACTTGTAGATCGCGGTGGCACTACTCCCACAGACACCATGATGGAAGAAGCGGGAACAACAGACATAACAGAAACCCGCAAGTACTTTCTTTCACGTCGCATAGAACGGACGCCGAATATTAGGAAGACCGTCCTTCAAGCCAGGGGTACTGTTTGCGAAGCATGCGGTTTGGATCCTAAAATACACTTTGGCTTTGACGGTCCACTACAGAACACTCCGATAGACGTACATCACGCGAAGCCAATTAGCGGCTTGGCTGAAGGTGAAAGCCGTAGATATAGAATACCAGATGATTTCTTGGTTCTTTGTCCAACGTGCCATCGAATGATCCACAAGCAAACGGACTCTTCGGATGTAAATCTGCTGATAAACTCAATTCGATTTGAATATACGATCAAGAAGTAGATACGTCCGCCTTACAACTGGCTAACGACACCAGGTTTCATGTAACTGAATTGACCCATATAAATGAAGTGGTTTATGCTGGCCAAAATTCATAGTTGACGCGTGGCAACAGCCACCCTCCAAACACACCGCTTGCCTAACTCTTTGATCCCGTTCACACTTACCCTCAATCCGTCATCCAAGAACGACATTTGAGGTTCCGAGCGTCCAAGACCCAATTAGACCACGAACAAATTTCCGAACGGGAGGACGACATGAAAACACTTACCTTCGGGCTGGCCCTGACCCTGCTGGCCTCGGCGGCCCCCGCGCAGCAGATGCTCAGCACTGCATCGCCCATTCCAGACGGGGCCGAGACGCGGTTTTGCTACTATGGCGGGATGGCCTATTCGCCAGACGCGTTCATCCTGCTGACCGGTGACAACACCGTAACCTCAACCATCAGCACGCGCGAGGAACGGCTGCTGCGGTGTCATCGCAATGACGATGGCTCTCTGGTCTGGAAACCGCAGAGCACGTTTCAAACCAACAACTGACGTAGGATGGGTTTCCAACCCATTAAAGCGGAGCGGGGACGATGGGGTGAAACCCCATCTTACCCAACATTCCGATCCAACCAGTCGGCAATCTGTTCGGCTGGGCCTTCCCAGCCCGGCTCCATGAACAGAAAATGCGCGTGGTTGTCGACAGGCAGGAAAGTCGCACGGTCTCCGTAAAGCTTCGCCAGAGCACGGCAGGTGTTGGGGTTCACGGCCCGGTCCTCGGTGCCTGAAACGATCAGCACCGGGCAATCGACCTTGTCGATGTCCACCTTCATCGCGTGGTGATCGTCGAACATCCAGAAGAACATCTCGAACATCACCCGCCCGCTTTCGGGGCCAAGCTGGTCGAACACTTCGTGCTGCTGCGCCTCGGGCATCTTGTTCAGCGCAAAGGGGGCCATCAGTTCGAAATCGACGCGCATGGGCTGTTTCCAGAACGCCCCACCCTCCATCAACGCGCGCGGCACAGCGCGTTCGTCGTCGGTTTCCGGCAATGTGCCCCAAGCCGCGTTTGGGTTGATCAGGACAATTGCGCTGGCCAACCCCCGAGACGCCACCTTCTGCGCCACTACCCCCGCAATCGCATGGCCCAGTAGCACGGGTTCGCTATCCAACCCCTGCACGAAGTCCGAAATGTCATTGGCGTAATCTAGGACGCTTGTGTCGGTGAGGCCGGGATCGGGATCTGCCTTGGGGTCGCCACCATGGTAGCGTAGCGCGGGTGTATGCACCGTCCAGCCACGTGCACGAAAGAAGCCCGCATAATCCTCCATACACCACGGTCCGGCAAAAGCACCGTGGGTCAGAACAATCTCTTTCGTCATGAAAATCTCCCTCACCTCCGACCAGTATGAGAGCTGAGGGATGGGTTCGGCAAGCCTGTTAGTGTGCTGCGTTGAAGAGCGTTGTCAGGTTTTCTTCGGTCAATTCGATCGGATTCCCTCCGCATGAGGGGTCGATGATTGCGCCCTGGACCAGTTCGGGGATGGCGGCTTTGGTGACGCCCAGGTCAGAGAGTTTG